>NZ_BSSE01000014.1:0-163041 GCF_030268965.1 Microtetraspora sp. NBRC 16547 | reverse complement strand
GCTCAGCGATGCCGCCCGCTACCTGTTCGCCTCCGCCATCGTGGTGGTCCTCGGCCTGATCATGGGCTACCGCCCCGACGGCGGCGCGCTGGGCGTGCTCGCCGCGGTCGCCCTGGGCGTCGCCTTCGTGCTCGGCGGCCTGCTCAGCGATGCCGCCCGCTACCTGTTCGCCTCCGCCATCGTGGTGGTCCTCGGCCTGATCATGGGCTACCGCCCCGACGGCGGCGCGCTGGGCGTGCTCGCCGCGGTCGCCCTGGGCGTCGCCTTCGGGCTCTCGCTGTCCCTGCTGTGGGCCGCGGTCGCCCTGGTCATCCACGACCCGGCCGTCGTCATCAGCATCGCCAACGCCGTGCTGATGCCGCTCTCGTTCGCCAGCAACATCTTCGTCCAGCCCAGCACCATGCCCGGCTGGCTCCAGGCCTTCGTCGACGTCAACCCGCTCAGCCACGTCGCGACCGCGGCCCGGGACCTGATGAACGACACCGGCGGCGCCGGCGGCGCGGTCGCCTGGTCCCTCACCGCGACCGCCGTCATCACCCTCGTGTGCGCCCCGATCACGCTCCGCCTCTACAGCAAGCAGGGCTGAGGGGCGATCCAACAGGGATCTGTGCTGAGCCTGACAGGACGGATCGGCACGCTGCGGCATATGAACGTCGACCTTCTTCAGGCAGTCGGCATCCCCCTTGCCTGAGCCTTTCAGCGGAGTTCCCATGCGAGTATCAGCACTTCCGTCCGACCGGAGAGCCAAATGAAATGGGCCGTCCTCGTGTTCTGGATCGGTCTGGTGGTCGTCGGCGGCATGTTCAGCGACAAGTTCAGCAGAACGCCGAGTCGGCCCAGGCCGTCGAACTGGCGAAGAAGTTCACGCCGGACGTCAGCTCGGCGGTCGTTATCTATGAGCGCGCGATGGCGCCGTTTCATCTGGCTACCAGGGCACGCTCGCCGGGCTCGTGGCCGAAGGGCGCAGGGGAGACGCGGTCGAACTCTTCCTGGCCGCGGCCGTGGACATGCCCGCCGAGTACGTGACCCCCATGCGCGAGAGCCCGATCTGGCTGGTCTTCGAAGCCGTCGCGCACACGCTGCCCTACGACGCGGCCGTCATGGGCGACACGATGAGCGGCGACCCGTCGACGCTCAAGAAGTGGGCCTCCGTCACCACGCCCACGATCGTCATCGACGGCGGGGCCAGCCCGGCATGGGCGCGCAACGCCGTACAGGCGCTCGCCGACATCCTCCCGAACGCGCGGCGGCGGACTCTGAACGGCCAGACGCACGACGTGGCCCCGGAGGTCCTGGCACCCGTGCTGGCGGAGTTCTTCACCCGCTGACCTCGCCCGCCGATCCTGAGGACCCCGGACCTCACCTCGGGTGAGGTTCGGGTGAGGTTCGGGGGAAGCGGCGGCGCCGACGTCCGTGGTCGGTCACACCTGGTTCCCGGACAAAGCCAGGCGCAGGCCGAACCCGACCAGAACGGCGCCGGTGACCCGGTCGATGACCCGATGGACCCGCGCTCCCGACAGCCACGCACGCGCCAGATGCGTTCCGAAGATCAGCAGGGTGAACCACGCCATCCCCTCGACGTTGTGCACCAGCGCCAGCAGCAGCCCCGTCAGCAGATGCGGCGCGTCCGCCGGGATGAACTGCGGCAGCATCGCCACATAGAACACGCCGACCTTGGGGTTGAGCAGATTCGTCACCAGGCCGCGCGCCCACGCTCCGCCCGGCCCTGTCACGAGCCCTGTCTCCGGCCCCGTCTCCGGCGAGGTCCCAGGAGCGACGGCTCCACCGGCGGCCTCGGTGCGCCCGGCCTCATCGGTCGTCGTGGTCACCGAATTCGTGGTCACCGCATTGGAAGTCGCGGCCCGGCCGCGCAGCGTGCGCAACACCATGGTCGCACCGAACCAGACGAGATAGGCGGCCCCGGCCAGCCGCAGCACCGTGTACGCCGTCTGCGACGCGGTCAGCAGGGCCGACACTCCCACCGCCGCGCCCGCACCCCACACCAGCACGCCCGTGTTGACGCCCAGCGCGGTCGCGAACGCCTGCCGCCGCCCGCCCGTGATCGCCGACCGGAGGACCAGGGCGGTGTCCAAGCCGGGCACGATCGTCATCAGCCCGGCGACGACGGCGAACGACGCGAGTGCGGAGAACACGGTCATGCGCTACATCCTCGCGAGATCCGTCCGGTGTCGTCCAGTCATGGCCATGTTCGTCCAACGGAACGCCACCGCCGGCTGACTCACCGCTCAGCCGTCCTCGTCCCGGCTGCGATCTCCGACCTCCCGGCTCCGGCGGTCAGCGACGGGCGCCGACCCATCCGCAGACCCATCCGCAGACTCACCCGTCCCGCCGAGCTTCGCCCCATGCGCTCCATCCGCCCCGCCGCGAGGGCCGCGCAGCAGCGGATGCGCCCGCATCGCCACCTCCAGCTCGCCCGGAAGCTCGTCGCGATACCGACCGAGCGTCGACAGGTCACTGTGCCCCAGCACCCGCCGTACCGCGTCCATGTCCGTCCCGTCGGCGAGCAGGTGCGTCGCCGTCGTGTGCCGCAGCCCGTGCGGCGTCACGCTCCGCCGTCGCCCCGGCTCCACCCGCCGCTGCACCCGGTCGATCACCCCCTGCACGTCCCCCCGAGCCAGCCGCCTGCCCCGCCACGACAGCAGCAGCGCCTTCTCCTGACTCGCCGCCCGCACCGCGAGGTAGGCGTCGAACGCCTCGGCGACGTCACGGGGAAGCGGCACGTCCCGCGTCCTGCCACCCTTGCCGAAGATCCGCCAGTAGCGCACACCGTCATTGGTGTAGAAATCCTCGACGTCGGCCCGCACCAGCTCCGACACCCGCGGCCCCACCGTCGCCAACAGCAACACGATCAACGCGTCACGGGCATCGGTCCGCTGATCCCTGCGCCGGGCCGGCTCCTCGGCCGGCGACCGGGCCGCCCCGATCAGCCCCTCGGCCTGCTCCTTCGTCAGCGCCCGCCGCTCGGCCCGCAGACCACCACGCTCCCGCGCCGTGACCGACGCGGCCGCCATCGGATTGAGCTGCACCCACCCCGCCAGCGCCGCATGCTTGAACAGCGCCGACACCGACCGACGGAACCGCCCCTGCGACGCCGCGCTCTGTGTCCCCGCCCCCGTGCCCCCCGTGCCCCCCGTGTTCCTGGTGCCCGCCGCGCCCGGGGACTCCGCCGCGCGGCGGCGCTCGTCCGGCTTGCGGGCGAACGCCAGCAGCACGGCGTCCACGTCCTCGCCCGTGAGATCGTCCAGCACCCGCTCCGGCCCCGCCAGCCGTACGAACGTGGCGACATCCCGCGCGTACAACTCGGCGGTGGCGGGGGACAACGCCCCCGTCGACGTCTTGGCCCGGACCAGCTCCACATAGCGATCCGCGGCCTCCTCCACGGTGAGGCGGTTCAACCGAGCCGGAAGCATGATCCACACCGTATCCGGCCCCACCGACATCCGCGCGGCCGCCCGTACGACTACCCGATCGAGGGATGCGCCCGCCCGGCCCGGCGAAGAGGCTGAGAGATACGCCTTCCGGCACCCGCCGAACGCCGGGAGGACACGGCCACGGCCACGGAAAGAGCACGGGCTGAGCAGGGGAGCGGTGCCGATGGGAGCCGAGCAGCTCAAGGTCGTCCGCACCGGCATCCCCGCCCGCCTGGACCGGCTGCCCTGGTCGCGCTTCCACTGGCGGATCGTCATCGGCCTGGGAACCGTCTGGATCCTCGACGGCATCGAGGTGACCATCGTCGGCACCATCGCACCCCGCATGACAGAACCGGGCAGCGGCATCGACCTGACCGCCGCCGACATCGGCACCGCCGCCGCCGTCTACGTGGCCGGAGCCTGCGTCGGCGCCCTGGTCTTCGGACAGCTCACCGACCGCTACGGACGCAAGAAACTCTTCATGATCACGCTCGCGCTGTACGTCGTCGCGACCGTCGCCACCGCCTTCTCCTTCGCCCCCTGGTACCTGTTCCTGTTCCGCTTCCTCACCGGCATGGGCATCGGAGGAGAGTACGCCGCGATCAACTCGGCCATCGACGAGCTCATCCCGGCACGCAACCGCGGCCAGGTCGACCTCACCATCAACGGCAGCTTCTGGGCCGGATCGGCGCTCGGCAGCGCCGCCGCCCTGGTGCTGCTGTCCAGCCTGTTACCCACCGACATCGGCTGGCGGCTCGCCTTCGGCCTCGGCGGCATGCTCGGCATCGGCATCATGGTCGTACGGCGGCACGTGCCCGAAAGCCCCCGCTGGCTGTTCATCCACGGCCGGGAGAAGGAAGCCGACCACATCGTCGGCACGATCGAGGCCGGCGTCCGCGCGGAGACCGGCCGCGAGCTCGCCCCACCCTACGGGAGCATCACCGTACGGCAGCGCCGGGCGATACCCTTCCGCGAGATCGCCGAGGTCGCGATCAAGCGCTACCCTCGCCGGACGATCCTGGGGCTGGCCCTGTTCATCGGGCAGGCGTTCCTCTACAACGCCGTCACCTTCGACCTCGGCACGATCCTGCACACCTTCTTCGGCGTCGCCTCCGGCGCGGTGCCGTACTTCATGGTGGTCTTCGCGTTCGGGAACTTCCTCGGGCCGCTGCTGCTCGGACGGCTCTTCGACACCGTCGGACGCGTACCGATGATCTCCGGGACCTACCTCGGCTCGGCCGCGCTCGCCGTGGTGCTCGCGCTGCTGCTCATGGACGGCGACCTGACCGCCGTGTCCTTCGTCGCTCTGGTCGCCCTCACATTCTTCGTGGCATCGGCGGGGGCCAGTTCGGCCTACCTCACCGTCAGCGAGATCTTCCCGATGGAGACGAGGGCGCTGGCGATCGCCCTGTTCTACGCCGTCGGCACCGGAATCGGCGGCATCACCGGACCGCTGCTGTTCGGCGGATTCATCGCCACCGGCAATACGACCCTCGTCGCCGTCGGCTTCCTCATCGGCGCCGCCGCCATGGCCCTCGGCGGCATCGCCGAACTCGCCTTCGGCGTACGAGCGGAACAGCAGCCGCTCGAACACATCGCCAAGCCTCTGACCGCCGAATGAGCGCACCCGGGTCCTGGCCATATGTGGCGTTCTTCCAGGTACGGCGCTCGTTCAGCAGTTCAGCAGTTCAGCAGTTCAGCAGTCCGGCAGCGGCGAGCGCACCTGCGGGTGGATAAGCGTTTCACGGACTTTGGGGTGCCGTTAACGAGCAGCGAACGAGGTGACAAGTAACCCGTCAGTAGCTTTCGGATCGAAGGCTGGGCCCAGGAGGGACCTCGTACGGGGGGTTCCCGGCTTGCCGGCGAAGGCGATCGTCGAGGCGTAGGCCACCGCGCGGGCCCCGTCCCACTTCACCTCCGCGCACCAGACCTCGCCGTCTGGCAGCGCCGCCCGCCGCATTAGGAATGCTGGGCTTGCAAGGTCGACCTTCGAAGTATGCTCCTGCCCATCGCGCGTCTGCGCGCAGCCACCGGGCCCTGAAACGCCATGCGCATGGCCCCCTCCGCCGCCCAGGCCCTACCAGCGAAGGTCAGCACATGAAGCTTGAACGGCTCACCGGCGAAGAAACGCTCGTCCGCGCCGCCGAACTCATCGAGATCTACAGCCTCTCGTTCAGCGGCCCACCCTGGTACGAGGACGAGCACGGCACGGCCGGCTTCGCCAACCGGCTGGTCACGGACGCACATCGCCCGGGATTCACAGCGGTGCTTGCCGCGCACGACGGCAACCCCGCAGGATTCGGCACGGCATGGCCGACGCAAGACCCCTTCCCCGCAGGTCGCGCCTACGACCGGGTGCGTGCGGAGGTCGGCGAGCAAGCGGTGAAGCGGCTGGTGGGGGCGTTGGAGGTGGACGAGCTCGCGGTCAGCCCGCACGCCCGCGGACAAGGACTGGCGGGCCGCATTCTCGACCTTCTCTGCGAGGGCGCGCCCGATTGCTGGCTGCTGACGGCGCATGACGCGATCAAGTTCTACGAACGGCTCGGCTGGCAGCGCCTGACCGAACCTGGGGCGACCATCGCGGTGTTCGTCCGCTCGACCTGAAGAGGTGGCGGCGCGGTCAGGCCGATTCCGCGTGGGCGGCCGCCAGCGGGGCGGCCGGCTCCAGGCGCCGGGTCATCCGCCGCTCGAACCACACCGTGACGAACGGCGGCACCGCGCACGCCAGCCCGAGCACCACGGTGCCGCGGCTCCACTGCCCCGAACGCGCGGCGGACAGCACGGCGAGCGCGTAGAGCACGAACAGCACGCCGTGGATCGGCCCGAAGATCCGCACGCCGATCTCGTTGCCGACCACCACGTACTTGAAGAACATGCCGACGAGCAGGCCCGCCCAGGAGAACGCCTCGGCGATCGCGACGGCACGGAACAGGCGGAACGCGGAGGGCATGGGGGCATCACCTTTCACACACGCGGCAGGGGAGGGGATGCCTCGAGCCTACGGGCACCCGGGGCCGCCCCCGCCGCCGGGCCGCCCCGCGAAGCCGACCACTCGGCGACGTCGGCCGCGTCGACGTGGTGCGCCACCTTGCCTCCCATGCTGTGACCGACAACGAAGACCCGCCCCGGATCCACCGCCGGCTGAGCTTGGAGCAGGCGGACGGCGGCCACCGCGTGCGGAACGTACTCGTCCGACATGGTGAACCCGGGCGTGCCCGCCACCCGCTCGCCGCCGGAGGCATCCTCGAGGTCGCCGACGAGCGGCGCGTACGCGGCGCGGTGGAGCGCCGATACCGCCTACGCCAGGACCGAGCGGTGATCGACGCGGAACGGCCGATTCGCTGACGGTCGACGATCACCGGCGCGGGTTCGCCGTGGCGATGGCCGCCCTGCTCGCCGAGTTCAACGCCTATCTGGACCGGGATCGGTCGCGGTCGTGAGCGGCCCGGTGACCATCTACAGGCCGATGCGGCTCTGGCGGAACCGGCGAGCTTCGCGGCCCGTCCAGTGCGGCGGCTCCAGCGCCTTCGCCACGATGCCGCGTCAGGCAACGTTCGCCCCGACGAACCGCGAGTGATGATCTTTGTGATACCTTCGGCGTCGCCGTGCACCACTGCGAATTCAAGGAGGTGAGACCGATCAACACTGCGACAGGTCGGGGCTCCCTCCTTTGCATGGCCTAGGGAGCGCCCGCGCAAGGCATCCCGAAAGGCTTGAAACGCTGATGCGCTTCACCTCCCAGACGTCGTCGAACGGCGTCACCGAGCAGTTCTTCACCCTCGACGAGATCCCCGGCGTGCTGTGGACGCCGGAAGACGCCCGCGGTACTCGTCCCCTGATTCTGCTGGGCCACGGCGGCGGGCAGCACAAGACGGCCCCCGGCGTCGTGTCCCGCGCGCGTCGCTACGCTGCCGAGGGTTTCGCTGTCGTCGCGATCGACGCGCCCAACCACGGCGACCGCCCCAGGGACGAGGAGTTCGGCCGGATCGCGGCCGAGATGCGGGCCGGCATGGCCGCCGGTGAGAATCCGAGCGCGCTGGTCGCCGGCGTGCACAGCTATCTGGCCGGTCAGGCCGTCGCGGACTGGCAGGCGGTCCTGACCGCGGTCCAGCGCCTCGACCAGGTCGGTGTCGGTCCGGTGGGCTACTGCGGCATGTCGATGGGCTGCGGGCTCGGCATCCCGCTCATCGCCGCGGAGCCCCGGATCCGCGCCGCGATGCTGGGCCTGCTCGGCGTGCACGGGCTGGCCGAAGACGCCGCGCGGATCACCGTGCCGGTGCAGTTCCTGGTCCAGTGGGACGACCAGATGGTGCCGCGAGACCAGAGCCTGGCCTTGTTCGACGCCCTGGCCTCGGCTCAGAAGACGCTGCATGCCAACCCCGGCAAGCACGGGGATGTGCCGTCGTGTGAAGTGGACAGCTCACTGAGGTTCTTCGTCCGGCATCTGAGCTGACACGAGATCGCGGGTGCCTGGCGCGCCGACCGGGAGCCGTCCCGGCCGGCGCGTGCGATCCAGACTGTTCGGCACGGCCGAGCGGGTACGGGTGGACACTGCCGACCAACGGCTCCGCGAGGTGGTCGACAGGGCGAACGTCGCCTGACGCGGCACGAGAAGCCGGCGTCCACCTCGCGGCATCGACCGCCGTCGTCGCGGGCGTGCCGGGAGGGCAGCCACCTCGCCCGGCGTGCGGAACGCCGTGTGCGCCATGATGGGCCCGTGGATCTCGAGCCTTACCGGGGTGAGCTGGTGGCGTACTGCTACCGGATGGTCGGCTCGTTCCACGAGGCCGAGGACCTGGTGCAGGAGACGATGCTGCGGGCCTGGAAGGCCCGGGACCGGTACGACCACACGCGCGCGTCCACCCGGACCTGGCTGTATCGGATCGCCACGAACGTCTGCTTGACCGCGCTGGAGGGGCGTGCGCGGCGGCCGTTGCCGTCGGGGTTGGGCGCGCCCAGCCACGACCCCGGGGCACCGCTCACACCGGCCCTCGACGTTCCCTGGCTCCAGCCGTTTCCCGACGCGCGGTTCGACACCGGGACGCGGGCCGACATGCGGCTCGCGCTGGTGGCGGCGATGCAGATCCTGCCTCCGCGGCAGCGGGCGGTGCTCGTGCTCCGTGAGGTATTGGAGTTCAGCGCCGCCGAGGTGGCCGTCCAGCTCGGCACCACGGTCCCGGCCGTCATGCCGAAGCTGGTCGCCTCCCGTACGGTGACCGACACCTCGGCGTGGGCGAACTCCACGGTCATCGACGGCGACCTCGTCGACGTCGTCAAACGCGAGCAGCGTGACGTGATCATCACTGGAAGCCTGAGCGTCGTGCGCGCGCTGATGGCCGAGGACCTGATCGACGAATACCGGCTGCTGACGTTCCCCACGATCCTCGGCACCGGCGAGCGGCTCTTCCCCGCAGGCGGGTCACCCACCTACCTGGAGTGCCTGTCGGCCGAGCGGGTGGGCGCCGCCGTCCTCGCCCGGTACGGGAGGGCGGCACGATGACTGTTCGCTTTCTCGCCCTGTACGAGACACCGACCGATCCTGAGGCGTTCGACCGCCGACGCGGCATGCCTCCAGGAATTCACCGCGGTACGCAGCATGATCTTCACCGTGGATGAAGCATGACGTAGACAAACAGCGGGCTGAGGGCGCGCCGGTCTTCTCCGTTGAGCCACTCGGCCCGCTCACGGTCGCGGAGCTCCGGGCCATCAGGTCAAGACGGAAGGGGGATCGCGAGCGGGGCGCCGGCATGCCACCTGGCGTCGTAATCGCGGTGCGGGGGTCTCCAGCCTCTGCCATCATCGCTCGGTGTCCCGATTTGAAGACCTTGTCGCTGAAGGCGAATCCGTCCCCACCAAGGGCTGGGACTTCTCTTGGTTCACCGGCCGCGCGATTGAAGAACGTCCGTCCTGGGGTTACGCGAAGCTGCTCGCGGACCGGATAGCCAAGGCCGAGGCGGCGCTCGACATCCAGACCGGCGGGGGAGAGGTGCTGGCCTCGGTTCCGGCGGCCCCACCGGTTTTAGCGGCGACGGAATCGTGGCAGCCGAACGTCGGGATCGCCCGGCGCAACCTGGCCAAGTTCGACGCCACGGTCGTCGAGGTCGACGACGAGGCCGACCTGCCGTTCCCGTCGGACCACTTCGACCTGGTGGTCAGCCGTCATCCGGTGATCACCCGCTGGGACGAGGTCCGCCGGGTGCTGCGTCCGAATGGCACGTATCTCTCGCAGCAGGTGGGCTCGGGCTCGGTGCGCGAGCTGACCGAGTTCATGATGGGGGCGCAGGAAGCTCAGGACGCTTCGGTCCACCCGTCTTTGGGGCCGCTGGCGACCACAGCCGGGGCGACCCCGATGGAGGCGACTTTCAGCGCGGAGGCGGCGGGTCTGGAGGTCGTCGACCTTCGTCAGGAAGCACTCCGAATGGAGTTCTACGACATCGCGGCGGTGGTCCACTTCCTCCGCAAGGTGATCTGGATCGTCCCGGACTTCACCGTCGACGCGTACCGCGACCGCCTGGCCGAGCTCCACGATTTCCTCGAGCGTCACGGCCCCTTCGTGGCCTACTCGCAGCGCTTCCTCATCGAGGCTCGGAAGAGCTGAACCTGCTCGGGACGCGGCCGGCGTCGGGGGATACCTCGACTCACCTGACCATGGACGCCCGGACCACGTTGTCCGGGGCGGGGAAGTGCGGTGACGGTCGTTGACCTGGACAGACCTACTGATCAACTCTGGTGAGCGGCCATGAGATTCCTAATCATCGGCGGCAGCGGTTTTCTCGGCGGCGAACTCGCTCGGCAGTGTTCGGCGGCCAGGCATGAGGTGGCCGCGACCTACCTGACCCGACCAGGAGAGACCGCGGGTGTCGAGTGGCTGCCGCTCGATGTGCGCCGATGGGCCATGAGGGGCTCCAGCGTCGGCTGGGTGTGCTCGAAGCCCGCCTCCGTGCACGTACAGCGTGACGCCGTCCTCGGTGGCCGAGCCGCCGGTGGCGACGACCCACTGTCCTGGTCAATCAATGCACGACTGGGGGCCGGCGAAGCCGTCCAGGGCGGCGCGGATTTCCTTGCGCATGGTGTCACTGCCGGTGTGCCCTGAGTCGTCCACAACGACGAGGCGCGCATCAGGCCAAGCCTGGGCCAGCTGCCAGGCGGTCTCCAGCGGCCCACCCAGGTCGAAGCGCCCATGGACGAGCACGCCGGGGATGCCGGCCAGCTTGTGCGCGTTGCGCAGCAGGACGCCCTCCTCCAGCCAGGCGGCGTTCGAAAAGTAGTGCGCGCAGATCCTGACAAAGGCCTGCAGATCAGCGGGCGGCCGGTCACTGTAGGCGTTCGGCTTGCCGTTGACCTCCAAAGAGATCACCGCGTCCTCCCAGGCCGTCCAGTCGTGAGCCGCCTTGGCCCGCACGGCAGGGTCGGGGTCGGACATGAGACGCGCGTAGGCGGCCAGCAGATCGCCATCGCGCTGGTCCTCAGGAACCCCCGCGCGGAAGCGCTGCCATTGTTCGGGAAAGAACCGGCCGACACCGCGAGAGAGCCAGTCGATCTCGGAGCGGCGGGTCATGGTGACGCCGGTGATGACCATCTCCGACACCCGCTCGGGGTGCGCCTCGGCATAGGCGAGCATAAGCGTGGAGCCCCACGACCCGCCGTAGAGCAGCCATCGGTCGACATGGAGATGTTCGCGCAGCCGCTCCATGTCGGCGACAAGATGGTGTGTGGTGTTAGCCGACAGATCAACTTCCGGGTCGCTCGCATGGGGCAGGCTTCGCCCGCAGTTGCGCTGGTCGAACAGGATGATGCGGTAGCGGGCCGGGTCGAAACCACGGCGCTGGCCTGGTGTGCAGCCTGAGCCGGGGCCGCCGTGGACGACGACCGCGGGCTTGCCCTCTGGGTTGCCGCAGACCTCCCAGTAGATGAGATGGCCGTCGCCGGTGTCCAGGCGCCCGCGGTCGTAGGGCTCGATGGGGGAGTACATGATCCGAAAATATAATCATTGGTCAGATGCAGGTTTCCGGCTACGAGAATGGCCCGCGCCCCCAGGAACAGAGTTCCCCACTGAAGTTTCCCCGCAGCCGGATCCGTGACGTGCAGGTCGGTTGACATTCCCCCCGCCCGTCAAGACGGCCGTCCCCGCAATGTGGTCCCCAGAATTACGGATTCCTCAACAAAATGGCCCCGACGCCAACGGGAAACAGCCTGCCAGGCGTCACTTGTCTTCGCCGATCCTGGCCAGGGCCGCGCGGAGACGGGCGGCAAGATCGAGGGCCTGCCGCGCTGACCAGGGGATCACTCCGTTCCCAGTCATCAGAGCGTGGTACTGCTGCTGCTCGTAAGGAGTGCCGGGAGGCAGGGGAGCGATGTGCCAGTGCAGGTGAGTGTTGCCCTGCTGGCTGCCCAGGGATGCGGGGCGCCGCAGAACGGGGGACCGGCGCATCGCAACGAGTACATTCGCGCGTGCGCGGACGGCGCGGACCTCGCCGGTGCTCCACCGGCTGTGGCCGCGGTGATCCGCCGGTACGCACCCGTGGCGGCGATCATGAACGACTTCTACTGGGACCTGTTCGGCACCAGTAGGACGACGCCGTATCCGAGCGAGAAGATCGAACGCGCCATGAGCGCAATGCGCTGATCCCCATCAGACCCGGCAGCACGCACACCAAGGCGACATGCCGCACATCAAGCTCCCGGCACCGTCATGTTGCCGCGCGGAGCCACTTTGGTGAGACGAAATCCCGCGGGGGCCACCTTGATGAGACGGAGGCCAAGTTCGCTGAGGCAGGACAGGCCCCCTTGGCGGAAAGCTGGATAATTCATCCCATACCGGACAGAATTCACCTTCTGTCCGGTATGGGACTTAGTGGGATTTTTCCTGACATTGGAGCGCGAGGCGTGAGCCGGAAACGGCGTCGGCCGTCGCCCTGCGCGAGAAAACGTGTTGCGAGCCGGAAGTCGCCATGACAGTGTTCACGGCAACCCCGGCTCTTTGGAGGTCGAGCATGACGATCATGGTTTCCGGCGAGACTCACGCTTCGACGCGGGAGCCTGTCGCTCTCTGACGCATGACGCGTCCGGCCCCGGTCTTGGGGCCCTTCTCCGGGCGTTGACGAGTCGCCCGTGAAGCGCGGCTCCTCGCGTCGAAGTGATCCGCATGACCGCAGGGATGTCCCTGCCTTCTTGCCCGCATGGCGTCCATGTCCCATGGCGTCATGATTTTGATCACGAGGAGTCTGAGTGTCTTCGCAATCACCCTTCGAGCCTCTGCGTGGGGCCAAGGGCAATCCCACACCGGTGATCCGGCATCGCGACACGGTGCTGCGCCCGGCCGGGCCCTGGACGGAGACCGTCCACGCCCTACTACGACACCTGGAGAATGTCGGCTTCACCGGCAGCCCTCGCCTCGTCGGCGACGGCTACGACGATCAGGGACGCGACGTCGTCACGTACATCGACGGCGAGTTCGTCCACCCGCGCGCCTGGACCGATGAGGGGATCTGGCGGGTCGGCCGCCTGCTACGCGAACTCCACGACGCCACCGCGAGTTTCCGGCCACCGCCGGACGCGGTCTGGCAGTGGTGGCCGTTCCACAGCTCGGCCCCTGAGGCGATCATCAGCCACAGGGACGCGGGGCCGTGGCACACCGTGGCGCGCGACGGTCTGCCGGTCGCCTTCATCGACTGGACGTCCGCCGGGCCGACCGACCGGCTCGACGAGATCGCCGCCACCGCGTGGTGGAACGCACAACTGCACGACGACGACGTTGCCGAGCGGCACCATCTGCTCGGCGCGTCGGCGCGGGCCGCGCAGTTGCGGAACTTCCTGGACGGCTACGGGCTTCCCGCCGCCGAACGGGACGGTTTCGTGTCCCGGATGGTGGAGTACGCCATCCGGGACTGCGCGGCCGAGGCGGTCAAGGGGTGGGTGACGCCCGAGTCCGATGATCCGGCTCCGTTGTGGTCGATGGCCTGGCGGGCCCGGTCGGCGGCGTGGATGCTGCGCCACCGGTCGATGCTCGAGAGTGCCGTCACCGCGCGGAGTTCGTGATTCTCCTGGTCGGGTGTCGTATGCGCGCCTGACCGGGTGAATCACATGGAAGTAAGCCGCCTGGCGCGGCTCGGAGGTGGTCGCCGTCGGCCGTTACGCGCGGCGGGCGGTAGCCACCTCTTCGCGCTGGTCAGGCTTCGTCCTGCATCATGCGGATCCGAGAGGTCGTCCGGCCGTGGAAGGGGCGGAGCGGGGCGTCGAGGCAGGTCAGAGGGCGTTGGTGAACGTCTCGGCTTCGTCCTGTCCCATGCCGGTCTCGCCGCGTACAAGGAAGATCGCCTGTTCGGTGCGGCCGGCGGCCTTCAGCTCGCGCACCCGCGAGGCGAGGTCGCCGCGCGGGGTGGACGGCTCGACGCCGGGGACGGGCCGTCCGGCGTCCAGGGCGTCAACGACGTCCTTGGCTTCCTTGAGGCTGAGCCCGGTTCCGTCTCTGACCGCCTTTACCGCGTGGATCTTCTTGCCATCGGCGCACAGCTCGCGGACGCGTTCCTGGAGGTCGTACGAGATTGGCGGCATGAGCCCCGGCGTCCGCCATGCGAGCCGCGCGCTGGGCCGGGCTCCTGCGCGCGCCGCGACCACGGCGACGATCACCAGCACGATGGCGGCGAGTACGAAGAAGACGACCATCTCGGTTGGTCCCACCATGCCGTGATCGTACGGCCTCGACGGTGCCCCGGAAACCCTCTCCGCATTGCTCGATAATGAACATTATGTCAAGTAAGCCGAAGCCGCCGCAGTCCCCCGGGCTGCTCACGCTGACGCCCTCCGTGAACAGGCGAACGAGCGTCGCCGGTGACTGAGCGAGACTCCAGCCTGGCTTCACCTTCCGCGGGTCCCGTCTCAGCGGAGATGAGACAGCCTCGCTCAGGACGACCATCCTTGGTCACCGCATCTCGCCCGGCACATGATCGCTAGAGTGCTGTCGTCTCGCGGCTGACGCGTCCCACAGGGAGGGATATGATGCCGCCGCCTGATTTGCGGTCCTTCGACCGGTTCGCCCTCGACTACGGCCGCTTCGACAGCCTGCTCTCCGGGCGGGACACACCTGGCTCGCCGGTCTGGGCTTGAAGCGCGAGCGGGCGGGCGGCGCGGTCGTCCCGACGTCGAGACGGCCGCGTTCCTCGACCTGGGCCCGCTCCCCCACGACCGGTCCTGGACGCTCAATGGTCCCATCGCACCCGCTGCGCAGCGGGTGCGATGGGACTCGCCTGCACAGCAGGGCCGGTAGGCGAGTTCCGGGCGTCCGGAGCAGGCGGACGCCGGCCCGTGGTCGCTCAGCTCTTGATCTGGTCGGTGTAGGTCCTCAGCGCATGAGCTGGCTGGCGTCGATCTTTATGTCATATACCTGCCCCGGGATCATGTGTCGGGGGGGGAACGCCCGCCTCGGGATCGCCGCGGCAGCGGGATGGACGGCGCGAGCGGCGCCGAGCCGGGAGGAAAGGCGCCGCACGGTGGCCGGGCCGCGGCTTCCTACGATGAGGAGGGGTATCCGCGTGGTCCAGGGGCGCGGAGAGGGGGATCCCGATGGCTGAGGGACGCTGGCAGTTCTGGATCGACCGGGGCGGCACGTTCACGGACGTCGTCGCACGGCGCCCGGACGGGCGGCTGGTCACGCACAAGCTGCTGTCGGAGAACCCGGCGCGCTATCCGGACGCGGCCGTGGCGGGAATCCGGGCGCTGCTGGGCGTCCCCGGCACGGCGCTGATCTCGGTCGAACTCATCGACACGGTCCGGATGGGGACCACAGTGGCCACCAACGCGCTCCTGGAGCGCACGGGCGAGCGTACGGCGCTGGTCATCACCGAGGGGTTCGGAGACGCGCTGCGCATCGGCTATCAGAACCGCCCGAGGATCTTCGACCGGCACATCGTGCTGCCGGAGATGCTGTACGAGCAGGTGGTCGAGGTGGACGAGCGGATCACCGCCGACGGCACGGTGCTGCGCACGCCCGACCTCGCACGGCTCGCGCCGGCGTTGCGGCGCCTGCGCGAGGAGGGCATCCGCGCGGTGGCCGTGGTCTGCCTGCACAGCCACCTGCACCCGGCGCACGAGCGGGAGATCGGGAGGCTGGCCCGGGAGATCGGCTTCGACCAGGTCTCGTGTTCCAGCGAGGTCAGTCCCCTGATGAAGCTGGTGCCGCGCGGTGACACCACCGTGGTCGACGCGTACCTGTCGCCGGTGCTCGACCGCTACGTGGGGGCGGTGGCGCGGCAACTGCCGGGCGTGCGGCTGATGTTCATGCAGTCGAACGGCGGTCTGGCGGAGGCGGGGCACTTCCGTGGGAAGGACGCGATCCTGTCCGGCCCGGCCGGCGGGATCGTCGGCATGGCCCGCATGTCGCGGCTGGCCGGCTTCGACAAGGTGATCGGCTTTGATATGGGGGGCACCTCGACCGACGTGTCCCACTACGCCGGAGCGTACGAGCGGGTCTTCTCCACCACTGTGGCCGGTGTTCGGCTGCGCGCGCCGATGATCGACATTCACACGGTGGCGGCGGGCGGCGGGTCGATCCTGCGCTTCGACGGTGGACGGTACAGGGTCGGGCCTGACTCGGCGGGAGCCGTCCCCGGTCCGGCCTGCTACCGCAACGGCGGGCCGCTCACGGTCACCGACGCCAACGTCATGCTCGGCCGAATCCAGCCCGCCTGCTTCCCGCGTGTGTTCGGCCCGGAGGGCAACCTGCCACTGGACGCGGATGTTGTGCGGCGGCGGTTCGCCGAACTCGCCGAGGACATCCGCCGCCGGACGGCTGACGATCGCAGCCCGGAGCAGGTCGCCGAGGGGTACCTGCGGGTGGCGGTCGCGAACATCGCCAATGCGGTCAAGCGAATCTCGGTGCAGAAGGGACACGACGTCACGGAGTACGCGCTCACGACGTTCGGGGGCGCGGGCGGGCAGCACGCGTGCGCGGTGGCCGATTCGCTCGGCATCCGTGTCGTGCTGGTGCCGCCGATGGCCGGGGTGCTGTCGGCGCTCGGCATCGGCCTCGCCGACACCACCGTGATGCGGGAGCAGTCGGTGGAGGCGCGCCTGGAACCGGCGGTGTTGGGCCGGCTGGCCCGCGTGGCGGACACGCTGGAGGCGGCCGCGCGCCGGGAGTTGCTGGACGAGCGGATCCCGGCCGAGCGGATCCGGGTGACCCGGCGAGTGCAACTGCGCTACGACGGCACCGACACGGCGGTCCCGGTTGACCTGGCCGGCTTGGAAGCGATGGTGAGCGCTTTCGAGGCCGGGCACCTGCGGACGTACTCGTTTCTGATGGACCGGCCGCTGATCGCCGAGGCGGTCACGGTCGAGGCGGCCGGGCTGTCCGAGCAGCAGGACCTGTCCGTTCTCGGTGACCCTCCGGCGGGAGTGGCGCCGCCGGTGACGGTGCGGCTCCACACCGGCGGGCGGTGGCATGAGGTGCCGTTGCACCGGCGGGAGCGCCTGTGCCCCGGCGACGTGGTGGATGGCCCGGCGATCGTGGCTGAGGCGAACGCGACGACGCTGGTGGACGAGGGCTGGCGGGCGTCGGTGATGCGCTGCGGGCATCTGCTCATGGAGCGGGTCCGGTCCGGCGGGGACTTCTCACGCGCCACGACCGAGGTCGACCCGGTGCTGCTGGAGATCTTCAACAACCTCTTCATGTCGATCGCCGAGCAGATGGGTGCCCGGCTGGGAGCGACCGCCCAGTCGGTGAACATCCGCGAGCGGCAGGACTTCTCCTGCGCGCTGTTCGACCCGGACGGCGATCTGATCGCCAACGCCCCGCACATTCCGGTGCATCTCGGATCGATGGGGGCGAGTGTGAAGGAGGTCGTGCGGCGCCGGGGCTCTGCGCTGAAGCCTGGCGACGTCTACGCGATCAACGATCCGTACCACGGCGGCACCCACCTGCCCGACATCACAGTGATCACCCCCGTCTTCGGCGGCACTCCCCCGGAGATCCTGTTCTTCGTGGCCTCCCGGGGGCACCATGCCGAGATCGGCGGGCTCACTCCTGGCTCCATGCCGGCGAACAGTCGCAGGGTGTGGGAGGAGGGGGTGCTGTTCGACACATGGCTGCTCGCCGAGCACGGCTCCTTCCGGGAGCACGAGACGTGGCGGCTGCTCACCGAGGCGCCGTACCCATCCCGTGCCCCGGCGGTCAACCTGGCGGACCTGCGCGCGCAGATCGCCGCGAACGCCAAGGGCATCGAGGAGGTCGGCAAGATGATCGGCCACTTTGGCCTCGATGTGGTGCAGGCGTACATGCGGCACGTGCAGGACAACGCCGAGAACGCGGTGCGCCAGGTCGTCGACGCGCTCCCGGAGGGTGATTACCGCTACGAGACCGACTCCGGAGCGGTCATCTCGGTACGGGTCGCCGTGGATCGCGTGAGCTGTTCGGCGACGATCGACTTCACCGGCACCTCGCCGCAGCAGGAGACGAACGTCAACGCGCCGTCGGCGGTGGTCAGGGCGGCCGTGCTGTACGTCTTCCGGACGTTGGTGGCCGACGACATCCCGCTGAACGACGGTTGCCTGCGCCCGCTGCGGGTCGTGGTGCCCGAGGGCTCGATGCTGGCGCCGGTGTACCCCGCCCCGGTCGTCGCCGGCAACGTCGAGACGTCACAGGCGATCACCGGAGCGATCTACGCCGCGCTGCGCGTTCAGGCCGAGGGGTCCGGGACGATGAACAATGTCAGCTTCGGCAACGAACGGCACCAGTACTACGAGACCGTCGCCTCCGGATCCGGGGCGGGTGACGGGTTCGACGGGGCGTCTGCGGTGCAGACCCACATGACGAATTCCAGGCTGACCGACCCGGAGGTGTTGGAGTGGCGCTTCCCTGTGCTGGTCGAGCGGTTCGCCGTCCGGCGCGGCAGCGGCGGCGTCGGACGGTGGCGGGGCGGGGATGGCGTCGTCCGTCACATCCGGTTCCGTGAGGCGATGACGGTGAGCACCCTGTCCAGCCACCGCCGTGTGCCGCCGTATGGGATGGCGGGTGGGTCGCCCGGCGCGCTCGGCGTGAATCGGGTGCTCCGGGCGGACGGCGCCGTCGTCCGCCTCGCCGGATTCGATTCGGTCGACGTACGGCCGGGCGACCTGCTGGTGATCGAGACGCCCGGGGGCGGCGGTTACGGCGATCCCGGGGAGCGCCCCGGGACTCGGCGGTGACGGTCGGGCGGCTCAGGGGCGGAGGACGATGCGGCCGGAGGTCTGGCCGTCCTCCAGCATGCGGTGCGCCTCGGCGGCCTGGTCCAGGGGTAGGACCTCGCCGAGGCGTACGCGCAGGCGGCCGGCGGCCAGTAGCCGGTTGACGAGTGCGGCCGCGGCGGCCAGGTCGGCGGTGGTCGCGTTGGAGATCGCGAATCCGAGCAGCCGCGCGTCCCTGGTGTAGAGCGATCCGACGGGGAGTTCGGTGCGTGCGGAGATGCCGGCGGTGAGCAGGATGCGGCCGCCGTGGGCGAGGAGCGGGGTCACTCCGGGGATGTCGTGGTGTCCGGAGGTGTCCCAGTAGAGGTCGATGCCGTCGGGGGCGGCCTTGCCGAGCCGGGTGAGCAGGTGCGGGGTGCGGTAGTCGATGACCTCGGTGGCGCCGAGTTCGTGGCATCGTTCCTCGTCGTCGGGCCGGGCGGTGGCGATGACGCGGGCTCCGGCTGCGGCTGCCATGGTGATGGCGCAGGAGCCGACGGCGCCCGCTCCGCCGCCGATGACGACGGTCTCGCCGGGGTGGATCCGGGCTTCGCGGAAGAGTCCGAGGTAGGCCGTGGCGGCGGGGTGGAGCGCGGCGACGGCTGTGACGGGGTCGATGCCGGGTGGGAGGGGGTAGAGGCGGTCGGCGGGTGTGACGGCGTATTGCGAGAAGGAGCCCTGGCGGCCGCCGTGGCCCAGGCTGTTGCACCACGCCCGGTCGCCTGGGGCGAACGCGGTGACGCCGGGGCCGGTCTCGGTGATGGTGCCGACGAGGTCCCGCCCGATGACGAACGGGAAGGGGGTGGGCGTGTGGTAGAGCCCGGAGCGGATGAACGTGTCGACGTGGTTGGCGGCCACGGTTTCGACCTGGATGAGCACGTCGGTGGGGCCGGGTTGCGGTACGGGGAGCTCGCCCACGTGGATCCGCTCTGCGGGGCCGAGTTCGGTTACGTAGGCGGCCCGCATTTGTCTGGTGCCCATAATTCGAGCGTCTCACGGGCGCGGTGATCTTCTGCGTGTCCCTGTGCTTGTGCCGTATGGGCGGCCGGCACCCCGCGGCCCCGGGGTGCCGGCGGATGACGGATCAGTACTGGTTGGGGCTGATGACCTCGGTGATGATGCCGCCGCTCTTGTTGAACACCCGGACCATCGACGTGTAGGTGCGGCCGGCGATGTACGGCGTCGACACGGCGGTGATACGGCCCAGGGAGCAGCCGCCGCCGGTGCTCTGGACGGTGCTGCCGTTGCTGCGCACGCTGACAGAGGTACGGGAGCAGCCGGAGGGAACTGTGTTGAGGTAGCCGTCAGCCACAACGTTCTTGAGATTGTTCACACTGACGCAGGCTCGTACGGCGCTTCCGTTGCAGCCGCCGCCGGAAACGGCCAGGGCGGGGGTGGCGAGGGTGCTGACCGCGATGCCGGCGATGCCCACGGTCATCGCGGTGGCGAGCGCGAGTCGGATGTTCTTCATCGTTTCTCCTGGATCGTGCCGGATGGTGGGGGGAGGCCGGCGACGGCCGCCGTAGACGATCTTGCGCAGGGAACGTTGACCGTACGCGATCGGTATCCGCACGTGGGTCGAATCAGAGGTGAACAGTGATCTCGTGGTGGGCTCGGGGTCAGCAGATGCGCGGGAGCGGGTCTCCGACGAGGAGGTCGACGATGCGGGTGCCGCCGAAGCAGGTCTTCAGCAGGACGAGGCCGGGCGGGTCGTCGCCGGCCCTTCCGATGATCGCGGCGTCGGAGCCGAGCGGGTGGGCGCGCAGGGCGTTCAGGGCCGCGTCGGCGTGGTCGGCGGCGACGACGGCGACCATGCGGCCTTCGCACGCGACGTAGAGCGGGTCGATGCCCAGGAGCTCGCACGCTCCGCGTACGGCGGGGTGGACGGGGATCGCGTTCTCGTCCAGGACGATGGAGACCTGTGAGGCGGTGGCGATCTCGTTGAGTACGGTGGCCACTCCCCCGCGCGTGGCGTCGCGCAGGCAGCGGACAGCGCCGTGAGCAGCGCCGTGAGCAGGGCCGTCATCGGCACGGTCGCAGGCGGACAGCAGTCGGGCGGTGAGGTCGTGGAGGGGGGCGGTGTCGGAGGTGAGGTGGGCTTCGAGGTCGAGTTCGCCGCGGGCGAGCATGATGGTCATGCCGTGCTCGCCGATGGGGCCGGAGACGATGACGGCGTCTCCGGGGGTGACGGCGGTGGCGCTGAGCGCGGTGTTCCGGTTGAGAGTGCCGACTCCGGCGGTGGTGATGTAGCAGCCGTCTGCCTTGCCGTTCTCGACGACCTTGGTGTCGCCGGTGACGATCCAGACGCCGGCGGCCTGGGCGGCGGCGGCCATGGATGCGGTGATGCGGCGCAGGTCCGCGATGGGGAAGCCTTCTTCGAGGATGAATCCGGCGGACAGGTAGCGAGGGGTGGCGCCGCACATGGCGAGGTCGTTGACGGTGCCGTTGACGGCGAGGTCGCCGATGTCGCCGCCGGGGAAGAACAGTGGCTTGACGACGAAGGAGTCGGTGGTGAGGGCGAGGTCGCCGATGACGGCTCCGTCGCCGAGGGGTTCCAGGAGGGGGTTGCGGAACGATTCCAGGAACACGGCTTCGATGAGGGTGTGGGTGGCCTTGCCTCCGGCGCCGTGCGCGAGGGTGACGAGGTCCTCTCTGATGCGGGCCTTGCCGCGGCGGGCGCGTTCGATCCGTTCCAGTACCTGGTCCTCGCGGGACGGGCGGTGCAGGTGGCCGGCCTCGCGTACGGCGGCCTCCTGTACGGTGGCCTCCTGTGCCGCGGCCTCGCGTACGGCGGTCTCGGCCCAGAGGGCGGTGGCCTCTCCCCCGGGTTGCTCGCCGGGTTCCGGGGTGGTCGTCCTGGTGTGTTCGGTGGTCACCGGCGGGTCGCCTCCTTGACGCGTTCCCGGGAGAAGCGGCCGAAGTTGTAGTAGGCGGCGCAGGCGCCCTCGGAGGAGACCATGCAGGTGCCGATGGGGGTCTCCGGGGTGCAGGCGGTGCCGAAGACCTTGCACTCCCACGGCTTGAGCACGCCTTTGAGGACCTCGCCGCATTGGCAGGCCTTCGGGTCGGCCACGCGTACGCCGGGGATCTGGAAGATCCGTTCGGCGTCGTAGGCAGCGTATTTCTCGGTCATCTTGAGCGCCGAGTGGGAGATGGATCCGAGGCCGCGCCATTCGAAGTAGGGGCGCAACTCCATGACGCGGCTGATGACGTTGAGGGCCTTGGCGTTGCCGTTCCAGGGGACGACGCGGGCGTACTGGTTCTCGACCTGGCTGCGGCCCTCGGCGAGCTGGGTGAGGATCTGGTAGACGGCGCGCAGCACGTCGAGGGGTTCGAACCCGGTGACGACCAGCGGCTTGCCGTAGGTGTGGGCGATGAACTCGTACGGCCGGCAGCCGATGACGGCGGAGACGTGGCCGGGGCCGATGAAGCCGTCCAGGTGCAGGTCGGGTGAGTCGAGGATGGCCTTGATCGCCGGGATGATCGTGACGTGGTTGCAGAAGACCGAGAAGTTGTGGATCCCTTCGGTCTCGGCGCGTAGGACGGTCATGGCGGTCGAGGGTGCGGTGGTCTCGAAGCCGATGGCCATGAAGACGACGCGTTTGCGGGGGTTCTGGCGGGCGATCTTGAGGGCGTCGAGGGGCGAGTAGACCATGCGGATGTCGGCGCCGCGTGCCTTGGCGTCGAGGAAGGAGCCACGTCCTCCGGGGACGCGCATCATGTCGCCGAAGGAGGTCATGATGACGTCGGGCTGCTCGGCGATATGGATGGCGTCGTCGAGCCGTCCCATGGGGATGACGCAGACGGGGCAGCCGGGGCCGTGGATCAGGGTGACGGCGTCGGGGAGGTAGTCCTCGAGGCCGTGTTTGTAGATGGTGTGGGTGTGGCCGCCGCAGACCTCCATGAGCTTGTAGGCGCGGCCGGGGCGGCAGAGGGCGGCCATCTGTGCGGCCAGGGCGCGGGCCTGCCCGGCGTCGCGGTACTCGTCGACGAAACGCATCGGATGTCACCCCTGTTCGATCGTGGATTCGCGGAGGGCGGCGATCTCGTCCTCGTACGGCTCGCCGATGCTCTTGAGGAAGTCGAGCGCGGCGGCGGCCTCCACTTCGTCGATCTTGGACAGGGCGAAGCCGACGTGGATGAGGACCCAGTCGCCCGGCGCGAGGTCCTCGTCTTCGAGCAGGCCGATGTTGATCGCGCGTCGTACGCCGCTGACGTCGACCATGGCGAGCTCAGGAGGGTCCGACAGGATCTCCGCTATCTCGCCGGGGATTCCCAGGCACATTGGTGGCCTCCGCCGTCTGGATGGATTCGAGGATGAGCTCGTCGCCGCCGTCGGTGACGATGTCGATGCCGCCGCAGCCCGCGCAGGTGGCGTAGGCGTCGTCGGACATGGAGACGAGCCGGCAGGTGCGGCAGGTGTGCCTGGCCGGGACGATGACGAGTTCGAGGTGCGCGCCTTCGGCGGGTGAGCCGGCGGAGACCATGGCGAACGCCTGGCTGATCGCGGGTTCGGTGATGCGCAGGAGGGCGCCGGCGCGGACGCGGGCGTGCCGTACGGTCCGGCCCGCGGCGCGTTTCTCGACGGCGTCGAGTATCGCTTCGGCGATCCCGAATTCGTGCACGATGGGTCACCCCGTTCCGGGACGAATGGATTGATTACTGTGCGTAGTCATTCCCGGGTGTGCGGGGGCGCCGTGCACTGATCGGGAAATTTCCGGTCAGGTCCTCTTGATCAGGTGGTGCTCGCGGGCAACGAGGTGCCGAGCGCGTGCTGGGTGAGTTCCCACAGCACGTGGTAGAGCGTGGTCTGCGCCTCCTGGATGCGGTGCACGGACGCTGACGGCACGATGAAGAGGTGGTCGAGCAGGCCGAGCTCGGTGAGCTTGCCGCCGCGGTCGCCGGCCAGGCCGACGGTGAGCATGCCCAGGCGGGAGGCTTCGCGGAACGCCTGGACGACGTTGGCGGAGCCGCCGCTGGTGGACAGGCCGAGGGCGATGTCGCCCGGACGGCCCAGGGCGGCGAGTTGGCGGGCGAAGACCACGTCGAAGCCGACGTCGTTGGACAGGGCGGTGACGACGGCGATGTCGCTGGTGAGCGAGAGCGCGGGCAGCGGCCGGCCGGGGCCCGCGGGGTGGAGGAAGGCGGTGGCGACCTCCTGGGCGTCGGTGCTGCTTCCCCCGTTGCCGAAGGTGAACAGCCGTCCTCCGGAGGCGAAGCGGGTGGCCATCTCCTGGGCGCAGACGATGAGCCGGTCGCCGTCGAGCTCGGCCACCTGGCGGCGTAGCCGTACGATCTCGGCGGCCTTGGCCTCGGTGGAGCGTTGGACTTCGGCGAGTACGGACTCCAGGCGGGCCTGGTCGGGATAGAGGAAGGGGTACAGCCCTCGCATCTCCTCCGACGGTGGTTCGTCAAGGACGGCCACGGTGGGCTCCCTTCATGATGACGGCGATGGCCTCTCCGGCGTGGGTGAGTACGGTGTCGCCGACCGAGGCGTCGACCAGGGCGACGCTGATCTCCTCCGTGCTGATCTCTCCCGTGCCGGTTGCGGTCTCGGCGAGGGCCAGGCCGCTGTGCAGGAGCCGGACGACCGTGGCCGGTGCGGCCTGGTCGGAGCAGGTGACGCAGGCGTCATCGGAGCACTGCGCCGAGTCGCGGGCGGGTACGTCGGCCGGGTCGCTCTCCTGGTCGCCGGCGCGTCCGTCGGTACGGGTGCCGGTGGGGAGGGTGTCAGCGCGGTTGGCGGGGGGGTGTTCCAGGAACAGGTGCGCCAGCTCCCACAGCAGGTGGTAGGTGGTGACGTGGATCTCCTTGACCACGGCCGGGTCGGCGGTGCGGGCGAGCAGGACGTGGTCGGCGACGGTCTCGACGGTCTCGACGGGTTCGGCGGTCTCGGCGGGTTCGGCGGGTTCGGTGTCGCCGAGCAGGGCGACGGTGAGCAACCCGAGGTCGTGGGCGGCGCGAAGGCCGCGCAGCACGTTCGCGCAGCGGCCGTCCCGGGAGACGCCGAGGGCGATGTCGGACGGGGTGGCCCAGCTGGCGAGCTGATGGGCGAAGCTCTCGGCGAGGCCCTCACGGGCGCCGATCGCGGTCATCGTGGGGGCATCGTTGCTCAGTGCCACGGCGGGCAGGGCTCGCTTGCCCACGATGACGGGGTGCATGAACTCGACGGCGATGTGCGCGGCGTCGGCGCCCCCGCCGCCGTTGCCGAAGACGATCAGCTTTCCGCCGCGCCGGAAGCGGTCCGCCATGTCCTGGCAGGCCCGGGCGATCCGCGCCGAGTCCCGTGCGAGCGCGTGGCCCGGGGAGTCCCGTTGGATGAAGGCGTTCCGGAGGGCGAGCTGCATCGTGGTTGCGACAGACATGTGGACGCTCCGTTGTTCCGCGTGGCCGTCAGGCTACGTTCGGTCGTTCCGGCGGAGACGGACCGTGGCGACCGGCCGGGGTAAAGGTCTGCTCACGGGCCGTGGCCTGGTCCGCTGTGCGGGCGTGGCGGCTCGGGCCGCGTGCGGCGCGGGTGGCGAGGATGGCCGTGTGAGCAGCGGGGACCGTACGGACGAGCCGGCGCGGGTCAGGATCCGGGTCGAGGGGATCGTGCAGGGAGTGGGTTTCCGGCCCTATGTGCACTCCCTGGCGCGTCGGCTGGCGCTGTCGGGGTGGGTCGGCAACGACGGCGAGGGCGTGTTCATCGAGGCGGAGGGCGCGGCGGAGGACATCGCGCGGTTCCAGCGTGATCTGCCCAGCCAGGCGCCGCCGCTCGCGGTGATCGACCGGATCTCGGCGACCGTGATCCCCGTGCTCGGCGAGCGAGGCGGGCGGGGGTTCGACATCGCGGGCAGCCGGGGCGGCGGGCGGGCGACGCTGATCTCCCCCGATGTGGCGACGTGCGCGGACTGCCTGTCTGAGCTGTTCGATCCGGCCTGCCGCCGCTATCGGCATCCGTTCGTGAACTGCACGAACTGCGGGCCCCGGTTCACGATCGTCAGGGACGTGCCGTACGACCGGCGGACCACGACGATGGCGTCCTTCCCGATGTGCGACGCGTGCGCGGCCGAGTACCGCGATCCGTACGACCGCAGGTTTCACGCCCAGCCTGTCTGCTGCCTGGACTGCGGCCCGGCTCTGCGGCTGCTGGACCGCCATGGGCGTGCGGTGGAGGGTGATCCCCTCCGGCAGGCGGTCGCGGTGCTGCGGTCGGGAGGCGTCGTGGCGGTCAAGGGGCTGGGGGGTTACCACCTCGCGGTGGATGCGACGGATGCGGCGGCCGTGCGCGTGTTGCGGTCGCGTAAGCACCGGGAGGACAAGCCGTTCGCGGTCATGGTGGCCGATCTGGCCGCCGCGAGGAGGTTGTGCGAGGTCGGCCCGGACGCCGAGCGGCTGCTCACCGGCGCCGCCCGCCCGATCGTGGTCCTGCCGCGCCGGGCGGCTGTGGTGGATCCGCATGGGATCGACCGGACCGGGGTGGGCCTGGACGGGATGGGCGCGGGTGAGGTGGACGCTGTCGCCGTCGAGGTGGCGCCGGGTGAGGACCGCCTGGGGATCATGCTCCCCTACACGCCGCTTCATCATCTGCTCGCCCGGGAGCTGGCTCGGCCGTACGTGCTGACCAGTGGGAACGTCTCCGATGAGCCCATCGCGTACCGGGACGGTGACGCGGTGGACCGGCTGGGCGGGCTGGTGGACGTCTTCCTGACGCACGATCGGGAGATCCACGCGCGCGCGGAGGATTCGGTGATCGTGCTCGCCGGTGGCCGGGAGATCCCGGTGCGCCGATCGCGGGGGTTCGCGCCGGGGCCGCTGCGGCTCCCCCTGACGGCACGGCGTGCGGTGCTCGCGTGCGGCGCGGAGGTGAAGAGCACCTTCTGCCTGGCCAAGGGCGAGCACGCATTCCTGTCGCCGCACATCGGTGACCTGGAGAACTATGAGACGTTGCGCTCGTTCACCGATGGGGTCGCACATTTTCGGCGGCTGTTCGACGTGGCGCCGCGTCTGGTGGCGTACGACGCTCACCCGGAGTACCTGTCGACGAAATACGCGCTGGGCCTGTGCGGGGTGGATCTGGTCGCGGTCCAGCATCACCACGCGCACATCGCGTCCTGCCTGGCCGACGCGGGGGAAGCGGGGCCGGTGATCGGGGTGGCTTTCGACGGCACCGGATACGGTGCCGACGGCACGTTGTGGGGCGGCGAGGTGCTGGTCGCCGACCTGGCCGGGTTCACCCGCGCCGGACACCTGGCGGCGGTGCCGATGCCGGGTGGCGCGGCGGCGGTCAGGCAGCCGTGGCGGATGGCGGCGGCTCATCTGGACGCCGCCTTCGATGGTGCGCCGCCGGAGGGGCTCGCGGTATGGGCCAGGAACGCCTCCCGATGGGACAAGGTGGTGGCGGTGGCCCGGTCGGGGGTGAACTCCCCGCTCACCTCCAGTGTCGGGCGGCTGTTCGACGCCGTGGCGGCGGTGTGCGGGATACGTGACAGCGTCACCTACGAGGGGCAGGCCGCGGTCGCGCTGGAGCGGCTGGCCGACCCGGCGGAAAAGGGCGCGTACCCGGTCCAGGTCGAGGACGCCGCTCCCCTGGTGATCAGGGGCGACGACCTCGTCCGCGGGGTCGTCCGCGACTTGCTTGACGGGGTGGATCCGGCGGTGGTCTCGGCGCGGTTCCACAACGGGCTCGTCGCCGCCACCGTCGCCGTGTGCGTGCTGGTACGCGACGGCGCCGGCCAGGGTTCCGGCCGAGGCGGCGCGGCGGATTCCCGTCCGGGTCCTGGGCCAGGGTGCGGGGTCGGCACCGTGGCGTTGTCGGGTGGTGTCTTCCAGAACGGGCTCCTGCTGGGCCGGCTCGTCAGGGCGCTGGAGGGGCGTGGTTTCCGGGTCCTGACCCATCGCCGCGTACCGCCCAACGATGGGGGCATCAGCTTCGGCCAGGCCGCGGTGGCGGCCGCCCTTGACGCGGTGAGCCCGGACACGGGGACCACGGACACAGCGAGCACGGACACAGCCGGACGATCGGGCATCAGCCGCTCGTGAGGAACGCCTTGTCCCGTCCCTCAGGAGGGATTACTGGCCGGGAGTGACCTTCTTGGGCCAGATGGTGTAGCTCACCGGCCACAGCAGGGCGAACAGCGGCACCTTGGCCGTGCCCAGCATGAACTGCGACAGCGCCTCCGTGCGCGCCGGATCGCCGATCAGCCGGATCATCGCGAGCAGCAGGGCGCAGGTGATGCCGTACGCGGCGGCGATGCGCAGCCATATGCCCCACTCGTAGCGGGCCCGGGCCATCCCGCCCGCCGGAGGCTTCCACGGGCGGGGTCCACCGGCGAAGCGGTGGGAGAACCAGGCGTCGGCCCACTTGATGGTCCGGTGGCCGAACATCACGGAGAACCCCAGGTAGGCGGCGGCGAGCCCGTGCTGCCAGGTGGCGACAGCGCCCCCGCGGATGTCGACCACCGTGGCCACGAGCAGGATGAGATCCAGCAGCGGAACGGCCAGCAGCAGCGTCGCGCCGGTCCGACGCATACGCAGCGCATAACGTGCCAGGAGTCCCAGGGCCAGGAACACCCAGAAGCCCACTTCGCATCCAATGATCACCGCGAGCACCTGCTCACCACCTCCGCGTTCCAGCCTGGGCCGTCGGGGATGTGGGCGGCGTCGTCGGCGATGATGAACGGTCCTACATCCTTCGATGTACGCCGGGGCCGTGCCCGAGGGGGACCGGTGGGGTCGAAGGTCATGGTGGGATGGGGAGATGATGACCCCCACCAGGCAGGACGTGGCGCTGGCGGCCGCCGCGTTCGCCGCGGGCCTGGTCCTGCTCGCGGGAGGGGCCTACACGCACAGGGGTGCGGTGGCGGCGCTTTTCGTGCTCCCTCTGGCCGTGACGTGCCTGGGAGTGGTGCTCCGCAGGCGGGCGCCCGTCCTGGCGCTGGTGCTGGGCGGTGTCGCGCTCATCGGGGACGTCCTGCTCGGCCCCTCGCTGGGGACCGTGCTGATCGTCACGGACAACATCTACGCCGGAGTGCTGTACGGGCCGCGGCCGCTCGGGCGGATCATGCTGTGGATCACCTCGGTCGGGGCGGTCGTGCTCGGCGCGCTCACCGGCCTGGCGATCCAGGACTGGCGGGTGCTGACCGTCGTAGGGATCCAGGCGGCCCTGGTGGGAGTCGTCCCGGTCACGACGGCGATCGTCGTACGCCAGCATCGGGATCAGGCCGTGGCCGAGCGGGCCCGGGCCGATCAGATGGCCCACCTGGCGGAGCTCGACCGGCAGGCCGCCGTGTCCGCTGAGCGCACCCGGATGGCCCGTGAGCTGCACGACATGATCGCCAACCATTTCAGCGCGATCGCCATCCAGTCGAGCGCGATGCTCGCCCGCGCCGATCTGGACGCGGCGGCCACGCGGAAGATCGTGGAGTCGATCAGGGAGAACAGCGTCCAGGGAATGGCGGAGATGCGCACGATGATCGGCTTCCTCAGGCAGGACGGCGAGGAGATCGAGGCCAGGCGGCACCGGCTGTCGGATGTGAAGGCGTTGATCGAGCGGACTGGCTTCCCGGTGGAGCTGTCCGTACGCGGGACACCGCGTGATCTGCCCGCAGCCGTGGACCTCGCGGGTTACCGCATCCTGCAGGAGTCGTTCACGAACGTGCTCAAGCACGGCACCGACCGGGGCGCCCGGGTGCTCGTCGACTACCGGCCGGACCTCGTCTCGCTCACCGTGCTGAGTGACGTCGGCGACCGTCCCTCCGGGCTGCCCGGGGCGGGTGCCGGTCTGGTCGGGATGCGGGAGCGCGCCACGCTGCTCGGCGGGCGGTTCGAGGCCGGGCCGTACGAGAGCGGCTGGCGGGTGCGGGTGGAGCTGCCGACGGATTCGGGCGAACCGTCCGGTCTGTCCTGGCCGCCTGCGCGCACGCGGACGGCGGAGCCGGGTGAAGGGACGCCGAGTAAGCCGAGTAATTCGCTCAGGGATGGGGAGTTGTCGTGATCCGGGTGCTGGTGGCCGACGATCATGCGGCGGTGCGGGCGGGGCTCGTCCTCATCCTGGAGGGCGCGTTCGACATCGAGGTGGTCGGCGAGGCCGGCGACGGGCGGTCGGCGGTGGACATGGCGGTGCGGCTGCGCCCGGACGTCGTCCTGATGGACGTGCGGATGCCCCTCCTGGACGGGATCTCGGCCACCCGCGAGCTGGCCGGCGTGGCGGACGTGCTCATCCTGACGACCTTCGACCTCGACGAGTACGTCTTCGGGGCGTTGCGGGCCGGGGCGGCGGGGTTCCTGCTGAAGAGCACCGATGCGGATTCTCTCGTCGCGGCCGTCCGGCTGGTCGCCCGCGGGGAGGGACTGATCTCGCCGTCCGTCACGCGCAAGCTGATCGCCGCGTTCTCCGGGACTCCGGCCGGTGATCCGGCGGCGCTGGAGTCGCTGACCCCTCGGGAACGCGAGGTGCTGGCCGGTCTGGGCCGGGGACTGTCCAACGCCGAGATCGCCCGGTCGCTCGGCATGGCGGAGGCGACCGCGAAGACTCACGTCAGCCGGGTCCTCGCCAAGCTCGGGCTGCAGAGCAGGGCTCAGGCCGCCGTCTACTGGTTGGGACTCTGACCCCGGGACGGGTTTTCTCGCGGCCGCCTGCCTGCCCATGACACGGCACCGGAGCACTCTCACACCTGTTCCATCTTGCCACTCGGGACTTCGCGGCCGCAGTCAGGAAGGGGCTCGGGCCCGGAGGCGGCGCAGCATCCGGGCATCCTCGAAGCCCACCTCGCGGGCTGCGGTCTCCACTGTCGTGCCGTGGCTGACCAGGTGCTCGGCGCGTTCCAGTCGGAGCGTCTGCTGGTAACGCAGCGGGGTGAGCCCGCCGGTGGCGTGGCTGAACAGCCGGGTCAGGGTGCGTTCGCTCACGCCCACGTGAGCGGCCAGGTATGCGAGCGAGAGTGGTTCGGCGAATCGGGCGTCGATGAGGTCCTGGACGCGGTGGACGGTGTCGTCCAGGTGGGAGCGGTGCCGCAGCATGGCACTGGCTTGCGGCTCGTGGCCGTTGCGCCGGGCGTAGACGACCATGTCCCGCGCCACCTGGGCGGCGAGCGCCGGCCCGTGCCGGACGGCCAGCAGGTGCAGCGCCAGGTCGATGCCGCTGGCGATGCCCGCCGAGGTCACCACCCGGTCGTCGGTGGTGAACAGCACGTCCCGGGCCACGATCGCCCGGGGATGGCGGGCCGCCAGCTCGTCCTGGAGGTGGTGGTGCGTGGTGCACCGGCGCCCGTCCAGCAGCCCCGCCTGGCCCAGCGCCTCAGCTCCTGCGCAGACGCTGGCGACGGTGCCCCCGGCGGCGTGGTGCGCGCGCAGCCGTTCCAGCGTGGCCGGACCAAGCTCCGGCCCGCCACGCAGTGTGGGCGCCCGCCAGCCCGGCACCACGACCAGATCGTCGGGGCCCAGCTCCGGCCACCGGGTGTGCGCGGCCAGCGGCAAGCCCTGGGCGCTGCACACCTGCTCCCGCTCGGCGACGTAGCTGAGCCGGTAGGGCTGCCCGAAGTCCGCCGCCGTACTGAAGACCTGGGCCGGTCCGGCCAGGTCGAGCAGGTGGACTCCGGGCAGCAGGACGAAGACGACCTGGCTCACGCCGCGGACGCTCCCTGCTCTGCCTCCAGCTCGGCCACCGTGGCGATCCGGGCGAACCGGTCGCGGAGGACCGCCTCCGTACGCTCGATGATCGTGGCGGCGCCGAGCTCACCGATCGGATTCGTCGTGGTGGCGTCGGTGACGAAGACCATCCGGTAGCCGAGGTCGCTGCCTACGCGGGTGGTGGTCTCCACGCACTGCTCCGTGCGGATCCCGCAGACCAGCAGCTCACGTACGCCCGCCTCGGTCAGCAGCTGTTGCAGGTTGGTGGTGGTGAAGGCGTTGTGAGAAGTCTTGTACAGTACCGGCTCGCCGGGCTTCGGCTGCTCCAGCGCGTCGAGCAGGCGCACGTGCCCCAGGTCCGGGTCGAACACGTCCCCGCTGCCAGGCTCCACATGCAGCACCCAGACCACCAGGTCGCCGTTGGCGCGGGCGAGGCGGACCAGCCGGTTGACCGGCTCCGCGATCTCCGGGTTGGCGATCTGCGCCCAGATCGGGCGGGCACGGAAGGACTCCTGGACATCGATCACGATCAGCGCTCGGTTCATGCCCCCTATTCTGACCAGCGCCGACGCCGGACTGGCAGGCCCGATCTGGCCCCGTACCGGAACGATCCGGTCAACGGCGTCCCGGGAGGCGTTCTGGCCGGTCAGCTTCTCGTAGAAGGGCAGCGCGGCTTCCAGGTTGTCCACCCGCTGCCGGACGGTGGCCGCCCAGAAGTCCCCCTCCGTTGCGAAGGCGGCGCCGAACTGCTGGTCGCCTGACGTGGCTGTGAGGAACGGCTGGTGAGGCATCTTCCGGCAGAAGTCGGTTATCCCCCATCATCGATGGGCGGCGGGCGCATGGCCACAGATGATTACGGACAGTAACCCCCCTGAGAGGGGGAGGGACCGTGGGACGGGTGGTCATGGCTCGCGTGGTGGCCGTGTCGCTCATGGCGGCCGGCTGCCAGGCCACCTCGGGCGGCGACGGCAGGCCGCCGGTCGCCGCCCCCACCCCGTCGGGATCCCCGTCCGTATTTGTGTCCTCGCCGCGTCCGCCGATGACGCCGCGCCAGTACACGGCCACGGGGAAATTCACCGTCGACCGGGTGGCGGTGACCAGGTCGGACAGCAGTTACGCGGCCGACGGCGTCAACCAGTCCGCGATCCTCGTCTCCAACTCGGGCAAGCTCACCATGAGCAATCCGCAGATCGACAAGAGCGGCGACTCCCCGTCGAACAGCGAGAGCGGCTTCTTCGGCGTCAACGCCGCGGTCCTGGCCCAGTCGGCCGGGGCCGTCGTCATCAAGGGCGGCTCGGTGACGACCGACGGCCAGGGCGCGAGCGGCCTCTTCGCCTACGGTGAGACCTCCTCGGTCTCGATGACCGGGGGCACGATCGAGACGTCCGGCGACAATTCGCACGGCGCGGTGGCGGCGGACAGGGCGAAAGCCACCCTCGCGAGGGTGAAGGTCACGACATCGGGCGCCCACTCCGCCGCGGTGACGGCCGCCCGAGGGGGCGGGGTCGTCACCGTGATAGGCGGCGAGCTGTCCACGTCCGGCCGCCTGTCCCCGGGCGCGTACAGCATGGGCACCGTCACGTGCACCGGGGCTCGCCTCGTTGCCACGCAGGGTGAGGGAGTCGTGGTCGACGGGGCGAGCTCGATCTCCATGAAGGACTGTCTCGTACGGGGCGCGATCGGCGCCCGGCTGTACCGGCTCGGCGGCCGGCACCAGGGGCCGGGCCTGCTGACCGTGGACGGCGGGAGGCTGGTGGCCGACAACGGCGCGACGTTCCTGGTGACCGGCACGACGGCGACGATCACCGTGAAGAGGGGCGCCCGGGTCCAGAACACCGGGCGGCTGCTCGACGCCACCCGGCTCGGGCGGGCGACCCTCGTGGTGGAGGGCACCGGTCTCACCGGCGACGTCGTCACCGACAAGACCAGCGTGGCGTCGGTCGAACTGCGCGCCCGCGCGAGGCTCACCGGGCGGATCTCCAGGGCTGCACTCGCGCTCGGCCGCTCCAGCGGATGGAACGTGACCGACGATTCCACGCTCACCGAGCTCACCGGTGCGGCGGTCAAAGGCGGGGCCGTCGAGAACATCACGGGAAACGGGAACGACGTCCACTACGACCCCCGCCTCCCCGCCAACGGCCCCCTGGCGGGCCGGACCTACTCCCTCACGAAGGGAGGGCGGCTGCTCCCCCGGCGTTGACTCCCCACCCCGCTCCTGGCCCTCGCGTCCGGCGACGGCCGCAAGGGCGTGGTTGTTCGAGGTGCCGGGGTCGGCGAAGCTCGCGAAGTTCCAGTTCGGGCGGGGCTCGCGTCCCGATCCATGTGGGCGCCACTCAGCCCCTGGTTACTACCGAAGTGGCTTAGTGGTCGGCGTTCGAAGTCCTTCGGGGGTTGACGTGAGGTCAGGTGGAGGCGGGTTGAAGGAGGGTTTCGGCTGCGGTGGTGCGGGCGTAGAGGACGGAGCGGCCGACGCGGTGAGCGCTGACCAGGCCGGCTTTGCGTAGCGCGGTGAGGTATTGGGATACCCCGGCCGGGGAGAGTCCGGTGCGGTGGGCCAACTGGGTGGTGGAGGCCGGGGTCTCCAGTTCGGCCAGAAGTAGGGCCCGCGAGCGGCCGAGTACGGCGGAGAGAGTATCGGTCCGGGGAGCGGGCCGGGCCTGCCAGAGCGAGCCGGTACCGCGCGCCGGGTAGGCGAGCTGCGGTGGACCCGGGGGCGTCGTTCGGGTGCGCAGTCCTGGTCCGGTGAAAACCGAGGGGATCAGTAGCAGTCCCGGGCCCGCCGTCGTGCGGGTCAGCGGCTGCTTTCGTCCGGTCATCCGCAGCGCGTTGTCGTCCCAGCTCACGGATGTGTGCAGGTCGTTGAGGAGGCGGCCCGCGCCGTGCTCGGCGGCCAGGCGGGCGCGGTAGAGGATGTCCGCGTCCAGAACTGCCCGGATGCGCGCCCAGTAGGGGGCGAGCGCCAACTCCCAGTAGGTTTCGATCTCTTCAATGACCTTGGCTAGGCGACCGGGCGGGTCGGCGTGCAGGGTGCGCAGTCGGGGGCCGAGGGTTCCCTGATGGCGGGCCAGGTGGTCGAGGTCCTGGCGGACCCGCTCGGCAAGGGAGGCCCGGATCGCGTCCCACTCCTCTCCCGGTGCGGGGGTCGGTCCGGCGGGGGCGGGGTTGAGGAAGTCGGGGACATAGCCGATAGACGGGATCGGGATCAGCTCGGCCAGCCAGCCCCGGTCCAGCCCGGCGGCCACCAGACGCGGCCGCACCTGCTCGACCCAGGGCCGGTGGATCGGATGCGCGATGCCCGCCCTCAGCAGTCGGAAGCTGGGCGCGACCTCCCACATCGGCGAGACCGCGAACCGCACCCGCGCCAGATCTCCCGCCGAGAACGCCAGCTCTGCCAGGACGACCACTCCCCATTCGATTCAAGCATGTCTTAATCAATGGCAGGACACCCTATCGTGCGCACATCATCGCGCCATGACCTCACAGACGACCACCGCAGCGGCGTCCGGCACCTGGACGCTCGGCGACCGCACCGTCAACCGGATCGGCTTCGGCGCGATGCGCCTGACCCAGCACGGCGAAGCCTTCGCAGCCGACGCCCTCCCACGCGACCGCGACCAGGCGATCAGCGTGCTGCGCCGCGCGCTCGACCTGGGCGTGAACCACATTGACACCGCCGCGTTCTACTTCTCGCCCCTGCGCTCGGCCAACGAACTGATCAACCGGGCACTGGCCCCCTACCCGCACGACCTGGTCATCACCACCAAGGTCGGACCGGGCCGCGACCCCTCGGGCCGGTGGCTGCCGCACGCCGCCCCCGGGCAACTGCGCGGCCAGGTCGAGGAGAACCTGCGCCAACTCGGCCGCGACCACCTCGACGTGGTGAACCTGCGCATCGTCGGCACCGACTCCATCGCCGAACGCTTCGGCGCACTCGCCGAACTGCGCACCGCCGGACTCATCCGTCACCTGGGCCTGTCCAACATCCGCCCCCACCACCTGGCCGAGGCCCAGGCCATCGCCCCGGTGGTCTGCGTCCAGAACATGTACGGCCTCGGCGCATCACCCGAGCAGCAGGAGCTCCTGGACCACTGCGGCGAGCAGCACATCGCGTTCGTGCCGTTCTACGCGATCGCCGGCACCGGACGCACCGCTGGCGCGATCACCGACCACAGCCGGGAAGTGCACGCGATCGCCCGCGCCCACGGCGTGAGCGCGGCCCAGATCCGGCTGGCCTGGACGCTGCACCAGGGCTCCCACGTCCTGGCCATCCCCGGCACCGGTGATCTCGACCACCTCGCCCAGAACGTCGCTGCCGGCTCTCTGCGCCTGTCGCAGGAAGAACTCGCCGCGCTGGACCCCTCCACCACGGGACGGCCTGAGTAAGACCCCCATGGCATCGTGATCCACTTCTGCTGATCGGCTTGTTTGCCTTGCCTGTTCCTGCCGCCCGGCTCATCGTCCTCACTGCCGCCGAGCGGCAGCGGTTGAAGAAGGCGGCCTACGGTCACAAGACTCCGCACCAGTCCAGGGTCCGGTCACGGATCGTGCTCCTGGCGGTCCGGGGCAGGTCCAACGCCCGGATCGCGGCCGAGGTGGGCGTGCACGTGGACACCGTGCGCACAGCCGTTCCAATGGAGGTTCACCACCTCCGACCTGGACGATCTGCTGGCCCGGCTCGACCGACACACATCCGCCGACCGACACCAAGAATCCTCCATCGCCCTGGCAGCCTGATCAACCCCCGAAGGACTTCGAACGCCGACCACTTAGGCTTCGGCGGGCCCGGCCACCGCCGAGGCCGAACAGGTGCTGCGGCGCTTCACCCGCGGTGGACCCAAGCACCCCACCTACCAGGCCCTTGCTCAAGCGTGATTCACGATGCGACGTACTGGTCGTGCTTGGCATACAGCTCAGTCCATTCCTCCTCGGTGAGCTGGCGGCCGGAAGCGACGATTTCGGCGAGTTCCTGGAAGTACGCCTCCCGGGGTGCACCCGGCGTGAACAGCACCAGCATGGAAGCAGGTGCATCGGAATTGTTACTGAAAGCGTGGATCCCGCCCGGCGGCACGTACAGGAAGTCGCCCGGTGTCGCGTCCAGCCATCGCTCGCCGTTGTACAGCGAGACGGTGCCCTCCAGGACGAAGAACGACTCGGAAATGGTCCTGTGAAAATGGGCGCCGGGGCCGTTTGGGATCGCGGCCATGTCCCAGCGGTAGAGACCGAATTGGCCATCCGTGCTGGCCCCAGTGGCCAGATAGCCGACCCGGGACTTGACTCCGATCGTGAGGTCGGGTGGTGCGTCGGCCGACCGGAAGGTTGCGCTGGCGATCCCGTGATCCTTCAAGTATCGCGGCGGCGGATAAGACATCGTTACGGGCTCCTAGCGGTGGATCGATCTGAGCGGCATGACCCTGGACGACGAAGTGGCTCCGTCGGGAGATCCAATTCCTGCCTGTCTAATTGAGCCAAGATCCGGCGTGCTCCGGTGCAGCCGAAGTCCAAGGGGTTGCTGTAGTCCTGGGGAAATTTTGGTCGGATTTCGCCTGCGATGATTCAGCCCCCTATGAGTGAAGGTATCGGTTCGCTTACGGTGTGGACTCCGAGGTATGCGCGTCCGCCAGGGCCTCGTGGGCGGTGGAGCGGCCGATCTTCAATGTGCGGGCGGCCTCGGTGACGCTGACGCCGTCGGCGACCAGGCTGCGCAGCGTGGGCCAGCACGGTGGGGGCGATCAAATGGGGCCGGCCGACCCTCGCACCCACCCGCCTGGCTGGCGCTCGGCCAAGCCGTGCTCGGCGAGCGTGCGGAGCCCGGTGGAGACGGCGGTCGCAGAGATCCCGGCGAGCTGGCCGATGTCCCCGGTGCGGGTCGGCTCGCCGGTGAGCTGCTCGTACAGGAGGGGTGCGACCGGAATACGGCGGACGCGGCCCGTTTCCGCCGTATCCCGGTGGCACCCCCGCGACGTCCTGCGGGGCCTGCAACGCCGCGCCGCCGCCACCGACCCCGCGCAACGCGAAAGTGAACACAGCTTTGCCCGCCGGCGTCATCGACCGCGCCCCACGACAGGTACACGAACCGGCCGTCCGGCCTGCCCTGCACAAACGGGCCCCGAAGATCCCATCCGGGCTCCCTGCGGGTCGCGGTCACCTCCAGCTCCCAGACCGCCGAGGGGGCATACGACACCCAGCTGACGTCGTGGCGTAACCACGTGGACGTCGACGTGATCGGCGAGATCGACACCGCCGAGAAGCCGATGAACCAGGCCGACGTCAACTGCCGGGTGAACTAATGTGAGGACGTCGCAGCTGCGAGACAAAGGGAGAACACAGCGTGCCGGAGCGCGACGTCACAGCACAGCCGGGCATGGTGCCCGCGGACCGTCGGACGGCGGGCACCATGTTCGCCGCCCTCTACGGCAAGCTGGTCCCGCACCCCTGGCACGATCCTGAGCACGACGCTTACCAATTGTTCTACCAGCGGTCGCTCGCCATGGGCTGGCTCGACGAGGCAGCCGTGGTGGGAGGGGACGACAGGCTCGGCGCCTCCGGCCTGTGGGGCATGAACGACGCCGGGTGGAACCACCCCCTTGCCGCTCCCGGGGCGGGGCTGATCTCGTGGTTCCAGGTGGAGGCAAGCGCGGTGGCCGGTGACCGGCCGCTTCCCGTGCAGCCGTTCCTGCGGTGCGCTATGGACGCGACGGCACGGGCCGGCACGCCGCACCTCTCCGCGATACAGATCCTCATACCGGTTCAGGGTCTCGACGCTTCCACTCGTCCGCCGTACGCGGCCGTACCGTCGATGCTGACAATCGATTGGTTCGCCGAGTGCGACCCGGGGGCGAGGACACCAGTGGAGGTCGGCGTCAACAGCGGCCGGGACCCGTCGATCCCCGCTGTCGCGGGATGGCTCACCGACCGCCTCGGTCACCTAGAGCAGGACGTTTTCGTTTACGGGTCTCACGATGTCACCGGCCGGGATGACGTCCTTCCTCCGCCGTTCGATGACGGTTTCTGGAACGGTCCGCCCCTGCACGGCGTGGTGCTGCGCGGGGCGCTCTCCGAGTGGTCGTGTGACGCGGTCGGGTGGCTGGCAGAGGTCATCGCCGACTCCGCCGCCCACCTCGGTGTCCGTTCACCACTGCTGATCACGATCACGCGAGCCCTCCCTCCGGAGGCAGGCCTGATCGAGAGCGTGCAGGGCCGGGGAACGTTCGCCACTCGGCACCGCGGCGAAGGTACCGGCGACTGAAAGGAGCGGGCGATGAGCTACACGGCCCAGCGATCTCAGTTCAACCAGCATCACTGAGCTGGGCGAACGGGCTTAGCGTACGTTTTCGTTCCCCCACACTCTGAGCCCCGACTCAGGGGCGCGGTGGCTCAGGCGAGCTCGTAGTCCAGGACGAAGGTGTGCTTGCCGTCCTCCACTTCGATCCTGCCCTCGCCGCGCAGGCCGGTGAGTTCGCCGGTGCCCGAGGTGGGGACGATCAGCCAGCGCATCCACTGGACGTCGTTCTCGCTGCCGGCGCTGTGTTGCAGGACGAAGGTGCCCTTGCGTCCGCCCAGCGTGCCCTCGACATGCTCGATCCCGGTGTACGCCGCGGGACCCGCATCGGTCGCGACGGTGAGGATCTCGGTGGTGCTGGTCCCCTCGATGTCGCCCTGGAAGGTCTTGGTGATGCGCACCCGGCTGATCGTCGCGCCCTCACGCTGGTCCGTGGCCATCTCGTCCCAGCCGGTGATGTCGAATGTGCCGGTCGCGTGCGTGGTCATCGTGGTCATCTCGCTCATGGAAGTCGGTGAAGCCTGGACACCCGAGAGCCTGCCGGTCATACCTGTCACCCTCTGTCAGGTAGGCGGAGTCACCTTTCACGAGCCGGCTGGACGCGCGGTGTCGTCGTAGGCCACCCCGGAGATGGCGAATATCCGTACGCGCTGAGCCGGCAGGCCGATGTCAGCGGCTGCCTGGGGCAGGGGTGAGCCGGTCGCGGAGGTCGTCGACGTCGGAGACGAACCAGAGATGCGTGCCTCGGTTGCTTTCTCGGACGAAGTCCCGCAGCGCGGTGCTGGTGGCGGTGTGCCGGGAGATGTCGCCGATGACGGCGATGCCGATCCGGTAGTTGACGAACTTCTGGACGATCTCGCCGGCGACGCGGGTGCGCAGCCGGAAGAAGTCGTCCTCGAAGCGGTCGGCCGGGACGGCGACCCACGAGGCGCCGTGGTGGAATGCCTCGCCGATGAGGTCGACCGCGTCGCGTTCGTCGCGCAGCGGCTCACCGTCGGCGTCGCACACGAGGACAGGTATGCCGTTGATGTGCTGGAGGATGTCAGGCATGAGGGCGTGCTTCTTTCGGTGAGCGCAGGAAGTCGAGGATGACCAGCGTCGGCATCCGCAGGCCGCGCAGGGCGTCGTCGCCGAGCACCGGCAGCTTCTCCAGGAACGCGCGGTATCGCTGCACGAGGATGCGCGCGCCATCGGCGGAGGTGTAGATGTCGTTCACTGTCGTTCCTCGGTCAAAGCCGTGATGATCTTGAGGAGTTGTGCGGTGCTGTCCAGGCCGCCCAGGATGATGATTTTCAGGCTGGCCCGTTCCTCGTCGTAGACGGTCTCGACGCGCAGGCGTTCGCCGGCGGGCGGAGGGGCCGCGGCGGCGGCTATGACCGTGTTGGTCAGGCGGATCGTCTCCTCGGGGCTGATCGCGTCGATCTGCACGATGCTGGAAACCTCGGTGTGGCGACTGGTCCGGACGGGCGAGGGAGCCGGCATGCCGGTGAACGCCTCCAGGTCCTCGCGCGTGATCCGGTATTGCTTGCCGATCCGGGTCGCCTTCAGCCGACCGTCGCGGACATACGCGCGCACAGTCTTCACGTGCAAGCCCAGCAACTCCGCCACCTGGTCCACCGAGTACGGCTGTTGCGACACGGGACTCCCCTCCGAAGCGCAGTCGCGATTCTTCCGCGATAACTTTCCCTATTACTCCCAAAACTACCATCCAACAAGGAGAGATAGATAACGATAGGGAATGCATCACAGAGCTGCGGTGGAGGTGGAACGCGACCTGGTCCAGGGCGATGCCTGGGACCGCCCGGCGCGTTTTCGGGCACCATGGGCGCCACCACGGCGCCCTTGATCACCCGCGGCCGGTCGTCCCGTCGGTGGCCCTCGACAACGGGTTCGAGTCGCCGGCGTGATGTCACGGGTGCTCTCGCTGCCATGTTCGATGGGAAGACGCCCGGCGAGGGACGCCTTCTCTCCTGGAGTGAGGAATTTCCTCCGATCTCGTCAAGGAGGTACCGCCGGGGCGGGCGCTGGCACATGATCTGTGTCATGCGTTTTCCGCGATTGCTCCCCCGGACCGATCATGAGCCGATGCCGTCGGCGCTCGCCCGCCGCGCGGTTCGCGGAACGTTCCCCGAATGCTGACATCTCCGTTTCCGGCGCACGGTGACGGGAAGGCGGCCGACCGGGTGTTCGGCTCGACCGCCACCACCCCGCGCCAGGCGCGTGCCTTCGCCCGGAGCCAGCTCGCCACGTGGGAGCTGCCGCAGCTGGCCGACACGGTCGAGCTGCTCACGTCCGAGCTGGTCACCAACGCCATCCGAGCCACGGAGGCGGTGTCCAGCCTGCCGGTGGCCTCGTCGGTGTTCCCCGTCGCCCTGCGGATGATCGCGCTGCGGCTGCTGCTGTCCTCCGACAGCCTCGTGATCGAGGTCTGGGACGTCAGCACCCAGATGCCGGCCACCGAGCGGACCGACTCCCCGGACAAGTTGCGGGAGGGCGGCCGCGGGCTGGCGCTGGTCGGAGCGCTGTCCACGATGTGGGGACACCGCACCGCTCCCGACCGCGGCAAGATCGTCTGGTGCGAGGTGGCCATTCCCGCCGCCCGCACCCCCGCCCCGCCCGTGCGCGGGCCGAGGGCGGCCCTTCCCCGGCGCCTGCGTCACCCGGGCATCGCCGACCGCGCCGACGGGCCGGACGCGCGGACGCTCCAAGGCGTGCTCGACGGCCTGCGCGGGCTCGACTGATCCCGGCCGCCGACCAGTGGCGGACGACGCCCACTGGGAGGCATGACGGCACATCACGGAGGCGTCACGGCCGGGAATGTCAAGGTGTCCACCAAACCCGTGCAGGGACCTGGCCACGATCCGCGGCCCGAGTGTTAGCCGCGCGTCCCGGGGGCACAGTGGGCCTCTGTGGGGAGCGGCCCCAAGGAGCGGCCGCGAGGCCCGCTGGGACACCGCCGGGAGGCGACCATGGATGCTCGGATCACGTTGCGGGTGGACGGCCGGGACAGATCGTTGACGGTCGACACCCGCACCACTCTGCTCGACGCGCTGCGCGACCACCTGTCGGTCACATCTCCGAAGAAGGGCTGTGACCACGGGCAGTGCGGTTCGTGCACCGTGTTGCTCGACGGGCGGCGGGTGGTCAGCTGCCTGACGTTCGCGGTGGCACACGACGGCGCCGACGTCACCACAGCCGAGGGACTGGTCCAGGAGGGCGAGCCGCACCCGGTGCAGCGGGCCTTCCTCGAGGAGGACGGCTTCCAGTGCGGTTTCTGCACGCCCGGGCAGATCTGTTCCGCGGTCGGCATGCTGGAAGAGGTCAAGGCCGGGCATCCCAGCCGCGTCACCGACGACCTCACCGGCCCGGTCACGCTCGACGACGAGGAGATCCGGGAACGGCTGAGCGGCAACCTGTGCCGCTGCGGCGCGTACGTCAACATCGTCGCGGCCCTTCGCGAGGAGGCGGACTCGTGATCCCCTTCGAGTATCTGCGGGCCGGTGATCCCGCCGAGGCCGTCGCGGCCGTGGCCGGGCGGCCCGGCGCGGCCTTCCTCGGCGGCGGCACCAACCTGGTGGACCACATGAAGCTCGGCGTCGCCCGGCCGGACCTCCTGGTCGACGTGTCGCGGCTGCCGTTGGACCGGGTGGAGGAGACAGGCAGCGGCCTTCGGATCGGCGCCGCCGTACGCAACAGCGACCTGGCCGCGCATCCGCTGGTGCGCGAGCGCTACCCGGTGCTGGCGCGGGCTCTGCTGTCCGGCGCCTCCGGGCAGTTGCGCAACGCCGCCACCACCGCGGGGAACCTCCTGCAACGGACCCGCTGCCCCTATTTCCAGGACGTCACCACGCCGTGCAACAAGCGGGATCCCGGCTCCGGATGCTCGGCGATCGGCGGCTACACCCGCTACCACGCCATCCTCGGAGCGTCCGAGCACTGCGTCGCGGTGCACCCGTCCGACATGGCGGTGGCGATGCTGGCGCTGGACGCCGTGGTGATCGTGCTCGGCCCCGCGGGCGAGCGCGCGCTGCCACTGGCGGACCTCCACCGGCTTCCCGGCGACACGCCGCAGCGTGACACGGTGCTGGAGCACGGCGAGCTGATCACGGCCGTCGAGCTGCCGGACCTTCCGTTCGCGCGCCGCTCGGCCTACCGGAAGGTGCGCGACCGCGTCTCCTACAGTTTCGCGCTGGTCTCCGTGGCGGCGTGCCTCGACCTCGACGGCGGCGCCGTCCGCGACGTACGGCTGGCGCTGGGCGGCGTGGCGCACAAGCCGTGGCGTGCCGCGCTGGCCGAGGAGGCGCTGCTGGGCGCGACGGTCACCGAGGAGGCCTTCCGCCGGGCCGCCGAAGCCGAACTCGCCGCCGCGCGGCCGCTGCACGGCAACGAGTTCAAGGTGCCGATGGTCCGCAACGCCATCGTCGCGACGCTGCGCGACCTCGCCGAGGAGGGACGATGACCGCCGAGGAGACCGCCGAGGAGACCGCCGAGGAGACCGCCCAGGTGAGCGCACAGGGCCGAGCGGTGGGCACGCCGTCGCCGCGCGTCGACGGCCGGGCCAAGGTGACCGGGAGCGCGGCGTACGCCTACGACCGGCCGGTGGACGATCCGGTGTACGCGCACCCGTTGCAGGCCACGATCGCGCGCGGCCGCGTCATCGCGATCGACACGGTGGCGGCGGCCGGCGTCGACGGCGTCCTGGCCGTGGTCACCCACCGTGACGCCGCCCGCCTGGCCGACACCGAGGACGCCGAGCTGTCCGTCCTGCAGTCCGACGCGGTCGCGTTCCGCGGGCAGTTCATCGGGGTGGTGCTCGGCGAGACGCCCGAGATCGCCCGGTACGCCGCCGGTCTGGTGCGGGTGGAGTACGAGGAGGAGCCCCACGACACGGAGCTGCGGGCCGACCGAACCGATCTTTACCGGCCGGAACGGGTCAACGAGGGGTTCGCCACCGACACCGACGAAGGCGACGTGGACGCCGCGATGGAGGCGGCGGCGGTGACGGTCGACCAGATCTACACCACGCCGATGGAGCACAACAACCCGATGGAGCCGCACACCACCGTGGCGGTGTGGGATCCGGGCGGCGGCTTCCTCGGCGACGCGCGGCTGTCGCTGTTCGACTCGACGCAGAGCGTGCACGCCGTACGGTCGACGCTCGCGCGGGTCTTCGGCCTGCGGCCGGATCAGGTGCGGGTGATGTCGCCGTATGTGGGCGGGGGCTTCGGATCCAAGGGGATGCCGCACGCGCACAACGTGCTCGCGGTGCTGGGCGCGCGGGCCGTGCCGGGGCGCCCGGTCAAGCTGGCGCTGACCCGCCACCAGATGTTCTCGCTGGCCGGCCACCGCACGCCCACGATCCAGCGCGTACGGCTGGGCGCCGACGAGGGCGGACGGCTGACGGCCGTCGCGCACGAGGCGGTGGAGCACACCTCGAGGATCAAGGAGTACGCGGAGCAGACCGCGGCCGGGACGCGGATGATGTACGCGGCGCCGAACCGGCGGACGGCGCACCGGCTGGCCGCGCTGGATGTGCCCGTTCCGTCGTGGATGCGCGCGCCGGGCGAGGCGCCGGGGTTCTTCGGCCTGGAGGTGGCGATGGACGAGCTCGCCGTGGCCTGCGGGCTGGATCCGGTCGAGCTGCGGGTGCGCAACGAGCCCGAGGTCGACCCGGAGTCCGGCAGGCCGTGGTCGGGCCGTCACCTGGTGCGCTGCCTGCGCGAGGGGGCGGTCCGCTTCGGCTGGGAAGGCCGACCGGCAGTGCCCGGCACGCGCAGGGAGGGGCGCGAGTTGGTGGGCTTGGGGGTGGCGAGCTCGACCTACCCGTACTACCGGATCCCCGGCTCGCGGGCCGTGGTGGCCTACGACGGACGCGGCCGCTATACGGTGCGCATCGGCGCGGCCGACATCGGCACCGGTGCGTGGACGGTCCTGACGCAGATCGCGGCCGACGCGCTGGGATGTCCTCTCGGCGCGGTGAGTGTGGAGATCGGGGACAGCGACCTGCCCCGGGCCACCGTCGCGGGTGGGTCCTCGGGCACCGCGAGCTGGGGTTCGACGATCGTGGCCGCGTGCCGCGCCTTCCGCCACGCGTACGGAGAGGACCCGCCGCGGGGTGCGGAGGCAGGTGGGGAGATGCCTCGGGACCCGGACGCGAAGCGGTTCTCGATGCACTCCTTCGGCGCGCAGTTCGCCGAGGTCAGGGTGGATGCCGACACCGGCGAGATCCGGGTGCCGCGGATGCTCGGGGTGTTCTCGGTGGGGCGCGTCATCAATCCCCGCACCGCGCGCTCGCAGTTCATCGGGGGGATGACGATGGGGTTGTCGATGGCGCTGCACGAGCGCAGCGTCCTGGACCACCGCACCGGGCACGTGATCAACCACGACTTCGCGGAGTATCACATCGCCACCAGCGCCGACGTGATGGACGTCGACGCCGTCTGGCTGGACGAGGAGGACGTCCACGCCGGTCCGCTGGGGGCCAGGGGCATCGGCGAGATCGGCATCGTCGGCGCTCCGGCGGCGATCGCCAACGCGGTTCACAACGCCACCGGGATCCGCGTACGGGATCTCCCCATCACACCGGACCTGCTCCTGCACTGAACCCGAGCCGCGGGAACTCGGCGACATCCGGCCCGACGTCGAGGTGCACTCGTGGGTCCCGCAGCGGGCGCTACGGGCGGCCCTGAACGACCTGGTCACCGACCCGGAGGTCGCCCGCCGCTCGGCACTGCTGCGCGCCGACACACGGGCCGAGGGCGGCATCCCGCGTGCCGCCGACCTCATCGAGAACATGCTGCCCTGAGCCTTGCCCGCCACCGCGGCGCCCACAGGCTCGGTGGGCGCCGGCTGGCACGCCAACCCGAACACGGCGCGCTCAGCACAACTCCTGGATGCGGACCAGGTTGCCCGCAGGGTCGCGGAAAGCGCAGTCGCGCACCCCGTACGGCTGCTCGGTCGGCTCCTGGACGACCTCGGCGCCGCTGGCCTCCACCTTCTCGAAGGTGCCGTTGAGATCGGAGGTGGCCAGCAGGATCCAGCCGTAGGTGCCCTTGGCCATCATCTCGGCGATGGTGCGGCGCTCGTCGTCGGTGATGCCGGGGTCGGCGGCCGGCGGCGCCAGGAGGATGGACGTGCCGGGCTGGCCGGCGGGGCCGACCGTGATCCAGCGCATCTTGCCGTTTCCGACGTCGCTGCGGACCTCGAAGCCGAGGATGTCGCGGTAGAAGGCCAGGGAGGCCTCCGGGTCGTCGTGCGGGAGGAAGCTCGTGTGAATGGTGATATCCATGACGGTCACGCTAGTTGCTGCTCCGCGACTGTTGCTTCTCGATTCCTGATGGCTCTGGTCACCTGCTTCGCCACGCACGACGCCCTCGCGCCCGCCACCTGGTGCCGATAGGCGCTGGGCGGCACACCGACCAACTCGGTGAAGCGAGTGCTGAAGGTGCCCAGCGACGAGCAGCCGACCGCGAAACAGACCTCGGTGACGCTGAGGTCGCCAAAACACAGCAACGCCATCGCACGCTCGATGCGCCGCCTCATCAGATAGGAGTACGGCGACTCGCCGTAGGCGAGCCGGAACTGGCGGCTGAGGTGCCCTGCCGACATGTTCACGCCGCGGGCCAGCGCCTCGACGTCCAGCGGCTGCGCGTACTCCCGGCCGATCCGGTCCCGAACGCGGCGCAGCCGCGCGAGGTCGCTCAGGCGCTGCGCCGCGGTTAGTGCGCGCGCCCACGAAGGGTGACACATGTGAGAACTCCTTTCCGGCGGAGGCCGGTGCGGCCGCGCCACCCGGCTCAAAGCGACGCGGTCTCCCACGCGAACCCGTCCGGGTCGGTGAAGGACCCGGCATCACTGCCAATCGTGATCCGGTGCGATCCGGTGCCGTCGGCGGAGACGCCGGCGTCCTTGGCAAGGGCACGGCGCCCGTAGAGCGCCAGTTTGACGGGACTCGACCCCGTGGCGAACTCGACGTACTTGCGGCCGAAGCTCTTCGCCACGGCCAGGCCACGGTCAAGGTAGAACCGCTTGCTCGCGGCCACGTCCGCCACTCCCAGCAGCAGCACGATCTCGTCGATCTGCCGGGTGGCGGGGCCGGTGTCCTTCTTCGCCGAGGTCGCGACCTTCCAGATCGTCCCGTCCGGGGCTTGGACGACGCCGCCGTAGCCCCAGAACGACTTCGTGACCGGCTTCACCGGCGATGCGCCGGCGTCCAGAGCGGCGCCGATGAGACTGTTGACGTTGGCCGGCTGGGACACCGTGAGCGACAGCGTGAACCCACGGAACCCGGTCGTCGGTGCCTCCGAGGCCCGCAGGCGCACCTGCGAGCCCAAACCGAAGGCGGCGGTGTAGAAGCGTCTGACGGCGGTGGGGTCGGCCACCTCAAGGGTGACGGATTCGATGAAAGCCATGGCGATGACGCTAGTTGCGGCTCTGTGACCGGCGCTTCTCGATTCCTGATCGGTCTGGTCACCTGCTTCGCGACATTCGCCGCCCGTCGGGACTCGCTCCACGCGGCTCACGGGGCGGGGTTGAGCGAACGCAGTCCGCTGGGCATTTCCGACGCCTGGTCATTGATCCCTTCCACCGGATCGACCGGTGGTTCCCCTCATCCCGAACTGTGCTCCGATTGCGGAGCACTCGCCGGGATGATTCACAGTGGCGTCTGAGGTCATGGACGGACCGGCCCGGGAGATGCGGCACCGCAAGGCCTCGGATGGCGGCTGGTGGCATGTCCCCTCATGCCCCCTGCCACGACGTCAGGCGCGGAAGAGTCGCCAGAACGCCAAAGTCACCTCCGCGGCGGGGGCCGGGCGCTCGCCGGTGACCCAGTGGGAGATCACGCCGGTGAGGGCGCCGGCCAGGTAGGTGGCGTGCAGTTCGGCCGGGACATCGTCGAAGCCCTCGGGACGTGACCCGCCGGTAAAGCGCGTGGCCAACTCGGCGGTCAGCCGTTCGCGCATGCGAGCGGCGAACAGCGCGCTGCCCTGGGCACCCAGCATCCGCCGGTACAGGGTGGCCCGGGCGGCCACGTGCTCGAACAGGCCGACCAGCGGCTCGGGCGCCCGGTCTCGGGGCGCGTCGCGCGGGCACAGGGCGGCGGCCCGCGCGACCTGGGCGACCGTCTCCTCCATGGCGTCGGTCACGAGCGCGTCCATGTCGGGGAAGTGCAGGTAGACCGTCGCCCGGTTCACCCCAGCGCGCCTGGCCACCTCCGCCATGGTGATGGAGCCCAGCTCCTTGTCGGCCGCCAGGTCGAGTATCGCGGCCCGCAGACGGGCCCGGGTGCGTTGCGCGCGGGGATCATCCGGGTTCACGACCCCGACTATACGACAAATGTTGCTTAGTCGACAGCTGTCGCATAGATTGCCTGGCATGCGAATCGAGGTCTGGGCGGACGTGGTCTGCGGGTGGGCGTACATCGGCAAACGGCGACTGGAGGCGGCCCTGGCCGACCCGGCCTTCGACGACGCCGCCGTCGAGGTCGTGTGGCGGCCGTTCCGGATCGACCCCACCGCCCCGGCGCGGGCCGTCCCGCTCGAGGAGGAGTACCGCGATCCGATGGTGGACACCGCGCTGCGCCGGTGCGCGCCCGGCCTGTCACCAGCGGAGAACCGGGTGCGCGTCTCCGAGATCGCCGCCGAGGAAGGGCTGGGGCCCCGCTGGGGCGCGGCCTGGCGGGCCGACGCCCACGACGCCCACCGGCTGCTCGCCCTGGCGTTCGAGCATGGCGGGGCCGGGCGGCAGAACGCCGTGGCCGAGCAGGTGATGCGGGCGCACTTCATCGAGGGTCGCGACATCAGCGACCGCGAGGTGCTCGCGGACGTCGCCGCCGAGGCCGGCTTCGCCGACGGCGCCGCGTTGCTCGACACGGACGCGGGCGATGACCTGGTGCGGGAGCTGCTGCTCACCGGCAAGGCCAGGGGCGTGGCCACCTCGCCGACGATCGTCGTCGGCGATCGCGCGCTCGCGGGCGCCCAGCCCGCCGATGTGATCAAGGACTTCCTGCTGCAGGGCGGCCGGCGGCGCGAGCTGCCCGAGGAGGTGGAACGCCTGCGGCTCGCCGAGTCCCTGCTCGACAAGCGCGATCCGTTCGGGGCGCTGGCCCTGCTGCGTCCCCTCCTTGACGTGCACGGAGACGACCGCAACGTCCGCATGCTCGCCGCCCGCGCCTATTTCGCCTCGGCGCAGCTCGGGCGGGCCCGCGCCACGCTGGAGCGGCTGGTGGCCGAGTCGCCGGACGACTCCTACGCCCGGCATCTGCTCGGCCGTACGCTCCAGCGGCAGGGACTGGCCGAGCAGGCCGCCCCGCATCTGGCCATGGCCGCCGTCATGACACCGGAGTACGACTGAGCGCGATGACCCGGTCTGTCCGTATGCCGTGACTCATGCCGTGACCCTTAGCCGTGGATCGCGAAGGACGCCTGGAACGCCAGACGTTCGTCCGCCTCGTCGCCGATGCGGGAGAGGACTTCGTCGAGCGCAACGAACTCCTCCCATGCCGCCCGGCCGGTGGCCTCGGCCAGCCGAGCCACAACGAGATCCTCCAGGTCCGGAACGCGCTTGTTCTTCCAGATCTTGTCGGCGAGACTCACCAGGAGGTCTTCCAGACCGGCACTCGGCTCCGTCCACGATGCGTGTGTTGCGGCGAAGCGGGCGAGCCCCGGGCTGACGCCGCGGCCGAGCAGAAGAGTCCGCCCAGCCTGCTCGTGCGCCCCGCCAGGCTCGGAAAGCTCGGAAACGTGCACGGTCTTACCTATGTCGTGCGTCGCGGCCCCGAAGAGCACTGCCTCGCGGTCAAAGAACAAGGCGGGGTAGCACATCTCCACCCAGTCGACCAGCTGGTGTGCGACATCGTGGACGGCTCGCAGGTGGGCCGCCAGCCGCGGCGGGCACTCCAGCTCGGACATAAGCTCCGCGACGCGATCCGGCAGCGGGAGCAGAGGTGGGTCGACGTTGCCACTCATGGCCCTCGACAACAAGGCGGTGTCGGTCGTCACCGCGTCAGGGTACTGACCGCGGCGTCCTTTGTGTCCGTTAGGGGAACCCCCACCGAACAATCGTGATCTTGACCGGTTGGGAGGATCTACCTGCGCTGACGGCGTCTCATTTAGGGTGTCCGGTGATCTGTGCACTGAGCGGGGGCTTACCGTACGCTCCGGGCATGAGCGACCGCGTCGGCTACGCGAGATGCGGCCTGGACAAGCAGGACCTCACCGCCCAGCGCGAGATCCTGCTCAGCCTGGATGTCCCGGAGGACCGGATCTACCTGGACCACGGACTGACCGGAACCAACCGCGACCGGCCCGGCCTGGCCCAGGCCCTCGCGGCCGTGCGCGCCGGCGACACCCTCGTCGTCCCGAAGCTCGACCGCCTCGCCCACCAGACCCCAGCAGCAGCGCCTTCGACCTCCGGCGGGCAGTGACGTGCTGCCTTACGTCTACCAGGTCACCAAGTACGACCCTGCCGACCGCGATCAGCACGGCCACTATGCCGGTGCCGAGCCCGCGACCAGTGACCATGGGCCGGTCGAAGCCGCATACCTGCAGGCCATCGCGGCCTTCGCCGAAGAGACCGGTGTCGACCAGTTGACCATCCGCGAGCCGTAGATCGGCGGCTTCGCCCACTTCGGCCTGGAACCACCGGTCAACGGCTACGGCCTGGCCGACCTCTTCCCAGCTGGCCTCACCGGGTTCCACGACGGTGCCCTGGTACCGATGGCCGCCGGCCTGGAACTCGTCCGGGCCATGCTCCGCGACAGCGGCGCCTGGTGCCGTCTGGAGGCGGAGGGAGCATTCACCGTGCACGTCGGCTGGGACCAGTACCTCTACGTCGGCAGCAGCCGCCCCTGCGAAGCGGCGCTGGCCCGCACCCGCTCGCTCGGACTTTTCCCGGAACGCCTGGACACATCGCCGTACGACTTCGCCCCCGACGGCCCACTGCGCGTACAGCGCCCGGCCGACGCCGACTTCTGGGCCCGCCTGCACTGGGCGGTCAGTGCCCACCGCGCCACGTTCCTGGAGGAGACCTACGCCGCGAACGCCTCCCGTTGGCACCGCCTCACCCGCGACAACATCGAGGCGGTGCGCTCCCAGCTGACCCCTCGCGCACAGCTGGCGGTCTGGCCGGACCTGCTCACCGACGTAGACGCGGCCATGGGCTCTCTGCCCGAGGAGGGCCTGGTGGAAGTCCTCTGGGAGGACGAGGACGGGCGGATCACCAGCATGGTCGTGGACGAGACCCAATTCGAGGCAGTGACCTCCCAGATCACCAGCGCGCGTGCTGCCGGCGTCGTATCCCTGGCTACCGATGAGCGGCACCCGCTGTTCACCGCTGTGCTACCGGACAGCGATGGGGTTCTCCGCGCACGCTGGCAGACCGAGCCGACGCCCAGCGACCGGGGCTGGGCGTTCCTGAAAACCCTGCGGCGCGGCCAGGTCGTCACCGGCACGGTCACGACCATCGCCAGCTTCGGCGTCACTTTCGTGGACATCGGCGGCTTCACCGCAATGATTAACATTCCGGAGCTGTCCTGGCGTCCGATCAACCACCCGTCTGATGTCGTCAGCGTCGGCCAGGAGATCACAGCCGAGGTCCTCGACGTCGATATGGTTCGGGAACGAGTGCCGCTGTCGCTCCGAGCAGTGCAGGAAGACCCGTGGCCGCAGGTCGCACAGCGAATCGGGCAGGTGGTCACCGGACCGGTCACCAAGATCGTCCCGTTCGGGGTCTTCGTCCGCATCGAAGACCGAGAGGACGGCTTCGAGGGGCTGGTGCACACCAGCGAGCTGAATGAATCGTCCGAGAACGACATCGAGGTCGGTGACGCCCTCACCGTGAAGATCATTGATGTCGATATCGCGCGCCGCCGCATTGCCTTGTCGCATACCCAGGCCCGCACAACCCGCCCTGGGGGCGGCAGTAAGGGTGGATCGGCATGAAGAGCCAGAAGGCCGAGCTCGACCGGGACATAGCCGCGCTTCTGGCGGCCATGGCGTTCACCGAGATCCGCCATCTGGCCGGAGGCGCACAGCGCGTGGCGCAGAGCAACTCCCCTGAGGAGGCTCTGGACCGCATCAGGTTCCTGGCCAACTTGAGCCACAATCTTCCGGGCGTCGCACGGCCACGCCCCAGGAAGCCGTCCCGTCGGGGCAAGTCCCTCGGGAGCTTCGATCAGGCGATGGCCGCATCCTGGCCTTGTGGAGCAGGCAGGCGATCACCGTGATGCGCTTGGTTTCCGCGTAGTCCTGCAGCGCGGCCCATTTATGAGAATCACTGTTCCCTGCGAACACGCGGTCACTGGTCCAGGTCTCAGCGCCGGTGGAAGATCAGCTCGGGGACGGACCGAGTCGCCGCACCAGAGGCAGGTACACCTCGTCGACGATCTCGACGAGGACGTCGTCGGGTGCGGTAGGGACCCCGCGCACGACGAACTCGTTGCGCAGCAGGACGATGGCCACGGTGGCGACCCGTGGATGGAGCGCTTCGGGGGCTGCTTCACCGCGTGCGACCGCGCGCCCCAGAGTGGTCAACCAGGGGGCGGCCGCGGCGTCGCCGGGCTGCTCTTGCAGCTGTGCCAGGAGTTCCGACGTGCCGCCTGCTGCGGAGAGTAGTTCGCGCAGGATCGCGCCGAGGGGGGAGCTCCAGTGGCGGTTCGCCTGGCGGAGCAGCTCGAGGACGTCTCCGCGCAGACTGCCGGTGTCGGGGGGTGGGACCGTCGTGGCGAGCTGCCGATATGCGGCGATGCCGAGCGCGAGGCGGTTCGGCCAGCGGCGGTAGATGGCGTTCTTGTTGGTGCCGGCGCGAGCGGCGACCTTGTCCATGGTCAACCCGGCGTATCCGGACTCGGTGAGTTCGTCCACCGCAGCGCGCAGGATCGCCTCCTCCAGGGCAGCGCCACGTCGCCGCGTCTGCCCAGCACCTGGCTGCCTCATCGGATTCTCCGCCATGGCCCCTTCCCGCAAGCGGTACCGATCGTACCTTCCCATTTTGGTTGTCATCCCTGAGCTACAGCAATTAAGGTACGGCGAGTACCGTAAATCCCGCACTGGAAGAGGGCGCGACACATGCGAGCCAAAGGCATCAGCTATGACACCGGCTTCGTCCGCGACGGAGCCATGTCCCGCAAGCTCTTCGACTCGGAGGTAGTCAAGCGCGAGCTGCGCATCATCCGTGATGACCTGCACTGTGATGCGGTACGCGTCATGGGCGGTGATCCGGAACGGCTGGAGCTCGCGGCGGCATACGCCGCCGACCTCGGCCTCGAGGTCTGGTTCTCGCCCTACCCGCTTGAACTGACCACCGACGAGATGCTGTCGCTGCTCGCCGACTGCGCGGCGCGCGCGGAGCGGCTGAGACAGCGGGGAGCCGAGGTCGTGTTCGTCACCGGCGCAGAGCTGAGCCTGATGAACAAGGGGTTCCTGCCCGGCGACAGCACTGAGGAGCGGGTCGAGTTGCTGCGCCAGCCACATCTCCTGCGCGAGCAGATCGGCGAGGTCAGCGCACGTGTCAACGACTTCCTCGCCAAGGCCGTGGCACTCGTCCGTGAGGGCTTCGGCGGCAAGGTGACCTACGCCTCCGTACCGCTTGAGCGCGTCGACTGGGCACCGTTCGACATCATGTCCGTGGATCTCTACCGGTCGGTCGAGATCGCCGACCGCTTCGCCGAAGGCGTCCGCGGCCTCGTCGCGCAGGGAAAGCCGGTCGCGATCACCGAGTTCGGCGCGGCCGGCTACCACGGTGCGGGCGAGCGGGGCGCTCACGGTCTGGAGATCGTCGAGTACGACAAGGACACCGGTCCTGTTCGGTTGAACGGTGAGTACACCCGCGACGAGGCCGGTCAGGCCGCGTATCTGCGCGAGCTGCTGGAGGTCTTCGACGCCGGAGGCATCGACAGCACCTTCGTGTTCACCTTCGCGCTGTACGACCACCTGCACCGCCCCGACGGCGACCCCCGCGAGGACCTGGACCTGGCCAGCTACGGCATCGTCAAAGTCTTCGAGGACCGCCTCGGAGCCACCTACCCCGACATGCCATGGGAACCCAAGGCCGCGTTCGCCGCCCTAGCCGACTACTACCGGGAGCACTGAGACGGCCACCGCTCAGGAGCCGTGTCCGCTTTCATGCGGTTCAGGGGTCGTGTTCGACCACGCGCGGACAGCGTTGATCTTCTCGGCCGGATACGGCGTGGCCCGGCTCACCCCGAACAGATCCCAGTAGAAGTCGTTCATGACGGCTGCCACGGGTGCGTACCGGCGGATCAACTCCGCAACGGCGGCCGGGGCGCCGAGGGGCTCGGCGCCCGCCGCACACGCCCGGATGTATTCGTTGCGCTCCACCGGCCCGCCGGTGTCCGGAACCGCCACCCCGCACACCGCTGACACCAGCCAGTTCACCAGCCTCATGACCGCGTAGGCGATATCGTGCGTGCGATTCCGTTCGACGAACGTCGCCTCCTGCGCGGAGAGGTCGAAGCGCGCAGAGGTCGCCAGGCCGAGGTCGGTGATGTACAGGCGACGCCCGTCCGTGATGATGTTGTCGAAGTGGGCGTCGAAGTGCATCAGGCCGCCTGCGTTCATGAAGGCGATGTCGGCGAGCAGCCGCGACTCCAGCATCGCGCACGCCGAGGCGACGGCGTCCTCGCCCGCCGCGACCTGGGCGGCGAGCCAGTCGCGCAGGGTGTGCGGGATGAACTCCTGGAACAGCACGATGCTCGCCGACGCCTGACGCAGCGCATGGAGCCGCCGCCGCACCGCGGGCGAGCCGCCCCAGTAGGCGACGACACGCTCGACGTTGGCGTGCTCCTCGGCTACCGGCACCGCTCCGGGCAGCACCCGCCAGTGGTAGAGGAGAGGAAAGGCCTCACTGCGCCTGGCGAGTACCCAGTTCGTCGTCATGATGTTGGCCGCCAGTTCGCGCCACGCGCCGAAACTCGGTGAGCCGACTCCGTATTGGCAGAACACCGGCAGCCCGAACAGATTCGCCGTGGACATGACGTTGTCCGGGTGGCGTTCCAGGTCGGTGAGAGGGATCCGTTTGGCGAACACCGGCACACCGTCGACGTCCAACAGCACCGACGTGCCGCCGATACCGGAACCGGCGACCGGAGCGTGGTCTACGAGTTCCGCCAGTCGCCGATCACTGTGTAACGCCAACGCGCTCGACACGTGGCCGTACCTGATGACGCGCTCATCGTGGGACATGTCCGCACCATCACTCCGAAATCCCATAAGCACGTACCGCCTTCCGGTCATTCTGATCTTGGATTCCGGAGTGTAGGCCTTCAGCCGCCGGTCCCGGACTCGGTGGATGGGTCGGGATCGGCGCCGTTCGATCACCGAGCTCTTCCTGGGCCTGTCCCGGGTCCAGCCGAGATACGAGAAAAATCCGAGATGGTGTCAATCTCGGAAGTGGCGAAGGTCGTGGTGAGAGAACATGCCGCATCCGGCAGTCGCAGCGGTTTCGTCGCAGGTGCCGGCCAGGTCGCGGCCCTTGACGCTGTCGGCGTCGGTGTTGAACAGCAGTTCGTCGCCATCCATGACGAATCATTCGTGCGGGCATCGATTCGTCGACGCACCGGCCCGATGGGGAGGACCGGTAGCTCCCAGACCAGTCATGGTCGCGGCGAGGCCGCGTCCAGGAGAGCATGTCCAGCTTTGGTCAGCTCGTGCGTGGCCGTGCGGCCGGCCCGGCTGGTGTCGATCAACCCGGCGTCTCGCAGGATTGCCAGGTGTTCGCTGGCCGTCGGGACGGTGACGCTCACCAGCCTGGCCACAATGGTCGTCTGCAGCGGAGTGGTGAGCGCGGCCAGGATCCTCGATCGAGTCGTTCCCAGAAGCCGGTCAAGGGATCTCGGAGTGGGAGGTGCCGCCCAGAGGTATCGCCCGGATGCCGGGTAGTAGATCGCCGGAGTCCAGTGGTCTGAGGTGGAGCACTGCACCCGGTCGGTGATGAACAGTGACGGAACGAGAATGAGTCCCTCGGGGCAGTCGACGTCGACATCGGCGGTCGACTCGACGGTGATGGTGTCGCCTTCGCACCCTGCGGAGTGGTGCAGGCGCGGAAGGACGGTGCGCAGCCCCTCGCGGTTGACCTGGAGGGCGCGGTCCAGCATCTCGGCGCGCAGCGCCTGCCGCATGGACGGCCACTCCGGTTCCATGGCGGCCTTCCAGAGGCGGCGCACCGCTTCGGCGGCCTCCAGCCTGGCTCGGTCGGGGTCATCGAGCAGTCGGCGGCCTATTTGTGCCCCACGCCCGATACCGGCGTCGACCAACTCGGCGTAGACCTGGTCCGTCGGGATGGAGAGGAGGGCATCCATGCCTTCTTCGAAGGTCGGCTCACTGGACATCGGCGATGGGTCGAGGAAGTCGGGCCGGTACGCGCCATCGGCCATGAAGATCGTGAGCGCGCTCAGGTCCAGGCCGGAAAGGCGGTGGTGGCGACGGCGGAGCCACTGGTGGAACATCGGGTGACGCTGCGGTTCTGTCAGCAGCCGGGCAAGACTGACCACTTCGTGGATCGGCGACATGGCCCATCGCACGCTCGCAGCACCGGCGCCCAATCGGTAGCGGATCACCTCCCTATTGTTAGGCCACCGCCGAAGTGAGCGCGAGCGGAGCGGCGAAGCCCCGAGACTCGGGTCGTGACTGAGACCAAGCCGATGGACTGCTTCTGCAAGCAACCCGAGCGAGCCCGAAAGACGCGAACGATCCGGCTGGGCGCCAGCGGATCGACCATCGAAGTCCTCGCCGGCCCGGCGGAGACCAGCGGGGTCGTGAGCATCTACCGGTGGCGCATGTCGCCCTCCAGTCGGGGACCTGCCCCGCACTTTCACACGACCTTCAGCGAGACCTTCATCGTTGAGGAAGGTGAAGTCGACTACTTCGATGGGCGGGAGTGGCGAACACTGCTGCCCGGCGACGCTGCGCATGCCGCGATGGGTGACGTCCACGCGCTGCGGAAGGAGCGCGCCGAACCTGCCACCCTCCTCATGGCCCTCTCGCCAGGCGTACCCCGGGAGGAGTACTTCGCGCAGCTCGCCACCGTGAACGATCGGGACCAGAGCCGGCTTCACGAAGCCCACGACAACCACTTCGTCGACGGCTACGAACGGTGATGGCATACGCCCCGCTGTCTGGAATGCGCTCGTAGAACTGCTCCCGAGAGACGAGACGAACCCATGCTCACCAACATCGCCACTGCGCTCGCCGGACTGATCGGCGCGGGCATCATCTTCATGGGCGCCCGCGCCTTCTGGGCGCCGCAGGCCGCGGCCGGTTTCGGCATCCCCGATACGCCGACCGAGGACCGCAGCTTCCACGCCTGGCTGTCCGTCAAGGGCGTGCGCGACATCGCCTCAGGGCTTTTCATCTTCATCCTGTTGGCCGGCGGAACAACGAGCCTGCTGGGCTGGTTCATGCTTGCCGCCAGCGCCATACCCGTCGGCGACGCGGTGATCGTGCTGCGCAGCAACGGGCCCAAGGCGGCCGTCTACGGCATCCACGGCGCCACCGCCGTGGTGATGCTGACGATCAGCGCGCTTCTGCTCATCGCGTAACCACGTGGTCTGGCGGCCGGAGCTCTTCGACGCGTCCCGCCATCGCCGCACCAGCGATCCGGCAGCCGGTCGATGCCGGACCAGAACAGCACGTCAGGCCGCGCCGGTCCTCGGCTCGGCGAGAACCTGCTGCAGCAGCAGCGTGCTGACGTGCACCAGCGCGGACCGCCGCAGGTGCAAGGCCTGCATCGAGGTTTCGGCGTGATCTTTGCCCGGGCCGGTCAGGGCGCCGTCCTTCCCGTAGTGCAGCAGGGTGCGCCTTCGCATTTTCTGAGAACTCGAAAAGGAGACGACGATGACGATCAACGATCTGCGCGGTGTCCTCAAGGGGCGCGTGCTCCTGGCCGATGACGACGGCTTCGAACAGGCGGCCACCGCGTGGAATCTGACCGTCAAGCAGCCGGTGGCGGCCGTGGTGGAGGCCGCGGATGCCGATGACGTGGCGGCGCTCGTGCGTTACGCGCGGCGGGCGGGTATGACGGTGACCGCGCAGCCGAGCGGGCATGGCGCCTCGGGTGATGTGGAAGGCCTGATCCTGTTGCGTACCGGTCTGCTGAACGAGGTGGAGGTACGCGCGGAGGAGCGCATTGTCCGGGTGGGCGCGGGCGCGAAGTGGGGGCAGGTGCTGGCGGCGGCCGGTCCGCTGGGTCTGACCGGCCTGTCCGGTAGCGCGCCGGGAATCAGCGTGACCGGCTACACCCTGGGCGGTGGGGTCGGCTGGTTCAGCCGCAAGTACGGCTTCGGCTCCGACAGCGTGCGGGCTGTCGACATCGTGGACGCTCATGGCGAGCCGGGCCGGGTGACCGCCGAGTCTGATCCCGAGCTGTTCTGGGCGCTGCGCGGCGGTGGCGGGGACTTCGCGGTGGTGACCGCCCTCGAACTCGAACTGTATCCCGTGCCAGTCCTGTACGGCGGGCGCGTGATCTGGCCTGAGCACCGGACCAGGGAGGTGTACGACGCGTTCCTGGAGATCACCGCCGAGGCGCCGCGTGAACTCAGTGTCTGGATCAACCGGCTCCAGCCACCCGGCGCGTCGCCGATGGTGACGCTGGATCTGGCCTACCTCGGTGAGGCGGCTCAGGGGGAGGACCTGCTGGGGCGCATCGACAAGATCGAGGGCGCGATCTCCGACAGCCGCGGCGTCGTCCCGGTTGCCAACCTGGGTGACATCGCCGCCGAGCCCACCGATCCGGCCCCATCCATCGCTCGCGCGGAGCTACTCACCGGCCTGGACGCGGACGCGGTGGAGCGCCTGCTGGCCAAGTCGGTCGAACCGCTCATCAACGTGCAGATCAGGCACCTGGGCGGAGCGCTCGCCGAGCTGGACGGCGGGGCCGGTGCGAGTGGCGCGGTGGCTGAGCCGTACCTGCTCGGCTTGGTGGGTCTCGGCCTGCCGCACGCGGCCGATGCGACGCGCGCCAAGCAGGCCGAGGTCGTGGCCGACCTGGAGGCCTACATCAGCGGCCGCAAGCCGTACACCGTACTGTCCCCCGGTGACACGGCGGCGCAGTCCTTCTCCGGCAGCGCGCTCGCGCGGCTGCGGGAGATCAAGCGGGCCCGTGACCCGCACAACGTGTTCCGTGCGAACTACCCGGTGCTCGGATAGATCGATTCCCAGCAGGTCACGGCCCCTCCACCCACCGGGACGGCGGGGCCGCACCGAACCCGCGTGGCAGATGACGCCGCGAGCACTGTGATGGACACACCCACACAGGAGGGAGTCGCACAATGAGGGGTTTGCCAATCTGACTTGACTGGCCACGGGGTTGGCCTGTCGGGGTTTGCGACCTTGAGATCGTCTTCCGGTGTCAGGGGTACTCGCCGGAGAGCTTTCAAGATCGACTCATGGCCGGTTTTACCCGTATCTCGGTTGGACCCGTATCCGGCCGTACGCCCGTCCTTCCTGTCGGGTCAGGTGACCTGGAACTCGGCGACACGGCCATCGCGCAGGGTCAAGTGGGACCCGGTGAACCGGGACCGCATCCGGCGATCGTGCGTGACGACCACCAGTGCGCCCTGGTAACCCGCCAGCGCCTGTTCCAGCTCCTCGACGAGCGCGGGAGACAGGTGGTTGGTGGGCTCGTCGAGCAGGAGCAGGTCCACCGGTTCGCTCACCAGCCGGGCCAGCTCGATCCGGCGCCGCTGCCCGTAGGAGAGCTCCCCCACCCGCAGGCGCAGGTCGGCCGGGCGGAACAGGCCGAGCGAGAGCAGCGTCTCGATGTGCTCGTCCAGATCGCCGCCCCGTCCCTGGGCGAACGCCTGCGGGACGGTCATCCGGGGCGGCCATGGCGCCTCCTCCTGCCGCAGATGTCCCACCCGCCCGGGAACGCGTACCGATCCGGTGTCCGGCCGCAGCTCTCCGGCCAGGACCCGCATGAGCGTGCTCTTGCCCGCGCCGTTGGGCCCGGTCACCAGCAGCCGTTCATCCGGCCGGATGCGCAGGGACGGTACGCGGAGCCGGTCCCCGACGCGCACGTCGGCGAGCTCGGCCGCGGCGGCCACGGCGGTCGCGCCCTCCGCGTCCGAAACAGCGTCGAGACCCGTGTCGGTGCGCGCGGTGGTGATGGGGGCGGTGAAGACGAGCGGATCGGGAGGCGGTGCGACCGGGTTACAGGTCAGCCGCTCGACCCGCTCCTTGGCGTTGCGGATCCGGCCCATCGCGCCGTGCCCGCGTCCACGTGCCCGGAACGGCCCCGCGGCGAAGACGGCGAGCGGCAACTTGCGCGGGATGTCGTCCAGCCGCGCCGCGTTGGCGGTGACCAGCCGCCGGTTGCGGGCCACCTCGGCACGCCAGTCCGCGTACTCCTGCAGCCGCCGCCGGCGCTCCGCGGCCTTGGCGGCGAGGTACCCGTCGTAGCCGTCCCCGTATCGGGACACCCTGCCGGAGTCGACCTCCAGGATCGTGGTGGTGAGCCGTTCCAGGAACACCCGGTCGTGGGTGACCGCGACCACGGTGCCGCGATGCCCGCGCAGATGCGCCTCCAGCCAGCTCACGGCCTGGTCGTCCAGGTCGTTGGTCGGCTCGTCGAGCAGCAGCAGCTCGGGCTCCGACGCCAGCGTGGCGGCCAGCGCCAGGCGGGACCGCTCGCCGCCGGAGAGGGTGCCGAGCGGCCTGCCGCGCTCCAGACCCGGCAGGCCGAGCCCGTGCAGCGCGATGTCCACCCGGGCGTCGGCTTCGTAGCCGCCGCGGGCCTCGTAGCGTGCGACCAGCCCGGCGTAGGCCTCCAGGGTGGAATCGAGCTCCGCGCCCGTCCGCGCCTTCAGCTCGGCTTCGGCCCGGCGCATCCGTGTTTCGAGATCGCGGAGGTCTGCCAGGGCCAGGTCCACGGCGTCCTGGACGAAGGCGTCGAGCGGGAGCTCCAGCGTCTGGGCGAGGTAGCCGACGCCGCCGGGCGCCACCACGGTCAGCTCGCCGTTGTCGGCTCGCTCATGCCCGGCGAGGAGCTTGAGAAGCGTGGACTTCCCCGAGCCGTTGTCCCCGATGACGCCGACCTTCTCGCCCGGTTTGACGGTGAAGGAGACCTGGTCGAGCACGATGTGATCGTCGTAGCGCTTGGTGATGGTGTGTAGAGCAAGTTGTGCGGTACGCATGAAAGGCGTCCCCCTGTTCTCGGCCGGGCCGATCGGAACGGATCGATGACGCATCCGCGCGCACGGCACGCCTCACAGGCGAACTCAGTGGAGGAGTCGGCGCACGGGTGGAAGCGGCGACGGCGGAGCGAAGCTCGACGCGGTCGCGCGCCCGGCGATCACAGGGAACCCATGCCGAGGACCTTACGTGATCTAGGGTGTCAGCTGTCAAGCTGATTAACGGCGTTCCGGGTTGTCCGTTTCCGTGCGCGTTTGCCACGATGCCGGGAGACGTCCCATGGTCCATCGGCATGGTTCCGTCATGATCGCTCACCCCACGGGAGACAGCCGTGTCCCTGCATCTTCCCGACCCCGACCCTCGCTCCACGCCCCGATCGCGGTCCGGACGCCGCGGCCGGTTCGGCCTGCTCGCCGCCGCCCTGGCCCTGCTCGCCGGCCTGTTCGTGATCGCTGAGCGCGCGGCCGGCGGCTCGAACCTCGACAAGCTGACCGTGACCCCGGGCGGGACGGCCTCCCCGTCGCCGCCGCCGTCACCCTCGACCTCCCCGTCGCCGCCGCCGTCACCCTCGACCTCACCGTCGACTTCGCCGTCCCCTGGCGGTGCGTTCACCGTGGTGGCGGCGGGCGACATCGCGGCGCAGTGCACCGCGAGATCCAGCTCCTGCGCCCACCCCAAGACGGCCGCCCAGGTCCAGGCGATCAACCCGGCGTTCGTCATCACCATGGGTGACAACCAGTACGACCGCGGCACCATCCACGATTTCCGGAAGTACTACGACACCACCTGGGGCAAGTTCAAGAAGAAGACCCGCCCCTCTGCGGGCAACCACGAGAGCTACGACCCGGCCGGGTTCGAGGCGGGCTACAAGTCCTACTTCGGGGCGATCGCGTTCCCGAAGGGCAAGAGCTGGTACAGCTACGACCGGGGCAACTGGCACTTCATCGCCCTGGACTCCAACATCTTCGACCAGACGGCGCAGATCAACTGGCTCAAGGCCGACCTCGCCGCCACCACCAAGGGCTGCGTTGCCGCGTACTGGCACCACCCCCTGTTCAGCTCCGGAGAGCACGGCAACGACCCGGTCAGCCGGCCCGTCTGGCAGATCCTTTACGACGCCAAGGCCGACCTCGTGCTCAACGGGCACGACCACCACTACGAGCGGTTCGCGCCGCAGGACCCCTCGGGCAAGGCCGACGCCAACGGCTTGGTGGAACTGCTGGGTGGCATGGGCGGCGCGGTCTCGTACAAGATCAAGAACGTGCAGCCCAACAGCCGGTTCCGGCTCAGCGGCACGAACGGCGTCGTGAAGCTGACGTTCACCGACAGCACCTACTCCTGGCAGCTGATTGGCGCCGACGGCAAGGTGAAGGACTCCAGCCCGACCTACACATGCCACTGATGTACGTACGGGCGACCCGGTGGCCCCGGCCGGCGGCGGTGCCTCGCGACTGCTGCCGCGCGACACCGCCTCCCCCGCGTGGCGCGTAGGGCGCGTGGGGCGCTGGGGCGCGAAAACCTGTTGCGGAAATGTCGGTGCGGTTCACTAGTGTCTCGGCACGTGGCTGAGCAACCATTGATCTTCGCGCGTGACCTGGTCAAGCGCTTCGGCGACTTCACCGCCGTCAAGGGCATCGACGTGGAGGTCGCGCCGGGCGAGGCGTTCGGTTTCCTCGGGCCCAACGGGGCCGGCAAGTCCTCCACCATGCGGATGATCAGCTGTGTTTCCGCGCCGACCTCCGGCGAGCTGCGCATCCTGGGAATGGACCCAGTGCGCGACGGCACCAAGATCCGCGCCCGGCTGGGCGTCTGCCCCCAGCTGGACAACCTCGATCCCGACCTGTCGGTCCGGGAGAACCTCACGACCTACGCCCGCTATTTCGGGCTCTCCCGCGCCGAGGGGCGCCGGCGGGCCGACGAGCTGCTGGAGTTCGTGCAACTCTCGGATCGCGCGGGCAGCATGGTCGAGCCGCTGTCCGGGGGCATGAAACGCCGGCTGACGATCGCCCGGGCCATGATCAACGAGCCTGACATCGTGCTGCTCGACGAGCCCACCACCGGCCTCGACCCGCAGGCCAGGCACCTGCTGTGGGAGCGGCTGTTCCGGCTCAAGCAGCGCGGCACCACCCTCGTGCTGACCACGCACTACATGGACGAGGCCGAGCAGCTGTGCGACCGGCTCGTGGTCATGGACGGCGGCAAGATCGTCGCGGAGGGCTCGCCTCGGTCGTTGATCGAGACGTACTCCACGGCCGAGGTGGTCGAGCTGCGTTTCCCCGACGGCCTCGACTTCAACGCCGACTACGCCGCCAAGCTCGGCGGGATCGGCGAGCGGGTGGACCCGCTGCCCGACCGGGTCCTGCTGTACGCCGACGACGGCGACGCGGCGGTGGCCGAGGTGCAGCGGCGCGGCCTGGTCCCCTCCAGCGTGCTGGTCCGCCGCTCCACGCTGGAGGACGTGTTCCTGCACCTCACCGGCCGGACGCTGGTGGACTGACATGGCCATGGGAACCGTTCACCCCAGCATCGCCGTTCTGGAACGGCACCTGACGCTGTACCGCCGGCTGTGGCGGGCGTCGGTGTTCTCCTCGTTCGTCCTGCCGGTGCTCTTCGTGGTCAGCATCGGCATCGGGGTCGGCGGTTACATCGGCTCCGTGCAGGGCGTCGACTACCTGTCCTGGATCGTCCCTGGGGTGGTCGCCTCGACCGCCTTCCAGATGGCGGTCGGCGAGTCGACGTACTCCGTGCTCGGCGACTTCAAGTGGGTCCGCGCCTACCATGCGATGCGGGCGACCCCGGTCCGGCCGAACGACATCGTCACCGGCCACCTGCTCTACCTGCTGTTCCGGGTGACGACCGCCGTCCTGGCGTTCCTGATCGTCGTGCTGTTGTTCGGCGCCCTGCACTCGCCGTGGACGGTGGCGGTTCCGCTCGTCTGCGCGCTGCTGACGGTGGCCGCCGCCGCGCCGGTCATGGCGTTCGCGGCCAGCATCGAGAGCGACAGCCACTTCGCGCTGCTGTTCCGCTTCGTGGTGATCCCCTCGTCACTGTTCTCGGGCGTCTTCTTCCCCGTCGAGCAGCTCCCGGCGCTGGTGCGGCCGGTGGCGTACGTCTCACCGCTGTGGCACGCCGTGGAGCTGTGCCGTTCGGCCACGCTCGGGGTCGCGCCACCCTGGCCGGTCGCCGCCCATGTGGGCTGCCTGCTGCTGTGGGCCGTCGCGGGCACGGTGCTCGCCGCGTACCGGTTCCGTCGAAGGCTGGAGGACTGATGCTGACCACTCTGGCGGCCAGACGGTCGGGGCGGATCACCCGGGCCGGGATCTCCCCCGCCCGCGTCGGCGCCGTCATCGGCCGCAACGTCGGCGCGCTGCGATCCGGCCCGTCCTACTGGGTCGTGCTCGTGTCCGGGTTCTTCGAGCCGCTGCTCTACCTGCTGTCCATCGGGGTCGGAGTCGGCGCGCTGGTCGGTGACCTGACGGTCGGCGGGCGGACCATGTCGTACGCCGCGTTCGTCGCCCCGGCGATGCTCGCGGTGTCGGCGATGTCGGGAGCGCTGGCCGAGACGACGTTCAACGTCTTTTTCAAGATCAAATACGCGAAGACGTATGAGGCGGTGCTGGCAACGCCGGTGCGGCCGATGGAGATCGCGTTCGGCGAGCTGGCATGGGCGACCGTCCGCGGCTCCCTCTACACCGGGATCTTCCTGGGCGTCATGGTGGCGCTCGGCCTGGCCTCGGTGGGTGGCGCGCTGGCCGCCTTTCCGGCGACCGTCCTGGTGAGCCTGGCCTTCGGCGCGGTGGGCCTGGCGATCAGCACGCTGATGCGCGGCTGGCAGGACTTCGACCTGCTGACCACCGGCCAGTTCGCGTTGTTCCTGTTCTCCGGCACGTTCTCCCCGGTGCATAACTACCCGGCCTGGATGGAGGTCCTGATCCAGGTCACCCCGCTCTACCACGCGGTCGAGCTGGTGCGCGGGCTGTGCCTGGGCACGTACGAGCTGGGCCTGGTCGGCCACGCCGCCTACCTCATCGCGATGGTGACGGCCGGGTTGTGGTTCGCCGCGCGCCGCATGGAACGCCTCCTCTGTCGCTGATGTCCCCGCCCCTCGGTGTCAACCGGGCCCACGCCGTCGGTGGGCCCGGTTGCCACCCGGCCTCAGGGCGCGCTGACTGCCGGGGGGCCTGTCGTACCGCCGGGCGGCGGAGTGTTTTGAGCAGGCCACCGAGGATCTCCCTCTGGTACTGGAGTTCCTGCAGCGCGCGTGAGGCGGGCGGCCAGCGCGTGCAGGTGCGCGGCGAGCTCGGTCGGCTCGTGCACCTCGAACTCACACCCCAGAGCCAGCAGGTGGAAGGCGAGCCAGTCCAGGGTGTCGCCGTGCATGTGCAGCCGGCAGCGCTCCCCGTCGATCGGGGCGACCTCGCCCAGCGCCCTGATCGCCTCCGTGGGCCGGGTGTGCAGCGTGACGACAGCCTCGTACGTGGGGGCGAGCGAGTAGAGCTTCTCGGCGACGTACGCGGCGGCGTCCCCGGCGGGCGGCTCACGCGGCGTGACCCTGGCGCCCGTCGCCCGCAGGTCGGCGATGCGGTCGATGCGGAAGGTCCGCCAGTCGTCGCGGTCACGGTCGTGCCCGAGTAGGTACCAGCGCCGCCCGGCCGCGACGAGGCGGTGTGGGTCGACCAGCCGCTCGCTGCTCGTGCCGTCGTTCGCCAGGTACCCGAATCGGACTCGTTCCCGGTTCGCCACGGCCGCCGCCAGCGTGGTGAGCCGCTCGGGATTGACCTGCGGCCCGCCCTCTGCGGGCAGCGGGACGGTGGCGCCGCCCAGTGACCTGACCCGGTAGCGCAGGCGGGACGGCAGTACCTGCTCCAGCTTGGCCAAGGCGCGTACCGACGCCTCCTCGATGCCCTGGACCGGGTTCCTGGCGGCGGTGGACAGGCCGACCGCGATGGCCACCGCCTCCTCGTCGTCCAGCAGGAGCGGCGGCATTGCCGTGCCCGCGACCAGCCGGTATCCGCCGGCCACGCCCATGGTGGCCTCGACCGGGTAGCCGAGGTCGCGCAGGCGCTCGATGTCGCGCCGGATCGTACGGCGGCTGACCCCGAGGCGCTCGGCCAGCTCGCTGCCAGGCCACTCGCGCGGGGTCTGGAGCAGCGACAGCAGGGCCAGGAGGCGGGACTCGGTCATGGATCCCAGCGTATGTGTGCATATAGGACGAGATCTGACCTACTTGCGAAATAGCCTCCAGCAATGAACATTCCAGAGGGCTACACCACCGCCACGCCGTGGATCATCGGGCACGACACCGCAGGGCTCATCGACTACCTCAAGGCCGCGTTCGACGCCGTCGAACTGGCCAGGGTGGTCGATGACGAGGGACGTATCGGGCACGCGGAGGTGCGGATCGGCGACGGGGTGGTGATGATGTTCGACGCGGCTTCCCACTGGCCGCCCACCCCGGCCTTCCTTCGCCTGTACGTCCCCGACGCCGACGCCGCCCACCGCCGCGCCGTCGAGGTGGGCGGGACGTCGGTGACCGAGGTCACGCACCTGTTCTGGGGCGACCGGGTGGGGCGGGTACGCGACCCATTCGGCAACCTGTGGTGGATCCAGGCCCGCGTCGAGGAGGTCTCGCCGGAGGAGATGGAGCGCCGCATGAGCGACCCTGTGTTCACGAAGGCGATGGAGTACGTCCAGGGCGCGGACTTCTTCCCTGGCCGATGAGACGGGTGATCGTCGGGGCGGGGAAGAGCATCAGGTAGAGGAACTGCTGGCCGCGTTACTCAGATGCGGTTTGGCGGCTCATCGCACGTTTCTTAACGGCACCCCGTATGGGCGGCCCGTGCGGGGTCTGTAACTGTCGGTAGCGTCCCGTAGCGTTGCGCCTGTTGTCGTCGGCATTGGAAGGGATGGCCACCGTGAACGAGATTCCCGAGCGCAAGTTGGAGCTGATCCGAAAGCTCCTCGCGGTGGCCGAGCATCCCAACACCGGTGAGGCCGAGGCGGCGGTCTATCTGGAGAAGGCGTGCGCTCTCATGGCGGCGTATGGCATCGAGCAGGCCGTTTTGGCCGACGCGGGGCGGGTGCGTGACGAGGTCGATCACCTGACCATCGAGGTGGGCAACCCCTACCAGCCGGACCGGCGGGCCCTGCTGGCGGGCGTGGCCGCCGCGCTGCGCTGCCGGACGATCTACCGCAAGACCGGGTCGGTGTCGCGGGTGCAGGTCGTGGGCTACCGCTCCGATTTGGACCTGGTGGAGATGCTGTTCACCTCGCTCTGCCTGCAGATGGCGTCCGGCGTCCTTCGGGTCGCCGTCCCGCCCGGCCACACCACGATCAGCTACCGCAAGAGCTGGATGGCCGGATACGTCAACCGCGTCTGCGAGCGGCTGCGCGCCGCGGAGAGCGCGGCCGTCAGAGACGCCGAGCGAGCGACGACGCCGGCCGCCGGGCGCTCGACCGACCTGGTGCTGCGCGACCGCGCCGCCCAGGTCGGGCGGGTCTATGAGCAGATGTTCCCCAACGTGCGTCGGGCCGGTCGGCGGGCGTTGAGCGACTGGTCGGGCTGGGCCGGAGGCCGGGCCGCCGGAGATCGCGCCGATCTCGGCGGCTCCCGCCTCGGCGCGCCGCCCCAGGCCTCGATCGGCCGCTGACTAGCTGTACTGCCCAGGCCGGTTAGGCACGGCTGATGGGTGGCTGTCCTTTCAGCGCGGTGTGGCCTAGGGTTCCTGGCGTTCCTTCTGGTTGCGCACGCTGGACAGGAACGCCCTGGTCCGTTCGTGGGCGGGGTTGGCCAGGAGTTCACGGGGCCGGCCTCGCTCGACGACCACGCCGTCGGCGAAGAAGGTCAGCCAGTCGCCGACCTCCCTGGCGAAGGCGATCTCGTGGGTCACCACGACCATCGTCATCCCCTCGGCGGCCAGGCCCTTCATGACCTCCAGCACCTCGTCGACCAGCTCCGGGTCCAGCGCGGAGGTCGGCTCGTCGAACAGCATGAGCTCGGGGTTCATCGCCAGCGCCCTGGCGATGGCCACCCGCTGCTGCTGGCCGCCGGAGAGCTGGTGGGGCCGCTTGTGCGCGTGGGCGGCCAGGCCCACCCGCTCCAGGTGCTCCATCGCCAGCGACCGCGCCCGGTCCGCCGGAGCGCCCAGGACGTGGACGGGGCCGCAGGCGACGTTCTCCAGCGCGCTGTGGTGGGCGAACAGGTTGAAGCGCTGGAACACCATGCCGATGTTCCTGCGGAAGGCGGCGAACTCCTTGGGCGTCCAGGGGCGGTATCTGCCGTCGCGCAGGGTGTGGCCGACCTCCTCGCCGAGCACCCGCAGGCTGCCGCCGAGCACCGGCTCCAGGCCGTTCATGCACCGCAGGAACGTGGACTTGCCCGAGCCCGACGGGCCGATGAGGCAGCTCACCTCGCCGGGGGCCACGGCGAAGTCCACGCCGTTGAGCACCTGCACGTCGCCGTAGCTCATCCGAACGCCCGAGGCCCGCACAACCGGCTCGATGCCGGACGCCGCGCCGGACTGGCCGCCGGGCTCCGCGGACTCCACGCCGGGGTTCACGCGGCCGCCTTCGGCAGGATCCTGGCCGCCAGGCCGCCGCCGCGTACCAGCCGTACGGCGTCGGAGCCGAAGCGGCGCTCAAGCCTGCCCTGCAGGAAGGTCGCCACGGCGGTCATGAGCATGTACCACAGGCTCGCCACGATCAGCAGCTCCATGATCCGGTTGTTCGCCTTGTAGATCTGGCTGGCGTTGGTCATCAGGTCGTGCCCGGCGACCACGTAGACCAGCGATGTGGTCTTCAGCATCGAGATGAACTCGTTTCCGGTCGGCGGGATGATGATGCGCAACGCCTGCGGCAGCACGATGACCCGCATCCGCTTGGCCGGCGTCATGCCCAGCGCGTACGCCGCCTCGGTCTGGCCGTGGTCCACCGCCTGGATCCCGGCGCGTACGGTCTCGGCGAAGTAGGCCGCCAGGTTCAGCCCCAGCCCCAGCATGGCCGAGGTGAAGCCGGTCATCACCTGGTTGGTGTCCCACTTGAGGCCGATCATGGTGAACGGGATCTTGAGCACCAGCTCGGGGAAGAGGAAAGCCAGGTTGTACCAGAAGATGAGCTGCACCAGCACCGGCGTGCCGCGGAAGAACCAGATGTAGCCCGAGGCCAGCGCGCTCAGCACGGGGTTGTGCGCCAGTCGCATGACGGCGACCAGCACCCCCAGGACCAGCCCGAGGGCCGTCGCCAGCACGGAGATCTCGATGGTGACCCAGACCCCGGACAGGATCCGCTCGTTGAACAGGTACTCGGCGACCTTGCCCCAGTCGAGGCGCGGGTTGACCACGACCAGGTAGACCAGCCAGCCCGCGATCACGAGCGCGACGGCCGCGGACAGCCAGCGGCCCCAGTGCAAGGTACGGGCGACGGGCACCGGCGTGCCGGACGGGCCGGTGATCGGTTCGGTGCGCACGTCACTTACCGCCGTTGACCACGGCCGACTCGACGGCCAGCGCGTCCAGGTTCCACGCCTTGAGCAGCTTGCCGTACTCGCCACTCTTGATGAGGGAGTCGAGCGCGCCCTTGACGGAGTCGATGAGCTGCGCGTTGTCCGGCTTCATCCCGATCCCCCAGGGAGCCGCGGTGCCTTCGAGGGTGATCGCCTCCATCGCGAGCTTGGGGTCGGCGGACTTGTACGCGGCCACCACGTAGTCGGTGATGGTGGCCTGCGCGCGGCCGTTGCCCACCTGGAGCATGGCCTCCGTGTCGCCGGGGAACTTAAGGATGTCCATGGCCGGCTTGCCGTCCTTCTTGCAGTCAGCGTCGTAGCTCTCGGCCAGCTCCATCGAGGAGCCGTTGTCGACGACGGACACCGTCTTGCCGCACAGGTCCTTGGGCCCGGTGATGCCCGCGGGGTTGCCGGTCTTGACCAGCATCCCGGCGCCCGCCTGCACGTAGTCGACGAAGGTGACCTGGCCCTGCCGTTCGGGGTTGTCGGTCATCGAGGAGATGACGAAGTCGTAGCGGCCGGTGAGCACGCCGGGGATCTGCGAGTTGAACTCCTCGTCGGTGATGGTCACCGTGACGCCGAGCTTCCTGGCGATGGCTCTGGCCAGCGCGGGGTCGAAGCCGATCGGCGTCTTGCCGTCGCTCGCGAACAGCTCCATCGGCGGGTAACCGATGGACGAGACGACCTTCAGGCCGCCGGACTTCAGGCTCGCCGGCGCCTTGGCCGCGAGGTCCCCGTCGGGGGTGATGGCGTTGATGACGTCGGCCGCCTTCTCCTCGGCGGGAGCCTGGTCGAGGGTGACGGCCGGCGCCGAGGCCGCCGCGTCAGAGTCGCCGCCGTCGAGGGACTGAGCGCCACAGGCGGCGGTCGCGGCCAGCAGCCCGCCGACGGCGAGCGTGGTGAGGATCCGGGTGTTCAACGGGGGTGCTCCTTCAGGTTCGCTGCCAGCGGACTTCGCCGCCGACGACGGTCGTCATGACCTTGGTGCGCAGCACCGCGTCCGGCGACTCCCGGTAGGGGTCGGTGTCCACCGCGATGAAGTCGGCGAGCTTGCCGGGCGCGAGGACGCCCTTGTGGTCCTCCTCGCCGGCGGCGTAGGCCGCGCCCAGGGTGTGGGCGGTGACGGCTTCGGCCATGCTCAGCCGCTGCTCTGGCTGCCAGCCACCGGCGGGGGTGCCGTCGGTGCGGGTACGGGTGACCGCGGCGTAAAGCGCGGCGAAGGGGTTGGGGTGCTCGACGGGGGCGTCGGAGCCGAAGGCCAGCGCGACGCCGGCGTTCAGCATCCCGCGCCAGGCGTAGGAGGCCAGCTCGTGGCCGGCCAGCAGGGAGTCGACCAGGTCGATGTCGCTGGTGCAGTGCACGGGTTGCATCGAGGCGGCGATGCCCAGCCTGGCCATCCTGGTCAGGTCGCCGGGCCGCAGGTGCTGGGCGTGTTCGATGCGGTGCCGCAGCCCCGCCGTGCGGCCGACGGCCTCGTAGGCGTCGATCACCAGGTGGTTGGCCTGGTCGCCGATGGCGTGCGTGGCGATCGCGATGCCGGCCTCCGCGGCCCTGGCGAACAGCCTGAGCAGGTCCTCGTACGGCGTGACCGCGATGCCCACGTTGCCCTGCTCGCCGGCGAAGGACTCGCTCATGTGGCAGGTGTGCGAGCCCAGCGCCCCGTCGCTGAAGATCTTCACGGGGCCGGTGCGGAACCAGTCGTCGCCCTGCCCGGTGCGGCGGCCCTCGGCGATGGCCGCCTCCAGATAGATCATCGGGATCGCCTTGTGCACGCGCAACTTCAGCTCGCCGGCCTCGCGCAGTTCCAGGTAGGCGGCCCGGCAGTCCTCGCCGTCGATGTCGTGCACGCTGGTCAGGCCGAGTGCGAGCAGCTCCTCCTGCGCGGCGCGGAGCTGGTCGCGCAGGTCGGCGGAGACCATGAGGTCGCGCAGCGGGTAGGAGGCCGACTCGCGCAGGATGCCGGTTGGCTCCCCGGTCGCGTCCCTGACGATCTCGCCGCCCACCGGGTCGGGGGTGCGGGCGTCGATGCCGGCCAGCCGCAGGGCCGCCGAGTTGGCCCACACCGTGTGGCCGTCCACGCTGGGCAGCGCGACCGGCAGTTCGGGACAGACCGAGTCCAGCGCGTACCTGTCCGGCTGTGCCGGCGGGTCCCAGGTGTTGCTGTTCCACCGGCCGCCGAACAGCCAGGCGCCCGGTCGCAGCCGTGCCGCGTGCGCGGCCACCCTGGCCAGCGCGTCGTCCAGTGAGCGCACGTCGCGCAGGTCCACCGCGTCCAGGCTCTGGGCGTACTGCGCGGTGTGGATGTGGGCGTCGTAGAGCCCGGGGAGCACCGCGGCGCCCTCCAGGTCGATCAGCTCCGCCCCGGGGCCCGCGGTCTCGCGCACCTCCGCCTCGCCGCCGACGGCCAGCAGTCGCTCGCCGTCCACGGCCATTGCCTGGGCCAACGGGTTGCCGCTGTCTCCCGTACGGATGGCGGCGTTGCGGTACACGCGGATGCTCATGTGACTCTCAAGGGCTCGGGTGAAGGTGGCCATCACTGTAGGAGTGGCCGAAAGAAGTCGGAAGCGCTATAAACACGACATTTAGCACCCCTGAGAGCAAGGAACTCTGATGCTCAAGCCGGAACAGCTGCGTACCCTCCGCGAGGTCGTTCAGTTGGGGTCCTTCGCCGCCGCCGCCAACCGGCTCGGTTACACCTCATCGGCCGTCTCCCAGCAGATGGCCGCACTGGAGCGGCAGATGGGTGTGAAGTTGTTCGACCGTTCCGCCCGCAGTGTGCTGCCCACCAGCGCCGCCGAGGCGCTGGCCAGGCACGCGGAGGTCGTGCTCAGCGACATCGAGCGCTTGGTCGCCACCGTGCAGGCCGTACACAGGAACAGCGAGCGGCAGATCCACCTGGGCGTCTTCCCCAGCTTCGCCGACGTGCTGACCGGCGTCCTGCGGCGGATGAAGCCCGAGGACCGTGCCGGCATCAGAGTCTCCATCGCCGAGTCCTCCCAGCTCATCCCGCGTCTGGGTGCCGGTGGCGAGATGGACGCGGCGATCGTCTACCAGGTGGGCAACTCCGGCCTGTCATGGCCCTCGACGCTGGGCCGGCGGTGGATCGCCGAGGATCGCTACAAGGTCGTCCTCCCGCGCGGCTGGCCCGACCTGGCGCCCTACCGGGTGGAGCAACTCGTCGACCTGCCGTGGATCATGCACCACCCGGGCAGCAGCGACGCCTTCTTCTTCGACAGCGTGTTCGCCCGCTGGAACCTGCACCCCCGGGTGGCCTGCCACTCCGACGACTTCAAGATCACGATGGCCATGATCGAGGCGGGGATGGGCGCGGCGCTCGTCCCCGACCTCGCGCTGCGCGGGCACGGCCGGGACGTCGTGGTCGCCGACGTGCCGTGGGTGAACACCAGCCGCAGCATCTTCACTCTTGTCCGCCCCGACCGCGAGACCGCCCGCCTGCGGGCCCTGCTGGACGCGCTCGCGGTCTGACCGATTCCGACAATTCCTCGACTCGATGTCTTTCCGCCGAGTGCCGTGACCGGAAAGGTTTGCCCGGAGAGGCACTGACTCGACGGCGAACAGCAGATCTGTCAGCATGTGCCGGATCACGGGCGCGGCGGTGACGCCCTTCGCGCAGGTAGCCACCGACCGGCTTCACTTCGGCCGAGGTAGGCATGAGGAGATCCTTGAGCATGGAACGTGAGGCGGCGATCGCCAGGTCCGCCGAGGCCATACGCCTCCACAGCGGGCACAACATCCTCATCGAGTCCGGTGCCGAGCCGGTCATCGACCGGCTCGCACGCCGCGACCGGCCGGTACCCGCCACACCGCCAGAGCTGTGGGCCTGGACGTTCGTGGTCAAGGACATGATCGACGTCGCCGGGCTCCCCACGACCCGCGGATCCGCCCTGTACGGGACCGAGGAGGCGCTGACCAGCGCGCCGTGCGTCGAGCGGCTGGAGCGCGCGGGAGCACTCCTGGTCGGGAAGACGAACCAGCACGAGTTCGCCTGGGGCGTCACGAGCGAGAATCCCCACTGGGGCGATGTACGCAACCCGCGCCATGAGCACCTGGCCCCGGGCGGGTCGAGCGGCGGCACGGCGGCGGCGCTGGCCGCCGGGATCGCCCGGTTCGGCCTCGGCACGGACACCGGCGGCTCGGTGCGGATCCCGGCGGCCTGCTGCGGCGTGGTCGGACTCCGCCCAAGGCTCGGCGCCGTTCATGCCGAGGGGGTCGCGCCTCTCGCCCCGATGTTCGACGTGGTCGGGCCGATGGCCACGTCGGTCGCCGACTGCGCGCTGGTGTGGCAGGTGCTCTCCGGGGAGACCGCCGCCCCACCGCCCTCGCTGTCGGGGCTGGTCGTCGGCGTCGCCGAGGGATGCGAACAGGCCGGGGACTTCGCTGACCTGGGCGCCGAGGTGCGCGAGATCGCCCTGCCGTACGACATCCTCTCCTCGTACTGGACGATCGTGGGCGCGCAGGCCCGGCGCACCCACGAGGCCACGTACCCGAGGAACGCCGCGAGCTACAGCGCGGGCGTGCGGCGGAAGCTGGACGGCGCCGCCGGGATCGGCCATCGGGAGTACCGCAGGGCCCGCGAGGAGCTCGCGGCCGTCCGGGCCGGGTTCTCGGCGCAGATGTCCGGCGTCGACGTCCTGCTCACGCCGACGCTCGGTGGGCCCGCGCCCCGGGTCGGATGCGACGAGGCCGCCATCCGCGGTGAGGTCGGCCGGATCACGTCCGTCGTGTCCGCTCTCGGCCTGCCCGCGCTGGCCATCGGAGATCTGCAGGTCGTGGGGCGCAGCGAGGTCGACGTGCTGCGGGTAGGCCTGTGCTGGGAGGCCCGTGGAGGCGCGATCCCCGCGCCGCGCTGACCGTCAGCGCCGAACCTCAGCGCCGAACCTCAGCGCCGAACCTCAGCGCCGAACGTCAGCGCCGCGCCGAACGTCAGCGCCGCGCCGAACGTCAGCGCCGCGCCGAACGTCAGCGCCGCGCCGAACGTCAGGAACGTCCGGAACGACTGACACGCGGCGACAGGCTCCACGGGTCCACCGGGACGACGCCCACGGAGCGACCGAAGGGGTCCAGGACCCGTCCATAGAGCTTCGACTGCCTCAGGACGATCTGCCGGTCGGCGACGCTCACGTAGGGGAACCGCTCTTCGAGGCGCACCACCAGCGGGTGCAGGTCGGAGACCGCGTGCAGGCCGACGGTGAGGAGCATGTTGCGGGACCCCGCGAGCGCCGCGCACGTCCGTGTCTCCGGCCAGTCGAGCAGTGCCCGGCCCGTCTCCTCCAGCAGGCCGTCCGGCATCCGCAGCCACAGCACCGCCGAGGAGTGCCAGCCCGCGTGCGAGCGGGCCAGGTCGCAGCGGAAGTCGATGTCGCCGGTCGCGACCAGGCGTGACAGCCTGCGCTGCACCGTACGCTCGGACGTGCCGACCGCGCCCGCGAGATCGGAGTAGCCGGCGCGGCCGTCCGCGAGCAGGGCCTTGAACAGGAGCCGGTCGGTCTTGTCCATCTGCCTGGTGGACACCGGCGGAGCGGGCCGCCTGGCCAGCGTGCCGGCGGCTCGGGGTGACAACACGCGCAGCCGCCAGCGGCAGGAGGCCTCGAAGACGCGTGTGGCGACATGGGTGCGCACCTTCGTCACGCCGGGCACCCGCGGCAGGTCCGTGAGCAGGTAGTCCGCCAGAGCCGTCGTCGACGCGGCGGCGGCGATCACGAACAGGTCGTGACCGGCGGCGACGTGCTGAACGGTGATGAGGTGCCCCGCCGTCGCGAGCGTGTCCGCCACCTCGACCGCCGTCCCGGCCTCGCAGTCGATCTCCAGGAACGCCATGCTCATCGCGTGCATCTGGCGCTGCCCCAGAGCAGCCGTGGTCCACGCCTCCCCTGCGCTGTTGAGCCGCTGCCAGCGCCGCGCCGCCGTCACAGGATCCGCGCCGATCGCCGCCCCCACGTCCACCCAGCTCGCCCGTGGGTTGATCTGGAGGGCGTCGATGAGCTCGAGGTCGGTCTCCGACAGCAGCCGGGAGCGCTGCTCGATGTCGGAATCCTGCATATTTACCCCATTGGTGGCGCATTGCTGCGTCTGGACATTGGCGACAACTTATACCTCGATCCTTGTGCGGGCGGCCGCCCCTGACTCGGCCCTGGCTCGGCCCTGGCTGCCCGCGAAGGAGAGGACGCCACTCGATGACTCGGTCCCGCGACCGCGAACTGGTATCGGCCGGGGGGCGGGTGGTCGATCCCACATCAGGACTGGACGCGCGGTGCCCGGTGAGAGCGCCCCGGCTGGTCGGCGTCCTGGGCGGCATGGGCCCGGCGGCCACCGTCGACTTCTACGGCAAGCTCGTGGAGGAGACGGCGGCCACCTGCGACCAGGGGCACGTGCCCGTCGTCATCTGGGGTGATCCCCGTGTCCCCGACCGTTCCCTGAGCTTGCTCGGCGGCGGTGAGGACCCGACCCCGTACCTGCGGCGCGGCATCGAGGCGCTGAAGCAGGCGGGGTGCGAGGTGCTCGCCGTGCCCTGCAACACCGCCCATGCCTTCGTCCCGCGCCTGGCGGACGAGGCAGGGCTGGAGCTGGTGAGCATCATCGAGGTCACGGCCGACGCCCTCGCCGCCGACGGTGTCCGCGCGGCCGGTGTGCTGGCCACCTCGGGCACTCTGTACGCGGGCCTGTACGCGGAGGCCTTGCGGCGGCGCGGCGTTGTGGCGATCGAGCCGGACGAGCCCGGCCAGCGGCAGGTCATGGCGGCCATCGGCGCCGTCAAGAGCGGTGGTGCCCGACCGGCCCACAGGCGGACGCTGGCCGAGGTCGCGCGTTCCCTCGCCGAACGCGGCGCCGAGCGGGTCGTCACCGCGTGCACCGAGCTCGTTCTGGCCCTGGACGGCTCCCGCGTCCCCGTTCCGATCGTCGACCCCGCCCGCCTGCTGGCCCGTCGGGTCGCCGACCTGGCGCTCGGCTGAGGGCCGTTCAGGCGGGCAGCGGTCGGTCCGGTTCCAGATCGAGGGGGAAGTCGGCGACGGCGACGACCGCCTCGACCGGGACCGGTCCGTAGATGTGCGGGAACGCCTCGGCCGAGCCGTCCGGGATCTCGTACCGTACGGGACAGCCGAGCAGGTCCTCGTCGATGGTGAGCAGGACCAGCGGCTCGGTCACCTCGCGGTAGTAGCGGCCGGCCACGCCGCGCGCCTGGCCGGGGCCGGTCGAGGCGTGGATGAAGCCCTCCTCGTCGAGGGTCCGGCCGAGCGTGGAGACGCGGTACTCGCCCCGCTTCATCGCCTCGGTCCAGTCGGCCTCCAGGGCCAGGTGCACGATCATGCGCCGACCCTACCGGGCGCTCGGTCGTCGGGTGTCGGGCGCGTTCGCGGCGGGGGCGGACCAGGTCCCGATGACGGCGGTGGCGTCCAGCTCGTCCGAACCGGCCACGCGCGGGATCAGCCCCGCGCGGGCGACGGCTTCGACGGTCTGCGCCGCCTGACGCTCGCTCGTCTCGACCAGCAGGTGACCCTCCGGTGCGAGCCACAGCGGCGCCTCGGCGATCACCCGTCGTACGATGTCGAGCCCGTCCGCGCCGCCGTCGAGCGCCACCCGGGGCTCGTGAATCCGGGCCTCCGGTGGCAGCAGGCCGATCGCGTCGGTCGGCACGTAAGGTGCGCTGGCGACCAGGACGTCGACGCGGCCTCGCAGAGCGGCGGACAGCGGCGCGTACAGATCGCCCTCGTACACGTGACCCCCGACGGCGGCGAGATTGCGGCGGGCGCATCGCACGGCGACGGGGTCGATGTCCACGGCGTGCAGTTCGACGCGGTCCTCGGCCGCGGCCAGCGCGGCGCCCACCGCGCCGGAGCCGCAGCACAGGTCGACGACGACGGCTCCCGGCCGGGCGAGGGCGGCGGCCTGGCCGATGAGGAACTCGGTGCGGGGGCGGGGGACGAAGACGCCGGGGTCCACGGCTATGCGCAGGCCGCAGAAATCGGCCCAGCCCAGGACGTGTTCGAGGGGCAGTCCCGCGACCCGCCGGTCCACCATGGCGGTGAGATCGGCCGGGGTGCGTGCCGTGGAGACGAGCAACTGTGCCTCGTCCTCGGCGAAGACGCATCCAGCGGCCCGAAGTGTGGCGACGATGACTGACAAGGAATGAAGCGACGGCGAAGCCGACATGGAAGCCTTTCGGGATGCCCGTGGGCGCTCCCGCGGTCGCCTAGGTCAGAGGGACCGCACGGCTGTGAGGTGGGAGCACCCAGCCTGATACAGGGGAATGGGTCTCACCTCCTCGGAACGATCTCTGCCAGAGGCGGCAACGGTATCAGAGCCAGTCTCGGGGTGCACACGGCACCTCACGGAGGCCCGAGAGCGGGGTCTCCCACGTTCGTGGGAAACCCCGCGCGATCTTCTCCGTCTGAGCCCGCCGGGCATGCGCGGCGTCAGCGCCACTGAACTTCCAGCTCCTGTCCCTGGATTAGGAACCGTGGAGACGACTGAGGAGCTGGTTGCGACTGCGCACGCCGACCTTCGTGAAGATCGATTTGAGGTAGTCCTGAACGGTGTAGGCCGACAGATACAACCGATCGGCGATCTCGGCGGTGGAACGGCCCGTGAGGACCTCCTCGCACACCTCTCGCTCTCGCGCGGTCAGGGCGTAGGAGGTCAGCATAATGCCGATCACCTCGTCGGCGGGCACCGGTTCGACGGTGATGAGCACCCGCTCGGCCGGCGAGTCCAGGGCCATCAACTGCGCGGCGCGGAGCGCGACCCAGGTCCCCGAGATGTCACGCATGCGGGCGTACGCCGTGCCCGTAGGGGAACCGGACAGCGTGGCGGCCACCGCCTGCAGTGCAACATCGAGCCAGCCGGGGCGTGTCGCCTGCCAGGCCTCCAGCCATTCGAGGGCGGCGGGCGTCGCGCCCTTGAACTCGCCGCCAGCACCGAGCACGATCACCACCGGGCCGCCGGAGCCCGCACTGGTGCCGGGCATCCTGCTCCTGTTCGCCGTCCGCAGCGCTATGCCGATCAGCGGAGCGGCCGAGGTCAGGAAGTCTGCCTCGGCCGTGGAGAAGTCGGGTCCACCAGGGCCGCGCATCAGGCCGGCGATCCCCCAGCAGGCACCGTCGCTGACAAAGGACGCGCGCAGGTCGAAGGCCACCCCGATGGACTTGTAGAGCTCGTTGAAGCGCCGGCTGCGCACGACCTCGCCGAACGGCAGGTCGGAGAGCCGGCCGATGGGGACCTGCCTCCGCGCCAGGTCGGCGAAGCTGTTGCCGTCAGAAGGGCCGTACTCGATCTCGGCGAACAGCGCCTCCTGCTGTTTCGAGGGGTTGAGGTCGACCGTCACCGAACCGGTGGGCAGCATGGTCTGCGGGTCCACAGCCGCCCAGCAGGTGGCGTCGTACGGCACGACCTTGCCGACCACGTCGATCGCCTCCTGCTGGACGTCGGCCGGGCTCAGGCCGGCCGCCGCGAGGGCGGATAGGGCGCGCTTGGCCTCGCAGGCCCGTGCCTGGTTCACCACGGTCCCATTATCGAAGAGTCCTTCGCCGGCCACCATCCCAGATTTCTGGGGGTGCCGGCCGGGCGAGATCACCCTTCGCGTGGGATGGAGCGCGACCGCACCTGGTTCTTAACGTGAGGGCGCAATGCAGTAGCACCGGGGACTGCAACCCCAGTGCCACAGAAGGAGATTCGATGTCCCAGCAAATTCACCACAGCCTTGCCGGCGAGGGCAGGGAGCTGTTCACGGTCGACAGCACCGCGACGGTGAAGGTCGGCGCGGAGCACACCAATGGTGAGTACGAGTTGTTCGAGATCGACGGCGAGCGAGGTAGCTTCGTCCCGCCGCACCGGCACCCCTGGCCCGAGTCGTACTACATGCTGCACGGCAGGATGTCAGTTCAGGTGGGCTCCAAGCGGTACGAGATGGGCCCCGGCGAGTCGATCACGGTCCCCACTGGTGCCGTGCACACCATCGAGGTGCGCAGCAAGGCCGCGAAGTTCCTGGCTTTCAGCCTGACCGACGGCACCGGAAAGCTCTTCGCCGACCTCGACGCGAACGTTCCCCCCGGGCGCGCGATGGAGGAACTGGCTCCGCTCATCACCGAGATCGCTGAGCGGAACCGGACCAGCTTCATCGGCCGTCCCGCACAGTAACCCTCTCATTCAGGCCGGCCGAGGGAGGCCCCGGCCAGGGGCCTTCCGTCATTCATGGAGGAGATCATGGACTTCCGGCTACTCGGTGAGACGGCGGTGCTGGCGGCTGACGGCACGTCACTTGATCTCGGCCCCAGAAAGCAGCGCATGGTGCTCGGCGCGCTGATGCTCAGGGCAGATAAGACCATCGACATCGAGCAGCTCATCGACGTGATCTGGCCGGAGACCGCGAACAGTCGCGTCGCTGTGAGCAGCCTGCATGCGTACGTGTCCAAGCTGCGCCGGATCCTCGAGCCGGGTACGGAGCGACGCGGCGACTACGAGATCATCACCAGGCGCCACAGGGGCTACCGCCTGACCGTCCGGCAGGAGTCCCTGGACATCGGACGGGTGCGCATCCTGGCAGAGGAGGGCCGCAGGCTCTTCGCCGCGGGCCACAGCGCGCAGGCGTCGGCCTATCTGGGCAAGGCACTCGCCGAGTGGCGCGGGAAGCCGCTAATGGATTTTCCCGACGGGCCATGGATCCGTGACGAGGCGCACTACCTGGCCGAGTTGCACAGGGGCCTCATCGAGGACGCGGCGGAGGCGGATCTGGCTCAGGGGCTCGGCCCTGCGCTGGTCCCCGAACTGGGACGGATGCTGGCGGCCTTCCCCTACCGGGAGCGACTGCGTGCGCTCACCGCGCACGCGCTCTACCAGGCGGGCCGGCAGGCGGACGCGCTGTCCCTCATCGCCGAAGGACGCAGGCAGATGGCCGAGGCCTTCGGTCTCGACCCCGATCCCCGCATCCGCCTGATGGAGGATCGGATCCTGCACCACGATCCCTCGCTCACCCCGCGGCACGTAGTGCGACTGCACGGCAACAGCTGTGCGAGGGTGCGGCGTCAGGCGACCACCAGGCTCACTCCGAAGGTGTTGGCAACGTCGCCACAGACGGGCACTCCACCGACGACGAAAGGGGCGCTGTCATATGTCACTACCTGTTCCATCCCATGACGTCGTGGTGGTACGAGAGGCGGAGACCGAGATCCTCGCGACCGCCCAGGTGACCGGGCGACTGTATGCCGACAGCAGTCAGGTGGGGGGAGCTCTCAGCGCTCAGCGGATCACCCTCGGGCAGGGAGTCTCGGGAGCGTCGCCGCACCATCACACCAGGGCCAGCGAGCTCTTCTACGTCCTGCAGGGGGCGGCCGAGATCCTCACCGGAGAACGCGTCCTCACGGCGGAGCAGGGAGACCTGGTCGTGGTCCCGCCCCGCGCCGTCCACGCCTTCGCCGCCGCCCCCGGAACCGAGGCCGATCTGCTGATCGTCGTCACGCCCGGAATAGAGCGCTTCGAGTACTTCCGCCAACTGCAGCGTGTCGCCAGAGGCGAGGCCACCTTGGAGAGCATCCTCGAAGCCCAGGACCTTTACGACAACCACTTCGACGAAAACCAGGTCTGGCAGCAGCACCTTCTCCGGCGCGCACCGGGTTTTCGGGCTTGATGGTGCTGCGGTTCCAGGAGCCCCCGGGGATCGTCTATGACGACACAGCGTGCCCGGGCCCTGGGCGAGGGCGGGGCACGCCACCCAGGCAACCGCCGGCACGGCCTGCTGGCGTTCGGAGTGAGACTCGCGCTCACCCCAGCCCGGCCCTGACCTCGAACGAACTCCGGCCCTCTCTCATCGGGCGTTAGGGAAGGGTCAGGATGACCGGTCCGTCGTCGGTGACGGCCACTGAATGCTCGACGTGGACCGTGCGGCTGCCGTCTCCGCTGCACAGGGACCAGCCATCCTCGGCCATCGCGTAGTCGTCCCCGCCTCCGGCCATCAGGCTGGGCTCGATGGCGATGACCAGGCCGGGGCGGAGCCTCAGGCCGTGCCCTCGACGGCCCTCGTTGGGTACCCACGGGTCCTCGTGCATGGCCCGCCCGATGCCGTGGCCGGCGAAGTCGTGCTGGATGCCGTAACCGGCCGCGCGGCCGATGCGGGACATGGCCTGGCCGATGTCGCCCAGCCGCGCGCCCGGCACGGCCTGCTTGATTCCGGCGGCCAGCATGCGCTCGGCCGTCGCGATCAGATCGCCGTCGCCCTGGCGAGCCCGGCCGACGCAGAAACTGACAGCGGCGTCGGCATGCCAGCCGTCGATGTGGGCGCCGCAGTCGATGCTCAGCAGGTCGCCGTCACGGAGCCGGTAGCCGGTGGGCAGGCCGTGCAGCATGACCTCGTTCACCGAGGTGCAGATCACGCCAGGGTAGGGAGTGGCACCGAACGCCGGGTGGTAGCCGAGAAAGGACGATCCGGCTCCGGCCTCGTGCATGATCTGGCGGGCCAACTCGTCGAGCTCGCGCAGAGACACTCCGACGGTCGCGTGCGAGCGGACCTGCGTGTGTACCGCCGCGACGACCCGGCCGGCCTCACGCATCACCTCGATCTCGCCAGCGGTCTTGAGCTCGATCAATTCCTGCCTCCTTCTAGATTCCGATAACTATACCGGTATTAGTATTGGGCTCATGGTACGCGAACCGTTGTCGATCGCCGACCGCCTGCGCGGGGAACGGCTGGGCGACCTGCTGCGCGAGGCCAGGGGCCCACGCAGCATCACCGACGTGGCACTCCGGGCCGGGATCTCCCCCGAGACGCTGCGGAAGGTCGAGAGGGGCCGTATCCCCACACCGGCCTTCTTCACGGTCGTCGCCGTCGCCGGGGTTCTGGAACTGTCACTCGACGGACTGCTGGATCAGGTCAGCCTGTCCGAAACGGCCGCCGAAGCCACGGGCGAAGCCGTCGCGAACACTCCGGCCGACGGCGCGCGCAGAGCCGCAGGATGATGGTCCGGCGGGAGGACCAGCGGCCCGGCCGCCAGAACCTCCCGCACCGGCGATAAGAGGCAGCCGCCGCTACCCGTCCGGGTCCGAGATGAGCTGGGCGAGCTGTTCGCCGACGCAGAGTTCGCGGCTGCGTGCGCTATCGAGGGTAAACCGGGCTGGTCACCGGGCCGGCTGGCGTTGATCACGATGTTGCAGCGGGTGGAGAACCTGACCGACCGGCAGGCCGCCGAGACCGTACGGGCGGACTTGAGCTGGAAATACGCGCTCGGGCTGGCGTTGGATGACCCCGGCTTCGACGCCAGTGTGCTCAGTGAGTTCCGAACTCGGGTGGTCGCCCACGGCCTGGAGGAGAAGGCTCTGGACCTGCTGCTCGCCAAGCTCGCCGGCAAGGGCCTGATCGAGGCGGGAGACAAGCAGCGTACCGACTCCACCCACGTGATCAGCGCGGTCCGGGACCTGAACCGGCTGGAGTTGGCCGGGGAGTGCGTCCGCGCGGCGTTGGAGGCGATCACCGCCACCGACCCCGGCCGGATGAGGAGAGAGCGCCGACGGCTATGCGCTGGTGGAAGCGGTGTACGCGCCGTTCTCCCCTGTCTGGCTGCGGGAAGGAGTGGCAGGACAAGTACAAGCTCCGCGCTGGAGTCGAGGGCAGCATGCGCCAGGCCGTCGCGGCCACCGGCGTTCGCCGGGCCCGCTATCGGGGCCTGGCGAAGGTCCACCTCGAACACGTCCTCTCCGCTGTGGCGCTCAACCTGGGGGCAGACCAAGTATGAGAGAAAGGGACAGTCATGTCGCTGACCAGGGCGATCACACAGCCCCGCCCAGCGCGCCGCACGGCCACGATGGGTGTGCTCTTACCTGCCCGCGCTAGTCCGACCCGGGTCGTCGCGCCATAGGGTCGCCCTGCTAACCCTTTGGCCCTGAATAAGTAGCAGTCCCGCGCTTGGGCCTATGCGCCAACCTAGTCATTCGAGCAATACGAGTGATCAGGTTGGCGTTTGGTTTTCTTGGGAGCTTGCGAGTTGCCACCTCTTGGCCGTTGACCCTTATCTTCGCAATAGAGAAATTACCTGTAGCTTCTGCCGCCCAGGCGATTTCTCCAAGCGTCAGCGCCAAAACGCGCTTATGCTTGACCAACCGACCGAAAAGGTGCGCGGGCGTGAATGACACCTCTATTTTGCTGGAAGGTGATGGAAGAACTCCCCATATGATGGTGGTGAACTGGCCTGAAAGGCGCTGTAATCTTCGGGGAGAAGGCGTTGCACTCCAGTGGACCTGCGCCTCGATCACAAGTGGTATTCGCTCGGCAATGGAGTGCTGGGGAGCCCACGAACGCTCCGATGCTCTAGGGCGAAGTCTCGCTTTGGGCTCACCCTCGCACTCAAGATCCAATTCTTGTACGCTCTGAGCGAGTGGCAACTCTAGGATCATCACCATGTCTCTATTTTCCCATCGTGAGCGCTCGAGGAAATACGGGCCCACGATTCTGTACCCGCGCGGCTGACCTCGCTGATGATCCTTGCCGCGGAGGCATCGGAGCATTCGGTGGTTTGTCCGCTTCGGCGGACGCGCGCAGGCGGATCGCCTCGGCCGCGCGGCGGCAGAGTCGCGGCCGGTCGACAACAGGCCGCGTCTCTACGGCCGCCGCAACCCGGCGCCCCCGAATCCTGCGCCGTTGCTCGGCGAGAAGGGTTGGCGTCTGAACATGTCAATAGTGCAGCGTTCCGCGTCGCCTTTCATCGCTGTATCAAGTGCGCTCTTCAAGCGCGGGCGCTACTGCAGTTGGTCGCGGCGGCGGGTGAGGTAGGCGGTCTCGCCGGTGTTGCCGGCCAGCTCGATGGCCCGGTCGTAGGCCGCGCGTGACTGCTGACTTTGGCCCAGCCGGCGCAGCAGGTCGGCGCGGGTGGCGTGGTAGGCGTGATAGCCGGCCAACGCCTCGGCGAGGCGGTCAACGATGGCCAGTGCCACCTCCGGCCCGTCGAGCTCGGCCACGGCGATGGCCCGGTTGAGGGCGATGATCGGCGAGGGGTCGAGGCGGACGAGCTGGTCGTAGAGGGCGAGGACCTGCGACCAGTCGGTGTCGCGGATGTCACGGGCGGAGGTGTGCACCGCGTTGATCGCGGCGAGGATCTGGTAGCGCCCCGGAGTCGCCCCGGAAGCGGCAGCGGCCAGGCGCTCGCGCACCAGCCGATGACCTTCGGCGATCAGTTCCGCGTCCCAGGCCCCACGGTCCTGCTCGTCGAGCGGGACCAGTTCGCCGTTCGCCGAGATCCGGGCGGTGCGGCGGGCGTCGGTGAGCAGCATCAGCGCCAGCAGCCCAGCCACTTCTCCGTCCTGCGGCAGGAGCGCGCGGATCAGGCAGGTGAGCCGGATCGCCTCGGTGGTCAGCTCGTGTCGTACGGGATCGGTGTCGGGGCCGCTGGCCAGGTAGCCCTCGTTGAAGACGAGGAACAGGACGGCCAGAACGCCGGAGACACGAGCCGGCAGATCATCGGCGGACGGCATCCGATAGGGGATGCGAGCCGCCTTGATCTTGGCCTTCGCGCGGGTGATGCGCCGCTCCATGGTGGTCCCCTGCACCAGGAAGGCACGGGCGATCTCGGGCACGGTCAGACCGCCGACCATGCGCAGCGTCAACGCCACGCGCGCTTCCATCGCCAGCGCCGGGTGACAGCAGGTGAAGATCAGCCGGAGCCGGTCGTCATCGATGGCGCCAACAGGCTCGGGCGGGTCGTCGTACGTCATCTGAGCCTCCCTGTGCTTGTCGTCGCGCTTGTTCTCACGCCGGATCCGGTCGATGGCCTTGCGGTTGGCGGTTGTGGTCAGCCACGCGCCGGGATTAGGCGGTACGCCGTCGGCCCGCCACCGCTCCACGGCGGTCGCGAACGCCTCGGAAGCCGCCTCCTCGGCGATGTCGAGGTCACCGAAACGCCTGGTCAGGGCGGCCACCACCCGCGCCCACTCGTCGTGGTGGGCCCGGGTGATCGCCTCCTCGACGTCGCTCACAGGAACGGCCGCACCTCGACCTTCCGATCGCAGACCTTCGACGCCTCGGCGGCGAGCTTGAGCGCCACATCCAGATCGGGGGCCTCCCACACCCAGACGCCGGCGAGGTACTCCTTCGACTCCACGAAAGGCCCGTCGCTGAACACCGCCTGCTCGCCCCGGTTGTCGATGACGGTGGCCGTGTCGGGCGAGGCGAGTCCGCCCGCGAAAACCCAGTAGCCCTCGGCGATCAGTCGTTCGTTGAACGCGCTGATGGCAGGCCGCCTGTCCGTGCTGCCGGGATTGCTCTTGTCATCGATCACGGAAACCAGGTACTGCATCTAAAGATCATCTCCTGTGGTGTCAAGACAGCATGGTTCGGTGGTCAGGGACTTCAAGCCGTTGCATACCGCGGGCGCCCGGCCGGCCGGTAGACCTGGATCGTCACGCCCTTCGAGTCGACCCGCGACTCGACCAGGTCGAACGCAAGATCCGGACCGGTCTCCGGGAACAACCGCACGCCCTGGCCGAGAACCACGGGAACAACAATCAGAGTCATCTCGTCGACCAGATCGTTCTCCAGCAGCCACCGGGTCAGGGCGCCACTGCCGTGCACCTGCAGCTCACCCCCGGGCTTGGCCTTCAGCTCACTGATGGCCGCCGCGAGGTCACCGCGGAGAACGGTCGTGTCCTCCCAACGCGGCGCGGTGAGCGTGGTCGAGGCAACGTACTTGGGGGCCTCGTTCAAGGCCACGCCGATGGGATGTGCGCGCATCTGGTCGATTGATCCCCAGGAGCCGGCGAACAACTCGTAGGTGCGCCGGCCGAACAGGAACGCCTCGGCGCGCTGGTAGGTCTGCGTGATGAACGTCCTGGTCTCGTCGTCACCCGCCCCCCGGGCCCATCCGCCGCGCTCGAATCCGTTCCTGCGGTCATCCGACGCGGCCCCGTTTCCCTGCATCACTCCATCGAGGGTGACCTGAGTCATGGTCGTCAGCTTCATGATCGCGGTTCCTTTGCCTTGGCGCCGCCCCTTGTGGGCGGCCTCACCCCTGCTACGAACACCACCGCCCCGATCCGACACCTCCTCCCGGACTTCTTTGAAGAATTTTCCGGGACGCCGGTCGTCATCGATCCGACAGCACGAGAGCGTCGCGGCGAATGCGCTCCACCTCCTCAAGCGCGCCCAGTGCGGACAAGCTCGTGGACCAGGTCGATCGCGAAGATCCTGACCAGTGGTGGCGGGCGTCGGCTCAGGGTGACGGCGGCGCCGATCGGCGCCGCCGTCACGAGTACCGGGCCACGCAGCGGCACGGAGAGCGGCCGGGATTGTGTACCCGAGCGCTCCCGCCGGAAGCGCCGATGCTTGCCGCGCCGCCGCGCTGGCCGAACTGCGACAGCTACTGTTCGAGTGGCTCACCAAGTGCGGCGTGGCTCATCCCGTAGCCGCTTCTGTGACCATCACCGCTGCCATCGACGGATACCTGCTCCAGCGAGCGCTCGATCCGTCCCTGGAGCCCAGCCCCCTGATCGAAGGGCTGGCCTGCCTCGTACAGCCATCGGACCAGGGCTCGCAAGCCCCGACGGCCTGAGCCGGGAATTGTCCAGTTCATGTGCTGATCGCGCGGAGCGCGCGGGTGACCATGTCCGCGGCCTGCTCCAGCGCCCCAGGGCGGGCCTCGACGATGTGCTCCAGCCAGAAACCCGACACCAGGGTCGCGACGAAGCGGACCTCGGACCGGCCGCAGGGGTGGCCGGACCGGTCGAGTAGCGTGCGTACGATGTCGTCCCACCCGTCGGTCCAGGCTCGGGCGATGTGCTGCAGGGCGGGCTCACGGCCCGCCTGCAGGTACAGCTCCCAGAGCCCGAGCTGGCGGCCTCTGTCCGACGCGTACGTCCGCACGAGCGTCCGGGCCAGCTCGTCGAGCGAGTCGCCGCAGGCCCGGGTGAGAGAGTCCCGCATCAGCCGCAGGTCGCGTTCGACCAGCACGGCGAAGGCCTGGGCCACCAGTTCGTCCCGCGAGGAGAAGTAGTAGGTGGTCGCCGCGAGCGGCACGCCCGCCCGTTCGGCGACCGCCCGGTGGGTCACCGCCGTGAAACCGCCCTCGCCCAGCAGAGCGACGGCCGCGTCGAGCAGCGCCTCCTTGCGGCGCAGCGCCCTCTCCTGCGGCTTGCGTCCCGGCTTCCCGCCGTCCCCGCGCGGGACCCGCCCACTCAATGAGCGCCCGCCAGGTTCAGGAGCACGACACCACCGATGATCAGCAGGATGCCGCCGATCTTCGCCGGATTCATGTGCTCGCCCAGGAAAGCCATCCCGATCACGGCGATAACGGCGGTGCCCACTCCGGACCACACCGCGTACGCGACACCGAGCGGCATCTGCAGCTTCAGGGCTCTGGCCAGCAGTACGAAGGAGGCGATGTACCCGACGATCACCAAGACGGACCACCCCTTGTGACTCAGCCCGTCGCTGAATTTCAGAGCGGTGGTCGCGACGACCTCCGAGGCGATCGCGGCGGCGAGCAGGAGCCATGCCATGGGTGACCTCCATAAAAGCGGTACGCTTGTCCAACTTTAATGGAGATATCCCGATTTATATGGGCGGTGTCGCGGGGAAGGCGGGGCGCCCGGAGGGTCGAGGTCAGGCCGTCAGGCGTGCCAGCAGTTCGGGATGACCGGCCAGCGTGGAGGCGAGCAGACCGTCTGCGATGGGACGGTAGGACGGGATGTCCACCTTGTCCCAGTCGATCCCGCCGAGCGGCGGCTGGGGGTCGTACTCGATCCAGAGCTGGACCATCCGGGCCATCTCCTCCCCCGCCAGCCGTTCCACCAGAGCGAGGGCCATGTCGATCCCGGCGGCCACGCCCGCCGCGGTGATGAACGGACCGTCCTCCACCCAGCGCTCGGCGACCGGGACGGCGCCGAACCGCTCCAGCAGGTGCCGCATCGCCCAGTGGCTGGTGGCCCGGCGCCCCTCCAGCAGTCCCGCGGCGCCCAGCAGCAGCGAGCCGGTGCACACCGACCCCACGACCTCGGCGCCCGCCGCCGCGTGCCGGATCCACCCCAGCAGTGTGTCGTCGGCGAGCGCGGCCAGCGTGCCCTCGGTGCCTCCCGGAACGACCAGTACGTCGGCTTCGGCGATCTCGTCGAAGGTGTGGCTCGCCGCCAGGGCGAGAGGCGTGTCACTGGGCAACGGAGCCGTGTCCTTCGCAAGGACCACGACCCGGTACGCCGGGTCGAACTGGGCGAGGCCGCTGAGGACCTGGAGCGGCCCGACGACGTCGAGCGCGGTCAGCCCGGGATAGAGCACGAAAGCGATGGTCTTCGTCACGTGGGTCTTCGTCATGCCCCCACGCTCACACCGCCTCCGCCGGCGTCTCAAGCCAGGCGCAGCGGGAGGTCCGAAATCCTGGGATCCCTGTCCATCAGACCCCCGCCTCAGGCCGAGCGATCGGTTCCGCGAGTCACGCCCGATGACGCTTCCAGGGGATCTTGATGTCGCATGTCCGTCACCGCGACGCGGAGAACCGGTAGGCATGGCCGTGCGCGTCCAGCGTCGCCATCGCCCGCTCGCCGACCTCCTTCTCACCGTCGTTCGGACCGGCGGGCACCCGGCAGCGGACGGTGAACGCCGAGAGGGACTCGGCGACGGGCCAGGATGTCAGGGGCGAGGAAATCTGAAGAAAGGGGCGAACGGTGATCGAACGGCGGGTCGTCGTGGTGGGGTACGAGGACGCCGAACTCCTGGACATCGCCGGGGTGACGACCCCTCTGCACGCCGCCAACCGGCTCGGCGGGCGGCCGCCGTACCGGATCAGCGTAGCCACGCCGGGCGGGCGCGCGATCACCTGCGGGAGCGGACTCGTCCTGCACGGGCAGGAACGGCTGGAACGCCTGACCGGCCCGATCGACACGCTCGTCGTGTCCGGCGGGGACGGGCACGAGACCGCGGCCGGGGACCGGCGGCTGGTCGCCCACATACGGCGACTGGCCGGGGAGAGCCGCCGGGTCGCCTCGGTGTGCACGGGCGCGAGCATTCTCGCCGCCGCCGGCCTGCTCGCCGGGCGCAGGGCCACCACGCACTGGGCGTACGCGCGCCGGCTGGCGTTGCGGCACCCGGACGTGATCGTGGATCCGGCGCCGATCTATATCCGTGACGGCCAGGTGTCCACGGCGGCCGGGGTCACGAGCGCGCTCGACCTGACGCTCGCGTTCATCGACGAAGATCATGGCCCCGAACTGGCCAGGGACGTCGCACGAGCCCTGGTGACCTACCTGCAACGGCCGGGCAACCAGGCGCAGATGAGCATGTTCGTCGCCCCTCCCTCCCCCGAACACGCGGTCGTCCGGCGGGTCGTCGATCATGTCAGCGCTCATCTGGACGGCGATCTCAGCGCCGCCACGCTCGCGGTGCTCTCCGGGGTGAGCGAGCGCCATCTCGCCCGGCTGTTCGGCGCGCATGTGGGCGAGAGCCCGGCGAGGTTCGTCCGGCGGGTCCGGACGGAGGCGGCCGCGCACCTGCTCGCCTCGACCGCGCTGCCCCTGCCCGTGGTCGCCCGCCGCTGCGGGTTCGGTTCGGCCGAGACGCTCCGCGAGGCGTTCACCAGCCGGTATGGACTCCCGCCCAGCCGTTACCGCGCCGCCAACGCGGTCGCGCCCGGAACCGATACGGCGGGCGCGTTCCGGGCCTGACATCGGGGAAACGGGGTCGGCCTCAGCCGTGTCCGCTCGTCATTCGTCGGTGAGCGCCCGCAGTACGCGCGCCGTCAGGTCGGCGGCTGCGGCGCCGGGCGCGGCAACCATGCTGGGCACGTCACCCATCAGGATGGGCGGAAGCTCGCCGCCAGGCGGCGGAGGCCCTCCTCGATCCTCTCGGTCTGGATCCTCCCGTATCCGAGCACGAGCCCCGGCCGCGCGGGAGCCTCGCCGTAGTAGGTGGCGAGGTTGTCCACGACGACGCCCGCCTGCCTCACCCGCGCCACGACTGCGCCGACGTCGACGCCCGTACCCGCGTTCCCATGGGGAACCAGCCGGGCGCACAGGTGCAGACCCGCCGCGGACGGCACGGGCCGGAGCAGGTCCGCGAAGTCGCGCAGGAGCGTCGTGAGGATCAGCTCGCGCCGGGTCGCGTACTCGCGCGTGGCCTTGCGGATCTGCCGGCCGAGCAGGCCCTCGTCGATGAACCGGGCCAGCGCCGCCTGGGTGACGACGTCGCCGTGCCAGTCGGTGAGCTGTTTGGCCTTGCGCAGCGCGGACCGGAGCGAGGCCGGGGCGACCACGAATCCGACGCGCAGCATCGGCAGCAGCGTCTTGGAGAATGACCCGACATAAATGACCCGCCCGGTTCGGTCCAGGCTCTGCAGTGGTTCCAGCGGCCGGCCGCCGAACCGGAACTCGCTGTCGTAGTCGTCCTCGATCACCGTCGCGCCGTGCCGTTCCGCCCAGGCGAGCAGCGCGGCACGGCGTTGGAGCGACATCGGCGCACCCAGCGGGAACTGGTGCGACGGTGTCACGTAGACCAAGCGTGCGGTGGCGGGGACGGCGGCGACGTCCAGCCCCTCAGAGTCGACCGGGACCCCGGTCACCCGTGCGCCCAGTGACCTGAACAGCAGTCGGGCCGGAGGATATCCGGGCTCCTCGACGGCCACGTGGTCCCCCGGCTCGATCAGCACCCTGCCGATGAGGTCGAGGGCCTGCTGCGCCCCCTGGGTGACGAGGACGTCGTCGGGCTCCGTGCGCACCGAACGGGATATCCCGATATACCGGGCGATCGCCGCGCGCAGGGCGGGGTGCCCCGCGGGATCGCCGTAGTTCTCCGCGTGGACGAGTGAGGGCCGCAGCTCGCCGGCCACGAGCCGTCGCCACGTCGCCAGCGGGAACAGGCGCGGGTCGGGCGTGCCCACCCGGAAGTCGTACGCGGGATCGGGCCGTCTCTCCCTGGTGAGCGGGGTCGGGAGGTCCCGCCACAGGCGGCGCGCCACCACGCCGGCGTCTCCGGGGGCCCTTCCGCGTCGCGGGCGGTCGGCCGCGTCTCCGGCCGCCGCCCCGGGGACCGCGGCGCCGGCGGGCACTGCCTTGCCGGTGACGAAGGTCCCCGCCCCGGCGCGGCCTTCGATGAAGCCCTCCGCGGCCAACCGCTCGTACGCCAGGGCCACCGTGTTGCGCGACACCTCAAGCCGCTGGGCCAGCTCACGCGTCGGCGGCAGGCGCTCTCCCGGCCGGAGCCGACCGTCGATTATGGCGTCGACGAACTGCCGGTAGATGCGGGCGGCGAGATCGCCCCGGCCGGCGAGGCTCACATGGAAGTCCACCCGACGAAGCCTATTTGGCCCAATCAGATCGATCGAAATTGGCTCTCCTGTAGGGCCAAGCCGCTCTCTACCGTAATCGTGTCGGACTTCGTCGGTCCGGCGAGCGAAGCCCAGAACAAGAGGAAACACAAGGAGAAGGCGACGTGACGATCGCGGACATGTGGGGTTCGACCCGAAATGCCCATGGGCCTGGATCGCGTCCCGCTGGCTGCTCGAAGTCGAGCGGGTGCGCGATGTGCGGGTGCGCTTCCACGTCATGAGCCTGGCGATGCTGAACGACGGCCGCGACGACCTCGAGGAGTGGTACCGCGCGTGGCTCGCGGACGCCTGGGGCCCGGTGCGGGTGGCGGTCGCGGCCGAGCAGAAGTACGGCAACGAGGTGCTGCGCGACCTCTACACCGCCCTCGGCACCCGGACCCACCTGGAGAAGGCGCCCGTCGGCCGTGACCTGTACGTCGCCGCGCTCACCGAGATCGGCCTGCCCGCCGAACTCGCCGACGCGGCCGACGGCACCGATCACGACGAGGCGCTGCGGATCAGCCACCACCAGGGGCTGGACCCGGTCGGTGAGGACCTCGGCACCCCTGCCGTCCACGTGCCCGGACCGGACGGCCGTACGATCGCGTTCTTCGGGCCGGTAGTGACACCGACCCCGCGGGGCGAGGCGGCCGGGCGGCTGTGGGACGGCGTGCTCCTGACCGCGGGCACCGAGGGATTCTCCGAGCTGAAGCGCGCTCGCACCCGGCCGCTCGTCGACTGAGGCCCCGGCGCAGGATCCGGCGAACAGTCAGCCGACGCGCGGCTGCGGCGGCCGCGATGTGGCCATGCGCGAGCCGTGGCCCGATTTCCTTGGCGCGCCGGTCGAATGCGTGTTCTACTGGAACTCATGCATGCGGTGCAGGAGTCGCTCCTCGACGCAGGGACCGCGCCCCCGCCGATCGAGCGCCCGCGGATCGAGCGGCAGGCGGTCACCCGGGCCTTCGACGGCGTCACCTGTCACGAGGTGCGGGCGCGCACCGCCGTCGAGCGGGTCCCGGAGGCAGCGGAGCTGCCGTTCCAGTGGAGCGTGAGCCCCTACCGGGGGTGCGAGAGCGCCTGCGCGTACTGCGCGGCCCGGCGCGACCACCGCCGACTCGGTCTCGACGCGGGCGCCGGCTTCGCCTCGACGATCGTGGTGAAGACCGGCCTGGCCGACCGGCTGCGCCGCGAGCTCGCCGCGCCGAAATGGGAGGGCGCGCCGGTCGCTCTCGGCGTGGCCGGCGACTGTTACCAGCCGGTCGAGGACGTCTACCGCCTGATGCCGCCCATCCTGCGGGCGCTCGCCGACGCCGGAAACCCGTTCACCGTGCTGACCAAGAGCCCGCTCATCCTGCGCGATCTGGATCTGCTGCGGGAGGCGGCGAAGGTGGCCCCGGTGCGCGCGGCGGTCTCGGTGGGGTTCGTCGACGATCGGGTGCGCCGCTCTGTCGAGCCGGGTGCCGCGACCCCGCAGCGCCGCCTGGAGGTGTGCGCCGCGCTCAACGACGCGGGCATCCCGTGCGGGGTGCTGATGGCGCCGATCCTCCCTCTGATCACCGACTCCCCCGACCATCTGCTCGCCACCGTCCGCAGGGCGGCGGAGGCCGGGGCGGTGAGCGTGACACCGATCGTGCTGCGGCTCCCCTCGGGCACCCGCGAGTGGTACCTCGCATGGCTGGAGCGCGAGCACCCCGGGCTCGTCCCCCGTTACCAGGCCCTGTACGGCAGGAGTCCCGTCGCCGACGCCGACTACCGCAGGCGGATCACCGCGCAGGTGCACAGCCTCGCCGAGGCGTACGGCATCGGGCGGGACAGCCGCCGCTGGCGCCGCCGCCGCTCCCCCGCCCGCCAGCTCACCCTCGCCTGACCATGATCCCGCGAGCGCGGCCAGCGCGAACCCGGCCGGCAGCGCGCTGAGCACCAAGGCAGCGGGTTGACGTGTCACGTGTCATAGACCTTCCGGTTAATCGCTGGGTAAGGATCTTCTTCCCGACCATGATTGGAATCATGAAGATCACCTGTATCAATCCCGGCGAGCTGCGACGACCGTAACGCCCTCGACCAGCAGATGCCGCCCCAGGACGGGTGCGCGGAAGAAGGCGCCGTATGGGGCGGGGAGTCGGTGCGGCGTGGCGTCAGGCCTGTTCCAGGCTCGCCGGTAGCAGGGCGCGGATCGTGGCGTGAACGGCCTCGAGGTTCACCGCCTCGGGAGCGACCCGCCACTGGGCGTGGACACCGATGACCGCCCCCACCAGCAGGACCGTGAACGCCTCCGGGGTGGTTCCCGCGGGCAGCGCCTCTGCCGGAATCCGGGCCTGTACCCCCTGCCGGAGGGCCGCATGAAGCCGCGCGTAGTGCTCGCGGATCGGCGAGTCGACCTCCACGGCCTCGGCGAGCAGGGTGATGAACAAGCGCGCGACAGGGAGGCGGATGAAGCCTATGACCTGGTCCAGCGGATCGCCGGAGCGTTCCCCCGCGGGCGAGGCGAAAGTGGTCAGCACGGCGTGGAGTTGGTCGTCGAGTACCGCTTCCAGCAGGCCCAGTTTGTTGCCGAAGTGCCAGGGGATGGAGCCGCGGCTGATGCCGGCCCTCTCGGCGATGTCGATGAAGCTCGTCTGCCGGTATCCCTTCTCGGCGAAGAGCTCGGCCGCGGCCGTCACCAGCAGCCGGCGGCTCTCCTCAGTCCTCTGGATACGTCGCGTGGCCATGCGAACCATCAAACCAGGTATGCCCGACGGCAGAGCAAATGCTGATTGGTATAGCCTATGTCAACCAACATAGAGACAAGGGGGTTCTCCATGCGTTGGGTGACCTACGCGACGGGCACCGGAGACCGCGTCGGGGTGATCGGAGAGGACCGGATCCATCCCGTCGCGCCGGGCGTCAGCTTGATCGAGCTCATCGGCCGTGGCGCGGAGGAGCTGCGGGCGACGGGAGAGGCGGCGTTGGCGTCTGCGGCGCAGACGGTTCCGCTGGCCGAGGCCAGGCTGCGTGCGCCGATTCCGCGCCCGCCCTCGGTCCGCGACTGCCTGTGCTTCCTGGACCACATGCGCAACTGCCAGCAGGCCGCCGGTCAGCCGCGCACGCTCAAGGACGCCTGGTACCAGATACCGGCCTTCTACTTCGCCTGCCCCTCGACGATCGCCGGCCCGTACGACGATGTGACGATCTCGCCCGGCAGCGCCTGGTTCGACTTCGAACTGGAGATCGCCGCGGTCATCGGACCGGGCGGCCGGGACCTCACGCCGGAACAGGCCGAAGAGCACATCATCGGCTACACCATCTACAACGACTGGTCGGCACGCGACCTGCAACTGCGCGAAACGCCACTGGCGATCGGCCAGGCCAAGGGCAAGGACGGCGCGACCACGCTCGGCCCGTTCCTGGTCACCCCGGACGAACTGGAGCCCCACCGCCGGAACGGCAGGCTCGCCCTGCGGGTCGAGGCCACCGTCAACGGCAGAATCATCGGCTCGGGCCGTACCGACGCCATGGATTGGAGCTTCGGCGAGGTCACCTCCTACGCCTCGCGCGGCGTGGACCTGGTGCCCGGTGACGTGTTCGGCTCGGGCACGATTCCTGGCTGCTGCCTCATCGAGCACCTGTCCCTCACCGATCCGGCCGCGTTCCCCGGCTGGTTGCGGGACGGCGACGTCGTCGAGCTGACGGTCGAGGGGCTGGGCCGAACCCGCCAGACCGTACGCGCGTCCGCCGCGCCGTATCCGCTGGCGCCCCGGCACAACCCCGACCGGCGACCTCCGCGCCCGCGCGTCAACCGCGCCCCGTCGAAGCTGCCCTACACCCGCGGCCTGCACGAGGTCGGCGCGGGCGTGTGGGCCTGGTTGCTGCCCGACGGCGGGTACGGCTGGAGTAACGCGGGACTGGTCGAGGGCGAGGGTGCCTCCCTCCTGGTCGACACCCTGTTCGACCTGCCGCTGACCGCCGAGATGCTCGGCGCCATGCGTGCGATCACCGATCGGCACGCGCTCACCCACGCCGTCATCACCCACTCCAACGGCGACCACACCCACGGCAACCAGCTGCTGGGCGAGTACATCCAGATCATCGCCGCGGAGGCCACCTGCACGGAGATGCGGCATGAGATGCCCCCTGAGATGCTGACCGCCACCCAGGTCGTGGACATCGGCCCGGCGACCCCCTACTTCCGCGAACGCTTCGGCGCCTTCGACTTCAGCGGCATCCGCCTGCGGCTGCCCGACCTGACCTATGACAGGGAGCTCACGCTGGACATCGGCGGCCGCGAGGTGCGCGTGATGAACCTCGGCCCCGCCCACACCGGCGCCGACTCCGTCGTGTACGTGCCTGACGCGGGCGTGCTCTTCGCGGGCGACCTGCTGTTCGTCGGCTGCACCCCGATCGTGTGGGGCGGCCCGATCGCCAACTGGATCGCCGCCTGCGACAAGATGATCGCCACCGGCGCCGAAACGATCGTCCCCGGCCACGGCCCGGTCACCGACCCCGATGGGATCCGCGCGGTGCGCGGCTACCTCACCCACGTGGTCGAGCAGGCGGACGCCGCCCACGCCCGCGGCCTGTCCTTCTCCGAGGCGATCGAGGCGGTGGACCTGGATGAGTACGCCACCTGGCTGGACGCCGAGCGGATCGTGGTCAACCTCCACCGCCGCTACCGCGAGCTCGACCCCGCCGCCACACCCGATCTGGACCAGATGACGCTGTTGGCCATGATGGCCGAAAGGGCGCTCTCGTGAGGCTACCGAAGACGGCGTACACCTCCCACCCGTGGCGTATCCACGAATTCACGAGTGACTTCGCGATCGAGGATGTGTGGTCGTTCCGCACGCCCGGAGCCGGGCCTGACGACTTCCCCGCGATGCTCGCGGCGATGCGAGCCGCCGGCGGGCTCGCGCAGCAACCCTGGCCGGCGCGGTTCTTGTTCGCCCTCCGGTGGAAGATCGGCGCCCTCCTCGGGTGGGACAGGCCGTCAGCGGGCATCGGCGCGCGGGTCACCTCGCTCCGCGACCGCCTGCCCGGCGACATCCGGGACGCTCCCCGCGGTCCGGACAACAAGGCCATGCCCCTCAAAGCGGTCTACGAGCTCGACACGGAGTCCGTTCGCGAGCTGGCGAACACGACCGCGCACACCCTGATGCATCTCGGCTGGGTTCAAGGCGCGAACGGCGACTACGAGCTGCGGATGGCCGTCCTCGTCAAGCCCAACGGGCTGTTCGGCCGGCTCTACATGGCCGCCATCGCGCCTTTCCGGTACCTCATCGTCTACCCGGCCCTGACCCGGCGATGGGAGCGAGCCTGGCTCGTCCGCGACCACGACCACGTGGAGGCCGAGCACGACGAAGGGACGTCACTGTGAACGCCAGAAAGCGGATGCTCCGCTGGGCGAGCGGGATCATGCTCGTGCTGGGAGCGGGGCACCTGTCCTTGGCGGCGCTCGTCGCCTGGAAGGACATCACCGGCTGGGTTGATCGGGGGATGTGGGCGGCCGTCCCGCTCCTGTCCACGGAGGGCACCGTGCAGACGGTGGAGTCCCTTCGGAACAAGTTCGCCTTCTGGGCCGCGCCGGGAAGCTTCGCCGTGCCTTTGATCCTCCTGGGCTGCCTGACATGGCATCTCGCCGGACGCGGGGTGGCTGTGCCCGCCGGAATCGGCTGGGGCCTCGCGGCGTGGTGTGTGCTGGGCGGCGTCCTTCTTGTGCCGTCCCCGTTCTTCGCCGGGACGATCTCCGGGGCACTCATCATCGTGGCGGCGCGGCATGAAGATCGGTCGGGAGCGGGAGATGGACCTGGCGTGATCGTGCCCGGGAATCTCAGGAATTGGTGCCGAGGCCGGCTTGGCGGGCGCGGACGATGACCTCGGCACGGTCGGCGACTGCCAGCTTGGCGAAGATGGCGGAGATGTGGTTACTGACCGTCTTTCCGCTGATGACCAGCTGCCGGGCGATCGCCGAGTTGGACCGGCCGGCTGCGATGAGGTCGAGGACCTCCCGTTCGCGAGCGGTGAGCTCGGGGAAAGGTTCCGCGGTCGGCGCGAAGGGCGCGCCGCCGGCGAAGAAGTCGATGATCCGGCGGGCCACGCTCGGGCCGAAGATGGCCTGGCCGACCGCGACCGAGCGGACCGCCCGTATGATCTCCTCCTGCTGAGCGCCCTTGACCAGGTACCCGGAGGCGCCGGCGCGCATCGCGGCGAATACCGACTCGTCGTCCTCGAACATTGTGAGCACGAGCACCCGGGTGGCGGGTGCGGCACGCACGATGGCCCTGGTGGCATCCACGCCGTTGGTGCCCGGCATGTGCAGGTCCATGACCACGACGTCGGGGTGGGTGAGTTGGACCTCGCGGCGGGCGGCGTCGCCGTCGCAGGCCTCGCCCACCACCTCGATGTCGGGCAGCGACGCGACCAGGGCGCGCAGTCCCTCTCGCATCAGCGGGTGGTCATCGACGACGACGATCCGGATCGGTTCCACGGCGGTCATGACTGCTCCAGTGGTAGCTGGGCGTGGACGCGGCCCCCGCGGTCGGTCGGGCCGGCGGTGAGCGTACCGCCCAATTCGGCGGCCCGCTCGTGCATGGAGCGCAGGCCCACGCCGTGCGGCCAGGCGCCGGCGCCATTGGTGCTGTTGTCGCTCACCTCCACGTGCAGGGCGTGATCGGCACGCAGCGAGACCCGGCACGCCGTGGCCTCGCCGTGACGCAGCGCGTTCGTGACCGCCTCGGTGGCGATGCGGTACGCGGCCACCTCCACCGCGGCGGCCAGCGGCGGCAGGTCCTCCGGGACGTCGACGGTCACCACGAACTCGGCGTGCTCGCGGCGCCAGAACTGCTGGGCGCGCTGGCGCAGGGCACCGACAAGTCCGAGCTCGTCGAGGTCGGGCGGGCGCAGGTCGTAGACGAGGCGGCGGATGTCGGCGATCGCGGTGGTCAGGTCGGCGCGCAGGTCGAGCAGGAGTTGCCCACTCCGCTGCGGATCGGTGTCGCGCAGGTTGTGGGCGGCGTCGGCCTTGAGGGTCACCGCGGTGAGCACGGTGCCGAGGCCGTCGTGCAGGTCGCGGCGCAGCCGTCGGCGTTCCTCCTCTCGGGCGGCCACGATGCGCTTGCGGGACTCGCCCAGTCGCTCGGACAGGCGTACCTCCTGCAGGGCCAGGCCGATCGGGGCGGCCAGCAGGTTGAGGGCGCGCCGGTCGGCGCCGGACAGCCGGTTCTCGCCGGTGCGCAGCCCGACGAGCAGGTCGGCGGGCGACCCGTCGGCCACTTCCAGCGACACGGTGTGTCGTAGCGGTGGGGGCTGGCCGTACGTGGCCACCAGCCGGCCGTCGGAGCTGACCGCGGCGTACGGCAGCCGCAGCGCCTCGCACACGGCCCGCAGCACCCCGTCCAGGCCGGTACCGAGCCGCAGGCCAACCCGGGCGGCGGCCGAGGCGGGGTCGCGGCGCTGCCCGTACATGACCCTGTCCACAAAGGACTGGACAGCGGAGCGGGCGGGTGCGAAGGCGAGCGCGATGACCGCGGTCGCGATGACGGGTTTGGCCGACAGCCGATCCTGCGCCAGCGCGGAGAGCGCCGCGACGATGCCCAGGTACGCCGCGACAACGCCGAGCGTGAGCACCCCGTACACCAGCGACCGGTTGACAATCAGCTCGATGTCGTACAACTGGTGGCGCAGGATCGCCACCGTGGCCGCGGCCGGGATGAGCGGCAGGGTCAGCAGGAACAGCACCGGCCCGTCGGCGGTGACGATCCGCTGCACGTTGAGCGTCACGAACAGTCCCACCGCCCACAACAGCCACATCAGCTGCAGCCGCTGCACCCCGCGCGACCGGCGGGTGCGCAGGCCGAGCACGACGAGGCCGGCCAGCAGCACCAGCGCGTCGGCACCGACGAACACCGGCATCAGCCTCTGGGCGACTTCGCCCACCACGGCGGGCAGCATCGGGCCGTAGCCCGCGGTCGGCTCACCCTCGATCACCCCAGCCGCCACGGGCAGGGTCAAGGTCGACGTGAGCGGCAGGACCGCGAGGGTCGCGACGGCCAGTGGCCGCCAACGCCGGGACAGCGGCGTCCCATCCGGGAACAGCTGGATGATCAGCGGAAGGCAGACGGCGGGTGCCGGGATCCACACGGTGATACCGAACAGCTCCACCGCCCGCTCCCACCCCGCCGGCAGCCTGACCACGCCGGAGAGCAGCCCCAGGCAGGCCACGCTCATCGTGTAGCAGGCGCCGTACGCCACGAACAGCAGCCCGATGCGGTGCCCAGGCCGGTGCGCCAGCACCAGCACACCGAACGCGGTGAAGGTCAACGCCTGGGCGCTGTTGGTCAGCAGGTACGAGTCATCGGCCGCGTCGGCGAAGGTGAGCCCGCCGAGGAACCAGGACACCCACGCCGCCGCGACCACGACGACCGTGAGGGTGAGTACCGCGACCGGGCCGGCTCGCCTGACAGCCATGGACTCATCATCGGGTCCCGCCACTCCCACCGGCCATAGGAGTGCACCCCCAGATCCGCCGGGAGTACCAGGACCGACTTTGGGAGACCACGCCCACGACGGCGGGAGTACACCGCGACCACTCTCGGACACGACCGGGCATCCACCAAACCTTCCAGGAGGACATCATGCGGCCGGACACCGGTTCCCGCACCGCCACCGCCCCACCCAAGCCGCTCCGGGACGTGCGCGGCTTTTGGCGCATCCTGCTCGCCGTCATCGCACCGATCCCCATGCTTGGCATGGGCATTCACTACATCTTCAGCCCCGTCGACGGTGGCCAGTCGTTCGAGGCCACGGTCGCGGCGTACGCAGCGCATGAACAACTGGTCGGCACGCTTCGATGGTTCATGCTGCCGTTCCTGGTCGGACTGATCCCGGCCACCTTCGCTGTGGCCTGGGTGGCCCGTCGCGGCGCTCCCCGGCTCACCACGGCGGGTGCGCTCCTCGCGCTGCTCGGCGATCTGGCCGGCTTCCCCCTGATCCGCGGCGGCGACGACCTCGCGTACCTCACGGTGACGAGAGACTTCGACGTGGCGACCATGGCGAAGATCCAGAACGCCTTGGAGGACGACCCCGCGCAGCTGGCGGCGGGCCTGCTGTTCATCCTGGGCATCGTCATCGGCCTGCTGCTGCTCGGCCTCGCGCTATGGCGCAGCGGCGCGGCGCCGGCCTGGATGGGCATCGTCCTCGCGGCGGGCGGGTTCACGCATCCGTTCATGCCCGGTCACGTCGCGTCAGGCATCGGCCTGGTGATCACCGCCGTCGGCTTCACCGGCGCCTCCATCGCCCTGTTGCGCATGCGCAACGACGAGTTCGATCTGCCACCCGCCAGACCCGCCGCAGGCGCGTGACTCCGGCCGGCAGGCGCGACCGCCGTCCACGCACGCGGCCGGCGGTCGCGCCCGTGCTCGGCCAGACTGTTCGCCTGCCGAGAAGCTGACTCAGGATTGGGGCATCACGGTGCGAGGTCGACGCCTGACGGGCAATCGGCCGGATCGAAGCTTTTGCCTCTCAGGGGTTACCGTCGCGAGCACCGGTGTCTAGCGTGGAATTGATGAGCACGCCGTTTCGGCGTCTTCCGCAGACCGAATCGACGCTCCGTAGCCAGGCCATCCTGGCAACCGAATCCATCACGACACGGGGTGATCACTCATGCTGAAGCACGCTTTCGCGGCAGGGGTGATGGCGGCCTCCGCTCTCGTCGCTCCCGTGACGATGCCCGTGCAACCGGCGAACGCGGGAACCATGGCCACGGTCGTCACGACGTTGCCCGCTCCCACGTCCACCACGGCGACGCCGACATCGGCCACGAACTGGCCTTGCTGGCATTGCCACCGTGGCTGGCACGGTGGCTGGCACCGCCACTGGCACGGGGGCTGGGGTTGGCACCACCACCGCAACTGGAACTGGGGCGGGCATCACTTCCGCCACTGGAGGTGGTAGCCGAGTATGCCCTCGGCCCATGACGCATGATGTGCGTCACGGTCGACCGGTAGTCGGGCCGTCGTCCCGCAGGAGTACTCGCGGGAGCGACGGCCCTTGTTCTCGCTACCCCGGTATCCGGGCACGCAAGGCCCGGATGAACCAGTCGAGGGCCGGTGCCAGGCTTTCCGGGGCCGGCCAGCCGTTGATCACTGCGAGCAGTTGAAGGTACGCCTCCCTGCGAGGGTCGTTGGCTGTCTCCAGCCGGGACAACAGCTGACGCCGAAGGTCGACGTCGTCGGGGCGGCCCAGGACATGCGCGTACTCGGCCATGACCGCCGCGACGACCTGATCGGCCTGGGGCGAGGCCGGAGTGATCCCCGCTTCCAGGGCCGGGCCGACCTGGTCACGGACCGCTGCGGTGGAGTCGCGCCGCAGGCCCATGGCATCTCCGCGAGCATGATCGTCCGCGTGCTGCTCGGCCATGCGGCGCATGAGAGCGCGGAAACCCGGGTCCTGAGACAGTTCGGCCAACTCCACCCACGCCTCGACCTGCTCGGCCTCGGGGTCGTCGGGCAGCTCGGGGGTCATCGAGCGCCTGGTCGCCGCGAATCCGTGGTCGACGTCCAGGCCGCCGAAGGCGGTGTCGAGGAAGTCGTCGATCAACCGTCGGCGTTCGTCCTCGGAGAGCCTGGCGAGCTTGTGCATGAAATCCATCTCCTCAGGGGTGGACCCGCGCCTGGCCACCGCCGTAAGCACCGCGCGCCGCAGGCGCAGCGTTCGGATCTGCACCGCCAGCGCTTCGGCGTGCGCCGCGGCGACCTCGGGCAGCGAGATCTCCTGGTCCACGACCTTCCGGATCGTGGGGAGATCCAGGCCCAGGTCGCGCAGCGTCCGCACGAGGTCCAGGCGTGCGACGGCGTCGATGCCGTAGCGGCGGTAGCCGGCCGGGCTGCGGTCAGTCGGCGGCACGATCCCGCGATCGGAGTAGAACCGGATGGCCTTGACTGTCAGACCGGTCCGCCGAGCCAGATCGCCGATCGAGTAGAGCGTGTCGCCGTCCATGCCCTCACCCTCGCGTCTCCCCTTACTGGAGACTCAAGCCGGTTCACCTGTCGGTAGCCGACCGCTCCTGGTTCACAGATCCTGATAAATGCTCACCGCGCCGCCCTCGGTGCCGACGACTCCGGGCACTGATCAGATCTCCGCGACCGACCCGCACTCTCCCTCCTTGAGGGCGGGCGCGTTGTCGTCGTAGGCGTCAGTCTGGCCGATGCTGTTGTATTCGCGGACGAACTCAGGGTGCACGAACCTGTCCTTCGAGCCGCATTCCGTGCCCGCCGTCCACGTGTCGGTGCTCGGGCCGTCCCAGTGGCGCAGCGGGTCGCCCGGTTCGTCCCGCCAGTACTCATGCCGGGCCTTGACGAAGGCCATCACGCGGATGATGGGGATCTCCTTGCCCGCGGGACGAACCGCGTAGACCAGCCTGATCGTGTAGTTCACCCACAGTTCGGACCGGCCCTGCTCGTCCTTCCCACTCTCGGCGGACATCGTGCTCTGGACCTTGATGGCCGGGCCGACGAGTTCGGCCGAGCCGGGGGCGAAGCTGGTCACCCAGCCCCGGGTGTTCTTCTTCGCGTCCGTGCTGTCCAGGTTCTCCAGGAAGTACGTCCGCTGCTCGGGGTCCAGCAGGTTCGCGAAGGCGTCGGGTTTCCCGCCGAGCAACGTCTGCTGGTCAAGGTGGGCCGCCTCCAGCAGCCGCTTGCTCATCTGGAAGGCATCTTTGACATCCTTGGCCGAGAAGTTCCCCACGTCCCCCGCCTCGGGAATGACGATGCCGTCCGCTCCGTCGGCGAAGTTCTCCGCGGGCGACCCCTGGAAAGGCCGGCTCGCGGTGATCACCGTGGTGTCGGTGAGCATGTTCTGAATCGCTCCGCATCCCGTGAGCATCGCAGTGGCCAGGCATCCCGCCATCATGATTCGCCTCATACCGTGATTCGACATGGCAGGAATTATTCAGCGATCTCCCGGTTTGTTACCTCTCCTGCCGACAGGCGCACATCGACACCAGCGGCGCACGGGTCAGGCCGGGTAGGCGTGGGTTTCGGTGGCTTTGACCGAGGCCCAGATCCGCTGGCCAGGGGCCAGCTCCAGATCGGCGACGGCGGCCGGAGTGACGTCGGCGAAGGCGCTGATCGGCCCGGCGAGGTGGATGCGGATGTTGTCCCCGTGGCGTTCGATGCCCTCGATCCCGGCCTGCCACAGGTTGCGCGGGCTGCCGTCGGGGCGTGAGCGGTACAGCGCGACGGCGGCGGGTGAGAAGGCGACGAAGGCGGGCCCGTCGAGGTGCTCGGCGACGCTGAACAGCACGTCCTCGACCTTCACCTGCTGGTCGCAGGCGTGGCCCCGATAGAGGTTGAGCCCGACCAGGCGGGCGACGTAGTCGGTGCGCGGGCGGCGTCCCACCTCACCCGGCGTGCCCTGCTGGACGACGGAGCCGTTCTCGATGACGACCAGCCGGTCGGCCAGGACCATGGCGTCGAGCGGATCATGGGTGACAAGGACGGTGGCCCCGTCGAACTCGGCCAGGTGACGGCGCAACTGGGAGCGGATCTCCAGCCTGGTGTGGGCGTCCAGCGCGGCCAGCGGCTCGTCCAACAACAGCAGCCGAGGCCGTACGGCGAGCGCTCTGGCCAGGGCGACGCGTTGGGCCTGGCCGCCGGACAGCTGCCGAGGTTTGGCACCGGCGTGCTCGGCCAGGCCGACGCGGCCCAACCACGTGGCGGCCGTACGGCGGGCCTCGGCCTTCGTGGCGCCGTGGCAGCGAGGCCCGAACGCGACGTTGTCCAGGGCGGACAGGTGAGGAAAGAGCAGGTAGTCCTGGAAGACCATGCCGACGGGACGGCTTTCGGCGGCCAGGCCGTGCACGGACCGGCCGTCGAGGGTGATGCGGCCCCCGTCCGACAGCGGGGACAGCCCGGCCAGGGCGCGCAGGGCGGTGGTCTTGCCCGCGCCGTTGGGCCCGAGCAGCGCGACGACCTCACCGGCGGCGACCTGGAGTTCGAGGTCGAGTGCGAAGCCGGGCCGGGTGACGACCAGGCGAGCGTCAAGCGCCGTCGGCGGGGTCATGGACTGTTCACCCACCTGTCGCGCAGGCAGGCCAGGATGATCACGGAGACGGCGAGCAGCACGAGACTGAGCACGATGGCCGCCTCGGGTTCGGTTTCCAGGGCCAGGTAGACCGCCAACGGCATGGTCTGGGTCCGGCCGGGGAAGTTGCCGGCGAAGGTGATGGTGGCCCCGAACTCGCCCAGCGCGCGAGCCCAGCACAGGACGGCCCCGGCCACGACGCCGGGGGCGATGAGGGGCAGCGTGACGCGCCGGAAGACGGTCCAGCGCGATGCGCCCAAGGTGGCGGCGGCCTCCTCGAAGCGCTGGTCGGCGGCGCGCAGTGCGCCTTCGACGCTGATGACGAGGAACGGCATCGCCACGAACGCCTCGGCGATGACGACGCCGGTGGTGGTGAAGGGCAACGTGACACCGAAGGCGCTGTCGAGCCACTGGCCGATCAGGCCGCGCCGGCCGAGCACCAGCAGCAGCGCTACGCCGCCCACCACGGGGGGCAGCACCAGCGGGACGGTGACCAGCGCGCGCACCAGGCGGCGGCCGGGGAAGGCGACGCGCGCCAGCAGCCAGGCCAGCGGCACGCCGAGAAGCAGGCACACGGCCGTGGCCGCGGTGGCGGTGACCAGCGACAGCCGCAGGGCTTCGAGCACCTGGGGTTCGGCCAGCCGCTGCGTGAGCGTGGACCAGGGGGCGCGCACCAACAGCCCGGCGAGGGGCAGCACCAGGAAGGCCATGCCGATCACGGCAGGCACTACCAGCACCCACGGCACGCGGCCGGACACGCCGGATCGCTCGGGGCGGCGGACATCGCCCCGAGCGGTCGGTGTGGTGGACGCGGTCATACCGCTCAGGGGGCCTCGAACCCGGCCTTGGTCAGCACGTCCTTGCCCTGCGGTGAGAGCACGAGGTCGACGAACTGCTTGGCCAGGTCACCGGCGGGCGCATTGGACAGCACCGCGATCGGGTAGTCGTTGATCGCCTTGTCGGCCTCGGGGAAGGGGATGCCCTGGACCTTGTCCCCGGCGGCGATCACGTCGGTCTTGTAGACCAGGGCGGCGTCGACCTCGCCCAGCTCGACCTTGGTCAGCGTGGCCTTGACGTCCTGTTCCAGGGTGACCGGGGTGACCTTCAGCCCGGCCGCGTCCAGCGCCTTGACGGCCGCAGCGCCGCACGGCACCTGCTCGGCGCAGAGAGCGACCTTGATCTTGGGATCGGTCAGGTCCTTCAGCTCGTCCACCTTGGCCGCGTTGTCTGCCGGGACGGCGATTTCCAGCTTGTTGCGCACGAACGTGGTGGGTGCGCCGGCCAGGGACGCGTCGGTGACGGTCTTCATCGTGGCCGGGCTGGCCGCGGCGAACACGTCGGCCGGTGCGGCCTGGGTGATCTGCTGGGCCAGCGTGGCGCTGGAGCCGAAGTTGAACCTCACCGTCGTGCCCGGGTGGGCGGCCTCGAAGGCCTTGCCGAGCTCGGTGAACGTGCCGGTCAGCGAGGCTGCGGCGAACACCGTCACCGTCTTGGCCGTACCCCCGGAGGAGGTGGACGCGGAGGTCGCCGGGGTGCTCGAACCGCAGCCGGTGAGGCCGGCGGCGAGGGCGAGCGCGAGGGGGGCCGCGACGGCCCAACGGAACAGACGGCTTGACAACGGGGGGCTCCTTATTGACTCACCGGGCGGGTCTGGTCGGGGATCTCCACGACGACGTTGGTGGACTTGATCACGGCGACCGCCACCACCCCCGGTTCGAGGCCCAGCTCGTCGGCGGCCTGGCGGCTCATCAGCGACACCACCCGGTATGGCCCGGCGGCGATCTCCACCTGGGCCATCACCGAGTCCTTGATCACCTCGGTCACGATGCCGCGGAAGCGGTTGCGCGCGGAGGAGTGACCGGAGTCGCTCTCGGCCTCGATCTGCGCGCGCGCGAACGCGGCCAGATCCGCGCCGTCCACCCGGCGGTGGCCGTACTCGTCTCGCTGGGCGGTGAGCCGACCGGCGTCCACCCATCGGCGGACGGTGTCAGCGCTGACACCGAGCAGAGCGGCGGCCTCGCTGATCCGAAACGTCGTCACGAACAATCACCATACCTTCGCACATTCCAGCATGAACACCCGCGTGGCCTAGTAATCGCGGCGCGATATCCGTACTCTTCATCGCATCCACGAGAGAAGATGTCATGAGACGGGTCTCGGCCCTCCCGTCCACGCCGACAGTCAACCACCGCACCGGTGGGCCGCCGCCGGTGTCGCTCCGGGCCGCCGGGCTCGTTCCCGGACTTGGCCGAGACGATCTGATCCGCGCCGCCCGGGGTCTTGGATCCTTCGTGGACCAACAGCATGCCCGGGTTCGTGTTTCCCCTGCCAAAGCGATAATCAACGCTGACTCCCAGCAGAGACGGAGCCAGCCTCGGTGCCGCCATCTGAAGACCTATATTGACGGGACGAATCCACTTCGCTGCCGATCACGTGCCGTCGAGAGAGGGACTGGCGGCCGTGTTGGGTCGGAGCGATCCCTAGACCTCTGCGCAGCCCCCAGGGCTCCATCACGGCGCGGGTGAGGAGAGCCCGCCGGAGTGCCGACCGCATTCATACTGCGACGTTCTTCACCGAACAGTGGAGCATGACATGGAGCAGTGGACCAGACGCGAGGACAGGCGGCTGCTCACCGGCCATGGCCGGTACGTCGCGGATTTGGTGGTGCCGGGTTGCTTGGATGCGGCGTTTGTCAGAAGTACCGTCGCCCACGGCATCGTGCGTGAAGTGGACTGCGCGGCTGCCCGGGAGGTGCCCGGCGTGATCGGGGCCTGGTCAGCGGCGGATCTGTCCGGGCTGCCCACCTGTACGCACGCGGCCGCGCGGCTGCAGGACCTGCCGCCGGTGCCGCACACGCTGCTCGCGAGGCTGTCCAATGAAGAGGCGGTCACCGGACGTGAATGGCCGGCGCTGGCGAAAGAGCGCGTGCGGTACGCGGGAGAGGCCGTCGCGGTCGTTGTAGGAGAAGATCGCTACCGGGCCGAGGACGGGGCCGCCGAGGTCGTTGTTCGGATCGACCCGCTACCGGCAGTGGTCACGCCTTCCCGGGCGGCCAACGACTCGATTGCCCTGTTCGATGGCCTGAGCAACACGGCGTTCACGGGTGAGGCAGGACAGCCGATCGATGAGTCGGTTTGGCAGGGGGCGGCCGCCGTGGTCGAGGCTCGCTACCGTCAGCAACTCCTGATGCCGACGCCGATGGAGTGTCGGACCATCCTCGCCGTCCCGGAGGAGGACGGTCGGCTGAGCGTGTGGTCGGGGCACCAGATGCCCCATCGGCTGCGGCGTGAACTGGCGGCGCTGCTGGATCTGCCGGTGGACCGGATCCGCGTGGTGGTGCCCGACACCGGGGGCGCGTTCGGTTCCAAGAGCGCGGCGTTCCCGGAGTTCGTCACGGTGGTCTACCTCGCGGTGACACTCGGACGGCCGGTTCGCTGGATCGAGGACCGTCTGGAGTCCATGACGGCCGCCACTCGCGGGCGGGGCCAGGACCAGCGGGTCCGGCTCGCCGCCGACGCCGACGGGCACCTGCTCGCCTATGAGCTGCAGATCGACGCCGACGTGGGAGCTTACCCCCATCTAGGGGTCGGCCTGCCCATGCAGACGGCCTGGATGGCCACCGGCCCTTACACCACGCCCAAGGTCCACGCCACCGTACGTTCGGTGCTGACCAACACGATGGTGACTTACCCGTATCGCGGCGCTGGCCGGCCGGAGGCGACGATCGCGCTGGAGCGGTCGATGGACCTGCTGGCCCGCAGGCTCGGGATGGATCCGGCGGAACTGCGGCGGCGCAACTTCATCCCTGCCGGGAGTTTCCCGTACCAGACCCCCACGGGCCGCTGCTACGACAGCGGTGACTACTCGACCGCCCTTGACCTGGCCTTGGAGACCATCGGCTACGGCACGTGGCGGGATGAGCAGGAACGGCGCAGAGAGAATCCGGACGCACTGCCGCTGGGCATCGGCCTGTCCTGCTATGTGGAGCGTTCCGGCGGGGAACCGGGCGGGTTGCACGAGTTCGCCGGCGTCGAAGCGCACGAGGACGGCACGATCACCGCCCGGTGCGGCGCCGCGCCCAGCGGGCAGAGCCACGAGACGACCTTCCCCGCGCTGGTCGCCCAGGCCCTCGGCGTCGAGGAGGACCGGGTGCGGCTGGTCGAGGGGGACACCGACGCGCAGCCCGAGGGCCTGGGCTCTTTTGCCAGCCGTTCGGCGCAGGTGGACGGGGCGGCCCTGTGTCATGCCTGTGCCCTGCTCATCGACCGGGCGCGCGAGCGGGCGGCGGAGCTGTGGGGGATGCCGGTGGAGGAGGTGGAGTGGTCTGCCGGCTCCCTCCGCCCCCTCCGGGACGGCTCGGCAGCCATCGGGTTGGCGGAACTGGTCAAGGACACCGGACCGCTGCGCGTCGACGACCGGTTCGAGTCAGGCATGGGCTTCCCGTTCGGCGCCCACGCCGCCGTCGTCGAGGTCGATCCGGAACTCGGCACCGTTCGTGTCTTGCAACTGGTGGTGGTCGATGACTGCGGAGTTGTGCTCAATCCGGCGGTGGTGCGCGGGCAGGCGTTCGGATCGGCCGTCCAGGGGATCGGCCAGGCCCTGTACGAGGGCATCCCCTACGGCGACGACGGCGTGCCGCAGCTGGCCAATGGCCTGCTCGACTATCTACTGCCGACGGCCGCCGAGATCCCGCCCATCGAGGTCAAGGACACCCGCACACCGACCCCCAGCACGCCGCTGGGAGCGAAAGGGGCCGGGGAGTCGGGCTGCATCGGCACGCCTGCGGCGATCGTCAACGCCGTGGCCGACGCGCTCCAGCCGGCCGACCCCGGCCTGCTGCAGATGCCGCTCACCCCGGACGTCGTCTGGCGGGCGGCCCGTGCCCCGAAATACGAGGAGGCCCGGTGAAACCCGCAACCTTCGACTACGTCGCACCGCACACAGTGCACGAGACCCTGGACGCCCTCGGCGACACCGAGCGCGACGTCCGCGTCCTGGCCGGCGGGCAGAGCCTGATCCTGGAGATGCACCTGCAACGGATCCGCCCTGATCTGGTGGTCGACATCAACCGTGTGGCGGGGCTCGACCACCTGAATCTGGACAACGGCGCCGTGCGCGTCGGCGCCCTGGTCCGCCACGGCGTCTTCGAGTCCCCTCAGGCCGTTCCCGGTCCGCTCGGCAGGCTCTTCGCCCTCGCCGTCGTCAACATCGCCCATCCGCCGATCCGCGCCCGTGGCACGATGGTGGGCAGCCTCGCCTGGGCTCATCCGGCGTCGGAGTGGTGCGCCATCGCCCTCGCGCTCGACGCCGCCATAGAGGTGCGCAGTGCCGACAGGGCCCGTGAGATCGCGGTCCATGACTACTTCCGCGGCGCGCTCCAGACAGCGCGCGCACGGGACGAGCTCATCACCTCGGTGCGATTCCCGCTGCTTGGTGACAACACCGGAGTCGGCTTCATCGAGCACCGCCGGACGCACTTCTGCTTCGCCCAGGTGGCCGTGGCCACGGCACTGGCCGTACACGACGGAGTGATCGAGCAGGCGCGGATCGGGCTGGTCAACTGCGCTGACCGGCCGGTGCGGGCACGAGCCGCCGAGCAGGCGCTGGTCGGCGCCGAGGTCGGCTCGCCCGGCACCGGCTACCGGCTGCCCGACGGCCACCCCTTCATCCGCGCGGGACGGATCGCTGCGGAGCAGGATGCCGCGCCCCTGGCAGAGCCGTACGCCGACCCGGAGTATCGGCGAAATGCCATCGCCGTGCTGGTCGGCAGGACGCTGCGTCAAGCAGCGACGGACTACCAGGTGCAAGCCGGCAACGGGGCCACGGGAGGCCGCCTGTGAAGATCAAGCTCACTGTCAACGGCGAACAGCACTCACTCGACGTCGAACCCCGGCGCATCCTCGCCGACGTGTTGCGGGAAGACTGCCGACTCACCGGTACGCACCTCGGTTGCGAGCACGGCGTCTGCGGGGCCTGCACGGTGCTGGTGGACGGCGAGGCCGTCCGCGCGTGCCTCATGCTGGCCGTTCAGTGCGACGGCAGGTCGGTACGCACCGTTGAGGGGCTGTCCTCGCCTGATGGCGAGCCACATCCGCTCCAGCGGGCGTTCTCCGCCGAGCACGCCCTCCAGTGCGGTTTCTGCACACCGGGCTTCTTGATGGTGGCGGCAGGCGCCCTGGAGGCCGACCCCACGATCGCCGATGACTCAGAACGCATAGACGGCCTGGTCGAGTCCAACATCTGCCGGTGCACCGGCTACGAACCCATCCGCCGAGCGATCATGCGCGCTGCAGCAGAGTCCGCCTCACGTGGAAAGCCGTGATGAGCACCACATGGAGATCCTGCAACCCCCAGGCCGTCGACGATGACATGGCCGCCTACGCCCGCAGCCTCCGAACCAACGGCGTCCCGGTACCGCAGGTCGCCCAGAAGCTGCGATCTTCAAAGCTTTGCCGGCCCACATACGCCGTCTCGGGCGGGTATAGGAACTGCCATGTTCGGAGAGCGTCTATGCATCTGAGAGAAGCGTTCAAGGCTCTGATCATCGGTGGGTCGGTCGGGGGCCTGGCAGCGGCCCACGAGTTACGAGCCGTCGGTGCTGAACCCGTCGTGTACGAACGATCGGCGGGCAGGATGCAGGCTCGTGGTGCGGGCATCGTCATGCAGCCCGAGGTGGAGGCGCTGCTGGTGAGACTGGGCAAATCTGCGCAGTCGGTGAGCGTCGAACTGCGTGAGCGCCAGCAGCTCCACATCCACGGCAGTCCCGACCGGTATGAGGCCCCGCAGTTGATGACGGCCTGGGACACTCTCTACCGGGCGTTGCGGGAACCCCTCGCCGGTGTCTGTTACCGCTTGGACAGTGCCCTTAGGCGGGTCCGGGTGGAAGGCTCCGATGTCACGGCCGAGTTCGCTGACGGCTACACGGCTCAGGGCAATTTCCTGGTGGGCGCGGACGGGATCGGTTCGGCCACGCGGCGGCTGCTCGATTCCGCCGCGCGTCCCGCGTACGCCGGGTATGTGGCCTGGCGAGGGCTGGAACCGGAGTCGGCCCTGCCCGGTGGCCTTCTGGACCTGCTGGCGGGCCGGTTCACGTTCTTCGGCGCGGACGGCCTGCAGATGCTGTGTTATCTGGTCCCGGGGGCCGATGGTGAGCTGGTGGAAGGCTCCAGGCGTGTCAACTGGGTGTGGTACATGAACGTGCCCGAGGGTGAGCTTCCACGGCTGCTCACGAGCCGATCTGGAAAGTCGTTCACGACTTTCCTGCCGCCTGGGGAGATGCTTCCCGACGTTGCTGCGGAGCTTGCCGTCACGGCTGAGGCGTCGCTTCCGCCGCCGTTCGCGGAGCTCGTGCGCCACGGTGAGGTCTTCATGCAGCCTGTCTTCGACCTTCGTCCGTTTCGGATGGTCGCCGACCATGCGGCTCTGATCGGCGACGCCGCTGGCACGGTCCGGCCGCACACCGCCTCCGGGACCTCCAAGGCGTTCGGTGATGCGGCCGGCCTCGCCGCGGCCATGCGCGGATGGACACCCGGTCACGACCTTCCCGCCCGGCGGCTGGCGGACTGGGAAGAGCAGCGGCTGATTCACCTGGTGAGGCTGTCGGAGATGGGGATCGACCTGGCTAAGCGGTCAGCACTCGGGACGGCCACCGGCCGTCGCTTCTTCGTCTCCGACTGAGGGAGCTGTGTGGGCGCGGCTCGGCGACTACCCGCCTGAGTTGAAAGCCGATGCCGTCGCGCGACGGGTCTCGGCCCTCCCGTCCACGCCGACAGTCAACCACCGCACCGGTGGGCCGCCGCCGGTTTCGCTCCGGGCCGCCGGGCGGAGCCGGAGGGAAAACCGGTCGACCTCGCCGTCCGGCGGCGTCTATGGTCCGTCGCGTGACGGACTTCGATGACACCGCCATCGAGCGGTTCTCCACCGACGGGTTCCTCAAGATCGAGGAGGCCTTCCCGCGCGAGACGGGCGAGCGTGCGGGAGCCTTGATCTGGGAACGGCTGGGTCTGTCACCGGACCGGCCGCAGGAGTGGACCCGGCCTGTGGTGTGGCTGGAGCCCAGCTGGGACGGCGCATTGGGTGAGGTCATGCACGGCCCGCGGCTCGCCGCCGCGCTGGACCTGGTCGCCGGGAAGGACCGATGGGTGCCGCGCCCGGTGGTCGGGATGATGCCGATCAGATTCCCTCATCCGGAGGACTCCGGTGACACCGGCTGGCACATCGACCAGAACATCCCGGGGCCGGACGGGGCCTGGGGCGTCGTCACCGGACGGTCGCACACCTTCCTCCTCCTGCTCCTGTTCTCCGAGGTGGGTCCGGACGATGCGCCCACCCGCATCCGGGTCGGCTCCCACCGGGACGTGGCACGGGTGCTGGAGCCGTACGGCGAGGGCGGCCTGCCGTTCTTCGACTCCGGGCCGATCCTGGACGCGGCGACCGCGCACCGGCCGGAGGCGCTCGCCACGGGGTCGCCGGGAGACGCCTACATCTGCCATCCCTTCCTCGTGCACGCGGCCCAGCGGCATCGTGGGACCCGGCCCCGGTTCATGTCGCAGGTCCCGATGTCCCTCAGGTCGCCGCTCAGCCCGGGCGGTTCCACGCCGCTGGACCGGCTGACCTGGCCCTGCTGACGTGGGGCGGCGGACAGTGCCTGAGACAGCCGAACTGTGACTGTTTCTTCCGATTTATCCGGCATCCAGTACTCCGGGGGCATTCGCCGGGCCGCTGCTAGGATCGCCCGGTGATGATCAGGCAGGGTGGCCTCGCGGACGTCCAGGCCGTGCTCGGCATGTTCGACAGCGCGGTGGCGTGGCTGACCGAGCGGGGGCGCACCGGCCAGTGGGGCAGCGCGCCGTTCTCCACCGATCCGGCGAGGATCGAGAGCATCACCCGCTGGGCGTCGGAAGGCGGCATGCGGATCGCCGAGATCGACGGCGAACCGGCCGGCTGCGTTGTGGTGGGCGCAGCCATGCCGTACGTGCCTCCGCCGGTGGAGCCGGAGCTGTACGTGCACGGCCTCGTGATCGACAAGCGGTTCTCCGGCCAGAAGGTGGGCGCCGCGCTGCTCGGGTGGGCGCGCGAGGAGGCGGCCAGGCGCGGGGTGGGCCTGCTGCGGGTCGACTGCTACGCAGGTGACGACGGCAAGCTCGTGAAGTACTACGAGAGCATGGGTTTCTCCCGGACCGACACCTTCACGGTCGGCGAGTGGCCCGGCCAGGTCCTGGAGATGCGGATCTCCCCCGCGGACACCTGACCCGCCAAGAAAATAGTTGTCGCGCGACATCCTCAACGTGAAGGATGTCGTCATGATCAGGGTCGAGTCGCTGACGAAGGTCTTCCGCCGCCCGCACGCCTTTTCCGGCCCTTTCGGAGCCCTCCGCACCCTCGTGACCCGCCGATATGACGAACGGGTCGCCGTCGACGGCGTCAGCTTCGAGATCCCCGAGGGCGAGATCGTGGGCTATCTCGGCCCCAACGGCGCCGGCAAGTCCACCACCGTGAAGATGCTGACCGGCATCCTCACCCCCACCAGCGGGCGGATCGAGGTGGACGGCAGGGTGCCGTGGCGGGACAGGGAGGCCAACGCCAGGGCCGTCGGCGTGGTCTTCGGCCAGCGCAGCCAGCTGTGGTGGGACCTGCCGCTGATCGACTCCCTGCGCCTGGTCGGCGATCTGTACGACGTGCCCGCTGCCCGTTTCACCGGATCGCTGCGCCGCATGTGCGATCTGCTCGGCCTGGACGACTTCCTGGACACGCCTGTCCGCCAGCTGAGCCTCGGCCAGCGGATGCGCGGCGACCTGGCGGCGGCGATGCTGTACGACCCGCCGATCCTGTACCTCGACGAACCCACCGTCGGCCTCGACGTCCTGGCCAAGCAGGCGGTGCGGGAGTTCATCGTCGACACCAACAGGGCCGGCCGCACCACGGTCGTGCTGACCACGCACGACCTGGCCGACGTGGAGGCGCTGTGCAGGCGCATCATCCTCATCGACAAGGGCCGGGTGCTGTACGACGGCGGCATCGACGATCTCGTCACCGCCTACGCTCCGCCCCGGAGGCTGGTGGTCGAGCTGGCCGACGGCGAGACCCGCACCTTCGAGATCGCCGGCGGCACGTCGGTCCCCGAGCTGATCGCCCAGGTGGCCGCCGAGCACGCCATCCGCGACCTGTCCATCGAGGAGCCCGACCTGGAAAGCGTGATCAAGCAGATCTACGCCGAGAGCATGCGATGATCCGGCCGCTGGCCGGGATGGCCCGCATTGGCCTGCGCTTCCAGCTCGCCTACCGCAGTGATGTGATCATGACGGTGCTGGCGCTGATCGCCCAGGTGTTCCTGCTGCGCATGGTGTGGACCGCGGTGTACGGCGGCTCGGGACAGGCCCGGGGACTCACCCTCGATGCCCTGCTCGCCTACCTGAGCCTGGCCAACCTCCAGGCGTTCGCGACCACCCCGGTCATCCCGAGGATCGCCCACTTCCGGATCCGTACCGGCATGGTGTTCTTCGACCTGTCCAGGCCGACCGGCTACCTGTCCCAGATGGCCGCCTTCCAGGTCGGGCACACCTTCGGCGGCTTGCTGATGCTCGCGCCGGCCGTACCCGTGGTCCTGCTGGTCGGCACGATCACCCCCACCGCGCAGCCGCTCGGCTACGTGGCCACCCTCTCGCTCGGCTACGTCATCTCGGTGATGATGTCGCTGCTCATCTGCGTGATCGGCTTCTGGACGCTGGAGACCGGGGCGATCTCGCTGCTGTACCGGCTGGTCAGCCACTTCTTCGCCGGGACGATGGTGCCGCTGTCGTTCTTCCCGGGGGCGCTGGGCGTCCTGGCGGAGGCGCTGCCGTTCAAGTACATGGGGTACGTCCCGGCGGCCGTCTACGTCGGTCACCTCTCGGGCGGGCAGGTCGGCCGGGCGGTCGCCGTCGAGGTCGCGTGGATCGCCGCGCTGGCGGCGCTGCTGTGGGCGGTATGGCGAAGGGCGCACCGCAGGGTGGTGATCAACGGTGGCTGAGATCGCGCGCACGCTGCGCCTGTACTGGCGGCTGCAGCGCGCCTCCATGCGCGGGGCGTTGCAGTACCGGCTCAACACGGTGATCGGCATCGCCACCGGGGTGGCCTACCAGGGCAGCGGCTTCGCCTTCGTCTGGGTGGTCATGCACACCTTCCCGTCCTTGGCCGGGTGGAGCCTGAAGGAGGTCGCCTTCCTGTACGGGCTGCGCCTGACCGCCCACGCGTTCTACGTGCTCCCGTTCAGCAGCCTTTTCGGCCTGGAGTTCCTGGTACGCGAGGGAGAACTGGACCGGGTGCTGCTGCGCCCGCTCAACCCGCTGGTCCAGATCATCGCCAGGCGGTTGGGCGTGGGACAACTGGGCGACCTGCTGGCGGGCCTCGTCCTCCTGGTCATCGCGGCGCCGCCCCTGAGCCCGGCAATGATCGCCTTCTGTCTGGCGGCGGTCGTGGGCGGCGCGCTCGTGGAGGCGTCCTTCGCCCTGGTGCTGGCATCGATGTCGCTGCGCACGTTGAACGGGTTCGCGTTGTGGACGTTCGTGGACGACCTGTTCAGCAGGTTCGGGTCCTACCCCATGAGCGTCTTCGGCGGCGCCACCCAGTGGGTGCTGACGTTCGTGCTGCCCGTGGCCTTCGTGGCGTACGTTCCGGCGAGCGTGCTGCTGGACAAGACCGGAGCGCTGAACGTGCCCGCGCTGGTGGCGTACGGGAGCCCGCTGCTGGGCGTCGCGCTGTTCGCCCTCGCGTACCAGGTCTGGCGGCACCAGCTCCGGCACTACCAGAGCGCGGGCAACTAAGCAGCTCCCAGGCCTCGCGGGCCTTGTCGACGGCCCCGACTTCGTAGCCCTGCACGTCCGCGACGTGGACGCCGCAGCCGCCTTCTGCGAGCAGCACCTGGGCCTGCGTCGGGCCGCGGTTTCGCCGCCACACGCGGTCGTGTTCGACACCAAGCCGACCCCGTTCGCCATCCGCGAGCTCCTCCCGGGCATCGACCTCGCCGACGCCGCACGGCCCGGCCTCGGAGTGGCGCTCTGGTTCGTCAGGTGTCCACCAAACCGGGGCAGGACCAAAGTAGATGGCCGTCAGGCGAGCCCGGCGGAGGGACGCGTGATCTAATGTCCCGGCAAGTCACCGGATCTCCGGCATATGATCATGCGCATATGAGCGACATCACCGAACCCCCGATCGCCCGGGTGGACGTCGTGCGCGAGACCCTCCACGGCATCACACTCGAGGACCCCTACCGGTGGATGGAAGCCGAAGGCGAGGAGTTCCACCACTGGCTGGACGGCCAGGCCCGGCACGCCCGCGAGCACCTGGACGCCCTGCCGCACCGCTCCGGCCTACTGACCCGGATCCGCGAACTGGGCGGTGCGCTCACGCGGTACTTCGGCCTCGCGATGGCGGCCGACAGGGTCTTCGCCCTGGTACACGAGCCGGACGCCCGCGTGCCGGTGCTGACGGTGACCGAGGCCGACGGAGCGAGCAGGGTCCTGTTTGACCCCGGCACGGTGCCCGGCGACGGGCACCACGCCATCGACTGGTACGTGCCCTCCCCCGACGGCCGCCACGTCGCCTGCGCCGTCTCCGCCTCCGGGTCGGAGGACAGCTCCATCCACGTGATCGACGCCGACTCCGGCGCCCTCCGGGAGACGATCCCGCCCACGACGCGCTTCGCCTTCCTGAGCTGGCTGGAGGACAGCCGGTCGTTCGTCTATCACCGCTACGCAGAGCAGCACCTCCTGGACAGCCGTACCTTCCTGCACCACCTGGGCGCCGACCCGGCGCAGGACACGGCGGTGCTGGCGCGCGGCCTCAACCCCCACATCGAGCTGACCCCGCGGGACCGGCCTTTCCTGGTGGTGCCGCCGCACGGCGAGTGGATGCTGGCGATCGTCTCCCACGCCGCGCTCAGCCCCTGGCCCTGGACCAGCGAGCAGCTGAGCGACTGCACGCTGTACGTGGCGCCGCGGACCGGGCTGGCCGACCCGGCCGCCTGCCCGTGGCAGCTGGTCGCGGACGTGGCCGACGGCGTAACCACCTTCGCCACCAGCCACGACACCCTCTACCTGGTCTCCCATCGGGACGCGCCGCGCTCCCGCGTGCTGGCCGTTCCGCTTGCCGCACCCGATCTGTCCCGAGCCCGGGTGGTCGTGCCCGCGGGTGAGCGGGCGGTGGAGTCGGTGCGGGTGGTGGGCGACCGGCTGCTGGTGCGCGATCTCGACGGCGGCGTCAGCCGGATACGGCACGTACCCCTGTCCGGCGGCGAGCCCGCCGACCTCCCGATGCCGGTGGACGGCACCATCCTGGAGTGGACCACCCACCCCGAGCGCCCCGAAGCCCTGCTGCTGGTGGCCGGCTGGACCGACGCGCCGCGGCTCTACCGCTACGACGGCCAGTCCCTCCAGGACACCGGGCTGGCGCCCCGCTCACCGGTGGACTTCGGCGACGTGCACGTCCGTACTCTGCACGTGCCCGCGAGGGACGGGACGCCGATCCCGCTCACGGTCATCCACCACAAGGACCTGGAGCTGGACGGCGACAACCCGGCCGTGCTCACCGGCTACGGCTCCCACGGGTTCATCGACCTGCCGGAGTTCCGTCCCGAGATGCTCGCCTGGTACGAGCGTGGCGGCGTCTACGCCGTCGCGCACCTGCGCGGCGGCGGCGCCTACGGCCGCGAGTGGCACGAGGCCGGGCGCGGCGAGCGCAAGGAGGCCACCATCACGGACTTCATCGACTGCGCCGAGCATCTCATCGCCCTCGGCTACACCCGCCCGGGGCGGCTGGCTGCCGAGGGCGCCAGCAGCGGCGGCATCCCCACCGGCGGCGCGCTGGTGCGCCGCCCCGATCTGTGGGCGGCCATGGCGATGCACGCGCCGACGGTGAACGCCACGCGCAACGAGTTCAGCGAGAGCGGGCCGATCAACGTGCCGGAGTTCGGCAGCGTCACCACTGAGGAGGGCCTGCGCGACCTGCTGATCATCGACGCCTACCTGCGGGTCCGGGACGGCGTGCCGTACCCGGCGGTGCTGCTGACCACCGGCCTGCACGACGCGCGGGTGCCGCCGTGGCAGCCGGCGAAGCTGGCTGCCCGCCTGCAGGCGGCCACGGACTCCGGTCGGCCGGTGCTGCTGCGCGTCGAGGAGCACGGCGGCCACGGCGCCGGCTCGACCAGAGACCAGGAGCAGGCACTGCTCGCCGATGTGCTGGCCTTCATCCTGCACGCGTCCGACGGGTCATGATGACGACAGACATGTCGGGTACGGCACACGCACGCGCCCTCAGCCACCTCACAGCCCGGTCGATCCCGGCCTGCGTGTGACGCTCAACCTCCATCCCGACCGCCTGGTGGGCGAGCTGGCGATCCTCGAGCGGCTGGCAAGGACGGCGTCTACCTGTCCCAGTTCGTCACCGGGACCGGCAACGGCGGCCTGACCGCCCATCCCGGCGGGGACAGGTGGCTCTGGGAGAGCCGCATCTTCGCGCGGGCGCCTACGACGAGGCGCCCGCGCGACAAGGTTGAGCAGACCGTCACCGCGTGGGTGGCGGCGCGCCGTCACGACGTGGTCTACCGCGGCAAAGCCGTCAAAGGGTCGTGGTAGCGGGCGCTCGCGACCAGAATCGAAGCGCACACCGATGAAGGCTCGGTAGACGACGGGCTGAAGCCCCTCCGTGGCATCCGCCCACGGAGCCTCCGCAAAACCCGTTGGCGGACCACGGCGACCACTGCTACTTTTCTGGAGGCCGTGCCAGAGAACGAGGAGGTGGTACCCGTGAACGCAGTATCGACATGGGTGCTCCCCTCCGGGGTCACGGTCGGGCGATAGGTCGTCCGGGAGCGCTGTTCAAGAGCACTCCCGAAAGGCACGACCATGCAATTCACCTCCGAGCAGCGCCTCGACGACGGCATCCTCGAACGCGAATTCACCCTCGGCGAGATCCCCGGCATCCTGTGGACGCCCGGATCCGCATCCGCACCGGCGCCGCTGATCCTGCTCGGCCACCCCCCGCTCGGACTGCACAAGATGTACCCCCGGCTGGTGGCGCGGGCCCGGCACTCTGCGGCGGAGGGCTTCGCTGCGGCCACCATCGAGCTCCCCGGGACCGGTGACCGGCCCCGCTCCGCCGCCGCCGAGCAGGCCCGCGCCGACCTGCGCCGGGCTATGGAGGCCGGCGAGCCGGTCAGCGACGAGATCATCGACGCCCTCATCCTCCCGCTCGTCGACAAGGCGGTCCCGGAATGGCAGGCCGCCCTGGATGCCCTCCTGTCGCTGCCCGAGATCGGCGGCCCGGTCGGGTACTCGGGAGGAGTGATCTCCATCGGCATCCGGCTTGCGGTGGTCGAGCCGCGCATCGTGGCCGCCGGCTTCTTCGCCGGGAGTTTCGTGCCTCGCACCATGTTCGAGGAGGCCCGACAGGTCACCATTCCGCTGCACGTCCTGCTGCAGTGGGACGACGAAGGGAACGACCGGCAGGCAGCTCTGGACCTGTTCGACGCCTTCGGCTCCGAGGAGAAAACGCTGCACGCCAACATGGGCGGGCACACCGGCGTCCCGCAGTTCGCAGGGGAGGACGCGGCCCGGTTCTTCACCCGGCATCTGCGCTAGCCGCCGACCACCCCGCCGTCAGGCCAGCAGCAGACGGTAGGCGGTGCCGGCCAGGACGCCGCCCTTCGAGGACAGGTCCCGGCCGGCACTCCCGGTCAACCCGAAAACTGGACAGAAGCCCCGCAAACCGGTCTTGACATCCGCATTCCGCACCCGCACTCTGTTGCGCATGGCGCTAAACGTTCCCCGTTACGAAACCGGGGATGTGACACGATGATCCCAGCGTGCCCTCTCGCGTCACTTCCGCGAGGTGAGGCCGTCCGCCTCAATGTCAATCCGCCCATCGCCGTCTTCCACACCGATAACGGCGAGATCCTCGCGATCGACGACACCTGCACCCACCAGGACGCCTCGCTGGCCGACGGGTGGCTGGAGGGCTGCGAGGTGGAGTGCCCGCTGCACGCCTCACGATTCGATCTGCGCACCGGCCAGGTCGACGCCCCTCCCGCCAAGCGGCCAGTCCGCACCCACCAGGTGGTCGTCCAGAACGACGTCATCTATGTCGTGCCGTCCGACGCGCCGCCCAACCTTCCTCCTTGCGTCACCGTGAGGGAGCGGGAGTGAACACGATCTGCGTGATCGGCGCCTCGCTGGCTGGGCTGCTGAGCGCCCGCGCCCTGCGAGGCCAGGGGTATGAGGGACGCATCGTCCTCATCGGCGAGGAGAAGCATCGCCCCTATGACCGGCCCCCGCTGTCCAAGGACTTCCTCAAGGGCGCCATCAGCGAGACCGACCTCGCCCTGGAGTCCGAAGGCGAAGACCCGGACCTCGAATGGCGGCTGGGCGGGGCCGCCACCGCCCTGGACCCGGCCATCCGGCGTATCACGCTGAGCGACGGCACCTCGCTTCTCGCGGACGGCATCGTGATCGCGACCGGCGCCTCCGCGCGCCGACTGCCGGCGGCGGAGGGACTGCCCGGCGTGCACACGCTGCGCACGCTGGACGACGCCCGAGCGCTACGCGCCGACCTGAAGACCGCCAAGAGACTGGTGGTGATCGGCGGCGGCTTCATCGGCGCCGAAGTCGCCGCCACGGCCCGCGAGCTGGGCCTGGAAGTGACCCTCGTGGAGTCGGGGCAGGCGCCGCTGGCGCACGTCATCGGCGTCACGATGGCCCGGGCCATCGCGGGCGTGCACGAGAAGCGCGGCGTCCAGCTGGTCTGCGGCGCGCACGTGACAGCACTGACTGGCGCGCACCGGGTCGACGGGGTACGCCTGGCGGACGGAACGCACCTGCCGGCCGACGTCGTGGTCGTCGGGATCGGGGCGGTGCCCAACACCGCCTGGCTGGAGGGCAGCGGCCTGGAATTGGGCGATGGGGTCCTCTGCGACGAGGGCGGCGGTACGTCCGTCCCGGGGATCGTCGCCGTCGGCGACTGCGCGGCCTGGTTCGATCCCGCGCAGGGCCGCCACCACCGGATCGAGCACTGGACAGGCGCCCGCCAGCGAGCCGGCGTCGCGGCGGCGACGCTGCTGTCCGGCGGCACCGCCCGCCCGGAGCCCGCGCGCCCGGCCTACCTCTGGTCCGACCAGTTCGACGTGAAGATCCAGTTAATCGGGCAGGCCCGCGACGCTGACACGGTCACCGTGGAGGAGGGCGATCCGGCGAACCACAGCTTCCTCGCCGTCTACCGGCAGGGAGGCCGCCCCGTGGCGGTGCTGGGTGTGAACCAGGTGCGGCTGTTCACCCGCTGGCGCCGCCATTTGGAGACCGCGCCGGCCCAGGCCGGCTGAAACAGGAGTGAATCGATGGCGCATGAAGTTCGCGGCGTGGTCGCGACCGGCAAGGGTAAGCCGGTCAGCCTGGAGACGATCCTGGTGCCGGATCCCGGCCCCGGCGAGGCACTGGTGAAGGTGCAAGCGTGCGGCGTATGCCACACCGACCTGCACTACCGCGAGGGCGGCATCAGCGACGACTTCCCATTCCTGCTCGGTCACGAGGCGGCGGGACTGATCGAAGCCGTCGGCGTCGGAGTCACCGACGTCGTGCCCGGCGACTTCGTGATCCTCAACTGGCGTGCGGTGTGCGGATCCTGCCGCTCCTGTCTCAGGGGCCGCCCGCAGTACTGCTTCGCCACCCACAACGCGACCCAGCGCATGACCCTGGCCGACGGCACGCCGCTCAGCCCCGCGCTCGGCATCGGCGCGTTCGCCGAGAAGACGCTGGTGGCCGCCGGACAGTGCACCAAGGTCGACCCGGCCGCCTCCCCGGCCGCCGCCGGGCTCCTCGGGTGCGGCGTGATGGCCGGGCTCGGCGCGGCCGTGAACACCGGCGCAGTCAGCCACGGCGACTCGGTCGCGGTCATCGGTTGCGGCGGCGTCGGCAACGCGGCGATCGCCGGCGCCCAGCTCGTCGGCGCCACTACGATCATCGCCGTCGACGTGGACGACAGGAAGCTCGACTGGGCGCGTGGCTTCGGCGCGACGCACACCGTCAACGCGAAGCAGGCCGATCCCGTCGAGCGGATCAGGGAGCTCACCGGCGGCTTCGGCGCGGACGTTGTCATCGACGCCGTCGGCCGGCCTGAGACGTTCAAGCAGGCGTTCTACGCCCGCGACCTGGCCGGGACCGCCGTGCTCGTGGGCGTGCCCACCCCGGAGCTGATGCTCGAACTTCCGCTCCTCGACGTCTTCGGCCGCGGCGGCTCGCTGAAGTCCAGTTGGTACGGCGACTGCCTGCCGAGCCGCGACCTCCCCATGCTGGTCTCCCTCTACCTGCAGGGCCGCTTCGACCTGAACGCGTTCGTCACCGAGACCATCGGCCTGCCCGACGTGGAGGACGCCTTCGCCAAGATGCACCACGGCGAGGTGCTCCGTTCGGTGGTGCTGCTGTGACGCGGATCGAGCGCCTGGTCACCCGCGGCACATTCCGCCTGGATGGCGGGACGTGGGACGTCGACAACAACGTCTGGCCGCTGGGTGACGACGACCAGGTGCTGGTCATCGACGCGGCGCACGGCGACGACACCGGCATCGGAGCCGAGGCTCCGCAACTCGAGGACTGGATCCGCCGAGGACACTGACCCGGCCCGTACACAGAGGAGTACTCCCGTGGGCACCACAACAACCTCAAGCGTGATCCCCACCCTGCCGGGCCGCTATTACACCGATCCGGAGATCTTCGCGCTGGAGCAGCGGAGAATCTTCGAGACGATGTGGTTCTGCGTGGTGCGCTCTGCGGACCTGGCCAAGCCAGGAGCCTTCAAGACGGTGCAGGTCGGCACCGAGAACATGCTCGTCAGCAGGGCGCGCGACGGGTCGGTCCGCGCCTTCTATAACGTCTGCCGGCACCGCGGCGCGATCATCTGCACGGAGGAGTCCGGCGAGGTCAAGCGGGCCTTCCAGTGCTCCTACCATGCCTGGACCTACGACCTCGACGGCAAGCTGATCGCGGCGCCCAACCTGGCCAAGATGGCGGACCTGGATCGGACGGAGTACGGCCTGGTCAACGTGCACGTGCGCGAGTGGCTCGGCTACGTGTGGATCTGCCTGGCCGACGAGCCCCCATCGTTCGAGGAGGACGTGATGGGTGCGGTGACCGATCGGCTGGGCGCGCTCGACCTGATCGGCAACTACGACGTGGCGGAGCTGGAGGTGGGCCGGCGGATCGTCTACGAGGTCAAGGCCAACTGGAAGCTCATCGTCGAGAACTTCATGGAGTGCTACCACTGCGCCACGATCCACCCCGAGCTGACCGAGGTGCTGCCGGAGTTTGCCGACGGGTACGCGGCGCAGTACTTCGTCGGTCACGGCGCCGAGTTCGGCGAGGATGTCGAGGGCTTCACCGTGGACGGCTCGGCCGGGGTGGACCGCATCCCGGGCGTCAGTGCGGACCAGGACAGGCGCTACTACGCGATCACCGTCAAGCCGCAGGTCTTCATCAACCTGGTGCCCGACCACGTCATCCTGCACCGCATGTTTCCTCTCGCGGTCGACCGAACGGTGGTCGAGTGCGATTGGCTCTACCTGCCCGAGGTCGTGGCGAGCGGGAAGGACCTGGACAAGTCAGTCGAGCTCTTCCACCGGGTCAACCAGCAGGACTTCGAGGCCTGCGAGCGCTGCCAGCCGAGGATGGGCTCGCGCACGTACGCCAAGGGCGGCGTGCTGGTGCCGAGCGAGCACCACATCAGCGCCTTCCATGAATGGGTCCAGGAGCGGATCGGATAGAGACGGCCGGCGAAGACGAGGGGCTCCTGGACCCCCGCCCAAGGACGGGGCGGACTGCCCGGAGTGGAGCACGCGATGCGGTTGGCGTACGGGTGGACGCTAGTGCGCGTAGCCGAGCCGCTCGCTGATCTCGTCGGCGCCGCTGATCAGGACGGGGACGAGTTCGTGCATGCGCTTCTCGCTGAAGCGGTAGGCGGGGCCGGAGGCGCTGACCGCGGCGATGACCTCGCCGTGGTAGGAGCGGATGGGCGCGGCCATGGCGTTCAGCCCGTCCTCGAGCTCCTCCAGGCAGGAGGCGTACCCCGCCTTCCTGATCTCGGCCAGCTGCCGCTCGAGGGCGTCGGCATCGATGATCGTCCTGGACGTGAAGCTCTGCAGCTGTCCGTCGGCCAGCAGTTTCGCGCGCTGCCCGTCGTCCAGGTGGGCCAGGAGCACCTTGCCGCTCGAGGTGGCGTGCAGGGGCGTGAGCTGGCCGACCCAGTTGTAGGCGGTGACGGCGGAAGGGCCGCGCACCTGGTCCAGGTTGACGGCGTAGGTGGAGCGAAGCACCGCGATGTTGACCGTCTCGCCGATCTCCTTGGCCAGCCGCTGGCAGACGTGACGGCTGCGCTGGGTGATGTCCATCTGGGTGCTGACCCCGCCGGCCAGCCGGATGATGCCGAAGCCGAGGCGGTACTTGCCCCGGTCTTCGGCCTGCTCCACCAGACCGCGCGCCTCCAGGGCGCCGAGCAGCCGGAAGGCGGTCGACTTGTGCACGTCGATCTCGGCGGCGACCTCGCTGACCCCCGCCTCACCCCGGCGCGAAAGGATCTCCAGCACGCTGATCGCCCGATCGACGGACTGCACGCCCCCACTACTCGAGTCGTTGCTCATAGCGAAACTGTAAGTGCTTTGCAGAACTGCGTCGAACGCAAACAGAAGATCCATTGTTGCGACTAGTGCAACGCAATGCACATAACACTACGATTCGATGAAACGCGCGAGCGAGACGAGGCATCATGACGTCACCGCAGTACGACTTCGTCATCGTCGGAGGCGGCTCAGCCGGCAGCGCCCTGGCCAACCGGCTCTCCGCGGACCCGGCCACGCGGGTGCTGGTCCTGGAGGCGGGTCGACCGGACTATCCCTGGGACGTCTTCATCCACATGCCGGCGGCACTTACCTTCCCCATCGGCAACCGCTTCTACGACTGGCGGTACGAGTCCGAGCCCGAGCCGCACATGCACGGCCGCAGGATCTACCACGCCCGAGGGAAGGTGCTCGGGGGCTCAAGCAGCATCAACGGCATGATCTTCCAGCGCGGCAACCCGCTGGACTACGAGCGGTGGGGTGCCGACTCCGGGATGAAGACGTGGGACTACGCCCACTGCCTGCCGTACTTCAAGCGGATGGAGAGCTGCCTGGCCGACCCGGGGACTCCCTGGCGCGGCCATGACGGACCGCTGGCGCTGGAGCGAGGGCCGGCGAGCACCCCGCTCTACGCGGCCTTCTTCAAAGCCGTGCGGGAGGCGGGCTACCCGCTCACGGACGACGTCAACGGCTACCGTCAGGAGGGCTTCGCCCGCTTCGACCGCACCATCAGGCGGGGCCGCCGGCTCAGCGCCGCCCGCGCCTACCTGCATCCGGTGCTGAAGCGCCCGAACCTCACGGTCAAGACCCGTGCCTTCGTGTCGAAGGTGCTCTTCGAGGGCACGCGGGCGGTCGGCGTGGAGTACAACGGCGGCACCGTGCGGGCCAAGGAGGTCATCCTCTGCGGCGGCGCGATCAACTCGCCGCAACTCCTCCAGCTGTCTGGCATCGGCAACGCCAAGGAACTGAGCCCCCTCGGCGTCCGCGTGGTCCACGACCTGCCGGGCGTGGGTGAGAACCTGCAGGACCACCTGGAGGTCTACATCCAGCACGGGTGTGGCAAGCCGGTCTCGATGCAGCCGCACCTGCAGAAGTGGCGTCACCCGTGGATCGGCGCGCAGTGGCTGTTCCTGCGCAAGGGCCCGGGGGCGACCAACCACTTCGAGGCGGGGGGCTTCGTCCGCAGCAACGACGACGTTGGCTACCCCAACCTGATGTTCCACTTCCTGCCCGTCGCCGTCCGCTACGACGGCTCCGCGCCCGCGGGCGGGCACGGCTACCAGGTGCACGTCGGGCCCATGTACTCCGACGCACGCGGCTCGGTGAAGATCAAGAGTACCGATCCGCGCCGGCACCCCTCCCTGCGGTTCAACTACCTGTCCACCGCACAGGACCGACGGGAGTGGGTGGAGGCCGTCAGAGCGGCCCGCCGTATCCTCGGCCAGCCCGCCCTGACCGAGTTCAGCACCGGCGAGCTGTCGCCTGGGCCGTCCGTTGAGACCGACGAGGAGATTCTCAACTGGGTCGCCAGAGACGGCGAGACGGCTCTGCACCCCTCCTGCACGGCCAGGATGGGGGTGGACGAGATGTCGGTGGTCGACCCGGAGACCATGCGCGTGCACGGCGTGGACGGGCTGCGCGTGGTGGACGCCTCAGTCATGCCGTACGTCACCAACGGGAATATCTACGCGCCGGTCATGATGTTGGCGGAGAAGGCGACCGACCTGATCCTTGGCAACACCCCGCTCCCGCCCGAGACCACCGAGTTCTACCGCCACCGCACGTAAAGAGGGAGGCGGTGGGGGCCGCAGCTCCTCCCCACCGCCGCCTGGCCGGTGTCCGTCACTGGCCTCCGCCTCGGCCTTGCTCTCCGGGGTGACCGGCACGTGGTGGAAGGGCACGCGGCGCAACAGAGTGGGACCCGAGACGCCACACAGTCAAGACGTGGCGCGGGGAAGGGGAGAAACTACGACCATAGGGATTTATTCCGTGATTCCTGCTAAGCCTTGACTAGCCCGAAGAAAGCGGTCAATCCTGTTTCTCGCTGAGCAGCATCTTGCGCGATACGCAACGATCAGATCAGAGGGGCGCCGATGACACCGAGTTCGGCCTGGCAGGCGCTGGGTGGACACTCCCAGCGGTGGCTCCCAGCGAACTGACGCTCCGACGACCAAGAGGTGGCCATGACCGTACCGTCAGTGACCGAACGCATCCCGCTCGGCGCCGAGTCACCCTCCGTCCTCGACGCCAGGGGGCTGTGGAAGGTGTTCGGCCCAAAGGCCGACAGCGTCGTCGGCAGCGCGCTCGGCCGTAAGGAGCTCAAGGAGCAGACGGGCTGCGTCGCCGCGGTTCGCGACGTTTCCTTCTCCGTACGGAGAGGCGAGGTGTTCGTCGTCATGGGCCTTTCTGGCTCGGGCAAGTCCACCCTGGTCCGCTGCCTGACCCGGCTGATCGAGCCGACAGCCGGCGAGATCGTGCTCGACGGCGAGGACATCCGCAAGGCGGACGAGCGACGGCTGCGCGAACTGCGCAGACACCGCATGGCCATGGTCTTCCAGCACTTCGGGCTGCTGCCCCACCGGTGCGTGCTGGACAACGTCGCCTTCGGGCTGGAGATCCGCGGCGTGCCCAAGCAGCAGCGCTACACCAGGGCCCGCGAGGTGGTCGAGCTCGTCGGCCTCACCGGCTTCGAGAACTCCTATCCCGACCAGCTCTCCGGCGGCATGCAGCAGCGCGTCGGCCTGGCCCGTGCGCTGGCCGCCGACCCCGAGGTGCTCCTGTTCGACGAGCCGTTCTCCGCGCTCGACCCGCTGATCAGGCGCGAGATGCAGAACGAGGTCATCCGCCTGCACCACGAGGTCGGCAAAACCATGATCTTCATCACCCACGACCTGAACGAGGCGCTCAAGCTGGGCGACCGCATCCTCATCATGCGTGACGGCGCGCTCGTCCAGATGGGCACCCCCGACCAGGTAGTCGGCGCGCCGGCCGACGACTACGTGCGGGACTTCGTCAGCGACGTGCCCAGGTCCGACGTCCTGACCCTGCCCTGGATCATGCGCGACGCACGTCCCGGCGAACCGCTCGACGGGCCGGAGCTCGCACCGGAAACCGTGATCCGCGACGCTGCCAGGACCGTCCTGTCCGCCGGCCGCCCGGTCAAGGTCGTCGCGGGCGGGGCCCTGCTCGGGGTGGTCACTACCGCGGAGATCCTGGAAGTCATCGCGGGTCCCTCCGAGGAGAAGCACTGATGGCGGCGCTGCCCACCACCACCGCTGCCACCCTCACGTTCGCGCGCCGGCTCCTCCGCACCCGCTACCTGGCTGGCCTGGTCCTGGTGGCCTGGGTATTGCTGTGGGCCGTGCTGAAGGGCCGCGACACGCTGGCGCTGGGCGGCGCCGAGCTCACGCCGCTGCACACCCGGCTCAACGAGGGCATGGACGCGATCGACGCCGGCCGGAACAGCAACCCGCTCTTCCTGTACTTCATCAACTACATCCGGCTGTTCCTCGACGAGGCGGTCACCTTCATCCAGGCGCTGATCAGCCAGCCGTCGTTCAGCCGACCGGTCCCGGTCATCGGCTGGCTCGGCGTGACCGGCATCGCCACGGCCGTCGCGCTGCTGTACGGCAACCGCAGGGTGGCCGTGCTGACCGCGACCGGGTTCGCGGCGTTCGGCCTGCTCGGCCTGTGGCAGGAGAGCATGGACACGCTCGCCCTCACGCTGACCGCCGTCGTGCTGTCCCTCGCCGTCGGCATCCCCCTTGGGATCTGTGCGGGCCTCAGCGACCGGTTCAACCGGCTCGTCACGCCGGTGCTTGACTTCATGCAGACGATGCCGACCTTCGTCTATCTGGCCCCGCTCACGCTGTTCTTCCTGATCGGCCCGGCCAGCGCCACCGTCGCGACGATGATCTACGCGATCCCGCCGGCGATCCGCATCACCGCGCACGGGATCCGGGAGATCCCCGTCAACACGCTGGAGGCGAGCACCTCCCTCGGCTCGACCGCTGCGCAGTCGCTGCGCAAGGTACGGCTGCCGCTCGCCAAGCGGACGATCATCGTCGGAGCCAACCAGACCATCATGGCCGCCCTGTCCATGGCCACGATCGCCGCCCTGATCGACGCGCCCGGACTGGGCAAGACCGTGCTGAAAGCGCTGGAGAAACTCGACGTCGGAACCGCGTTCAACGCCGGACTGGCCATCGTGATCATGGCGATCGTCCTCGATCGGGTGACCTCGGCCGCCGGGCGGCGGGTGGGGGCGGAGCACCGTGCCGGCCGGGGGAACTGGGCGGGCCGGTCGCGTGGTCGGCGGGCGCGGCGGATCGAGGCGGGACTGGCCGTCGCCGTCACTGCGGTGCTGGTCTACCTCTCGCACGTCTACGTGTGGGCCGCCGAGTTCCCCGGCGATGTCGACCTCGGCTCCTATGTCCGGCGCGGCGCGGGCGCGGCGAGCGAATGGGCGCAGGACACGCTCGTCACGTACACGGGCGCGCTGAAGAACCTCATCACCTATGCGCTGCTCAACCCGTTCGAGTCGCTGCTGACCGGCTCGCCCTGGTGGCTGGTCGCAGTGGTCGTGATCGCCCTCGCGCTGCTGCTGGCGGGAACCCGGGCCGCGATCACCGTCGGCGTGGCGTTTGTGCTGCTGGTGCTGCTGGGGCTGTGGCGGGACAGCATGGTGACGCTGGCCTCCGCGCTTGCGGCCATCCTGCTCGTGATGGTCCTCGGCGTGGTGCTCGGGGTGTGGATGGGCCGCAGCGACCGGGTGGACCAGGTGCTGCGTCCGGTCCTCGACGCGGGTCAGACCATGCCAGCCTTCGTCTACCTCGTCCCGATCCTGGGGCTGTTCGGCCCGAGCCGGTTCACGGCCATCATCGCCGCCGTGGTGTTCGCCGCGCCGGTGTCGGTCAAGCTGGTGGCCGAGAGCGTACGGGGGGTGCCGCCCACCGTGGTCGAGGCGGCGACGGCCGGAGGGTGCAGCACCTGGCAGCTCATCTTCAAGGTCCAGCTCCCCATGGCACGGGCCGGCATCATGCTCGCAGCCAGCCAGGGCCTGATCTACGTGTTGTCGATGGTCGTCATCGGCGGCCTCGTCGGGGCCGGCGCGCTCGGATACGACGTGGTGGCCGGCTTCGTTCAGTACCCGCTGCGCGGCAAGGGGCTGGCCGCCGGGCTGGCGATCGTCGTGCTCGGCATCATGCTCGACCGGATTATGCGCGCAGCCGCGCAGCGCGCGGGCACGCGTCCGGCAGGCCAATGAAGAAAATCAATGGTCAGGAGGACCACCATGACAGCTTCGAGGATGGCCGGGCTGCGCACGTGCGCGCTCGTGGCGGGCGCCGGCCTCCTGCTCTCCGCCTGCGGGGGAGCGAAGGTCGGTGAGAACGACAACGCGCAGGCCTCGGGCGGTGGGAAGTCGGACTGCGGCACGGTCAACCTGGCGATCAACCCGTGGGTCGGCTACGAGGCGAACGCCGCGGTGATCGCCCATGTGGCCGAGAAGGAACTCGGGTGCAAGGTCGTCAAGAAGGACATCAAGGAGGAGGTGGCCTGGCAGGGGTTCGCCACAGGTGAGGTGGACGCGATCGTCGAGAACTGGGGCCACGACCACCTCAAGAAGAAGTACATCGAAGACCAGAAGGTCGCCGTGGAGGCCGTGCCCACCGGCAACAAGGGAGTCATCGGCTGGTTCGTGCCGCCGTGGATGGCCGAGAAGTACCCCGACATCACCGACTGGAAGAACCTCAATAAGTACGCTGACCTGTTCAGGACCTCCGAGTCGGGCGGCAAGGGGCAGATCCTCGACGGCGACCCCTCGTTCGTCACCAACGACGAGGCGCTGGTCAAGAACCTGAAGCTGGACTACAAGGTCGTCTACGCCGGCAGCGAGGCCGCCCTCATCACGGCGTTCCGCCAGGCGGAGAAGCAGAAGATCCCCCTGATCGGGTACTTCTACGATCCGCAGTGGTTCATGTCCGAGGTGAAGCTGGTGAAGGTCGGCCTGCCCGAGTGGACGGAGGGCTGCGACGCCGACGCGGCGAAGGTGGCCTGTGATTACCCGTCGTACGAGCTCGACAAGATCATGAGCACGAAGTTCGCGGAGTCCGGCAGCCCGGCCTACGACCTGGTCAAGAACTTCACCTGGACGAACGACGACCAGAGCCTCGTGGCGAAGTACATCGCCGAGGACAAGATGTCGGCCGAGGATGCGGGCGCCAAGTGGGTGGCCGACAACCCCGGCAAGGTCAAGGCCTGGCTTCCCGATAGCTGAGCATCTCCGTGCGCCCGGCCCGATCCGCGATCGGGCTGGGCGCGCGCGTGTTCGGGCCCTACAGAAACCGTACGGAATACGACAGAACGCACTCTTGACACCCGGAACTCCACAAGCGACGCTTGTTGCGAAAAGTGCGCCTGGTTGCATATACCGCAACAAAGGAGGTGGCTATGACGGACCCGAGCGTCGTCATCATCGGCGCGGGCGTGGTTGGCGCGGCCCTCGCCGACGAGTTATCCGCCCGTGGCTGGACCGACGTCACCGTCGTCGATCAGGGAGACGTACCCGCCACCGGCGGCTCCTCGTCGCACGCCCCCGGTCTGGTGTTCCAGATCAACGGGTCGAAGACCATGACCGAGATGGCTCGCTACACCGTCGAGAAGTTCGTCGAGCTGGACAGCTTCTCCCAGGTGGGCGGGCTCGAAGTGGCCACCACGCCCGAGCGGCTCGCCGAACTGCGCCGCCGCCACGGCTGGGCCGCGTCCTGGGGGATCGAGACGCACCTGCTCTCCCCCGAGGAAAGCGTGGCCAAGCACTCCCTTCTCGACGCCGGCAAGGTGCTCGGCGGGCTGTTCATCCCCACCGACGGCCTGGCCAAGGCGGTCAAGGCAGTCGACGCGCAGCTCGCCCGAGCCCGGGAGCGCGGGGTGCGGGTGCTGCCCAGGCACGAGGTGCTGAACATCAGGACCGATGGCGGCCGGGTCACCGGGGTGCTGACGGACCAGGGTGAGATCCCCGCCGACATCGTGGTGTGCTGCGCCGGGATCTGGGGACCGCGTGTGGCCCGGATGGTGGGGATGGAGCTGCCGCTCACGCCGCTCGCCCATCAGCTCGCCTGGACTGGGCAGGTGCCCGAGCTGGCCGGTCAGACCGTCGAGGCGAGTCGGCCGATCCTGCGCCACCAGGACGCCGACCTCTACTACCGGGAGCGTTTCGACACGCTCGGCATCGGCTACTACGGCCACCGCCCCATGCCGGTCAGCCCCGACGACATCCTGTCCGTCGACGCGGCCGAGGTGATGCCGTCGGTGCTCGCCTTCACCCCTGACGACTTCGCCGATGCCTGGCGGGAGACGCAGGAGCTACTGCCGTCCACTTCCTCCGCCAAGGTGGAGGAAGGCATCAACGGGCTGTTCTCGTTCACGACCGACCACATGCCGCTGATGGGCGAGTCGCGCGAGGTCATCGGCTTCTGGGTGGCAGAGGCCGTCTGGGTGACCCACTCCGCGGGAGTGGGCCGCGCGATGGCCGAGTGGCTCGTGGACGGTCACTGCTCGTCCTTCGACCTGCACGAGTGCGACATCAACAGGTTCGAGCCGCACCAGCTCGCCCCCGGATACGTCCTGGCCCGTGGCTGCCAGAACTACGTCGAGGTCTACGACATCATCCACCCCCTCCAGCCGATGGAGGACCCTCGCCCGCTGCGCACCAGCCCGTTCTACGCCCGCCAGCAGGAGCTCGACGCGCGCTTCCTCGAGGCCGGCGGCTGGGAGCGGCCCCAGTGGTACAGCGCCAACGCCCCGCTGCTCCAGGGCCGCGAGATCCCCACGCCCGGCGAGTGGGCGGCCCAGTACTGGTCGCCGATCGTAGGCGCGGAGGCCCAGGCCACCCGAGAGGCCGTCGCCCTGTACGACATGACCGCGCTCAAGCGCCTGGAGGTCAGCGGCCCCGGCGCCGTCGCCTTCCTTAACCGCCTCACGACCGGCGACGTGGACAAGTCGGTCGGCTCGGTGACCTACTGCCTGCTGCTCGACACAGACGGCGGCATCCGCAGCGACGTCACGGTGGCCCGCCTCGGCCCGCAGGAATTCCAGGTCGGCGCGAACGGCAACCTCGACCTCGACTGGCTCGATCGCCACCGGCCCGCCGACGTGCACGTCCGCGACATCACCGCGGGAACCTGCTGCGTGGGAGTCTGGGGGCCTAGAGCTCGCGGCCTCGTCCAACCGCTGACCAGCACCGACCTGACTGCGCTTCGGTACTTCCGCGGCACCCGGGCCTACATCGGCAACGTGCCCGTCACGATGCTGCGCCTGTCCTACGTCGGCGAGCTGGGCTGGGAGATCTACACCACCGCCGACATGGGCCTCAAGCTCTGGGACACGCTGTGGAAGGCCGGCCAGGACCACGGCGTCATCGCCGCGGGCCGCGGCGCCTTCACCAGCCTGCGCCTGGAGAAGGGCTACCGTTCCTTCGGCACCGACATGACTCACGAGCATGACCCGTATGAGGCGGGGCTCGGCTTCGCCGTCAAGCTGGACAAGGGCGACTTCATCGGCCGCGAGGCCCTGCTCGCCCGCGGGGAGTCGGTCACCCGCAGGCTCACCTGCCTGCTCACCGATGAGGTCGTCATGGGCAGGGAGCCGGTCTACGACGGTGAACGTGCGGTCGGCTACGTCACCAGCGCCGCCTACGGTTACACGATCGGCAAGGGCATCGCTTACGCATGGCTGCCCGCCTCGCTCGCGAACCCGCGCCAGGCACTGCACATCGGCTACTTCGACCAGCGGATCGACGCCGTCGTCGCCGAAGAACCTCTGTTCGACCCGGCGATGCAGCGGCTGCGCGGTTAGGAACGGAGAGGCCCGATGACCCCACGCACTCCCGGCGCCGACCTTCCGGAGCACCCCGACCGGCTGTGGAGCGCCGCCGAACCGAAGGCCTCCTATGACGTGGTGATCGTCGGCGCCGGCGGCCACGGCCTGGCCACGGCCTACTACCTGGCGAAGAACCACGGCATCACCAACGTAGCCGTGCTGGAGCGCGGCTGGCTGGCCGGCGGCAACATGGCCCGCAACACCACCATCATCCGATCCAACTACCTGTGGGACGAGAGCGCGGGTATCTACGAGCACGCGCTGAAACTCTGGGAAGACCTGGAGGAGGAGCTCGACTACCCGCTCCTGTTCAGCCAGCGCGGCGTGCTCAACCTCGCGCACAGCCTGCAGGACGTCCGCGACAGCAAGCGGCGGGTGGAGGCGAACAAACTCAACGGCGTTGACGCCGAGTGGCTGGACCCCAAGCAGGTCAAAGAGGTCTGCCCGATCGTCGACATCTCCCCCGACGTGCGTTACCCGGTGCTGGGCGCGACCTTCCAGCCGCGCGCGGGCATCGCCAAGCACGACCACGTCGCATGGGGGTTCGCCCGGGCCGCGGCGGCGCTCGGCGTCGAGTTCATCGAGCACTGCGAGGTCACCGGTCTGCGAGTGACCGGCGGTCGGGTCACCGGCGTCGACACCCCCCGCGGCACGATCGCGGCGGGCCGGGTGGCACTGTGCGCGGCCGGGCACACCTCGGTCGTGGCCGCCACCGCCGGCATCGGCCTGCCGCTGCAGAGCCACCCGCTGCAGGCCCTGGTCTCCGAACTGCTGGAGCCCGTTCACCCGACGGTCGTCATGTCCAACGCGGTCCACGTGTACGTCAGCCAGGCCCACAAGGGAGAGCTGGTCATGGGGGCGGGCATCGACGCGGCCAACTCCTACCGCCAGCGGGGCGCCTTCCACATCATCGAGCGGCAGATGGCCGCGGCGCTTGAGCTGTTCCCGGTCTTCGCCCGGGCGCACGTGCTGAGGACCTGGGGTGGCGTGGTGGATGTCTCGCCGGACGCCTCGCCGATCGTCGGGCTCGCCCCGGTCGAGGGCCTGTACCTCAACTGCGGGTGGGGCACCGGAGGGTTCAAGGCCACCCCTGGCGTGGGCTGGTGCTTTGCGCACACGATCGCGCACGGCGAGCCGCACCCGCTCAACGCCCCCTTCTCTCTTGACCGATTCGTCACCGGGGCGCTCGTCGACGAGCACGGCGCCGCCGCGGTCGCACACTGAGGACGTCATGATGTTGCTGATCCCTTGCCCATGGTGCGGCCCTCGCGACGAGGCCGAGTTCCACTACGGCGGGCAGGCCCACGTCGCCTACCCGGAGAACCCGGCCGCGCTCTCCGATGAGGAGTGGGCCCGCTACCTGTTCTTCCGTGACAACCCCAAGGGCGCCTTCGCCGAGCGCTGGAGCCACTCCGCCGGCTGCCGCCGCTGGTTCAACGCGCTGCGCGACACCGCGACCAACGAGATCCACGCCGTCTACCGGGTGGGCGAGCCGCGGCCGGTGACGTCATGAGGCGCGAGAGCGGCGGCCGGGTGGACCGCTCCCGTACCCTGCGGTTCCGGTTCGACGGCCAGGACTACACCGGTCACCCCGGTGACACGCTCGCCTCCGCGCTGCTGGCGGGCGGCGTGCGCCAGGTGGCCACAAGCGTCAAGCTGGGCCGCCCCCGCGGGATCTTCTCCGCGGGCAGCGAGGAGCCCAACGCGGTCGTCCAGATCGAAGAGCCGTTCCCCGAGCCGATGCTGCCCGCCACCACCGTCGAGTTGTACGACGGTCTGGTCGCGAGCAGTCTCCCCGGCCAGGGGCGGCTGGCCACCGGGCCGGACCCTGCCCGCTACGACGCCGTCCACGCACACTGCGACGTCCTGGTGGTCGGCGCGGGGCCTGCGGGGCTGGCTGCGGCGCGGGCGGCGGCGAGCACCGGCGCGAGGGTGATCCTCGCCGACGAGCAGCCCGAACCGGGCGGCGGCCTCCTCGGCGCTTGGCCCGCGGACGTCGTGGAAGGGCTGCTCGGCGCCGAATGGGCCACCGCGACGGCGGCCCACCTGAAGGCCCTGCCCGAGGTCAGGGTGCTGGCGCGCACCACCGTCTTCGGCTACTACGACGACAACTACCTGGTAGCCGTCGAGCGGCGCACCAACCACCTCGGCGCCGCCGCGCCCGCGCACGTGGCACGTGAGCGGATCTGGCGCATCAGGGCGCGGCACGTCGTGCTGGCCACCGGCACGCACGAGCGGCCGATCGCCTTTGCCGGCAACGACCTGCCCGGCGTGATGCTGGCCGGTTCCGCCCGCACCTACCTCAACAGGTACGGCGTGCTGCCTGGCCGTCGCGCGGTGGTGTTCACCGCCGACGACAGCGCCTACGCCGCTGCCTTCGACCTCGCCGACGCGGGCGTGCGGGTGGCGGCCATCCTCGACGTGCGGCCCTCGCCCGGTGAAGCCCTGGCCCGCGAGGTGGCGAAGCGCGGCATCGTACTGCTGGCCGGGCACGTCGTGACGGCCGCCCAGGGCGATGGGCAGGTCGCATCGGTCCAGGCCGGACGGCACCGGCCGGAGGCGGATCCGGCCGTGGCGGAGCACGCGTTCGACGCCGACCTGCTGCTCGTGTCGGGCGGCTGGAACCCGGTCGTGCATCTGTTCAGCCAGTCCGGCGGAAGGCTTCGCTTCGACGAGACGCTCGGCACGCTCGTGCCCGGCGACTCCCGCCAGGCAGTCGAGGTGGCGGGAGCGGCCAGAGGCGTGGACACGCTCTCCGGCTGCCTGGCCGACGGCGCCGCGGCGGGCGAGCGGGCCCTCGGCGGGCAGGCCGCCGCGGCCGCGCCACCGCCGGTGGACGTGCCGACGGCGGGCGGTCAGGCGTTCTGGCTGGTCCCCGCGTCCGACTACGCGGCGCACTTCGTCGACATGCAGCGGGACGTGACCGTGGCCGACCTCCACCGGGCTACCGGTGCGGGGCTGCGCTCGGTCGAGCACATCAAGCGCTACACCACCGCCGGGACCGCCCACGACCAGGGCAAGACGTCCGGTCTCCTCACCACGGCGGCCGTGGCGCACGCGCTCGGCGAGCGGATGGGAGAGCTGGGCATCACCACGTTCCGCGCGCCGTACCTGCCCGTGAGCTTCGCCGCGCTGGCCGGGCGCGACCGCGGCCCGCTGCACGACCCGGTCCGGGTGACGGCACTGCACGACTGGCACGTCGCCAACGGCGCGCTGTTCGAGAATGTCGGGCACTGGAAACGGCCCTGGTATTACCAGCGTGTGCTGGCGGACGGACGGCTGGAGGACATGGAAACCGCTGTGCTCCGGGAGTGCCGGGCGGCTCGTGAGGGCGTGGCGATGATGGACGCCTCCACCCTCGGCAAGATCGACGTCATCGGGCCGGATGCCGGCGAGTTCCTGGACCGGCTCTACACCAACCTGATGAGCTCGCTGGCCGTCGGCTCCATCCGCTACGGCGTGATGTGCCGGCCCGACGGGATGGTCTTCGATGACGGCACCGTCATCCGCCTCGCCGAGGACCACTTCCTCCTCACCACCACGACCGGCAACGCGGCGGCCGTGCTCGACTGGATGGAAGAGTGGCTGCAGACCGAATGGCCCTCGCTTCGGGTGTATTGCACCTCGGTGACGGAGCAGTGGGCCACGGTCGCGCTCGTCGGCCCCAGGTCCCGCGAGGTGCTCGCCGGGCTCGCGCCCGGATTGGCGGTGTCCACGGCCGACTTCCCGTTCATGACCTGGCGCGAGGCCGAGGTCGCCGGAATCCCGGCGCGAGTCTGCCGGATCAGCTTCTCCGGCGAACTGGCCTTCGAGATCAACGTGACCTCCTGGGAGGTCTCGCGCCTGTGGACGGCCATCATGGACAGCGGCATGGTCACCCCGTACGGGACCGAGACCATGCACGTGCTGCGGGCCGAGAAGGGCTACCCGATCGTCGGCCAGGACACCGACGGCACCGTCACGCCGCAGGATCTGGGAATGTCCTGGGTCGTGTCGAAGAAGAAGGCGGACTTCATCGGCAAGCGCTCCTTCTCCCGGGCTGACACCGTGCGAGCAGGCCGCAAGCAGCTCGTCGGGCTGCTTCCGGAGGATCCTGACTTCCTGCTGCCCGAGGGCACGCAGCTGGTGAGCACGGATGTACCGGCCACAGTGGGCACGGTGCGCGGCGGCGCGCCGCCGCGCACCGTGCCCACGCTCGGCCATGTGACCTCCAGCTACCGCAGCGCCGCACTGGGCCGCACGTTCGCGCTGGCGCTGGTCAGCGGCGGGCAGAGTCGTCTGGGTGAGCGGCTGTACGCGCCCGTCGGCGACGCGCTGGTACCCGTCACCGTCACCTCTCACGTCCTGTACGACCCGGAAGGAACGCGCCGTGATGGCTGAATGCAGGAGTCCGGCCGCGGCCTTCGCCGACCGGTTCGATGCCGCCTCCAAGGGCGGCGCACTGCGTCTGGCGGAGCTGCCCTTCCTCACCCAGGTCGACATCCGCGTGGACCCGGCGAGCCCCGCAGCGAAGGACATCGGGGCCGCGCTGGGGATGCCGCTGCCCGTCGCGCCGGGAACCACGGTGATCTCCGGCGACGTCACGGTGGCCTGGCTCGGCCCCGACGAGTGGCTGGTGATCGGGCCCGAGGGGTACCGCTTCGACCTGCTGCGCAAGGCCCTCGGCGAACGGCACGGGTCGGTCGTGGACGTGTCGGCCCAGCGCACCACCCTGCTGGTGGCGGGCCCACGGGCGCGCGATCTACTGGCCCACGGCTGCGCGCTGGACCTGCACCCCACCGTGTTTGGGCTCGGCAGGTGCGCGCAGACCATGCTGGCGCGGGCCCAGGTCGTACTGCTGCCCAGGCAGGACGGCCTGCTCGTGCTGGTCCGTTCGTCCTTCGCCGCATATCTGGCGGAATGGCTCCTGGACGCAGCAACGGAATACCTCGCTCCCAGGTTGTAGCGGATAATCCGCCTCGGACCGAATCGTTATGCTGATGGGCATGACCGCCATGGCTCCCATCCGCACCGCACCGGATCTGTCCTTCCTGCTCGACCACACGAGTCATGTCCTGCGGACCCGGATGTCGGCGGCGCTCGCCGAGATCGGGCTCACGGCCCGCATGCACTGCGTGCTGGTCCATGCCCTGGAGGAGGAGCGCACCCAGATCCAGCTCGCCGAGATCGGCGACATGGACAAGACCACGATGGTCGTGACGGTCGACGCCCTGGAGGAGGCCGGCCTCGCCGAGCGCCGGCCATCCAGCAAGGACCGGCGGGCCCGGATCATCGCGGTCACCGAGGAGGGCGCGCGGGTCGCACGCCGGAGCCAGGAGATCGTCGACCGCGTGCACGAGGAGGCGCTGGCGGCGCTTCCCGCGGACGAGCGGGACGCCCTCGTGCGCGCGCTGAACCGCCTCGCCGCCGGACATCTGGCCACCCCCGTCGAGAGCCCCCAGCAGGTGCGGCGGGCCCGCCAGCGCGGAAAGTAGAACCGAGAGAGATAGTCTGCAACAAAACTATCTGCTACGGTTTCTTCTGTCATTTCATCTGACAGGAGAGACCTCCCATGTCCACCACCTCTTCGGCTCCATCCGCGCCTCGAACACGACGGCTCGCCCTCGGCGTGATCGCCACGGGGATGCTGATGATCATCCTTGACGGCAGCATCGTCACTGTGGCGATGCCGGCCATCCAGAGTGATCTCGGCTTCTCCCCCGCCGGCCTCAGCTGGGTCGTCAACGCGTACCTGATCGCGTTCGGCAGCCTGCTCCTGCTGGCCGGACGGCTCGGCGACCTGATCGGCCGCAAGCGCATGTTCCTCGCCGGAACCGTGGTGTTCACCGCGGCCTCCCTGCTCGCCGGGGCGGCCACCGCGCCGTCCGTGCTGATCGTCGCCCGGTTCCTGCAAGGAGTCGGCAGCGCGATGGCCTCCGCCGTCGGCCTGGGCATCCTCGTGACGCTGTTCACCGAGCCCGGAGAGCGGGCCAGGGCGATCGCCGTGTTCAGCTTCACCGGCGCCGCCGGGGCCTCGATCGGCCAGGTGCTCGGCGGCGTCCTCACCGACGCCCTCGACTGGCACTGGATCTTCTTCATCAACCTGCCGATCGGGCTGGCGTCGCTCGCGATCAGCGTGTCCGTGCTCCCCGCCGATCGCGGACTCGGCCTTGCGGCCGGCGCCGACGTCCTCGGCGCCTTTCTGATCATCGCTGGGCTGATGCTGGGCATCTCCACCGTCGTCAAGGTCGAGGAGCACGGCTGGACCTCCGGATACACGCTCGGCTCCGGCGCACTCGCCGCCGCACTGCTCGTCGCGTTCGTCGTCCGCCAGGCCACCGCGACGTCCCCGCTCATGCCACTGCGGATCTTCCGATCGCGCAGCGTCTCCGGGGCCAACCTGGTCCAGGTCCTGATGGTCGCCGCGCTGTTCTCGTTCCAGATCCTCGTCGCGCTCTACCTGCAGAACGTGCTCGGATACGGCGCCGCCGCGACCGGTCTGGCCATGCTTCCGGCGGCGGTGGTCATCGGTGCGGTTTCGCTGGGCGTCTCCGCCCGGCTGAACGCCCGCTTCGGTGAGCGCAACGTCCTGCTGACGGGGCTGGTCCTGCTGGTCGGCGTCCTCGGGCTGCTCGCCCGCGTCCCCGTGCACGCGAACTACGTGACCGACCTACTCCCGGTGATGCTCCTCGCCGCCGGCTTCGGACTCGCCCTCCCGGCCCTCACCGCGCTCGCCATGTCCGGCGCGGCGGACGACGACGCCGGACTCGCCTCCGGACTGTTCAACACCACCCAGCAGATCGGCATGGCCGTGGGCGTCGCGGTGCTGTCCACGTTGGCGGCCTCCCGCACCGAGGGGCTGCTCGCGGGCGGGATGAGCCAGGCCGTCGCGCTGACCGGTGGCTACCACCTGGCTTTCACGGTCGGCGCCGGACTGCTCGTCGCGGCCTTCCTCGTGGCCTTCGCCGTACTGCGCCGGCCCGAGCGGCGGCCCGACGCGGCACCGGAGGAGCCCGCTCCTGCCGCCCACACCACGTCCGCCTGACGTCCGCCACACCGACCACCGGAAGGACCCGCCATGAACACAATCGAGAACAAGCCCATGGCCAACGCCGAAGAGCACAAGCCGGGCGCCGGACCCGCGCCCAGGGTCCTCACGCCGGAGGAGCTCTCCCGGCTGTTGCGCGAGCAGCGGTTCGGAGTGCTGGCGAGCGTCAGGAGCACCGGCCACCCGCATCTGTCCACCGTTGTCTACCACTGGAACCCCGAGGAGCACGTCGTGCGGATCTCGTCCACGGCCGACCGCCTCAAGGTGCGTCAGTTGCGGCGCGATCCGCATGCGGCCCTGCACGTGAACGGCCCGAATGTCTGGTCGTTCACCGTCGCCGAGGGCGAGGCGGAGATATCTGAGGTGACCACCGTTCCGGGTGACGCGACCGGGCGGGAGCTGCTGGCCCTGACACCCGGTTTCGATGATCCAGCAGACGAGGCGGCCTTCCTCGAACAGATGGTCGCCGACCGGCGCGTGGTCATCAGGATCCGAGTGTCCCGCCTGTACGGCACGGCCCTGGACGTCCCCGCTGAGGGCTGAACAGGGCCGGGGACCGAGCGCAGCCGCAGGCAGACGGATGCCCTTTCACGTGACAAGCGAGGCCCTGGACCGGTCATCACCGTTGGATGTAGGTGCCGGCAGTGGCGGCCTCACGATTCGGACACGTGTTCTCGGTGGGATCGCAGCGCGCTGATGGCGGCTCCTGGATCGTCGGCGAAGAAGCGGATCGTGCGCGCTTCGACCCGGCGGCCGAGGGGACGCACGGCGATGACCGGTTCGGTCAGCCGGAGGACCAGGTTGGTCTGGGAGGCCACCGCCACCGCCAGCCGGTCGTCCTCCACCATGACCATGCCGTTCTCATTGAAGTTGCGGACGTGGTTTGCCTCGGCGATCCGCTCGCGCGGGACGCGCAGATCGAAGAAGGCGCCGTAGCGGATGCGCACCTCGTCGGCCGAGACGACGTGGGGCCGGGTGACGCAGGCCGCGATGGCCGCCAGCACGATCAGGACCGTATAGCCGTCGACCGCCAGGAACACGACGCGCAGGCCCGACGGCGCGCCGAACGCTCGCAGCAGGACATCCACGACAACCAGCTCCAAGACCATCGCGAACAGGAGAAGCATCATCGTGGAGGTCTGCGCGCGGGAGTACGAGACGGCGGTGGCGCCGTGCGGCACGCCGTGGCGGCGCCGAGCCACCCACAGGGCGAGGCTGATCATGCCCTTCAGGTCGAACCCCATGATCCGTCGCACCTGTTCGGGGACCATCCGTTCATAGGTGGCCCGCGACGCCGCCCGTCGGTTGGCGCCGCCCCGGCGCTCGGCTCTGTACAGCCGGTACGCGACCGCCGTCTCGAGGATGAGCACCGCGCTGACGGACGCCTCGGCCGCCACAATCAGGGGGCCCGGAAGCGACACGCCGGACACGAGCAGAACCGCGAACACCAGCTCCATGGGGACCACGGCGAACAGCGCGGCACGTGCGATCCTCTGCGTCACCCTCACTCCCTCAGTATGATCAACAGCAGCCTGCGCGGCGGGCAGCTCCTTCGACAGCTCCTCCAGCCAGTGGCCGGTTTCGGCGACGTCGAGGCTCGTGACCATCGCCGCGGCCATCTCGTCGGGGATGTGAGCGGCGACCGCGGCGGCGATGGAACGAACCCTGGGCGTCCCCGCTGAGGGGACGCCCAGGGTCAGGTGAACGCCGGACTATCCCTGGGAGTCGGACTGGGAGTCGGACCGGGGCTGGGACTTCAGGGCGCTGCCCTTCTTCCACTCGCTGAAGGACATCTGCCAGAACCCCCAGCCGTTGTTCCACTCAAGCGCGCGGTCGGTGCCGACGATCTTGACGACGTCGCCCCGGTGGAAGTTGTCGTAGTACCACTTGGCCTGCGTCGGGTGGGCGTTGATGCAGCCGTGGCTGACGTTGGCCCGGCCCTGGGAGCCGACCGACCACGGCGCGCTGTGCACGTACTCGCCACTGCTGGAGATGCGCACCGCGTGGTCGACGATCTCCTTGTAGTACCCGGGGTCGCCCTCCTTCTTGCCCGGGGAGATCATCGTGACGGGATTGCCGCGTTCCATGGTCAGGTGGATGCCACTGGTGGTGGTGTACTCGCGGGTGGTGCCGTTGCCCGCACTGATCTTCATGGTCTGCACGGTCTTGCCGTCACGCTTGACCGTCATCATGTGCGTCTTGATGTTGATGGAGCTGACCCAGGCCGACCCGATCTTGATCTTGGCGGTGTGGTCCTCGACGCCGTACGTGTCGGTGCCGGCCTTCACGCCGTCGAGGTGCGCGGTGAACGTGACGGTCTGGTGGGCGGGCCAGAACTTGGCCGGCCGGTAGATGGCCAGCCTGTCGTTGATCCACCGCCACGCGCCGGGGACCGGCTTCTCGGCCTTCACCTCGAGGACGTCCTCGACCGCCGCCTTATCCTGCACGGGCTGGTTGAAGGTCACCATGATCGGCATGCCGACGCCCACGGTCTCGCCCTTGATGCCCGGAGTCACGTCGGCGACGGCGAGCTCGACCTTGGGCTTGAGCGTGGTGAACTGGCTGGTCGCGGTGGTCGGGCCGCCGTCACCGCTGGCCTTGGCCGACACCGTGTAGTTGGTGGACGGCTTCAGCGGCCCCTTGGAGACCCACTTGCTGCGAGTCGAGTCGAACTTCCCCTCGACCTGCTTCCCGTCGGACTCCAGAGTGACCTCTTCAAGCGAGCCGTTCGCCGCCGTGACGACCACGGTCTTGTCCGGGCGCACCTTCGCGCTGCCCTCCACCGGGCTTATCTTGATCGTCGGCGCGGCGGCCGCGGTCGCCCCCGTGTCACCCGACCCGGCGGTTCCGGACGTCCCCCCGGCGCCCGAACCCCCAGAGCAGGCGGACAGCACGACGGCCGTCGCCGCGGCGAGCCCGACAAGTGGCAACCTCATGCGCGTGTTATCGGTCAACGCAAACGTCTCCCCCATGATGGCAAAGTGCAATACAAGACTCTATTAGGACTAACCCCATCTGTACTGATTCTTTTGGAGAGTTGGGTCACACTTTCGTCACGTATTAGTCCTAACGGAGTTCACTAGCGGTAAAGTGCCCGCCAGCCAAAATCATGATCAACGTCAGAACGCCGCCGACACTTCGGTGCCGACCGCAATGTGCGGCGCCGATGATGGACGGATGACCGACGCCTCCCAGATCGCGCTGACCCGGCTTGCCGGTCTGCTCGCCGACGGCACCCGCGCCACCTTCTGCCTCGCGCTCCTCGACGGACGCGCCTGGACAGCCGGAGAGCTGGCCCGGCATGCGGGAGTGGCGCCCTCCACGGCGAGCGAGCACCTCTCGCGTCTGGTCGCCGGAGGCGTGCTGGCCGAGGAGCACCAGGGCCGCCACCGCTACGTACGGCTCGCCGGCCCCGCGGTGGCGCAGCTGATCGAGGACATGGCGGCCCACGATCCTCCCGCCGCCGCGCCGCCGGCAACCCTGCGGGTGGCCGGCTCGCGCCGCGCACTCGCGTTCGCCCGCACGTGTTACGACCACCTGGCCGGGCGCCTCGGAGTCGCGATCGCCGACGCGTTGACCGGCAGGGGCCTGCTCGAACGGGAGGCAGGGTTCGCTTTCACCGAGGCAGGGGTGGCCTGGCTGGGTGACGTGCTGGGTGAGCTGCCCGCGACGACAGGCCGGCGGCCGCTCGCCCGGCCGTGCCTCGACTGGACCGAGCGCCGCCCCCACCTGGCCGGGTCAGCCGGGGCCGCCCTCTGCCGACACGCGCTGGAGCAGGGCTGGGTGGCCCGCATCGGGTCGGGGCGCGCGCTGGGGGTCGGCCCGGCCGGCGGTGAGGCGTTCTCGCGGTTGCTGGACATCGACGTCGCCGCGCTGAAGCTGCCGCCGGACCAGCCGGACAACCCCGTCTAACTGATCTGTCGGGGCTGCCGAGGCTTGGCATGGTCACCTCGCCGCCAGCCCGCCATCGCTCCCACGGCGTCCGTCGCCGGGTCAAACGAGAACGGGCGTGCTCACAGCAGGCGGTGGGTCAACCCGGTGTGCCGCCTGCCCGCCCCCTTGGTCCGTACGGCCTGGCCGAGGGCGCGGCGGGACCCCACGATGACCACGAGCTTCTTGGCCCTGGTGATCGCGGTGTAGAGCAGGTTGCGCTGCAGCATCATCCACGCGCTGGTGGCGAGGGGGACCACCACGGCGGGATACTCGCTGCCCTGCGAGCGGTGGATGCTCACCGCGTACGCGTGGGCCAGCTCGTCCAGCTCGTCGAAGGAGTAGTCGACGCTCTCGTCCTCGTCGGTCAGGACGGTGAGCTTGCTCTCCTCCGGCGTGATGTCGGTGACGACGCCCACGGTGCCGTTGAACACCCCGGCGGCGCCCTTGTCGTAGTTGTTGCGGAGCTGGGTGACCTTGTCGCCCACCCGGAACACGCGCCCGCCGTACCGGCGCTCGGGCATGCCCTCGCGGGCGGGGGTGAGCGCCTCCTGCAGCGCGATGTTCAGCGCGCCCGCTCCGGCCGCGCCCCGGTGCATGGGCGCGAGCACCTGCACATCCCGGCGCGGGTTGAGCCCGAACTTGGCGGGAATGCGGCGCGCCACGACATCCACGGTCAGCGCCGCGATTTCTTCCGGTTCTTCGCACGGGAAAAGAAAGAAGTCAGGGAATTCGCGGACGAGAGGCGATTGTCCGGTATTCACCCGGTGCGCATTGACCACGACACCCGACTGCTGCGCCTGGCGGAAGATCTGTGTCAGACGGACCCTCGGTATATCCGGTGCGGCGAGCAGATCGCGCAACACCTCGCCCGCGCCGACGGACGGCAGCTGGTCGACGTCGCCGACGAACAGCAGATGCGCGCCGGGCGCGACGGCCTTCACGAGCTTGTTGGCGAGCAGCAGGTCGAGCATCGACGCCTCGTCGACCACCACCAGGTCGGCGTCGAGCGGGTTGTCCCGGTCGAAGGTGGCGTCGCCGCCCGGCCGCAGCTGCAGCAGCCGGTGCACGGTGGTCGCCTCGTGACCGGTCAGCTCCGCCAGCCGCTTCGCCGCACGTCCCGTCGGCGCGGCCAGGATGACCTTGGCCCGCTTCGCCCGGGCGAGGGTGACGATCGAGCGCACGGTGAAGCTCTTGCCACAGCCCGGTCCCCCGGTCAGCACGGCCACCCGTTCGGTCAGGGCCAGCCGTACGGCCTGGGCCTGCTCGGGGGCCAGCTCGGCGCCGGTCTTGCCGCCCAGCCAGTCGAGCGCCACCGGCCAGTCCACGTCCTCGAAAGCGCGCAGCCGGTTTGCCGAGGTGGTGAGCAGGCCACGCAGCGTCCCGGCGAGGGACACCTCCGCGCGCTGGAACGGCACCAGGTAGATCGCCGGAACGGTGCCCTCCGCCGCCGGGATCTCCTCGCGGACGACGCTCGCCTCACGGGAGTCGTCGGCGGTCAGCTCCTCCAGACAGGCGGTGACCAGCTCGGCGGGAACGTCGAGGATCTTCACCGCGTCGGAGATCAGATTGGGCGCGGGCAGGTAGCAGTGGCCGTCGTCGGCGCCCTGGGAGAGGGTGTAGCGGAGGCCGGCCTTCACCCGCTCCGGGCTGTCGTGTGGGATGCCCACGGCCTGCGCGATCGTGTCAGCCGTCTTGAAGCCGATCCCCCACACGTCGTCGGCGAGGCGGTAGGGCTCCTTGCGCACCACCTCGATCGAGCCGTCGCCGTACTGCTTGAAGATGCGGACCGCGATCGACGTGGAGACCCCGACTCCCTGCAAGAAGATCATCACCTCTTTGATGATCTTCTGTTCCTCCCAGGCGGCGCCGATCATCTTGGTGCGCTTGGGTCCCAGGCCCGGCACCTCGACCAGCCGGCCGGGCTCCTCCTCGATCACCCGCAGGGTGTCAGTGCCGAAGTGGTCCACGATCCGCTCGGCCATCTTGGGGCCGATCCCCTTGATCAGGCCGGAGCCCAGGTAGCGCTGGATGCCCTGAACGGTCGCGGGCAGCACGGTGGTGTACGACCACACCTCGAACTGCTTGCCGTACCGAGGGTGGGAGGTCCACCTGCCGGTGAGTCGCAGCGACTCGCCCACCTGCGCGCCGAGCAGCGGCCCCACCACGGTGAGCAGCTCGTTTCCCGAACGCTCGGTGGCCACCCGGGCGATGGTGTAGCCGGTCTCCTCGTTGGCGTACGTGACGCGTTCAAGGACGGCTTCCAGCACCGCGCCCGGAGGCTTGCCGGGAGGGTTGGTCATGGGTGGCATTCTCCCTCAGTCGAGGGGCGGGTCGAGCCGACGGAGCGGCCCGAGCCGGAACGAGAGGCCGGGATCCCCTGCCCGCCGGCCTGCGGTTTTAGAGGGAGAGGAGGGCGGGCGCGAGCTCCCTCAGGTGGTCCAGGGGCAGTCTGCCGCCGGGCGCGAGCGGCTGGATCGCGACGTGATCCGCCCCCGCCTCCAGGTGCGCCTTCACACGGTCCCGGATCGCGTCCACGTCGCCCCAGGCTACGATCGCGTCCACGAGCCGGTCGCTGCCGCCTCCCGCGAGGTCGCCGTCGTCGAAGCCGAGGGTGCGCAGGTTGTTCGCGTAGTTCGGCAGGGCCAGGTAGGGCTCCATGTGCTCGCGCGCGTGCGCCCGGGCCGTGTCGGGATCGCGTTCGAGCACGACGGCCTGTTCGGGTGCCAGGATCCGCCCAGCCCCGAGCAGGCCGCGCGCCCGCTCCGTGTGCTCGACCGGCACGAAGTACGGATGCGCGCCGTCGGCACGGTCTCGGGCCAGCTCCAGCATCCTGGGGCGGAGCGCGGCGAGCAGGCGGGGCGCCGGATGCGTCGGGGTCGGCGCGTCGTATCCCGCCTGGTCCATCGCCTTGAGGTACACGGTCATCGCGGCCACCGGCCGCCGGTAATCGTGGCCGCGCGCCTGGACGAGCGGGGCGTGGCTCACTCCGATGCCGAGCACGAACCGGCCGGGGAACGCCTCGGCCAGCGTGGCGGAGCCGGAGGCCATCGCCGTGGCGTCGCGGGCCCAGATGTTCGCGATCCCGGTGCCAACGGTGATCTTCCGGCTGGCGCAGAGCAGGATGGCCGCGTTGGTGAGCGCCTCCTTGGTCGCCGACCCTTCGCCGAACCACAGTGTGCCGAAGCCGAGCTCCTCGATCTCGGCGACGGCCTCTCTGGCGGAGTACGCCGAAATGCGGCCGAGAGCCGCGTGCCATACACCCACCCGGCCGAGCCGGGTCCGCTTCGCGTTCATCCGCTCCTCCTAGGGTGTTCGATCAAGGTGGAACATTTCGCGGACGTCCGATGCCCATCGAACAATGGTGAGAGCCCGCTCCTTCACCCACGTGCATCCCCAGGAGACGACGATGCAGTCCGTACTCCACGCGCTCGCCGACCCGGCCCCCCGGCTGATCCGCCGAGGACGGCGAGACGGAGGACAGCGAACGCGGGCCGAACGGCGACGGTGCAGGTGAGAACCCCGGTCCGAGGTGCGAGTTCCGCCGATGCCGCCCGGGTCTGTCGGATCTCGCCGCTAGCCTTGGTCCCATGTCGAAGGTCGAGGAACGTACGGCTCGCGCGCTGCTGCACAGGTTGGCGATCGAGCAGGCGGAGTCACGAGTGCCGTCACTGGCCGCCGCGCTGGTCCGAGGAGGCCAGGTCGCTTGGTTCGGCTTCCGAGGAAAAGTCGACGGGGAGCCGCCGACCCCGGCCACGCAGTACCGCATCGGCTCCATCACCAAGAGCATGGTGGCGGTCGCCGTCATGCGGCTGCGCGACGAGGGGCTGCTCGACCTGCTCGACCCGCTCGGCAAGCACATGCCCGGCACGCCCGCCGACGAAGTGACGATCGCGCAACTGCTCTCCCACACCGCCGGGCTGACCGCCGAGCCGCCCGGGGCGTGGTGGGAGCGCACTCCCGGAGCTCCGGCCGACGAGATGATCGCGAGCCTCGGACCGGACATCTCCCGGCACCGGCCCGGCCGCCGTTACCACTACTCCAACCTCGGCTTCGGTCTGCTCGGCGAGCTGGTCGCCCGCAAGCGCTCCATGCCCTGGGCGCAGGCCGTGAGCGAGGAGATCCTCCAGCCGCTGGGCATGCTGGACACCACCCCCCGACCGCGCGCGCCGCACGCCTCGGGGTTCGCGGTGCACCCCTGGGCCGATGTGCTGCTGCCCGAGCCCGAGCACGACCACGGCGCCATGGCCGCGGCGGGGCAGTTCTGGTCCACCCCTGCCGATCTCGCCCGCTGGGCGGCCTTCGTCAGCGGTCACACGGCCGGCGTGCTGCGTCCGAAGACCCTCGCCGAGATGCGCGAGCCCGCGACGGTGGACGATGGAGACGCCTGGATCGGGGGGTACGGCCTCGGCCTCCAGCTCACCCGGCACAACGGCCGCCGCCTGGCCGGGCACACCGGATCGATGCCCGGCTTCCTGGCCACCGTATGGGCCGACCCGGCCGACGATCTGGGTGTCCTGTTCATGGCCAACACCACCTCCGGTGTGCAGGCGTCGCTCCCCAAGGACCTGCTGGAGATCCTGGCCGCGCACGAGCCGCCGTTGCCCGCCGAGTGGGTGCCCGGTTCCGCGGACGACGACCTGCTCGCGCTCACCGGCCCTTGGTACTGGGGGCCGAGCGCCTACATTCTGCGGCTGCTGCCCGAGCGGGGCGTCTCCCTCACCCCGGCCAGCGGGCAGGGCCGAGCCTCGCGGTTCGTCGCCCAGCCGGACGGCACGTGGCTTGGCCTCGACGGATACTACGCGGGCGAGACTCTGCGGGTCGTCCGGTCGCCGGAGGGCGTCCACCTCGACCTCAACACGTTCATCTTCACGCGGGAGCCGTACGACGCCTCGGCGCCGGTCCCGGGCGGCGTGGATGGGGGCGGCTGGCGGTAACGCTTCGCGTTTTGGCGGTCACTCAGCGTGCGCGATATGGTGCTCCAGCCGGGAGGACATCTCCCATCCCCATCCCCCTACGGAGACGACTCATGAAGAGTTTGGAACAGCGGGTGACCGACCTGGAGGACGCGGTCATGCGCTCGCAATACACGGCGGACGCCGCAAACCTCGCGATCACCGGCGTCTGGCGTGAGGTGTCGGACTTCCACCGGGAGACCGTGCGTCACTTCGAAGCCATCGACAAGCGGTTCGACGCGGTCGATACCCGGTTCGAGGCGATCGATCAGCGATTCCAGGAGGTCGACGCCCAGTTCGAGGGCATCGACAAGCGGTTCGACGCGGTCGACGCCCAGTTCGAGGCGATCGACCAGCGATTCCAGGAGGTCGACGCCCGGTTCAAGGCCGTGGACGAGCGCTTCGACGCGATCGATACCCGGTTCGAGGCGATCGACCAACGATTCCAGGAGGTCGACGCCCGGTTCGACGCCATCGACAAGCGGTTCGACGCGGTCGACGCCCAGTTCGAGGCGATCGACCAGCGATTCCAGGAGGTCGACGCCCGGTTCAAGGCCGTGGACGAGCGCTTCGACGCGATGGACGTCCGGCTCGACCGCCTCGAGGGCAACCAGAAGGCGTCCCACGCCATGCTGCAACTGATCCTGGACGAGGTGCGCAAGCGCTGAGTCGCCGCGCAGCCAGCGGGTCCGGTCGCCGGTCAAGGCGGCCGGACTCACAGCGGTACGTGACACTCATGCCCGCCTGACGGGGGTCGCCATGGAGATCCCCGTCAGGCGGGCGTGACGGGGGGACCGAAGCGCCGACGGTAGGCGCTGGGGCTGAGGCCGGTCCGCCGCCGCATCTGGGCGCGCAGGTTGGCCGCCGTACCCAGGCCACTGGCCCGGGCCACCGCCTCCATCCGGAGTTCGCCACGCTCGATCAACCGGCAGGCGAGGGTGACGCGTTCGGCGGTGAGCCAGGCGAGCGGTGTGGTGCCGAGTTCGGCCTGGAAGCGCCGGTGCAGGGTCGCGGGGCTGACCGCGACTCGGTCGGCCAGGTCCGCGATGGTCAGCGGCTGATCCAGCCGCTCCTGCGCCCAGGCGAGCGCGGGGCCGAGAGACGCGTCCGGTACGGCCGGCACCGGCCGTTCGATGAACTGCCGCTGGCCGCCGTCGCGGTGGGCGGCGAACACCAGCCGACGGCTGACCGCGTTCGCCACGTCGGCGCCGTGATCACGACGGATCAGATGTAGGCCGAGGTCGAGCGCCGCCGCGCTGCCGGCCGCGGTGAGGACGTCGCCGTCGTCGACGAACAGCACCCCCGGCTCCAGCCGTACATCGGGGTAGCGGGCAGTGAACTCCTCCGCCCAGCGCCAGTGCGTGGTGGCCCGGCGGCCATCAAGCACACCGGCCGCGGCCAGGGTGAACGCGCCGGTGCAGAAGCTCACCAGGCGGGCGCCGCGCGCGGCGGCGCGGCGGATCGCCTCCAGTACGGCGGGGTCCGGCGCGACCTGCGGGTCCGGCCGGTTGGGCACGATCACGGTGGCCGCGCCGTCCACGGCGTCGAGGCCCGCCACCTGCGACATCGTGAAGAAGCCGTTGTGCATGCGCACAGCCGGTGTCGCCGCGCACAGCGCGAAGTCGTACCACGGCAGCCCGAGTTCCGGACGGCGCAGCCCGAACAGCTCGGTGGCCACCCCCATCTCGAACGGGTTCGACCCTTCGTCGACGATCATGACAACCCGGCGGGCCGCGTCGGCGAGCTGCTGCTGCGAGGATGCTTGCGCCATATGCGATTCCTAGCACTTTCGCGGGCAGGTCACTCCCAGCCAGGATCGGCACATGATGAACACGCCCATCGACCTCAGGGCCGCCCTGGCCGGTTTCGACCAGCTGTGGAGCCCCCGAATCGTCACCCGAGTGAACGACTACGACGTGCGGATCGCCAAGGTGGCCGGCCAGCACGTCTGGCACGCCCATGACAACACCGACGAGTTCTTCCTGGTCATCGAGGGTGAGCTGAGCATCGCGCTGCGCGACGGCGGGTCAGGCGGCGACCAGGCGGAACGCGTTGTCGAGCTTTCCCGGGGTTCGGTCTTCGTGGTCCCGCGCGGAGTCGAGCACCGGCCCTACTCCGCCAACGGGGCCTCGATCCTGCTGTTCGAGCCGACCGGGACCCTGAGCGTGGGCGACCGGCACGACGAGATCCCCGACCACATCGACGCCACGACCGGGCGCGCGCTCACCTGACTCGTCTTCCGCCTGGTCAGCGCCGCCTCGCAGGCGAGACGCACCTGCCGATTGCCCGGTTCTCGTGAAGGTCAAGGCGACATCGATCGCGATCGCCCGCGCACCATGGACGTCGCTGCGCGTAGATGGTGAAGCGGGTGTTTCCTCATGCCCGCGAGCATTCGTATGTAGATCTTTCCGAAGCGAGTAGAGGGTCTCCCGTCGGCCCACTCCGAAGGACGACGGCGACGCCGGAAACTCCTCGCTGGTAGGCGAAGCCACATGATCGGAGCGATCACCTGCCGCGATTGTGATCCTGCAAACCGCCCCTAACCGATCATTTACGGTGATATGTTCTGGTTTGTTATCGCTTGACCGATTTGAACCGGTCTATTACCGTTTTGGGAACACGGCGCATACCTGTCCTCTGCAAGGTGTGCCTGCCCCATAACCGATGACGCGGTCATCCGTCGCTGGAACCGACCGCCGACCGCCGAGTCCGCGTCCGCGCGGAGCCGGGGACCCACCACTTTTCTGGGGTGAATCGGCATCACTGCCGTAGGGCGACTTCCACGCCCGAACCCGTCAGCTAACCCGGTAGGCGGCATGGAAGCAAGGGAGTAGACCCCCGTAATGCGAGCCCCGAAGACCTACCTTCGCGCTGCCCTGATCGCCGGAGTTCTCGCCACCGTGGCCGTGCCCGCCACCGTGGCCGTGCCCGCCACCATGGCGGTGGCCGACGCCGAGACCGTTCCGGCGAAGGCGGCAGCCAACATGAGCCCGCTGGTGAACGTAGCCGCCTCGCTGCCCAAGGTGAGCGCTTCGCAGCTTCTGAAGATCGCGGAGAGCCAGGTCGGCGTCAGCGAGAACTCGAGCGGCGGCGGCACGAAGTTCCACGAGTGGTACATGAACTCGCCTCGCGCCAAGGAGACCGTCGCCCGTGACGGTGGCAGCGTCGCCGCCTACGCCAACGCCCCCTGGTGCGACATGTTCGTCTCCTGGGTCGGCGAGCAGGCGGGCCTGCGGCCGGTCTTCGGCTGGGACGCCTACACGGTCCAGCACGCCAAGTGGTTCAAGGACAACCACCGCTGGGGCAACACCGCCGAGCCCGGCGCGGTCGTGTTCTTCAACTGGAACGGCGGCAAGGACATCTACGGCGTCGAGCACGTCGGCTTGGTCATCAAGGACAACGGCGACGGCACGATCAAGACCGTCGAAGGCAACACCGGCAACGGCAAGGTCGAGATCCGCACCCGGCCGATGAGCCAGGTGGCGGGCTTCGGCTACCCCGTCTACACCGCCTGATCGGTGTAACGCCGCAGACGCCCCCGGCAGACCGCCGGGGGCGTTCTGCTGCCCGGAGACATCCGGCTATGCCACGACATTCGGGCACCGACATCACGACAGAGATTCGCCAGGACGCGGGTTGAACGTGGCGCTGGAACACCCGGGCGGGCTCGCGAGGTCGGGCGAGGGACGATACCGAAGTCGCGGCGGCCGATCCTTTGGTCGAACACGGCGCCTGGGAGAACCGCGACCTCGGTCGGCGACGTGGGTTCCGATGGCCGATCCGCGCCCGCGCGGCAACTCCTACCGTTGCGTCATGCGTCACACCATTCAGCTCGTCGGGCTCTACTTCGTCGCCTCCGGCATCAGCGGAACCATCGACCATCTGGCCGTACAGCCCGTGTTCGGCGCTGTCCTCAACTTCTTCAACCGCGTCGTCATCCCGCGCGTGGACGTCCTCACCGGCTACGAGGTCTACGCGAACCTGAGCCTGGCGGTGCTGGGAGGCGTGCTGATCATCGCCGCGGACCGGACCCGGTCGACCTGACATCATCAGGCGCGGCCGCACTTTGCGTGATAATCAGTGACGCAATGTAGTCGCAAGGGAGGGTTCCTCGTGCGCATCCGTCTCGCCTCCGCCGCCGTGCTGGCCGCGGCCGCCTCCATCACGCCGGCCGCCCCCGCGTCGGCGGGCACGAACGCTCATGTCCCGCCGGGGACGTACGAAATCGTCGACGGCGAGGGCCTATGCCTGCGTGGGGAGGGCTACTTCAACTCCAAGGTCCTGTCCGGGCCGTGTGACACCAGGTGGAGAGTCACGCTCCTCGACGGCGGCGAGAACGTCATGATCCAGCACGCGGTCTCCGGCAACTGCGTGAGCGTCGCCCTGGAGCGGATCTATCCTCCGATGGTCGCCACGTTGCCGTGCGACCCCGCCCCAGAGCGGAACTGGGCCCTCCGTGACGTCGGCGACGGCCAGGTCGCCATCACTCGGGGGTTCGACTCCGTGACCCACTCGGCACCGGGACGTCCGGCGCTCTTGTTGGGGAACAGCCCTGACCTCTCCAACCAGCAGCGGTGGACGTTCAGGCCGACGGGGTAGACCACCCCCAAGCAGCGGCAGGGCGAAGACCTCGGTCACCCTGACCGGCCCTGACGATCGACAGGCCACGGCCTCGGACCGCATTGGTTCGGGGCCGTGCCCGTGTCGTACTGCCGGCCCTTGGTGGACTGCCCGTACGCCGCCCCCGCTACGCCATCACCCATGCCGAGGTAGCACGCGTGATCGGGTCACTGGGCAGGTTGCGCGGCGGCGATCACGCCGGCGATAGCTTGGCCTATGCGGGCGGCCGCCTGCTCGGGGTCGGGCCGGCCGGCGTCCAGCCAGGCGATGACGGCCTCGATGGTCAGCGGCGGGATCAAGTGTGAGGCCCACTCCAGCCACTGCCCGGCGGGGATGCGGCGGGCGAGATTGCGCCGAGCGATCTCGGCGGAGGCTGCGGTGATGGAGTCGATGAGATCGCGGAACTCCGGCTCGCGAGCGGCGTGGTGGAACAGCAGCCGGAAGCCGTCGGGGTCGGCGGCGGCCGCGCCGAGCAGCGCGGGGATGGTGTGATCATCGTAGTCGCCGGACTCCCCCGTGGCCTGGCCCAGGCGCAGGCAGGCGCGGTCGAGCACCGCCCGGTACAGGTCGGCCTTGGACTCGAAGTGCCGATAGAGCATCGCACGGGTGAGCTCGGCCTCGGCGGCGACATCGTCGAGGCTGGTGGCGGCGTATCCGGCGCGGGCGAAGGCCCGGGTGGCGGCGTCCAGAATCTGCTCACGCCGCTCGGCGCGGCGCATCCGGCGGACCGGCGTCTGTGGGGTCTCGGTCAATGCCTCCCACCCTCCTCTTGTACACACAAGAGTGTAGAAGTAGCTTAATATACAAGCGAGTCTACAAATTGGTGTGTACCAGGAGGTGCCATGCAGCTCCCGTTCGACCAGCCAGGCCCGATGCGGCCTGCTCCCACGCTGCGCGCGCTCCAGCGGCAGGGGCCGATCCACGCCATCCGCACCGCCGTCGGTGATCCGGCCTGGCTGGTCACCGGATACCGGGAAGTACGGCGACTCCTGGACGATGACCGGCTTGGCCGCGCCCACCCGGCGCCGGAGACCGCCTCGCGCACCGGCGAGTCGGCGATGTTCGGCGGGCCGCTCGGCAACTTCGACACCGAGCAGGGCGACCATGCTCGGATGCGCTCGCTGCTGCAGCCGCACTTCTCGCCCCGGCGCATGCGGGCGCTGCGCGCCCGCATTGAGGCGCTCGCCACCGACCTGCTCGACGATCTGGCTGAGCAGGGCCCGCCCGCCGACCTGCACGCCGCGCTGGCGTTGCCGCTGCCGATCGCGGTGATCTGTGAGCTTCTCGGCGTGCCGTACGCCGATCGGGCGCAGTTCCGGGCCTGGACGCAGGCGGCCGGTGACATCACCGACCGCGCCCGCTCAGAGCGGGGACTTGCCGAGCTGTTCGGCTATGGCCAGCGCCTCGTTGCCCGCAAACGCGCCGAGGGCTTGGCCGACGACGATGGCGCGGATGTCATCAGCCGCCTGGCTGCCGCAGACGGGGTCAGCGACGACGAGGCCGCCGCGATGGGCATGTTCCTGCTGTTCGCCGGGCACGAGACCACGGTTGTGGCGATCGGTCTGGGCGTGCTGTGGCTGCTGGCCAACTCCGCCCAGTGGCAGGCGCTGGTCGCCGACCCCGCCCGGATCGATGCCGCGGTGGAAGAGATCCTGCGCGCCCCACGTCTGGGGGGCGGCGGCATCCCGCGCTACGCCCGCACCGATCTGGAGGTCGCCGGCGTACATGTGCGGGCGGGTGATCTGGTGCTGCTGGACACCGGCGCGGCCAACCACGACGCCGGCGTCTTCGGCGACCCCGACCGCTTCGACATCACCCGCCAGGCGGTGCCGCATCTGACGTTCGGGCACGGCGCCCGCTTCTGCATCGGCGCCCCGCTCGCGCGCCTCGAGTTGCAGGTCGTCTTCTCCCAGCTCGCCGCCCGTTTTCCGACGCTGCGACTGGACATGGCGGTGGAGGAGCTGCGCTTCAACCCGCACGTGCTGACCGGCGGCCTGACCGCCCTGCCGGTGGCGTGGTGATCACGATGTCGCAGGAGAGCGTGCGCCGGCCGGGCTTCGTCGGCCGTCACGGGCGGCGCTGGGTAATGCGCCACAGCCTGCGTGGCAGTTCGCCTTTGGTGAAGGCGTGCACCTCCAGGCCGATCCAGCCCTCGGCGAGCGCGTCCACCAGGGCGCGGTCGAAGAAGTGCACGGCCAGCCCACGGCGAGCGAAGTACAAGGTGTCACGACCATGCCCGGCGCCCAGATCCAGTACAGCCTGCGCGCCGCCGGCGAGGAACACCTCGGCCCCGTCCCGCCCGGCTCCGACCCGGCTCCGTCGCGCCCGGCCTACGCGTTGCGAGTCGAGGCACGCGCCCGGACGACGCGCGCACACGCTCCCTGGCAGATCAGCGAGCCGAACACCGGACTGACCACGTAGACCGCTCGGCGAGCAGGAGGAGGACGCCTGAGGACGTGATCGGTCCGCAGCAGGAGGAGTGGCGTCAGCTCCAGCCGAGCCGCTCCCGCAGCAGGGCCTGCTGGGCCGGGTTGGCGGTCAGCGCCAATGCGCGCTCGTCGCACTCCCGAGCCTGTGCGTTATGGCCGAGCTCGCGCAGCAGTTGGGCGCGGGTGGCGTGAAAGAGCGGATGGCGTGCCAATGCCTTCTCCAGGTTGGTCAGCTCGGCCAGCGCCTCCTCGGGCCCCTTGGCGTAGCGCAGGGCTATGGCGCGGTGCAGCCGGATGATCGGCGAAGGGGTCAGACACAGCAGCATGTCGTACAACACCAGGATCTGTGCCCAGTCGGTGCGCTCCAAGCTGTCGGCCTCGGCGTGGCAGGCCACGATCGCCGCCTGCAGCTGGTACGGCCCCGGCCGGTGATGGGCACGGGCGGTGCGCATCAGTAGAGCGCTCGCCTCGGCGATGGCCTGCCGGTCCCACAGGCCGCGGTCCTGGTCGGCCAGCAGCACCAGGTGCTCGCGGGCGTCGAAGCGGGCGGCGCCGCGGGCCCGGTGCAGCCGGATGAGGGCCAGCAGCCCGGCCACCTCCGGCTCGTTCGGCATGAGGTCGGCCAGCAGCGTGGCGAGCCATTCGGCGTCGTCGACCAGGTCCCGCGCGTGGGCGCAGTCGCCGGTGCTGGACAGGTAGCCCTCGTTGAACAGCAGGTAGATGACCGCCAGCACGGTCTCCAGCCGTTCGGGCAGGTCGTCGGCGGCCGGGATGCGGTAGGGGATGCCCGCCTCGGTGATCTTCCGTTTGGCGCGGGTCAGCCGCTGGGCCACCGTCGCCTCTGGTACCACGAACGCGGCGGCGATCTGCGCCGTGCTCAGCCCGCACACCACCCGCAACGTCAGCGCGATCCGCGCAGCCCGGGACAGGGCCGGGTGGCAGCAGGTGAAGATCAGCCGCAGCCGGTCGTCGGGTCGGGATGGTTCGATCCAGCACAGCTGGGCCAGCTTGGCGTGGTATTTCGTCTCCCGCCGCAGCACGTCCAGGCCGCGCCGCCGGGCGACGGTGAACAGCCAGGCGTCCGGCCGGTCCGGTACGCCCTCGTCCGGCCAGCGGCGCAGTGCGATCTCCACGGCGTCTTGCACCAGGTCCTCGGCCGCGGAGAAGTCGCCCAGCAGCGACACCAGGCAGGCGGCCAGCCGGCCCGCGTGCTCACGCACCACTCGGGCCAGCACCTCCTGGCTCACCTGCCCCGGGCACGGTCCGCTCATGAGGCTGGGCGGATCTCCACGATCGGGCACGCCGGCCACGACCGGGCCAGCTTCAGCGCCTCGTCCAGGTCGGCCACCTCAACCTCGACGAACCCGCTGACGACCTCCTTGCCCTCCACGAACGGCCCGTCGGTGACGACCGGCTCACTACCGCCACTGAGGCGTACGGTGGTCGCGGTGTGCACCGGCGCCAGGTGGGTGTGGTGAGTGATCTTGCCGGAGTGCTCGGCGAACCAGCGGCCCACGGCCTCGTAGGCGGCTTCGCGCTCCCGCTCGCCCATCGCCTCCAACTCCTTGGCGAACTCTTCGGTCTCGACGAACATCAGGACGTACTTCACCCTGGCCTCTCCCTCGTGTTGTCGCTTTCTCCCCGGTGGGCCCGTCGGCCGGCCGGCAGCGCCGCGGAAAAGCTCCGCCGCGTGGTCAGCGCGGCCCGGTTACCGGCCCTCACCAGGAAGACGATCGGCGAAAGCTCCCATACGACACCGTGCCAAAGAATCTTGAGCACCGCAGCAGCGGCGGCCTGCCGTTCACGCGTAGAGGGTGAGGTCGGCGTAGGCCACGCGCCACTCGTCGTGGTAGGCGGTGCGGATCGGCGCCGGCATGCGGCTGAGGATCCGCGCGGTGGTCCGGTCGTCCGCGCCGTCCAGGAGCCAGGGCAGGTAACGGGGCGCGTTGTCGCCGATCCGGTCACGGTGCACCGTGGAGAAGTTCTGCCAGTGCCCTTCGGCGAGGGTAGCGTCGATCAGCGCGAGCCCTTCGTCCTCCTCGTGGCGCAGGTGACCGCTCAAGCCGGTGACCAGGGCGTCGACCAAGCCGCCGAGGCGCTCCAGGCCGTGGTCGCGGTCGGCCAGCGCGGCGTCCACGCCGGCCAGCAGGGGGTCGATGGCGGCGTGCTCGGCCTCCATCGCGTCGAGCAGGGCGAGATCGTCCGGGCGGCCTTCCAGCTTCCGCTGCATGACCGGCCACAGCGCGAGGTCCTCGGCCGTGTGGTGCGCCCGCAGGAAAATCTTGAACATCTCCCAGCCTACGGCGGTCCGCAGCACCCGCCGTGGGTCGTCGCCGGTCCGAGCGGCGACTCGGGCGATGCGCTCCAGCTCCCGCCGGAGAGCGTCGTGCATCGCGAACATCATCGTCATGTCGAGCGTGAACGTCATGTCGTTCCTCCCTTGAAGATGCCGGCGACGCTAATCGTGCATGCAGGCAACTGTCAACATGCCAACTAATTGCTCGTGTAACTATCACCCATTGGAGTAAGCTGCCGGCCGGAGGTGGAGGATCAGTGGAGGAACGGACGCTCTCGACCGCGCTGCGCGGTTCCCTCGGGGCGCTGCTGCGCCGCGTGTACGCCCGGTTCACCGCCGAGGCGTTGCGGGACGATCCGCAGTCCCGTGACTTCGTGGTCCTCGACACGCTCGCGGATCAGGACGCCGATTCCCAGCACGAGCTGGCCGAACGGCTCGGCATCAACCGGACGATCATGGTGCGGCTGATCGACCGGCTCCAGGACGCCGGGTACGTGACCCGCACACGCAACCCGGCCAACCGGCGTTCATACGTGCTGTCGATCACCGATGAAGGCCGCAAGGCACGGGAGGCCATGCGCGAGGCGGTCGCCGCCCGCGACGCCCGGATAACCGCTCCCCTGACGTCGCCCGAACGGCAGCGCCTCAACGAGCTGCTGAGCCTCCTGCTTCCGGAGCCGGAACCCCTCCAGACCACCGCGTACCTCGTCGCGCAGGCGCACTACCGCCTGCGCCGGATGGGCGACGCGTTCCTCGCCGACGCGGGGCTGCGCACCCGGCACTTCGGCTCCCTCGCGGCGATCGACGAGCTGGGCCCCTGCCCCCAGCAGCGACTCGCCCGCCGCATGAACATCACCGAGCCCGCCGCAGCTCAGATCGTCGAGGAACTGGTCCAGCTCGGGCTGGTGGCCCGCGGCCAGGATCCGCACGACCGTCGCCGGTACGCCTTGGAGCTCACGGGCCTCGGCAGGGAACGGCTCGTCGTCGTCCGCGACGCGGTGGAGCGCCTCCAGGCAGAGGTCCTCGACCTCCTCGGCGCGGACGCCGAACGCGAACTGCGCCCCCTGCTCGCCAGGCTCCTGCCCGAGGAGTGACCCGAGGCTGCGATGCCGCGGCTGGTCTGACCGCGAGTCATCTCGGCCCACGGGAGCCCGGCACGACCAGTCCCGTCTCGTACGCGGCGACGACCGCCTGCGTCCTGTCGCGTAATCCGAGCTTGCTCAGCACGCGGCTGACGTGTGTTTTCACGGTCTCCTCTGTGACGGTCAACCGCGCCGCGATCTCCGGATTGGACAGTCCCTCGGCGATCAGCCGCAGAACCTGCGTTTCCCGGGGGGTGAGCGCCGCGAGCTCGGCCGCTGAGGAGCCGTCGGGCTTCGGCCGCAGGAAAGCGAACTCGCTGATCGGGCTCGCCCAGTGCGGGGCGGCCCTGCTGCTGCTCGGTCCGCTGCGGCGGGGGCTACGCCGCCCGGCCGTGTGGGCGTTCGTGGTGCTGGCGAACCTCTCCGCGATGACGATCTTCCTCTGGCACCAGACCGCCATGATCGCGGTGACCGCGATCGGCATGTTCGCGGGTGGGCCGCTGCCGGGCCTGCACACCGTCCCTGACGGCTTCGGCTGGCTGCTCGCTGCTGCCGGCGTTCGTGCTGGCCCTGCTGGTGTGCTGGGCCGCGTTCCACGCCCACGAGCGGAGGCCGATGCGCGGAGGGCGGAACACCGGAGTCGGGGTTGAGAGACGTGCGGTGGTGCGGGCCGTGAGCCTACGGTCAGTGGCCGGGCTTGTCACGGGGGCGGGGGCGGGCGCGTACGTGCATGCGCTCGCCCTGGCGGCCGAAAAGGCTGAGGACCTCGACGGGCCCCTGACCCGTGCTGCCGAACCAGTGCGGCAGCCGGGTGTCGAACTCGGCGGCCTCCCCCGGGCCCAGGATCAGGTCGTGGTCGGCCAGGATCAGCCGCAGGCGTCCGGACAGGACGTAGAGCCACTCGTAGCCCTCGTGGGTACACGGCTCCGGCGTGCTCCTGGTCGCTGGAAGGACCATTTTGAAGGTCTGCAGCGGGCCGGGCTGCCGGGTGAGGGGCAGCACCACGTTGCCGTTCACGCGCTGGGGCGTGAGCCGGACGCGGGGATCGCCGACCTCGGGGGCGCCGACCAGTTCGTCAAGCGGCACTTGGTGGGCCTGGGAGATCGGGAGCAGGAGTTCCAGACTGGGGCGGCGCTCGCCGGACTCCAGTCGGGACAGGGTGCTCTTGGAGATGCCCGTGGCCTCGGAGAGCGCGGCCAGGGTGACGCCGCGCTCGGTGCGCAGGCGTTTGAGGCGGGGGCCGACCTCGGCCAGGGCGGCGGCGATCGCGGACGCGTTTTCCATGCCCTCATTCCACCGCAACGTTCCCGGAAACAGCAACAAAGGTTGCCGTTCTCGTTGTGGTGACTGCAGCCTGAGGGCGGAGGTGATCGCCGTGAGCGATACGAAGAACGCGGCAACGAACGATTCGGCGTACGACGTGGTGGTGGTCGGCGCGGGCGCGGCCGGGCTGAGCGCCGCCCTGGTACTGGGCCGCGCCCGCCGCCGGGTGGCGGTGGTGAACGCCGGGACCCCCCGCAACGCCCCGGCCGCGCACATGCATGGTTTTCTGTCCCGGGACGGGATGCCACCGGCGGCCCTGCTGGAAGTCGGCCGGACCGAGGTCGCCGGATACGGCGTGGACCTGATCGACGGCCGGGTGGACCACATCGACCCCGGCTTCTTGGTGCATTTGGCGGGCGGCCCGGCACTCCGGGCCAGGCGGGTGCTGGTGGCCACCGGGCTGCGCGACGAGCTGCCCGAGATCCCCGGGGTTCGCGAGCGGTGGGGCAGGGACCTGCTGCACTGCCCGTACTGCCATGGTCACGAGGTCCGTGACGAGCCGATCGGTGTTCTGGGCACCCACCCGGGCGCGGTGTCCCAAGCGCTGCTGCTGCAGCGGTGGTCGGCCGACACCGTCTTCTTCCCGCACACCCTCGACCTGACCGACGACGAGCGCGAGCGGTTGGCCGCCCGCGGAGTGCGCATCATCGACGGCGCGGTCAAGCGGCTGGTGGTGGACGGCGACCGATTGCGCGCCATTGAGCTGGCCGAGGGCAGCGTGGTGCCCCGCAGCGCGGTGTTCGTCGTTCCGCACATGGTGCCCCGCGACGCCCTGCTGACCGGCCTCGGCTGCGAGCGGGACGAGAGCGGCTGGGTGACCACCGATCCCTCGGGCCGGACCAGCGTGCCCGGGGTGTGGGCAGTGGGCAACGTCGCCGACCGGCGGGCACAGGTCGTCACCGCGGCAGGCATGGGGTCGACGGCCGCGATCGCCGTCGACCACGACCTGGTGGACGAGGAGGTCACGCGGGACGTCGAGGACTACCGCGCAGCGGAGGCGACGTCCTCGAGTTCCCTGCGGCCGGCCGCCCACGCGGTCTCTCTCGAAGGACACCGGGGGTCAGCTTCTCGGCCTTGAAGGGCCGAGCTTGCAGCTCCTCGCCGTACCTGGCGGGTACGGGTCAGGCCGCGTCGTCGGCAGCGTGACTCACTGCCCAGCCCGCGACACCGCGCGAGGCGATGTTGCGGGCCGCGTTGACGTCGGCGTGCTCAGCGAAGCCGCACGACGTACAGGAGAAGGATTTCTGGCCCGGCCGGTTGGCCTTGTCCACATGCCCGCAGGCCGAGCAGGTCTGGGAGGTGTAGGCCGGATCAACGTGGATCACGGCGACCCCATGCCGGGCCGCCTTGTAGACGATGAAGCTCCCCAACTGGTGGA
>NZ_BSSE01000013.1:5641-203763 GCF_030268965.1 Microtetraspora sp. NBRC 16547 | reverse complement strand
GCGGTAGGGAAACACCCGGTTACATTCCGAACCCGGAAGTTAAGCCTTCCAGCGCCGATGGTACTGCACTGGGGACGGTGTGGGAGAGTAGGACGCCGCCGGACAATTTTTGTGGGGGAGGGTCACCCGTTTTTGGGGTGGCCCTTTCTCTGTTTTCTGGGTTTTTCTTGTTTTCTTTGTTTGTGGGGGTTCCGGGTTTCGGGGCCCTCTTTTTTGTTGGTGGTTGTTTCTGGTCCGGGGTTGGTGGGTGTTGCGGGGCGGGTTTTCTTGGGTTGCGGGGTAGGGGTTTTCCGGGGTTTGGTTGTCGGCTGTTGGTTGTTTGGTGGTGCCTGTGGGTGCGTGTGGGCGCGTGTGGCTGGTGTCCGTAGGCGCTGCGGCGGGGGGTTGTTCCGGCCGGCCGTGATAGCGGGTCTCTGGTGAGCCGCTGTTCGCGGCGTTCGCGGGCGCGGTGGTTGCTGGCACGGTCTTACGCCGGCCTCCACAACCCCCCGCCTCCGCGCCCCGCTCTCCCGCCGCACCACAGGTTCGTTGTCTTTTCCGACTGGATCCCTCCCTACTGTTGACCAGGGCAAACCGTCTCTCCCCGCAGGGCAAGATCCGGATCCTGACTTCGGCTCGTGTGGTAGTGGCGACTTGCTAGGCTTGAAGCGTCGGGCCACCCCCAAATGGGTGGCCTTCTTCGCGTCTGGCAAGGAGCGAAGGCCACGGCGAGCGACGAGAGCCAGCAACCAACCGGACTCTCGGCCGACAGCGGACGTTCAGCATCGTCCGGCTCATACGTTCATCTCCTGTGGGGGGCCAGGGATCAGGGGAGATCCCGGCACTGGACCCCGTACGCGGTGAGTGAGTAACAGAGGACAGAAGTGAACAGAGAAGACGGGCGTGACGGCGTGGGCCGTGGCGAAGAGAACCGCGCAGAGAGCAATTACCAGCCGCGCCGCACCGCTGGAGGCCGCGACGAGGGCCGAGGCGGCTTCGCGGGCCGTTCCGGAGACCGCGGCGACTTCCGTGGGCGTGACCGGGGCGACCGCCCCTTCGGCGACAGGGACAGGGGTGATCGTCCCCAGCGTTCCTACGGAGATCGCGACGCGTCCCGTGCTGACCGTCCGCGACGCATGTTCGGCGATCGCGACGGTGACCGGCCTCAGCGATCCTATGGCGACCGTGACGCCGCCCGTGGCGGTGACCGGCCTCAGCGGTCCTACGGTGACCGCGACGCCGCCCGTGGCGGTGACCGGCCTCAGCGGTCCTACGGTGACCGCGACGCCGCCCGTGGCGGTGACCGGCCTCAGCGATCCTACGGTGACCGCGACGCGGCCCGAGGTTTCCGTGATGACCGTGGTGGTCGTCCCGCGCGTGAGGGTGGCGGTTTCGGCGGTCGGTACGGCTCACGTGACCGTGACGACCGTGGTGGCCAGCGGTCCTATGGTGACCGGCCTCAGCGTTCTTACGGTGACCGTGACGCGGCCCGTGGTGGTGACCGTCCTCAGCGTTCTTACGGTGACCGTGACGCGGCCCGTGGTGGTGACCGTCCTCAGCGTTCCTACGGTGACCGCGACGCGGCCCGTGGTGGTGACCGTCCTCAGCGTTCCTATGGTGACCGTGACGCGTCCCGTGGTGGTGACCGTCCTCAGCGGTCCTACGGTGACCGCGACGCGGCCCGAGGTTTCCGTGATGACCGTGGTGGTCGTCCCGCGCGTGAGGGTGGCGGTTTCGGCGGTCGGTACGGCTCACGTGACCGTGACGACCGTGGTGGCCAGCGGTCCTATGGTGACCGGCCTCAGCGTTCCTACGGTGACCGTGACGCGGCCCGTGGTGGTGACCGTCCTCAGCGTTCCTACGGTGACCGCGACGCGGCCCGTGGCTTCCGCGATCGCGATGATCGTGGTGGTCAGCGGTCCTATGGTGACCGGCCGCAGCGTTCTTACGGTGACCGTGACGCGGCCCGTGGTGGTGACCGTCCTCAGCGTTCTTACGGTGACCGTGACGCGGCCCGTGGTGGTGACCGTCCTCAGCGTTCTTACGGTGACCGTGACGCGGCCCGTGGCGGTGACCGTCCTCAGCGATCCTACGGTGACCGCGACGCGGCCCGTGGCTTCCGCGATCGCGATGATCGTGGTGGTCAGCGGTCCTATGGTGACCGGCCGCAGCGTTCCTACGGCGACCGTGACGCGGCCCGTGGTGGTGACCGTCCTCAGCGTTCCTACGGTGACCGGGACGCCGCCCGTGGTGGTGACCGTCCTCAGCGGTCCTACGGTGACCGGGACGCGTCTCGTGGCTTCCGTGATGACCGTGGTGGTCGTCCCGCGCGTGAGGGCGGCGGTTTCGGCGGTCGGTACGGCTCCCGCGATCGAGACGGTGACCGTGGTGGAGACCGCTTCCAGCGAAGCGATGAGCGTGGCGGGCGCCCCTTCCGCGACCGTGACGGCGAGGGCGCGTTCCGCGACCGCCCGCAGCGTGAGGACCGGGGCGGGGCCAGGCCGTTCAGCCGCGAGGGTTTCTCTGGGGGCAGCCGTACGCGCTACGACCAGGAGAACGAGCCCAGGGAACGCGAGAAGCTGCCGGAGTTGGCGCCCGACATCACGCCGGACGAGTTGGACAGCGAGGCGCGCGCCGAGCTGAGGTCGCTGCCGAACGATCTCGCCAACCTGGTGGCCAGCCACCTCGTGGCGGCGGCCCGCGCGCTCGGCGAGGGGGAGCCGGAGCGGGCCTACGAGCACGCCAAGGCGGCCCGCCGGTTCGCGGGACGGATCGGGGTCGTGCGGGAGGCGGCTGGGATCGCGGCCTACCACGCCGGCCAGTACGCGGAGGCCCTCGGTGACCTCCGGGCCGCGCGACGCATGACGGGCTCGGACGAATACCTGCCGGTCATGGCCGACTGCGAGCGCGGGCTCGGCCGTCCGGAGCGCGCTCTGGACCTGGTCCGTTCCCGAGAGGCCGAGCGGCTGGACCGGGCAGGCAAGATCGAGCTGGCGATCGTCGAGTCCGGTGCCCGCCGTGATCTGGGCCAGCACGACGCCGCTGTGATCACGCTCCAGCGCGTGCCCGAGCTGCGCGACCCGCAGCCCAGGCCGTGGTCGGCCCGGCTCGCGTTCGCGTACGCGGACGCGCTGGCCGATGCGGGCCACCAGGCCGCGGCCACCGACTGGTTCGCCAAGGCGATGGCCTTCGACGAGGACGGCGAGACCGACGCGGCCGAACGCTACGCCCAGCTGACCGGCGGCGTCATCGAGGACCTCGAGGAGGACTTCGACGACCTCGATGAGGTGGAGGCGGAGCAGGACGCCGATGACGACGTCTCCGGTGCCGAGGAAGAGGCGGACGCCGAGGAAGAGGCGGACGACGAGGTCGAGGACGTGGCCGCCGTGGAGCCTTCCGCTGAGCCGGCCGTGAAGGCGGACCGCCCGGCCGAGGCCGGCGCTGCCGAGAAGGGGGCCGACGCCGACGCGGACCAGGCGGCCAAGGGCGAGGAGTCCGGTGCCCTGGGGCCGGCGTTCATCGAGCCGAACTTCGGTGACGTCCTGGACAGTCCGGAAGACCGGGACAAGCCGAGCTCCTGAGCAGTATGGTGAAGAGCGGCGCCATCAGTGATCACACCTGGTGGCGCCGCTCTTTTCGTCTGCGCGTGGTCAGCCGGTCGTGCGTTCCAGCCAGTGCATGATGCCCGCGACGTTGGACGGAGCGCCGCTCAGCAGCTCGAACTGTTCGGCGGTCGCCTCGTCGCCCTGGAGCGCCGCGTACCGCTCACGCGTCCGGTCGCGGACCATCGCGACGGCGTGGTCCAGATCGAGCCCCTCGGAGTGGGCCTGCCGGGTGAGGTCCACCCAGACGCGCAGCTCCTCCGCCGACCTTTCCAGGGTCTCCGCCACGTTCGCGACCGGGCCGTAGTGGCTGAACAGCAGCCGCTGCGGACCCAGGGCCTCGAACAGGGCGATCGAGTCAAGGGCCACCCCGAGGTCGAAGTCCGGCGGCGGCGTGGCCGGGCGGAGGTCACCCGTCTCGGGAAGGTAGACGCCCGCGGCGTCGCCCACGTAGAGATCGCCGCTCAGCGAGTCGAGCAGTCCGACGTGGTGCTTGGCGTGTCCGGGCGAGTAATGGCTCGACAGGGTCCGTCCGTTGCCCAGGTCGATGCTCCCGGTGTCGCCGAGCGCGTGGATCCGGGCGGCGTCGGTGGGAGCCAGGGTGCCGAACAGCACGTCGAGCTTGTCACCCCACACCATCTTGGCGCTGGCCATGAGCCGGGACGGATCGGCGAGGTGCCGCGCGCCCTTCTCATGTACGACGATCTCGGCCGAGGGGTAGTAACCCGCGATGTCGCCGACACCGCCGGCGTGGTCGAGATGAATGTGCGTCACGACGACAGTCGCCAGGTCGCCGGGTCCGACGCCGAGTGACGTCAGCGCGTCCCTGACGATCGGCGCGGAGGTGGACGTGCCGGTCTCCACGAGGCAGGGCCGATCGCCCAGGATCAGGTAGCCGGCTGTGATTCCGGAGTATCCGGCCATCTTGGTGTCGATCTCGTAGACGTCCGCGCCGAGCGGTGTCACGTTGTCCACAGTCACCCCACTATCCCCAGAATCAGGTTCGGGCAAAGCTGCCTTCAGCCTAGTGAACGACAGTTGTCTCCCGGCGAGAGGGGAGAGACGACATGCATCTGAACTCCGTGCTGCTGCGCGGACGGCTGTCGATGGAGGCCGAGGATCGGGAGCTGCCCAGCGGGGTCCTGCTCACGCGATGGCGGCTCGCCGTCCGGAGGCCCGAGGATCACCCCGGTCATCAGCGTGCCGACGCCATCGAATGCGCCACGTTCGAGGACGGCGTGCGCGAGATCGTGTCCGGCTGGCGGCTCGACGACGTGGTCGAGGTCGAGGGGGCGGTGCGCCGCCGCTGGTGGCGTGGCGGGAGCCGATACGAGATCGAGGTCCATACGGCACGGCGGATCGAGCGTCACCGTCCTCACCAGAGATCTCGCCCGCGGACGGCTCGGCCCGTGGAGCGGGAGGGGGCCGCAGATGGAGATCAGCGACCGCTGCCGGCCGCGACCGTGACCCCCGGCGCGGAGGATGGCGGCCGCGGGGGGTGAACCGTCGACCGGCGGGGTCAGCCGGCGGCGAAGGTGCGCAGCACGAGTCCGGTGCGGGGTTTCGGGCTGAACGAGGTGGATTTCCGGGGAACACGCTCCCCCTGCGCGGCCACGGCCAGGGCGTCCTCGGTCGCCAGCGGGTTGAGCAGGACGGCGGTTCCGGAGAGTTGCCGCGCGAGCCGTACGGCGGCGTAGGGGTCGTGATGCACCACCAGCACCCGGCGTTCGTCGTCCGCGATGCCCCAGACCTTCGGCAGGAGGAACTCGGTGAGGATCGAGGTGTCCATGCCCCGCCAGCGGGCGGAGCGATCGGGAGGCATGGCGTGTTCGACCTGCATCGGATCGGGGTTGGTGAGCAGATGCGACGGGCCGTCTCCGGCGAGCACGAACGAGGGTCCCGAGGCGGTGGCGAGCCCGGACAGCGCGTCATCGAGCGAGACGAACTCGTGCACCTGCCACGCGCCCTTCGCCCGGGCCGCGGCCTCGGACAGGGACAGGCCGGGCACCACCCGGTGGATCGCCTTCAGATCGGGCGGATAGACCGTGGAGTCGACCAGGAGAGCGAGTCCGTAATCCCACGGACCGGATTCCTCATGGTCCTTGCGCAGCTTCTGGTACGTGGCATAGCGATGGTGACCGTCCGCGATCAACGCCTGCCTGTCCCGCAGATCCTCGCCGACGGCCGCGATCTCCACGGGGTCGGTCAGCGCCCAGAGGCGGTGGCGGACTCCGTCGCCGGTCTGGATGTCGAGGACCGGGACGCGCAGAGCGGCGACCTCGTCCACCAGCTGGGAGGCCGCCCCTCCGCCCTCGTAGAGCAGGAAGATCGGTTCGAGGTTGGCCTCCGTCGTCCGCATCAGCGCCAGGCGGTCGGCGATCGGGCCGGGCATGACGTCCTCGTGCGGCAGCACCGCGGGAGAACCGACCTCCAGCGCACCGATCAGCCCCCGCTGCAAGATGCCGGGCGCGCTCTGCTCGTACACGTAGAGCGCGGGAAGGGGGTCCACGGCGAGCACGCCGGACGACAGCCACGCGTCCATCTCCGAACGCGCGTCCGCGTAGTGGCTGACCCCGGGAAGGATCAGGCGCACCACGTTGTTGGGGTGGGAGTCCAGCAGATCCTGGATGTCATCGGGGGAGACGAGGTCGTACGGCGGCGAGGTCACCGCAGCGAGATCGTCCACCGTGAACCGCACACCGCGGAACGGACGCAGCACCAAGGCCGGCCGTTCAGAAGTCTCCATACCGGGCATGTTGCCATAAATGCCCGGTCTTCCCGAGGCTGCGGTGGCGGGTTGGTCAGGAAATCGCATTGCAGGAGGCCCCACAGAATGATCCAGGGACGACATGGACCATCGGATTACCAGCAGGACGGCCCGGCCGGGGGTGTTTACGAGTGGTTCCAGCGTGGCGTCAAGCTCTTGGAAGAGGGCAGTCCCGCCGCCGCGTCGGCGCTCCTGGAACGCGCGGCTCAGGCGGAACCCGAGTCGCGCAGCATTCGCGAGGCCCTGGCCAGAGCGCAGTTCAACTCCCGCAGGTACGCCGACGCGGTGGGCAGCTTCCGCTGGATCGTCGACGCCAACCCCGCCGAGGACTACGCCTACTACGGGCTCGGCATGGCGTTGTGGCGCACCGGTGACATCGAGGCCGCCCAGGAGCCGCTCGCCGTGGCCGTGGCCATGCGCCCCGATATCCGGCACTACGTCTCCGCGCTGACCCAGGTGCGCGCCACGCTCCGGGCGAGGGAGGCGTGAGCCCCGACATGCGCGACCCAGCTCTGATCGACGCCTACGACACCCTCCTGCTCGACCTGGACGGCGTGGTCTACCTGGGCAGGCACGCCGTGCCCGGCGCTCCCGAAGCATTGGCCGCGGCGCGGGACCGAGGCGCGCGGCTCGCCTTCGTCACCAACAACGCCTCCCGCACGCCCGGCGCCATCGCCGCCCATCTGAGCGGCCTCGGTGTCCCGGCGACCTCTGACGACGTCGTGAGCTCGGCCCAGGCGGCCGCTCGCTTGGTAGCCGAGCGGTTCCCACCCGGATCGCCCGTGCTGGTCGTCGGCGGCATGGGCCTGCGCATGGCGGTGCGGGCATACGGCCTGCGTCCGGTCACGACCGCGCTGGACGGTCCCGTCGCCGTCGTGCAGGGCATCTGGGACGCCCTGTCCTACGGCCTGCTCTGCGAGGGGGCGCTGGCCGTACGCGCGGGCGCCTGGTTCGTCGCCGCCAACGCGGACACCACCATGCCCACGAACCGGGGCGTGCTGCCGGGCAACGGCTCGATGAGCCGGGTGATCGCCACCGCGACCGGCGTGGAGCCCGTCGTCGCGGGCAAGCCCGAGCCGCCGCTGCACCGCGAGTCGATGATCCGCACGGGTGCGGAGCGGCCACTGATCGTCGGTGACCGGCTCGACACCGACATCGAGGGGGCGACCCGGGCGGGCGTGGACAGCCTGCTCGTCCTGACCGGTGTGACCGGACCGCTGGACCTGCTCACCGCGACGCCGCACCACCGGCCCACCCACGTGGCGGCGGGCCTGTGCGGGCTGCACGAGCCGCCCGCCCGCGTACGGCGCGGCCCGGGTGGATGGGAGTGCCGCGGCTGGACGGCCCGCTGGGAGGGCGGCCGGCTCGGCCTGTCCGGCAGCGGGGACCCGATGGACGGGCTGCGCGCGTCGTGCGCGGCGGCATGGGAGCGGGCCGGCGAGGGCCGGGCGGATGAGGACGAGGTGAAGCCGGTTCTCGCGGCCCTCGGGTCCCTGCTGCGGTGACCATGGGGCGTGGCCGGGCGGTGACCATCGCGCCCGGCCGACGGCTGGCTTTCCGCCGTGAACGCCGGGTGGCCTGCCCCGGGTTCCGGGCACGACACGCGGATCCGCGTCCGCCGTTCGACAGGGGCCGATAGCCGGTGAGGAGCGGCGAGAAGCGGTGAGGTGTCCGCCGGGGGTTCGGGGAGGGGAAATTTTCGAGGAGGACGTCAGAGGAGCTTGCGGAGCCGCAGCAGGTCGCCGAGGCTGGCGTCGATCTTGACCCGGCCGCCGAAGAGGGCGCGGCCCATGTCCAGCTCACCGTTGACCATGGAGATCAGATCCGCACTGGCAAGCGTGATCTTCACTTCGGAGGGGCGGCCGTCCTGGGGAGGGGCGTCGGTGAAGGGGTCCAGCCCCGCACGATGGATGCGGCCGTAGAAGGTCATGCCGAGGTCGGAGATGTGGCAGGCGAGCCTGCGTTCGACCACGTGCCGGGCACGGTCCTCCGCGCTGAGCTCGTCGAACTGTTCGACGAGCTGCTCGAGCGCCGCCCGGCATTCCTCGACGGTCGCCATGCGTATGCCTCTCTTCCCACGGCCGGTCAGATGCCTCTGTATCTACGGACGGTAGCGTTCCTCATGAGCACTGCGCGAAATCTGACACGTGGCGGCGTATGAGCGACAAGGGGGCCCGCATGGTCGTCGAGGCCCTGCCAGGGTATGTCCGGCGGGCGAATGCGCTGACCACGGCCATCGCGCCGGTACTCCCCGGCTGTCCCGCGGCTCCATGCGGCACGCTCAACGCGAAGCCGTGCCGGGCCGATTCCGCTACCGTCGAGACGACGAGCGTCACACGTGGCCGCGGGCGCGGTCCGGAGCCGTACGGCCGCGGTGGCGGGCGGGGGAACGATCAAATACGACGAGGACCGGGATTCCGGGTCCATCGGAGGGGACGAATGACCGAGACCGGCGCCGAGCCGTCGGCGGGGCTGCGGTTCCTGCGGGGTGCCTCCGCGGCGCACGACTCCCAGCATGAGCCCCGGCGGGAACTTCGGCCGGAGGCGCGGCCGGGGCTCCCGGGGGAACCGGGGCAGGAGACGCGGCCCGTGCCGCAGGCGCCCCGCGGGGGCGACGAGGCCGTCCAGGGGGCCATGTCCACGCTCCGGAGGCTCGGGGAGCTGCCCGTAGCCGAGCACGTCGGGGTGTTCGAGGAGGCGCTGAGCCTCCTGGAGAGCGCGCTCGCGTCGGTGGACGAGCCCATGGGAGAGCCGCGCAGGTGAACCGACGATCCGATGGCGCGGTGTCCGCGCCGCGTGCCGCGCTTCGCCCGACCCGATCCCCGGCCCGATCGGTGCTCCGATCGGCGGCTCTGTGCCCCGCTCCGGTCGACGCTCGGTGCCCCGCGCGGCGCTCAGTTCCGATGACACTCGTGCTGGCGCGCCCCGCGCGGCACCTGGTGCCGGCGATGCCGGAGGACGGCGGGTGGAGCCGATGAAGCGCCTGCGCCTGGACAGCGAGCTCGTCCGCCGCGGGCTGGCCCGCTCCCGTGAGCAGGCGGCGCAGCTCATCGAGGCGGGCCGGGTGTCGGTGGGAGGCCGCACGGCGGCCAAGGCGGCGACCCAGGTGGACACCGCCGCCGCCATCGTGGTGGCCGAGGACGCCGCGGGACCCGACTACGTCTCCCGCGGCGCCCACAAGCTGCTCGGCGCCCTGACAGCCTTCGAGGGGCTCAAGGTCGAGGGCCGCCGCTGCCTGGACGCCGGCGCCTCCACCGGGGGCTTCACCGACGTGCTGCTCCGCCACGGCGCGGCCCACGTGCTGGCGGTCGACGTCGGGTACGGCCAACTCGCCTGGTCGCTGCGCACCGACGACCGCGTCACCGTGATGGAACGCGTCAACGTCCGCGACCTCACACCCGACATGGTGGGAGAGCCGCCGACCCTGATCGTGGGCGACCTGTCGTTCATCTCGCTCCGCCTGGTCCTTCCCGCGCTGGCCGCCTGCGCGGCCGAGGTGGCCGAGTTCGCGATGCTGGTCAAGCCGCAGTTCGAGGTGGGCAAGGAGCGCGTGGGAGCGGGCGGCGTGGTCCGCGATCCCGCGTTGCGCGCCGGAGCCGTCCGGGACGTCGCGACGGCCGCCGGAGCGCTGGGCCTGGTCGTGAAGGGCGTGACCGCGAGCCCGCTGCCGGGCCCCTCGGGCAATGTCGAGTACGTCCTCTGGCTGGGTAAGGGGCCGGGGCACGAGCCGGTCGCCGACCTGGACGAGGCCATCGAGCGCGCAGTGGCGGAAGGGCCGCGGTGACGACACAGAAGCTTCCTCCGCGGACCGTCCTGGTCACGGCCCACACCGGCAGGGACGCGGCGGTGGACAGCGCCAGGCTGGTGATCCACCGGCTGCTGAGCGCCGGGCTGCGAGTCCGCGTCTTCGACGTCGAGGCCGAGGAGATCGCGTGTCCGGGTGCGGAGATCGCGCCCACGGCCCCCGGCTCTCTCCATGAGTCCGAGCTGATGATCGTGCTCGGTGGTGACGGGACGCTGCTGCGCGCGGCCGAGATGGCCCGCCCGGCCGGGGTCCCGCTGCTCGGGGTCAACCTCGGGCACGTCGGCTTCCTCGCCGAGGCCGAGGTGGCCGACCTCGGGGCCGCCGTGGACCGCGTCGTCGACGGCCACTACGAGGTCGAGGAGCGGATGACGGTCGAGGTGGCCATCCGGCTGAACGGCTCGACGCTCGCCGAGACGTGGGCGCTGAACGAGGCCACGGTCGAGAAGGTGGACCGCATGCTCGAACTCGTCGCGGAGATCGACGGGCGGCCGCTGTCCCGCTGGGGATGCGACGGGGTGATCTGCGCGACGCCGACCGGTTCGACGGCCTACGCGTTCTCGGCCGGAGGCCCGGTCGTCTGGCCGGAGGTGGAGGCGCTGCTGATGGTGCCCATCAGCGCGCACGCCCTGTTCGCCCGTCCGATGGTGGTCTCCCCGCGCTCCACGCTCGCCATGGAGATCGTCCCCGAGACCAGCGCGGGCGTGCTGTGGTGCGACGGCCGGCGCCGCTTCGACGTCCCGCCGGGCGCCCGGGTCGAGGTACGCAGGGGAGGCGTGCCCGTGAGGCTGGCCCGGCTGCTCGGGGTGGAGACCACCGGAGCGCCGTTCACCGACCGGCTGGTCGCCAAGTTCGGGCTCCCGGTGGAGGGCTGGCGCGGGCGCGTGCGGTCCCCCTGACCGCACCGTCCTCGAAAATCTTGGCGATATATGCGTAGGATCTCTGGCGGGATCTGTCGGCGAAACGGGAGGGGACCAGTGCGGCCACGGGTCGAGGAGGTCCGGATCCAGGGGCTCGGCGTGATCGACGAGGCCGTTCTGGAGCTGTCACCGGGGTTCACCGTGGTGACCGGTGAGACGGGCGCGGGCAAGACGATGGTCGTCACCGGGCTCGGTCTGCTGTTCGGCGGCCGGGCCGACCCCGCGCGGGTCCGGCCGGGCGCGGACCGGGCGACGGTCGAGGGCACCCTGGTCGTCGACCCCGGCGGCAAGGTGGCGCAGCAGGTGTCCGACCTCGGGGGCGAGATCGAGGACGGCGAGCTGATCATCTCCCGAACCGTCTCCTCCGAGGGCCGCTCCCGCGCCTGGCTCGGCGGCCGCACCGTCCCGGTCGGGACGCTCACCTACCTCGCCGACGACCTCGTCGCCGTGCACGGCCAGATGGACCAGCAGCGCCTCCTGCAGCCGGGCCGTCAGCGCGCGGCGCTCGACCGGTACGCCGGAGAGGAGCTGGTCAAGCCGCTGCGCGCGTACGAGCAGGCGTACAAGCGGCACCGCCAGGTCGCCGAGCAGCTCCAGGAGCTGACCACCCGGGCCAGGGAGCGCGCCCACGAGGCCGACGTGCTCCGCTTCGGCCTGGATGAGATCGAGAAGGCCGACCCCAAAGTGGGCGAGGACGCCGAGCTCAGGGAGGAGGCCGAGCGGCTGGCGCACGCCGACGCGCTGCGCACGGCCGCCACCACGGCCCACACCGCGCTGCTCGGCGACCCCATGTCCGCTTCGCAGATCGCGCAGGACGCGGTGTCCCTGGTCGGGCAGGCCAGGTCGGCGGTCGAGGCGGTGCGCGACTTCGATCCGGCGCTCGGCGGCCTCGCCGATCGGCTGGCCGAGGCCGGATACCTCATCTCCGACGTGGCGACCGAGCTGGCCGCCTACGCCGAGTCCGTCGAGGCCGACCCGGCCCGTCTCGCGGCCGTCCAGGAGCGCAGGTCGCTGCTGGCCGGGCTGACCCGCAAGTACGGCGAGGACACCGCCGCGGTGCTCGAATGGGCGAGGAACGCCGCGGCGCGGCAGGGCGAGCTCGACGGCGACGACGAGCGCATCGACGAGCTCACCAGGGAGCGGGCCGAGCTCGCCGAGCGCCTGGAAGAGCTCGCCGTCGAGCTGACCGCGATACGGGAGGTCGCCGCCGAGCGCTTCGCCGCCGCGGTCACCGCCGAGCTCACCGCGCTCGCCATGCCGCACGCCCGCGTCAGCGTCGCCCTGACGCGGAGCGAGGACTTCGGTCCGCACGGCGTCGACGAGGTGGAGCTCCGGATGGCAGCCCACCCGGCGGCCCCACCGCTGCCGTTGAACAAGGGCGCATCGGGCGGCGAGCTGAGCCGCGTCATGCTGGCCATCGAGGTCGTCTTCGCCGGCGCGGACCCCGTGCCGACATTCGTGTTCGACGAGGTCGACGCCGGAGTCGGCGGCAAGGCCGCGGTCGAGATCGGCAGGCGGCTCGCGCGGCTCGCCAGGAACGCCCAGGTCATCGTGGTCACCCACCTGCCCCAGGTGGCCGCGTTCGCCGACCAGCATCTGGTCGTGGAGAAGGCGAGCGACGGCAGCGTGGTGCGCAGCGGCGTGGTCGCCCTCACCCAGGAGGGCAGGGCCCGGGAGCTCTCCCGGATGCTCGCCGGGCTGGAGGACTCCGAGCTGGGGAGAGCGCACGCGGAGGAGCTCCTTTCGATCGCGTCGGCGGACAAGACCACACCCTGACTCGGTGTGACAAAACTGACACGCTCTGGGGTGCGGGGCCATCTTGGTCGCCCGCTCTGGCAGGATGGTCACGATGAAGGTCCCGAGCTTGAACGTTCCGGGCCTCCGCCGCAGGAAGGCAGACGACCTTCCCGGGGTGACGGCAGTGGCGAGAATCGACAGGCGGACCAAGAGGCTGACCAAGCGCCTCAAGGCCGGGGAAATCGCGATTATCGATCACGTTGACGTCGACCGAGTGAGCGCGGAGGCCCTCGTCGCGTGTGGCGCGGCCGCGGTGGTCAACGTGGCGGCGGGCATCAGCGGGCGCTACCCCAACCTCGGGCCGCAGATCCTCGTCGAGGCCGGCGTCACAGTCGTCGACAACGCCACCCCCGAGCTGTTCGAGCGGATCAAGGACGGCGACGTCATCCGCCTCCACGAGGGGCTGGTCCACGTCGGCGACGAAGTGGTCGGCAAGGGCGAGGTGCAGACCGTCGAGACGGTCGAGGCGGCCATGACCGAGGCCAGGGCCGGGCTGTCGGTCCAGATCGAGGCGTTCGCCGCCAACACGATGGAGTATGTCCGGCGCGAGCGTGATCTGCTCATCGACGGCATCGGCGTGCCCGACGTCCGCACCTCCATGGAGGGCCGGCACGTCCTCATCGTCGTCCGCGGATACCACTACAAGGAGGACCTGGCGACGCTGCGGCCGTACATCCGGGAGTACCGTCCGGTGCTCATCGGGGTGGACGGCGGAGCGGACGCCCTGGTCGAGGCCGGCTACCTGCCCGACATGATCGTCGGGGACTTCGACTCGGTGTCCGAGAAGGCGCTCTGCTGCGGCGCCGAGCTGGTGGTGCACGCCTACCGCGACGGCCGCGCGCCGGGCCTGGAGCGGGTGCACCGGCTCGGCCAGCAGGCCGTCCTGTTCCCCGCCACGGGCACCAGCGAGGACATCGCCATGCTGCTCGCCGACGACAAGGGCGCGTCGCTGATCGTCGCCGTCGGCACGCACTGGACGCTCGTCGAGTTCCTCGACAAGGGGCGCTCCGGCATGGCCAGCACCTTCCTCACCCGGCTCCGGGTGGGCAGCAAGCTCGTCGACGCCAAGGGCGTCAGCAGGCTTTATCGCAGTCGAATCTCCACGTCGTCCCTGCTGCTTCTCGTCGCCACCACGCTGATCACGATCGGCGTGGTGCTCTCGGTCTCACCGGTCGGCCGCGTCTGGCTGAACGGGCTGGTCGAGGCTTGGAACGGCTTCACCTTCTGGCTGGTCGGACTCTTCTCGTGATCGATTTCCGCTATCACCTCGTATCCATCGTGGCGATCTTCCTCGCGCTCACGGTCGGCATCGTGCTCGGCAGCACCGTGCTGGAGACGCCGTTCTACAGGTCGGCGCAGGAGATCACCGCCCAGCTGCGCCAGGCGAACTCGGAGAACCGCGACACGATCACCGCGCTGCAGGCCAGGGAGAAGGGCAACGCCTCCTTCGTGACCGAGCACTCGGCCGCTCTGCTCCGTGGCCAGCTCACCGGCGAGCGGGTCGTCCTCGTCGAGGCCCCCGGAGCCCCCGCGGGCCGGCGCGACGACATCGTGAAGGTCCTCGGCGACTCCGGCGCGGTGTACACCGGCCGGGTCAGCCTGACGGAGAAGTTCCTCGCCTCCGACCAGACGAACGTCGTCGACCAGCTCGCGGGCACCGTCGCCCCCGCCGGGACGCGGTTCGCCGACGCCGCCTCGCCGTACGACAAGGCGGCGGCGGTGCTGGGCGGGGCCCTGCTGACCGGTGACCGCGGTCAGGCGGGCCGGGAGGACCCGGCCGCGGTGAGCGTGCTGGAGGCGTTCCAGACCGGCGGCTTCCTGGCCATGGCCGGCACACCGGCGCAGCGCGCCACCATCGCGATCGTGATGGCACCGGGCCAGGCGTACGAGGGGGATGACGCCGAGACGCAGACGGCCGCCATCGTGTCTCTCGCGGCGGGTCTCGACTCGGCCGGTCTCGGCACCGTTCTGGCCGGCACCACGACCGCCTCCGGCTCGGGTGGCGCGATCTCGGCGCTGCACGACGCGGGCGAGGCCGCGTCGAAGGTCTCGACCGTGGACACCGTCGATATGCCCGCGGGCCGGATCACCGTCGTCTACGCTCTTCGGGAGCAACTTGCCGGTCGTTCCGGCGCGTACGGTGTCGGAAGCGACACCTCGGCGTTCGCGCCGCCCGCCGCGCCCGGCATCAGCCCCACCCCCAAACCGGTGGCGTCGGGCGGCTGACAGAACGCGTCCCGAGGAATATCCGAGGAAGAGGAGCCTGCTGTGGCCAGTCGTCCCTGGACCGGTCTGGCGGCGAGCACCTTGCTGCGCCGGTCGCCGGCGAGCCCGTCGCCGGGAGCGAAGCCCGCATCGATGATCGGCGTTCTCGCCGCCGCCGTCGCCGGCGCGGCGGCCGGAGCGGTCGCGGCCCGCGCGGCCTACGCCGCGTTCCGGCGCCGTCCCCCGATCGGCGACGAGAAGACGTGGACCAGGACCAACCACAGGGGCGAGCCGATCACGCTGCTGGAGGGGCCGGCCCTCGTCGCCGGCGCCGGCGCGGCGGCGGCGCTCGCGCCCGGGCTCTCCCCGCGGCTCCGCTCCGCCGCGCTGCTCGCCGGTCTCGGCAGCGGCGCCCTCGGCGCGTACGACGACGTGCTCGGCAGCACCTCGTCCAAGGGGTTCAAAGGCCACCTGTCGGCGCTCGCACGCGGCGAGGTCACCAGCGGCGCCGTGAAGATCATCGGGATCGGCGCGACCGGCTTCGCCGCGGCCGTGCTCGCCCGTGACCCGGCCACTCGCCCCAGCGGTGCGGCCTTGGGCGTGCTCGACACGCTGGTCGACGGCGCCGTCATCGCCGGGAGCGCCAACCTGGCGAACCTCTTCGACCTCAGGCCGGGACGAGCCATCAAGGTCGCGCTCCTGGCCGGGGCGCCGCTGCTCGCGGCATCCCTGGGGACAGCCATGGCGACGTCCCCGGCGACGTCTCCGGCGTCTTCGGCGTCTCCGGATGCGCGGGCGGCCGATCCACGCGGCGCCGCCGTGCTGACCGCGATCCCGCTCGGCGCCGCCGTGGCCCTGTTGCCAGAGGACCTGGGGGAGCGGGCCATGCTCGGCGACGCCGGGGCGAACGCGCTCGGGGCGTTGCTCGGGCTCGCCTCCACCGTGCGGCTGGGCCGTACCGGCCGGCTGGTCCTGCTCGGCACGGTCGCCGCGCTCACCGCCGCTTCGGAGAAGGTCAGCTTCACCAAGGTGATCGCCGCCAACCCCGTGCTCAACCGGATCGACATGCTGGGCCGCCGCCCCGTGCCGCCTCCGCCCGTCGTCGCCTCCCCGACCCCGTGAGATGCGGCTCCGTATGACCAGGCGCGTGGGCGCGGGCGTCGCCGGCGCGGCGGTGCTCATCGGAGCCATCAGCATCATCGCCCGCGCCACCGGGTTCGCCAAGCAGCTGGTCTTCGCCCGCGCGGTCGGCACGAACTGCCTCTCCACCGCCTACGTCACCGCCAACAACGTGCCGAACATCATGTTCGAACTCGTCGTCGGCGGAGCGCTCGCCGGAATGGTCGTCCCAGTCCTCGCCGGGGCCGCCGGACGCTATGCGGCGGTGTCCGCCTCCTCACGGGCGGCGGCCGTACCCGGTCCTGGAGACACCTCCCAGAGCGCCGCGGAAGCCACAGATGAGGAGGGGGCCCGGGAGGAGGTCGGCTGGATCTCCTCGGCCCTGCTGACGTGGGTGGTCGTGCTGCTGGTCCCGCTCGGCGTGCTCACCGCGCTCCTGGCCCGGCCGCTCGTCGGTCTGGTCGCCTCCACCGTCCCCGGCTGCGACGCGGGCGAGGTGGTCGCGGTGGCCGGCCGCATGCTGGTCGTCTTCGCGCCGCAGATCCCCCTGTACGGCGTGGCCGTCGTGCTCTACGGCGTGCTCCAGGCCCATCGCCGCTTCTCCGCCCCCGCCGTCGCGCCGCTGGTGTCCAGCGTCGTCGTCATCGTCGCGTACCTGATGTTCGTCCCGCTCGGCGGGCACGGCGCCGACCTGTCCGAGCTGCCGCGCCCGGCCGAGCTCGCGCTCTCCGTCGGGACGACCTTGGGGGTGCTCGCCCTGGTCGTCACCGTGCTCGGGCCCGTCTCCCGGCTCGGGCTGCGGCTGCGGCCGACGCTGCGCTTCCCTCCCGGTGTCGCCGTCCAGGTGCGCAGGCTCGCCCTGGCCGGGCTCAGCGCGCTGGTGGTGCAGCAGGCCGCCATGGCGATCGTCATCCCCGTGGCCAACCGGATCGGCGGCGGCACGCTCGCGGCGTACGGCTACGCGTGGGCGATCTACCAGGTGCCGTACGCCGTGCTCGCGGTGCCCATCGCCACGAGCGCGTTTCCCGTGCTCTCGACCCGGGCGGCCGCCGGCGACCCGGCGGGCTTCGCCGCGCTGTCGTCCCGGACGACGCGGGCCGTGGTGCTGGTCTCCGGGCTCGCCGCGGGAGCGCTCGCCGCCGTCGCCGCTCCCGCCGCGGAGGTCTTCCTGGGGCAGGCGGACACCAGCGTGGACCCCGCCGAGTTCGCCCGGGCGATCGCGCTGTTCGCGCCGGGCCTGGTCGGATACGGCCTGATGGCCCACCTCAGCAAGGTGCTCTACGCCGACGGCCGGGGCAGGGAGGCAGCGCGGGGCATGGTCGCCGGCTGGCTGGTCGTCATCGTCGCCCAGGTGGCACTCGCGGCCGCTCTCCCCGACGGGTGGAAACTCGGCGGGCTGGCGCTCGGCCAGGCGGTCGGCATGACGGCCGGGGGAGCGCTCCTGCTCGCCTCCGTGTTCCGGGCCCGCGGCGGCGAGGCGCTCCGGGGGATCTCCCGGGCCGCGGCCGCCGCGCTGCTGGGCGGAGGCGCGGGCTGGCTGGCGGGCGCGGGAGCCGTACGGCTTGTGGGCGGAACCGGGCCGTGGGTGAGCGCGGGCGTGGCGATCCTCGCCGGGCTCGCCGCCGTCGCCGTCGGCGTCCTGGTCGCGGCGGCCGTCGATCGCGAGGATCTGCGCGCCATCAGGCGTCGCCGGGAAGAGGGGGAAGGTGTCTGATCAGGGGGTGCGGCGGGTCGCGCTCGTGCTGGGAACCAGCGCGGGAGGCGTGGGCCGGCACGTGCGGATGCTCGCCGAGCGGCTGGCCGGGGACGGTCGCCAGGTGGTGGTCGCGGGACCGCGGGCCACCGAAGACGCTTTCGACTTCACCGGCGCGGGCGCGCGGTTCGCCGCCGTGCCGATCGCCGACCGGCCGCGTCCGCTCGCCGACCTCGGAGCCGTCCTCCGGCTCAGGAACGCCGTCAGAGGCGCCGACGCTGTGCACGCCCACGGCCTGCGGGCGGGCGCCTTCGCCGCGCTCGCGCTGGCGGGGACCGGACGGAGAGCGCGGCTCGTGGTCACCCTGCACAACGCCGTCACGGCCGGCGGGGCGACGGGCGCGATCTACGGGGTGCTGGAGCGGATCGTGGCGCGCCGGGCCGACCGCGTCCTGGTCGTTTCCCCCGACCTCGGGGATCGGATGCGGGCCAGGGGCGCCAGGCGGATCGACGCCGCTGTCGTGCCCGCGCCGCCTCTCGCGCGGCCCTCCCGTTCACCCGAGGACGTACGGCGGGAGCTCGCCGAGCGGGCCGCCGGGTTCACCGGGGACCGGCCCGTCGTGCTCACGATCGCCAGGCTGGCCCAGCAGAAGGGGCTGGAGGCGCTGCTGGACGCGGCGGCGGGGCCGTACGCGGCGAGGCCGCTCTTCGTCGTCGCCGGGGACGGGCCGTTGCGGCGGCAGATCCAGGAGCGGATCGACGCGGAGCGGCTGCCCGTCCTCCTGTACGGCTGGGCCGCCCCGGCGGACCTGCTCCAGGTCGCGGACGCGCTGCTGGTGCCGAGCCGGTGGGAGGGACAGCCGCTGAGCGTCCAGGAGGCGCTCAAGGCGGGCACGCCGATCATCGCCACCCGTGTGGGCGGCATTCCCGATCTTGTCGGCGACGCCGCGGTCCTGGTCCCCGAGGGGAACGCGGCCGCGATGCGGGGGGAGCTCGACCGGCTGCTCGGCGACCACGCCCTGCTGAAGGCGCTCGCGGAGCGTTCGGCTCGCCGGGGACGGGAACTGCCGGGCGAGGAGGACGCGCTGCACGCGGTGCTGCGGGCCTACTCGGAGCACGCCGGCTGAGTGGGAGCCGGGCCGGCCCCTCGCTTCAGGGTCCCCAGTCGGCGTCGCTGACCTGGGGATACATCGTTCTTGAACTTCCGATTAGGTGTGACACGCCCTGCTCCCTATACTGGGCGCGTTGGGGGGAGTATCCCTTCGCGGCGGTTCCGTCATCACGGTGTCAGCACCCGGGGCCGTCGGTCCGGCCTGTTCGGGCGGGAGAGACTCCGGCAGTGTGTTTCGCGCGCGTGCCGGAGGTTAACGATCTTGAATGTTTCTGTGTGGGTCTGGGCTGCCGTCGTCATCGGGCTCCTCCTCATCCTGGCCTTCGACCTGTGGATCGTCGATCGTGGGGAACCCCGCGAATTCTCGATGAGACAGGCGACGTTCTGGGTCGGCTTCTACGTGGCCTTGGCGGTGCTCTTCGGCATCGGCCTGCTCGTCTTCCGAAGTCCTGAGGCGTCGGGCGAGTTCTTCGCCGGGTACCTCACCGAATACAGCCTGAGCGTCGACAACCTGTTCGTCTTCTTCATCATCATGTCGCGGTTCTCGGTGCCGCGGTTCTACCAGCACAAGGTCCTGCTGGTCGGGATCCTGCTCGCCTTGGTCATGCGCGGGGCGTTCATCGCCGTGGGCGCCGCGGCGCTCGCGCGGTTCAGCTGGCTCTTCTACGTCTTCGGCATCTTCCTCATCTACACGGCGTACACGCTGGTCCGCGACCACAACAAGCAGGAGGAGGAGTTCAGCGAGAACCTCCTGCTGCGCACGGCCCGCAAGGTCTTCCGCACCACCCCGGACTACGTCGGCTCGCGAGTGATCGTGAAGGTGGACGGCAAGCGGCTGGTCACCCCGATGCTCATCGTGATGATCGCGATCGGCACCACCGACCTGCTGTTCGCGCTCGACTCCATTCCCGCGATCTTCGGGCTCACCAAGGACCCGTTCATCGTCTTCACCGCCAACGCGTTCGCCCTGATGGGACTGCGTCAGCTCTACTTCCTGCTGGGTGGTCTGCTGCAGCGCCTGGTATACCTCAGCTACGGGCTCGCGTTCGTGCTCGGGTTCATCGGGGTTAAACTCGTCCTCGAGGCGTTGCATGAGAGTCATGTCTCATGGGCACCGCAGATCCCGATTTGGGTGTCTTTGGCGGTCATCGGCGTCACCATGACCGTGACGACCGTCGCGAGCCTGATCAAGGCTCGTCGGGATGAGGTCGTCACTTCCTGCTGAGGCCCCACAGGGCTGGCGCAAGGGGAACTGACACTGTTTGCTTGTCTCGTTGTGCCGTACAAATGACCAGGGGATCGGTAATATCGATCGTTAAGTCGCATATCGGTCCCCAGTCGCAAAGAGTACAAAGGTTCCCTGTGTCCAACGATTCCGAATATCCCCGCGGTCGGGTCCGGCTCGCGCGCGGGGTGTCCCCGTGGCTGGCTCCGACCGCCGCGGCGGCGGCTGTCACCTCTGTCCTAGTCCGCAAGTCCCCCAAGTGGGCCGCGGCCGCCGTGCCGCTCACGGCGCTCACCGGCGCGATGCTCTGGTTCTTCCGTGACCCCGAGCGTGCGCCGGGAGAGGGACGGATCGTCTCGCCGGCCGATGGCGTGGTGCAGAGCATCGACCCGTGGGCCGACGGCCGCACCCGGGTGGCGATCTTCATGAGCCCCCTGAACGTGCACGTCAACCGGGCTCCCGTGGCCGGTACGGTGACGTCGGTCGAGCACGTTCCCGGGGGGTTCGTGCCGGCCTTCGACAAGGACAGTGACAAGAACGAGCGCGTCGTCTGGCACTTCGACACCGCGCTCGGCGACATCGAGATGGTGCAGATCGCGGGAGCGGTCGCACGCCGGATCGTGCCGTACCTTTCAGCGGGCGCGAAGGTGGCGCAGACCGAGCGGATCGGCCTGATCCGGTTCGGTTCGCGGGTCGACGTCTACCTGCCCGAGGGCATCGCGCCGGCGGTGAGCGTCGGCCAGAAGACCGTGGCGGGGGTGACTCGCATTGACCACGCCTGAGCTCGGCGCCGAGAGCTGGCCGGTAAGTGAGCTGGAGGAGGAGCCCCGCGGGCCCGTGGGTAAGGCGTTCCGCCTGTCCGCCGCGGACTCCCTCTCGCTCGGCAACGCGCTGAGCGGTTTCCTCGCCGTGTGCGTCCTGGCCTGGTCGGCCATCTCCAACCTCCAGCAGTTCGGCGGCAAGTTCGAGCCCGACCCCCGGTTCTTCGGCACCGCGGTGGTCCTCCTGCTCATCGGCGCGACCTGCGACCTGTTCGACGGCCTGGTGGCCCGCAGGTTCCGCGCATCGGCGATGGGCGCCGAGCTGGACAACCTCGCGGACGTGATCAGCTTCGGGTTCGCGCCCGCGTTCATGGTCGTGATCTGGGCCGGGTTCTCCGGCCGTCTTCCCCTCTGGCTGGTGCTCTGCGCGGCCGCCTCCGTCCTGCTCGCCGGTGTCGTACGGCTGGCGCGTTTCGCCTGCGTCAAGACCAAGAGCGGCGACTTCATGGGCCTGCCCATCCCCATGGGCGCGATGACGGTGGTGTCGATCGTGCTGCTCTTCCAGCCGAACTACGTCACGATCGCCGGCATCTTCGGCGTCGCCTGGCTCATGGTGAGCCGCATCGAGTACCCCAAGCCCAAGGGCAACGTCGCGGCGGTGGTCCTCGCCTGGATGCTGATCAACGTCGCCTGCCTGAGCATCTGGGCCTCCGGCCTGGCCGGGGGCGACCAGCTCATCACCGTGGGCGCGGTCATGCAGATCGCCATCGTGGCGGCCATCCCGCTGCGCGTGCTGGTTTTCAAGTGGGAGCGCCGCCGGGCGCGCCGCTCCGAGCACGCCGGCTGACGCCGCGCACGATCACCAAGCGCACAACGAGAGGGGCCCGGATGGTGAATCCGGGCCTCTCTGCTTTCGTGTCCGGCTTCCGCGCCGGGCGATCACTTTGTTTAATGGGGCATGACCGCTACCCCGCCTCGTGAGCACACCCGGACGTACTTCCTCGGCAAGCTGGCCGAGGTGTTGGAGATCAGGGGACTCGACGTCGCGCTCCGGTCCAATCCTCCCTCGCTGAAGGCGACCGATCCTGACGCCGCGCTGCTCAGCGAGACCGTCGACTGCGTGGCCACGCCGGACGGCTGGTTCTACCGGTGGTCCTGGGGCGAGATCGTGGAGAGCACGGACGACCCGGAGGCGGCCGCCGACCGCATCCTCAAGGTGTTCGCCGCTCGGTCGCCGGGCGGTCCCGCCTGAGACCGCGCCGTCGGAGCCGGTCATCTGAGCTGACCGCCTGAGCCGACCTCCTGAGCCGACCTCCTGAGCCGACCTCCTGAGACCGCGCCGCCGGGCCGCGTGGCGACCGGTTAACGGCGTTCACCAGCCGCGGGCGCGCCACTCCGGCAGTGAGGGGCGCTCCGCGCCGAGGTTCGTGTCCCTGCCGTGCCCGGGGTAGACCCAGGTCTGGTCGGGCAGGCGGTCGAAGATCCGCTCGACCACGTCGGTGTAGAGCCGGTCGAATCTCTTCGGGTCCTTCTGCGTGTTGCCGACCCCGCCGGGGAACAGCGAGTCGCCGGTGAACAGGTGGCCGCCCCCGCCCTCGTAGAACAGCGCGATCGACCCCGGCGTGTGCCCGCGCAGGTGGATGACCTCCAGCGGGATCCGTCCCACCGTGATCCGGTCGCCGTGCTCGACCGTGCGGCCGACGGCGACCGGCAGTTCGGGCGCGTCGAGGGGGTGGGCGACCACCTGCGCACCGGTCGTCGCGGCCACCTCCTTCAGGGCCATCCAGTGGTCACCGTGCCGGTGCGTGGTCACGATCGTGCTGATCGGCCGGTCCCCGATCAGTTCGAGCAGGCGGCGGGGCTCCGCGGCGGCGTCGATGAGCAGGCCGTCACCCGTCTCCGCGCAACGGAGCAGATACGCGTTGTTGCCGAAGTCGCCGACCTCGATCTTGGAGATCGTCAACCCGGGCAGCTCACGCACGTCGGCGGGGCCGCCCTTCGTCACGTCACCGGTGTAGCTCATGCCACTCCTTCATCTCTGAGTCCCGGATGTGGCCGGGGCGTAGGCCATCATCGCCGACTTCGGAGACGTACGGTCGAAGGAGCCCATACCCTGGACAGACAGGGGCCGCGACCATCGGAGCGTACGCGCGGGCCCGGCGGGCGATCCGGCGGCGATTCCGGCCCCCACGAAATTGTCGGTGGCTCTGGATAGCCTGCCCGTGCACCTCCTGTTGACTCCAACGACCTACCGGGACCGCAGTGGCTGACCGCCTGATCGTGCGTGGCGCACGTGAGCACAATTTGAAGGACGTCTCGCTCGAGCTCCCGCGAGACGCGCTGATCGTCTTCACCGGGCTGTCTGGCTCGGGCAAGTCCAGCCTGGCCTTCGACACCATTTTCGCCGAGGGCCAGCGTCGCTATGTCGAGTCGCTGTCCTCCTACGCCCGGCAGTTCCTCGGGCAGATGGACAAGCCCGACGTCGACTTCATCGAGGGCCTGTCCCCGGCCGTCTCGATCGACCAGAAGTCCACCAGCCGCAACCCGCGTTCCACCGTGGGCACCATCACGGAGGTCTACGACTACCTCCGTCTCCTCTGGGCGCGCATCGGCAAGCCGCACTGCCCCGCCTGCGGCCGGCCCATCGCCCGGCAGACCCCGCAGCAGATCGTGGACCGCGTCCTGGAGCTGGAGGAGGGCACCAGGTTCCAGGTGCTGGCCCCCGTCGTCCGTGGCCGCAAGGGCGAGTACGCGGAGCTGTTCCGCGAGCTGCAGACCAAGGGCTTCGCCCGGGCCAGGGTGGACGGCACGATCATCCGGCTCGAGGAGCCGCCCACCCTGAAGAAGTACGAGAAGCACGACATCGAGGTGATCGTCGACCGTCTCGCGGTCAAGGACGGCGCGCGCCGCCGGATGACCGACTCGATCGAGACGGCTCTCCAGCTGTCCGGCGGCACGATCACGCTCGACTTCGTCGACCTGCCCGAGGACGACCCGAACCGCGAGCGCTTCTACTCCGAGCACCTCTACTGCCCCTACGACGACCTGTCGTTCGAGGAGCTGGAGCCGAGGTCCTTCTCGTTCAACTCGCCGTTCGGCGCGTGCCCGGAGTGCACCGGTCTCGGCACCCGGATGGAGGTCGACCCCGACCTGGTCGTGCCCGACCCGGAGCGGACCCTCGGTGACGGCGCGATCAGCCCGTGGGCCGGCGGCCACACCAGCGACTACTTCGTCCGGCTGATCGAGGCCCTCGGCCACGCGCTCGGCTTCGACCTGGACACGCCGTGGGAGCGGCTGTCGAAGAAAGCGCAGAAGGCCGTCCTGCACGGTTACGGCGAGCAGGTGCACATCCGGTACAGCAACAGGTTCGGCCGGGAGCGCTCCTACTACACCACTTTCGAAGGCGTCATCCCCTGGGTGCAGCGCAGGCACGCGGAGTCGGAGAGCGACGCCATGCGCGAGCGGTTCGAGGGCTTCATGCGGGAGATCCCGTGCCCCGCCTGCAGGGGCTTCCGGCTCAAGCCGGTATCCCTCGCGGTCACGGTGGGCGACGCCTCGATCGCGCAGGTCTCGGCCATGTCGATCAGCGAGTGCGCCGGCTTCCTGGCCGCCCTCGACCTCTCCGAGCGCGACATGCACATCGCCGAGCGTGTGGTCAAGGAGATCAACGCGAGGCTCGGCTTCCTCCTCGACGTCGGCCTCGACTACCTCACCCTCGACCGGGCCGCGGGCACGCTCGCCGGCGGCGAGGCACAGCGCATCCGCCTGGCCACCCAGATCGGCTCCGGCCTGGTCGGCGTGCTGTACGTCCTGGACGAGCCGTCGATCGGCCTGCACCAACGGGACAACCATCGGCTGCTGGAGACCTTGATCAGGCTCCGCGACATGGGCAACACGCTCATCGTCGTCGAGCACGACGAGGACACCATCGCCGCGGCCGACTGGGTCGTGGACATCGGTCCGGGCGCGGGCGAGCATGGCGGCCAGGTCGTCGTGTCCGGCACCGTCCAGGAGCTGCTCGCCAGCGAGCAGTCGCTCACCGGCGCCTACCTCGCCGGTCGCAAGGCGATCGAGGTTCCGGCCACGCGGCGCAAGCGCGACAGGAAGCGCCAGCTCGTCGTCAAGGGGGCCCGCCAGCACAACCTCAAGGGCGTCGACGTCGAGTTCCCGCTCGCCGTCTTCACCGCGGTCACGGGCGTCTCGGGCTCCGGCAAGTCCACGCTGGTCAACGACATCCTGTACAGCGCGCTGGCCAAGGAGCTCAACGGCGCCCGCACGGTTCCCGGGCGGCACGCCCGGGTCACCGGCACCGACCAGGCCGACAAGGTCGTGCACGTGGACCAGTCACCGATCGGGCGCACGCCCCGCTCCAACCCCGCCACCTACACCGGCGTCTTCGACCACGTGCGCAAGCTGTTCGCGGCGACCACCGAGGCGAAGATCCGGGGCTACCTTCCGGGCCGGTTCAGCTTCAACGTCAAGGGCGGCCGGTGCGAGGCCTGCGCGGGCGACGGCACCATCAAGATCGAGATGAACTTCCTGCCGGACGTCTACGTCCCGTGCGAGGTCTGCCACGGCGCCCGCTACAACCGGGAGACCCTCGAGGTCCACTACAAGGGCAAGACGATCTCAGAGGTCCTCGACATGCCGATCAACGAGGCGTTGGAGTTCTTCGACGCCATCCCGGCGATCCGGCGGCACCTGCAGACGCTCCACGACGTCGGTCTCGGCTACGTACGGCTCGGCCAGCCGGCGACCACGCTCTCCGGCGGCGAGGCCCAGCGCGTGAAGCTCGCCTCCGAGTTGCAGCGCCGCTCCACCGGGCGGACGATCTACGTCCTCGACGAGCCGACCACCGGCCTGCACTTCGAGGACATCCGCAGGCTGCTCGGCGTGCTGAACCGGCTCGTCGACAACGGCAACACGGTCATCGTCATCGAGCACAACCTCGACGTGATCAAGACCGCGGACTGGATCATCGACATGGGGCCCGAGGGAGGTTCCCGGGGCGGCACGGTCGTCGCCACGGGCACCCCGGAGGAGGTCGCCCTCGTCGAGGGGAGCCACACCGGCCTGTTCCTGCGCAAGATCCTGGGCGTCTGACGGGCCGCTGTCCCGCATCCGGCACCCGGCCGTGCCCTTGGCCGTGTCCTCGGCTGTTCCCGCGGCCGTGCCCCCGGCGGTGCCGTGAACGCGGCCCCGCCGGGAGCAGGCATGCCCGGCCCGCAGCTGCCGCGACCGGCCGTGTTCCGCCGGGCGTGAACTCGCCAGGCCGGATGCGAGGGCGGGTGGTTCCGTCCATAGGCTGGAGTCACACCCCGATCCCCGAGAAGGAATCCACGATGACCAGCAACTCCCCAGGTATGCCCACGCGCCGTCAGGTGCTCGGGACGGCGGGCGTCGCCGCCTGCGGCGTCGCACTCGCCGGATGCGGCGTGGGCGTCCCGCCGGAGCCGGTGGTGCCCCCCGGGATCAAGGGGAAGGTCATCGCCAAGACGTCCGACGTCCCGGTGGGCGGCGGCACCGTCATCATGGACTGGAAGATCATTCTCACCCAGCCGTCGGAGGGCGTCTTCAAGGCGTTCACGGCGAACTGCCCGCACAAGGGCTGCCTGGTCGGGCGGTTCTCCGAGAAGGCAGTGGAATGCCCGTGCCACGGGAGCACGTTCGCCCTCGACACCGGCGCGTGCCTCGGCGGTCCGGCCGGCGCGCCGCTCAAGGAATTCCCGCTCCGGCTGGACGGCGACGGCATCGTGCTCGTCTGACCGCGCTGCCCGCCCGCCCGCGCTGCCCGCCCGCGCCGCCCGCCCGCGCCGTCCGCCCGCGCCGCCCGCCCGCCCGCGCCGTCCGCCCGCGGCCGCCGTCCGATCGAGATCGTCGATTGTCGGTAGCTGACAGTAGGCTGGATTTGTGGCGGATCCGGCAACCTATCGACCAGCACCTGGCGCGATTCCCGAGTCACCGGGCGTGTACCGCTTCCGCGACCCCGGTGGCCGGGTGATCTACGTCGGCAAGGCCAAGAGCCTGCGCCAGCGACTCAATTCGTACTTCGCGGATTTCGCCGGCCTGCACCCGCGGACGCAGACGATGCTCACCAGCGCGGCGAGCGTCGACTGGACGGTGGTCGGCACCGAGGTCGAGGCGCTCCAGCTCGAATACTCCTGGATCAAGGAGTTCGACCCCCGGTTCAACGTCAAATACCGCGACGACAAGTCCTATCCATACCTCGCGGTCACGATGGGGGAGGAGTTCCCCCGCGTGCAGGTGCTGCGCGGCGCCAAGCGCAAGGGCACGCGCTACTTCGGCCCCTACTCCCACGCCTGGGCGATCAGGGAGACGGTCGACCTGCTGCTGCGGGTCTTCCCCGTGCGGACCTGCTCGGCCGGGGTGTTCCGGCGGGCCGGCCAGATCGGGCGGCCCTGCCTGCTCGGATACATCGACAAGTGCTCCGCGCCGTGCGTGGGCCGGGTCACCCCCGAGGAGCACCGCGCGCTGGCCGAGGACTTCTGCGACTTCATGGCCGGTAACACCGGCCGGTTCATCAAGCGGCTCGAGCGCGCCATGCGCGACGCCGCCGCCGTGGAGGAGTACGAGAAGGCCGCCAGGCTGCGCGATGACATCCAGGCGTTGCAGCGTGCGCTGGAGAAGCAGACCGTGGTGCTCGGCGACGACACCGACTGCGACGTGATCGCCCTGGCGGAGGACGCGCTCGAGGCCGCGGTCCAGGTCTTCTACGTGCGCGGAGGCCGCATCCGGGGCCAGCGCGGGTGGGTGGTCGACAAGGTCGAGGACTCCACCCCCGGCGACCTGGTGGAGCACTTCCTGCTGCAGATGTACGGCGAGGCCGCGATCCCCCGCGAGATCCTGGTGGCCGCGCCGCCGCCGGACGCCGACGCCCTGACCGAGCTGCTGACCGAGCAGAGGGGGGCGAGGGTCGAGCTGCGCGTGCCGCAGCGCGGCGACAAGAAGAGCCTGATGGAGACCGTCGAGCGCAACGCCAAGGAGGCTCTGGCACAGCACAAGCTCCGGCGCGCGAGCGACCTCACCACCCGCAGCCGCGCGCTGCAGGAGATCGCCGACGCGCTCGGCCTGGACCAGGCGCCACTGCGCGTCGAGTGCTACGACGTCTCGCACATCCAGGGCACCGACGTCGTGGCCTCCATGGTCGTGTTCGAGGACGGCCTGGCCCGCAAGAGCGAGTACCGCCGGTTCTCGATCAAGAAGGCCGAGGGCGACGTCGCGTCCATCCACGAGGTGATCTCGCGGAGGTTCAAGCGCTACCTGGAGGAGCGGTCGGCCACCGGCGAGCTGGGCGCCGAGCCCGCCCCCGACACCGCGGCCTCGATCGGTGACGCCGCCGAGGGCGAGGGCGCGGATCCCCGCACCGGCATGCCGATCGACCCCGACACCGGACGCCCGCGCAAGTTCGCCTATCCGCCCAACCTCGTGGTGGTCGACGGCGGGCCCGCGCAGGCGGCGGCCGCGCAGCGCGCGCTGGACGAGCTCGGCGTGGACGACGTCGCGGTCTGCGGCCTCGCCAAGCGGCTGGAGGAGGTGTGGCTGCCGGGTGACGACCAGCCGGTGATCCTCCCGCGCTCCAGCGAGGGCCTTTACCTCCTGCAACGCGTTCGTGACGAGGCGCACCGATTCGCCATCGCCTACCATCGTTCGAAGCGGTCCAGAGCAGTCAAAGAGAGCGCGCTGGACGAGGTTCCCGGCCTCGGGCCAGCTCGCAGGCAGGCGCTTCTGCGGCACTTCGGGTCGCTGAAGCGGTTGCGTGAGGCCGGTGTGGCCGAGATCCGTGAGGTTCCCGGCATCGGGCCCGCGACGGCCGAGGCCATCGTGGCGGCGCTGAGCGGTGCGCGGGACGCCGACCGAGAGAAAGCGGTGAGCGACTGATGTGCGCTGCGAGAGAACCGGCGTTCGTGATCGTCACGGGCATGTCGGGGGCGGGACGCAGCACCGCCGCCAAGGCCCTTGAGGATCTGGGCTGGTTCGTCATCGACAACCTGCCGCCCGGTCTGCTGTTCTCGCTGGCCGAGGAGGCGGGCCGGGTCAAGCTGGCTGCGGACAAGGTCGCGGCGGTGGTCGACGTGCGCAGCCTCGCGTTCACCTCCGACCTCAACGCGGCGATCGGCGAGCTGGACGGCCGCGGGGTCGGGTTCCGGGTGGTCTTCCTGGAGGCCAGCGACGAGGAGCTGGTTCGCCGGTTCGAGAACGTTCGCCGTCCGCACCCGTTGCAGGGCGACGGGCGGCTCGTCGACGGGATCGCGCGCGAGCGTGGCATCCTCCGCGAGGTCAGGGCCAACGCGGACCTGATAATCGACACGTCCTCGCTGAACGTGCACGAGCTGCGCAGCAAGATCGTTTCATTCTTCGGCGGGGAGGACCGGCCGGGGCTCAAGGTCAACGTGGTCTCCTTCGGCTACAAGTACGGCCTGCCCGTGGACGCCGACCTCGTGGTCGACTGCCGCTTCCTGCCCAACCCCCACTGGGTTCCCGAGCTCCGCCCGATGAGCGGTCTCGACGCCTCCGTCCGCGAGTACGTCCTCGGCCAGATCGGGGCCAAGGAGTTCCTCGACGCGTACGAGGAGGTGTTCGGGGTCGTCGCCGCCGGATACGCGCGCGAGGGCAAGAGCTACGCCACCCTCGCCGTCGGTTGCACCGGTGGCAAGCACCGCAGCGTGGCGATGGCCGAGCAACTCGGCGTGCGGCTGCGCGACCGCGGCATTGAGGTACAGGTCAGCCACCGCGATGTGGGGCGCGAGTGACGTTGGTCGGATCCGTCCTGTCAGAAGAGGAGGGGCGGCATGAGCGGGTCGGCCGCTGAGGACGAGGGGACCGAGGACACCGGTCCGTCCGGCCCGAAAGTGGCGGCCCTCGGCGGAGGACACGGCCTGTACGCCTCCCTGTCCGCGCTGAGGACGGTGACGCGCGACCTCACGGCCATCGTCACCGTGGCCGACGATGGGGGCTCCAGCGGCCGTCTCAGGCGCGAGCTGGGGGTGATCCCGCCGGGTGACCTGCGGATGGCCCTCGCCGCGCTGTGCGGTGACGACGAGTGGGGCCAGACCTGGAGCCGGGTCGTCCAGCACCGCTTCCTGAGCCAGGGTGAGCTGCACGGGCACGCCGTCGGCAATCTGCTGATCGTGGCGCTGTGGGAGCTGCTCGACGACCCGGTGATGGGCCTCGACTGGGTGGGGCGGTTGCTCGGCGCGCACGGGCGGGTGCTGCCCATGGCGTCGGTCCCGCTGGACATCCAGGCGGAGGTCGAGCTGGACGGCGAGGTCACGACCGTGCGCGGGCAGGTGGCGTGCGCGCTGACGCCGGGCCGGGTCCGGGCCATCTCGCTGCTCCCGCCCGACCCTCCGGCCTGCCCGCAGGCGGTGGAGGCGATCCACGAGGCCGACTGGGTGGTGTTCGGGCCGGGGTCCTGGTTCACCAGCGTCCTGCCGCACCTGAAGGTCCCCGAGCTGGCCCGCGCGCTGCACACCACGAGCGCCCGGCGGCTGGTGATCCTCAACCTCGCCCCCCAGCCCGGCGAGACGGACGGCTTCTCGCCGGAGAAACACCTGGAGGTGCTGAGGGAGCACGCCCCGTCGCTGCCGGTGGACGCGGTGCTCGCCGACCACGGCGTGGTCGACGACCCGCGTGCGCTGGAGAAGGCCGCGGTGTCCATGGGAGCACGTCTGATATTGGCCGATGTGGGGGCCTCTGACGGATCTCCACGGCACGATGGACCACGTCTTGCCAGGGTCCTGGACGAGATTTTCCGTGAGAAGCGGTGAGACCGGCCCTCTGTGGTGCGAGAGACTGGCTGCCAAAGTCTGTTTGGGGGAGGACACGCGCAGATGGCCATGACGGGTGTGGTGAAAGACGAGCTGAGCCGCCTCGCGGTGCTGAAGCCTTGCTGCCGTAAGGCCGAGGTCTCGACGCTGTTGCGGTTCGCGAGCGGCCTGCACCTGGTCGGGGGGCGGATCGTGATCGAGGCGGAGCTCGACACCAACGTCACCGCACGCCGGCTGATCAGGGACATCGGCGAGGTGTTCGGCCACAAGGCGGAGGTGCTGGTGCTGGCCCCCGCCGGGCTGCGCAAGGGCTCCCGGTACGTCGTGCGCGTCTACCGCGACGGTGAGGCGCTGGCCCGCCAGACGGGGCTGATCGACAACCACGGCCGCCCGGTGCGCGGGTTGCCCCGCCAGGTGGTCTCGGGCGCGACGTGCGACGCCGAGGCGGCCTGGCGCGGCGCGTTCCTGGCACACGGATCGCTGACCGAGCCCGGCCGCTCCATGTCGCTGGAGGTGACCTGCCCGGGGCCCGAGGCGGCGCTCGCCCTGGTCGGCTCCGCGCGCCGGCTGAAGATCCACGCCAAGGCGCGCGAGGTGCGCGGCGTGGACCGGGTCGTCGTCCGCGACGGCGACGCCATCAGCGCCCTGCTCACCCGGCTCGGCGCGCACGACAGCGTGCTGGCCTGGGAGGAGCGGCGGATGCGCCGCGAGGTCCGGGCCACGGCGAACCGGCTGGCCAACTTCGACGACGCCAACCTGCGCAGGTCCGCGCGGGCCGCCGTCGCGGCGGGCGCTCGGGTCCAGCGTGCCCTGGAGATCCTGGGGGAGGAGGCGCCCGAGCACCTGGTCGTCGCGGGGCGGCTCCGTGTCGAGCACAAGCAGGCGTCGCTGGAGGAGCTCGGCCAGATCGCCGACCCGCCGCTGACCAAGGACGCCATCGCGGGGCGGATCCGGCGGCTGCTCGCCATGGCCGACAAGCGCGCTCAGGATCTCGGCGTCGCCAACACCGAGGCGAACCTCACAGCCGACATGCTGGCTCCCTGACCTCGCCTCTACCCACTGCGGGCATGGCGGCCGGTTTGCGTGCGCGGACCGGCCGCTTTGCCGTGAACGCCCCTCTCTGACGCCTGCTTTGCCGGATTCGATCAGCGGTGGGGGCGCGATGGTCTAAACCAATTTGAGTCGGATAGGGTCTGTGACTGAGGTTTCAAAGCCAGCCCTGTCGCCGGACCGCCGGCGCACGACGTACGAGGAGACCGATTCCGTGAGCATCCGCGTAGGCGTCAACGGCTTCGGCCGTATCGGCCGCAATTTCTGGCGCGCTGTGGCAGCCAGCGGTAAGGACATCGAGATCGTCGCGGTCAACGACCTGACCGACAATGCCACTCTTGCCCACCTGCTGAAGTACGACAGCATCCTTGGCCGCCTGCCGTACGAGGTGAAGGCCTCGGCGGACGAGATCACCGTGGACGGCAAGGCCATCAGGGCGTTCGCCGAGCGTGACCCCGCCAAGCTGCCGTGGGGCGACCTGGGCGTGGACGTGGTCGTCGAGTCGACCGGGCTGTTCACCGACGCCACCAAGGCCAAGGTGCACGCCGAGAACGGCGCCAAGAAGGTCATCATCTCCGCTCCGGCGAAGAACGAGGACGTGACGATCGTCATGGGCGTCAACCACGACACCTATGACCCGGCCACGCACACGATCATCTCCAACGCGTCGTGCACGACCAACTGCCTGGCCCCGATGGCCAAGGTCATCAACGACACCTTCGGCATCGAGAAGGGTCTGATGACGACGATCCACGCGTACACGCAGGACCAGAACCTGCAGGACGGCCCGCACAAGGACCTGCGCCGGGCCCGCGCCGCCGCGCTGAACATCGTCCCGACCTCCACCGGCGCCGCCAAGGCGATCGGCCTGGTCCTGCCCGAGCTCAAGGGCAAGCTCGACGGCTTCGCGCTGCGTGTGCCGATCCCCACCGGCTCGGCCACCGACCTGACCGTCGAGGTCCGCCGCGAGACCTCGGTCGAGGAGGTCAACGCCGCGCTGAAGGCCGCCGCCGAGGGCCCGCTGAAGGGTGTCCTCAGCTACACGGAGGACGAGATCGTCTCGGCCGACATCGTCACCGACCCGGCCTCCTGCATCTTCGACGCCGGCCTCACCAAGGTGATCGGCAACCAGATCAAGGTCGTCGGCTGGTACGACAACGAGTGGGGTTACTCCAACCGCCTCGTCGACCTCATCGAGTACGTGGGCGCCTCGCTCTGATGCGGACCATCGACTCGCTCGACGTGAAGGGTCGGCGCGTGCTCGTGCGCGCCGACCTCAACGTCCCTCTCGACGGAGAGACGATCACCGACGACGGGCGGATCCGGGCCTCGGTGCCGACGATCAGGAAGCTGCTCGACAGCGGCGCCAAGGTGATCGTCTGCGCCCACCTCGGCCGCCCCAAGGGATCGCCCACCCCGAAGTACTCCCTCGCGCCCGTCGCGCGCCGGCTGTCGGAGCTGCTCGGCGAGCACGTCGCGTTCGCCACGGACGTGGTCGGCGAGTCCGCGCAGGCCACGGTGGCCGCGCTGCAGGACGGCCAGGTGGCGCTCCTGGAGAACCTGCGCTTCGAGCCGGGTGAGGAGTCCAAGGACGACGAGGTCCGCGGCGCGTTCGCCGACCGGCTGGCCGCCCTGGCCGAGCTGTACGTCGGCGACGGCTTCGGCGCCGTCCACCGCAAGCACGCCAGCGTCTACGACGTGCCCAAGCGGCTTCCGCACGCGGCCGGCGGCCTGATCGTGGCCGAGGTCGAGGTGCTCAAGCGGCTCACCGAGGACCCGGCCCGGCCGTACGTGGTGGTGCTCGGCGGCGCGAAGGTCTCCGACAAGCTCGGCGTCATCGCGAACCTGCTGTCCAAGGTCGACCGGCTGCTGATCGGCGGCGGCATGGCCTACACCTTCCTGGCGGCCCAGGGCCACGAGGTCGGCGGCTCGCTGCTGCAGGAGGACCAGCTCGACCAGGTGCGCGGCTTCCTGGAGGAGGCGAAGGCCCGCGGCGTCGACCTGGTGCTGCCGGTCGACGTGCTCGCCGCGACCGGGTTCGCGCCGGACGCGCCGCACGAGGTGGTGGACACGACCGCGATCCCGGCCGACTGGCAGGGGCTCGACATCGGCCCGCGCACCCGCGACCTGTTCGCGGCCAAGCTGGCCGACGCGCGGACCGTGTTCTGGAACGGCCCGATGGGCGTGTTCGAGTTCGACGCGTTCGCGGGCGGGACCCGGGCCGTGGCCGAGGCGCTGATCGCCTCCGAGGCGTTCACCGTCGTGGGCGGCGGCGACTCCGCCGCGGCCGTACGCCGCCTGGGCCTGCCAGAGGACGGCTTCTCCCACATTTCCACCGGTGGCGGGGCGAGCCTCGAATACCTCGAGGGCAAGACCCTGCCCGGACTCGCCGCTCTGGAGGACTCGTGAGCCGCACGCCGCTGATCGCCGGCAACTGGAAGATGAACCTCAACCACCTCGAGGCCATCAACCTGGTACAGAAGCTGGCGTTCTCCCTCACCGCCAAGGACTTCGACGCCGTCGAGGTCGCCGTCCTGCCGCCGTTCACCGACCTGCGCAGCGTGCAGACCCTGGTCGACGGGGACAAGCTCCAGATCGCCTACGGCGCGCAGGACCTGTCGCGGCACGACGCGGGGGCGTACACCGGGGAGATCTCCGGCGTGATGCTCGCCAAGCTCGGCTGCTCCTACGTGCTGGTCGGCCACTCGGAGCGGCGGCAGTACCACGGCGAGGACGACGGCGTGTGCAACGCCAAGGTGAAGGCGGCCTACCGGCACGCGATCACGCCGATCCTGTGCGTCGGGGAGGGCCTGCCGGTCCGCAAGGCCGGCGAGCAGGTGCCCCACACCCTGGCCCAGCTCGACGGCGCCCTCGACGGGATCACCGCCGAGCAGGCGAAGTCCCTCGTGGTCGCGTACGAGCCGGTCTGGGCGATCGGGACCGGCGAGGTCGCCACTCCGGCGGACGCGCAGCAGGTCTGCGGGGCGATCAGGACGCGACTCGCCGAGTTGTACGACGGTGAGGTGGCCGCGGCCGTCCGTATCCTTTACGGAGGATCGGTGAAGTCCGACAACATCGCCGGGATCATGGCGCAGCCGGATGTGGACGGCGCCCTCGTCGGAGGGGCCAGCCTCGACCCGGGTGAGTTCGTGAAGATCTCCCGCTTCGGCGAGATGGCGGGCTGAGCCGTTCGGAGGGTGCGACTTGACAACAGGCCGTACCCTCATAGGGCAAGATTGAATCGTCACACCGCTGGTGTTGCGCACCCGCGCGGGTCATAGGAACAGGTCAACGGTGATTATCGGAATTTCCATCGCCCTCATTCTGTCCAGCGCCCTGATGGTGCTGCTCGTTCTGCTGCACAAGGGCAAGGGTGGTGGTCTCACGGACATGTTCGGCGGCGGGTTCTCGTCGTCGTTCGGCGGGTCGGCGGTGGTCGAGCGCAACCTCGACCGTCTCACGATCATCACGGGCGTGGTGTGGTTCGTCTGCATCATCGCGCTGGGCCTGCTGCTCAAGTCGTAACCACGGGCACGCCGTAACCACCGGCACGCCCAAACCGGGCAGGCTGTAAAAAACCGGGCAGAAGTGGCTCATCTGCGGCGACACGTGACATAGATTCATCTTTCCCCCGTGTCCCGCGGGGCGTGAGAGCGAGGAGTTCATTCGTGGGTAGTGGCAACGCGATCCGTGGCAGCCGAGTCGGTGCGGGCCCCATGGGGGAAGCCGAACGCGGCGAGGCGGCCCCCCGAGTGCGGGTCTCGTTCTGGTGCGCGAACATGCACGAGACGCGTCCCAGCTTCGCCAGCGACGCGGCCGTCCCTGAGCACTGGGACTGCCCCCGGTGCGGGCTTCCGGCCGGTCAGGACGAGGCGAACCCGCCCGCTCCGCCGCGGAACGAGCCGTACAAGACGCACCTCGCGTACGTGAAGGAGCGTCGCAGCGACAAGGACGGCGCGCAGATCCTGGCCGAGGCCCTGGAGCGGCTGCGGTCCTCGTCGCGCCCGATCTACTAGGCCTGTTCGCGGCATACGGGAAGGCCCCCGTTCCCCAGTGGGAGCGGGGGCCTTGCCGTGTCCGGGCGCCGGCTCCGTCAGGCTGTGGTGTTGTCGGCGACGCACTCGCCGTCGACGAAGGTCATCCGTACGCGGGTCGTCCAGATGTCCTCGGGATCGAGGGCGAAGGGGTCCCGGTCGAGGACGACGAGGTCCGCCGGGCGGCCCTCCTCGATCACTCCGGCGGGCGAGCGGTTCAGCCAGGCCGATCCGGCCGTGTAGGCGGTCAGGGCGGTCCGCAGGTCGACGCGCTGGCCGGGGAGGAACGGGGTCTGCGCGGTCGGGTAGGACGCGTGGGCCGAGTCGCCCGGCTCGGTGCGGTTGACCGCCACGTGCATGGCCTTGAGCGGGTCGGCGGAGGTGACCGGCCAGTCCGACCCGGCCGCGAGCCGTGTGCCGTGCCGTACGAGATCGGCGAAGGGGTACTGCCACGACGAGCGCTCCTCGCCGAGGTAGGGGATGCACAGCTCGTCCATCTGCGCGTGGTGGGTGGCCCACAGCGTCTGGAGGTTGGCGGTCACGCCGAGGGCGGCGAAGCGCGGCAGGTCCTCAGGGGTGATGATCTGCACGTGCGCGATGTGGTGCCGGTTCTCCGGGTTCGTCCCGGTGAGCGAGTCCAGGGCCTCGCGTACGGCGCGCTCGCCGATGGCGTGGAAGTGCACCTGGAACCCGTGGGCGTCGAGTTCCTTGACGTAGCCGTTGAGGAGCTCGGGGTCCACGTACGACAGCCCGGTCCCGCCGCACCGGCAGTAGGGCTCGATGACGGCGGCGGTGAAGTTCTCCGGGATGCCGTCCTGCATGATCTTTACGGCGGTGGCCTGGAAGCGGTCCAGGCCCTCGGCGCGGGCGCGCCGCTCGACGAGCTCGGGGATCTGCTCGGCCCCGCGCGTACGGTCCCACCACAGGGCGCCGACGACGCGGGCCTTCAGTCGGCCGCTCGACGCGGTGGACAGGTAGATGGGCAGCTGGTCGTCCATGCCCGCGTAGGAGCCGACGATGGCGTCCTGCCAGCCGGTGACGCCCAGGGAGAACAGGTGCTGCTGCGCGTCGAGCAGGGCCGCCTCGGCGTCGGCGGCGGTCGGGCGCGGCGTGAGCAGGCCGACGAGGTCCATCGCCCCCTCGTGCAGCACGCCGCTGGGGGTGCCGTCGGGGTCGCGCTCGATCCGGCCGTCGACGGGGTCGGGCGTGTCCTTGGTGATGCCCGCGAGTTCGAGCGCGCGGGTGTTGACCCACGCGGTGTGGTGGTCGCGCACGATCAGGTACGCCGGGCGGTCGAGGAAGTCGAGCTGGGAGCGGTGGGGGAGGCCTCCGGGGAAGGCCGACATGTCCCAGCCGCCGCCGGTGATCCACTCCCTTTCCGGACTTGCCGCGGCGAATGCCGAAATGTGCGCCAAATAGTTGTCGAGTCCATGGATGCCCGACAGATCGCAGGAGGCCCGCTCCAGGCCGGCCTGGACCGGATGGATGTGGGCGTCGACGAACCCCGGGGTCAGCAGGCCGCCCTGGAGGTCCACCGGTTCGGCGCTGGGCGAGAGCCGGGCGAGATCGGACTCGGCGCCGACGGCGGCGATCACGCCGTCGCGGACGAGCACCGCCTCGGCGAATCCGCCGGGGGTGAAGACCCGGCCGCCGTGAAAGAGGATGGGGGAGCTCACGATGCTGCCCTTTCTTCGTTGGTCGTTCCACGTCGGCCGCGCCGACGTGGTGGCGAACACGGTGAACGCGCGCCCGGCGTCCCCGGGCGCGCGCGGAGATCAGTGGCCGGTGATCCGGTCGGCGACGCGGGCCAGCACGGAGGTCCGCGTCATGCCCTTGGCCTCACGGGCGTCGGCGATGCGGTAGAGGCGGTACATGGAGTGGACGCCGAGCCAGCGCAGCGGCTCCGGCTCCCAGGAGCGGACGCGGCGGTCCACCCACGGTAGGCCGGTCAGCGGCGTGTCCCGTCCCAGCGCCAGGTCACGGAGCGTGCGCCCGGCCAGGTTGGTCGTCGTCACGCCGTGACCGGTGTATCCGCCCGCCCAGCCGAGACCGGTCGAGCGGTCCAGGCCGACCGTCGCGCACCAGTCGCGCGGCACGCCCAGCACGCCCGACCAGGCGTGCGCCACCCGGGAGGACGCGACGGCGGGGAAGAACGACGTCAGCAGGTTCCACAGCGCGTCCACGGTCCAGTCGTGCGTGTGCCCGCGCTCGTCCACGCGGGAGCCGTACAGGTAGGGCCGGCCGCGCCCGCCGAACGCGATGCGGTCGTCCGCGGTTCGCTGCGCGTACATGTAGTAGTGCGCCATGTCGCCGAGCAGCTCGCGCCGCTCCCAGCCGATCGTCTCCCACACCTCGGCGGGGAGCGGCTCGGTGACGATCAGCGAGCTGTTCATCGGCAGCCAGTCCCGGTGGTGGCCCGGCACCGTCGCGGTGAACCCCTCGGTGCACCGCAGGATGTGCGGCGCCCGGACCGTGCCGTACGGCGTGACCGCCCGGCCGGGCGCGATCGCGGTCACCGGGGTCCCCTCGTAGAGATCCACGCCCAGGCGGCGTACGGCCTCCGCCAGCCCCCGGGCGAGCTTGGCGGGCTGGATCCTGGCGCAGTGTGGGCTCCAGATGGCGCCGACCGCGCCGGAGACGCGCATCCGCTCGTCCATCTCGGAGCGGGAGAGCAGCCGGACGTCCTCCTCGGTCCAGCCCCACTCGCGCTGCGCGGCCAGCTCGGCGCGCAGCCGGGCGTCCTGCGCCGGGCCGCGCGCGACGTTGAACAGCCCGCCCTTGACGATGTCCGCGTCGATGTCCTCGTCCGCGCAGACCGCGATGACCTCGTCGATCGCGGCGAACATCTCCCGCTGCAACCGCTGGGTGGCCTCCCGCCCGTGCGTCCTGGCATAGCGCTCGGGCGAGCCCGCGAGTGCGCCGGTCAGCCAGCCGCCGTTGCGTCCGGACGCGCCGAAGCCGGCGAACTCCTTCTCCAGGACGGCCACCCGCAGGGACGGGTCCGCCTTCTTCAGGTAGTAGGCGGTCCACAGGCCCGTATAGCCGCCTCCGACGATGGCGACGTCGGCCTCCCTGTCTCCCTCCAGAGGGGCGCCGGGGGTCGGAATCCCGAGAGATCGGTACCAGAAGGACACATCGCCGTTGACGAAATTTGAGGACAGCGGAGCGTTCATGAGGAATATCCTGCTATATCCGTACCGGTTGGTGAACCTCGCTGCGGATGCCGTGGTGAGAAGGCGTCTTACATACCGATAACGTCGCTCATGACAGGGTTCGCCAGGTTGAAACGGTCGGCACACCTCCATGTAGCAATCGCGTAACAGATCTACGACAGGATTGCTTCTGTGACGGAGGGAGCGGTATCGATGGGGTTCTTGCGGATTCGGACGACGGTGGACGAGCGGCCCGGGCAGCTGGCCTCGCTGGCGGCGGCGCTGGCCGAGCAGGGCGGCAACATCCTCGGCCTCTCCGTCCAGCCGGACACGGACGGCACGGTGGACGAGTTCGTCGCCGAGATCCCCGCCTCCGCGGAGACCGTGCGCGAGGCCCTGGAGGCCGCCGGCGGGCGCCGGGTCCATGTCGTGACCGCGACCGCCCACGACCTCACCGACGAGCCCACCCGCGTGCTGCTGCTCGCCGCCCGCCTGCGCGCCATGCCGTGGCGGCTGCCGGAGATCCTCCGCGATCTGCTGCGCGCCGACGACGCACGCTGGGTCTACGGCGCGGACCTCTCCGACCTGCCCGACCCGACCCTGCTCACCGTGCCCGTGGCGCCGCGCCGCGCGATCCGGCTGCGCCGGGCCGAACTGCCGTTCACGCTCACCGAGGCCGCCCGCGCCGCCGCGCTCGTACGGCTCGCGCAGCCTCCCGTCGAGGCGCAGGGCGCCGATCGACCGGCACGGCTCGGCGACGGAGCCGAGGTCATGGTCAGGCCGCTGACCCCGCTGTACCGGGAGGCCGTCCGCGACCTGCACGAGCGCTGCTCGCCCGAGTCCCGCAGGTTCCGCTACTTCACCGCCATGCCGTCGCTGCCGCCGCGCGTGTTCGAGCGGCTCTGCGACCGTGACCACGGCCGTGCGCTCGTCGCCGGGCACGACGGCCAGGTGGTCGCCATGGCCAACCTGGTGTTCACCCCCGACCCCGGGATCGCCGAGATGGCCTTCCTCGTGGAGGACCGCTGGCAGGGACGCGGCCTCGGCCGGATCCTCGGCCGCATGCTCCTGGAGGAAGCGCGCGACCTCGGCTTCGCGGAGGTCAGGGCGTCCTTCCTGTCCGACAACGCCCGCATGCGCAGGCTGCTGCTCTCCCTCGGCGCCACGCTCGCCTACACCGAGGACCCCGGTGTGATCGAGGCGCGGATCGCCGTGGGCGTGATGGCGACGGCATCCCCGAGCTGATCCCGTCACGGTGAATCACCCCGGCTCGCGGCGACTCAGCGGCCGCGGGCCGGGATGATCGTTTCACGGGGTCCGATCGCTCGCGCCGGGCGCGCTGGTCACGATCGCCGCCGCCCGCCCGGCTCTCGCCGCCGCTCCGGGAGCGGCCGACCTCAGCCGCGCCGTCGGCGTCCGAAGGCGTAGGCCATGTTGACCGCCACGATGCCGGCCCACGCGACGATCATTCCGGGCATCCCACCGGTTGCCCCGGCCGCGCCGGTGAGCGGGAGGGCGATGCCGAGCGAGCCGAGCGCCATCCCGAGGGCCCGCTTGCGCTCCTGCTGCTCCACCCACGCCGTGTGCCGCGTGTCCGGAAGCCTGCTGTCGGCCTCCGCCTTCACCCGCTGCGCGATGGTGGCCTCGATGCGGTCGAGGAAGGCGTCCGTCAGAGCGGCTTCGTATTCGGGGCCCAGGTCGCGGCGGGCCTCGATGGTCGCGCGCAACTCTTCACGGGGCAGGGGAGCATCTGGCATAGGTCTAATCTGCCAGATTTCTCGAGATATTACGCCTTCCTCTGTAGATCGATTCCGGGCCGCACTCGATGAACGCGGCCTGGGAGCCGCCCCCGTGCAGCGAAGCAGTCAGTCCGCGCTCCGTGAGGCAAGCGCGGCCTGTGCGGTCGCCGTTTTCATCACCAGACGGCATGGGTTGCCCTTGACCGGCAGAAAGCCGTGATGAGCATAGAAATCGGCGGCACCCTCATCGATCGCGTCGACGACGATCAGGCGGCCGCCCACGGCCTCCGACGCGGTCACGATCGTCGAGAGCGCGTTGAGCAGGAGTTCGGCGCCGAGTGTGGCGGGATCAGGGAGAGGCGATGCGGCCGAGGCCGGGAGGGATCTTTCCGGCCGCGGCCCGGTCGAGCAGGAACAGCGTGCGCTGACTGCCGCGGGCTCCGGCCGCCGGGACCTGGATCGGGCCGGCCCCGGACAGGGCCAGGTGCACGGCCTGCGCCTTCTCGGCGCCCGCGGCGACGATCCACACCTCGCGCGCGGCCCGGATCGCGGGGAACGTGAGCGACAGGCGGGTCGGCGGCGGCTTCGGGGAGCCGTGCACCGCGACCACCGTGCGCTCCTCCTCGTAAAGGGCGGGCTGCCCCGGGAACAGCGACGCGACATGGCTGTCCGGGCCCATACCGAGCAGCAGCACGTCGAACGACGGCACCGGGCCGTGGTCCTCGGGCCGGGACGCCTTCTCCAGCTCGGCGGCGTAGACCTCGGCCGCCTCCTCCGCGGTGAGACCGGAGTCGGGGGACGGCATCGCGTGCACGCGGGCGGGATCCACGTCCACGTGGTCGAGCAGAGCCGTACGCGCGCCGGTCTCGTTGCGCTCGGGATCACCGGCGGGCAGGAATCGCTCGTCCCCCCACCACACATCCAGGGCGCGCCAGTCGATCGCGTCGCGCGCGGCCGTTCCGGCGACCGCCGCGAGCGTCGCGATGCCGACGGTTCCGCCGGTCAGCACGAGATGGGCCGACCCGCGAGCCGCCTGCGTGTCGGCCAGCCGGGTGATCAGACGGGCCGCCACGGCCTGGGCGAGCACGTTGGCGTCGCGGTGGACGATGACGTTCGGGACACTCACGGCGTGTTCTTCTCCATCAGGACGTCTGGGACGTCTAGGACGAGTGGGACGACTGGGACATCGGGGACTTCGCCAGCCACTGGATCGTCGACCCGTAGATGTCGTCCGAGTCCAGGCGGCGCAGCTCCTCGGCGAGCAGCTCGGCGGTCGACCTGCGGGCCAGGGCGACCCGCCGGTCCGGCTGACCGGGCTGGGACAGCGTCGCCAGCCGGGCGTCCGTCCTGGCGATCTTCAGCTCGCCGCCCTCGGCGAGCGTGAGCCGTACCTCGGTGAGGCCCGGCCCGTCGCTCTCGGTGAGCTCCATCGGGACGCCCAGCCGCTCGGCCAGCCACGCCGCGAGCAGCGGCGCGCTCGGGTTGCCCGCGGCGCCCGCCACGACGCCGGACCGGATCGGCCCGGGATGCCGGTCGAACGCGGAGGCGAGGAGGCTGCGCCACGACGTCAGCCGCGTCCACGCGAGGTCGGTGTCGCCGGGCACGTAGCCCGTGTGCCGGCCCCTGATCGCCGCCACGGCGTCGCGCGCGGCCCTGGCGTCGGTGATCCGGCGGGTCGCGAACTGGCCGACGGCGTCCCGCGACGGCACCGCGGGAGAGTCGCCCGGCCACCACGCCACGACCGGGGTGTCGGTCAGCAGCAGCGGGCTGATCACCGAGTCGGCGTGCCCGGTGAGCCGGCCGTACAGGCGGAGCAGGACGACCTCACCCGGGGACGACTCGCCCACCCGCACCTCGGCGTCGAGCCGGTCGGGTTCGTACGTGTCGCGCCGGATGACCGTCAGCACGCGTGACGGATGCTCGCGCGCGGCCTCGGTGGCCGCCCGGACGGCGTCGTACTGGCCGGCCTCGTCGCACACCACGACGAGGGTGAGGACCATGCCCACCGCGGGAGCGCCCATCTGGTGGCGCAGCTGGGTGAGCGTCGCGGAGATCTTCGAAGCTGTCGTGTCGGTCAGGTTGAAGGTGGTCACGGCGCTTTCCGTTCACTCACAGCCGCCGCCAGACGCGCCCGTCACGGGTCATCATGGCGTCGGCGGACGGCGGGCCCCAGGTGCCCGCGGGATAGCCCTCCGGACGGCCTGAGGCCGCCCAGTGCTCCTCGATGGGATCGAGGATCATCCAGGACAGCTCGACCTCCTTCTGGTGCGGGAACAGGGGCGGGTCACCGATGAGGACGTCGAGCAGCAGCCGCTCGTACGCCTCCGGAGAGGACTCCATGAACGACTCGCCGTAGGCGAAGTCCATGCTGACGTCCCTGACCTCCATGGCGGTGCCCGGCACCTTGGAGCCGAAACGCACGGTGATCCCCTCGTCCGGCTGGACCCGGATGACCAGCGCGTTCTGCCCGAGGATCTCGGTGGCGGTCGAGCTGAACGGCAGGTGCGGCGCCCGCTGGAACACCACCGCCACCTCCGTGACCCGGCGGCCGAGCCGCTTACCCGCGCGGAGGTAGAAGGGCACGCCCGCCCAGCGCCGGTTGGCCACCTCCAGCCGGATGGCGGCGTAGGTGTCGGTGATCGAGTCCGGCGGGATGCCCTCCTCCTCCAGGTAGCCGACGACCGGCTCGCCGCCCTGCCATCCCGCGGTGTACTGGCCGCGGGCGGTGCCGAGCGACAGGTCGGCCGGCAGCCGCACCGACCGGAGCACCTTCTCCTTCTCACGGCGCAGCGAGTCGGCGTCGAAGGACGTCGGGTCCTCCATCGCGACCAGGGCGAGAAGCTGGAGCAGGTGGTTCTGGATCACGTCACGGGCCGCGCCGATGCCGTCGTAGTATCCGGCCCGGCCGCCGATGCCGATGTCCTCGGCCATCGTGATCTGGACGTGGTCCACGTAGCCGCGGTTCCAGATCGGCTCGTACAGCGTGTTGGCGAACCGCAGGGCCAGGATGTTCTGGACGGTCTCCTTGCCGAGGTAGTGGTCGATGCGGAAGACCGACTTCTCGGGGAACACGGCGTTGGTGATCGCGTTGAGCTCGCGGGCGCTCTTCAGGTCGTGGCCGAACGGCTTCTCGATGACCACCCGGCGCCAGGCCCCCTCGGGGGCGTTGGCCAGGTTGGTTCGCTTGAGCTGCTCCACCACGAGAGGGAAGAACTTCGGCGGCACCGACAGGTAGAACGCGTAGTTGCCGCCGGTGCCGCGCGTCTCGTCGATCTCCTTGAGCATCATCGCGAGCACGTCGAAGGCGCCGTCGTCGTGGAACTCCCCGGGGCAGAAGTGGATGCCCTCGGCGATCTGCCGCCAGACCTCCTCGCGGAACGGCGTCCGCGCGTGTTCTTTCACCGCCTCGTACGTGACCTGGGCGAAGTCCTCGTGCGCCCAGTCGCGGCGGGCGAAGCCGACCAGGGAGAACCCCGGGGGCAGCAGGCCCCGGTTGCCCAGGTCGTAGATCGCCGGGAGCAGCTTCTTCTTCGCCAGGTCGCCGGTGACGCCGAACAGGACGAGCACGCAGGGACCGGCCACGCGGGGCAGTCGCTTGTCGCGCGGGTCCCGGAGCGGGTTCACCGTGTTCGCGTCCTCGACCGACAGGCCGAGCGCGGCCGCCAGGTCATGCGGCTCCGGCGTCCGCGTCGCGTCCGCCGTGCGCTGGGCATCCGTTGTCTCTTGTGCGTCCGTCGTCTCTTGTGCGTCCGTCGTCTCTTGTGCGTCCGCCGTGCCGGTCGGCCCGGCCGCCGCCGGGACGTCTGGCGTCCCCGCGGCGGCCTTCGCCTTCTCGGTGGGGCGGTTCTTCCGATCACCCATCGGATCTCCTCGCCTCCCGGCTTGTCGCCAGTGGCGTGTTCATGGTCAGAGCTCTTCCGCCACGGAAAGCAGGTGTTTGACGCCCGCGACCCGGTCGGTGAGGTGCAGGCGTACGGCCGGCCGGCCCCGTGACGCCAGCGCCCCGAGGTCGCCCAGCGCCTGGGCGAGCTGGAGCCTGCCCAGGGTGTACGGCTTGCCCGGCACCTCGATGTCCTCGGTGACCGCGCCGGTGATCTGCAGGAACACGCCCACCTCCGGGCCGCCCTTGTGGAACTGGCCGGTCGAGTGGAGGAAGCGCGGTCCCCAGCCGAAGGTCACCGCGTGGTGGGTCCGATAGTCGAGCAGCGCCCGCAGCGTCGCCGGGTCGGCGGCCGCCCACGCCTCGGTCAGCTCCTCGAACGAGGCGTCGCCGACCTGGGCGGCGTCGAACGCGGCCTCACGATCCAGGTACGCCATGATCGCGAGGTAGCCGCGATCCGGGATGGCCCGCAGCAGCGCGGTGAGCACGTCCGCGAGGTTCTTCGGGTCGCCCGGAACGTCGCCGTAGACCTCGACCGGGCCGTCCGTCAGGATCGGCGTGCCGGTCGGCAGAGGACCGTCGCCCGCTTCCTGGAGGATGCGGGTCGTGTTCTCCTTGGACTCGGCCACGTTCGGCTGGTTGAACGGGTCGATCCCGAGCACCCTGCCGGCGATCGCCGTGGCGTACTCCCAGACGAGGAACTGCGCGCCAAGCGGGCCGTCGACCGACGTGCCGCCGTCCGGGCCGATGCTGACCAGGAACTGGTCGTGCGCCTCGGCCGCCTCGGCGCCGACGACGGGCAGGATGCCCTTGCCCGACTTGCCGGTCGACTCGGCGATGAGCTGCTCGATCCAGTCGGGGAGCCCGTTGATGTCGGTCATGCTGTCGCGCAGGATCACCTTGTCGCGTCCCGCGAGGGCCTCGGCGCCGAGCAGTACACCGAGGTCGAGACCCGGGTTGCCGTCGTTCCGTGCGAGCCGGGGCGCCACCGCGGCCGCGTCGTCGAGCAGGCGCCCGACGTCGGCGCCCGCGAGCGCGCTCGGCACCAGCCCGAAGGCGCTCAGCGCGCTGTAGCGGCCACCGACGCTCGGGTCGGCCAGGATGACCTGGTAACCCGACTCGATGGCCGTCTCCTCCAGCGGGGAGCCCGGATCGGTGACGACGACGATGCGTTCGGCCGGGTCGATCCCGGCGTCGCGGAACGCCTCCTCGTAGATCCGGCGGTGGCTGTCGGTCTCGATCGTGCCGCCGCTCTTGCTGGCGACGACCACCAGCGTGCGGTCCAGCCGGTCGTTCAGCGCCCGCCGTACCTGAGCGGGGTCGGTCGTGTCGAGCACGGTCAGCGGCACGTCCTCGGTGGCGCAGATCACCTCCGGGGCCAGCGACGAGCCGCCCATCCCGGCCAGCACGATGTGGTCGAGGCTCTCCGCGCGCGCCATCTCGACGAGCTTGGTGATCTCGGGCAGCAGTTCCCTGCTGGTCAGCGGGAGCTTCAGCCAGCCGAGGCGGACGGCCGCCTCGGCCCTGGCCTCCGGCCCCCACAGGCCGGGGTCGCCGGCGGCGAGCGCCGCCGGAACCCCCTCGGCGACCAGCTTCTCCCGGAGGGCGCGTACGGCCTCCGGCTCCTGGCCGAGGGTTACCTCGATGGTCATCTCAGGCCTTCCCGAGCTCGGCGGCCACGGTCTCCAGGAGCTCCTTCCAGGAGACCTCGAACTTGTCCACGCCTTCGTCTTCGAGCACCCGCACGACGTCGTCGTAGTCGATGCCGGCCTCCTTGAGCGCGGCCATCGTGTTCCACGCCTGCTCGTAGAAGGGACGCACGGTGTCGCCCGAGATCCTGCCGTGGTCGGCGACCGCGTCGAGCGTCTTCTCTGGCATCGTGTTGACCGTGCCCGCCGTGACGAGCTGGTCGACGTACAGCGTGTCGGGGTAGTCGGGGTTCTTCACGCCGGTCGAGGCCCACAGCGGGCGCTGCGGCCGGGCGCCGGCCGCGCGCAGCGCCTGCCAGCGGGGGCTCGCCATGACCTCCTCGAATGCGGCGAACGCGAGCCGCGCGTTGGCCACGGCGGCCCGGCCCTTCAGCGCGGCGGCCTCGGGCGTGCCGACCCGGTCCAGGCGGGCGTCGATCTCGGTGTCGACGCGGCTGACGAAGAACGACGCCACCGACTCGATGGTGGCGAGGTTGACGCCGTTCGCCTTGGCCTTCTCCAGGCCCTCCAGCCAGGCGTCCATGACCGCGCGGTACCGCTCAAGGGAGAAGATCAGCGTGACGTTGACGCTGATGCCCTCCGCGATGCACCGGGTGATCGCGGGCAGGCCCTCGACGGTCGCCGGGATCTTGATGAACAGGTTGGGCCGGTCGACCAGCCACCACAGCGCGCGCGCCTCGGCGACGGTCTTCTCCGTCTCCCTGGCCAGGCGCGGGTCGACCTCGATGGAGACCCGGCCGTCCACGCCGCCCGTGGCGTTGAAGACCGGACGCAGCACGTCGGCGGCCCAGCGGATGTCGAAGGTCGTGATCGACCGGACGGCCTCCTCGACCGAGACGCCCCGCACCCGCAGGTCGTGCAGCTGGGCGGTGTACGCGTCGCCCTTGCTCAGGGCGCCCGCGAAGATCGTGGGGTTGGACGTGACGCCCACGACCTGCTTGTCGCGGATCAGGGCGGCCAGGTTGCCGGTGCGCAGCCGGTCACGGCTGATGTCGTCCAGCCAGATCGACACGCCGGCCGCGGTGAGGCGCTTCAGGTTCTCGCTCATGATCTCCTCAGTTTCCGGTCGTCTCGCCCTTGTCGGCCCCCGTCTTGGCGAGGCTCGCCTTGGCGGCGGCCACCACACGGTCGGCGGTCAGGCCGAACTGCTCGTAGATGGTCCGGTACGGCCCGGAGGCGCCGAAGTGCTCAAGGCTCAGCACTTCCCCTTCGTCGCCCACGAACTCGTGCCAGCCGAGGGAGATTCCCGCCTCGACGGCGACCCGGGCCCGGACCGCCGGGGGCAGCACGGACTGCCGGTACGCGGCGTCCTGGGCGCGGAACCACTCCACGCACGGCATGGACACGACCCGCGTCGGGACGCCCTGCTCCTCGAGGATCCTGCGGGCGCCGACGGCCAGCTCGACCTCGCTGCCGGTGCCGATGATCACGACGGCGGGCTGGCCGGTGGACGCCTCCTCCAGGATGTAACCGCCCCGCGCGACGCGGTCGGCGTCGCCCGTGCCCTCGTAGACCGGCAGGTTCTGCCGGGTCAGCGCGAGCGCCGCGGGACGGTCGGTGTGCTCCAGCACCGTCTTCCAGGCCGCCGCGGTCTCGTTGGCGTCGGCCGGCCGTACGACGTCGAGGCCGGGGATGGCGCGCAGCGACCACAGGTGCTCGATCGGCTGGTGGGTCGGGCCGTCCTCGCCGAGACCGATGGAGTCGTGCGTCCACACGTAGATCACCGGCAGCTTCATCAGCGCGGAGAGCCGCACCGCCGGGCGCATGTAGTCGCTGAAGACGAGGAACGTGCCGCCGTACGGCCGGGTGCCGTTGTGCAGGGCGATGCCGTTGAGGATGGCGCCCATGCCGTGCTCGCGGATGCCGAAGTGCAGCGTGCGGCCGTAGCGGTTGCCCGGGAACTCGCGCGTCTGGTACTCCTCCGGGATGAAGGACGGCTCGCCCTTCATGGTGGTGTTGTTCGAGTCGGCGAGGTCGGCGGAGCCGCCCCACAGCTCGGGCAGCACCGGCGCGAGGGCGCTCAGCACCTCGCCGGACGCCTTGCGGGTCGCCACAGAGGTGCCGGGCTCGAACGTGGGCAGTGCCTTGTACCAGGCGTTCGGCAGGTGGCGGGCCGAGATCCGGTCGAACAGCTCGGCACGCTCCGGGTTGGCCGCCCGCCAGCTGTGGTAGATCTTGTCCCACTCGGCGCGGGCCTCGCGGCCGCGCTTGACGACCTCCCTGGAGTGGTCGAGGACGTCGCCCGGGACCTGGAAGGTCTGCTCCGGGTCCAGGCCGAGCACCCGCTTGGTGGCGGCCACCTCGGCCTCGCCCAGAGCCGCACCGTGGATCTTGCCGGTGTTCTGCTTGCCGGGCGAGGGCCAGCCGATGATCGTGCGCAGCTTGATGAACGTCGGCCGCTCGGTCTCCGCGCGGGCCTCCTCCAGCGCGTCGTAGAGCGCTTGGACGTCCTCCTTGTATTCACCGGTGGCGGTCCAGTCGACCTCCAGGACCTGCCAGCCGTACGCCTCGTAGCGCTTGGTGATGTCCTCCGACAGGGCGATCTGCGTGTCGTCCTCGATGGAGATGTGGTTGGAGTCGAAGACGACCACGAGGTTGCCGAGCTTCTGGTGGCCGGCGATCGCGCTGACCTCGTGGCTGATGCCCTCCTCGATGTCGCCCTCGGAGGCGAAGCACCAGATCATGTGGTCGAACGGGGACGTGCCGGGGGCCGCCTCCGGGTCGAACAGGCCGCGCTCGCGCCGGGCCGCCATGGCCATGCCGACGGCGTTGCCGAGGCCCTGGCCGAGCGGGCCGGTGGTCGTCTCGACGCCCACGGTGTGGCCGTACTCCGGGTGGCCGGGGGTGAGGCTGCCCCACTGGCGCAGCGCCTTCAGGTCCTCCAGGCGCAGGCCGTACCCCGACAGGTAGAGCTGGATGTAAAGGGTGAGGCTGCTGTGGCCGCAGGAAAGGACGAACCGGTCACGGCCCGCCCACTTGGCGTCGCACGGGTCGTGCCGCATGACGCGCTGGAAAAGCAGATAGGCCGCGGGAGCCAGGCTCATCGCAGTTCCGGGGTGACCCGAGCCCGCCTTCTCGACCGCGTCCATCGCCAGTGCTCGCACCACGTCGACTGCTCGCCGGTCGAGATCGGTCCACTCAAGGCTTGCGCTGCTCAACTGCTCGATCCCCTCTAGTTTCATTGCGCCGGTTTCGGCATTTCCCGCCCACACCGGACCCTAACGGGTCGGGGGTCCTACCGTTCGGTAGACCACCACCGCACCGGCCGCCCGGCGCCCTGAGCGGCGGCGTTTCCACGGGCGCCCGGACTCGTCGCCTCCGGCCCCAGTTCAGGGACCACCGGTTCTCCCGACTACAGTGAGTCCACAAGTGCCTGGCTGCTGCCCGGAGATCCGCTCAATTCAGAGGTTACGCGTTGACCCCGCACACGCTGGAAGCGCCTTGACGGTGCTGACGAAGATGGAATCGGTGCCCCCGCTCGGAACGGCGGCGGCAACCGCGCCGCGTTCCCTGGGCGCGCTTGTCCGGGCGTACGTCGCGCTCACCAAGCCGCGGGTCATCGAGCTGCTGCTGATCACGACCCTGCCCGTCATGTTCCTCGCCGCGCGCGGCCTGCCGCCGCTGTGGACTGCTCTGGCCACGATGGTCTTCGGCACCCTGTCGGCGGGCAGCGCCAACGCGCTGAACTGCTATATCGACCGCGACATCGACAAGACCATGCGGCGCACCCGCCGCCGCCCGCTGGCCAAGTCCGAGGTCTCCCCGAAGGGCGCGCTGGTCTTCGGCGTGATCCTCGGCGTGGTCTCCACGCTCGGCCTGGGACTGTCGGTGAACTGGCTCGCCGCCGCGCTCTCGCTCGGCGCGATCCTCTTCTACGTCCTCGTCTACTCGATGGTGCTCAAGCGGCGCACCGTGCAGAACATCGTCTGGGGCGGCATCGCGGGCTGCATGCCCGTGCTGATCGGCTGGGCCGGCATCACCGGCAGCCTCTCCTGGGCCCCCGTCGCGCTGTTCGGCGTGGTGTTCTTCTGGACGCCGCCGCACACGTGGACGCTGGCCATGCGCTACCGCGAGGACTACGCCTCGGTGGACGTGCCCATGCTGCCGGTCGTCGCGAGCGAGCGCCGTGTCGTGCGCGAGGCGATCGCCTACACCTGGGCCACCGTGATCTGCTCGATGCTGCTGTGGCCCGTCGCCGAGACCTCGCTGCTCTACCCGATCGTCGCCGCCGTCCTCGGCGCCTCCTGCCTGTGGGAGGTCTACCGCCTTCTCGGCCGCCTCAACGCGGGCAAGACCGGCGTGGACCTGCGCCCCATGCGCTTCTTCCACTGGTCGAACATCTACCTCGCGCTGCTGTTCCTCGCCGTCGCGGTCGACTCGCTGCTGGTCTGATCCGGGCCTGGTCCGACCCGGGCCGGCGTCCGGCACCCTGTGAGCGGCCCGGCGGGGGCGGGCCTGCCCGGGCTCGTGCCGTACCCGCGCCGTGCTCACGTGTAGAACAGGTGGACGTTGTCGCGCGCGGCCGCCCTGTGCTCGCCGGCCGGCCCCCGGGCGAACGAACGCAGCAGGTTCGTCGTGGTCCTCGTCACGAATCGGCGCGTCCTGGCGTTCATGTCGTGCACCCGCGGGCCTCCGGGGCGGCCCGCCACGAGCGCCTCCACCCAGCGCATCGTCCCGGTCGCGAAGACCCCCGCGCCGCTCGGCGTCGTGTAGTACGCGGAGTCCGCGAAGCTGGGCCGCTTCCCGCACATCAAGGGGGAGTGGGCGAGGATCTCGATCGGCCGGGGCGTCGGCACGCCGGGCGTCACCCGGTCGTACTCGACGCCGACCAGGTGCGGGAACGCGTCGCCCCGCCGCACCCCGGTCCCCTCGAACAGCCAGTGGTGCGGATTCGTGACGACGTACGGGGCGTCGGCGGGGAACCCGTCGTAGTAGACCCCCGTGAGCGAGGACTCCGGGTCCGGCGCCGGCGACGACCGGAAGTCCGCCGTCACCTCGGCGGGGCGCCGCCCGTACATCGGGTCGCTGGCGTACTGGTCCTTGTAGCAGATGACCAGGCGGCCCTCATCCGCGATGCGGATCCGCCGGTAGCAGGTGTTGGCCCCGAGGAAGGCGATGTTGGACCCGGCGTCCCTGGCCCGGGTGACCTGCCTGCGGGTCTGCGGCGTCCAGTACTCGTCGTGGCCCAGAAAGACGATGGAGGCCGCCCCCCGCATCACCTCGGGCGTCAGGTCGATGCCCGTCGTGTACGCCAGGGGAATGCCGAGGCGTTCGGCGAGCACCACCAGCGCGCGCTCATGGACGAGGAACTTCTCCGCGCCGTTCTTGTCGTAGGGGCGGTCGAAGCTGACCGCCAGCGAGCGGGCGCCGTAGCTGCCGTGGCCGTAGTAGAGGCTGTAGCCGCCCCACTGGTTGTACGCCTGCCAGGTGGCCGCGGCGTGCACCAGCAGCGTCTTCCCCGTGGCGTCCGCGGACCGCACGACCAGCGGCACGTACCGCTGGTGCCCCTTCGCGGAGTCGAGCCGCAGCAGGTAGGCGCCCTCCGGCCAGCCCGCCGTCGGCACGGTGAGGGAGCGCCGCCAGTTCGCGTGCACAGTACGGGTGGCCCCGTCCAGGTCGCCGCGGCCCTGCCTGCGGCCCGGCAGCCACTCCGACCGCCACACCCGGCGCGCCTCGGCCCCGCCGTACCAGCCCATGCGGTACGCGGTGACCCGGAAGCGGTCGGCGGTAGTCGAGACACGCAGCTCCACCGGGTGGCCGGGAAGCACGCTCACCTGGTCGGTGTATCCCTCGATCGCCTCGGCCGGGCCGTACGAGCGGGCGCGCCAGCCGGGATCGCCCGGTCTGAGCCGCTCGTAGCGGGCGGCCTCCGCCGTGGGCGACGGGCTCGGAGACGGGAGCAGGTCCGGCCCGGAGGCCGGGCTGCCGCCCACCGGGGCCGGTTTCACCTCAGCCGGATCCGCCTGCGGTCCTGCCCCGCAGGCCGAGGCGCCCGCTGTGGCGGCGGCCACCACGCCGAGGAAGGTCCGGCGGCTCAGCCGGCCGCCGTCGGTCTCGCCCATCCGCTCCGCTCCCTGTGACGAACGACCCAAAGAAGATCACATCGGCAGAACCGTACTCCGGCCTGGGAATGGCCGGGCCGAGCGTATGGTCAGACGAGGGTCCGCATTCGGGAAAGGCGGGGAATGAGGGGCGGCAGCTCGGGGATCTTCGGGGGCGGGGCGGACAGCGGGTCCACGGTCGGTTACATTCGCGGAATGGCGAGCCTGGATCCGCGTGCCGTGCTGAAGGAACGCCCGTCGGTCGGCCTGATCATCGGCCTGGTGCTGGCAGGCATCTGCACTCTCGTGACATTGTCGTTCGACATATTCGACGGCGGCCCCGTCCAGTTCTTCATCGCGCTCGTGCTCGCGGTCGCCCCCGTCCCGCTGCTGCTGGCCGGAGTGCTCGCCCTCGACCGCATGGAGCCGGAACCGCGCGCCAACCTCGCCTTCGCGTTCGTGTGGGGGGCCGGGGTCGCCGTGCTCTTCGCCGGCCTGCTGAACTCCCTCAACCTGATCTACATCGAGCACCAGATCGGCAACGCGACCAACGCGCACAACCTCGTGGCGACCTTCGGCGCCCCGCTGGTCGAGGAGACCATGAAGGGCCTGGTGCTGCTGGGTCTGCTCCGGTTCCGCCGCCAGGAGCTCGACGGGCCCACCGACGGCATCATCTACGCCAGCATGGTCGGCCTCGGGTTCGCCATGTCGGAGAACGTCAGCTACTACCTGGCGGCGCTGTCCGAGCACGGTCCCGAGGGACTCGCGGCCACGGTCGTGCTCAGGGGTGTGCTCTCGCCGTTCGCGCATCCGCTGTTCACGTCCCTGATCGGCATCTCCGTGGCGTACGCGGCCCAGCAGCGCCGGGGCAAGGCGGGGATCTGGGTCGTGGGCGCCGGCTGGATCGGCGCCATGGTCCTGCACGGCCTGTGGAACGGCCTCGCCTCGTTCGGCGGCTTCCCCGGGCTCGCCGTCGCGTACCTGGTGCTGATGGTCCTGCTCTTCGTCGAGCTCGGCGTCATCTTCCGGGACCGCAAGCGCATCGTCGGACTGATCCACCACTACCTGCCGCTGTACGTGCGCAACGGGCTGATCAACGAGGCGGACATCTTCATGCTGTCGTCGCTCAAGGGCAGGCGGCAGGCCCGCCAGTGGGCGAAGGCCCACGGAGGCAAGGCGGGGGCGCGGGCGATGAGCGACTACCAGCTCGCCGCCACCGAGCTGGGGCTGCTCCACGAGAGGGCGTCGCGGGACGGCGTCGACGAGAAGTCCTTCCGCGAGCGGCAGCGGGCGCTCGCCGAGCTCATGGCGTACGCGCGCATGTCGTTGCCGCTGCCGGCACGGCACCTGCCCGCCGCGGCCAGAGGGGTGCCGCCGCCCGGGTACGCGCCCGGAGCTCCGCCGCCGGGGGGCCCGCAGGGAGGTCCGCCGCGCGGTTATCCGCCGGGCTCCGGCCCGTCGCCGTACGGCTTTCCGCCCGGCTCGGGGCAGGGGAATCCGCGCCCGGAGTATCCGCCTCCGCCGTTTCCGGGACCTCCCCGCTGGAACCCGCCACCGAGGGCGTAGCCGACGGTTTCCGATAAGGCGCCGAGTTCGGAACGTCCGCGCCACCGGGTCGCCGCAGCTCAGCGAGGTCGCTGGGATGAAGGTTCCGCGTCCGCGTGGATCACGCCCGGCCGCCCATGTCTCTCGTCGCTCCGTGCCCGCGCGAGACGTGGTGTGAGCGTGCCGCTCGACGGCAGGGCTCGGGGCAGGAGGCGAGCGCCCGGTCGAGCGTGACCTCGCGCGGTCCGAGGAACCGGGGATCGGAGTGGAGGATCCGGGCCTCCAGCAGTGCCTTCGCCGAGGCGAAGAACTCCCGGGTGGCGTACACGTACGTCTGCAGCGGCCAGTCCGTGGAGGAGTCGTCGCCGACGCCGAAGGCGTCCAGCCCCGCCGTACGGCACAGCGTGACGGCGCGGGGAAGGTGGAAGGTCTGCGTCACCACGAGGGCGCGGGACGCCCCGAATATCTTCCTGGCGCGGACGCACGAGGCCCACGTGTCGAATCCGGCGTAGTCGAGGACGACCTTCTCCCGCGGGATCCCTTGGGAGGTGAGGTAGTCGCGCATCGCCGTCGGCTCGTCGTAGCCGACCCGGCTGTTGTCGCCCGACACCAGCAGCGCGCGGACCTTGCCCGCCTGGTAGAGCCGGGCGCCGATGTCGAGCCGGGTGCGCAGCATCGCCGTGGGGGCGGCGTTCGCGGTGAGCCCGGCGCCGAGCACGAGGGCGACCGGCATCGCGGGCACCGAGGAGAGCGAGGCGTCCGAGCGGTCCGCCGTGACGCGATGCCCGGAGCTGTCCAGCCACGCCCAGGTCATCGGGGTGAGGGTCAGGACGCTCAGCGCGACCAGGACCTGGAAGCCGCGCCGCAAACCGGTGCGGGACCAGGTCCAGGGGAGGAGACGTCTCATGAGGGCCCTCATGGAGCACCAAGTGTAGGTCCAGCCCCCATTGATCTCCGTCGGAACGGCGGAAGTCAGGACGTCCGGCTCGCCGCTTCCGCGTCATGGACGATGAGCGCGATCTGGACCCGGTTGTTCAGCCTCAGCTTCGTGAGGATCCGCGACACGTGGGCCTTGACCGTCGGCACGCTCATGTAGAGCTCGGCCCCGATCTCCGCGTTGGACTTGCCCTCGCCGAGCGCGACGGCGACCTCCCGCTCGCGCGGGCTGATCTTGTCCAACTGGACGCGGGCCCGCTCCCGGCGGCCTCCCGCGCCACCGTCGGAGACGTGCGAGATGAGCTGGCGGGTGACCGCGGGCGACAGGATGGGCTCGCCCGCGGCGACCTTGCGTACGGCGGACACCAGGTCGGCCGGGTGGATGTCCTTGAGCAGGAACCCGGCCGCGCCCGCCCGCAGCGCCCGCAGCACCTGCGCGTCGGCGTGGAAGGTGGTCAGCACCACCACCTCGGGCGGGTCGGCCGTGGCGCGCAGCGCCTCGGTGGCGGTCAGCCCGTCCACCCGGGACATCCGGATGTCCATGAGCACCACGTCCGGCCGGTGCTCGGCGACCATGAGCGGCACCTGGTCGCCGTCGGCCGCCTCGCCGGCGATCTCGATGTCGCCCGCGCCCGCCAGGATCATCGACAGCCCGGCGCGTACGAGCGCGTCGTCGTCCACGATGAGCACCTTGATACGACGGTCCATGCCCTCCCTTTCTCGAGTCACGACCACGGCAGCCAGGCGCGGAGCACGAACGCGCCCTCGTCCGCCAGGTGGTGGTCCAGTCGTCCGCCGGCCAGCTTGGCACGTTCGGCCAGGCCGATGAGCCCGGTGCCGGCGCCCGGGATCTCGGAGACGGCCTGCCGCCGGTGCGCGGCCGCCGGCACCGGGTTGGCGACCTCGACCGTCAGCCCCTCGCCGGGCGCGCCCGTCACCCGTACGGTCACCGGGGCACCGGGGGCGTGCTTGCGGGCGTTGGTCAGCGCCTCCTGGACGATGCGGTAGGCGTTGCGGCCCAGCGCCTCGGGCGGCGCGGGCCCGGACGACGTGGGCACGGACAACTCAGGCGCGGACGGCGCGGGCTCGACGAGGTCGAGCGCGACGTCCATCCCGGCCTGCCGCGACTCCTCCACCAGAGCGGGCAGGTCGGCCAGCGTCGGCTGCGGGCGCTCCGGCCGCGCGTCCTCCGGCGCCTGCCGCAGGACGCCGATCACCTCGCGCAGGTCCTGCAGCGCCTGATGGGCGCTGGTCCTGATGGCGCTCGCCGCCCGCTGGATCTGCTCGGGCGGGGCGCCGGGACTGTATTCCAGGGCCCCGGCGTGCAGGCTCAGGATCGAGATGCGGTGGGCGAGCACGTCGTGCATCTCGCGGGCGATCCGCTCCCGCTCCAGCTGTCTGGCCTCCTCGGCGGCGGCGGACGCCCGGGCCCGCAGGGAGAAGACCAGCTGCCGCCGGGCCCGTACGACGATCCCCCACGCGAAGATCATCATGGTGAGCGCCACCAGCAACAGGAACGTGCCCCACACGCCGAGGTCGGGGTCCGGCCAGATGTGCACATAGGGGATCGCCGCCAGGAGGCAGGAGGCGAGGACCGGTCCGGCGATCTTGAAGGGGCGGTGCACGGCCACGGTGAACAGGGCCACCACGTTGGCGCCGCCGAGCAGTGTGAACACCGAGCCGAGCAGCGACGTCACCAGGGCCAGGGTGACCGGCCACCGGCGGCGCAGCCACAGGGCCGCGCAGGACAGCGCGCCGAGCACCTGCTCGGCGACGACGTACGCCTGCGGCTTTCCGGCGATGTCCGGCGCCGAGGCGAGCGCGAGCCCGCAGGCGGCCAGGAACAGCGCCGTGTCCACGATCCAGTCGCGCGTGGAGCGCCGCGCGGGCCGCTCACCCTCGCCCTCGCCGAGGAGGACCGAGGGCAGCAGCCACCCGTACTCCGTCCTCGACTTCATGTTCACCGAGGTTACGGCGTGATCGCAGGTTCGCGACAGCGACCAAAGTAGCCGGTCTCGGCTACTTCGGGCAGAAGCGGCCGCCGCCCCCGCTCCCCGAGGCTTGCACCATGAAGACGTTGCTAGTGCCCCTCCCGTCAATCTTTGCCCCGTCGCGTCGCCCAGGACGGCACCTCGCCGCGTTGTCGCCCCACCCACGAAAACTCCTCGCAGGCTCGGACTTTCCGCGGGGCCCGGGAATGTCGGCCGTAGGCTCCGCTACGACCTCCTCCTCCGCCTTGCGATGCACCACCCTGGACACCGCTCCTTCCGGGCAAACCTTGCCGGTCACGGCACTAGAAATCGCGGGCTGGGTGGCGCTGGTGCAGGGGGTGGGCGGCGCCGCCAACACCCTGTTCGGCTGGTGGCGGTGGGCGCACGACCTGCTGATCGTCCACCGGCTCGACGTGCTGGCGGGGTACGAGGTGTTCGCCTCGATCGCGCTGGCGGTGCTCGGCGTCGCCCTGCTCGGGACGGCCGGCACCCTCAAGAAGGACCGGGCCTCGTGACGCGCTCCCTCCGCCTGCGCCCGCCGCGCCACCGGGCCGATCCGCGCGCGGTGGCGTGGTGGACGGTCCCCCCGACATCGAGGAGACCGCCACGGAGGAGAACGCCGCCTGGCGGTCGCCGCACCCGCGCGTGGTGGCCGCCGCCGCCGTCGTCTCCCTCGCCGTCGCGGTCCCCGCCGCGATCGCCCTCGCGCGGTTCCTGGTCGGCAGGGGCGTCGCCCTGGACAGGGCCGTCGCCGCCGCGGCGGCCGCGGCTCTCCTCGTCGTCGGCGCGGCCGCGGTCTACGAGACCGCCCGCAGGCGCACCACCCGGTACCGCCTGACCGGCCGGCGCCTGGAGCTGCACAGCGGCATCTGGACCAAGGAGTACCGCGCCGTCCCACGCGAGCGCGTGCGCAGCGTGGACGTCACCGCCGATCCCGTACGGCGGGCGCTCGGTCTGGCCGTGGTGAAGGTGGGCACGGGGGAGGCGGGCCTCGCGGGCGGGCAGGATCGCCTCCGCGGTGCTGGGGGAGGAGCTCGACCCGGCCGGGCTGCGCGGCCATCCGCGCGCGGCCCGCGGCAGGCGGGTGCGCCGGGCGCTGGTCGCCGCGGCGGCGCTCGCGGCCGCGCTGGGCGTGCTGGGCGTGCTGGACGCGTGGGTGCCCGCCTGGGCCTGGGCGCTGCCGGTGCTGGCCGTACCGGCCGGGTGGGCGCTCGCGGCCGAGGGCTACCGCTCGCTGGGACACGGCCTGACCCGGCGGTATCTGGTCACCCGCTCGGGCGCGGTCAGGCGCAGGACGGTCGCCCTGGACCGCTCCGGGATCATCGGCCTGACGATCAGCGAGTCGCTGTTCCAGCGGCGGGCCGGCCTGGTGACCGTGTCGGCCACGACCGCGGCGGGCGAGGGCCGGTACGACGTACTCGACGTGGGGCGGGACGAGGGGCTCCGGCTGGCCCGCCACGCGGTGCCGGGCCTGCTGGAGCCGTTCGTCGAGGAGAGCGGCTGACCGCTCAGGCGGTGGCGTCGCCCGGCGTCGACGGCGCGAGGACGCGCGGAGCGTCCGCGTCGCGCTCGCCCGTCGCGTCGTCGGTGGCGTCGCCGCCGGGGAGCGGGTCGCGGGTGCGCATGAGGAAGACGACGCGCAGCGTGCCGATCCAGACCAGGCTCGCGCCGAGCACGTGCAGCAGGACGAGCAGGGCCGGGATGGCCAGGAAGTACTGCACGTAGCCGATCACGCCCTGGGCCAGCTCCACGGCGAACAGCGCCAGGGCGGCCCGCCGGACCCGGGCCGGGGAGTCGGTCAGGTGGAGCGCGAACAGCAGCGCGAACGTGAGGCCGACGACGATCCAGACGACGTCGGCGTGCAGCCGGGCCACGGTCTCGATGTCGAAGCCGAACCGCGAGGCGGCGTCGTCGCCCGAGTGCGGTCCGGTCCCGGTGACCACGACGCCGGCGATGAGCAGCACGGCGACCGCGGCCAGCAGGACGAAGCCGAGCGTGCGGATGTCCCGGTGGACGACCCGCCGCGGCGGCTCGTCGCCCTCCCCGGCCCGCACGAACAGCGCGTACGCCGCGGCGAGCATGGCGATCGACAGCAGGAAGTGAACGCTCACCGTGAACGGGTTGAGCATGGTCCGCACGACCAGGCCGCCCCACAGCGCCTGGGCGAGCACGCCGATCGGCTGGAGCCAGGCGAGCCGTACCAGGTCGCGACGGCCCTGGCTCTGGCCGTCGCCCTCGCGGACGAGCCGGATGGCGGCGACGACGACGGCGACCCCGACGGCGAGGACCAGGAAAGTCAGCAGCCGGTTGCCGAACTCGATCGCCATGTTGAACGCGGAGTGCGCGTCGTGCTGGGCCGGGACGAAGCTGTCGGGCGTGCACTTCGGCCAGGTCGGGCAGCCGAGCCCCGATTTGGACACGCGCACGCCCGCGCCTGTGACCGTGATGCCCGCGTTGACGACGACGCTCGCGAGCGCCCATCGCCGCATTGTGACGGTGCTGGGCAGCCAGTACGACCGGTGGAAAGCGGAGAGGCTGGTCACGCTCAAATGGTAGGCGGCGGTGGGGGTGGTCCCGCCTCCGGCCCGTTGAGAGGGATCCCGTTTAGAGGGATATCGCCGGGTATTGCCATGGGCCAGTGAAATATGACACCTTACTGACCGAGAGGGAGGTGGGCAGGCGTGCCGGATGTCGTGGTGATCGGTGCCGGAATGATCGGCGCCGCCTGCGCCTACTACGCGGCCCGCGAGGGCCTGAGCGTCACCCTGGTGGACCGGGGGGCGGTCGCCGCGGGCACCACGGGCTCGGGTGAGGGCAACATCCTCGTCTCGGACAAGGAGCCCGGCCCCGAGCTGGACCTCGCCATGCTGTCCTGCCGCCTCTGGACCGAGCTGGCCTCCGAGGCCCGCGAGCTGGGCGGCTTCGAGTACGAGCCCAAGGGCGGCCTGGTGGTCGCGGAGAACGACGAGGTGCTGCGCGCGCTCGCCGAGCTGGCCGGGCACCAGGAGAAGAGCGGCGTCGTGACCCGCGCCGTGGCCGCCGACGAGCTGGCCGACTACGAGCCGCATCTCGCACCCGGGTTCGCGGGCGGGGTGTTCTACCCCCAGGACGCCCAGGTGCAGCCGATGCTCGCCGCCGCCCGGCTGGCCCGGCGCCGGCCGAGCGTCACCCTCCGCACCGGGACCGAGGTGACCGGCCTCCTCACGGAGCGCGGCCGGGTCACTGGCGTGCGCACCGACGCGGGGGACATCCCGGCCGGCGCGGTGGTCAACGCGGGCGGCACCTGGGGCGGCGAGATCGCCGCGCTCGCGGGCGTGGATCTGCCGATCATGCCGCGCAGGGGCTTCATCCTGGTGACCGAGCCGCTGACCGGGCTGCCGTCACACGACGCCTCCGGGGCGCCCGGATCGTCCGTAGGCTCGGGGCCGCTGGTCCGGCACAAGGTCTACACGGCCGCCTACGTGACCAACGTGGCCAGCGACTCCGCGGGCCTGGAGACCTCGGCCGTGGTGGAGGCCACCCAGGCGGGCACCGTCCTCATCGGGGCCAGCCGCGAGCGGGTCGGCTTCGACCGGACCGTCTCGCTGCCCGTCCTCGCCCGGCTGGCACGGCAGGCGGTGGGCCTGTTCCCGGCGCTCGCCGATGTCCGGGCGATCCGCGCCTACTGCGGGTTCCGGCCCTACTGCCCCGACCACCTGCCCGTGATCGGGGCCGACCCGCGGGTTCCCGGGCTGTACCACGCGTGCGGCCACGAGGGAGCGGGCATCGGACTCGCCCCGGTGACCGGGCTCCTGATCGCGCAGCTCATCACCGGCGCGGCACCCGAACTCGATCCGGCCCCCTTCCGCCCCGACCGCTTCGCCGAGGCCGCGGCATGAGCGGCGTCGGCGGGAGCGGCCCGGACGGCCGTGTGAGCGGCGCCAGCACTGTGCGCAACGGAGACGAGGGAGGCGGCATGTCCGGGGCTTCGCCGTACCGGCTGGTGGGTGCACGGCCCGAGCCGGGGTTCGAGGTGCGCGTGGACGGGCGGCCCGTGCCCGTGGTGCCGGGCCAGACCGTCGGCGCGGCGCTGCACGCCGCCGGGATCCGCACCTGGCGCACGACCCGGTTCGGCGACCGCCGGCGCGGCCTGTTCTGCGGCATCGGCGTCTGCTTCGACTGCCTGGTCACCGTCAACGGCGTGGAGAACCTGCGGGCCTGCCTGACCGAGGCCCGCCCCGGAGACGAGGTGACGACCTCATGACGGCGCATGACACCCCCACTCCTGACGCGGGCGGAGACGGCGTGGGCGAGCGCGCTGTGGGGCGCTACGACCTGGTGATCGTGGGGGCGGGACCCGCGGGCCTGGCGGCGGCGGGCGTCGCGGCGCGGGCGGGCCTGCGCGTCGCGGTCCTGGACGCCGGAGCGCGGATCGGCGGCCAGTACTTCCGCCAGCTTCCCGAGGGGTTCCGCGCCGCGCGGCCGGGGGCGCTCCATCACGGGTTCTCCCGGTTTGTACGGCTCCGTGACGCGCTCGGCGACGCCGACATCCTGCTCGGGCACCGGGTCTGGGCCGTCGAGCGCGGGCCGGGCGGCGGCTTCGCCGTGCACTGCCTGGAAGGCCGGGAGGAGCGGGCGCGCACCGTCGCCGCGGCCCGGTTGCTCATCGCGACCGGCGCGCACGACCGCGTCCTGCCGTTCCCCGGCTGGGATCTGCCCGGCGTGATGACGGCGGGGGCCGCCCAGGCGCTGCTCAAGGGCAACCTCGTCATGGCCGGACGCCGCGTCGTGGTCGCCGGGACCGGGCCCTTCCTGCTGCCCGTCGCGACCTCGCTGGCGGCGGCGGGAGCGACGGTCGCCGGGGTATTCGAGGCGGGCGGCCGGTTCGCGCTGGCCCCCCAGGCCCTCGCCCGGCCGGGCAAGGCCGCCGAGGCCCTCGCGTACGGCTACCGCCTGGCCAGGCACCGCGTGCCGTACAAGGGGGGACGCGCGGTGGTCGCGGCGCACGGCGACGGCGAGCTGACCCACGTGACGGTCGCGAAGGTGGACGCGGACTGGCGGCCCTACCGGGGCGGCCAGGAGACGATCGAGTGCGACACCCTCGCCGTGGGCTACGGCTTCGTGCCCCAGCTCGACCTCCCGGCGCAGCTCGGCTGCGAGACGTCCAGGGACGCCGCGGGCGGCCCCGTGGCGCGGGTGGACCGGCACATGCGGACCAGCGTCGCGGGCGTGTACGCGGCGGGGGAGACCACCGGAGTGGGCGGGGCCGATCTGGCCGAGCTCGAAGGAGTGATCGCGGGGCGCGCCGTCGTGGCCGACGCCCTGGGCACCCCTGTGGCCGGAGACCCCGCCGACCCCCGCACGGAGGCCAGGAGGCGGCGGCTGGCCGGGTTCGCGCGTGCGCTGCTGCGCGCCTACCCGGTCGGGGACGGCTGGACGTCCTGGCTGCACGACGACACGTTGATCTGCCGCTGCGAGGAGGTGCCCTACGGCCGGGTCAAGGAGGCCCGCGACCTGGGCGCCGCCGACGCGCGCTCCATCAAGCTGCTGGCCCGGCCCGGCATGGGCTGGTGCCAGGGACGGATCTGCGGCGAGGCCGTGGCGCGTCTCGCCGGGGAGGACCCGGCGCCGCCCCGGCGGCCGATCGCCCAGCCCGTAAGCCTCGGTGACCTCGCCGCCATGGATGGCCGCGATGAATGGAAGGAAACCTGATGACGACACGTGAGAAGCCCTGGCGCGGAGTGATGGTGGCCACCGCGCTGCCGCTGCACGACGACCTGACCGTCGATCACGACGCGTACGGCGAGCACTGCCGGTGGCTGGTCGCGAACGGATGCGACGGCGTGGTGCCCAACGGCTCCCTGGGGGAGTACCAGACGCTGACCCCCGAGGAGCGGGCCGCGGTCGTGGAGACCGCGGTCGCGGCCGTCGGCGGCGACCGGGTCATGCCGGGCATCGCCGCCTACGGGGCGCTGGAGGCGCGCCGCTGGGCCGAGCAGGCCCGCGACGCCGGCTGCGGGGCGGTCATGCTCCTGCCGCCGAACGCCTTCCGGGCGGACGAGCGGGCGGTCGTGGCGCACTACCGCGAGGTGGCGGCGGCCGGGGTGCCGGTCGTGGCCTACAACAACCCGATCGACACCAAGGTGGACCTGACGCCCCGGCTGCTCGCGCAGCTGCACGCCGAGGGCCTCATCGTGGGCGTGAAGGAGTTCACCGGGGACGTGCGGCGGGCCTACGAGATCGCCGAGCTGGCCCCCGGGCTGGACGTGCTCATCGGCTCCGACGACGTGCTGCTCGAGGTGGCGCTCGCCGGGGCGGTCGGCTGGGTCGCGGGCTACCCCAACGCGCTGCCCGCCTCGACCGTCGAGCTCTACCGCGCGGCGGTCGCCGGTGACCTGGAGAAGGCGCTCCCGCTGTACCGGTCCCTGCACGCGCTGCTGCGCTGGGACTCCAAGATCGAGTTCGTCCAGGCGATCAAGCTGTCCATGGACATCGCCGGGCGCCGGGGCGGCCCGTGCCGCCCGCCCAGGCAGCCGTTGACCGCCGAGCAGGAGGCCGCCGTGCGCGCCACCACCGAGAAGGCGCTCGCCGAAGGGCTGCGCTGATGGTGCGCGGCCGTACCGTCGCCGGCCGTAGCATCGCCGGGTCCGGTGTTTCCGGGACGGCGTGCGAGTGGAGAGGGGCGCGATGAGGACGAAGCGGGTCTTCCACGCGGTCGACTCCCACACCGAGGGCATGCCCACCCGAGTGATCACCGGCGGCGTGGGCGTGATCCCGGGCGCGACCATGGCCGAGCGCCGGGAGTACTTCCTGGCGAACCTCGACCACGTGCGCACGCTCCTGATGTACGAGCCGCGCGGCCACTCGGCGATGAGCGGGGCGATCCTGCAGCCGCCCACCCGGGCCGACGCCGACTTCGGCGTGCTCTACATCGAGGTGTCGGGCTGTCTGCCGATGTGCGGTCACGGCACCATCGGCGTCGCCACGGTCCTCGTGGAGACGGGGATGGTCGAGGTGACCGAGCCGGTGACCGTGATCCGGCTGGACACCCCGGCCGGGCTGGTGACCGCCGAGGTACGGGTCGAGGACGGCGCGGCCGTGGCGGTGACCATCACCAACGTGCCGTCGTTCAGCGTCGGGCTGGACCGCACGGTGAAGGTGCCCGGCCTCGGGGAGGTCGGCTACGACCTCGCGTACGGAGGCAACTTCTACGCGATCCTGCCCATCGAGTCCGTCGGCCTGCCGTTCGAGCGGTCCCGGAAGCAGGAGATCCTCGACGCGGGACTCGCCGTGATGGCGGCGATCAACGAGCAGGCGGAGCCGGTGCACCCCGAGAACCCCGGCATCCGCGGCTGCCACCACGTGCAGTTCGTCGCGCCGGGCTCGGACGCGCGCCACTCGCGGCACGCCATGGCGATCCATCCGGGCTGGTTCGACCGCTCGCCGTGCGGCACCGGTACGAGCGCGCGGATGGCGCAGCTGCACGCCCGCGGTGAGCTGCCGCTGGACACCGACTTCGTCAACGAGTCGTTCATCGGCACCCGGTTCGTGGGACGCCTGGTCGAGGAGACCGCCGTCGGATCCCTCGGCGCGGTGGTCCCCACGATCACCGGGCGGGCCTGGGTGACCGGGACCGCGCAGTACTTCCTCGACCCGCGCGACCCCTTCCCGGCGGGGTTCCTGCTCTAAGAGTGACGGGGCCCGCCGGAGCGCCTCCGGCGGGCGGATGCGGTCTTCACAATCTGGTCTTCGCAATGTGGTCTTTGCAATGTGGTCTTCGCGCCGTCGTCCTCACAGGGAACTAACGGTCTGATCTCAGACCTTGACCCGATCTTCCGGGAGGTGCAATGTCACATTCCACATTCGGAAGAGGAGGCGCGGATGCGCAAGCTCTATGGGACGGCCCTCGCGGCCGTCATGGCGTCGGCGGTCCTGCTGACCGCGGGGTGCGGGCAGGGGTTGCTCGGCGGTGACGACGCCGGTTCCGGCGACAAGAAGGACGAGCCGATCGTGCTCGGCATGCTGATCCCGCAGTCGGGCAGCGAGGCGGCGATCGGTCCCTACATGAGCAACGCCGCCCAGCTCGCGGTGGACGAGATCAACGCCAAGGGCGGCGTTCTCGGCCGCAAGCTGGAGCTGAAGACCGCCGACGACGCCTGCGACCCGCAGACGGCGGCGGCGGGCGCGAACAAGCTGGTCACCGCGGGCATCCACGTCTCGATCGGCGGATACTGCTCCGGCGCCACCCTCCCCACCCTGCCGATCTTCGCCAAGACCGACATCCCGATGATCATTCCGGCGGCGAACTCCCAGGAGCTCGTCGACCAGAAGCTCAAGAACGTCTTCCTCATCAACGGCACCGGCTCGCAGCAGGCCGGGGCCGCGGCGGCCTGGATGACCAAGGAGGGGGCCACCAAGGTCGCCCTCATGCACGACAACACGAGCTACTCCAAGGACATCGCGCTGCGCACCCAGACCCTGCTCGACGAGCCGGGCGGCCCGGAGACCGCGATCCTGGAGGCGGTCACCCCCAAGGAGAGCGACTACAGCGCCAACATCACCAAGGTGCTGGCCAAGAAGCCCGACTACGTCTACTGGACGGGCTACTTCCAGGAGGGCGGCCTGATCGCCCGCCAGCTCCGCCAGGCGGGCTACAAGGGCAAGATCATGGTCGGTGACGGCTCGGTCTCGCCCAAGCTGATCGAGATCGCCGGGGCCGAGGCGGCCACCGGTGTCTACGCCACCATGACCCAGACCCCGGACACCCTCCAGGGCGCGGAGAGCTGGATCGCGAACTACAAGCAGAAGTTCGGCGCCGACCCCGGGCCGTACTCCAACCAGGCCTACGACGCCGTACGGCTGGCCGCCGAAGCGGTCACCAAGGCCGGCGGCACCGACGGGCAGAAGGTCATCTCCGCCCTGGAGGGGATCGACGGGTTCTCGATGTTCTCCGGGCCGCTGAAGTTCACCCCCGAGCACACCCTGAGCACCGGCGGGTTCCAGATCCTGGTCGTCAAGGACGGCAAGTTCGTCCTCCAGGACGCACTCCAGTGACCTCCAGGGAATCGTGACATGTCCCAACTGGTCTGGAACGGACTCTTCGTCGGGTCGTTCTACGCGCTGGTGGCGCTGGGCTACAGCATGGTCTACGGGATCATCAAGCTGCTCAACTTCGCCCACGGCGACCTGTACATGCTCGGCGCGTTCATCGGCTTCGCCGTCCTCGGCGCGGCCGGTGGCGTGTCCGCGGCCATGGCCCTGCCCCTGCTGCTCGCCGTCCTCGTGCTCACCATGGGCGTCACCGGCCTCGCCGGGGTGCTGCTCGAACGGGTGGCCTACCGGCGGCTCCGCGGCGCCCCGCGGCTCTCGCTGCTGATCACCGCCGTCGGTGCGTCCTTCGCCCTGGAGTACGGCATGCGCGCCGCCGCGGGAGCGGACCCGCGGGTGTACCCGGTGCGGCTGGGCGGCACCTCGGTGGAGGTGCTCGGCGCCCGCATCACCCTCCAGCAGCTCGCCCTGGTCGCCGTGGCCGTCGTCCTCATGCTCGGCCTCAACCTGCTCGTCACCCGCTCCCGCGAGGGCCGGGCCATGCGGGCGGTCGCGCTCGACCCCAAGGCCGCCGCGCTCATGGGGATCGACGTGGACGCGGTCATCTCCCGGACGTTCTTCCTCGGCTCCGCCCTCGCCGGGGCCGCCGGGGTCATGGCCGGGGCCCACTACGGAAAGATCGACTTCATGATGGGCTTCCTGATCGGCCTGAAGGCGTTCACGGCGGCCGTCATCGGCGGCATCGGCAACATCCCGGGCACCATGCTGGGCGGGCTGCTCCTCGGCCTGCTCGAGTCGTTCGGCACCTTCTGGCTCGGCGGCGAGTGGCGCGACGTCTTCGCCTTCGGTGTGCTCATCCTGTTCCTGACCGTGCGGCCGACGGGCCTGCTCGGCGAACGCGTGACGGAGCGAGTATGACCGCCACCGTGCCACAGGGCACGCCCCCCGGCGCGCCCTCAAGCGCCCGTCCCCGGGGCGCCGGGCCGCGCTCGATCGCGTCGCGGCTGATGGACAACCGGTGGGCCGGGCTTGTCGGGCTGGCCGTCGCGCTGCTCGCGCCCTTCGTCAACGCCACGCCGTACGCGCTGTCGGTGATGACCAGCGCCGCGATCTTCGTGATGCTGGCGGCCGGGCTCAACATCGTCGTCGGCTACTGCGGCCTGCTCGACCTCGGCTACGCGGCGTTCTTCGCCGTCGGCGCCTACACGAGCGGGGTGCTCTCCACCCGGTTCGACCTGCCGCTCGTCGCCACGCTGCCCGCCGTCCTGGTGGTCACCGTGCTCGCCGGGCTGATCATCGGCGCCCCGACGCTGCGGCTGCGCAGCGACTATCTGGCCATCGTGACGCTCGGCTTCGGGGAGATCATCCGGGTCACCGCCAACAACCTCGACGTCACCGGCGGTCCGTCGGGGATCTACGGCATCCCCGGCCTGACCGGCGGCCCGGTCTCCATGTACTACGTGACCGTGCTGGTCGTCGCGGTCGCCGTGGTCGGCGCCGCCCGGCTGGGCCGGTCCCGGCTCGGCCGGGCGTGGCGGTTCGTCCGCGAGGACGAGGACGCCGCCGAGGCCATGGGCGTGCACACCTACAAGATCAAGATGGCGGCCTACGTCGCCGGGGCGATCTGGGGCGGGCTGGCCGGAGTGCTGTTCGCCGCGCACCTGTCGGCGATCTCCCCGGGCAGCTTCACCTTCCTGCAGTCGGCGCTTGTGCTCATGGCCGTGGTACTCGGCGGCATGGGGTCGATCAGGGGCGTCGTCGTCGGGGCCGTGATCATCAGCGTGCTGCCGGAGCTGCTGCGCGACCTGGCCGACTACCGGTTCCTCGCCTTCGGCGTACTGCTGATCACCGTGATGCTGGTCCGGCCGCAGGGCCTGTGGCCGGCTAGGTCCCGGGAGGTGGCCCAGTGAACGGCACGGGGAACGCCCCGCTGCTCTCCGTCGAGGGCCTGCGGCTCTCCTTCGGCGGCGTGCTCGCCATCGACGGGCTGACCTTCGGCGTCGGTGAAGCCGAGATCGTCTCGGTGATCGGCCCCAACGGCGCGGGGAAGACCTCCGCGTTCAACTGCGTGACCGGCTTCTACCGGCCCACCGCGGGAGCCGTACGGCTGCGCGGGCGCGACATCACCGGGCTGCGGCCCTCGGCGGTGGCCGCGCTCGGTGTCGCGCGCACCTTCCAGAACCTGCGCCTGTTCGGTGAGATGTCCGTCCTCGACAACGTCCGCGCGGGCACCCACCTGCGGATCAGGCAGAACGTCCTCGACGCGCTGCTGCACACCCCGCGCTACCGCAGGGGCGAGCGGGAGAGCACCGAGCAGGCCCACCACTGGCTCGACTTCGCCGGGCTGCGCGGCGACAGGTACGGCCCCGCCCGGGCCCTGCCGTACGGTGAGCAGCGGCGGGTGGAGATCGCCAGGGCGCTCGCCCGGCGGCCCGACCTGCTGCTGCTCGACGAGCCCGCCGCCGGGCTCAACCACGGTGAGAAGGCCGAGATGCTCGACCTCATCCGCCGCATCCGCGAGCTCGGCATCGCGATCGTCCTGATCGAGCACGACATGGGGCTGGTCATGGACGTCTCGCAGCGGGTGGTCGTGCTCAACTTCGGGCGGGAGATCGCCGACGGGCCCCCGGACGAGGTGCGGCGCAACCCCGAGGTCGTCGAGGCCTACCTCGGCAGGGACGCCGACGAGGCCGAGATCGAGCAGGCCAGGGCGAGCGTTGCGGGAGGACGCGATGGCGGCGCTTGAGATCGACGGGCTGGACGTCCACTACGGCGGCGTCCACGCGCTGCGCGGGCTGTCCCTGACCGTCGGGGAGGGTGAGGTCGTCGCCCTGCTCGGCAACAACGGCGCGGGCAAGACGACGACCCTGTCGGCCGTGTCGGGACTGGTCCGGCCCAGCGCGGGACGGGTGGTCTACGAGGGGCGCGACATCACCGGCGCCAAGCCGAGCGCGATCGTCCGGCTCGGACTGGTCCACGTCCCCGAGGGACGGCGGGTGTTCAGTACGCTCAGCGTCCACGACAACCTCCTGCTCGGCGGGTACGCCGTGGGCGACCAGGTGGAGGTCAGGCGGCGGATCGACCGGGTGTACACGCTGCTGCCCCGCCTGGCCGAGCGCAGCGGCCAGCAGGGCGGCACGCTGTCCGGCGGCGAGCAGCAGATGCTCGCCATCGGCCGGGCGCTGGTCACCGGGCCCCGCCTGCTGCTGCTCGACGAGCCGTCCATGGGCCTGGCCCCGCTGGTGGTCGCCGCCGTGATGGACGTGATCAGGGAGATCAACGCCGAGGGGACGGCCGTGCTGCTGGTCGAGCAGAACGCGCGGGCCGCACTGAAGATCGCGCACCGGGGATACGTCATCGAGAACGGGACGTGCGTCCTCTCGGGGACGGCGGCCGAACTGCGCGATGACACACGGGTCGCCGAGGCATACCTGGGCGGCTCGCAAGCGAAGGGGCAGAAGTGACCGAAGTGACATTCCTGACGAGTCACGACGTCCGTACGGTCGACTACCACACCGCCGGCGAGCCGTTCCGGATCGTGGTCTCCGGGGTGCCGGACATCCCCGGCGCGACGGTGTTGGACCGCAGGACGGCCGCCACCGCGCCCGAGGTGGACGCCGTACGCCGGCTGCTCTGCCACGAGCCCCGCGGCCACGCCGACATGTACGGGTGCTTCCTCGTCCCGCCCGACGACCCCGGGGCGCACCTGGGTGTGCTGTTCTGGCACAAGGACGGCTACTCCACGGCGTGCGGGCACGGCACCATCGCGCTCGGCGTCTACGCCGTGGAGCAGGGCCTGGTGGCCGCGGACCCCGACGGCGAGACTTCCATCGCGATCGACGTCCCGTCGGGGCGGGTGCTGGCGCGGGTGCGCAGCGCGGGCGGCCGGGTCGAGGCGGTGACGTTCCGGAACGTTCCGTCCTACACCGTCGCCAGGGACGTGCCCGCCTGCGGCACGGTCGTGGACGTGGCCTACGGCGGAGCGATCTACGCCTCCGTCCCGGCTGCCGCGTTCGGCCTCTCGGTGACCCCGGGAGACCTCACCGAGCTGATCGCCCTCGGCCGGTCGATCAAGGCCGCGCTGGCCGGGCACCCGTCGGCGCGGCACCCGTCGGACGACCGGCTCTCCGGGATCTACGGCGTGATCTTCCACGAGGATCTCGGGTCGGACGGCGACCGGTACCACCAGCGCAACGTGACCGTGTTCGCGGACGGCGAGGTGGACCGCTCTCCCTGCGGTTCCGGCACCGCCGCCCGGCTGGCGCTGCTCGCCGAGGACCACCCCGACCCGCGCGCGGTCACCCTGCGGCACGAGGGCGTCGCGGGCGGCGTTTTCCTTGCGGGCGTGGCCGACGTGACCGAGGAGGCGGGACGGCGGGCGATCGTCCCGGAGATCGAGGGCACGGCGTTCCGCACCGGGGAGCACCGGTTCACCCTCGACCCCAGGGATCCGCTCGGCACCGGATTCACCCTCCGGTGAGACCGGCGGGGCCAGTGAGGCCAATGAGACCAGTGGGACAACAGGACACCGACGAGATGAGGGGGACGGGCGGATGAACGGACTGCCCCACCTGGACGGAGACACGGTGTACGGGCTCGTGCCGCCGGGCCTGGCCGTACAGGCGCTGGAGGACGCGCTGCGCGGCGGGCTCGACCCCGAGACGGCCCCGCCGCGCCCGGTCGTCGACGTCCCGGCGGGGCAGCTCCTTCTCATGCCCGCGTCCTGGGGGCCGTACGCGGGCGTCAAGGTGGCGACGGTGGCGCCGGACAACCCCGCGCGCGGGCTACCGCGGATCCAGGCGCTCTATCTGCTGCTCGACGCCGCCACGCTGAGCCCGATCGCCACCATGGACGGCACGGCGCTGACCTCGCTGCGCACCCCCGCCGTGTCGGCCCTCGCCGTACGGCACCTGGCGTCGCCGGACGCCCGGTCGCTGGTGGTGTTCGGCAGCGGCCCGCAGGCGTGGGGGCACGTGACCGCGCTGCGCGAGGTGTGTCCGGTGGAACGGGTCACCGTGGTGGCCCGTGACCCGGGCGGCGCGGCCCGCCTGGCGGAGCGCTGCGCCGCCGCGGGCCTGACCGCCCGCTCCCATCCCGCATCCGACCCGGCCTGGCGGCGGGCGGTCGAGGAGGCCGACCTGATCGCCTGCTGCACGACGGCGCGGACCCCGCTGTTCCCCGGCGGCCTGGTCCGCGACGGCGCCGTGGTCGTCGCCGTCGGGTCCCACGAACCCGACGCGCGCGAGCTGGACGGCGACCTCGTCGCCCGGTCCGCCGTCGTCGTCGAGGCCCGTACGGCGGCACTGGCGGAGGCCGGCGACCTGGTCGTCCCATTGCGGGACGGTAGGATCACGGCTGACCACCTCGCCGGGAACCTCGCCGATCTCATCGCCGGCCGGGTGGCTCCCGGCCCGGGCCCCCGCGTCTTCAAGAGCGTGGGCATGGCCTGGCAGGACCTGGTGGTCGCCGCGGCCGCGTATGAGGCGTGGACCACCCGGCGGGGGATCTCCGGTGAGCACGAAAGAGGGTAGGGACATGGCGCCATCGGCCGCGGACGGGCTCGGCCTGCCGTTGGTGGGCGAGCGGCAGAGCCTGCGCGAGCAGGTGGCGCAGGCGCTGCGGGACGCCCTCGTCGCGGGCGAGATGCGGCCGGGCGTGGTCTACTCCGCGCCGGTGCTCGCCGCGCAGTTCGGCGTCTCTGCGACCCCGGTGCGCGAGGCGATGCTCGACCTGGCCAAGGAGGGCCTGGTCGAGGCCGTGCGCAACAAGGGATTCCGGGTGACCGAGATGACCGACCGCGACCTCGACGAGATCACCGAGATCCGCCAGCTCATCGAGGTCCCGACGGTGGCCCGGCTGGCGGGCAGCCGCGAGGCCGCCGACTTCGAGGAGCTGCGGCCGGTCGCCGAGGAGATCGTCGCGGCGGCGCGGCGCGGCGACCTGCTCGCCTACGTCAACGCCGACCTGCGGTTCCACCTGGGGCTGCTGAGCCTGTCCGGAAACGCGCACCTCGTCGAGGTGATCCGCGACCTGCGCGGCCGGGCCCGCCTGTACGGCCTGCGCGGCCTGGCCGAGCGCGGCGCCCTGATCGACTCGGCCCGCGAGCACGTCGGCATCGTGGACGCCCTCGTCCGCGGCGACGCCGGGGAGGCCGAGCGCATCATGAGCCACCACATCCAGCACGTACGCGGCATCTGGGCGGACAAGCCCGAGAAGCGCGACCGGCCGGAGAGGTGAACGGCTCAGCCGGATCTGGTCGCGCCGATCGAGGCGATGACGACGCAGCCGATCGCCGCCCACTCACGGGCCTGGAGGAACTCCCCGAGCACGACGAGGCCCACCAGCGCGGCGACGGCGGGTTCGAGGCTCATGAGGATGCCGAAGACCCGCTTCGGCATCCTCCGCAGGGCCTCCAGTTCGATCGTGTACGGGATGACCGAGGAGAGCAGCCCGACCCCGGCGCCCAGGAGCAGGATCTCGGGGCGCAGCAGGTCGGCGCCGCCGGAGACCACCCCGACGGGGGCGACGGCGATCGTGGCGACGACCATGGCGAGCGCGAGGCCGCTGGAGCCGGGGAACCGGGCGCCGGTGGCCGCCGACAGCACGATGTAGGCGGCCCACATGGTGCCCGCGAGGGCGGCGAACCCGATGCCGGCCCAGTTCGCGCCGTCCGCCTGCCCCCAAGGAGCGAGCAGGATCACGCCGGCGCCGGCCAGCGCGACCCAGAACAGGTCGAGCCGCCGCCGGGAGGCGACGACCGCCACGGTGAGCGGCCCGATGAACTCGATCGCGACCGCGATGCCCATGGGCAGCCGGGCCAGCGCCTCATAGAACGACAGGTTCATCAGGCCGAGACTGAGCCCGAAGGCCGCCCCGACGGCGAGGTCCTTCCGGCCGAACCCCTTCAGGCGGGGCCGGGCGACCGGGACGAGGATGGCCGCGCCGATCGCGATCCGCAGGAACACCACGGCGCTCGGCGGCAGCTCGGCGAAGAGGTTCTTGGCCAGCCCTGCGCCCACCTGCACCGAGAGGACGGCGAGCAGCACCAGCCCCGACGGCGGGATCGAGTCCGACGCCGCCCGCAGCAGCGTGCCCGGCCGAAGTCCGCCGCGTCCGGCGCGGAACGGCCTGATCCGGTACGGCTCCGCCGCCCCCCACGCGGGTTCAGCCGTCATCCGGCCGCCACCTCCATACGTTCGTCGACCGCCTCGAAACGGCGTCGACCACTCGACCCGAGCGTCAGAACCTATCGCCTCGTGCCGGGCCGGATCGCACCGAGGTGGGGTCTGCTTCCGGCCGCCTACTCCCAGCGGAAGGTACGGCCGGCCACACCGAGGGTGACCGTCGCCCACACCAGCAGCACGAGCACCGGCCCCGCCGGGAAACCCCCGCCGGAGGCCAGCACCGAGCGCATGCCGTTCGTCAGCGCGGTGATGGGCAGGAGCTCCAGGACCGGGCGCACGCCCTCCGGGAACTTGGCGACCGGGAAGACGACACCGCCGAGCCCCAGCAGGACGAGGTAGACGAGGTTGGCCGCGGCCAGCGTGGCCTCGGCCCGGAGCGTCCCCGCGATCAGCAGGCCGAGGCCGCTGAAGGCGGCCGTGCCGAGCACGATGAGCAGCGCGATCCAGAGCGGGTCGCCGTGCGGGGACCATCCCATCGCCAGCGCGACCATGGAGATCACCGCGACCTGGATCACCTCGACGCCGAGGACAGCGGCGGTCTTGGCGAACATCAGCCCCGGCCGGGACAGGGGAGTGGCACCCAGGCGCTTGAGCACGCCGTACCGCCGCTCGAACCCGGTGGCGATGGCCTGGCCGGTGAACGCCGTCGACATCACCGCCAGCGCGAGAACGCCGGGGGTGACGAAGTCGACGCGGGCCCCGTCCACGCTGACCAGCGGTGCCTGGGAGAAACCGACGAGAAGCAGCACGGGGATGATCAGGGTGAGCAGGAGCTGCTCGCCGTTGCGGAGCATGGCGCGCATCTCCGCGCCCGCCTGCGCGAGCACCATCCTCGGCAGCGGGGCCGCACCCGGTCGAGGGGTGAAGTCGAGCGTCGTGGTCATCGCCTGGTCCGATCGAAGTGGGCGGGCCGTGTCGTACCCCGGGGTGAGGGAGGTCATCGCAGTTCCCGGCCGGTGAGTTCGAGGAAGACGTCTTCGAGGGTGCGCCGTTCGATGCTGAGGTCCTCGGTGGTGACGCCCTCGCTCGCGCACCAGGCGGTGACCGTGGCGAGCAGACCCGGAGCGACCTGCCCCTCGATGATGTAGTGCCCGGCGGGCGACTCCTTGGCGGCGCTCCCCTGCGGCAGGGCGGAGAGCAGCTCGTCCAGGTTCAGCCCGGGACGGGCCCGGAACCGGAGCTGGCGCTCCGCGCCGGTCAGGGTCGCGGGGGTCCCCGCCGCGACGACCCGCCCGTGGTCGATGATGATCACCTGGTCGGCGAGCTTCTCCGCCTCGTCCATGTAGTGCGTCGTGAGGACGACCGAGACCCCGGCCTCGCGCAGGCCGGTGACGATGTCCCAGCAGGCGTACCTGGCCTGCGGGTCGAGGCCCGCCGTCGGCTCGTCGAGGAAGACCAGCTCGGGCCGTCCCACGATGGCCCCGGCCAGCGACAGCCGCTGCTGCTGCCCGCCGGACAGCCGGCGGTAGGGCGTGCGGGCGTGCTCGCTCAGGCCGAGCCGGTCGAGCAGCGCGGCCGGGTCGAGCGGGTGCGCGTGGAACCGGGCCATCAGCCGCAGCCACTCCCCGGCGCGCATCGCGGGCGGCACCCCACCCGACTGGAGCATCACGCCGACCCGCGCCTTCAGCGACGAGTCGGACGGGGCGAGGCCGAGCACGCGGACGGTGCCGCCGTCGGCCTGGCGGAAGCCCTCGCAGATCTCGATCGTGGAGGTCTTCCCCGCTCCGTTGGGACCGAGGATCGCGGTGACCTGGCCGCGCGCGCAGGACAGCGTCAGCCCGTCGATCGCGGTGGTGCGGCCGTACCGCTTGACGAGGTCGCGCACCTCGACCGCGGGCGCGTCGTCGGCGCCTCCCGCGGGTCGCGTGTTCGCGGCGTCCGGCATCATGGTTCTCCTGCCTGCCGTCCGCACCATGGCAGACCCGAGGGCACACTGTGGCCAGCAGTCCCCACGCTACCGGCCTCCCCCCAGCCAGATGGGACACACTTCTTGACGAAACGAGTCTAGGGAGGCGTTGGCGTGCCTCCGCCCTCGGAGGCCTCTCGCGGCCTCCTCGCGCGCGCCGCGACCCCTTTCCTGGCAGGTTAGGTAAGGCTACCCTGCGTGACAAATTGCATCCCGGGCGGTTCTCACTTCCGTTGTGACATGGGAAGGAATTACGGCACACTGATGTTGTGAAATACGTGCCCGGGAAGACGAACGCCGAGAATGCCGCCGCCGCGCGGCGTTCAGGCGCGTCCGAGAGCGCTTCCGGGGGCGCGTTGTCCGCCGAGCGTGGCACGCGCGCGCGGGTGGCGCGTCTCATCCTGGAACACGGCCCGGTGACGGCCGCTTCCCTGGGCGAGCGGCTGGGGCTGACTCCCGCCGCCGTCCGCCGCCATCTGGACGCGCTGCTCGCCGACGGGATGATCGAACCCCGTACGGCGCGGCCGCGCGGCCAGCGGGGCAGGGGGCGGCCGGCGAAGCTGTTCGCGATCACCGACGCGGGTCGCAGCACCTTCGTGCACGCCTATGACGACCTGGCGGGCAGCGCGCTGCGCTTCCTGGCCGAGCGCATGGGCGGCGAGGCGGTGTCGGAGTTCGCGCGGGCACAGGTCTCCGGCCTGGTCGACAGGCTGGAGTCGGTCATGCGCGAGGTCCCCGCCGACCAGCGGATCCGCGTGCTGGCCGAGGCACTGTCCGCCGAGGGCTACGCCGCCTCGGCGACCGAGACGGGCATCGGAGGCGAGCAGCTCTGCCAGCACCACTGCCCGGTCGCGCACGTCGCCGCGGCGTTCCCGCAGCTGTGCGAGGCCGAGACGGAGGCCTTCGGGCAGCTGCTCGGCACACCGGTGCAACGACTGGCCACGATCGCCAACGGCGACGGGGTCTGCACCACACATGTGAGTTCTCACGCGCTGGCCGTACGGCACGCGCGCAGTCATGAAACGACGAGCAAGGAGTCCGGAAGGTGACTGTCACCGACCGCCCGGAGCTGGAAGGCCTCGGGAATTACAAGTTCGGCTGGGCCGACTCGGACGTGGCCGGTTCCGCGGCCCGCCGTGGCCTCTCCGAGGAGGTCGTCCGCAACATCTCCGAGCTCAAGAACGAGCCGGAGTGGATGCTGGACCTGCGCCTCAAGGGCCTGCGGCTGTTCGGGAAGAAGCCCCTGCCGACGTGGGGCTCGGACCTGACCGGCATCGACTTCGACAACATCAAGTACTTCGTCCGCTCCACGGAGAAGCAGGCCGCCTCCTGGGACGAACTGCCCGCCGACATCAAGAACACCTACGACAAGCTCGGCATCCCCGACGCGGAGAAGCAGCGCCTGATCGCGGGTGTGGCCGCTCAGTACGAGTCGGAGGTCGTCTACCACAAGATCCGTGAGGACCTTGAGGAGAAGGGCGTCATCTTCGTCGACACCGACACCGGCCTGCGCGAGCACGAGGAGCTCTTCAAGGAGTACTTCGGTTCGGTGATCCCGGTCGGCGACAACAAGTTCGCCTCGCTGAACACCGCGGTCTGGTCGGGCGGCTCCTTCATCTACGTGCCGCCGAACGTGAACGTGGAGATCCCGCTCCAGGCCTACTTCCGGATCAACACCGAGAACATGGGCCAGTTCGAGCGGACCCTGATCATCGTGGACGAGAACTCCTACGTCCACTACGTCGAGGGCTGCACCGCGCCGATCTACTCGTCCGACTCGCTGCACTCCGCGGTCGTCGAGATCATCGTGAAGAAGAACGCCCGCTGCCGCTACACGACCATCCAGAACTGGTCGAACAACGTCTACAACCTGGTCACCAAGCGCGCCGTGGCGTACGAGGGCGCGACCATGGAGTGGATCGACGGCAACATCGGCTCCAAGGTCACGATGAAGTACCCGGCGGTCTACCTGATGGGCGAGCACGCCAAGGGCGAGACCCTGTCGGTGGCCTTCGCGGGTGAGGGCCAGCACCAGGACGCCGGCGCCAAGATGGTGCACCTCGCGCCCAAGACGTCGAGCACGATCGTGTCCAAGTCCGTCGCCCGGGGCGGCGGCCGCACGTCCTACCGCGGCCTCGTGCAGATCGAGGAGGGCGCGGCCGGGTCCGCCTCGACGGTGAAGTGCGACGCGCTGCTCGTCGACCAGATCAGCCGCTCCGACACCTACCCCTACGTCGACGTCCGCGAGGACGACGTCTCGATGGGGCACGAGGCCACGGTCTCCAAGGTCTCGGAGGACCAGCTCTTCTACCTGATGAGCCGCGGCCTGAACGAGGACGAGGCGATGGCGATGATCGTGCGCGGCTTCGTCGAGCCGATCGCCAGGGAGCTCCCGATGGAGTACGCCCTGGAGCTGAACCGCCTGATCGAGCTGCAGATGGAAGGGGCCGTCGGCTGATGGGTCTGGAAACGATGCCGGTATCCAAGCTCCACGCGGAGTCGTCGTACGACGTGGCGGATTTCGCGGTGCCGACCGGCCGCGAGGAGGAGTGGCGGTTCACGCCGCTGTCCCGCCTCAAGGGGCTGCACGACGGCACGGCCGCCCCCACGGGAAACGTCGTGATCGACGTGGACGCCGCACCCGAGGTGACCGTGGAGACGGTCGGCCGCGACGACGCCAGGATCGGCGCGTCCTACGTGCCGTCCGACCGGGTCAGCGCGCAGGCGTACGCCTCGTTCGAGAAGGCGACCGTCATCACGGTGCCCCGGGAGGCCGTGGCCTCCCGGCCGACCGTGGTCAACCTGCGCGGCCTCGGCGTCGGCCACGGGGCGGCCTTCGGCCACATCGTGGTCAGGGTCGAGCCGATGGCGCAGGCCGTGCTGGTCCTGGACCACACCGGCGGCGCGGTCTACGCCGACAACGTCGAGTTCGTCGTCGGCGAGGGCGCCACCCTCAAGGTCGTCAGCCTGCAGGACTGGGCCGACGGCGCGGTCCACGTGTCCCACCACCACGCTCAGCTCGGCAAGGACGCGACGTTCCGGTCCTTCGTCGTGACTCTCGGCGGCGACCTCGTACGGCTCTCGCCGTCCGTGTCGTACACCGCGCCCGGCGGCGACGCCGACCTGACCGGCCTCTACTTCGTGGACGCCGGGCAGCACCTGGAGCACCGCCTCTGGGTGGACCACGGGGTGCCCAACTGCCGCAGCAACGTGACCTACAAGGGCGCGCTGCAGGGCGACGGGGCGCACGCCGTGTGGATCGGCGACGTGATCATCCGGGCCGAGGCGGAGGGCACCGACACCTACGAGCTCAACCGGAACCTCCTCCTCACCGACGGCGCCCGCGCCGACTCGGTGCCGAACCTGGAGATCCTCACCGGCGAGGTCGCCGGAGCGGGGCACGCCTCCGCCTCCGGCCGTCTCGACGACGAGCACATCTTCTACCTGCAGGCCCGCGGCATCCCGTACGACGAGGCCCGGCGCCTCGTGGTGCACGGCTACTTCGCCCAGCTCCTGGAGAAGATCGAGGTCGAGGAGATCCGCGAGCGGGTGCTGTCCGCGGTGGAGGCTGAGCTCGCCCGATGAGTTTCGAGAAGGTCTGCAAGGTCACCGACATCCCCGACGACGGCGCCCTGGGCGTCGAGGTCGAGGGAATCCCGGTCGCGCTCGTGCGCACCGGCGGCGAGGTGTTCGCGCTGCACGACGTGTGCTCGCACGCCGAGGTGAAGCTGAGCGAGGGCGAGGTCTACGACCACACCCTCGAATGCTGGCTGCACGGCTCGTGCTTCGACCTGCGCAGCGGAAAGCCCACCGGCCCGCCCGCCACCAAGCCCGTGAACGTCTACCGAGTCAAGATCGACGGCGACGACGTGTACGTCTCGCTCTCGAAGGAGTAATACGTGTCAACCCTTGAGATTCGTGACCTGCACGTCGCCGTCGGCGACAAGGAGATCCTCCGCGGGGTCAACCTGACCATCAACTCGGGCGAGACCCACGCGATCATGGGGCCGAACGGCTCCGGCAAGTCCACCCTCGCGTACGCGATCGCGGGCCACCCGAAGTACACCGTCACCTCCGGCAGCGTGCTGCTCGACGGTGAGGACATGCTGGCCATGTCGGTGGACGAGCGCGCCCGGGCCGGCCTGTTCCTCGCGATGCAGTACCCGGTCGAGGTGCCCGGCGTGAGCGTCTCCAACTTCCTGCGCTCCGCGGTCACCGCCGTGCGCGGCGAGGCCCCCAAGCTGCGCGAGTTCGCCAAGGATCTGAAGAACGGCATGGACGCGCTGTCCATCGACTCCGCCTTCGCCCAGCGCAACACCAACGAGGGCTTCTCCGGCGGAGAGAAGAAGCGGCACGAGATCCTCCAGCTCGAACTCCTCAAGCCGAAGATCGCCGTCCTGGACGAGACCGACTCGGGCCTCGACGTCGACGCGCTGCGCGTCGTCTCCGAGGGCATCAACCGGTTCCGCGCCTCGGGCGACACCGGCGTGCTGCTGATCACCCACTACACCCGCATCCTCCGCTACGTGCAGCCTGACTTCGTGCACGTCTTCGCCGGCGGCCGGGTCGTCGAGGAGGGCGGCCCGGAGCTCGCCGACAAGCTGGAGGACGAGGGTTACGAGTCCTACGTGAAGGCGTCCGCGTAATGAGCGTTCCGAGCTTCGACGTGGAGAGGATCAGGAAGGACTTCCCGATCCTCTCCCGCGAGCTGCCCGGTGGCCGGCCTCTGGTCTACCTCGACTCGGGCAACTCCTCCCAGAAGCCCAACCAGGTGATCGACGCGATGCGCGACCACCTGGCCCAGCACTACAGCAACGTCGGCCGGGCGCTGCACGCGCTCGGCAGCGAGTCCACCGAGGCGTACGAAGCGGCCCGTGACAAGATCGGGCAGTTCATCGGCGCGCCGTCGCGGGACGAGGTCATCTTCACCAAGAACGCCTCCGAGGCGATCAACCTGGTCGCCTACGCCTTCGGCAACCCCGTGAACACCGACGACAGGTTCCGGGTCGGTCCCGGCGACGAGATCGTCATCACGGAGATGGAGCACCACTCCAACATCGTGCCGTGGCAGCTGCTCGCGCAGCGCACCGGCGCGACACTGCGCTGGTTCTCTGTCACGGACCAGGGCCGTCTCTCGCTGGACAATCTCGACGAACTGGTCAACGAGCGCACGAAGATCGTCTCGATCGCGCACCAGTCGAACGTGCTCGGCACGGTCAACTCGATCTCCCCGATCCTGGACAGGGTCCGCGAGGTCGGCGCGCTGATGATGGTCGACGCCTCGCAGTCGGTGCCCCACCGGCCCGTGGACGTGGCCGACCTCGACGTCGACTTCGTCGCCTTCACCGGGCACAAGATGGCCGGCCCCTCCGGAATCGGCGTGCTCTGGGGCCGCCGTGAGCTGCTCGAGGCCATGCCGCCGTTCCTGGGCGGCGGGGAGATGATCGAGGCGGTCTGGATGGACCACTCGACCTACGCCCCGGTGCCGCACAAGTTCGAGGCGGGGACGCCGCCGATCGTGGAGGCCGTCGGCCTCGGCGCCGCGGTCGACTACCTCACCTCGATCGGCATGGACGCGATCAAGCAGCACGAGCGGGAGCTCACCGGCTACGCCCTCGACGCCCTGGGGGAGATCCCCGGGCTGCGGATCATCGGGCCGCGCACGGTCATCGCCCGTGGCGGCACGGTCTCGTTCACGCTTGAGGGCATCCACCCGCACGACGTCGGCCAGATCCTGGACGACGTGTTCGGCGTCGCCGTCCGGGTAGGACACCACTGCGCCCGTCCGCTTCACCTGCGGTTCGGAATTCCTGCGACCACGCGGGCGTCGTTCTACCTGTACAACACGACGGCCGAGATCGACGCTCTGGTTCGAGGCCTCCACCATGTCCAGAAGGTGTTCGGCTGAGCCATGATCGCTGAATCCATGTACCAGGAACTGATCCTGGAGCACTACAAGCATCCACAGGGCCGCGGGCTGCGCGATCCGTACGATGCCGAGGTGCACCACGTGAACCCGACCTGCGGTGACGAGGTCACCCTGCGGGTGAAGCTGGGCGACGGCGGCAAGGTCCTGGACGTCTCCTACGACGGCCAGGGCTGCTCGATCAGCCAGGCCGCCGCCTCCGTCCTGTACGAGCTCGCCACCGGCTCCACGGTCGAGGAGTCCCTCTCCGTGGTCGACGAGTTCACCCGGCTCATGCAGGGCCGGGGCCAGGTCGAGGCGGACGAGGACGTCCTCGGCGACGCCGTGGCCTTCGCCGGCGTGGCCAAGTTCCCCGCCCGGGTCAAGTGCGCGCTGCTGTCCTGGATGGCCTACAAGGACGCCGTGCTGCGGAGCCAGGTGTGACCACTCGAACGAACGTAAGGAGGATGGCGTGAGCAAGCCGACCGAGACCCCCACGGCGACGTTCGACGGAGAGACCTCCCTCGACGACGTCCTGGAGGCCCTCAAGGACGTCGTCGACCCCGAGCTGGGGATCAACGTGGTCGATCTCGGCCTGATCTACGGAGTCAACCTCGACCCCGCCGGCGAGGGTGAGCAGCCGATCGCGACGATCGACATGACGCTGACCAGCGCCGCCTGCCCGCTGACCGACGTCATCGAGGACCAGGCCAACTCGGCCCTCGCCGACCTCGCGTCCAGCGTCGTGATCAACTGGGTGTGGCTCCCGCCGTGGGGCCCCGACAAGATCACCGATGAGGGCCGCGAGCAGCTCCGCATGCTGGGGTTCAACGTCTGACCCACGTCGTACGGCCCCGGGCGTACGAGTCCCGGGAGGCCGCTCCGGCCGGGGCGACCGGCCGGTCACCGATGTCACCGATGGTGCCGCGTCACGAGCGATGAGGCGGCACCATCGCCGTGTTCCCCGGTGTTCCCCGGTGTTCCGCCGTGATCTCCCATGTCCGGTCAGGTTCCGCCGTGACCCGCCGTGACCCGTGTGTTGCGCCGTGACCGGGGTCGACCCTGGCGATGTTGATGCACCGGGAATGGTGTATCGTTGCATCTCGTTATGCCCGAAGCGACTTGAATGATGGTGTCCGTGACAAGGCCGCTCGTATCAATGCGGGTGCCCTGCACGTCTGCGGGAACGCCGAGGTCGCCGGTTTGACCGCAGTGCCGCATCACCCAACGCGCGCATCGCGTGGCACTGCCGCCCGACGCAGGGGCCAGCCCGCCGGATGAATCGGCGGCGCCGGACTTTGTGTCCGTCCAGGAAACGGTCCTGGAAGCCCCACCCATGAACACCCCTGCGTTCGAATGAATGAATGAAGTACGGCCACGCCGTACCCGTCCTGGCTCGTCCTTTCGCAGAAGTGACGCGCCCACGTGTTCCGACACGTCATCTTCGATGAAAGGCACGAACCTCGTGACCATGCTTGACGCTGGCCATATTTCCCCCATGTCCTCCGAGGACATCTCGGCACCCTCCTCAGAGGCCGCCTCCGACGCCGCCTCAGAGGCCACCTCAGACGCTGCGGCCACCGAATCCTCCGCGCCGTCCGGCGCCGGCTTCGCGCAGCTCGGCCTGCCGAAGCCGCTCGTCTCCGGGCTGGCCCGTGACGGCATCACCGAGCCGTTCCCCATCCAGAGCGCGGCCATCCCCGACGTCCTCGCCGGACGCGACGTGCTCGGCCGCGGCCAGACCGGCTCCGGCAAGACCCTCGCCTTCGGCCTGCCCACCATGGCCCGCCTCGCCGGGGAGCGTGCCCTGCCCAAGCGCCCGCGCGCCGTCATCCTCGTGCCCACCCGTGAGCTGGCCCTGCAGGTCGCCGACACCCTGGAGCCGCTCGGCCGCGGGCTGTCGCTGCGCACCCGCACCGTCGTCGGCGGCATGTCCATGGGCAGGCAGATCGAGGCGCTGCGCCGCGGCGTCGAGATCGTCGTGGCCACCCCCGGACGCCTGACCGACCTCATGGAGCAGGGCGAGTGCTCGCTCCAGGACGTCCAGGTCACCGTGCTCGACGAGGCCGACCACATGTGCGACCTCGGCTTCTTCCCCGTGGTGAGCGCGATCCTCGACGCCACCCCCTCGGACAGCCAGCGGCTGCTCTTCTCCGCCACCCTCGACGGTGACGTGGACAAGCTGGTCCAGCGGTTCCTCTCCGACCCGGTGACGCACTCGCTGGCTCCGGCGACCTCCTCGGTCGAGACCATGGAGCACCACCTCTTCCAGGTCCACCGGGACGACAAGGTCGACGTGACGGCCGAGATCGCCAACCGCGAGGGCCGGACGATCCTGTTCGTCCGCACCCAGCACGGCGTGGACCGGGTCGTCAAGCAGCTCGCCCGGGTCGGCATCCGCGCCGGCGGTCTGCACGGCGGCAAGCGGCAGAACCAGCGCACCCGCATCCTCGGGGAGTTCCGCGAGGGCAATGTGAGCGTGCTGGTGTGCACCGATGTCGCCGCCCGGGGCATCCACGTGGACGACGTCAGCCTCGTGCTGCACGTCGACCCGCCGATGGACCACAAGAGCTACCTGCACCGCGGCGGCCGTACGGCCCGCGCGGGCGAGAGCGGCAGCGTCGTGACGCTCGTCATGCCGAACGAGCGCCGCTCCACCGACGCGATGACCCGCCGCGCGGGGATCTCCCCGTCGCGGCACCGCGTACGGCCGGGCGACGCGGCGCTCGCCGAGGTCGCCGGCGCGCGTCAGCCCAGCGGTGAGGCGATCCCCGTGTGGGAGCCCGACGTCCGCAAGCCGCTGCGTCCGCGCCGTGAGGGCCAGGGCGGCGAGGGCCGCCCCCGTCGCTTCGGCGACCGCCGCGAGCGCAGGTTCGACCGCGACGGCCGGCCCGGCCGGGACGGCGGGCGCCGCTTCGAGGCACGGGGGAGCGAGGGGCGCGACTCCGAGCACCGTGCCGGGGAGCACGGAGGCTCCCGCGACGGAGCACGCCCGTTCCGCGGCGACCGTGACGGCGGCTACCGGGGTGACCGGGACAGCCGTCCCTTCCGCGGCGACCGCGACGGCGGCGAGCGTCCGTTCCGCGGCGATCGCGACGGCGGCAACCGGGGTGACCGGGACAACCGCCCCTTCCGCGGCGACCGCGACGCTGCTCCGTTCCGTGGTGACCGCCGGGGCGGCAACCAGGGCGACCGCCCCTACCGTGGCGACCGCGATGGCGGCAACCAGGGCGACCGTCCCTACCGTGGCGACCGCGATGGCGGCAACCGGGGTGACCGGGACAGCCGCCCCTTCCGGAGCGACCGGGACGGCGACGGCCGCCGCTACCAGGGGGACCGCTCGCGTGGCTCCTGGAACGACGGCCGCGGCTCGTCCGGCGGCTTCCGCGGCGACCGTCCGGGCGGCCAGAACGGCGAGGGCCGCCCGGAGCGTGGCGGCTACCGCGACGGCGAGCGCGGCGCCCACCGTGACGGCCACCGGGACGGGAACCGCGAGGGTCACCGTGACGAGCGTCGTCCGGACAGCCGGGGTGACTTCCGCGCTCCGCGCGGCGGCGGCTTCCGCCAGGGCGGTCGTCCGGGCGGTCGCGCCGGAGGGCCCTCCGGCAACCGTTACGGCCGCTGAGCCCATCGTTCGATAATCCGGCAGGCGCCGGTGCCCCGCGCGGGGCACCGGCGCCTGCCACGTTCCCCCTCCCGGAACGGTCCGCGCCACCGGGATCCCCGCCCGCGTGTGCCTGTGCGTAAGGAGTCCCCCGTGTTCGCCGACATGCCGCTCGACCAGCTCCGCGCCTACCTGCCCGAACGGGCCGAACCCGCGGACTTCGACGCCTTCTGGGAGCGGACGCTGGCCGAGGCCCGCGCGTACGAGCTGGCGGCGACCTTCACGCCGTACGACGCCCACCTCTCGCAGGTGGACGTGTACGACGTGACCTTCGCCGGATTCGGCGGGCACCCGATCAAGGGGTGGCTGCTCACTCCCGCGTCCCCGGATGGGCCGCTGCCCTGCGTCGTCGAGTACATCGGCTACAACGGCGGGCGCGGCCTGCCGCACGAGTGGCTGCTGTGGCCCGCCGCGGGATACGCCGCCTTCGTGATGGACACGCGGGGCCAGGGCGGTGGCTGGCGGCAGGGCGACACGTCCGACCCGGCCCCCGGGACCGGCCCCGAGACCGCCGGGAAGCTGACGCGGGGCGTCCTCGACCGCGACGACTATTACTACCGGCGCCTGTACACCGACGTCGTGCGCGCCGTCGAGGCGGCCAGAGCGCATCCCGCCGTGGACACGGAGCGGATCGCCGTCGCGGGCGCCAGCCAGGGCGGCGGCATGGCCCTCGCCGCCGCCGCGCTCGCCCCCGGGATCTCCTACGCGTTCGTCGACGTGCCGTTCATGTGCCACATCCGCCATGCCGTGGAGATCACCGACGCCCTGCCGTACGGGGAGCTGAGCCGGTTCTGCGCGGTCAACCGGGACAGGACCGAGGACGTCTTCGCCACCCTCGCCTACTTCGACGGGACGAACTTCGCGGCCAGGGCGACGGTGCCCGCCCGGTTCTCCGTCGGGCTGCGGGACGAGGTGACCCCGGCCTCGACCGTGTTCGCCACCTACAATCATTACGCCGGTCCCAAGGACATCTCGATCTGGCCGTTCAACGGCCACGAGGGCGGCCAGTCCCTCCAGGCCCTGGAACACCTGAGGACCGCCAGGAAGCTCTTCGGCTGACAGCGGACACGCACGGCGGACGCGGCGGGCGAGTGGCGCGATGCGGCAGGTCGCGTGGACCGACTACGCTTGTTCCGCATCACCCGACAACCCTGAAAGAGATCATGAAGACCTTCGAAGAGCTGTACGCCGAGCTGTCGGAGAAGGCGCGCACCCGGCCCGCGGGCTCGGGCACCGTGGCCGCGCTGGACGCCGGGGTCCATGCCATCGGGAAGAAGGTCGTCGAGGAGGCCGCCGAGAGCTGGATGGCGGCCGAGCACGAGTCCACCGAGCGCGCGGCGGAGGAGATCTCCCAGCTGCTCTACCACGTGCAGGTCCTCATGCTGGCGCGCGGCATCGGGCTCGACGAGGTCTACAAGCATCTCTAGGCCGCCCACCGGCGGCCGAAACGCGTTTCATGACCTCGTCATCCGCGTCCCGAAAGGGTTCTGTCACACCATGTTGCGTCTTGCCGTACCGAACAAGGGCGCGCTCGCCGAAGCCGCCCAGACCATCCTGAAAGAAGCCGGTTACCGTCCGCGCAAGGACAGCAAGGAGCTCGTGGTCGTCGACCCGGAGAACTCCTGCGAGCTGTTCTTCCTGCGTCCCCGCGACATCGCCGTCTACGTGGGCGAGGGCACGCTCGACGCGGGCATCACCGGCCGCGACATGCTGGTCGACTCGGGAGCTCCGGCCGAGGAGGTCGTCCCGCTGGGCTTCGGGAGGTCGACGTTCCGCTTCGCCGCGTCCGCCGGGAGGTACGGCGGCGTGGCCGACCTGTCCGGCCTGCGGATCGCCACCTCCTACGCCGGTCTCCTCGGCAAGTACCTCGCCGAGGAAGGCATCGACGCCCGGGTCATCAAGCTCGACGGCGCGGTGGAGACGGCGATCCGGCTGGGTGTCGCGGACGCCGTCGCCGACGTCGTCGAGACCGGCACCACGCTCCGCAACGTCGGCCTGGAGGTCTTCGGGGAGCCCATCGCCCACTCCGAGGCCGTGCTCATCAAGCGGACCGGCGCTCCGGAGACGAACGGGTTCCAGCAGCTCATCCGGCGGCTCCAAGGCGTTCTGGTCGCCCGCGACTACGTGATGATGGACTACGACATCCGCGTCGAGCGGATCGAGGAGGCCATCGCGATCACGCCGGGCGTCGAGGGGCCGACGGTGTCGCCGCTGCACCGTGAGGGCTGGGTCGCCGTACGCGCCATGGTGCCGCGCAAGGGCCACCAGCAGATGATGGACCAGCTCTGGGAGATCGGCGCGAAGGCCATCCTGATCACCGCCATCTACGCCTGCCGCCTCTGATTGCGCAGCGTCACCGTGCGCGTGGCAGTCTGAGGAGGAAGAGGCGGCCGTTCCACGTCCGCCGCTGTCCGCGCCTTCCCCGGGACCGGTGACGCCCATGCCGAGAACGGCCATCGACCACCCGCTCTTCGCGCGGCTCTATCCCCGGATGAGCCGGACGTTGGAACGCCACGGCATGATCGGGCACCGCCGGACCCTGCTGGCCGGGCTCTCCGGCCAGGTCATCGAGGTGGGGGCGGGCAACGGGCTGAACTTCCCGCACTACCCGCCGGACGTCACGCGGGTGGTCGCGGTCGAACCCGAGCGCCGGTTGCGCGAGATCGCCGTCCGCGCCGCCGCGAGGGCTCCCGTCCCCGTCGAGGTCGTGGACGGCGTGGCCGAGGAACTGCCCGCCACCGACGAGAGCGTCGACGCTCCGGCGATCTCCTTCGGTCAGCCTCTGCCCGACAGGAGACCGGAGCGGTTCACGTAGTCGATCAGCGGTCCGCTGGAGGCCAGCCTGCCCCTGTGCTGCGCCTTGCTCAGCGTCTTGCCGAGCTCCCGCAGCTTCTTCTGGACCTTTCGCGGCTCGCCGTCCTCGAGCTTGTCCCGGATCTCCTCGATCGCATCGCGCACCTTCTCCGCCGTGTCGGAGTCGATGCCGCGCTGCTGCTCCTGTGCGGCCAGGGCGCTCTCCAGTCCGGCCAGCCACGCCCGGGGGCCGGTCGCGGTCCTGCTCGGCGACGGTGACGGAGTGGCGGACGGGACGGCGGACCGCGTCGGCGCCGTGGACGGACTCTGGCGGGCAGGGGAGGGCTTCGTGGTGGCACCCGTACTCGCCGCGGCGGGAGGGGCGTCGGACGGCGGTGTCGAGGACGAGGAGGCCAGCCATACCAACCCCACGACAGGGATGACCGCCGCCGCGGCGATCATCGCCCCCTTGCGCCGGGACATCCCGCGACGCGTCGCCGGTCCACCGCGGACGGACGGTCCGGGTGCGCCGAATCCATACGCGGACAGACCGGGCGCGGTGAACCCGTGTGCGGCCGGCCCGCCGTGCCCCTGTGTGGGCCCCTGTGTGGGCCCCTGAGTGGGCCCCTGAGTGGGCCCCTGAGTGGGCCCCTGTGCCGGCGGCCAGCCGGACATGTGCGTGGTCGGCCCGCCGGGCGCGTGGTCTCCGCTAGGCGGATGGGCAGACGGCGGCCAGGCGGGCGGCGGGACGCCGCCGTCGAGCAGGGCGGCGCCCACGTCGAGGACCGCGGTGTCGCCCGCCCGCGGAGGCGGGGTCGCGCGCACGCGGGCGATCACCTCTCCGACGGTCGGCCGGGCGCCCGGATCCTTGTCCAGCAGCGCCAGCACCAGCACCTCCAGCTCGACCGGAAGGTCGGGCCGGTAGCCGCGAAGCGGCGCGGGAGACTGCTGGACGTGCTGGAAGACCAGCTCCGTCGAGGACCCCGTGAACGGCGGGTGACCGCACAGCAGCTCGTAACACACGCAGCCCAGCGCGTACATGTCGCTGGCCGCGTCCCCGGGGCGGCCCATGATCTGCTCGGGGGACAGGTACGCGGCGGTGCCGACGATCATGCCGACGGCGGTCAACCGGGCCGTCGCCTCGTCCGCCAGCCGGGCGATCCCGAAGTCGACCACCTTGATCTGGCCGTCGTCGGTCAGGTGCAGGTTGGCGGGCTTGATGTCGCGGTGCACGACGCCGGCCCGGTGCGCGGCGTCCAGGCCGACGGCGATCTGCCCGACGAGGTGGCGGAACTCGTCCACGCTGAGCGGCCCGCGCGCCGTCAGCTCCTCGGCCAGGCTACGGCCGGAGAGCAGCTCCATCACCAGGAACGGCAGCCCGGCGTGCTCGCCCACGTCGTACACGCTGACGACGTTGGGGTGCACCACCCGCGCGGCGGTGCGCGCCTCCTGCGCGAACCGCGCCCGCATCGACGGGTCGGACGCCTCCGCCGCGAAGACCTTGACCGCCACCGGCCAGTCGCGAACCAGATCCTGGCCGCGCCAGACCTCGGCCATCCCGCCCCGGCCGATCAGCGCGTCCAGCCGGTAGCGGTCGCCGAGCACGGAGGAGACCCCCACCGAGCCGTTCACCGTGACCAGCCCCCTACGAAATCACCGCCAAAGGATGCAAACACCCTAACGGAGCGATCAAGGCGTCCGGCCCCATCACGAGCGGCCGGGGAGGAACGGCTCCGGATCGCGCGGGATTTGCACGACCTGACAGCGGCCTGGCGGAGCGGGTCCGGGCAGCGCATGTTGGAGCGCAACGGTCTGGTCGAGCGAAAGGTGCACCCCACCGTGGGCCCATCCGGCCGGCAGCCGACGGCAGTGGTGTGAGACCGGGATATCCCGATCCGCGGCGGCGACGTGGTCAGCGGGAGGTCGGAAGGTTCGCGACGTTGCGGATCAGGTCGCCGACGCGGACGATGCCCATGCAGCGGCCCACCTCGTCGACCACCACCAGGTCGTCGTAGACGCGGGACGCGTCCCGGCCCGCGAGCTGCATGGCGGCGATCGCGGGCGTGGTCCTGGGGACGGTCCTGGTCGCGTCCGCCAGGCGCCTGGCCGGCTTCTTGGCGTGCAGCGCATGGCCGTACGCACCGGCCATGAAGAGCAGGAAGCGGCTCCGGTCGGCGCTGCCGACCGGGCGCTGGTACTCGTCCACCAGGATGACGCTGGTGATCGACGGCTCGGAGCCGAACGCCGCGATCACGTCCTCGGCGGTCGCGTCGGAGGACAGCGTCACCGCGGGCAGCAGCAGCTCCTGGACGCGCGGCCCGAGCAGCGCGGTCACCGGCGTGGTGTCCGGGACGGGCAGCGGGACGTGCACCTGGACCCGGCCGCCGGACGGCTTCCAGTCGATCGGCGCGAGCAGCGGGCCCTGGGCCAGCCGGATGCCCCAGCCGCGCGCGGCGGCGAGCTGCGCCTCGTCCCGCAGGCCCGGGGCGAGCACGTGCGTGCCGAGGGCGCGCGCCACCCCCACGAGCGACTCGGCGAGCGCGCTCCTGCGCGGGTCGCGCGGCACCCGGTCCACGAGGTCGCGGGCCAGCACGATCACGTACGGCGACGCGTCGGCGAGCAGGTCGAGCGGCAGGTGCGCGCTGCCGATCCCGCCGAAGGCCACGAGATATCCGGTGGCGCGCAGGCCATCGATCCCGACGAGGAGGGCGCGCCGGTCCGCGGGCGGGACGTCCCCCTCGATCACGAGGATCAGCTCGCGCGGCCTCCGGCCGGACGCGCGCACCGCCTCGTGCAGCGGGGCGAGGCCGCCGGACCCGCCGATCACCGCGCGGGCCGGGATCGGCAGCATGAGCGGAAGGAGCGCGGCCGCCCGGGACGCGGCGTACAGGCCCCGCACCGTCCCGGAGACGTCGGACGGCGCGGGCCCGGCGGCGTCGCCCGCCGCCACCTCGACGGCGACGACGCCGCCGGTGTCGAGGTCCACGATCGGGAGGAAGACCGGGGCGGGCGCGTGGCCGGGACGCACCGGCGAGGGGGCGTCGGAAGCGTTGTGAACCGGCGGCGCCGCATCGGCGGGAGGGTGGGCGGAGGAGATGTATCTGGGCACCGGTGAGGCGTGGCCGGTGACCTGCGGGTCAGCGGCGGAGGGGCCGGACGCGGCGGTGTCCGGGGCGGTCTGGGCGAGCGGCGCCGCGAAGGGAAGGGGGACCGACACGGTTGAATTGTGCTGCCCCTTTACCCGTGACAGGAGTGACGGGAAGCGAAGTTCACCGACATTTTCACCACTGTTCTGCGGGGATATATCACCGCAGGTCCGACGCCTGTGTCCGGGCGTGTCGCGGATCACAGCGCCTTGTGACGCCCGGTCTCTCGCCTCCACCCGGATGATCGGCACCTCACGGCGCGTGGATCCGGCCTCAAGAGGTTTCCGGTTAACTGCAATGTCCTGGCGGAGTCTGTCTGCGACTCTGGAGTCATGGCCGTCCGGTGCGTCATCGTCGATGACAGCGATCACTTCAAGGTGACCGCTCGCGGACTGCTGCAACGGGAGGGCATCGACGTCGTCGGAGTGGCCTCCACCGCCGCCGACGCGGTCCGGAGAGTCGACGAGTTCCGTCCCGACCTCGCGCTGGTGGACGTCGAGCTGGGCGCGGAGAGCGGCTTCGACGTGGCCGTGCGGCTGAACGGGGTCGCGGACGCCCCGAGCGTCATCCTCGTCTCGACGTACTCCGAGAAGGACCTCCTCGAGCTGATCGTGAACAGCCCGGCCATCGCGTTCCTGTCGAAGTCGGATCTGTCTGGGCAGGCGATCCGTGACATCCTCCGGAAGGCCGGCGACAAAGACCGGCGAGAAGGCGGGCAAAGCGGAACCACCGCGCCGACGCGGGTCGAAGAAGTCCAGGACGGCGCGGACGCGCACGACCAGCCCGGCGCTCAGGCCGGAGCATGATCGGGTAGTCGGCTGAAGCGCTCGCGGGTCCGCAGGGCATCGCCTTGATCGAAACAGTCGAACGGCATCTCCGCCCATGATTCGGCGCAGAATTGACCGCCGTGATGGCGGTAATCGGTAGGCTATGCGCTATTTCGATAAATATCCTGCCAATTCTAGAGAGGGATGCGTTCAAAAAAGATCCTTCGCCCATCTCTTTCGTGACACGCGAGTACATTGACGGTTATGTGCGCGCGACTTTCGTCGCTCTTGCAGCACCCGATACGCCCGCCGCTCGCCTTGGGGATTCTCTTCGCCGTCGTCTTCGTCGCGGCGGAGACCGTTCTGTCGCTGGCGCTGGAGTTCTACACGGGCAGCAGGGCCCTGGCCGTGGTGTACCTGCTCGGTGTCCTGGTGGCCTCGTACCTGTGGGGGCTGTGGCTGGGGTTGGCGATGGTGCTCGTCAGCGGCCTCGCCTTCAACGTCTTCAACCTCCCGCCCTACGGAAGCTTCGGGTTCACGGAGAATTGGGTCTGGCTGCACATGCTGGTCTTCGTTTCCGTCAACACGGCTTCCTGCGTGATCGCGGCGCTGGCGCGCTCGCGGGCCATCGAGGCCGACGAACGCCGGCGGGAGGCGGCCCTCGCGGCCGACCTGGCCCATTTGTTGCTGGCCAGCGAGGATCCGGGCGCGGCATTGCCCGTCGTCTCGCGCCGCCTGGCACGCGGCCTCCGGTTGCCGGGGCTGGTGCTCGAACGCGGCACAGCCGTCCCCGGAGAGGGCCGGAGGGCCCTACCGCTGCGCGCGGACGGCGAGCGGGTCGCCACGCTCACCTATCCCACCGACCTGACAGAGGACGTACGGCGCCGCCTCTCCGACCGGATGGTCGCCTCGATCGAGGCGCTGCTCCAGGTGGCGCATGATCGGGAAGCCGTCGAGATCGCCCTGGAGGCGAGCCGGGACGAGAACCGCAGGATCGCCGAGGAGCAGGCGGCGCTGCGCCGGGTGGCGACGCTGGTCGCGCGCGGCACCTCGCCGACGGAGCTGTTCAACGCGGTCGCCTGTGAGATGGGGCTCATCCTGAAGGCCGACCGCGTCGTGGTGGGCCGGTTCGAGCCCAGCCACGCGACGGTGGTGGGCGCCTGGAGCGCCCTGGACGACCTCGACTCGAAGAAGATCATCGGCTTGCGCTGGCCGCTCGATCAGCCCGGCGTCTCCGGCCGGGTGTGGCGCTTGAGGCAGCCGGCGCGCATGACGGGCTACGACCGGGCCACCGGACCTGTCGCCGAATGGGCGCGCGGTGAAGGGATCGTCCTGTCTGTCGGCTGCCCCATCCTCGTGGAGGCGCGCCTGTGGGGAATCGTGATCGCCTTCGCCACGGATCCGAAGAAGGAGTTCGACGGCGCCGAGGAACGCATGCTCGCCTTCACCGCACTCGTCGCCACGGCGATATCGAACGCCCAGGCACGGGCCGACCTCGCCGCCTCCCGCGCCCGGGTGGTCGCCGCGGCCGACGAGTCCAGGCGTCTCATCGAGCGCAATCTTCACGACGGGGCCCAGCAGCGGCTGGTCTCCCTCGGCCTGGCGCTGCGCGCTGCGGAGGCCGACGTACCGGGGGAGGTCAGAGGGCGGCTGTCGCAGACCGCCCAGGGGCTGACGGAAGTGCTGGAAGACCTGCGGGAGCTGTCCCGTGGCATCCACCCGGCGATCCTGTCGAAGGGCGGTCTCATGCCCGCGCTGAAGATGCTCGCCCGTCGCTCGGCGGTCCCCGTCGAACTCGAGGTGGGGCTCGACCGGCGGCTGCCAGAAGTCGTGGAGGTTGCCGTCTACTTCGTGGTCTCGGAGGCGTTGAGCAACGTCGCCAAGCACGCGTGCGCCTCCGAAGCGCGCGTCTCGCTGTGGGCCGACGCCAGGGCCGTCCACCTTCTGATCCGGGACGACGGGCGCGGCGGGGCCGACCCGGAGCGGGGCTCGGGACTGGTCGGGCTGCGCGACCGCGTCGAGGCGATCGGCGGCAGGATGGACATCGCGAGTCCGGTGGGGCAGGGCACCTCGCTGTCGGTCGTGATCCCGGTCGAAGGAAGCTCCGGCCCCTCGCCGTTCTCGCTGCCCTTCGCGGGCCAGGACGCGGACAAGGACGCGGACAAGGAGGCGGACAAGGACGCGGGCGCCTCCCGTCAGTGAGCGGCGGGCAGGATAGCCTCGGGTCCCATGACGGCACGACCGGCCGCGGGCGGGGGCAGATGGGTGGCGGTCGCCCCCGAGCGCGTCGAGCGCTGGATCGACGGCTTCGCGGCCCGGCACGGGGCCGTCGAGGCGACGGCCGCCCCCGATCTCGTACGGCTGACCGCCGCCGACGGCGCGGTGGCCGAATGCCACGTGCCCTTCCCGCCCCTCGCCGTCCCTCCCGGTGATCGCCACGGCCCGCCCCTCGCATCCCACGCGGAGGGCGGCGACCCGGTGGCGGCGCTCGCCGCGCACGCGCGACGCGACCGGCTGGTGGGCGTGCTGCTGGTACGGCTCGGCGGCTACGCGGCGGGCGTGTTCGACGGAGAGCGCCTGGTGGCCTCCAAGGTCGGCTCCCGGCAGGTCCACGGCCGCAGCGCGGCGGGAGGCTGGTCCCAGCAGCGCTTCGCCCGGCGCAGGGAGAAGCAGTCGAGCGAGGCGCTGGAGGCGGCCGCCGACGTCGCCGCGCGGGTGCTGCTGCCGTACGCCGCGGAGCTGGAGGCGGTCCTGCTCGGCGGCGACCGGCGCGCGATCGACGGCGTGCGCGAGGACCGGCGGCTGGCGCCGCTCCTCGCCCTGGAACGCGCGCCGTTCCTCACGGTCCCCGACCCCCGGCTGGCCGTGCTGCGTGAGACGCCGGGGCTGTTCCGCGCGGTCCGCGTGCGCGTTCTCGACTGAACCGGTACAGGCCGGCATCCTCGCGAGACGCGCGGCAATTCGGGCGTCGTGACCTTGCGACCGGAGGCGACCGGTGGACAGGCCGTACACTGGGCGGTATGCGCGCTCCCGATTGATCGTCTCCCCGAGTTCGCGCGGATCCGCTTTCGCACTCGCCGGCCATCCGTGCGACCACGCGCCGGTCCTGACCCCATCACACTGGGATGTTCCCCTAATCATGATCATTGCTACTGACGTCGAGCTGCGCGCCGGATCCCGGCTGCTCATCGAGGGCGCCTCGTTCCGCGTGAACCCCGGCGACAAGGTCGGCCTCGTCGGCCGCAACGGCGCGGGAAAGACCACGCTGACGAGGGTGCTCGCGGGCGAGGGCATCCCCGCCACCGGCTCCGTGACCGCCACCGGCAGCGTCGGCTACCTGCCGCAGGACCCGCGGTCAGGCGACCTGAGCATCCTCGCCCGCGACCGGATCCTGTCCGCCCGCGGCCTCGACGAGGTGCTGCGCGAGCTGCGCGCCGCCGAGCTGGGCATGTCCGCCGACGACTCGCGCACCCGCGACCGGGCGGTCCGCGCGTACGGCCGGCTGGAGGACCGCCTGCACGTCCTCGGGGGCTACGCCGCGGAGTCGGAGGCGGCGTCGATCGCCTCCAGCCTCGGGCTGCCCGACCGGGTGCTCACCCAGCCCCTGGAAACGCTCTCCGGAGGCCAGCGCCGCCGCGTCGAGCTGGCCCGGATCCTCTTCAGCGGAGCAGAGACTCTCCTGCTTGACGAGCCGACAAACCACCTCGATGCGGACTCGATCGGGTGGCTTCGTGATTTTTTACGATCCCACCAGGGCGGCTTGGTGATCATCAGCCATGACGTCAGCCTTCTTGAAGCGACGGTAAACCGCGTTCTGTACCTCGACGCCAACCGCTGCGTGATCGACACCTACAACGTCGGCTGGAAGGCGTACCTCACCCAGCGGGAGACCGACGAGAAGCGCCGTAAGCGCGAGCGGGCCAACGCCGAGAAGCAGGCCTCGGCGCTGCTCTCCCAGGCCGATCGGATGCGGGCCAAGGCCACCAAGGCCAAGGCCGCGCAGGACATGGAGCGCCGCGCCCGGCGCATGCTGGCCGGCGTGGAGGGCGAGCGGCGCAGCGACCGGGTCGCGAAGCTCCGCTTCCCCGAGCCCGCGCCCTGCGGCAAGACCCCGCTGACCGCCGCCGGGCTGTCGAAGGCGTACGGCTCGCTGGAGGTCTTCACCGACGTGGACGCCGCCGTGGACCGGGGTTCCCGCGTGGTCATCCTGGGCCTCAACGGAGCGGGCAAGACCACGCTGCTGCGCCTGCTCGGCGGCCTGGAGGAGCCCGACACCGGCGAGGTCCGGCCCGGCCACGGCCTCAAGCTGGGCTACTACGCCCAGGAGCACGAGACCCTCGACCCGGACCGCACGGTCCTGGAGAACATGCGCTCCGCGGGCCCCGACCTCGCCGACGTCGACCTGCGCAAGGTGCTCGGCTCGTTCCTGTTCAGCGGGGACGACGTGGACAAGCCCGCGGGCGTGCTCTCCGGCGGGGAGAAGACGCGGCTCGCCCTGGCGACGCTGGTGCTGTCGAGCGCCAACGTGCTGCTGCTCGACGAGCCCACCAACAACCTCGATCCGGCCTCGCGGGAGCAGGTCCTGTCGGCGCTGCGCTCGTACGCCGGCGCGATCGTGCTCGTCACTCACGACGAGGGCGCCGTCGACGCACTTCAGCCCGACCGGGTGATCCTCTTGCCGGATGGGGTCGAGGACGCGTGGAGCGACGAATTTTCCGATCTTGTGGCCCTCGCCTGATCTTAATTTGAGCGGGTAGGGATCTTTTCCCGCTGAGTAGGTAGCCGATCCCGCCGAAATGACTGATCATGGCGTGAGTAACGCTGCGGAAGTCTGGCACTACAGGAGGTACTCGTGGCCGAGACTCTGAAGAAGGGCACCCGGGTGACCGGGGCCGACCGTGAAAAGCTGGCCAGCGATCTCAAGAAGCGGTACGCCGCGGGTGAGAGCATCCGCGCGCTGGCCGCTTCGACCGGCCGGTCCTACGGGTTCATCCACCGCATCCTGAGCGAGTCCGGTGTGGCTCTGCGCGGGCGCGGTGGGGCGACCCGCGGGAAGTCCAAGCGCTAGGGATCCGCCTCGCGGGCGCGCGGCCGCAGTCGCCTGTTCCCGCATTCCGGGCGGTCTCGCCAGGAGCCATCAGAACGATATTCGGTAGGCTCTGGCGGGACCGCGGAGACGACTCGACCGGATGCAGGAGCTGAGGATGGCGGACGCGACACTTGGGGGGAGCACGGAGGCGATCTCGGCGGGTGAGCTCGCGGAGATCGGACTGCGCTTTGAGGTGGACGGCGAGATCGCGACCATCACCCTGGACCGGCCGGAACGGCGCAACGCCCAGACGTTCGCCACGTGGTCGGCACTGACCCGGATCGGGGAGAACCTCCCGGCTCAGGTACGGGTGGTCGTGGTCCGTGGTGAGGGGCCGTCCTTCTCAGCGGGCATCGACCTGCGCATGTTCACTCCCGAAGGGGTGCCCGGGCAGGGATCGTTCGGCACGGTCGCCGCGCTCGACGACACGGCCTTCGAACAGGCGGTCGCCGAGGCCCAGCGCGGGTTCCTGTGGCTCCGCCGGCCCGACATCGTCTCCATCGCGGCCGTCCAGGGCCACGCGATCGGCGCCGGGTTCCAGCTGGCGCTCTCCTGCGATCTGCGGATCGTCGCGGAGGACGTCAAGTTCTGCATGAAGGAGCCGGCCCTCGGGCTGGTTCCCGATCTCACCGGCACCAAGCCGCTCGTCGACATCGTCGGCGTGTCCCGGGCCATCGAGATCTGCCTGACCGCCCGCACCATCGGCGCTCAGGAGGCGTCCCGGCTCGGCCTGGCCGAGCTGGTGGTTCCGGGCGGGGAGCTGCCGCAGGCCGTACGCGACCTCGCGGCCGCGCTTCTCGGCACGAACCGAGACGCCGCGACGGCGACCAAGCGGCTGCTTCAGGGGGCTCCCGGCCGGACCCTCGAGGAGCAGGCCGCCGCCGAGCGCGCCGAACAGGTGGCCCGCATCCGCGCCTTGTTCGCCTCCAGCTGACGCCGGAATCGGGGGGTATCCTCCCGGTGCTTCACAAGCGGGAGGGTGAGCGTGGCGATGATGGGCGGGGGTTACGGCCCCCAGGTGATGCGGTCTCTGCGACGTGACAGCTCGGTGACCAAGGAGCGGCTCGCGCCGGGCACGGTCCGGCGCATCGCGGGGTACGCCCGCCCGTTCAAGGGCCAGATCGCCGGCTTCCTCGCCATGGTGGTGGTCGGCGCCCTGATCGTGGTCGCCAACCCGCTGCTGATGAAGTCGGTCATCGACGACGGCATCGTCCCCAGGCGCGTCGACGTCGTGCTCTGGCTGGCCGTCGCCATCGCGGCGCTCGCGGTGCTGGACGCCGGACTCGGCCTGGTCCAGCGGTGGTTCTCCGCGCGCATCGGCGAGGGCTTGATCTACAACCTCCGCACGGAGGTCTTCGACCACGTCCAGCGCATGCCCGTGGCGTTCTTCATGCGGGCGCAGACCGGCGCGCTGGTGTCCCGGCTGAACAGCGACGTCATCGGCGCCCAGCGGGCGCTCACGAGCACCCTGTCGTCCGTGGTCTCCAACGTCGTCAGCCTGGTCGTGGTGCTCGGCGCCATGCTCGTGCTGTCCTGGCAGATCACCCTGGTCGCCCTGGTCCTGCTGCCGATCTTCATCTTCCCCGCGAAATGGGTCGGGCGGCGGATGTCGGCGCTCACCCGCGAGCAGATGCAGCTCGACGCGGAGATGAGCTCGATGATGACCGAGCGCTTCAACGTCGCCGGCGCCATGGTCGCCAAGCTGTACGGCAGGCCCGACGACGAGGCCGTCCACTTCGCCGCCAGGGCCGGCCGGGTGCGCGACGTGGGCGTGATCGTGGCGATGTACGGCGCGGTCTTCCGGATCGCGCTCGGCCTGGTCGCCGCGCTCGCCACCGCGCTCGTCTACGGCCTCGGCGGCAGCCTGGCGGTGAACGGCGTCTTCGAGCTCGGCACGCTGGTCGCCCTCGCCGCCCTGCTGATGCGCCTGTACGGCCCGCTCACCAGCCTGTCGAACGTGCATGTGGACGTGATGACCGCGCTGGTCAGCTTCGACCGGGTCTTCGAGGTGCTCGACCTGAAGCCCATGGTCGCGGAGGCTCCCGACGCCCGGCCGGTCCCCGGCGGACCGGTGACGATCGAGTTCGACGACGTCCACTTCCGCTACCCCGCGGCGTCCGAGGTGTCGCTGGCCTCGCTCGAATCGGTCGCCCGGCCGGACACCGGCCCCTCGCAGCCGGTGCTCAAGGGGGTGACGTTCACCGCGCGGCCGGGTGAGCTGGTCGCCTTGGTCGGCCACTCCGGTGCGGGCAAGACCACCCTCACGTCGCTGGTCTCCCGCCTGTACGACGCGAACGAGGGCGCCGTCCGCCTCAACGGGCTCGACGTCAGGGACGCCACCATGGACAGCATCAGGAACACGGTCGGCGTCGTCATGCAGGACTCCCACCTGTTCCACGACACGATCGGCAACAACCTGCGCTACGCCCGCCCCGAGGCGACCGACGAGGAGATCTGGGAGGCGCTGCGTGCGGCCCAGATCGCCGACCTCGTCGGCGCGCTGCCCGAGGGGCTGGACACGGTCGTCGGCGACCGCGGATACCGGCTCTCCGGCGGGGAGAAGCAGCGGGTCGCGCTGGCCCGGCTGCTGCTCAAGGCCCCCGACGTCGTCGTGCTCGACGAGGCCACCGCCCATCTCGACTCCGAGTCCGAGGCGGCCGTGCAGCAGGCCCTGAAGATCGCGCTGGCCGGGCGGACCTCCCTGGTGATCGCCCACCGGCTCTCCACGATCAGGGAGGCCGACACGATCCTGGTGATCCAGGACGGCCAGGTCGTGGAGCGCGGCGGCCACGACGAGCTGCTCGCGCGGAACGGCGCCTACGCCGAGCTCTACCGGACCCAGTTCACCGGTAGCCCAGACGCGTGAGCTCCTCCCGGGCCACCTTCTCCACCAGCGCGAGGTCGGTGGCCGACAGCTTCGCGCGCCAGGCGCCGGCCAGGGCGGGCGCCGCGCCGTACAGCGCGACGGAGGAGAGCGCGGCACCGAGGAACTCCGACGTTCTCTCGACGGCCTCGCCCGGGTCGGCCAGCATGTCCTCGTAGCGGAGCGTCAGCAGCTGCTCGCGGGGCAGTTCCCTGCGGAGCGTCGCGCTGAGCCGTACGGCGCAGCGCCAGCGCAGCGCGCACTTGCCCGCGGCGGGCATCTCCTGCCAGCGGTCGCGGTGCTCGGCCGAGTTCACCCCGAGGAAGGGATTGGGGAACTCCGCGTCCTCGCTGAGCATGTGGGGACGGAACCAGGCCATACAGGCGGGGTCGGCCAGCATGTCGGCGACCACGTCGCGGCCGTCCCTGATGATCTGGACGAACCTGGCGTCGGGGAACGCCTGGAGCAGGATCGGCGCGCTGTAGAGCAGGTCGGGCCCCGCGTCGCCGAACCTCGTCAGCGTGGCCGCGCGCACGCATGGACCGGTCCCGACGATGGCACCCGCGTCCCGGCAGGCGGCCGGGCAGTCGGCGCAGGCGTCCGGGCCGATCCGCCACGCCTCCGCCAGGGCGTCCCTGATCACGCTCGGCGCCCCGCCGCTGCGGGCGATCGACGGCCTGCGGGCGAACGCGTAGGTGACGCGAGTGACCGCGGCCCGGCCCATCGTCACGTGGAAGCCGGGGGAACGTTTCAAGGCGCGGGCCAGGAACTCCGCGCCGGAATGCGGGGCGGCGAGCACGAACACGGGACGGCGGACCTTGACGCCGTTGACAACCAAGATGTGTGTCGGAGGTCGCATAGGTACGGCTAGTCTGACAGCCTTTGCGAGGTGAACGAACGCATCCACACCGAGTCGTGCCGTGGTTGAGTTTCCGCGCCTGTTTCCGCGCCGATTGCGTCCGGGCGACACCGTAGCCGTCGTCGCCCCCTCCGGTCCGGTCGATCCCGCGCGGTTGGAACGCGGCAAGGAGGTCCTCAAGGGGCTCGGCCTCGATGTGATCGTCGGCTCGCGGGTGCTCGGCAGGGAGAGGTTCCTCGCCGGTCCCGACTCCGCCCGCGTCGTCGACCTGCAGGCGGCGTGGTGCGATCCGGCGGTGTCCGCGGTGATCTGCGCCCGGGGCGGATACGGCGCCACCCGGCTGCTCGAACCGCTCGACTGGGACGCGATGCGCGCGGCCGGGCCCAAGATCCTGCTCGGGTCGAGCGACATCACCGCGCTGCATCGCGCGTTCGCCAGGGAGTTGGGCGTCGCGACCCTTTTCGGCCCGATGCCCGCGTGCTCCCTGCTCGGCGCCCCCGAGGGGCCGGAGCCGGAGACGCTGTCCCGCCTGCGGGCGGCGCTGTTCGAGGGCGGGTCGGCCGGCCCGATCCGCGGGGACCGGGTCCTCGTCCCCGGCCGCGCCGAAGGCCCGGTCGGTGGCGGCAACCTCAGCCTGCTCGCCGCTCTCTGCGGTACCCCGTACGGCTTCCGCGCGGACGGGCACATCGTGCTCCTCGAAGACGTGGGCGAGCAGCCGTACCGGATCGACCGGATGCTCACCCAGCTCCTGCAGGCGGGCAGCCTCGACGGCGCGGCCGGGTTCGCGCTCGGCTCCTGGGTGGGCTGCGGGGACCCCGACGACGTGCTGGCCGTGCTGACCGACCGGCTGGCCCCGCTGGGCGTGCCGATCGTCGCCGGACTCCCCGTCGGCCACGGCTCACCACAGTTCAGTCTGTGGATGGAGGCGGATGGGGTTATCGATACGCAATCGTGTTCCATGACCGGCCTCTTCCGCGATCCTGAAGGGGCACCCTAAATCCCGCCCGGAAATTTCCTGGCAGCGGCGGAGGGATGGTGCTTTGGGACTCTTGCGGCGACTTCGTGGCCGGAAGCGGCCTGACCTTCCCGCAGCGAGATCCGTCGAGGATGTCGACCTCGACTCCCTGCTCGCCCTGGTCGCCGAGACCATGGGCTTCACGTGCTCGTTCGCCCCGGACGGCGCGTCCCTGACGATGGGATCCCCGCCGCTCGGCGACGGCCAGGACGCCCGGCCGGGCCAGGTCCGCGTGGTCAACCTCGTCGGGCTGCGGCGCGAGGCCGCCCGCCGGTCCCGCGAGGACTGGCCGATGCTGGTCTCCGAGCACCTCGCCCACGCTGTTTCGGGGGAGCCATTCGACGCGTGCAACCTCGCGCCGATCCGGCCGCTGCTGCGCACCCGCGTGCGCGCCGCCGACGACCCCGCGATCCCCGACCCCTCCAGGATCATCGGCCGCCACCTCAGCGCCGACCTGATCGAGGTGCTCACCATAGGGGCCCGGCCGGTCCGCCCGGAGGAGGCGTTCTGCTGGCCCATCCCCCCGGCCGAGGCGCTCGACGTGGCGGTGGCGAACGCCCTGGCCGACGAGCGGCCCACGGTGTCGCGGATCGACCTCGGCGGCGTGCGGGCGGGGCTGCTGTCCGCGCCCAGCGCGGCGGCGCACCTGCGCAGCCTGGAGCGGTACGTCCCGGTCCCGGACGACGGCATGCTCGTCGCGCTGCCGCACCCGGGCGTGGTCGCCCTGCACCCCGTGGACGGGATCGGCGTGGTACGCGCGATCGAGCGGCTGCGGATCTTCGCCCAGCGGGAGTACGACGAGCGGCGCGACGGGCTCAGCCCCCACGTCTACTGGTGGCACATCGAAGCCGGGCACGGATGGCGGCTGACCCGCATCCAGGCCGACGTGGTCACCCAGGACGGGCAGACCCGCCTCGTCATCGCGCCTCCGCCGGAGTTCGCCCGGCTCCTCGCGCGGATCGCGGGCCGGGCCCTGCCGTAGGGATCAGACGCTGAGCGTCTGCGCGGTGTGGATCAGCGGCACGTGGCTGAACGCCTGCGGGAAGTTGCCGGCGAGCCGGCCGTAGCGCGGGTCGTACTCCTCGGCGAGCAGGCCGACGTCGTTGCGCAGTGACAGCAGCCGTTCGAACAGCTCGATGGCCTCTTTCCTGCGGCCGACCATCGCCCTGGCCTCGGCCAGCCAGAAGCTGCACGCCAGGAACGCTCCCTCGCGGCCGGGAAGGCCGTCGACGGCGTTGTCCTCGGCGACGGGGTAGCGCATCACCAGCCCGTCCTCCACCAGCTCCCGCTCGATCGCCTCGATCGTGGAGGGCACCCGGGGGTCCTCGGGGGGCAGGAAACCGACGAGCGGGATCATCAGCAGGGAGGCGTCCAGCTCGCGGGAACCGTACGACTGGGTGAAGGTGCCGCGCTCGGCGTCGAAGCCCTTCTCGCACACCTCGGCGTGGATGCGGTCGCGCAGGGCGGTCCAGCGCTCCACCGGCCCGGTTCGCCTCAGCTCGTGGACCACCCGGACGCACCGGTCGGCGGCCACCCACGCCATGACCTTGGAGTGGACGAAGTGCCGCCGGGGACCGCGGATCTCCCACAGGCCCTCGTCCGGCAGCTTCCAGCCCGACTCCAGGAAGTCCATCATCCTGCGGACCAGGGACCAGGCGTGGTTGCTGGGCGGCAGCCCCTCCCGGCGCGCGACGTACAGACAGTTGACGACCTCGCCGTAGACGTCGAGCTGGAGCTGGTTGGCCGCGCCGTTGCCGATGCGGGCCGGGGCGGAGCCCTCGTAGCCCGGGAGCCAGCCGAGGGTCAGCTCGGGCAGCCGCCGTTCGCCGGCCACGCCGTACATGATCTGTATGTCCTCGGGGCGGCCGGCGATGGCGCGCAGCAGCCACTCGCGCCAGGCGCGGGCCTCCTCCAGGTATCCCGACCCGATGAGGGCGTCGAGGGTCATCGCGGCGTCGCGCAACCAGCAGAAGCGGTAGTCCCAGTTGCGCAGCCCGCCGAAGTCCTCGGGCAGCGAGGTCGTGGGCGCGGCGACGATCCCGCCGGTCGGTGCGTACGTCAGGGCCTTCAAGGTGATCAGCGAGCGGACCACGGCCTCCCGCCAGCGGCCCTGGTAGGTGCACTCGGAGACCCATTCCTTCCAGAACTGCTCGGTCTCCGCGAGCTGTTCGAACGGGTCGATCAGCTCGGGCGCGCCCTCGTGCGAGGGCTGCCAGGTGAACACGAACGGCAGCCGGTCCCCGGCCGAGACGGTGAAGGCGGCGGCATGCTTGTAGTCGCCGCCCTTCAACGGGACGGGAGAGCGCAGCCACACCGAGTCGGGGCCGCCGACGGCCAGCACATGGCCGTCCACGCGACGCACCCACGGCACGATCCGGCCGTAGTCGAACCGGATGCGGATCTCGGTGCTCATCTCGACGGTGCCGGACAGGCCCTCCACGATCCGGACCAGATCGGGGTTGGACTGCCGGGGAGGCATGAAGTCGGTCACCCTCACCGAGCCCGTGGGCGTCTCCCACACGGTCTCCAGGATCAGCGTCTCGTCCCGGTAGGCCCGCCGCGTGGCCAGGGCGGTGCGTCGTCCCGCTCCGCCGTCCCCTCCGCCGTCCGCCGGCGCCAGCCTCCAGGAGCCGTTGGACGCGTCCCCGAGCAGGGCGGCCAGGCAGGCGGGGGCGTCGAATCTGGGGAGGCAGAGCCAGTCGATCGAGCCGTCCCGGCCGACGAGGGCGGCAGATTGCATGTCTCCGATGAGGGCGTAGTCCTCGATCCGCATGCCGATGACGCTAATACGTGCGGGCGGGTACGGCGCGCAGAGCCTTCATGAAGAACTGCGTCGTGGGCCCGATCGTGAGGGCGAAGACGATCGTGCCGACGCCCACGGTGCCGCCGAGCAGCCAGCCCACGGCGAGGGCGGTCAGCTCCACCAGGGTCCTGGCCGCGCGGAGCGACAGGCCGAGGCGGTGCAGCCCGGTCATCAGGCCGTCCCGCGGGCCGGCGCCGAACCCCGCGCCGATGTAGAGGCCGGAAGCGGCGGCGATGCAGACGATGCCGCCGAGGAGGAAGGCCCACTTCACGGCCCAGAAGGTCGGCGCGGTGACCAGCGCCAGGGTGGCGTCGGCGCAGGTGCCGACCACCAGGACGTTGCTGATCGTGCCGAGTCCGGGACGCTGGCGCAGCGGGATCCACAGCAGCAGTACGAGGGCGCCGACGAGATTGATGCACAGACCCATCGACCAGCCGGTCCGGAAGGCCATGCCCTGGTGGAAGACCTCCCAGGGGTCGAGACCGAGCCCGGAGTGGACCAGCAGGCCGATGCCGAAGCCGTAACCGGCCAGGCCGACGTAGAGGCGCAGGAGCCGGGAGGGCAGGGAGCCGGCGCGGGGCAGTGAGATTTCGCTCATAGTGGCTTCCATGTTCCGGGCCACTCGCTTGCAAATAAAGGGCCAATCGGGACAATTGGCCTTATGGAGCGATACCTTAGTGCGCGCCAACTGGCCAGGATCGTCGAGGTCCCGGCGGACGCCCGGCCGTACTACAAGGCCCTCGCGGAGTCCGTGCGGGCGCTGATCCTGGACGGCCGGCTCGCCGTACGCGTGCGGCTGCCCGCCGAACGGCACCTCGCGGAGGAGCTGGGCGTCAGCCGCACGACGGTCACCACCGCCTACGACCGGCTGAGGGAGCAGGGCTACCTGGAGAGCCGCCAGGGGGCGGGGAGCTGGATCGCGCTGCCCGATCCCGCCGCGCTCGGCACGGAGGGCCCCTGGATCGCCCCCGACGACGCCGGGCGGATCCCGCTGCACTGCGCCGCGCCGCCCGCGACGCCGTACCTCGGCGACGCCATCGCCGCGGCCGGCCAGGCCTACCACCGGTACGCGCTGGGCATGGGATACGACCCCGTCGGAGTCGCGCCGCTGAGGGAGGCCATCGCCCGGAGGTACTGCGAGCGCGGCCTGGCCACCCGGCCGGAGCAGATCATGGTCACCGCGGGAGCCCAGCACGCCATCCACCTCGTCATGACGCTGCTCGTCGGCCCGGGGGACCCGGTGCTGGTGGAGTCGCCCACCTTCCCGCACGCGATCGACGTCGCGCGGCTGCGCGGCGCCCGTCTGGTCCCGGTCGGCATCCAGGAGGACGGCTGGCACCTGGACCTGCTCGCGGGCGCGCTGCGGCAGTCCGCCGCCCGTCTCGCGTACGTGATCCCGGACTTCCAGAACCCCACCGGGCACCTCATGGGCGACGCGGACCGGGCCGCGCTGGTGGCCGCCGCCCGCCGTCACGACACGATCGTGCTCAACGACGAGACCTGGACCGAGCTGGCGCTCGACGACGTCGGGCGACGGGCGCCGCTGGCGTCCTTCGACACCGACGGCCGGGTGATCAGCGTCGGCTCGGCGTCCAAGCTCTGGTGGGGCGGCCTGCGCGTCGGCTGGATCCGGGCCACCGCCGCGCTGGTCCGGCGGCTCGCCCTGTCCCGGGCGTCGGTGGACATCGCGGGCGCGGTCTTCGAGCAGCTCGTGGTGACCCACCTCTTCGACCGGCTGAAGGAGAGCCGCGCCGACCGGTGCCGCTCACTGCGCGCCTCGCGGGCGGCGCTCGTCGAGGCGCTGCGCGCGGAGCTGCCCTCGTGGTCCTTCACGCCGCCCCCGGGAGGCGGCTCGCTGTGGGTCAGGCTCGGCGCGCCCGTCGCGACCCCGCTCGCCGACGCGGCGGCGGCCCGGGGCGTGCGGATCGCCCCCGGCCCCTGGTTCGGCGTCGACGGGACGCTCGAAAGGTACGTCAGGATCCCGTTCACCCAGCCGCCCGAGGTCCTCGTCGACGCGGTCCACCGCATCGCCGCCGGGACCGGCTCGTACGGCTACCGCCCGGCGGAGCCGCTCACACCGACCCTCTGATGCCCCTGGCGAGGGGCGCGCGCCAGCCGTACCGCATGGCGAGCATGCGGAAGGTGAAGGCGAGCACGGCCGAGGACAGGGTGGCGACGAACCCGCGCACGCCCAGCGCGTACATGGTCGCCATCGCGGTCGAGCCGAGCATCGCCGGGAGGGCGTAGAGCTGGCGGTCGTAGAGCAGGGTCGGCATCTCGCCGGACAGGACGTCGCGGATGACGCCGCCGCCCACCGCGGTGCAGACGCCGAGGAGCACGGCGTGCGGCGGGGCCAGACCGGCGTGCAGCGCCTTGGTGGTGCCGACCGCGCAGAACAGGCCGAGGCCCGCCGCGTCGAAGACCAGCACCCCGGGCATGGCCCGCTCGACCTGGGGGTGCCAGAAGAAGGCGATGACGGTGGCCGCGATCGGCACGAGGAGGTACCCCGTGTCGCGGAAGGCGGCCGGCTGCACGCCGATGAACAGGTCGCGCATGATTCCGCCGCCGACGGCGGTGAAGAACGCCAGCACCACCATGCCCACCACGTCGAGCCGTTTGCGCACGCCTTCCAGCGCGCCTGACAGAGCGAAGACGAAGATGCCGGCGAGGTCGAGCACGGGGGTCACGGCTGCTCAGTCTCCCATAAGGCGGGTGAGTCTCCTCGTGGACACCAGCATGACCACACCCGCCGCCACGGCGATGATCGCCAAGGTCAGGAAGTACATCGGCATCGATATCACCGTGGTGAGCCGGTACGCCTGGCCGCCGAGCGAGTCGCCCAGGGCGACGGCGAGGAACCAGACCCCCATCATCTGGTTCACGAACGCGTGCGGGGCGAGCTTGTTGGTGACGGACAGGCCGACCGGGCTGAGGAACAACTCGCCGATCGTCTGCACGAGGTACACCGAGACCAGCCACATGATCGACACCTTGTCGCCGCCGGACGCGGCGAGCGCGGCGGCGGCCATCACCACGAAGCTCAGGCCGATCAGGACGAGGGCGACCGCGAACTTGAGCGGCGTGCCGATCCGGTCGCCCGCCTTGATCCAGATCTCCGCGAATACCGGCGCCAGGATGATGATCACGACGGAGTTGACGTTGGACACCCAGCCGGGCGGCACGTCGAAGCCGAGGATGTTCAGGTCGGTCCGCTCCTGGGCGAACAGCGTGAGTGCCCCACCCGCCTGGTCGTAGATCATCCAGAAGACCGCGGCCGCGACGAACAGCCACACGTACGCGGTCAGCCGGGTCTTCTCCTTCGGGGTGATCTCGTGGGAGCCGGTGAACAGGAAGGCGAAGTACGCCGCGGGGACCGCCGCGGACAGGACCGTCAGCACGATGGTGAACCGGTCGAGGGTGAGCGTCCCGCTGGCCGCCCACAGAGCCAGCGCCGCACCCGCCGCGAGGCCCGCGGGCACGGCGACGCGCGTGAACCGGACGCGCTCCTCCGGGGTCAGCCGGTGCTCGGGGTACTCGCCCGCCCCCTTCAGATGCCGCTTGCCCAGCACGTACTGCAGGAGCCCGAAGGCCATGCCCACCGCCGCCGCGCCGAACGCGAGATGCCAGCGGTCGCCTCGCTGCAGCCAGGGGACGAACTGGATCCCGGCGAACGCCCCCACGTTGACGCCCATGTAGAACACCGAGTAGCCGGAGTCGCGGCGGGCGTCGTCCTCGTACCGGTAGAGGTCGCCGACGATGGCCGAGATGTTCGGCTTCATCAGGCCGCTGCCCAGCGCGATCAGGGTGAGGCCCAGCCACACGAACCCGCCACCCGCCGGGACGGCCATGCTGATGTGCCCCGCCATGATGACGATCCCGCCGTACAGCACGGCCCGGCGCGGGCCGAGGACCCGGTCGGCGATCCACCCGCCCGCCAGGGCGAGCAGATAGACCGAGGCGATGTAGACGCTGTAGACGCCGACCGCGGTCACGCTGGGCAGTCCCATCCCGCCGCGCACCGGGGGAGCGGTGAGGAACAGCACGAGGATCGCCCGCATGCCGTAGTAGCTGAACCGCTCCCACATCTCGGTGCCGAACAGCGTGGCCAGGCCGCGCGGATGCCCGAAGAACGTCCGCTCGCGTTCCTGCAACTCCGTTTCCATGTCTCGCCCCGCCCCCCGTTACGGCAGGAGCCGACTCATCGCCGTGCGTATACGGATGACTGCCCGCGTGACGGGAGGGCAAGCGTCGCGGTCCCCGTCGTGACGTGGGGCGCGATGTGGGGCGCGATGTGGAGCGGGATGTGGGGCGCGATGTGGAGCGGGATGTGGGGCGGGATGTGGGTCTTGTCCGGGCTGATCCGATGTGGTGCGATGCAGGCCACTCGTCCAAGACTCCACGCAACTGGAGGCGCGATGCCCCGGGTCCTTGAGGAGCGCGCCGCGATCGAACACGAGATCGCGGGCCTGACGATCTGTGAGCAGTTGAGGCGGACGGCCGCCGGTCATCCCGGCGCCCCCGCCTATTCCGATCCCGCCGACGACGGTTGGAGCACCCTGACCTACGCGGAGGCCCGGCGGCGGGTCCTGGAGATCGCGGCCGGGTACGCCGCGCTGGGCGTCGGCCCCGGCGACGCGGTCGCCCTGATGATGGTCAACCGCAGCGAGCACGTCCTCGCCGACCTGGGAGCGGTCCACGCCGGCGCCGTCCCCTGCTCGGTCTACAGCACCTTCACGCCCGACCAGGTGGCGTTCATCGCGCGCGACGTCGCGGCCAGGGTGGTCGTGCTCGGCGGTCCCTCCGAGCTGGCCCGGTGGGAGCCGATCCTCGCCGAGCTGCCCCTCGTGGAGAAGGTCATCGTGCTCCACGGGGCGCCGTCCGGCGACCGCTTCCTGAGCTGGGCGGACTTCCTGGTCCTGGGCGCCGAGCGGCTCGCCGCCGACCCGGACGCGGCCGAGGCGCGCTGGCGGGCCGTCACCCCCGGCGATGTGGCGACCGTCCTCTACACCTCCGGCACCACCGGCAACCCGAAGGGCGTGCCCCTCACCCACGCCAACGTGGTCTACGAGGCCGCGGCCACCGACAAGATGACGGCGCTGCCGACCCTGGGCACCCAGATCTCCTACCTGACCTACGCTCACATCGCCGAGCGCGTGCTCAGCCTCTACCTGCCGCTCTTCAAGGTCTCCCACGTCCACTTCTGCACCGACCTGGCGAACCTGGCCGGGGCGCTCGCCCAGGTCAAGCCGGTGATGTTCTTCGGCGTGCCCCGGGTCTGGGAGAAGATGATGGCCCGCCTCCAGGCGCTGCTCGCCACCCAGCCGGAGGAGCAGCAGGAGCGCGTCCGCGCGGCCATGGCCGCCGGGCTCGCCTACATCGAGGCCTGCCAGTACGGCGGGACCGTCACGTCCGAGGTCCAGGCCGCCTACGACCGGGCGGACGCCGCCCTGCTCTCCGTCATCCGGTCGATGATCGGCTTCGACCGCGCGGACTGGCTCGCCACCGCCGCCGCCCCCATGCCGATCGAGGTGCAGCGCTTCTTCGCCGGCCTCGGCATGAAGGTCGTGGACGTGTACGGCATGACCGAGACGACCGGCGCCTTCACGGCCAACAGCCCGGCCGCGTACAAGCTGGGCACGGTCGGCCGGGCCGAGCCGGGCGTGGAGGTCCGGATCGCCGCCGACGGCGAGATCCTCACCCGCAGCCCACTCAACACGCGCGGCTACCTCAACCGCCCCGACGCCGGTGCCGAGCTCCTCGACGAGGACGGCTGGCTCCACACGGGCGATGTCGGGTCCATCGACGACGATGGATTCGTCCGGATCGTCGATCGGAAGAAGGAGCTCATCATCACCGCGGGCGGCGAGAACATCTCACCGGCGAACATCGAGAGCGCGCTCAAGGAGCATCCGCTGGTCGGGCAGGCCCTCGCCTACGGCGACCGCCGGCCGTACGCCGTGGCGATCCTGACCCTCGACGGCGAGGTCGCCCCGGGGTGGGCCCGGGCGCAGGGCATCGCCTTCACCGACTTCGCCGAGCTGGCCGAGCATGCGGACGTGCTGAAAGCGGTCGAGGCCGCGGTCGAGACGGCCAACGCCAAGCTCGCCCGGGTGCAGCAGGTGAAGCGGTGGCGGCTGCTGCCGGTCGAGTGGACGCCGGAGACCGAGGAGCTCACCCCCAGCCTCAAGCTGAAGCGGCGGGTCATCCACGCCAAATACGCCGAACTGATCGACGCGATGTACGAATGACCTCGGGCAGGCCGACGTTTTGCCATCCGGGGTGGTTTTCCACCCTGGGGGCATTACCCGGGGCTGCCTACGGTCTTCGGCCATGAGCAGACGTCTAATCGCCAGGGCGGCCGTCGCGGTCGCCGTTCCACTGGCCGCATTCGGGGCCGCGGCGCAGACACCGGCGGCGGCCGATGACGAGCTGGCCATCCGATCCGTCACCGTGCAACCGGGCGACCCGGTCGTCGGCCCCTCCGGGTCAGTGAAGCTGGTGATCGACGTGGTCGCCCGCGGAGCCAGGGGCGACCGCGGGGTCTCCGTCAAGGTCGATCCCGGCCCGCCGCCGGGCGCCGCCACCGAGCAGGCGGGAGGCGCCCTTCAGGCCGTCGCCCCGGCCAAGTCCGCCACCTCCTCGGCGCTGCGTCCCCCCTGGATCAACGGGAGCAGCGGCGGGGTCTCCGTCTCGGGGACGCAGTCCACCCAGGGCCGGCAAGGAACGGAGCGGTTCACCGGCTGGGAGAAGTGGCGGTTCCAGCCGGAGACCGCGCTGTCCCGCTGGTATCCGAGCGGCCAGTGGACCGTGGTCGCGACCGCCAAGGGCGCGAACGGCGCCACGGTCAGCAGTTACACGACCTTCTACCTCCGGCGGGAGACACGGCTGGAAGGGGTCAGCGTGAACCGCGACGCGAACGGCGCGCGGGTCACCGGCACCCTCCTCAAGGTCGATCCGAGCGGCCGGGTCGACTACCGGCCCTTCGCCGACCGGGAGGTCACGCTTCGTTTCCGCCAGCAGGGTTCGACCGACTGGAAGGACATGGGGACCGCCGTCACGAACAAGGACGGCTGGTTCGAGGGCCAGACGCCGGCGAAGACCGCGGGCACCTGGCAGGTCGAATTCACAGGAACGGGACACTACGCATCGGACACCAGTGTCATAACGGGCTGATATCACAACTTCCTGAAGGCCGGTTGCGAATTTGTGATGTTTTGACTGTGAGTTTGGGGCAACTTTTCCCTTTCATTGCGCGTCTTTGACGTAGGCGCGCCCCACTGCCGTGGGCGCGTTCGCAACGGGGAGAGGACACAACCCTCATGGTGAATCGCATCACCGCCGCAATGATGGTGGCCGCCATGAGCGCCACGGCGCTCGCGGCGGCCACGCCGGCCTTCGCGGACGTTCCGGACGGCTCCAGCGCTCCGGGGACATCCGACACGCCGACGCCCAGCACCCCTTCGTACCGGGTGGATTCCCGGATCCTGTCGGTCGACGTCACCCCTGGCACGGTCGTCGTCCGCCGGCACGGCTCGGTCCGCGTGACCGCCACGGTCCGGACGAAGGACGTCAAGGACGTCACGATCGACGTTCTGGAGCCGCAGGGTGGCGGCTACGGTCACGGTGGCGGCCACAGCGGACACTGGGTGGCCAGGAAGGACGACAACCCGTCCGACCGGCAGGAACCCAAGTGGGACACGAAGTCCACGTCCTGGGACTTCGACTGGAGCAACAAGACGGGCGCCTGGACGGTGCACGTCGAGGCTCTCGGCCTTGACGGCCAGGTCAGGGTCGCCGACCGGACCTTCTACGTGAAGCACGACGACTGGAGCCGGCCGTCGGCGCCGAGAGGCCCCAAGGCGACCCGCATCAGCGGCTTCAACGCCACGCCCCAGCCGGTGAGGACGGGCCGCAAGCTCGACCTCCGGGGCAGGCTCGAGGTCGCGCAGTGCTACAGCGACTGGTACTACGACTGGGACGGTTACGACCGCCGCTGGGGCCGGGGCGACGACTGCTACGAGAGCCGTAGCTACTGGCACAACTGGCACTGGCTCGGCGGCCAGGACATCGACGTCTACTTCCTGCCCAGGGGTGCGCGGACGTGGAAGTACGTCCAGACCGTCGAGACCAACGGCGACGGCCGCTTCTTCAGCCGGGTCCGGGCCTCGAAGTCCGGCACCTGGGGCGTGCGCTTCGACGGCGACCGCCGTCTGAAGGGCTCGGAGGCGTCCCGCTACGTCAAGGTCGTCGGCGGCTGGGGCCACCGCTAGGACGTGACTCGGGGGTCCAGCCCTGACGACCACGGCGGGCACCGGATCCCAGGGACGCGTCCCCGCATATCGCCGAACGGTTCGCCCGGTTCCCTCGCGGAGCCGGGCGTTCCGTCTCTCCGGCGCCCGTGGGGCGGAGGCAGGGCTGAGGCGGGGCTCATGCGGGGTCGGCAGGGGGCGCCGGGCTCGGGTGCGGTGGGCTCGGGGGCGGGCATGGAGGCCGTGGCGTGGCGTCCTGGCTCGCGGCTCCGGCGAGGGCGGCCTCCTCGCACCTGATCCGGACGGCCATCAGCGCCGCGTTGACCACGGTGAATCCGGCCGCGGTCAGCCACGCCGTGTGCACCAGGGGCAGCGCCACGCCCTCCGCCGCCACGGCCACGTAGTTGGGGTGACGCAGCCACGAGAGACGGTACGGCCCGTGGCGCACCGGCGGCATCCCCGGAACCACGATCACCCGCGTGTTCCACCGGGGACCGAGCGAGACGACGCACCACCAGCGCAGTCCCTGGGCGGCGAGGACCAGGGCGAGCATGGGCCAGCCGAGCGCCGGGACGAACGGCCGCCCGGTCAGGCGCACCTCGGCGAGGCAGGAGACGAGCAGCCCGGCGTGCAGCGCCACCAGCAACGGGTAGTGCGCCCGACCGCTGACCACGCCGCCGCGGGCCAGGCTCCACCGGGTGTTGCGCCGGGCCACGATGAGCTCGGCGACGCGTTCCGCCGCCACCGCGAGGATGAGCAGGGCGTACCAGGACACATGCCAGGTCACATGCCAGGACATGACGCCGCTACCAGCGCAGCAGGACGAGCTCGGAGCAGAAACCGGGGCCCATCGCGAGGAGGACGCCCGGAGTGCCGGCCGGAGGCGGGTGCGGCGACGCCAGCGTGTCCCGCAGCACGAACAGCGCGGACGCCGAGGACAGGTTCCCCGCACCGGCGAGGGAGCGCCAGGTCGCGTCCAGCGCGCCGTCCGGCAGGTCGAGGGCCGCGGCGACCGCCTCCAGCACCTTCGGGCCGCCCGGATGGCAGACCCAGGCGGTCACGTCCTCCGTCGTCAGCCCCTGATCGGAGAGGAACCCCTGCACGTCGTCGGCCAGGTGGGTGCGCACCAGCTCGGGGATGCCCACGTCGAGCACCACCTGGAAGCCGCTGTCGCGGACGTCCCAGCCCATCACCCGCTCGGAGTCGCGGTACAGGCGGCTGCGGGTAGCGGCCACGGCCGGGCCGGACCCCGGCCGCTCGTCGCCGCAGGCCACCACGGCGGCGGCGCCGTCCCCGAACAGGCCGCTCGCCACCAGGTTCGCGATCGAGGAGTCGCCGCGTTGCAGGGTGAGGGAGCAGAGCTCGACCGCGAGCAGCACGGCCACCTCGCCGGGGGCGCCGCGCAGGTAGTCATGCAGGCGGGCGATCCCCGCGGCCCCGGCGACGCATCCGAGGCCGAAGATCGGGAGCCGCTTGACGTCGGGGCGCAGGCCGAGCCGGCCGGCCATCCTGGCGTCCAGCGAGGGCGCGGCCACGCCGGTTGTCGAGGCGACGATGATCAGGTCCACGTCGGACGCGGCCAGCCCGGCCGCCTCCAGCGCGGCGCGGACCGCCTCCGTCCCGAGGTCGACCGCCGCGTCGATGTAGATCTCGTTCGCCGTTCCGAAGCCGTCGAGCTTGCCGTACTCCTCGATCGGCAGCGCCAGGTGGCGGTACTCGACGCGGGTGCTCGTGTGCAACCGGTCGAGGAGGTCACGGCCGGTCTCCGGGCTCAGCCACAGCTCCGCCAGCCGGTTCGTGATCTCCTTCTGGGCGTATCGGTTCGGGGGGAGGACGCACCGAACGGCGGCGATTCGCGTCATGGGACCTCCCGATCGGCGAAATGTCCGAGTGATCGATAGATGCCCGATTCGCTGCCCCGCATGCGTGAACCGCTCGGGGGGTGAACGCTGCGGGACCCGCGAGAGCCGTGGGCGCGCGTTTGAAGAGGCCACGCCCGGCGTGGACTGTGGCACAGTATGGCCGTGACGAACCTGGACATAAGGGATGCGACCGCAAACGATCTGGACGCCATCGCGGAGGTGGCCATCGCTACCGGGCAGGACGAGGAGTGGTCGGGAGCGGACCCGGCGTACATCGGTCACCTGCTCGCCCACGGCCGGGTGGTGGTCGCCGAGCGGCACGGAAAGGTGACGGGATTCGGCGCGACCCGCCGGATCGGCGACGGGCCGGACGCGGTGACGATGCTCTGCGACCTGTTCGTCGATCCGGGAGCCCACGGCCGGGGCGCCGGCAACGCCATGCTCGCGACCCTGTGGCAGGACACCCCCCGCCGCATGACCTTCAGCAGCCTGCACGCGCACGCGCTGCCGCTGTACACGCGGTCGGGCCTGGACGCCTGGTGGCCGCTCCTCTACCTGGGCGGGGACGTGCGAGCGCTCCATCTTCCGTCCGGCTGGACGGTCTCGGAGGCCCGCCCCGACGAGGTCGCCGAGTCGGAGCGGCGCTGGACCGGCGTCGACCGGGCCGCCGATCACGCGGCCTGGGCCGCCCGGCCCGGCGGGCGGTCGGTCCTCGCGGCCCGCGACGGCGCCGTGGTCGCCGCGGCGGCCGTGGCCGGGACCGGGCCGGAGTACGGCATCGTGCACATGGCCGTGGAACCCGGCGCCGGCCCCCACGCGGCCAGGGACAACGCGGCCAGGGACGCGGTCGTCGCCGTGCTGGCCTCACTGGACCCGCCCGGCGGCCGGGCCCGGGTCTGCCTGCCCGCGCCGCACGCCGCCACGCGGGCCCTGCTCTCCGCCGGATGGCGCAGCGACTCCATGGACGTGTTCATGGCGACCGATCCCGGCCTCCTCGACCCGCGCCGCTCCGTTCCCTCTCCCGCGCTCGCCTGATCACCGCCCCGCCGCCGGTCCACTCAGAATCGTCGCGGCCCGGCGGCCGTTGCCGCTTGAGAGACGACAGGTCGTAGGCTTGAGTCTTCTGACGTCCGGGAGGTCCCCCTTGCTGGTTGACTCATTCGGCCGGGTCGCGACTGACCTGCGCGTCTCGCTGACCGACCGATGCAACCTGCGCTGCGCGTACTGCATGCCGCCGGAAGGACTCGACTGGCTTCCCAAGCCCGACCTGCTCACCGCCGAGGAGATCGTCCGCCTGGTCGCGATCGGCGTGGAACGGCTGGGCATCACGGAGGTGCGTTACACCGGGGGCGAGCCCCTGCTCCGGAGGGAGCTGGTGGAGATCGTCGCCGCGGCCGCGCGGCTCGCCCCGCGTCCCCAGGTGTCGCTGACCACCAACGGCATCGGCCTGGCCCGGCTCGCCGCCCCGCTCGCGGAGGCCGGCCTCGACCGCGTCAACGTCTCGCTCGACACATTGGACCCCGACGTGTTCGTACGCCTCGCGCACCGCGACCGGCTGCGGGACGTCCTCGACGGGCTGGCCGCGGCCGAGCGGGCCGGGCTCACCCCCGTCAAGATCAACGCTGTGCTGATGCGCGGGATCAACGAGCACGAGGCCGTCCCGCTGCTGCGGTTCAGCCTGGACCACGGCTACGAGCTGCGCTTCATCGAGCAGATGCCCCTCGACGCCCAGCACGGCTGGCGCCGCGAGAACATGATCACCGCAGACGAGATCCTCGGCCTGCTCAAGGGCTCCTTCGACCTCACTGAGGACGACCCGCGCCATCGGGGGAGCGCGCCCGCCGAGTTGTTCCTCGTGAACGGCGGGCCGGCGCGGGTGGGCGTGATCGGCTCGGTCACCCGGCCGTTCTGCGGATCGTGCGACCGCGTCCGGCTCACCGCCGACGGCCAGATCCGCAACTGCCTCTTCGCGACCGAGGAGTCCGACCTCCGTACGGCCCTGCGGTCCGGCGCGTCCGACGAGGACCTCGCGGCCCGGTGGGTCGCGGCGGTGCGCGGGAAGAAGCCCGGCCACGGCATCGACGACCCGTCCTTCCTCCAGCCGTCCCGCCCCATGTCGGCCATCGGAGGCTAGTGCCGTGCCGTACGACGCGGTGATCCTGGCCGGAGGGCGCGCGGAGCGCCTGGGCGGTCTGGACAAGCCGGGTGCGCTGGTCGGCGGGCGATCCCTGATCGAGCGGGTCGCGGCCGCCGTGCCCGGCGCGCGGACCCTCGTCGTCGTCGGCCCCCCACGACCCGGGCCGGGGCCGCTGGAACGGGCCGTACACACCCGGGAGAACCCGCCCGGATCCGGGCCGGTCCCGGCGCTGCGAGCCGGCCTCGCCCTCGTCACCGCCGACGAGGTGGCGCTGCTCGCCGCCGACCTGCCGTTCCTGGACGCGGAGCATGTGACGGCGCTCTTCGACGCCGCCCGCGCGGCCGGAGCCAACGGCGCCATGCTCCTCGACGACGAGAGCAGAGAGCAGTGGCTGGCCGGCGTGTGGCGAGCGGAGCCGCTCCGGGAGGCGCTCGCCCGCTACACCGGCCACTCGCTGCGCGGGCTGCTCGGCCCCCTGGGCCCCGTAACGCTCCGCCTCGCCCCCGGCGCGGACGGACGCGCCCCCTGGTTCGACTGCGACACCATGGACGATCTCGACCGGGCACGCCGGAATCGAGTGGCGAGCGAGGAGACCGCATGAACGTGCTGGAGGAGTGGACCGCCCTGGTCTGCCGAGAGCTGGGCGTCGATCCCGAGCGGGTGGACCGCAAGGCGGTGCTCGACCTGACCCGCGACGTGGCGCACGGCGTGACCCGTCCGGCCGCACCGCTCACCGCCTACCTGGTCGGGCTCGCCCAGGGAACGGGTACGGCCCCCCAGGACGCGGTGGAGCGCCTGTCGGCGATGGCCCGCAATTGGGAACAGGCCACGACCGAAACCATGAAGGACGCTTAGCGTCCGACGACGCGCCTCCGGGCTCGCGCTCGCCGCAGGCGACTGGTGGGCGATGAGGCGCGTCGCCCGCCGTCGCCGGGCGTCGTCCGGTGGATGGAATGATAGTCAGATATATCGCGATATGCCGTGAAAACGCGAGTCTTCGAGCCGCGAACGGGAATTTGTTCGAATTAAAGCGAAATTCGGCAAAAAAGAAGGGCAGCGCCGGGTGGTTACGGGGGCAAACCACCCGGCGCCGCTTCATCGGCGTTCCGACGGGGGCCCGGAACGCCGGCACCAGCGCTCCGACGGGGGACCAGAGCGCTTGGCTAAACTGTACACCTACAACCCATGGGTTGCGTCAAGACTTTGTCACGACCCGATCTCGCGTCGATGCAGTGGTATCTCGTTTTGGTTAGATTCCGCGGATTCCATGGGTGAGGGTTGACCTTTACCTCGCTCATTGGCCCCGATCACGGCAAGGTACGGCAAAACGACGGCGCCGGCGACGAGCAGCGCCCGCACCGGCCACGGCGCGGGCACGGCGACGGCGAGGACGAGGCACACGAGACGGATCGACATCTTGATCACGTAGCTGATCTCGCGTCGCCGGATGTCCTCCGACAGTGAGGGCCTGGCATCCGTCACACTGTGGACCGTCCGGTTCCGGCCCCAAAGCTTCACAAACTCCACGGTAGACCCCGCATGGTGGGGGCGCGAAAGCGCCGTAGCGATACGAGCATGAGTCCGAGCGAGAGGGAGGACGTCATGTCGGATCGAACCTATCGGGTGACCGAAATAGTCGGCACTTCGGGGGAGAGCGTCGACCAGGCCATCCGCAACGGCATCCACCGGGCCGCGGAGACCCTGCGGCACCTGGACTGGTTCGAGGTGATCGAGGTCCGCGGCCGTGTCGAGGACGGGCAGGTCGCCTACATCCAGGTCGGGCTCAAGGTCGGCTTCCGCCTGGAGGACGCCTGACACCACCCCGTCTCGGTACCTGGGCCCGCCTGAGCCGCGAAAGCACCCGAGAACGCATGAGCCCGCCCGGGCCGGTGCGGTCGTCGTGGAGACGGCCGCACCGGCCCGGGCGGGCGCGGAGCGAAGAGCCGGGCCGCGAGGTCAAGCAAGACCGGCGGCCCGGAGGTCAGTTCGCCTGGCTGACCGTGGACATGTTGAAGTCGGGCACCCGGATCGCGGGCATGACGGTGCGGGTGAAGTAGTCGTTCCACTCGCGCGGCAGCGTCTGCTCGCTCCGCCCGACCTCGGTGAGCCGGCCCAGCAGATCGACCGGTGACTCGTTGAACCGGAAGTTGTTGACCTCCCCGACGACCTCGCCGTTCTCGACGAGATAGACGCCGTCCCTGGTGAGGCCGGTGAGCAGCAGCGACTGCGGATCCACCTCGCGGATGTACCACAGGCAGGTGAGCAGCAGCCCGCGCTCGGTGCCGGCGATCATCTCCTCCAGGGAGCGGCCGCCGTCCGGGCTGGTCATGATCAGATTGTCGATCTGCGGGGTGACCGCGAGGCCGGTCAGCTCGGCGGAGTGCCGGGTCTGCACCAGGTTGGCCAGCGTCCCGCCGGAGATCCAGTCGGTCGCGTCGAGGGCCAGGCCGTTGTCGAAGACCGACTGCTCCCGGCTGGAGGCGTGCGCCACGACGAACGGCGCGCACTCGATGCCCGGGTGCGCCGGGTCGCTGTACAGCCGCACAGGCACGTCCGAGAGGCGCTCCCCGATGCGCGTGCCGCCGCCCGGCTTGGAGAAGACCGTACGGCCGTCGGCCGCGTCCCTCGCCCCCGCCGACCAGTAGAGGTAGATCATCAGGTCGGAGACCGCGGTCGGCGGCAGGATCGTCTCGTAGCGCCCGGCCGGGAGGTCGACGCGGCGCTTGGCCCAGTCAAGCCGCCGCGCGAGCGTGGCGTCGAGCGCGGCCACGTCCACGTCCGCGAAGTCGCGGGTCGCCACGCCCGTCCACGCGGACCGGGACATGTCCCGCGACTTCGCGTTGAGCTCCAGCCGCCCGGTCGGCTGGTCGTGGCGGGCACGGAGCCCGGACGACGTCCCGACGAAGGAGGAGGTCAGGATGTGCTCGGCGAAGCCGTACAGCCTCCGGCCGGAGGCCTCGGCCGCCGCGAACGACTCGCCCAGGGCGGGCGCGAAGTCCCGGAAGACGTCGATGGTGGTGGGCTCGACGCCGCGGTCCCAGTCACCGGTCGAGGCGCCGGCGGCGAGCGGCCGGGCGTCCTCGGACGGCTGGGCGTCCCTGGCGGCCTGGTCGGCCGCGGCCACCACGTCGGCGAGCTGGTCCGGCCGTACCGCGGCGCGGGACACCACGCCCGAGCTCTGCCCCACGATCGAGATCACGGTCAGCTGCGAGGACCGCGCGACCCCGTTGGTGGTGAGCGTGTTGCCCGCGAAACGCAGGTTCGCCGAGGATCCCTCGTCCACGATCACGACGCAGTCGTCGGCCCGGCTGAGCGAGAGCGCCCGCTCGACCGTCTCCTGGGGAGTGCTCATGCGCTCGCTCACTTGCCGCCCTCCTGCACCGTGTTGAGGATCCGGACGCCGCGGAACAACGCCGAGGGCGTCCCGTGGCTGACCGGCGCCACCTGTCCCGGCTGGCCCTTGCCGCAGTTGAACGCGCCGCCGAGGACGTACGTCTGCGGGCCGCCGACGGCCTCCATGGACCGCCAGAAGTCGGTCGTGGTCGCCTGGTAGGCGACGTCGCGGAGCTGCCCGGCCAGGCGGCCGTTCTCGATCCGGTAGAAGCGCTGCCCCGTGAACTGGAAGTTGTAGCGCTGCATGTCGATCGACCAGCTCTTGTCGCCCATGATGTAGACGCCGCGCTCCACCCGGGAGATGAGCTCCTCGGTGGACGGGCCGCCCTCGGCCGGCTGGAGGGACACGTTGGCCATCCGCTGCATCGGCACGTGGCCGGGGGAGTCGGCGAACGCGCAGCCGTTGGAGCGCCCGAAGCCCTTCAGCAGGGCCATCCGCCGATCGAGCTGGTAGCCCACCAGGGTGCCGTCGCGGACGATGTCGAACGACTGGCCCTCGACGCCCTCGTCGTCCCAGCCGACCGTCGCCAGGCCGTGCTCGGCCGTACGGTCGCCCACGATGTTCATGCTCGGCGAGCCGTACTCCAGAGTGCCCAGCTTGTCGAAGGTGGCGAACGACGTTCCGGCGTACGCCGCCTCGTAGCCGAGGGCACGGTCCAGCTCGGTCGCGTGGCCGATCGACTCGTGGATGGTCAGCCACAGGTTGGACGGGTCGATCACCAGGTCGTACCGGCCTGCCTCGACCGACGGGGCCTTCAGCTTCTCGGTCAGCAGGTCGGGGATCTCGGCCAGCTCGGCGGGGAAGTCCCAGCCCGTGCCGGTGAGGTATTCGAAGCCACGGCCGACGGGCGGCGCCAGCGTGCGCATGTCGTCGAACCGGTCGCCGTCGGACCGCATCGCGGTCAGCACCGGATGCAGCCGGACCCGCTGCTGCGTGGTCACCGTCCCCGCCGAGTCGGCGTAGAACTTCTGCTCCTTGACCTGCATCAGCGAGGCGGAGACGTGGTCCACCCGGCCGAGCAGGCCGGACGACCAGCCGCCGAGCAGTTCCACCTTGTCACGCAGCGGCACGTTGAACGGGTCCACGTCGTAGGCGGACACCCAGGTCACGTCGGCGTGGACGGGCTCGGGCGCGAGCTCGACGGGCTCCCTGTTGATCGGGGCGCTGACGGCGGCCACCCGCACGGCCTCCTCGGCGGCGCGGGCCGCGGCCTCGGGCGTCAGCTCGATGCCGGACGCGAAGCCCCACGTGCCATCCTTGATCACCCGTACGGCGAAGCCGAGGTCGTCGGCGTCCATGGAACCCTCGAGGCGTGCGTCGAACAGGCGCAGGGTCTCTGAGCGCACCCGTTCGAGGCGGAACGCCGCGTACTCGGCGCCCAGGTCATGGGCGCGCTGGAGAGCCGCGTCCGCCAGCCGCCTGAGCGGCAGGGCGAGAAAATCGGGATCGATCTGGCGCATGTCCACGATCCTAACCCTGTGATCTTGTGCCCAGCGGACAAGAGGATTACCGGGCGGTAGCCGATAGCGTCCCGTACATGGCTCGTTCTGTTCTCGTCACCGGCGGCAACCGCGGTATCGGTCTCGCCATCGCCCGTGAGCTCGCCGCGGCCGGCGACGCCGTCGCCGTCACCTACCGCTCGGGAGAGCCCCCGCAGGGGCTGTTCGGCGTCCGCTGCGACGTGACCAACACGGCGGACGTGGACGCCGCCTTCGAGAAGGCCGAGGCCGAGCACGGCCCGGTCGAGGTCGTGGTCGCCAACGCCGGCATCACCAAGGACACGCTGCTGCCGTTGATGAAGGAAGAGGCCTTCACCGACGTCATCGACACCAACCTCACCGGCGCGTACCGCGTCGCCAAGCGGGCGGTGCGGCCGATGCTGCGGCTCAAGCGCGGCCGGATCGTGCTGATCTCCTCGGTCGTCGCCATGCTGGGGTCGGCCGGCCAGACCAACTACGCTGCCTCCAAGGCCGGGCTGATCGGCTTCGGCCGGTCGCTGGCCAGGGAGCTGGCCTCGCGCGGCATCACGGTCAACGTCGTCGCGCCCGGGTTCGTCGAGACCGACATGACCGCCGTGCTCGACGAGGCCCAGCAGGAGGCGATCCGCAAGAGCATCCCGCTCGGCCGCCAGGCGAGCGCGGACGAGATCGCGAAGGTCGTCAGGTTCCTGGCGAGCGACGACGCCTCCTACGTCACCGGCGCCGTCATCCCCGTGGACGGCGGCCTCGGAATGGGCCACTGACCTCCTGGAAGCACCCCGGAAGGCATTCCGGCACGGACGAGAACGAGTGGCCGCGGGCCACCGGGAACTGGAGCTGACACATGGGTCTGCTGGACGGAAAGCGGCTGCTGGTCACCGGCGTCCTCACCGACTCCTCGATCGCCTTCAGCGTGGCGAAACTCGCGCAGGAGGAGGGCGCGAGCGTCGTGCTGACCGGCTTCGGCCGCCTCAGCCTGGTCGAGCGCATCGCCAAGCGGCTGCCCGAGCCGCCGCCGGTGATCGAGCTGGACGTGCAGAACACCGAGCACCTCGACACGCTCGCCGACCGCGTCGGTGAGCACCTGGGCGGGCTGGACGGCGTCGTCCACTCCATCGGCTTCGCCCCGCAGACGTGCCTGGGCGGCAACTTCCTCAACACCAGCTGGGAGGACGTGGCGACCGCCGTCCACGTCTCCACTTACTCCTTCAAGTCGCTCGCCGTCGCGTGCCTTCCGCTGATGAAGGACGGCGGCGCGATCGTCGGCCTCGACTTCGACGCCACCAAGGCCTGGCCCGTCTACGACTGGATGGGCGTGGCCAAGGCCGGCCTGGAGTCCTGCTCCCGCTACCTCGCGCGGGATCTCGGCAAGCACGGCATCCGGGTCAACCTGGTCGCCGCCGGGCCGCTGCGCACCATGGCCGCCAAGAGCATCCCGGGCTTCTCGGAGTTCGAGGAGAGCTGGCCGGACAAGGCGCCCCTCGGCTGGGACCTGACCGACACCGAGCCGGCGGCCCGGGCCTGCCTCGCCCTGATGTCCGACTGGTTCCCCGCCACCACCGGGGAGATCGTGCACGTCGACGGCGGCGTGCACGCCATGGGGGCCTGACCCGCCCCGCCCCGTGCCATCGCGCCCGGCCGCGCCGCCGCACTCATCGTGCGGCGGCGCCGTCGGCCGCCGGTGCCCACATCACGCCCAGAGCCGCGCCTCGGCCCGTGTGCTTCGGCCCGTGTGCTTCGGCCCGTCGCGTCAGGCGATGCGGTGGCGACCGGGAGACCCGGTGAGCCGTATTCCTTCGAACGGCATCGACTCCGGCAGGTTCGCGCGGGCGCGGCGCGCCGACACCACACGGGTGGCGAGCACGGCCGACAGCAGCAGCGCCGCGGTCAGCGCCGTCTCCATCCCGTCGTACGGGCGGTGCCCCCCGATCGCCTCACCCTTCATGTGAGTGGCGAGGCCCGGGACGTACTGCCCCGGCCAGAGCAGCGGAATGCCCATGTCGTCCGGGTTTATGGACAGATCCGCCGGACGGATGGGCTTGCCGTCGATGAAGTTCGGCCGGTTCTCCGGCGGCCGGGTGGGCTCGATCGGGAGGGTGCCGTCCCTCGCCTCGCCCTGGACCGTGCCAGGCCGGCTCTCCTCGCCGCCGGACGGCTTAGTCGCCCTGCCCTCGGAGGGATCGCAGCGCGTGCTCCCGACCACGGGGAGACACGCGCCCCCGACGGTCTGCGCCAGCCCGTCCGTCAGGTTGACCGCGCCGTTCACCGCGCCGTTCACCGCGCCCCCGACGGCGCCCCCGACGGCGCCTCCGACGGCGCCTCCGGGCGATCCCGTGCCGCCGGCGCCGTTCACGGTGTTGTCCACTGTGTTGTTCACTGTGTCCCCGACGCCCTTGACGGTGCCGCCGAGCGTGTCGCCAACACCCGTGACCGCGCCGTTCACTGTGTCCCCGACGCCCTTGACGGTGCCGCCGAGCGTGTCCCCGACGCCCTGGACCGTGCCGCCGAGCGTGTCGCCGACACCCTTGACCGGGTCGCCGAGCGTGTCGCCGACACCTTTGACGGTGCCGCCGAGAGTGTTGGTCACTCCGCCGACCGTGTCGCCCAGGGTGTTGGTCAGCCCGCCGACCGTGTCACCCAGGGTGCCGGTCAGCCCCCTGACCGTGCCGTTGAGAGGGCCGGTGAGCCCGCCGACCGTTCCGGTCACGCCGCTCACCGTCTTGCCGAGCGTGCCGGTCAGGCCGTTGACCGTGCCGTTCACCGTTCCGGTCAGCCCGCCGACCGTGTTGTCGACCACGCCGCTGAGCCCTGACGTGGCCCCGCCGGTCGCGGTGTCCAGCGTGCCGGTCACGCCGTTGACCACCGAGCACAGGCCGTTGGTCACGCCGGACAGCAGCCCGCCCCCCGTGCAGTCGGCCGCCTGCGCCGGCTCGGCCGCCAGCAGGGGGACTCCCACGCTGAGGGCCACCGCCAGCGCGCCGGCAGAGATCGCAGACGTATGACGTCCGATCTCCATATGCTCCCCTTCCCAAAACCCGGAATCGTCGTTGCCCGCGCGTCGGTCGTGTCCGGCGACTCCCGCCCCGCCGCGCGCGGACCGGAGCGACGCCTCGCCACGCCGTACTGGCGGGCGGCGACCCGGGCTCGCGAACGTGATGAGCGGCATGTGCCGGACACTCCCTACGGCACCCACTCTTTTCCCATGCGCCCGGATTTTTCGCCGAAAGTTGCGATTCGGTATCGACGCGTGATACGTGAGAAGAACTCTCGTTTTTGAGCGGGCCCGTGGCCGGGACATGGCGCGCGGCCTCAGCCGGGAGCAGGCCGCCTCAGGAGTCGGAGACGTCGTCCAGGGCTTCGCGGATCTCCCACGGGAGGGTGAGCTTCTCGGCCTGGAGGACACCGAGGAGCTGCGCGTGCGTGCGCGCGCCGACGACGGCGGACGACACGCCCGGCCGGTCGCGGACCCAGGAGAGGGCCACCGCGAGCGGCGACACGCCGAGGCCGTCGGCCGCCGTCGCCACCGACTCCACGATCCTGCGGCAGCGCTCGTCGAGGTACGGCGTGACGAACTCGGCGAAGTGCGGCGTCGCGGCGCGGGAGTCCGCGGGGATGCCGGTGCGGTACTTGCCCGTCAGCACGCCCCGGCCCAGCGGCGACCACGCGAGGAAGCCCGCGCCGACGTGCCCGGCGGCCGGGAGCAGCTCCTGCTCGGGCTCCCTGGCGAGCAGGGAGTACTCCGCCTGGGCGCAGACGATGGGGGCCCGGGAGTCGCCCGAACGCTGCCACACCGCCGCCGCGGCGAGCTGCCACCCCGCGTAGTCGCACACCCCGGCGTAGGCCGTACGGCCCGTGGAGACCGCGAGATCGACGGCGGCGAGCGTCTCCTCAAGGGGAACGTCGGGGTCGAAGGCGTGGAGCTGCCAGAGGTCCACATCGTCCAGCCCCAGCCGCGACAGGGAGGCGTCCAGGGCGCGGATGAGGTGCCGCCGGGACGCGTCGCGGCCGCCGTCGGCCGTCAGCACGGCCTTGGTCGCGATGACGAGGTCGTCGCGGCGCACCACGTCCCGCAGCAGCCGGCCGATCAGGAGCTCGGCGTCGCCGCCCCCGTAGACGTCGGCCGTGTCGATCAGCGTGCCCCCTGCGTCGACGAACGCGGTGAGCTGAGCGGTCGCCTCCTCAGCCCCGGTGTCGCGGGCCCAGGTCATCGTGCCGAGCCCCACCCGGGACACCGAGAGACCGCTGCGCCCGACAAGTCGCTGATCCATTGTCAGGCCAGATTAGCGTGTCGGACCGTTTAAGCTGGCCCATCGTGGACTCTCTCCAGGCCATCGTGCTCGGGATCGTGCAGGGCCTCACCGAATTCCTGCCGATCTCCAGCTCCGCGCATCTGCTGATCGTGCCGAAGTTGCTGGGGTGGAACGACCCCGGCGCCGCCTTCACCGCCGTGATCCAGCTCGGCACCATGCTCGCGGTGCTGATCTATTTCTGGCGCGACATCGTACGGATCCTCTGGACCTGGCTGCGCAGCCTGTGGACCCCCGACCTGCGCGGTCACCTGGACGCGCGGATGGGCTGGTACATCGGCCTCGGGACGGTCCCGATCGGTGTGGCCGGCCTGCTGTTCAAGGACGCGATCGAGGGCCCGGCGCGCAACCTGTGGCTGAACGCGAGCATGCTCATCCTCTTCGGCCTCCTGCTGCTCACCGCCGACCAGATCGGCAGGAAGAAGAAGGAGGTCGCCGACCTCGGCCTGCGCGACGGCCTGATCATCGGCGCCTGGCAGATGCTGCCCCTGATCCCCGGCGCCTCCCGGTCCGGGTCCACCATGACCGGCGCCATGTTCCTCGGCTACACGCGCGAGGCCGCGGCGCGCTACTCGTTCCTCCTGTCGGTCCCCGCGGTGGTCCTGTCCGGCCTGTTCGAACTGCGCCACATCGGCGACGGGGGAGGGGTGGCCCCGGTGCCGACCGCGATCGCGACCCTCGTCTCGTTCGTCGTCGGGTACGCCTCGATCGCCTGGCTGTTGCGTTACGTCGCCAAGCATTCGACCATCGTGTTCGTGATCTACCGGGTCTTCGCGGGCACCTTCCTGCTCACGCTCCTCTCGCTGGGCGTGATCTCTTCATGACGACCCTCCTGCTCCTGCGGCACGGCCTCACCGCGATGACGGACTCCGCGCTGGCCGGGCGGACGCCGGGCGTCCATCTCGACGAACGCGGTCGTGCCCAGGCCGAGGCGGTGGCCGCGCGGCTGGCCCCGCTGGAGCTGGACGCGATCGTGTCCAGCCCGCTGGAGCGGTGCCAGGAGACCGCCCAGGCCGTGGCGTCCCGCCAGCAGCGCGTCCTTGAGGTCGCGACCGACGACCGGTTCGAGGAGTGCGGGTACGGCGAGTGGACCGGGGTGCCCTACGAGGACCTGGTCCGCCAGCCGCTCTGGCAGGTCGTGCAGGCCCACCCGAGCGCGGTGGTCTTCCCCGGCGGGGAGGCCCTGGCGGAGGTGCAGCGCCGGGCGGTGCGCGCGGTGCGGGAGTGGAACGACCGGCTGGGCGAGAAGGCGACCTACGCCGTCTGCACCCACGGTGACGTGATCAAGGCCATCGTGGCCGACGCGCTCGGGCTCCACCTGGACCAGTTCCAGCGGATCACCGCCTATCCCGCGTCGCTTACCGTGATCCGCTACACCCCTTTGCGCCCCTTCCTGCTCAGGCTCAACGACGTCGGCGGAGACGTGGCAGATCTGGCTCCGCCGAGCGAGGTTCCGGAGAACCACGACGGGGGAGAAAACCTCACCGGGAGCGATGCCGCCGTGGGCGGCGGACCCGGGACCACGTAAGGTCGGGTTATGCCGGTCTTCGACTACGATCCGCCTGACAGGTTCGTGGCCGGTGCCGTTGGGCAACCGGGAGCACGGGCCTTCTTCCTGCAGGCCCGGGGTCAGGGCAGGGTCACCACCGTCGCGCTCGAGAAGTTCCAGGTCGCCGTGCTCGCCGACCGGCTCGACGAACTGCTCGACGAGGTGCTGCGCCGTACCGGCGGCCGCGCGCCCGTCCCGGCCACCGCGCCGGCCGAACTCGCCGACGACGCCCCGCTGGACCTGCCGATCGACGAGGAGTTCCGGGTCGGCACCATGGCGCTCGCGTGGGACCCCGAGACCTCACAAGTGATCATCGAGGCGCAGGAGGCCACGGCAGCCGAGGAGGAGGACGAGGACTTCGAGGCCACCGGGATCGAGCCGGCGGTCCTGCGGGTGCGGATCAGCCCCGCCGCCGCCCGCGCCTTCAGCCGCCGGGCACTCGACCTCGTCGCCGCCGGCCGCCCGCCGTGCCCGCTGTGCGGGCAGCCCCTCGAGCCTGAAGGGCATATCTGCGCCCGTCTCAACGGTCACCACCCCGGGGGCATGTCGGCGTGAGCGAACGGATCGGTAGGCACGGGAGCGGGTCGGGCGACGGGCCGGGCAGCGTGCTTGGCAGGGGGGCCGGATGACAGCGGAGAGCGATCCGGCCGTCAGCGTGGAGGGCGGCGCCGGCCTGGACGACGCCACGGCGCTCCGGCTGCTGCGCGATGGGGCCCTCGACGTGGCCGGGCGTCTGGTCGAGGCCAGCAACATGACGCTCTACTGCTCGGTGCGCCTGGGCGAGCTCGTGGCCGCCTGCGTGTACAAACCGGTCCGCGGCGAGCGGCCGCTGTGGGACTTCCCCGACGGCACGCTGGCCGCCCGCGAGGTCGCGGCCTACGAGGTGGCGGCGGCCACCGGCTGGCGGATCGTCCCGCCGACGGTCTACCGCGACGGGCCGTTCGGGCCCGGCATGGTCCAGCTCTGGATCGACACCGATCCGGACGTCGACCTTCTGGCCCTGATCCGCGGCCGGACCCCCGAGCTGCGCCGGATGGCGGTCTTCGACGCCGTCGTCAACAACGCCGACCGCAAGGGCGGGCACCTGCTGCCGCTGATCGACGGGCACATCTACGGCGTCGACCACGGGGTCTGCTTCGCGGTGGAGGACAAGCTGCGCACCGTGCTGTGGCAGTGGCGCGGCAATCCTCTCTCCCGCGAGGCGGTCTCCGTCCTGGTGCACCTTGAGCGCGAGATCGACCGGGGCCGCCTGGGGCGCCGGTTGCGCGAGCTCCTCACCCAGGCTGAGGTGGAGGCCACGTGGGAGCGGGTCCGGCGGCTGCTCGACGCCGGGGTCCATCCGTACCCGTCAGAGGACTGGCCGGCGGTTCCGTGGCCGCCGATCTGAGACATCACGGTGACTTGCGCAGATCGTTCAAAACCATGCACTCTGCATGAGTCTCTACCGATCCTGGAGGGAACGGGCATTGTGTACGGTGATCGTGAGCGTGGCGCCCGAGGCTCGGGTGCCGGTGCTCCTCGCGGGCGTCAGGGACGAGTTCGTGTCGCGGCCGTGGATGTCGCCCGCACGCCACTGGCCCGACCATCCCGGTCTGATCGGCGGGCGTGATCTGCGGGCGGGTGGCACGTGGCTGGCCGTCGACCCGGCGGGCCGGCGGGTGGCCGCCCTGCTGAACGGACAGGGCAGCGCGGCGCCGGAGGACCTCCGCCGCACGCGGGGCGACCTGCCGCTGCGCGCCGCCGCCGCGGGAGAACTGCCACGGCTCGATCTCACCGCCTATGACCCCTTCCATCTCGTCGTGGGCGGCCTCGACGGCGTCCGGCTGTGGAGCTGGAACGGCGATCAGGTGACGGAGGACAAGCTCCCCGCGGGCGTGCACATGATCGTCAACAGCGGCTGGGAGCGAGGCGAGGACGACCCGCGCGTCGCCTTGTTCCGGCCCCGCTTCGCGGCGGCCGCGCGCCCGGCGCGAATGGGCTCCGGGTCCATCCGCAGGTTCTGGGGCGAATGGCTGCCGCCGGCGTCGGGGGACGGGCTGCCCCTGAATGATCCCCGGGCCCTGGTGTTCCGGCGGGTGCTCGACGGCGGCCAGATCTTCGCGTCCCTCTCGATCACGCTGGTCGCCCTGGCCGACGAGGGCGTCCGCTACGACTTCTGCCCCGTTCCGGGAGACCCCACGTCCTGGCATCAGGTCGAGACGGGATGACCGGCGTCGCCGGACGGTGATCGGCAGTCGGCCGGGAGATATGTCGATAACCGCCCGGGTGATCCGAGCTCTCCGCGGCGCGGATAGGCTCGGGGGCATGCGATCGTGGTCTGCTCCGAACATCCCCAGGCTCCCCGGTTCGGGCCTTCCCCTGCGTCTGTACGACACCGCCACACGCGAGGTCAGCCCGACCAGGCCGCAGAGCGAGGCCAGGCTGTACGTCTGCGGCATCACGCCCTATGACGCGACCCACCTGGGACACGCCAACACCTATCTCGCCTTCGATCTGGTGAACCGGGCGTGGCGGGACGCCGGCCACGGAGTTCACTACACGCAGAACGCCACGGACGTGGACGATCCCCTGTTGGAGCGTGCCGAGGCGACAGGGGTCGACTGGCAGGAGCTCGCCGAGCGTGAGATCGAGCTCTTCCGCACCGACATGGAGGCGCTGCGGATCATCCCGCCCCGCGAGTACGTCGGCGTGACCGAGGTCATCGACCAGGTCGCGGAGCTGATCGCCCGGCTCGGCGACCGGGGCGCCACCTACCGCCTCGACGACGACGTCTACTTCTCGGTTGCGGCCGCGCCCAAGTTCGGCGCCGTGTCGGGCTACCCCGAGGAGCGGATGCTCGAACTGTTCGGCGAGCGCGGCGGCGACCCCGGCCGCGAGGGCAAGCGCCACCCGCTCGACTGGCTGCTGTGGCGCGGCCACCGTCCCGGCGAGCCGTCGTGGCCCTCGCCGTTCGGGCCGGGCCGTCCCGGCTGGCACGTCGAGTGCACGGCGATCGCGCTGGCCAACCTCGGCACCGGGTTCGACGTTGCCGGCGGCGGCTCCGACCTGATCTTCCCGCACCATGAGATGGGCGCGTGCGAGGGACACGTGGCGACCGGCGAGTGGCCGTTCGCCCGCGCGTACGTGCACGCCGGGATGGTCGCGCTCGACGGCGAGAAGATGTCCAAGTCCAAGGGCAACCTCGTCTTCGTCTCCAAGCTGCGGCGGTCCGCCGACCCCATGGCCGTACGGCTCGCGCTCCTGGACCGGCACTACCGGGCCGACTGGGAGTGGACCCCGGACCAGCTCACGGAGGCCGAGGCCAGGCTGGCGCGGTGGTGGGCGGCCGTCGCGCGTCCTTCGGGGCCGGACGGACGGGCCGTGCTCGACCGGGTCAGGGAGCTGATCGCCGCCGACCTGAACGCGCCGGAAGCCCTTCGGGTGATCGATCAGTGGGCCGCTGGAGAAGGAACGGACACGGAGGCTCCGGCTCTCGTCCGGGACGTCGCCGACGCGCTGCTCGGCGTCGAACTGTAGCCGAGCCGGCGGCGGGCCCGTGGCGGCTCAGTCCTCGGCCGCCGGCCCTGATGCGGCCGTCCGCCGGGCCCCCAGCCACTTGGCGGCGCGATCGGCGGTCCGGTAGAGGATCGGTGTGCCGAGGACGAGGCCGGTGAAGCGCCGCCTCGGTTCGTGCGCCGCCCAATGGGCGGCGGCGGCCAGTGAGGGCCGGGCGACCCGGCCCTCGGCGACGAGGAGCTCGCCGTTCTTCAGGCTGTGCTTGTAGCTCTTCTCGCCGCGGCCGAGGTCCATCAGCGTGATCCCGGCGTCGGCCGAAGCGCGGCAGAGCCGGAGCCGGTGGATGAGGCCGGGGGAGTAGCGGGCGAACTCGACGTCGTAGGCCGGGAACCAGCCGATCAGCACCTCCTCGGTTCTCACACCGAAGTTCCCGGCGACGAGGCGGTCCCCGGCGTAGAGGAGGCCGAGGGTTCCGGCGAACACGCCGGTGCTCGTCTCGTGGAGCCGCTCGATCAGGGCGACGACCCACGGCTCGGCGAACCGGTCCTGCCGCCCGGTCCGGCGGTACTGGGCCGATTTCCACCGCGTCAGCGTGCGCAGAGCGTCCCCGTCCGGTGAGTCGAACTCGAAGCGGATCTCCCCCTCCTCCCGGGCCAGGCGCCGCTCCTTCTTGAGGGTCGATCTGTAGATCTTGTTCGACCGCTCGGCGAGATCCTTGGCGTACGCCTCGTAGCCGTCGCTGAGATCGATGACCGGCGATGGGTGGAGCGCCTTGTGGTGCGCGGAGAACATCGGCTGGCCGGGGTCGAGATGGTCGAACTCCCAGACGGCCAGGTCGCAGGCGCGCAGCAGCGACCGGGGGTCCAGCTCCAGGTCCGGCGCGTAGACCATGCCCTGGAGGTCGGTCAGGCCCGCCGCGACCGGCTTGCCGACCTTTCTCGGGTGCCGCTCGAAGGCGAAGAAGCCCGCGATGCCGGAGCCGTCACCGACCACGGCCACGAAGACGTCGTCCCGTACCTCGCCGACCGCCCTGACGAACTCGTGGGACAGGAACGGGTTGGGACGGGTTGCGTGGGACCGGTGCAGTTCCTGCCACCGCGCCAGCTCGGCGGGGCCCAGCTCTCCCGGGCGGACCACCTCGATCTTCACCGGTCGCCTCCCTTCTCACCCCGGCCGTTCCGCAGGCGGGCGCGGGTCTTCAGCACGCGGTCGGCGATGCCGTACAGGCGGGGGCTGTCGAGGACGAGCCGGCGCGCGCGGCGGACCGGTGTGTGCCGGAGCCAGTGGAGCCCGGCGGCCGGGGAGGGGCGGCGGGCGACGCCTTCTGACAGGGGGAACGTGCCGTTGCAGATCGTCTGCTTGTAGTCCCCGGCGGTTCCGGTGTCGATGTGCCGCAGCCCCCGCCGTGCCGCCGCCTCGGCCAGGTGCAGGTGATGCACCAGGCCGGGGGAGTAGCCGCCCAGCTCGGGGTCGTACGCGGGGAACCAGCCCGCCATGACGTTCTCACTGATCAGCCCGAAATGCCCGGCGACGGGGCGCCCGTCCGCGTAGAGCATGGAAAGAGGAGCGTGAAAGTCGTCGCCGCGCAGGAGGTGGAGCCGGTCGATGAGTTCCGCCACCCAGGGCACCGCCGTCCGGTCGGTACGGCCGATCCGCTGGAACTGGTCGGACTTCCACTTCATCAGCAGCGCGAACTGCCGGGAATCGCGTACGTCGTACTCGTAGGTGATCGGACCGAGATCACGTTCTAATTTGCGCTCTTTATAGCGAAGTGTCTTAAACGATTTCGGCGACGTCTCCTTGAGGAACGCGCGGTAAGCGTCATAGCCGCCCGTCAGATCGAGCACCATTGCCTGTTTTGTCGCCCCCGACGCGAACCAGGGCTGGTCGGCCACCAGGTATTCGAATTCGAAAACGTCGAGTCCGCATCCTTTGAGCAGGTCGCGCCGGTCCACCTCGGCCCCAGGCGCGTGCACCAGACCCTGCGCGAGCGTGATCCACGCGGCGATCGGCCGTGCCGTACGGAATCCGGTGCTCTCGAAGGGGAGGAAGCCGATCACCTCGTTTCCCTCGGAGATGACGGCGACGCGGGCGCCGTCGTGCACCTCTCCGACCTCGATCGTGAACTCCGGGGCGAGCCATGGGCTCGCCAGGTGCGGGTGGGCCCGCCGCATGGCCCGCCAGGCCACTCGTTCCGACGGTCCCAGGTCACGGGGACGAATGACATCTATCTTCATTTAGGCGGGATCCAGGGTTCGTGGGGAGATGTCCGCGACATACTAATCACGTCACGGACTTCGGACTTCGGTTCATCGCCAGGAGACGGACGCCTCGTGATAATAGACATGAATATTCCCCCGACGAAGGTGTTATGGGATGACTACCGCACCAACGGATCGTTCCATCGACGACATCGACCTGGGTAGCCTGAATTTCTGGGCCCGTCCTCATAAGGAACGGCTCGCGGCTTTCGCCCGATTGCGCCGGATAGAGGAACCGATGTACTTCGGAGAGCCCCGCGTGCCGGGGCTGCGCTCCGGGCGCGGCTTCTACGCGATCGTCCGGCACAAGGAGGTGACCGAGGCGCTGCGCAACCCCGAGGTCTTCAGCAGCTATCCCTCGGTCTCGATCCCGCCGCCGCCGCCCTGGGCGAAATACATCTTCGGCAACTCCATGGTCAACCTGGACGACCCCCAGCACGGCCGGCTGCGGCGCATCATCGCGCGTGCCTTCACCCCCCGGATGCTGAACAAGATGGAGGAGGACGTCACCGCGTCGGCCAACCGCATCATCGACCGGGTGATCGCGCACGGGCCGGGAGGCGACTTCATCTCGATGGTCGCCAATCCGCTGGCCGCCGGGGTGATCTGCGACATGGTCGGGGTCCCCGAGAAGCACCGGAGCCTGGTGATCGACCGGGTGCACACCTGGGCCGACTACACCGGCGTGCGCCCCGGGTTCCTGTCCTCGGTCAGGCTGGGCGTCAAGAACACCCGCGGCATGCTCGGGCTGCGCTCGATGTTCGTCGAGCTGGGCAAGGAGCGCCGCAGGAAACCCGCGGACGATCTGATCTCCTCGCTGGTCAACGCCAACATCGACGGCGAGCGGCTGACCAACATGGAACTCGGCGCGTTCTGCACGCTGCTCGTCACCGCCGGCATCAACACGGCGAGCAACGGCATGGCCCACGGCCTGCGGCTGCTGACCGAGCACCCCGAGCAGCGCGAGCTCCTCCTGTCGGACTTCGCGCGCCACATGCCGACGGCCATCGAGGAGATCGTCCGGTATGTCACGCCGGGGATGCGGACCGGCCGTACGATCACGAGGGAGCACGAGGTCTGCGGTCAGCGGCTGCTTCCCGGCGACAAGGTCGTGCTCTACTTCCTGTCCGCCAACCGGGACGAGACCGTCTTCGCCGACCCTGACACCTTCGACATCACCCGCGACCCGAACCCCCACGTCGGGTTCGGCGCGCCCGGGATCCACTTCTGCCTCGGCGCCAACCTGGTGCGCAAGGAGATGACGGTGATCTTCCGGGAGCTGTTCGACCGGCTGCCCGGCATCCGCGCGGTCGGAGAGCCGAGACAGCTGCTGTCGAACTTCGAGAACGGCCTCACCGAGCTGCGGTTCGAGTTTTAGATGTCGCTGGAGGAGATCCTCGGCGAGGAGATCGGCCGGCCCGGCGTCCACGTGCCCTCCGCCAGGTTCGGGCTCTACCTGGCCCTGCGGTGCCTGGTGAAGCCGGGCGGCCGGGTGCTGATGTCCCCGGTCAACACCGGGCTCGTCGCGTTCGCCGCCATGGCCGCCGGACTCCGGCCGGTCATGGCCCCGGCGTCCCTCGCGGACGGCAACATCGACGTCGAGACCGTGACGCTGGACGGCGTCGACGCCGTCCTGACCACCAACCACCTCGGCGTCCCGGACCGGGTGGCCGAGCTGCGCGAACGCTGCGACCAGGCCGGCATCCCCCTCATCGAGGACTGCGCGCACGCGTTGCAGACCACCGTCGGGGGCCGTCGCGTCGGCACTTTCGGCGACGCGGGCGTCCACACTCTCTCCAAGCACGCCGCGGGCCACGCGGGCGGCTTCGTCACCGGTCTCGACCCCGACGCCGTACGGCAGGCCAGGGACGAGATCCTCCGACCGGGGAGGGCCACCAGGGATGTGGCCAACATCCTGTACGCCGTCGCCGTCAACGCCCGGCGCAGGCCCGCGCTCGCGCGGGTGATGCTCGCCGCGATGGGCCTGCTCGGGCGGAGCGGCACGCCCGCGTACGATCCGGAGCCCTACCGCGCGAAGGTGCGGGCGGCGCTGGAGGCGGGGGGAGACCTGGACGCCTTCCGCCTGCTGCTCGGCGTCGCCCAGCGCGACTTCGACCGGGCGCAGGGCGCGCTCCACCGGCGCTACCTGCGGCGCCGCCTGGCGGCGGTCACGGCCCAGCGCGCCGAGCGCGTGGCCGGAGTGGCCCGGCTCGCCGCGCTCCCCCAGGCCGCCCCGGGCGCCCGCGCCCACGCGGACCAGCCCCTCATCCGTGTCCCGCTCCTGGTGGAGGAGCGGGACCGCGTCGTGGCGGAGCTCCAGCGGCACGGCCTGGTCACCCACTATCTGTACCTGCCTCCGCTCGGCGACCTCCTGGGCCCGGAGCTGGTCGATCAGGGCGAGGCCCCCGAGGCCGCACGCCGGTGGGCCGCCCACGTGCTTCCGGTCGATCCGCTGCGGGCGGGCCTCGCCGTACGGCTCCTGGAGAGGATCGCGCCCGCGCCCGCTCAGAACCCGTAGCCGAACGCGGCCAGCCGCCGCTGCACGAACTCGGGTTCGACCAGCCGGGCCACCATGGGAAGGACGATGTAGGTCCGCGGTTCGAGCGGGCTGGCCCGGAAGGTCGTCCAGGCCCAGCGCAGCGCGCCGCGGCGATCGTGCAGCGCCGCGTGGGCGAAGGCGATCTGCCCGGCGATCCGCGCGTACCCCCTCGGGACCGTCTGGAACTCCGGATAGCGCTCCAGCATCCACCGGAGCGCGTCGGAGATCATCTCCCAGCGGCGGGTGAAGTACGACGCGGGGTTCACCCGGACGCGTACGTGCACCTCGGGGACGCTCAGGATGGGGCTGTGCCGGGCAAGGCGGATCAGCATCTCGTAGTCCTCGCCGTACCCGCCGGGGAGATCCTCGGCGAACAGACCTACCCCGTCCTCCAGCAGCATGCTCTTACGCACCATGAGCGTGACGCTCTGCGCCACCGCGTGGCGCCGCCTGAGCAGGTCGGAGAGGGTGATCTCTGGGGCGGGGTGGATCTGGTCGACCGTCCACTCGGAGTCGTTGCGGAACACCTGCTGGCCGCAGAAGACCGCGACGGACCGGGGTGACGAACGGATCGCCATGACCTGAGCGGTGATCTTCCCCGGCAGGTAGAGGTCGTCGTCGTCGCAGAAGGCGACCAGATCGGTCTCGGCCGCCATGATGCCCGCGTTCCGTGAGCCGGGAAGGCCGGGGGTGCGGGTGTTTCTGATCACGCGCACCCGCCGGCGCGGCAGCTCCTGGACCAGGCTCTCGTCCGGCTCGGACTTGTCGAACGAGACGATCACCGTGATGTGGCCGGGGTAGTCCTGGGCGAGGAAGCTGTCGATCGCCTCCTTCAGGTACGTCTCGCGCTGTCCCATCGTCGAGACGACGATCGAGACGGGGGGATGCTCGGTCATGATGCCTTGTCCAATCTGCGCAGCAGAGCGCGGCCACGCCGGTAGGCACGCCAGCCTTTGGTGACCAGTCGCTCGGGGAACGGGGCCACTCTCGCCCCCTCACCGGCCAGCCATCGGGAGAACTCGGCCGGCGTGGTGGTGGACATGAGGGTGAGGCGGGCGATCTGGAAGCGATCGTCCGCGGGAGAGCTGAGGGCGTTCTTCACGGCGCACGCCGAGAGGTAGCCGGCTTCGCGCACCAGGCGGCGCACCGCGTGGCTGTTGTAGCCGTGCGGGTAGGCGAAGCCGGTGACGGGATGTCCCAGCGTGTCCTCCAGGACCTTCCTCGGCTCGGCGATCTCCCGGCGGGCGGTCGCCAGAGGCACGCTGTCGAGCTGCGGATGGGTCAGGGTGTGCGCGCCGATCTCCAGTCCGTGCTCTTCGAGGGCGACCGCCTGGTCGAGTCTCACCATCGGCGCGGGCGGCAGCAGGCTCCGGCTCACCGGCCCGAGGGCACCCGTCGTGAGATAGGCCGTGGCGGTCATCTCCCGCGCGGCCAGCGCGGGCGCGGCCACCCCGAGCAGGTCGGCGAAACCGTCGTCGAAGGTGATCACGACGGCCCGCTCGGGCACCGGATCGCCGCCCGTGAGCTGAGCGACCGTCAGCGTGGTGTATCCGCCCGCCTGGACGCGGGCCAGCTGCTCGTGGAAATCGCGCACCCGTACGGTGAACGGAGCGATCCAGGACGGAGGGTCGTCACTGATCGAGTGATAGGCCAGCACGGGGATGGGTCTCATCAGGCGGATCTCCTTTCTCGTCCTGCTGCTTCTCGCCCTGCTGCCTCCCGGTCTGTTGTTTCTCGGCGCGGCCCCCGTCCGGCTTCTTCGCCCGGCTTCTTCGCCCGGCCTCCAACGGGTCTCCCCGCCCGGCGCGCCTGGACCCGTTCTCTGAGCAGGGCGCCGAGCGCGAACGCGGTCGTCAGCCCGGCGAGAGTACCCAGCGTCACCGGCAGCGAGTAGCGGAACCACAGGAAGTAGATCTCGCTGACGAGGATGCCGACGGCCAGGCTGAGCCCCAGCGTGAGCGCGACCGTTTCGAGGGGATCCGCCCGGCGGCTCCGCCAGCGCAGCAGGGGGGCGATCAGGCAGAGCAGCGCCGCGCCGGGACACGTCAGCACATAGGCGAACGCGATGACGAACCGCGGCGGTCCGGGGGGAAGGCCGGTGGCCCACATGGCGAGCCATCCGGAGGCGGCGAAAAACCAGGTGAGCGTACGAGGGATCTTCATGACGCGCGGCCCCTGAGGAACTCGTAGACCACGCCGCCCGCGTTCCGGTAGTAGACCCTGGCGTGCTTCGAGGCGTCGAGCGACCTCTCGATCGCGTCGATCGCGCCCATCGGCAGCACCCCCGCCATCTCCGTGGCCGGCCGCTGCCCGTTGTTGAACACGAGGAATATGCGCTGGTCCGCCGGATACCCCTTGAGCTTGTCGCTCAGGAAGGCCACCGGGTCCTTGAGCAGGCCGGCGTTGTTCTCCTCCGGCTGGTAGGCGAACCAGACGTGTTCGAAGCGCTCGTACATGTAGAACGCGTCCGGCATGTTGTACGTGGGGGAGATGATCAGCGAACCCTCGGGAGCGGTGTCCTTCAGGTGGTGGACCAGCGTGATCTCGGCCGGGTCGTACACGTTCTGCCGTTCCTTGCCGTAGTAGCCGAAAAGCAGCCCGGTCACCATGGCGAACGTCACGACGGGGAGGACCACCCACCGGATCGCCGAGCGCCGGGCCGGCAGGAACAGCGCCGCCGCGAAGAACGCGGTCACCGGCAACGCGAACATGTAGATCCTGAAGATCATCTCGCCGCCGTAGTTGCCGGCGGCGAACAGCGTGATGGGGGCCAGGCCGAGCAGCACGAGCGGCCACGCGAACCGGCGCAGCGATCCGCGGCGCAGCGCGCCGAGGCCGGCGAGCAGGAAGACGCCGCCGGACAGCGCCCGGTCGACCATCGCGATGAGCACCAGGCCGGGCATCGCGTTGCCCAGGCCGATGAAGCCGGACGCGGCGTTGCCGCCGAAGTCGCCGAATCTGGAGAGCAGGTCGCCCATCCGGTCCATGATCAGCCGCCAGGCCACCAGGGCGTTCCAGCCGGCGATCAGCGTGCCCGCGGTGACGAGCAGGATGGCGATCCGATAGCGCCTGAGCAGGAACAGCACGCCGAGCGCGGCCAGCAGCATCAGCGGGGTGAGCTGATGGGTCGACGCGATCGCCATGATCGGTATCAGCAGGACCGCGGTCCAGGCGAGCCGGAGACGTAGCGGGCCGGGCGACAGGTCCTCGGCGAGCAGTTCGGCGTCGCCGACGCCCGGCCCGAGCCACCCGCGCACCGCCGCGGGTAAGCGGACGAACGGCCTGGCGAGCGGGTGGCCCCGATGGCCCGCGCGGCGGATCGCGAGACGGCGGTTCAACCGCCGCAGGGCCACCCCGATCACGACGAGATACAGCACATACGCCGTCGCCTGGGGGGAGAAGTAGTCCTGGCCGACCCACGAGCAGGCGAAGAAGATCCAGATGGCGCCCCATCTGAGTTCACGGCTCCGCGTGTACGTGCGGTAGATGAGCGCCAGCGGCACGATCAGCAGGACGTTGGAGAAGACGGGGGCCCACTGGGCATAGCCGGCGGTCGTGTCCAGCCCCGCCATCTGCTGCAGCATCGCGTTGATCGCGAAGAAGCCCGGCCACTGGTGGTAGGCCTGCAACTCCCCGCCGCCCGGGTCGATGTGGCCGTGCCGCAGGAGATAGTCGATGATCGACACGTGCTTCCACGCCCAGTTGTAGCGGAGCGTGGGATAGAGAACGGCCGGCGTGCCGTGCAGCATGGCGATGAGCGCGAGCACCTGGGCGACCAGCCAGGTCGTGCCGATCCTGCGGTTTCCCAGCATGAGGCAGAAACCCACGGTGAGCACGGCGAGCGCCGCCCAGTACGTCGGGGGCAGCACGTCCAGGAGCCCGAGATCCGACATGCGGGACAGCGGCACGTCCCGCAGCGAGACGGCCCACAACCCCAGGGCGGTGGGCAGCGTGAGCCGCCCGGCCATGCCGGTCACCCGCGACACGCGGGAGACCGCCCCCGGCTCCTCCCACGCGCCGGCCGGCGCGCGCACCCGGCCCCACACGAAGCCCAGTCCGGTGGCGCCCACGCCGGTCAGCACCGCCGGTATCGCCGCCAGGTCGCGCAGCCTGGCCGTGGGAGCCGGGATCAGCGGGCGTAGCAGCGCCTTCGGGATGGTGGAGCGCAGGTAGGACCGCTCCGACGACAGCGCCTTGCCGGCGCCGGCGAGCCGCGTGACCGCCGCCTTGGAGAGGCCCTCGGCGTAGCAGCGGGCGCGGAAGTACGACATGGTCGTGCGGTCCCCGGGCACGTGATGGCGAACGACGGCCGAGGGCTCGTGCAGCAACACCCCTTCGGGGTGCCGCTCGCTGATCCGGATGCACAGCTCGGTCTCCTCGCAGCCGAGCGGGCGGTCGTCGATCCTGCCGAGACCGTCGCGGAACCCGCCGCTCTCGTTGAGCACCTCCCGCCGGAACGACATGTTGGCGCCGATGAAGTTGCGCACCGGCGCCCTCCGCTGCGGCAGGCCGCGGTAGGAGCAGCCGACGACCCAGTCGAACTCGGGCGGGAACCAGGTGGGGCGCCGGGTCTCCCACTGTGCGGTGACCAGCCCGCCGACGCCGAGAACCTTGGGGTCGGCGTACGCGGCGAGCAGGTTGACCGTCCAGTCCGGTTCGGCCGCGGCGTCGTCGTCGATGAAGCCCACGATGTCACCGCGGGCCACCGCCACGCCGGTGTTGCGGGCACCCGAGAGCCCCTTCTCCTCCTGGTTGTTCACGATCACGATCTCGGAGTAGTGCAGCCGGACGAGGTCCGTGAGCTCGGGACAGTGGTCGACGACGACGATGATCTCGGCCGGCGGGACCTGCTGCGCGCGCAGCGCCGCGATCGAGCGCTCGAGGAGGAACCAGCGATCGGTGGTGTAGCAGCAGATGACGACGGACAGTGCCGGCGGGGCGCTCGCCACGACCGTGCCGTCGACCGCGCCGTCGACCGTGCCGTCCGCGATGGTCACGCCGTCGGTCACCCGGGGGAAGGGCACGGTCTCGTCGTCGGCCCGGTACCTCGTCACAGCGTCGTCCCTCCCGTCCTGCGCGCCGTCCTGCGGCTCCGGGCGTAGGAAAGTGGGCCGTTGAGCATGCCGTACCACTCCATCAGGGACAGTTTCCACGGCCAGGTGGCGGCGGTGTCGCGCCTGTCACGATCCGCCTCGGGTGTCCGGTGGGCGGCCGCGCGCCGGAGGGCGTGGCCCACCCCTTGGGGGACGCGGCGGATCAGCCGGGGCAGCATCCGCGGTTCGGCGGTCACGGCGGCGGTGAGGAACGCGCCGAGGCCGACGCCGTACCCGAACACCTGCGTGGCCAGGTCCGCCTCCGAGCGGCGGTGGTGATGCCAGGTGATGGCGCGGGGTTCGTAGACGAGGCGGCGGCCCGCCGTGATGATGCGGAAGAAGGCGAGCAGGTCGTCGCCACCCCGTGCGGGAGTTCCCGCTCCCATGGCCGGGTCGAAGCCGCCCATCCTCCTGAGCAGCGCGGCGTCGAAGGCCATGTTGGCACCGGAGCCGAACGTGCCGGCCGCGAAGGGGAAGAGAGGGTCGTCTCCGGGCTCCTCCAGGGACAGGACACGCCGTTCGAAGCCCTTGGCGAACCCGCCGTGGCGTTCCAGCATGGCCTGCGCGCGGGTCGCCAGCTCGGCGGGGACGATGAGGCCGGTCACGCAGCCGACCCGCTCGGCCGCGGCGAAGCCGCCCGCGACGGCGCGCAGCCAGTGCCGGTCGACCACCACGTCGTCGTCCGTGAAGGCGATGATCTCCCCTCTCGCCTCCGGGAGCGCTCTGTTGTGCGCCCGCGCCAGCCCCTTGCGCGGCTCCCTCAGATAACGGACGTCGGGGAAGCGGGTCGTGACCATGGCCGCCGTGTCCTCGGTGACCGGCGCGTTGTCGACCACGATCACCTCGAAACGCGGATAGTCGAGGCCGCGCACCGCCGTCAGGCATTTCTCCAGCATCCCGGGCCGCTCCCGGGTGGCGATCACCACGGAGACGAGCGGGGGGTCGATCGGGAGCGCCGCGTCGGCTTCGGCCCGGCCCGCGCCCTCATCGGAGAGCCGCTCGGCCGTCGCCGTCAGCAGGGCCGTCAGCTCTCCGGGGTCGCGGGCGTCGGCCTGGATCAGCCCGAGCGGCCGGCCGCGGGCCCGGACCAGCGCCAGCGTCGGCCCGGCGGCGACCGCCCGCCCCGTCGCGACCGGGTGGCGGACGGACGGGCGGGAGCCGTCCGATGGAAAGAGTTCGATTTCGAGCACCTGGATCGGGACGCGGGACGGCGGGATCCGGTGGATCGGATTCCGCCCCGTCGCGGCGAGCGGCTCCGTCGCCATGGGGATCCTGTTCATGTGCCGGTTCGCCGCCTATCCGTGAGTCTTTCCGTGACTCTTCCCGCGACGCTTTCCGTGAGACGGCGAACCCGGGCGAGTCGCGGGCGAAGGCCGACGGCATCGGCGGCGATGTGAAGGAGGCGGTTCGCGGCGGGCGCCGCGAACCGGGCGGCCATGACGAGGGCGGGCACCGGGTCGTCCGGGGCGAACCACGCCAGCTCCAGGTCACCCCGCCGCGCCGGGGAGGGCGGCCTGCCGACGCGGCCTCTCCCGCGGTAGGACAGCAGCGCTGGAGCGTCGAGATGCTCGAGGACGTACCTGCGGCCGCCGACCGGCGTGCCCACCGTCCCGGCTCGCCCGGTCAGGGTCAGGTGGAGCGCCCGGACGAGATCGACGCCCCGGTCGGTCTGGAAGAGCCGGAACTGGGCGCCCACCCGCGGGTTGAAGTCCAGCAGTTTGTACCTTCCGTCGCGCTGGTCCAGCCGCCAGTCGAGCGACGCGACACCGGAGTAGCCGATGCCGCGGCAGAACCGCGCCGTCAGCTCCGCGAGTTCCGGATTGGCCGCGGTGTACCCGAAGGTCGTGACGCCGGTCCTCGGCGGCCAGGAGCGGACCTTGACCCCGGTGAAGACCACCACCGGCTCTCCGTCGACGTCGCAGCAGATCTGCGAGGTCCAGTCGGTCGTGCGCTCGTGGGGGAGGTACTCCTGCACCAGGACGTTCGGGGACTCGGGCCACTTCTCCGACGCGGCACACAGCTCGGCCGGGGTCCGCACCACGGTGGAGCCGCGCACCGCGGGAGCCGACAGCCGCACGAAGGGATCGCAATCCTTGATGACCACAGGGAAGGTCATGGCCTCGGCCAGGCGTGCCGTCTGGCACCGGCTCGTGACCCGCACGGAAGACGGTGTGGGCACGCCGTGTGCCACGCAAAGGTCGTGCAGCCCCTCCTTGCCGGCCAGCATGCGCGGCAGACCCGGGGGAACGGGAGGAAGCAGGAAATGCTCCTCCAGCGTCTTCCGATGCTCGGCGAGCAGCACGGCCGCCTCGTCGTCGGTGGCCACCGCGACCACGGGCCGGGGAAGCCGGCGGCCGATGGCGAGCAGCTTCTCCACCAGCCGTGCGGGCGGCTCGGTGCCACTGGTGGCCCAGGGGATCCGGGCGGTCAGATGGCGGGAGGCGGCGGCGGGCGTGTAGCGGTCCTCGGTAACGGCGTAGACCGGGACGCCGGCCCGGCCCAGTGAGCGAATCGCGCCCACCCCGCCCTGATGCAGGGGATAGCGCCCGATCTTCACCAGGAGGGCGGGAACGTCCGGGTCGAGCGGGGCGCGTGTTCCCGCCGGGCTGCCGCGTCTCATCGCCCCGCGTTCTCCGAGGGAGTCCGCGCCGTCTGGACCGCGGGTACGGGCTTCTCCGCGGTGACGACGAGCGCCATGCCGAGGAAACGGAGCGGGGTACCCTCCATCCAGTCCGTCACCGGCCGTACGAACCGCCCGACGCCGGCCATCAGGTCGAAAGGAGGGCCGATGTAGTCGAGCCTGCGCGTCCGCAGCCCCGCCCTGGTGAGATGGCCGCGGATCTCGGCTCCGGTGAAGGTGCGCGCGTCGGCCATGCGCCGGTGCAGCGGCCGGACCCACGTGAGGAAGGGCGCGCGGGTCGAGCGATAACGCCGCCCCCGGAACAGAACGCCGTGGGTCTCCAGCGGGAACCACCGGTTCGGCGTGGTGAGCTGGAACAACCCGCCCGGCTTGAGGACGCGGTGGATCTCCTTCAGCGCCCTGTCGAGCTCGTGGACGTGCTCCACCACCTCGATCGCGGTCACCAGGTCGAAGGTGTCGTCGGGGAAGTCGAGCTCGGAGGCCGACATCTCCCGGATGGTGATCCGCTCGGCGAGATCGGTCCCCTCGATGCGCTCGGCGAACATCTTCAGGCGGACCGACTCGATGTCGACGCCGTCGACCTTCGTGAAACCCTCGGCGAGCCGGACGGTGTACGAGCCGTCGCCGCAGCCCACGTCGAGCAGCCGCTCTCCTTTTGGCTTGTGCTGGGCGCGCAGCGCGGTCAGTCGTTTCACGATGCCGCGTTCACCGTACGCGCTGGACGTATTTCCGATTCCCAGGGGGGTCTGCATAAGGCGATCCTGTCGTATCGAGAAGTTCTGCGAATACGCTTCGAGAAGCTTGGGGTCAGGGGTTCAAATACGGGTCCATTCCGGCGCGGGCGTACGAGCTCAGCACATTCGGTTCACTGATCCGGAAGTCGCAGCCCTTGCTCTCCGAGTTCCACTGGACCACCGCTTTGATTCCGCTGAGTTCGCGGACGACCTTGGGTACGTCGAGATACCACTCGGCCTTGCGCCCGGGCTGCTGAGGATCGTCCTCGGTGCCGAACTCGCTGAGAATTATCGGCTTTCCGCCGAGACCGTTCGCGCGAAGCCAGTCGTACGTGGGTTGCACGGTCTGCCGGAAACTCCGCCATTCGCCGTGGCCCTGGCAGGTGAAGAAGTTGTATTGGTCGAAACCGATCCAGTCGACCCTGTCGTCACCGGGGTAGTACTCCTTCTGCCTGGGCAGCGTCTTGTGGTAGCCCGTGATGATCCACGCCCAGATCGCGTTCGTCGCGCCTATCTCCGCGAAGCGATCCTGGATGTGCCTGTAGGCGGCGATGTACTCCTCCGGCGTCCCGGCGCCCTGCGGGCCGCGTAGGTCCATCTCCTGATCGAAGGCGATCATGACGGGCTTGCCGTACTCCTTGATCCGCCTGGCCTGCGGGTCGATCACGGAGGCGTCGAGCTCCCCGGAGGCGATCCGCGTCCATGGGATCCGGGTGCCGGTGCTCCACTCCTCGGACACCCAGGCGAGCATCAGGATGCGGTCGTCGCCGAGCTCGCGCTGGTTGTCGGGCAGGAGGACGCCGTTCGGCGACTGCGACATGTCGTGGAAGTCGTAGACCAGGGCGAACCGGCGGCCGATGTCGCTCTCGACGCTCTCCACGGCGAGGGAGAGCGATCCACGGAGGGGTGGGGTGGAGATGCCCCACCAGGCCCCGCAACGGGGCACGAGCCGGTCGTCCGGCGGGCATTTCTCACTGGTCGTGGGGGATGCCTCGGTGACGGCCGTCGTGTCGGGCCGGCAGCCGAGCGCCGCGGTGAGGACGACCACGCCGCACAGAGCGGTGAGACCGAGACGGCGGCCTCGCATGCTTCCTCCTGGTCGGGGTGAGGGGTGGGGCGACGGCACGGGACACGCGCCGTCAACGTCGGGCCGTCGATGGCGGCCGTCGAGGTAAGGCCCGTCGAGGTGAGGCACCGTCCCGGGAGAAAGCGTGCGAGGCGAGCGCGCAGGCACCCGGCAACGCGAAGACCGGGATCAGCGCCAGGTGGGCCGCCGCGGCTCCGGCGAGCGGCAGCGTGACCGCGACGACGGCGGTGGGGACGGCCACCAGTACGAGTGGAGTGCGGTCGGCGCGGCCGCGCCGCGCGGCCGGGACCAGGCGCACCGCCCCCCACACTGCGGACAGCGCGAGGGTCGCGAGGAGCACGGTCACGGCGGCGGCCGGAGGCCCGGCGAGGCCGTCCGCCGCCGCGGCCCAGGGCGGGGACGCGACCGGCGTTCCCAAGCGGGCCAGGCCCCACACCCCGGCGGCCGTCCCGGGGAGCGTGACGGCGAGCAGGACGCCGGGGCGGAGCCATCCGGGCATCAGGACCGCGCAGGTGGCCGCCATCACGAGGGCGGTGAGGGGGTGCGCGCTCGCCGCGACGACCGGCAGGACGACCAGGAGGATCGTGATCACGGGATCGGACCGTCGGCCGGTCAGCAGGGCGATGAAGCTGAGATAGAGCACGTAGGCCAGGCCCAGGGGCGGGTAGAACACCTGGAGTCCCCAGGCGCCCGCGAGGAAGAGCACCGCGCCCGGGGCCTGGACGCGCATCGCCCGGACGAGGGTGGCGACCGCGGGCGATGCGAGCAGCGCGCAGGCCAGGGGCGCCCATCCGAGCACCTGGCCGGCGGTGAGCGAGCCCGCGCGCAGGAGGAAGGCGGGGAGCGCCGACGGCTCGACGCCCGAGCCCGCCGTGCCCACCCCCGTCCCGACGATCCCCTCGACGAGCGCCGAGGCCTCCGGGATCGCCCGCGCGTACGGGTGCAGGCAGAACAGCGCCGCGCCGAGATGGAACGGCACGGCCAGGGGGTGCGGCCTGGTCTCGGCCAGTGATACGAGGAGCGCGACGAGGACGAGGGCGAGGCCGGCCGTACGGATGAGGGGCCGCGCGTGTTCCGGGGCCATCACGTGCAGGAGGACGCCTTCGACGGTGAGGATCGCGGGGAGGGCGCGGGTGTGCCTCAGCCACCACGGCGTGCTCGCGGCGGAGCCGGACGCCTGGCGGCGGGTCTCCTCGGTGGAGTTGAAGAGCGCGCGCAGGCCGGGCGCGATCACGGCGGCCACGACGAGCTGGCAGGACAGCAGGGAGACGCCGACGCCGTTGATGCCCATGACCGGCAGCAGCACGAGGACCCCGGCGATCGTGATGACGCACTGCAGCGCCTGGATCACGAGCAGAGGCCTCGATCTGGCCTGCGCGCGCAGGGCGCCGAGATAGAGCTCGATGAGCGCCCGGGGGATCGTCGCGACCGCGATCAGGCGCAGGACCGTCGTCGCCTCCTGGTAGTCCTTGCCGAGCATGCCCAGCACGTGGGGCGCGACGACGACGAGCACGAGCACGACGGGCAGCAGGGTGGACAGCGTACGGCGCAGCGCCCGTCTGGCGTTCACGGCGAGCGACGAGGCGTCGAAGACCCCCTCGACGGTCAGGGAGGTCGCCATCGTGAAGGCCAGAGCCTCCAGCATCTGCGCCAGCGTCACCGCCATGCCGTACGACGCGTAGGTGCCGGCGCCGACCCGCGTGGCGACGATGAACGGCACCACGTTCACCATCGCGAGCCGGAAGAACGCGCCGAAGTAGTCGCCCACGAGGAAGCGGCCGATCCGGCCGAGCGACGGCGGGGTCCGCTGGCCCGTCTCGACGAGGTGCCGCGGCACCAGCCGCCTGAAGATCATGTAGTTGACCGGGACCACCGCGAAGATCCCCGGGATGATCCACGCGAGGTAGACCGTCCAGGAGACCGAATCCGCGGTGGCGATCTTCAGCGTCATCGCGCCGGCCGCCAGCAGCACGATCTTCAGAACCGACAGGATCACGTTCTCGACCGGGACCCACTCGGACTTGCGCAGCGCGGTGAGGACGACGTCCTGCAGCGTCCAGGTGCTCCAGACCAGGACCATCGCGGTGAACAGCAGGCCGGGGCCCCAGCCCGACAGGATCCGGTACGTCGGTCCCCAGACGTCCAGGGTGAGCAGGAAACCGACGGTGGCCGTCAGCGTGAAGGCCGCGCCCACGATGTAGATCCCCGCGATGAACCGGGAGGTCGCCCGGCCGGTCTCCGGGATGAAACGGGTGAGGGAGCCGACGAACCCGAACGAGGTCAGGGAGGCGAGCAGCCGCATGGACGTGATGAGCGCGAGACCGTGCCCGACCGCCCGCTGCTCGAAGACGTGCGCGGCCACGATCCAGTAGCCGAATCCGAGCACGGCCCCCGCCCCCGCGTTGAGCAGGAGGGCGTAGGCGGAGCGATACAGAGGGTCGTTGAAATCCCTGGACAACCGTTCACGCAGAACGGCCCGGAGGGGTCGTTCTCCGAGCCGCGCGGCGGGTGCCGGAGTCTCGGTCACTGCTGAAGATCCCCCTTCTCGAGGCCGAGACGAAATCGCCTCATCTCGTCCCGACCTCTGCTCACGCTTCTTACGCCGCCCCTTGCCCGGCCGCGGGAGCGCTGGAATGGTTCGGCTCCGCGGCCGGCGCCGGCGAGAGGCGCTCGCGCACGATGGTCTTCAGCACCCGCCAGCCGTCGCGGATCGCCCGCAGGTTGCTCGTGCCGTGGATGCGGTTGTGCTCGTGGCTGGGGATCTCGTGTACCCGCAGCCCGGCCCTGGCAGCGCGGATGTTCATCAGCGTCTCGACTTCGAAACCGTCGCAGTCGAGGCCGAGCGCGTCGAGGTGCCGGGCCCAGAAGGCGTTGTAGCCGTAGCACAGGTCGGTGTAGCGGGTGCCGTACAGGCGGTTGACCAGCGTGCTGAGGACGAAGTTGCCGAACCGCCTGGTGAGCGTGATGTCGTCGCTTCCGCCGCCGCTGGCGAACCGGGACCCCTTGGCGTAGTCGGCGCCCGCGACAAGCGCGCCGACGAATCTGATGATCTCCCGGCCGTCGGTGGAGCCGTCGGCGTCGATCATCACGATGATGTCGCCCGTGCAGGCCGCGAAACCGGCGGCCAGGGCGTCGCCCTTGCCCTTTCCGGTCTGCTGGACCACCCGCAGGCCCGGCCGCAGCCGCCGGGCCACCGCGACGGTGTCGTCCGTCGAGTTGCCGTCGACCAGGACGACCTCGCTCACCCAGCGGGGGAGGGTCGCGAAAACGTGCGGGAGGTTCTCGGCCTCGTTGAGAGCGGGCACTACGACGCTGACGCGCGGTGAGATCGCCATATCGGGCGTTAGGCGGATAAAGCCGTCACTGGACGACTTGTGAGTGAATGTCGTTAAATGTAAACGCGAGAGAGATTTGGTGCTCTCGGGGTTCATGTTATGAAGATCCTCCGGGGCATTCGGGGCATGGTGCTGACGGCGTCGTCGGCGCGGGGGGCACGTTGCCCGTCGCTTTCTGTGAGGACGTTGGAATGTACCTGGACAGGTCTCACGACGGCTCGGTCGGGTTGGCGGGACGGCCGAAATTCCGCCGAAAAACGAGGGCTACGTTACATTCCTGATCTATGTCCCGGGTGGCTAATCGCGTGGTACGCCCTTTGCCCCGATTTTTGAACGGATCTCGCTCAATGCCCCACCCCCGCCGAACTGCGTCTCTTGCGCCAGCACCGGGGTTCGGGCTCGGAGGAAGGAAAAAGCGCGTAACCCCTAGCGGCGGCTGATCGTCAAACACATATGACCAACCGCACAGTAGGGTGTCAACGCTGACGTCTGCTCCTCTTGCCCGGTTTACCCCGGTTCCGAATCGTGATCAAAGTTCCGTCGGTCGGAAAGTGTCATGCGGTCCGCTCAGCCCGTAAGGTCGCGCCCTCCTACGGCGGGGCCGTGCTCGAACGGCGCGGCGCTGCCGAGGAAGTCCAGCCGGCCGGGGAGGGCGAGCCGCCGCGGCGGCCGGCGCTCCAGCGGGACCGGCGGGGCGGCCTGAGCCGCCCTGGCCGCCAGGGCCGCCGCCTGGGCCGGGTCCTGGAACCGCGCCATCCGCCGGATCACCCGGCGGCGCAGCTCGGGCAGGTACGCGTAGAGGCTGTCGCCCGGGCACGAGGTGGTGTTGAGGTCGCGGTGGCCGATGATCGCCACGTCGGGGTCGAGCCCGTAGATCCCGCAGAGCCAGGCCGCGAGGCGGGTCAGTGCCACGATCTGGCCGTGGAGGGGCAACTCGGTCATGTACGTGCCCTCGGTCTCGATGCCGACCGTGTGGGTGTTGTGGTTGGCCGTGTGTGCGCCGACCACGTGCTCACCGCGCGCGATGGCGGCCAGCGTGCCGTTCCTTCCCTCCATGACGTAGCCGCCGCGGCTGATCGTGAACTGCTCGCCGATGTCGTCCCAGCCGTTGCGGCCCATGTGGTACCGCTGGATCGCCTGTGACAGCCGGAAGGCGGCGCCGATGCCGGTGTCGGCCACGTTGGCCGTCGCCGTGTGGTGGACGACGATCCGGTCCGGCGCGTGGTCGACCACCCGGGCGGGCCGCCGTGGCGGACGGGCATGCCACTGCTGCCGTGAATGGATGTGCGGCGGGGTGGGTAACGCGGTCCCCGTCGCGGACCTCGCCGCGGACCTCGACACCGCCACGGGCGCCGCGCTCGGTGCTGTGCTCGTCGAGGTTTCCGCCGTCGCGGTCCCGCCCGCCGTGTCGCCCGCCGTGTCGCCCGCTGTCAATGTCTCTGCCTCCGCCGTCGCGGCCTCGGGCGCCGTGTCGGTCGCCGTCGCCGTCCCCGCGGTCGCGGCCCCCGTGGTCGCGGCTGTGGTCGTCGCCGCCGAAGCGCCCGACGCCCCCGATGTCCCGGCCGTGGCCGAGCCGCCTGTGGGGCCCGAGGCCGCGCCGCCGGTCGGGCTCCCGGCGGTGCCGGAGGTCCTGGCGCCGGACGCGCGGGTGGCCGAGGACGCGGCCCCGGCCGGTGGCCGGGCCGGCGCCAGCGGCTGGAGCAGCGCGCCGCCCGCGACCCCGCCCCCGAGCGCCAGGAACGCCCGCCGGCTGATCGCCGCCTCGCCCACCCGGCCGAGAGCGCCGCCGTCTGGGACCACCAGTCGGCCAGCGGACCCGTCTCCCGCGCCGATGGCCGCGGTGTGACCCGCGGGGGCGTCCGGCGGATGGCCGCCGGAAACCGCGGCCTCCACAGCCGGCGTGAGACCGCGTGTGCGCGCGACCTCGGGAGCCGGCCCGAGGTCGCCGGAGTGCGCGGGCTCACCAGCCGGCGTGAGACCGCAGAAGAACACGGACATGTTGACCCTCCCCGAGTTGAGCGTGGATTCTCGGGGTTTCCACGTCCGGCAGGGCAGGTCGAAGCCATCGTCCCCAGGGTCGGAGACGGCTACTCCTCGTGGTCGGATAGTGACGCGAATGTCCACTGCGGTATCCGGCAGCCAGTCCGCCGTGCTATCCGCCGTATTGTCCGGCCCTGTGCTCGGCCCTGTGCTCGGCCCTGTGCTCGGCCCTGTGCTCGGCCCTGTGCTCGGCCCTGTGCTCGGCCCTGTGCTCGGCCCTGTGCTCGGCCCTGTGCTCGGCCCTGTGCTCGGCCCTGTGTCCGGCGCTATGTCCTGCGCCGGGCTTTCTCGCGGCGCGCGGGACGGCACGCTGAGCGCCCGGTCGAACGCCTACGGGATGGCGGCGAGGAAGCGCTCCCGCTCCTCCGCGGGCAGGTGGTCGATGAAGAGGACGCCGTCGAGGTGGTCGGCCTCGTGCTGGAGCACGCGCGCCAGCATGCCGATGCCGCGGACCGTGATCGGCTTGCCGTACATGTCCCTGCCGCGGGCGACGGCGGCGAAGGAGCGCTCCAACGGCCACCACCGGTCGGGAGCGGACAGGCACGCCTCATCGGCCCGGATCACCCGGCCGGAGACCTCCAGGCGCGGGTTGACGATGTGCCCCGCCCTCCCGTCCACCTCGAAGGCGATCACCCGGAGCGGGACGCCGATCTGCGGCGCGGCCAGCCCGGCCCGCCCCGCGCCGGCCCGCATGGTCGCGGTGAGTGACCGGACGAGATCGCGTACGGAACGATCGAAGGTCGTGACCGGTTCGGCTACGGTGCGTAGCGAAGGATCGGTGAACATTCGGATCTGCCGGGCACTCATGCACGCTCCCCGCGGCGACGACGACACCACAACGAGATGCCCGTGCCGGGCGCGTTCCAATCTCTGTTAAATCCGTATTGCTCCGGTGGCACCGGCGGATCCGACATTTCACCGCCGGGGCGGCGATGCGGGGGTCAGCCGTCGGTGCCGCGGTCCCGGCGGCGCAGGTAGCGCTCGAACTCGGCCGCGATGGCGTCGCCGCTCGCCTCCGGCAGCTCGGTGGCGTCCTTGCGCTCCTCCAGCTCCCGGACGTACTCGGCGACCTCGCTGTCCTGGGCGGCCAGCTCGTCCACGCCGTGCTCCCATGCCCTGGCCTCCTCGGCGAGGTCGCCGTACGGCATCGGGATGTCGAGCATGTCCTCGATCCTGCGGAGCAGCGCCAGGGTGGCCTTGGGGTTCGGAGGCTGGGCGACGTAGTGCGGCACCGACGCCCACAGCGAGACGGTGCGCAGCCCGGCCGAGCCGAGGGAGTGCTGGAGCACGCCCACGATGCCGGTGGGGCCTTCGTACTTCGTCATTTCGAGGTTGAGCGCGCGGGCCATCCCGGGGTCGCTCACCGACCCCACGATCGGCACCGGCCTGGTGTGCGGCGAGTCGTTGAGCAGCGCGCCCAGCAGCACCGCCAGGTCCACACCGAGCTCGTGGCAGAGACCCACGACCTCCGAGCAGTAGGTGCGCCAGCGCATGTTCGGCTCGATGCCGCGCAGCAGCACGACGTCGCGCTCCGCGCCCGGCGGCCGGGCGAGGAGCAGCCGGGTCGTCGGCCAGGTGATCGACCGAGTCAGGCCGTCGTCGCCCAACTCGACGACCGGCCGGGCGACCTGGAAGTCGTAGTAGTCCTCCGCGTCCAGCTCGACCAGCGGAGTGGCCTTCCACTCCGCCTCGAGGTGCGCGAGCACACCGCTGGACGCCTCTCCCGCGTCGTTCCACCCTTCGAACGCGGCGATCAGCACCGGGTCGACGAGCTCAGGGAGCCCTTCGAGCTCGATCACGCGCCGCCTCCTCACTGGCCCACAGGGATATGGCCTTCCCCCAAAGACTATTCCGTAGGGGGCCTCCGGCGTCACCTACGCGCCCAACGATGATCGTCCGCCCCGGCCGGTCGGGGGAACCGGGCGAAGGCCGCTGATCGTTCTCATCGGACAACACGTTCGAAAGCGCCGACCCGTATCCGGATAGGCTTGGCGCATGACGAGTGGACCGTCCTTCCGCAGAGCCCTGTCCGAGCGTGTGCTGGTGGCCGACGGGGCGATGGGCACCATGCTGCAGTCCTACGATCCCACGATCGAGGACTTCCAGGGGCACGAGGGGTGCAACGACGTCCTCAATGTCAGCAGACCCGACATCGTCCGGGCCGTGCACGACGCCTACCTCGCGGTGGGCGTCGACTGTGTCGAGACCAACACCTTCAACGCCAACCGTGCCGCGCTCGGTGAATACGACATCGCCGATCGGATCTACGAGCTCTCCGAGGCCGGAGCGCGGCTCGCCCGCGAGCAGGCCGACCGGTGGTCCACCCCGGAGCACCCCCGGTTCGTACTCGGCTCGATGGGCCCGGGCACCAAGCTGCCCACGCTGGGGCACCTGCCGTACGCCACGCTGCGCGACGCCTACCGCGACAACGCGGCGGGCCTGATCGGCGGCGGAGCGGACGCGCTGATCATCGAGACCTGCCAGGACCTGCTCCAGGTCAAGGCCGCCGTCGTGGGCGCCAAGCGGGCCATCGAGGCGGCCGGGCGGGACGTGCCGATCATCGCCCAGGTGACGATCGAGACCAACGGCGCCATGCTCCTCGGCTCCGAGATCGGGGCCGCGCTGACCGCGATCGAGCCGCTCGGCGTCGACATGATCGGCCTCAACTGCGCCACCGGGCCGACCGAGATGAGCGAGCACCTGCGCTACCTGGCCAAGCACTGCCGGCTGCCGCTGTCCTGCATGCCCAACGCGGGCCTGCCGCAGCTCACCGCCGACGGCGCCTACTACCCGCTCAGCGCGGAGGAGCTCGCCGACGCGCACGAGGCGTTCACCCGCGACTACGGCCTCGCCCTGGTCGGCGGCTGCTGCGGCACCACCCCCGAGCACCTGCGCCAGGTCGTGGAGCGCGTCCGGGGCCGGCGGCGCGAGGCCAGGCGGCCCCGCCCCGAGGCCGGCGCCTCCTCGCTCTACCAGCACGTGCCGTTCCGCCAGGACACCTCCTTCCTCGCCATCGGCGAGCGGACCAACGCCAACGGCTCCAAGGCGTTCCGCGAGGCGATGCTCGCGGAGAACCACGAGGAGTGCGTCGAGATCGCCAGGGCGCAGGCCCGCGACGGCGCCCACCTGCTGGACCTGTGCGTCGACTACGTCGGCCGTGACGGCGTGAAGGACATGCGGGAGCTGGCGTTCCGGTTCGCCACCGCCTCCACGCTGCCGATCGTCATCGACTCCACCGAGCCCGCCGTCATCGAGGCCGGCCTGGAGATGCTCGGCGGCCGGGCGGTCATCAACTCGGTCAACTACGAGGACGGCGACGGCCCCGACTCGCGGTTCACCCGGATCATGCGGGTGGTCAGGGAGCACGGCGCGGCCGTCGTGGCGCTGACCATCGACGAGGAGGGCCAGGCCCGCACCACCGAGGCCAAGGTCAGGATCGCCGACCGCCTGATCGAGGACCTCGTCCACAACTGGGGCATGCGGGTCGAGGACATCATCGTCGACTGCCTCACGTTCCCGATCGGCACCGGGCAAGAGGAGACCCGCCGCGACGGCGTCGAGACCATCGAGGCGATCCGCGAGCTCAAGCGGCACCACCCGACCGTGCAGACCACGCTGGGCGTGTCCAATGTGTCGTTCGGCCTGAACCCGGCCGCGCGCATGGTGCTGAACTCCGTCTTCCTCAACGAGTGCGTCAACGCCGGGCTCGACTCGGCCATCGTGCACGCGTCCAAGATCCTGCCGATGTCGCGGATCCCCGACGAGCAGCGCCAGGTCGCGCTCGACATGATCTACGATCGGCGCCGCGAGGGCTACGACCCGCTGCAGCGGTTCATGGAGCTGTTCGAGGGCGTGGACGCCGCCGCGCTGAAGGCGGGCAAGGCGGCCGAGCTGGCCGGGCTCCCGCTGTGGGAGCGCCTCAAGCGCCGCATCATCGACGGTGAGAGGAAGGGCCTGGAGGCCGACCTGGACGAGGCGCTCGCCCAGCGGCCCGCCCTGGAGATCATCAACGACGTGCTGCTCGACGGCATGAAGACCGTCGGCGTCCTGTTCGGCTCCGGCGAGATGCAGTTGCCGTTCGTGCTCCAGTCGGCCGAGGTCATGAAGAACGCGGTCGCCTACCTGGAGCCCCACATGGAGCGCATGGAGGGGGTGGGCAAGGGGCGCATCGTCCTCGCCACCGTCAAGGGCGACGTGCACGACATCGGCAAGAACCTCGTGGACATCATCCTGTCCAACAACGGCTACGAGGTGGTCAACCTCGGCATCAAGCAGCCGGTGTCGGCGATCCTGGAGGCCGCCGAGGACAAGAAGGCCGATGTGATCGGCATGTCCGGACTTCTGGTGAAATCGACGGTCATCATGAAGGAGAACCTCGAGGAGATGAACTCCCGGGGGATCTCCGAGAAGTACCCCGTGCTCCTCGGCGGCGCCGCACTGACCCGGGCGTACGTCGAGCAGGACCTGGCCGACCTGTTCCAGGGCGAGGTCAGGTACGCCAGGGACGCCTTCGAGGGCCTGCGGCTGATGGACGCGTTCATGGCGGTCAAGCGGGGCGAGGTGGGCGCCGAGTTGCCCGCGCTGCGCACCCGCAGGGTCAAGACCGGCGCGGTTCTCACCCGCACCGCGGTCGAGGACCTGCCGGTCAGGTCCGATGTCGCGGCCGACAACCCCGTCCCCCGGGCGCCCTTCTTCGGTGACCGGGTGGTCAAGGGCATCCCGCTCGCCGACTACGCCGCCTTCCTCGACGAGCGTGCCACGTTCATGGGCCAGTGGGGCCTCAAGGCGGCGCGCGGCGGGGACGGGCCCTCCTACGAGGAGCTCGTCGAGCTGGAGGGACGCCCGCGGCTGCGCATGTGGCTGGACCGGCTGCAGACCGACGGGCTGCTGGAGGCCGCGGTCGCGTACGGCTACTTCCCGTGCGTCAGCGAGGGCGACAGCCTGATCATCCTCGACGACGCCGGCAACGAGCGGACCCGCTTCACGTTCCCGCGCCAGCGCCGCGACCGGCACCTGTGCCTGTCCGACTTCTTCAGGTCGCGCGACTCCGGCGAGGTCGACGTGGTCGCCTTCCAGGTGGCCACGATGGGCAACCGGATCAGCGAGGCCACCGCCGAGCTGTTCGCGAAGGACTCCTACCGCGACTACCTCGAACTCCACGGCCTGTCCGTCCAGCTCACCGAGGCGCTCGCCGAGTACTGGCACGCGCGCGTCCGCTCCGAGCTGGGGATCGGCGGTGACGAGTCCCTCGCCGACATGCTCAAGGTCAACATCACCGGGTGCCGATACTCCTTCGGCTATCCGGCCTGCCCGAACCTGGAGGACCAGGTTCAGCTCATGGAGCTGCTCGACCCCTCCCGCATCGGCGTGACGCTGTCGGAGGAGTTCCAGCTCCACCCCGAGCAGGCCACCTCCGCCCTGGTGGTCCACCACCCGGAGGCGAAGTACTTCAACGTCTGACGACCATCCCTCGCGTGATCATGTGACCGGGTCCGTATAGCATGGCTGACCTGCACACCCGTTGATCGTGATCTCGCGGGGGTCCCCCCGGCATGCGACGACGCGCCTCGATCACGCGGTACGGCGAAGCGGCAAGGGGGAAGCTTGGACGCGGTTCTCTTCGACATGGACGGACTGCTGGTCGACACCGAGAAGGTGTGGTTCGAGGTGGAGTCCGAGGTGGTGACCCGCCTCGGCGGCACATGGGGGCCCGAGCATCAGGAACAGCTCGTGGGCGGCTCGTGGGAGCGCAGCGTCGCCTACATGCTCGCGATGACCGGGACGGACGTGGCCCCGTCCCTCATCGGGGAGTGGCTGATCGACGGCATGGAGCGGCGCCTCGCGGACGGGGTCGTCACCATGCCGGGCGCCCTCGAACTGCTCCAGGCGATCACCGACGAGGGCGTGCCCATCGCGCTGGTCACCTCGTCGCTGCGGGTGATCGCCGATTCGGTGCTGAAGTCCATCGGCCGCGAGCACTTCGACGTCATCGTCACGGCGGACGACGTCACCTGGACCAAGCCGCATCCGGAGCCGTACCTGACGGCGGCGAGCCTGCTCTCCGCCGATCCGGCGCGCTGCGCGGTCCTGGAGGACTCCCCGAACGGCGTCGCCTCCGCGACGGCGGCGGGGTGCCGCGTGGTCGCGGTGCCCAGCCTGCTGGACATCGACCCCGCGCCCGGGCGGATCGTCGTGCCGTCGCTGCACCACGTGGATGTCGCCCTCCTGCGCGGACTCATCGGCTGACCGCCCGCGGAGCGGCTGCCGGGCGGGGATCGGCCGTTGGCTGCTCGCGGTTCGTCGCAGCTCCTGAGCGGTGGTCTCACCGGTCGTCTCGGGGAGGCGTCTCAGGGGTGCCGCGCCGCGATCTCAGGGGGATCTCAGGGCCTCTCGGTGATCTCGGCACGCTCGCCGGTGGGCGGAGCGTGCCAGGATGGAACGAACGCCATAAGAGGAGCATGTCATGTCCTTCACCGCCATCGCCTGGACGCCGCTGTGCGTCGGAATCACCGTCGTGGGGCTCGTGCTGAGCTACCTGGCGTTCCGCCGCCGGGGGCTGGCCGCCGGGCTGCGCGCCACGGCGTGGTCGTTGGTGCCGCTCGCCGCGCTGCTGACCGGGATCCTGGAGACGCTGTGGAACGTCGTCTCCACGCTGGTGTCCTTCGTGACCCGTCTGGTGCTGTCGCCCATGGTGTGGACGGGCATCGTCCTGGCCGGCCTGTCCGTCCTGCTCTTCGTCGTCTCCGGCGCGCTGCGCGGCCGCGCCATCTCGCGGGGCCGCAAGGCCGGCGCCACCACAGCGGACGCCTCCACGACGACCCCCGCCGGCGCCGCCCCGGCAGCGCCCGCCGGGAAGGCCAAGCCGGTCGAGCCCGCGAAGCCGGCCCAGGCGGACGACTTCTCCGACATCGAGGACATCCTCAAGCGGCGCGGCATCAGCTGACGCGCGTCTCGCGAAATCTCGGATAGTGGGAAATGTCACGGTTCCGAGACGTAACCGGAACGGGTCTCGAACATTCCCTTCAAGATCAGTACGAATAAGTTTCGCGTCAATCACAGTTGGGCCACATAGCTCCCGTATGGGCTTGTTTATGCAGTTCAGGACGTAGATTCTCCCTTCTGGGACCGGCGTGCCATCCGGGACCACGGGACAACGTCTGGAACCCAGGGGGCCGACACGCATGGCCGCGCGAAGCAGGGTCATCAATACGCACCGCACATTGGTCGTGGAGTCGACGCCGGGATTCGCCGTGAAGCGCGACGCGCTCTCGGCGGATGAGAACGGGGAGCTCCGGTGACCGCGCCGCTCGACGCGCCGGACAAGCCGGTGGACCCGGCGCCCGCCGCCGCCGGAGCGGGCGCCGCGGCCATCCAGGGCCGCTCACTGGGGCAGATCGCCTGGATGCGGTTGAAGCGCGACAAGGTCGCCATCGCCGGGGCGCTGGTCGTGATCTTCCTGATCCTGGTCGCCGTCTTCGCGCCCCTCATCGTCGGGGCGTTCGGGCAGGACCCGACCCAGTTCAACTCCGACCTCATCGACCCGTCGACCATGGCGCCGAAGGACGGCACGGGCATCAGCCCCGCCCACCTCTTCGGCCTCGAACCGCTCAACGGGCGGGACATCTTCAGCCGGGTCGTCTACGGCGCGCGGATCTCGCTGCTGATCGCGTTCCTCGCCACCCTGCTGTCGGTCGCCATCGGGACGCTTCTCGGCGTCACGGCGGGCTACTTCGGCGGTCTGGTCGACTCGATCATCAGCAAGACCATGGACGTCTTCCTCGCCTTCCCGCTGCTGGTGTTCGCCATCGCGCTGGCCGGCATCGTGCCGGACGAGGCGTTCGGCCTGACCGGCGACACTCTGCGCGTCGCGCTGCTGGTCTTCGTCATCGGCTTCTTCAACTGGCCGTACATCGGCCGGATCGTCCGCGGCCAGACGCTGTCCCTGCGCGAGCGCGAGTTCGTCGACGCGGCACGCAGCCTCGGCGCCCGCGGGCCGTACATCATCTTCCGCGAGATGCTGCCGAACCTGGTCGCGCCGATCCTGATCTACTCGACGCTGCTGATCCCCAGCAACGTGCTGTTCGAGGCGGCGCTGTCCTTCCTCGGGGTGGGCGTGCGTCCGCCGACCCCCACCTGGGGCGGCATGCTCTCGGACGCGGTGCGGTTCTACACGATCCCGCACTTCATGTTCTTCCCCGGCATGGCGATCTTCGTCACCGTACTGGCGTTCAACCTGTTCGGTGACGGCCTGAGGGACGCACTCGACCCGAAGGCCCGCTGACCCTCTCCCGATTCCCTGTTGTTCCCCGCTCCGAAACCAAGGGGTTGTAGATGAAGAGAAGAACCACGACGGGCGCGGCCGCCCTGGGCGCGGTGCTCGCCCTCGCGCTGTCCGCCTGCGGCGGCGGCTCGGGCACGACGCCGAAGGACTCGGCGCAGCCGGCCGCGGAGGAGGCGAAGGCGGAGTTCAACGCCGGCCTCACCGGGGTCGTCAACCCGTCGGACAAGAAGGGCGGTGTGCTCAAGTTCGCCAACGAGGGCGACTGGGACTCGCTCGACCCGGGTGACACGTACTACGGCTACTCCTGGAACTTCATCCGGCTCTACGGCCGCTCCCTGCTGATGTTCAAGTCGGCGGTGGGCAAGGAGGGCAACGAGCTCACGCCTGACCTGGCCGAGGGCATGGGCCAGCCGAGCGACGACGCCAAGACCTGGACGTACAAGCTCAAGCCCGGCGTCAAGTTCGAGGACGGCACGGCGATCACGTCCAAGGACGTCAAGTACGCCGTGCTGCGCTCGCTCGACAAGGAGGTGTTCCCCGACGGGTACACCTACTTCAACGACTTCCTGGACCTGCCGAAGGGCTACAAGGGTCCGTACAAGTCCAAGGGCGTCAACACGGACAAGGCGATCGAGACGCCGGACGACCAGACGATCGTCTTCCACCTCAAGCAGCCGCTGAGCAACTTCGACTACTTCGCCCAGCTTCCGGCGACCATCCCGGTCCCGGAGGCCAAGGACACCGGTGCGAAGTACCGCGAGCACGTGATCGCCTCCGGGCCGTACATGTTCGAGAAGAACGAGATCGGCAAGGGCTTCACGCTGGTCCGCAACCCCAACTGGGACCCGGCCACCGACCCGAACCGCAAGGCGCTCCCGGACGGCTTCGACGTCACGACCAACGTCAACGCCGACGACATCGACAACCGGGTCCTCTCCGGTGACCTCGACGTCGCGATTCTCGGAACCGGCGTCAAGCAGGCGGCCCTCGGCCGGGTCCTCGGCGACCCGGCGAACAAGGCCAACTCCGACAACCCGACGAGCACCCGCCTCTGGTACACGTCGATCAACGGCAACGTCCCGCCGCTGGACAACATCGACTGCCGCAAGGCCGTCCAGTACGCCGCGAACAAGGTGGACTACCAGACCGCCTTCGGCGGCGAGTTCGCCGGTGGTCAGATCGCGACCAGCCTGCTGCCGCCCGCGATCCCCGGTCACGAGGACTTCAACCTCTACCCGCCGGGCGCGGACAACAAGGGCGACCTGGACAAGGCGAAGGAGCACCTGACCGCCTGCGGCCACGCGGACGGGTTCGAGACCAACATCGCCTACCGCGCCGAGCGCCCGAACGAGAAGGCGGCCGCCGAGGCGCTGCAGCAGGCCCTGGGCCGGGTCGGCATCAAGCTGACCCTCAAGCCGTTCCCGCAGGCGGACTACTTCGCGCTGTACGCCGGCAAGCCGGGCTACGCGAAGGACAACAAGCTCGGTCTGGCCCAGAACGGCTGGATGTCGGACTGGCCCGACGGCTTCGGCTTCCTCGGCCAGATCGTCGACAGCCGCGTCATCCGTGACACCGGCGGCTCCTCGAACATCAGCGTCCGGGACCCCGAGGTCGACAAGATGCTCGACCAGGCGATGGCGGAGACCGACCAGGCCAAGCGCGACGCGCTCTGGACCGCGATCGACAAGAAGGTCATGGAGGACGCCTTCATCCTTCCCGGCATCTGGACGAAGAGCCTGATCGTCCGCAGCAAGAACGCGACGAACATCTTCGTGAACGACGCGTACGGCATGTACGACTACCTGGGCCTCGGCGTCAAGTAGTCGCGTAACCGATCCGACACACCTGAGCACGGCAAGGGGGCCGGTCCGCGCGACCGGCCCCCGGAGCCGGGGGGATTGTGGCCACATACATCATCAGGCGACTGATCTGGGCGGCCGTGATGCTCACCATCGTGAGCATCATCACGTTCGCCATTTTCTTCCTGGTGCCGCGCCTGGCGGGCGCGACGCCGGAGAGCCTCGCCACGCGTTACGTCGGCCGTACCGCCACCGCCGAGCAAGTGAAGATCGCCGCCGAGAAGCTCGGCTTCAACGATCCCCTGGTCGTGCAGTACGGACGGTTCGCCAAGGGCATCGTCGCGGGCGCGGACTACGACTACGGCCCGGGCGTGGAGCACTGCCCCGCCCCGTGCTTCGGCTACTCCTTCCTCACCCGGCTGCCGGTCTGGCCGGACCTGCTCGACCGCCTACCGGTGACGATGTCGCTGGCGATCGGCGCCGCGATCCTCTGGGTCCTCGCGGGCGTGGCGACCGGTGTGGTCTCCGCCCTCAGACGGGGCAGCTTCTTCGACCGCGCGGCGATGACGATCGCGCTCGGCGGCGTCTCGCTCCCGATCTTCTTCACCGGCATGGTCTCTCTGGTGATCTTCAGCTACGGTCTCGGCATCACCGCGCCGGGCGGCAGCTTCACCCCGTTCCTCGACGACCCCGCGGCCTGGGCGTACAGCCTGATCCTGCCGTGGATCACCCTGGCCTTCCTGTACGCCGCGGGATACGCGCGGCTCACTCGGGCCGGGATGCTGGAGACGATGAGCGAGGACTACATCCGCACGGCCCGGGCCAAGGGGCTGACCGAGCGCACGGTGGTGCTCAAGCACGGCCTGCGTGCCGCGCTCACCCCGATCCTGACGATCTTCGGTCTCGACGTCGGCCTTCTCCTGGGCGGAGCCGTGCTCACCGAGAGCACCTACTCCCTGCCCGGCATGGGCAAGTACGCCATCGACGCCATCACGAACCAGGACCTGCCCAAGGTCATGGGCGTGGTCCTGTTCGCCGCGTTCTTCGTCGTCGTGGCGAACCTGATCGTCGACCTGCTGTACGCCGTGGTCGACCCGAGGGTGAGGCTCGCGTGACCTTCCTGGAACTGAAGGATCTGCGGATCCACTTCCCGACCGACGACGGCCTGGTCAAGTCCGTCGACGGGCTCTCGTTCAGCCTTGAGCGGGGTAAGACCCTCGGCATCGTCGGGGAGTCCGGCTCGGGCAAGAGCGTCACCAGCCTCGGCATCCTCGGCCTGCACAAGGGTGGCCGAGCCAGGATCTCGGGTGAGATCTGGCTGGACGGCGAGGAACTCGTCAGCGCGAGCGCCGAGCACGTGCGGACCCTGCGCGGCAAGAAGATGGCGATGATCTTCCAGGATCCGCTGTCCGCGATGCACCCGTTCTACACGGTCGGCGCGCAGATCATCGAGGCGTACCGGATCCACCACAAGGTGAGCAAGAGCGTCGCGCGCAAGCACGCGATCGAGATGCTCGACCGGGTCGGCATCCCGCAGCCCGACCGGCGGGTGGACAGCTACCCGCACGAGTTCTCCGGCGGCATGCGCCAGCGCGCGATGATCGCGATGGCGCTGAGCTGCGACCCCGAGCTGCTGATCGCCGACGAGCCCACGACGGCTCTCGACGTGACCGTGCAGGCCCAGATCCTCGACCTGATGCGCGACCTGCAGCGCGACTTCAACGCCGCGCTGATCATCATCACGCACGACCTGGGCGTGGTCGCCGAGCTGTCGGACGACATCCTCGTGATGTACGCCGGAAAGGCCATCGAATACGGCACGTCCGAGGACATCTTCGAGCGGCCGGAACACCCGTACACCTGGGGTCTCCTGGGCTCGATGCCCCGGCTGGACCGGGAGCGGACCGAGCGCCTCATGCCGATCAAGGGCACACCGCCCTCGCTGATCAACGTGCCGCAGGGATGCGCCTTCCACCCGCGCTGCACGTACGGCGACCGCACCGGCGGCAAGTCCACCACCGAGGTGCCGACGCTCCTGGAGAGCGAGGGCGGCCACCTGGTGCGCTGCCACCTGTCCGGGGATGTCCGGCGCTCCATCTGGGAGAACGAGATCAAGCCCAACCTGGAGGCGCCGTGACGGACTCCCTGCTGAGCGTGCAGAACCTGCAGAAGCACTTCCCGATCACCAAGGGGATGCTCAAACGGCAGGTCGGGGCGGTCAAGGCCGTGGACGGCGTCAGCTTCGACGTCGTCAAGGGCGAGACCCTCGGCCTGGTGGGCGAGTCGGGCTGCGGCAAGACGACGACCGGGCGGCTGATCACCCGGCTGATCGAGCCGACCGGCGGGAAGATCGTCTTCGATGGCCACGACATCACCCACATGTCGCAGGGGCGGATCCGCCCGCTCCGCCGCGACATCCAGATGATCTTTCAGGACCCCTACAGCTCGCTGAACCCCCGGCACACCGTGGGCGCCATCGTCGGCGCGCCGTTCCGGATCCAGGGGGTCCAGACCGAGCAGGGCACCAAGAAGGCGGTCCAGGAGATCCTGGAGCTGGTCGGGCTGAACCCGGAGCACTACAACCGGTACCCGCACGAGTTCTCCGGCGGCCAGCGCCAGCGCATCGGCATCGCCCGCACCCTCGCGCTCAAGCCGAAGCTCATCATCGCCGACGAGCCGGTGTCCGCGCTCGACGTGTCGATCCAGGCCCAGGTGGTCAACCTCCTGGAGGACCTGCAGAACGAGCTCGACCTCACCTACGTGGTGATCGCGCACGACCTGTCCGTGGTCCGGCACATCAGCGACCGCGTCGCGGTGATGTACCTCGGCAAGATCGTCGAGCTGGCCGACCGCAAGAGCCTGTACGAGTCGCCGATGCACCCGTACACCAACGCGCTCCTGTCGGCGGTGCCGATCCCGGACCCGAAGCGGCGCAAGGACCGCGAGCGCATCCGGCTGCAGGGCGACGTGCCCTCGCCGCTCAACCCGCCGCCGGCCTGCCGCTTCCACACCCGCTGCTGGAAGGCGCAGGAGATCTGCTCGCAGGTCGAGCCGCCGCTGCTGGCACTCGCGACCGGCCACCAGGTGGCCTGCCACTTCCCGGAGAACGCGCCCGCGTCCGGGGACGTCGCCGTGACCGGTGCCGGCGCGGTGACCGCGGAGGGCGCCCTGCAGGCGGGCGGGGCCGGAGACGCCGCGCCGGGGGAGGGCCCGGCGGGAAAGGGTACGGCGTCGGCGTCGTGACGCGCGATCAGGCCGGGCGGCCCGTCAGGAGCGGGCCCCCGGCGTGATCAGGCCGGTCTCGTAGGCCAGGACCACGGCCTGCACCCGGTCGCGCAGGGACAGCTTGGTCAGCACGTTTCCGACGTGCGTCTTCACGGTGGTCTCGCTGACCACGAGCTTCGCCGCGATCTCGGCGTTCGACATGCCCTTGGCGATGAGCTGGAGCACCTCCAGCTCACGCTCGGTCAGCCGGTCCAGCCGGGCCGGGATCGCGCGCTCCTGCGCCGACGGCAGCCGGGTGGCGAACCGGTCGAGGAGCCGCCGCGTGACGCCCGGCGCGACGATCGCGTCCCCCGCCGCGACCACCCGGATGGCCTGGACCAGGTCGTCGGGCGGTACGTCCTTCAGCAGGAAGCCGCTCGCACCGGCGCGCAGCGCCTCCACGATGTACTCGTCCAGGTCGAACGTGGTCAGCACGAGGACCTTCGGCACGTGCGCGCTGGCGGCCGCCTCCCTGACGATGCGGCGGGTCGCCTCGATGCCGTCCATGCCCGGCATGCGGACGTCCATGAGGACGACGTCGGGCAGGAGCGCCCGGGACTGCTCCATCGCCATCGCGCCGTCACCCGCCTCGCCGACCACGGTGACGTCCTGCTCGGCCTCAAGGATGAAGCGGAATCCGGTACGCAGCAACGGCTGGTCGTCCACCAGCAGCACTCTGATGGGCATCATCTGTCCTTGAGGGGGAAACGGGCGCTGACCTCGAACCCGCCCCCGTCGCGGGGACCGATCCGCAGGACTCCACCATAAAGGGCGACACGCTCCTTGATGCCCACGAGACCGTGCCCGGTGCGGTTCGGCTGCCGCGTTTCCGCCGCCGGGCCGCGCCCGTCGTCCTCCACGTGGACCAGCAGCTCGCCGCCCTCCCGGCGTACGGTGACCCACGCCCGGGCGGCCGGACCGGCGTGCCTGAGGCTGTTGGTGAGCGCCTCCTGGATGAGGCGGTAGGCGGCGAGGTCCACGCCCGGCGGGAGCGCCCGCTCCGCACCGTCGCCGTCCTCGACGCTCAGCTGGGTGCGCAGGCCGGCCTCACGCATCTGGTCGACCAGGACGGGCACGTCCTGCACGCCGGGCTGCGGCCCGAGCTCCGCCGGGCCGTCGGTGCGCAGCACTCCCACGATGTTGCGCATCTCGGCCATCGCCGTACGGCCCATCTCCTCGATGGCGGTCAGCGCGTCCCGCGCCACGTCCGGCTTGACGGCCAGCATCTTGCGCGCGGCGGCCGCCTGCACGGTCATGACACTGACGTGGTGCGCCACGACGTCGTGCAGCTCACGGGCGATGCGGGACCGCTCCTCGGCCCTGGCGGCCCGGGTGTCGGCCTCCCGCGCGCGCTCCAGCCGGTCGGTCCGGTCCACCAGCTCGGCCAGATAGGCGCGGCGCAGCCGTACGCCGCGGCCGCCCGTCCAGCAGAGCATGGAGAGCACGACGGCGATGACGTGATCCGTCCACGAGAGCGGCTGGGCGCTCAGCAGGGCGCCCACGGCGTACCCGAGGCCGGTGACGGCCAGGGCGAGCAGGCTGAGCGCGTGGCCGCGATGCGCGGCCACGGAGTAGAGGAGGACGAGCGCGGCGACGCCGCTCAGGCCGGGACTGTAGTCCAGCGCGTGGAGTGCCAGATCGGGCAGCGTGGTGACCGCGAGCACGACCAGCGGGCAGCGGCGGCGCAACGCCACCGGCAGCGCGCACAGCGCGGCCAGGGCGAGACTGAGCGCGTCGGGGGCGCGCATCTCCACGGAGGTCACGCCCTGCCAGCGCGCCGCGGTCTCGGCGTCCACGAGAAGGATGAAGAGGAGCGACGCCACGGTCAGGGCCACCGCGAGAGCCGAGTCGGTGATCAGCTCGTGGGATCGGATCCGGGATCTCGGATCGGCGGTGGTGGCGCGCACGGATCCAAATCTACGGAGCCAACCTGGGAGTCCGGCCCTGCCGGGGGCGGATATGGAGCTCGTCCGAACGGATGAGCCGGAACGGAGGCCGTCGTGCCACCGTCACGACCTCCGGCCATCCCTCACAACATCCCGGCCACCGTCACGACCTCCGGCCACCGTCACGATTTCCCGGCCACCGTCAACCGGGACCGCGTCCGTCACAGCTCGTCGCTGGCCGCCCGGTGGCTGCTCCTGCGCGAGCCGAGCCCCGGCTCCCGATCGGGGACGGGCGGGGGAGTGCCGCCGAACTCGGGGCACAGCGCCTGGTGGTCGCACCAGTCGCACAGCCGCGAGCGCCTGGCCCGCCACTCCCGCGACCGCAGCGAGCGCTCGATCGCCTCCCAGAGCGCCTGGACCTTGCGCTCGGTGGCCCGCAGGTCGGCCTCGTCGGGGACATACCGGATGATCTCGCCGTTGCCGAGGTACATCAGCTGGAGCATCCGCGGCACGTTCCCGTGCAGCCGCCACAGCGCGAGGGCGTAGAACTTCATCTGGAACAGCGCCTTGGCCTCGAACTCGGGCCCGGGCGCGCTGCCCGTCTTGTAGTCGACGACCCGGACCTCGCCGGTGGGCGCGACGTCGAGCCGGTCGATGTAGCCCCGCAGCAGCAGCCCGCTGTCCAGCACCGCTTCGACGTACATCTCCCGCTCGGCGGGCTCCAGGCGGCGCGGGTCCTCCAGCGTGAAGTAGCGGTCGACCATCCCTCTGGCCTGCGTGAGCCAGCGGTCCCGCTCGTCGTCGTCGGCGAACAGCCCGGCGTACTCCGGCTCCTCCTCGAGCAGCCGCCGCCACTGCGGCTCGAGCAGCTCCTGCGCGGCGGCCACCGTGCGCGCCTCGGCGGGCAGGTCGTACAGCCGCTCCAGGACGGCGTGCACGAGCGTGCCGCGGACCGCCGCGGCGGAGGGCCGCTCGGGCAGCTGGTCGATCACCCTGAACCTGTAGAGCAGCGGACATGTCATGAAGTCGCCGGCACGGGAAGGGGAAAGGGCGCCGATGATCGCGCGCTCTTCGGTGAGGGCCATGTCCCGCACTGTAGGCCACCGAGCCGACAGAACCCCTCCCAGCGCCGGTACGCCCGCCTTCAGGGTGGCCTGGACTCACCTCCCGGCGCGTACCATCAAGGCCAAGGAGGGAAGACGACCCCATGAGTACCCCTGTGAATGGCTCGCCCGGACTGCGGATGGGCCGGCCGTTCGGCATCCCGGTCTACGTCTCGCCGACCTGGCTCATCGTGGCCGCCTTCATCACCTGGACCGCCGAACCGGTGTTCGCGGGGTACCTCCCGGGATTCGGCCGGCCCGCCACGTACGTGGTGGCCCTGGTCTTCGCCGTGCTCCTCTACCTGTCGGTGCTCGCGCACGAGCTGGCCCACTGCGTGGTCGCCAAGCGCTACGGCTACCCCGTACGCCGGATCGTGCTCTACATGCTCGGCGGCGTCTCGGAGATCGAGCGCGAGCCGGACACCCCCGGGCGCGAGTTCTTCGTCGCGGCGGCCGGCCCGGCCCTCTCGCTGGGCCTCGGCGCGGTGGGCTACGTCCTGCACACGTTCGTCGTGCCGGCCGAGGGGCTCGTCAACGTGCTGATCTTCCAGCTCACCTGGGCGAACCTGATCGTCGGGATCTTCAACCTGGTGCCCGGCCTGCCGCTCGACGGCGGGCGCATCCTGCGCGCCGGGGTGTGGAAGGTCACGAAGAACTCCGGGAGCGGCACCGTCGCCGCCGCGTGGGTCGGCCGCGGGCTCGCGGTGGTCATGATCACGTGGCCGATCCTCACGTCGGTGATGACCGGGCAGGCCATCGACGTGTCCCTGATGATCTGGTCGGTCATCCTGGCGTCGTTCATCTGGGCCGGCGCCACCCAGTCGCTGCGGGTGGCCCGGGTCCGCGCCCGCCTTCCCCAGCTCCGCGCGCGGACCCTCGCCCGCAGGGCGGTGCCGGTGACCGCGGAGGTGCCGCTGTCGGAGGCGTTGCGCCGGGCGAGGGACGCGGGCGCCGGGGCGATGGTCGTGGTGGACCACGAGAGCCGCCCGGTCGCCATCGTCAACGATGCCGCGGTGAGCGCCACCCCCGAGCACCGCAGGCCGTGGGTGAACGTCGGGTCCCTCGCCCGCACCCTGGAACCGTCCCTGGTCCTCGGCGCCGACCTCGAAGGCGAGCCGCTGCTCGACGCCATGCGCGGCACCCCCTCGGGGGAGTACCTCCTGGTCGAGCGGGGCGGGGAGATCTACGGCGTGCTCGTCACCGCCGACGTGAACCGCGTGTTCTCCGGAGTCTGAGGACGTGATGCGGATATGGCGCCCTCCCCACTCGTCTAGCGGGGCCCCCTGGGACTAGTGTTCTGATCGAACTGATCAGGAGCGTGCAGTGGCCAGCCCCCCGAGTGTCGGCGAACCGACCCACGAGCCGTCCGCGGCCGGTGCCGCGGCGGCACGTACGGGCGCGGACCGGGCGGCGGCCCGGCCGGGGCTCTCCGGGGGCGCGCGGCCCCGAGAAGGCCGCATAGCATTCTTTTTGCTACGTTCTGGGGTGATCGACCTGGTGTCGCCTACGGTCACGTTCCGGGCCCGCCCGCCGCGGACGGATGTCCCGGTGAGCGCGCCGATGCCGGTGCCGTTCATCTGGTGGGGTTTCCGGAAAGGGAGAGTTCTGTGACGGAACAGGGCGTGGGAGTGGTCCGCCCGCTGCCGGGAGAGGGCGTCGTCGCCCATCTCAACGGCCTGCTGCTGGTCTGCGGAGCCGTGGACCAGCCGGTCGAGGACCTGCTCGCGGCGCTGCGGGAGACCGCGGCCTCGGGCGGGGACGGCCGGGCGCTGGCCCGCCGGGTCGCCCAGGTCCTGGCCGGGACGATGGACCGGGCGATGGGCGAGCCGGTCGCGTGCGCGGTCGCCGGGCCGACCGCGGGCGGCGTCGCGGTCCTGGTCAGCGGCGCCGCGGAGGCCACCGTGTGGGGCGGGCCTGACGGGGACGTCCATCTCGCCGGGCGTGACGCGCTCACCTGGACCGACCGCCTGGTCAGGGGCCCCGTGACGAGGATCGAGCTGCGCCTGCCCGGCGCCGGCCCCTCCAGCCCCTACGCGCGGCTCGACGGCGGCGTGGTGGCCGGCGCGGGCGTGGTCCAGGACTTCACCGAGACGGGCGGGATCGTGTTCCCCCCGCCGCCGCCCCAGAGGCATCCGATGCCGGGCCCGCCGGTCCTGCCGGCGGAGCCGATCGCGGCGCGCGAGCCCGTCGTGCCGCCGCCCACTCCTTTCGTTCCCATGGAGCCGCCGTTCCCGCCGGGTGAGCCGCACAAGGAGCCCGGCCAGGTCCCCGCGCCGCCTTTCCCCCGGGTGGAGCCGGAGCGCGACTCGGGGCCGTTCGACCTGCCGCCGCTGCCCGGGCCGTCACCGGAGCCGCCGCACTATCCCGCCTCGCCGTACGAACCGCATCCGTACCCCGCGCCCCCGGCCGATTCGGTTCCCCCTCCGGCGCCGCCGGCGGAGTCGCTGCCGTATCCCGCGCCGCCCCTGTCCGGGCCGGTCGCGGACCCCGTCTCCGGCCCGCCGTCGGGTCCGATCTCCGGCCCGATCCCAGGCCCGATCGCCGATCCGGTGCTCGGCCACGTCACCGGGCCGCAGCCGGAGCCGGAATTCGCGGGCGGTTGGGAGGACGACGCGCCGCCCGCGCGCGACGCCGGGCCGTTCGAGCCGTTCCCGAGCTCGCCCGCCTCCGACGAGGAGCCGGGGGAGGCGACCCAGCTCGACTCGACGCCGTCCTCCGAGCCGCTGCCCATGGTCTACGGAGTCGACTGCAACAACGACCACTTCAACGACCCGCGCGCCCAGTTCTGCGCGGTCTGCGGCGTTCCCATCGCCGCGCACGTGCTCGTGCCGTACAAGGGGACGCGGCCGTCGCTCGGCGTGCTGCTGCTCGACGACGGCGTCACCCTGTCCCTCGACGCCGACTACGTGCTGGGGCGTGACCCCGAGCGGGCACCGGAGGCGCAGTCGGGAGAGGCCAGGCCGGCCCGGGTGACCAGCCCCGACGGCTCGGTGTCGCGGCGTCACCTGCGGGTCGCGCTGGACGGGTGGGACGTCACGCTCGTGGACCTCGGCTCGGTCAACGGGACGCAGATCCAGCCGCCCGGCGACCCGAACTTCTATGACATCCCGCCGAACGAGGTCGTCGCCATCGCCCCGGGCACGACCGTGCGGATCGGGGTCTCCCGCACGATGCGCTACGAGCCGCACCGTACGGCCTGACCCCGGCCTGACCCGGGCCCGATCACGGCCCGATCGCGGCCCGATCACGCCTGACCTTCGCCGGGGGCCCGGAGCGCGGGCCCCTCGGCGGCGGCCCGCCCGCCGCCGCCATCCGCGCTCCCGGAGCCCCGTAGGACGGCCCTACAACGAGGCGGCGAGCCGGTCCAGCTCGCGCAGAATGAGGCGTTCGAGGCGCTCCGGCGTCATCCGGTCGGGATACAGGAGCCGGTGTGCGCTGAGCCCGTCGACCAGCGCCAGCAGCCGCTCCGTCACGTCGTCGAGGTCCTCACCGAGGTCCCCTGGCACGGCGATCTCCCCGGCCTCGGCGGCCGACTGGAGCAGGCTGCGCACGAGATAGCGCAGCTCGGCGGCGTCCTCCCGCTGGAGGGCGAGGAGCGCGGGACTGCTCAGGCCGCGGCCCCAGAACCCCACTTCGAGCCCGGTCTCCGCGGCGCGCTCCTCGTCGAGGGGCAGGTTGTCCAGCAGCACCTCGCGCAGCGCGGCGAGCCCGGTGAGCCCGGTGAGCCGGTCCTTCAGCCGGTTCGCGATGCGGCGGTGCGAGTCGCGCAGAGCCGACAGCAGGATGTCGTCCTTGTCGGCGAAATAGTGCGTGAGCACGCCGTTGGAGTAGCCCGCCTCCTTGGCGATCGCGCGGGTGGTCGCGCCCTCGACGCCGTCGCGCAGGATGACCCGCCGGGCCGCCGCCATCACCTCGTCCCGCCGCTCGCCATGATCCACGATCTTCGGCATGACGGATCCCCCTTCGTCTGTTGACATTTTAGTCGGACGTCCGTCTATTATCCCGGGCATGACCGTCGTCACCCTCGGCGTCCACATCGTGGACGTGCTGGCCCGCCCGGTGGAGTCGATCCCGGAGGGCCAGGACACCCATCTGCTCGAACAGATCCGTATCACGGCCGCGGGGGCCGCCGCGGGCACCGCGGTCGATCTGGCGAAGATCGGCCTTCCGGTGGCGTCCGCGGGGGCCGTGGGCGATGATGAGCTCGGCGACTTCCTGATCATGATCATGGCGCGGCACGGCGTCGACGTCACCGGAGTCGTCCGCAAGCCCGGCGAGCAGACCGCCGCGTCCATCCTGCCGATCCGGCCGGATGGCGGCCGCCCCTCGTTCCACGTGCCCGGGGCGAACCTCGGGCTCTCCCTGGCCGACCTCGACAAGGCGCGGATCACCGGGGCGTCCGCGCTCCACCTCGGCGGTATGGACGTCACCTGGGGGCTGCACGATCCCGCGTTCTTCGCCCTGCTGGACGAGGCCCGCGCCGGCGGCACGGTGGTCACCATGGACCTGCTGTCCAACATGCCCGATCTCGTCGCCGGGGCGAGGACCTTCCTGCCGCACGTGGACCACGTGCTGCCCAACGAGGAGCAGGCCCTCATGCTGACCGGCGCGGACAGCGTCGAGGAGGCCGCCGCCGCGCTGCTCGGCGAGGGCGTGGCGAGCGTGGTGGTCACGCTCGGCGGCGAGGGCAGTCTGGTGGCCACCTCCGGCGGCCACACCAGGATCCCCGCGCTCGACGTACCGGTGGTCGACACCACGGGCTGCGGCGACGCGTACTGCGCGGGCTTCATCGCCGGCCTGCTCGACGGCCGTGACGTCGTCGGCGCCGCCCGGCTCGGCACGGCCGTCGCCGCCAGGGTCGCGGGCGGGCTGGGCAGCGACGCCGGCCTCGACGGCCTCGACCCGGCCACCCTGTGACCACTCCCGACAGGACGAAGGAGATCTCCGTGACCGGTTCCTCGGACGCCTCTCTGCGAGAGCGCGCCGCCAGGGTCGTCCCCGGCGGCATGTACGGCCACCTCAACGCCGCGCTGCACGGCGACGTCTACCCGCAGTTCTTCGTACGCGGCGAGGGGGCCCGGCAGTGGGACGCCGACGGCCGCGAGTACATCGATCTGATGTGCAGCTGGGGACCGGTGATCGTCGGGCACCGCAACCCCCGGGTCGAGGCCGCCGCCGCGGCCCAGCAGGCGTCCGGCGACTGCCTGAACGGGCCGGGCCCCGTCATGGTAGAGCTGGCCGAGCTGCTGGTGGATCTCATCCCGTCCGCGGACTGGGCGATGTTCTCCAAGAACGGCACCGACGCCACCACGCAGGCCCTCATGGTCGCCCGCGCCGCGACCGGGCGGACGAAGGTGCTGGTCGCGCATGGCGCCTACCACGGCGCGGACCCCTGGTGCACGCCCGGTCTGTCGGGCACGACGCCGAACCAGCGCGCCGACACCATCGAGTTCACCTACAACGACCTGGCCAGTGCCGAGGCCGCCGCCGAGGCGGGCGACATCGCGGCCATCCTGGTGACGCCGTTCAAGCACGACTCGTTCGAGGACCAGGAGCTCGCCGACGCGGACTTCGCCCGCGGCCTGCGCGCGCTCGCCGACCGGCTCGGCGCCGCCCTGGTCATCGACGACGTGCGCGCGGGCTGGCGGCTGGACCTGCGCGGCTCCTGGGAGCCCTTCGGCGTACGGCCCGACCTGACCGCGTGGAGCAAGGCGATGGCGAACGGGTTCCCGATCGCGGCCGTCACGGGCGTCGACGCGCTGCGCGGCCCGGCGCAGACGCTGTACTCCACCGGGTCCTTCTGGTTCTCGGCCACCGCGATGGCGGCGGCCAAGGCCACCATCGAGATCCTGCGCGAGACAGACGGCCCGGCCCTCATCGAGCGTGCGGGCACCCGCCTGCGCGAGGGCATCGCCGCCCAGGCCGCCTCCCACGGCTTCGTGGTCAACCAGACCGGCCCGGTGCAGATCCCGTGGCTGTCCTTCGAGGGCGACGCCACCCTGGACAAGGGCATGCGATGGGCGGCCGCCTGCCTCCAGGAGGGCGTCTACCTCCACCCTTGGCACAACTGGTTCCTGTCGACCGCCCACACCGACGAGGAGATCGACCGGGCGCTGCTGGGGACCGACGCCGCCTTCGCCAAGCTCAGGGCGGCGTTCGGCGCCGACTGACCGGCTGTCACGCCCGGGGCGAGGGCCCCGGGCGACATGGTCTCGGGTGGACGCGCTCTCGGCCGATGTCTCAGCCGATGTCTTGGGCGACGTCTCGGGGGACATGGCCCCTGCGGGCGCCGTTCAGCGGGTGCGGGACCACTGGATGTCGTCCACGCGGGTGCCGTCGGGGCCGGGCAGCAGGTCCTTGACGAGCACCTCCTGGACGAACCCCGCGCGTTCGAGCACCCGGTGGGAGGCCGTGTTGTCGGGCGCGGTGCCCGCGATGATCCGGCGCAGGGAGGTGTGCGTGAACGCCCACTCCACGAGCAGCTCCAGCGCGCGGGTGACGAAGCCGCGCCCGCGGTAGTCGGGATGCAGGCTGTACCCGGTCATCGCCTGGTCCAGCGGCGGGACGACGTTCGTGAGCTGGATGTCGCCCGCGTACGCGCCGGTGGCGGCGTCCCGGATGGCGACCTCGGCCCGGTCGCCGGCGAGCCACAGATGGAGGGCGTACCGGCAGCGTTCCACGGACTCGGCGTGCTCCGGGGGCTCCGGGAGGACGTGGTGCCCGTAGACGTCGGGAACGGACGCCACCGTGTGGAAGTCATCGGCGTCCGCGAGGGTGAGGGGCGTCAGTCGTACGACGCCGTCGGTCAGCTCCCCGCCGGGGAAGAAGGGCAGGTACGGCCGGATCGCGGCCCCGGAGTCGGACGCCAGGCGGGCGAAGGCCACCGTGTCGGCACGCGAGCCGTCCCGCTTCGGGTACGCGCCGCGGAGCACCCCCTCGCGCTGGAACCCGCACGCGTATGCGACGCGCTGGCTGGCGATGTTCTCGACGTCGGTCAGCAGCGAGACCCGGGGAACCCCCTGGGCGAAGGCCAGCTCGGTCATCGCCCGGGTGGCGGCGGTGGCGACTCCGCGCCCGCGCGCCCAGGGAGCGATCCAGTATCCGACCTCGCCGTTGCCCAGCCGGTCGAGCGGCTTGTGCCCGACGACGCCCAGGAACTCGCCGGTCTCCGGATCGTGGATGACGTAGTCGGCGCCTCCGCCCTCCCAGGTCTTCCGGGAGAGCCCGTTGATCCAGGACAGGGCGTCCTCGCGCGTGTAGGGCACGGGGATGAGCGGGATGAACCGGGCTATCTCGGGGTCGGCGCAGGCCCGGGTCACCTCGTCGGCGTCGGTCTCCGTGGGCGGGCGCAGTGCGTACGGCCCGGCGGTAACCACCTCTTCGGGAAACATATGGTGGTTCTACCAGGCGACCCGATCTCCGTCGCAAGCGATTAACCGGCCGCGACAGCACGTGAGAGTGGAGGCCGCCGGGTCTCCGCGGCGCGTACGGGACGCGGATGGGGACAGGACAAACACGGATAGCCTTGGCGCCATGGGTTTTCGCAGGCACGGCCCGTTCCAGGCCGGAGATCAGGTTCAGCTCACCGATCCGAAGAACAAGCGGCACACGGTGACGCTGAAAGAGGGTGGCGTCTTCCACACCCACAAGGGATCCATCCCGCATGACGACCTGATCGGGCAGCCCGAGGGCTCCGTGGTCCGTTCCTCCGGGGGCACCGCCTATCTCGCCTTCCGGCACCTGTTGCAGGACTACGCGGTGTCGATGCCGCGCGGCGCGGCTGTGGTCTATCCGAAGGACGCCGCGCAGATCGTCGCCATGGCCGACATCTTCCCCGGGGCCCGCGTGGTCGAGGCGGGGGTCGGGTCGGGCGCGCTGACATGCTTCCTGCTGCGCGCCGTCGGATCCGAGGGCTCCGTCACGTCGTACGAGCGGCGTGAGGACTTCGCCGGGGTCGCCACCAAGAACGTGGAGAAGTTCTACGGCGGCCCGATGAAGCAGTGGCGGCTGGTGGTCGGCGACTTCGTCTCCGCGCTTGACGAGGCGGACGTCGACCGGGTGATCCTGGACATGCTCGCCCCCTGGGAGTGCGTGGACGCCGCGGCCAAGGCGCTCACCCCCGGCGGCGTGATCTGCTGTTACGTCGCGACGACGACGCAGCTGTCCCGGACGGTCGAGACCATCAGGGAACACGGGAGTTTCACGGAGCCCCACGCGTGGGAGACCTTGGTTCGCGACTGGCATGTCGAAGGGCTCGCGGTACGCCCCGACCACCGCATGGTGGGGCACACCGGCTTCCTCGTCACGGCCCGCCGCATGGCGGACGGCGTCACGCCGCCGCCGAGGCGCAGGCGCCCCGCCAAGGGCGCGTACGGAGAGGGGACCGAATCCGCATGACGTTTCAGCCATAAACCGGCAAAACCGCTTGAATGGGGAACATTCGGGTGAGTACCACATCTTCACCTGAATAAACGGTCCATTCGGGACTAAACACCGAACACCCAATGTAACTACACGAACACTGCCCGGCCAGGTTACGTACAGCGCCAAGATAGGTAGGGTCTTGAGTAGTCGTTCTCGACGGGGAAGGAGGTGACGGGGCGTGGCAGCTCGCGACGACGCTGAGGCTCGGGCCGCGCAGCGCGAACGGGAGGTCGCCGACCTCACAACACAGGTCTCCTTCCTGCAAGAGGAGATCACCGCACTGCGGCGGAAGCTGGCAGAGTCTCCTCGCCAGGCCAGGGTCATCGAAGAGCGTCTCCATGAGGCACAGGCCCAGGTGGCCGCCCTCACTGGACAGAACGAACGACTGGTCTCCACCATCAAGGAGGCGAGGGACCAGATCGTCGCCCTCAAGGAGGAGGTCGACCGGCTGGCGCAGCCGCCGTCCGGTTTCGGCGTCTTTCTGGAGACGAGGGAGGACGGCACGATCGAGGTGTTCACCGGGGGTCGCAAGCTCCGGGTGAATGTCAGCCCTGCCGTGGACGTCGACTCGCTCCGGCGTGGCCAGGAGGTCATGCTGAACGAGGCGCTCAACGTGGTCGAGGCCCTCGGCTTCGAGGACGTCGGCGAGATCGTCATGTTGAAGGAGCTCCTGGAGGACGGCGACCGCGCGCTGGTGATCTCGCACGCCGACGAGGAGCGTGTGGTCAAGCTGGCCGATTCCTTGAAGGGGCAGCCGGTCCGCGCCGGCGACTCGCTCCTGCTCGAGCCTCGTTCCAACTATGTCTATGAACGCATTCCCAAGTCCGAGGTCGAGGAGCTCGTGCTGGAGGAGGTGCCGGACATCTCCTACGACGAGATCGGCGGCCTCATGCGGCAGATCGAGCAGATCAGGGACGCGATCGAGCTGCCCTACCTCTACGCGGACCTGTTCAGGGAGCACAAGCTCCGTCCGCCCAAGGGCGTGCTGCTGTACGGCCCGCCCGGTTGCGGCAAGACGCTCATCGCCAAGGCCGTCGCCAACTCCCTGGCCAAGCAGGTCGCGGAGAAGACCGGCCAGTCCGGCAAGAGCTTCTTCCTCAACATCAAGGGCCCCGAGCTGCTGAACAAGTACGTCGGTGAGACCGAGCGGCACATCCGCCTGGTCTTCCAGCGGGCCAGGGAGAAGGCCTCCGAGGGCACCCCGGTGATCGTGTTCTTCGACGAGATGGACTCGATCTTCCGCACCCGAGGCTCGGGCGTCTCCTCCGATGTCGAGAACACCATCGTCCCCCAGTTGCTGTCGGAGATCGACGGCGTCGAGGGCCTGGAGAACGTCATCGTCATCGGCGCGTCCAACCGCGAGGACATGATCGACCCGGCGATCCTGCGGCCCGGCCGCCTGGACGTCAAGATCAAGATCGAGCGGCCGGACGCCGAGGCCGCGAGGGACATCTTCTCCAAGTACCTCATCAGCGACCTGCCGCTGCACGCCGACGACCTCGCCGAGCACGGCGACAGCCGGGACAGCACGATCGCGGGCATGATCCAGCGGGTCGTCGAGCGGATGTACGCCGAGAGCGAGGAGAACCGCTTCCTCGAGGTGACCTACGCCAACGGCGACAAGGAAGTCCTGTACTTCAAGGACTTCAACTCCGGCGCCATGATCCAGAACATCGTGGACCGGGCGAAGAAGATGGCGATCAAGGAGTTTCTCGACACCAAGCAGAAGGGCCTGCGGATCGCGCATCTGCTGGCCGCCTGCGTGGACGAGTTCTCCGAGAACGAGGACCTGCCCAACACCACCAACCCCGACGACTGGGCCCGCATCTCCGGCAAGAAGGGTGAGCGGATCGTCTACATCCGCACTCTCGTGCAGGGCAAGCAGGGCACCGAAGCCGGCCGTTCGATCGACACGGTGGCCAACACCGGCCAGTACCTCTAGGGAGTGTCCGACACGACCTAGGAACCGGCTCCGGCTCGTGAAGGCCGGGAGGGGATCGTCCCCTCCCGGCCTTTCCTGTTCCCGCTTTGTGTAGTAACAAGCCGTTTAGTATGAAATGTACGAATTTCCCGGAAGTGGGCATGAGAGTTCCGGAAATTTCCGGGAACCGGGGAGATCGGATTCACGTCAAAGGGGCGTGATCTACCTAGGTGCGCGCCCGTGACGCATGTGCTTTCGCGTGGCCGGGACACGGGCCGGTCGGCGAGGGGGCCGCGCCTCGTCGAACTCGACGCGCTGCGTTTCGTCGCCGCGTTCGCCGTGATGTCCTTCCATTACATGGCGGCCAGCAAGTCGCTGTGGGGTGAGTCCCCCACGGCGCTGTTCGCGAGCGTCAACCGGGTCACGACCCTGGGCATCCTCGGCGTCGAGCTCTTCTTCCTCATCAGCGGGTTCGTCATCCTGATGAGCGCCTGGGGTCACAGCATCGGCGACTTCGTGGTCTCCCGGGTCTCCCGGCTGTACCCCGCGTACTGGTTCGTCGTGATCGCGCTCTTCGTGATGTACACGTTCGTCGGCGTGAAGGCCTTCGACCCCAAGCTGTCGCTCCGCGACTACCTGGTCAACATGACCATGCTGCAGGGCGGAACCAACATCGGGCACGCGGGGGCCGTCTTCTGGTCGCTGTGGGTTGAGCTCAGGTTCTACATCCTGGTGGGCCTGTTCGTGGTGGTCGGCATCACGCTGCGGCGCTGCCTGGGCTTCATGGCGGGCTGGATCATCCTCGTGGTCGTCGCCGAGGCCACCCACAACGACGTGCTGACCTTCCTGTTCATGCCCCGCCAGGCGCCGTACTTCATCGCGGGCATGGCGTTCTACCTGATCCACAGGTTCGGCTCCACGCTGGTGCTGTGGGTCTTCGTGGGCGTCTCGTACGGACTGTGCCTGCTCGCCGCCACCGAACGGGTCAAGGGGCGGGTGGACATGATCGGCTTCGCGCACTTCCCGGCTTCGCCGGAAGGGGCGATCATCGCCATCACGCTGATCTTCGCGCTGATCGCGGCCGTGTCCCTCGGCTGGCTCCGCTGGCTGCGGTGGCGCGCCCTGACCACCGTCGGCGCGCTCACCTACCCGCTTTACCTGATCCACCAGAACGTCTCGGCCGTGCTCATCCCCGGTCTGAAGGACTCCGTCGGCCGCTGGGCGCTGGTCGGCCTCACCATGGCGGTCTCGATCGCGCTGGCCTATCTCATCCACCGGCTCGTCGACAAGCCCGGGCAGCGATGGCTGCGGGCCGCTCTGAGCGCCTCCCTGGACCGGATCCGGCTACGTGACGGGCAATCCGCGCCGCCGCCTCCCCTTGAGGAGTCACGCGTCGCGACGCAAAGTAAGGAAGCATCGGTGCCGTAACTGTCCGGTAGCCGGGCATAGAGAAGAGGCTAGGCTCGGGGATATAACGGCGAAACGACGGCCTAAAGCAGGCGGGGTGCGCATGACGGTACGGCGGGTGATGGGCATCGAGACCGAGTACGGCATCGCCGTACCCGGGCAGCCCGGGGCGAACGCGATGGTGACCTCCTCGCAGGTCGTCAACGCGTACCTGGCGGCCTCGGCCGCGAGGGCCCGCCGGGCTCGGTGGGATTTCGAGGAGGAGAACCCGCTCCGCGACGCCAGAGGGTTCGACCTCGCCAGGGAGGTGGCCGACCAGAGCCAGCTCACCGATGAGGACCTCGGCCTCGCCAACGTGATCCTGACCAACGGCGCGCGTCTCTACGTGGACCACGCCCACCCGGAGTACTCCACGCCCGAGTGCACCAACCCGCGGGCCGCGGTGAGCTGGGACAAGGCGGGGGAGCGGGTCATGTACGACGCCGCCGTCCGCGCCTCGGCGATGCCGGGGAACGCGCCCATCCAGCTCTACAAGAACAACACCGACGCCAAGGGCGCCTCCTACGGCTGCCACGAGAACTACCTGATGCGCCGGGCGACGCCCTTCGCCGACATCGTGCGGCACCTGACGCCGTTCTTCGTCTCGCGCCAGGTCGTCTGCGGCGCGGGCAAGGTCGGCATCGGGCAGGACTCGCGGGGCGAGGGCTTCCAGATCAGCCAGCGCGCCGACTTCTTCGAGGTCGAAGTCGGCCTGGAGACCACGCTCAAGCGGCCGATCATCAACACCCGCGACGAACCGCACGCCGACCCGGAGAAGTACCGCCGGCTCCACGTCATCATCGGCGACGCCAATATGTCGGAAATTTCGACATATTTGAAGCTTGGGACCACGTCGCTGATCCTCGCCATGATCGAGGACGGGTTCCTCACCGTGGACCTCTCGGTCGAGTCGCCCGTCGCCGCCCTCCGCGCGGTCTCCCACGACCCGACCTGCAAGTACGAGATCGCGCTGCGCAACGGCCGCAAGATGACGGCTGTGCAGCTCCAGATGGAGTACCTGGAACAGGCCCGCAAGTACGTCGAGGACCGCTACGGCGCGAGCGTCGACGACATGACGAAGGACGTGCTCACCCGCTGGGAGTCGGTGCTCAGCCGGCTCGCCGAGGACCCGATGCAGCTCTCGCGCGAGCTCGACTGGGTCGCCAAGCTCGAACTCCTCGAGGGGTACCGCACCCGGGACGGCCTTCCCTGGTCGCACCCGCGGCTTCAGCTCGTCGACCTGCAGTACTCCGACATCCGGCCCGACCGCGGTCTCTACAACCGCCTCGTCGCCCGTGGCCGGATGCAGCGCCTGGTCACGGAGGAGGACGTGGAGCGGGCGATCGAGCTGCCGCCCACCGACACCCGCGCCTACTTCCGCGGCCGGTGCCTGCGCCAGTACAGCGAGTCCGTGGCGGCCGCCTCGTGGGACTCGGTGATCTTCGACATCCCCGGCAGGGAGTCCCTCCAGCGGGTGCCGACCCTGGAGCCCCTGCGCGGGACCAAGGCCCATGTCGGCGATCTACTGGACCGCTGCCGGACCGCCGCCGCCCTCGTGGCCGCCCTGACGGGCGACAAGTGACGGCTGCCCGGAGCCTTCGAAATCTACGTCGTAAAGGCGCGAGCGGGCAGCACCTCGGACCGGCGGCCGGGCGGCGCCGCCGAGATGCCCAGCCGCCGCAGCACGCCGACCAGGAGGGCGACCGCCTCCTTCGCGGTCGGTCGCTCGTCCGGGTCGAGCCGCAGCAGCCCGTCTATCACGGGGCGGAGCGGCCCGGCCCGCAGTGACGGCTCGGGAGCGCTGCCAAGCGCGCGTTCGAGGTCGTTCAGCGACCCGGCCTCCGCGTAGGGAGGCCGGCCCTCCACGGCGCAGTACAGCGTCGCGCCGAACGACCACAGATCCGAGGCGACGGTCGGCTTCCCGCCGGTCACCCGTTCCGGTGCGAGATACGCCGCCGTACGGACGACCGGGAGCGTGGAGGAGCCCGAGCCGTCGATCGCCGCCATCCCGAAATCAGTCAGCACGACGCGGTCCTCGGTCAGCAGGACGTTCGCCGGCTTGATGGCCCCGTGGACCACTCCGGTCTCGTGGGCGTGCTGTACACCGGCCAGGAGCTGGAACCCCACCCATGCCGACCAGTGCACCGGCAACTGCCCGAGGTGGCGGATCGTCTCCTCCAGGGTGAGGCCCTCAAGGAGCTCCGTCACGATCCACAGACGGCCGTTCGCCTCCAGGAGGTCGTGCACGGTCACCACCGCGGGGTGGCTGAGCCGGGCCGCCGACCTGGCCTCCCGCAGCGCCCGCCGACGCGCGGACTGCAGGTCGAGCTGGTCGTCGTGATGCGCCGGGCGCAGCTCCTTGATCGCCACGTTGCGCCGCAGGCGCAGGTCGTGCGCGTGCCACATCACCGTTCCTCGCCCGCGGCGAACGGCCGAGAGCAGCCGGTAGCGATCTCCCAGCAGTTCGTGATCCGTCCCCATGAGCCACCCCCCTGGCACGACACGGCCCCTTTGTCTCCCGAGTACATATTGTGATCGCAAAAGGATCACCGTTGACCGCGACGGGCCCCCGCCGAGGGTAACGATCCGGTCTACGAGACGATCTTGTGGGGTCGGTCCCGGCCGTCGGAGCACGGCGCGGTATGGCGGCATGGCGCGGCACCGGCCGGCCGGAGTCCCGGCGGGGTGGGGCCGCACGGAGGATGACTTGATTTCCCGCCGCGCGGAGGGTTGGCTGGCTGGACCGCCTTCCGGAGCCGGGCGAAAGATCGCGGGCGATCCGCGCGAATTGTCGCCCGGTTCGGGGAAGATACGAAGTAGAGGCATCCCCCGAGCGGAGGTATCCACATGGCGACGAAGGACACCGGCGGCCAGAAGCAGGCGGGCCGTCAGGGGAGCGAGGTCGAGGAGACCGAGACGCAGGCGACTCCGGACGTTCAGGAGCGTCACGAGAAGCTCACCGACGACGTCGACTCCATCCTCGACGAGATCGACGAGGTCCTCGAGGAGAACGCGGAGGAGTTCGTGAGGTCATACGTCCAGAAGGGCGGAGAGTAAGGCCGGGAGCGGCCGCGGAGGGGAGGCCCGGGTCCGGAGGAGGCCGCGGACGGTCCGCGGAGTCCGAGGCCCGGGCCGGCACCTTTCAGGGGCACCTTTCATTGGCGCCTTCAGGAAGGTGCCCGGCGGTGGTGCCCGGTCGTCGCGCCCTGTGATCGCGCCTTGTCAGTCCCACAAATGCACGGTGACGATCTCGAAGGGTCGCAGTGGGAGCCGTACGCGGCCCGCTGAGACCTCGAGCGTGGCGGTGGGAGAGCCGAGCGCGTCGGCGAGACACGCGGCGGTGAAGTTCCCGGTGACCACGGCCTCGGTCGCCTTCGGATGCTCGGCGACCAGGCGGATCTCCAACCGGCCGTCCCGCTCACGGAGCGCGGCCATCATCACGCCGTCGCCCGACACCGCCGGCGCTCGCCGCGAGAGCGCCGCCGCATCGGGCCGGTCGCCGGTCCCGCCCGCGGTGGCGGTCCCGGATCCGGGTACGGCGAGCAGATCCTGGCGAAACTCCTCGGCCAGGCGCGGCAGTCGCGCCTCGTCCCAGCCGCCCGCGTAGGGCAGAACGGCGAACCGCGCCGAGAACGGCCCCTGGCACTGGGCGGCCGGAGTCGCGAGCTGCGGCCCGGCCGGTTCGTCCCGGTAGGGGTTCTGGTTCCGTGACAGGTAGCCGACCGACCTCATCAGCGTGAGCGCCAGTTCCGCGCGCTCCGGTGCGCCGGACGTCTCGCCCGCGCTCTCTCCTCGGCCGATCCCCGTGTCAGCGGCTCCACCGCCGTCAGCGGACACGGCGGGTGGCACACGGCCGGGGAGTAACTCGTACTCGGTGACGTGGTCGAGCAGCACCGCCACGCCGCCGGCCGCCACGAAGCCCTCGGCGGGGAAGGTCGGGATCGGCCGCTCGCCCCCACCGCTCTCCATGCCGTCCGGGCAGCCACGCCGTACGACCGCGAACTGGCCCTCCGCGATCGACTCGGACGCCGGGCGAGGGAGCGGCGCGTGCCACCGGAGGCGGTGATCCCGGCAGTGAACGTCGAGGTCGAGCTCGCACCGGACGAACGGCTCGCCCGCGCGCAACTCAACCCGCGTCGTGACCACCGTGCTCACCGTGGCCGCCGCGTCAGCAGGCCATTCGTAGGAGCGGGAGACCTCCAGCACGGACACGAGCGGCCCCCGGCAGATCTCCTCGACCTTGACGTACGCGGGCCGATCGACGATCAGGTCCCCCGGAGGGGGCGCGTAGTTGTAGGTGTCCCCGATGTCGCCGCCGTGCGAGATGCGGCCCACGCCGTGCGCCTCGGTCCCGTCCCGGCCGCGCAGCGACAGCGTGCCGTCCTCGGCGACGGTGACGCGCAGCAACCCGTTGTCGAGCGTGCCCTCGGGTGCGAACAATGCGGCCACCGCCTCAGGAGTGCGGGTCAGCGGGACGAGCCCGCCGAGAGCCGGCTCGGCGGTCAGGACGGACCGACCGAGCGGCGGGACGGTGACCTGCGCCGCGACGGTGACGACCGGCTCGGCGAGCGTCCGGACCCGCCAGGGGCCCGGACCGGCCCCGAGGATGGCCCGGCGCAGGTCCTCGTACGCGTAGTCACCCGGCGCGTGCCGGCTCACCGTGATCGTGAACACGCCCTTCCCGGTCTCCCAGGAGACGATCTCGTGGCCGAACAGCTCCCGCTCGTGGACCCGGCCGAGGAGCTGGGAGAGGTCGTCCATGACCGTCTCGTCGAGCAGCGTGGGCGCGTGTTCCAGCCGCTGGACGGCGACGGCCCCCCCGGAGGCGTCCGTCAGGCGGGTCCGGTGCTCCGGCAGGTCGGCGAGCACGAGCGCGGTCCGCTCGAACGGCGACGGGTTCACCACGACCAGCGAGCCGCGTGGCGCCTGGGCGGCCAGCGTGGCGCTCACCAGGTCCACCACGGCCTGGCCGATCTGCTCCGCCTCCGCGATGCGCGCCGCGACCTGCTGGGCGGTCTCGTCCGCTCCGCAGCCGGTGACGGAGTCGTGCCCGGAGCAGGCGATCAGCCGCCGCCAGGCGAGCTCGAGCAGCCGGGCGGACGCCGTACGGTCGGCCAGCCAGAGCGCGGACAGCGGCTCGGCGTACCGGATGACAACCCGCTCGGCGCGGGCCATCGCCTGCTTGAGGGGGACGCGGGCGGAGACGACCCCGGGGAGGATGTTGGCCCGGGCGTGCGACCGCAGCTCGCCGTGGATCTCCGGCAGGCCGGAGGGGACCCCGGCCAGCTCCAGGTACTCCTCAAGAGTGGCGACGCGCAGCCCGTGTCCGGTGATCTCGGCCGCCGGGGCGGAGTGGTCGGCGCCGTACATCGCCAGCATGGGACCGTCCGGCCGCCACGGGCGCATGGACGCGGCGAAGGCGGAGAGCCGGTCGGGTAGCCCCTCGGCCGGGCCGCTGAACAGGGCGACCGCGTTGCCGTACCCTCCGGGCAGGTAACGGGTGACCACGGTGGAGCCGTCGGCTCCCGTCCAGGCGAACGCGTCCCGGCGGACGGATGCGGGCACGCCGCGCCACAGACAGGCGTGCCGGAGCCCGGCGAGTGAGAGGATCTGCGGCATCTGGGCGCAGTGCCCGAACTGGTCCGGCAGGTAGCCCACCCGCATGGCCCCGCCGAGGGCGGCCGCGCCGCGCATGCCGTACTCCAGGTTGCGGATCAGCGTCTCGCCCGAGCAGAGGAACTCGTCGGCGAGGATCATCCAGGGGCCGACGGCGAGGCGGCCCTCCTCGACGAACCTCCTGACGTCGTCCCGCCTTTCCGGGCGGATCTCGAGGTAGTCCTCGACGGCGGCGAGCTGTCCGTCCACGGTGAAGCGGTAGAGCGGATCGGCCGCCATGAAGTCGAGGACCTCGTCCAGCATGCGGACGAGCCCCATGCGGAACCGCTGGAAGGGGAGGTACCACTCGCGGTCCCAGTGCGTGTGCGGGACGACGACGATGTCGTGGGAGGTCTCAAAGTGCACGCGTGCTCCTCAGGGGGTTCCGCCCGCGGCGCCGGCCTCGCCCCCGATCGGCAGGCCCGCGGACTCGGCGTGGCGCCGGATGATCCGCTGCGCCGTGACGATATCGCTCAGCGCGCCGTCCCGTCCGGTGAGCGGGGGTTCGTCCTGGGTGGCGAACCGGTGGAAGGCGACGAGCTGCCGCTCGAACGCCTCCGCGATGTCCCGGAAGACGATCTTCCGCTCGGTGGTCCCGACACGGGTCACCGAGGTGAGCGTGGTGGGCGTGTTCATCAGGTAGGGAGACGGGAAGTCGAGCTCGAGCGAACCGTGCTCGTGGTAGATGACCACCCGCTCCTGGTAGGCCGGATATCCCGCCAGGTAGTGCCAGCGCATGCCGTACCTGCCGGTGGCGAGGTCGCCGTTCGCCTCGACCGAGGGCGGGAAGACGTCGTCCGGCCACACGGCGACGTGGTCCACGGTGCCGGGCGGTCCGGTGAACATCCGCATCAGCGACAGGTCGTGGCAGAGGCTGCCCAGGACGACCTGGGAGTAGAGCCGGCGCAGCCGCTGGGGCGCCTCGGCGCCGAGCGCCGCCGTGAGGGCCTCCTCATCCGCCTCGACGTACGGCGCGAGCGCCTCGGGGGAGGGGCGCGACGCCCGGGCCTTGGCGAAGAGGAGCTGCGACTCGGTGGAGGGATGCAGCACGGTCACGTCGAGGTGCCGTACGGCCTCCGCGCCCCCTGCCTCGTGGAGGACCTCGGCCATCCGCTGGGCGGCCGGGTCGTACTGCTTCATGTAGCCCACCATCAGCCGCGCGCCGTCCGGGATCCCGGCCAGCTCGGCCCTGCTGTACGCGAGGGGCTTCTCGCACAGCACCCAGTGACCGCGGTCGAGGGCGGCGCGGACCAGCCGCGCGTGCGATCCGTTGGTGAGCACGATCAGCGCGTCGAAGCCGCCTCTGCCGAGCATGGTCATGGGGTCGTCGAACGCGGCCACGCCCAGCTCCGCGCCGATCTTCGCGGCGTGGACCTCGTCGAGGTCGCAGACGGCGCTGAGCTCGAAGAGGTCCCTGCGGCGTGCCAGCAGCGGCAGGTACATCACCTGCGCGGCGATCCCCAGCCCGACGATGGCGACCTTCATGGCGTCCCCCAATCACTTTGGGCGTGATCCGCCGGAAACGTGGGCGGATGAGCGTTCTGCCCTGGTTCGTGACCAGGTACAGATTCCCTCGGAAGCGCCCCGACATGCGGCGGCGCGGCCCGAGTCCTCCCAGGCGGGCGTCACGTGCACAGCGCCATCACCTCGTATCCGAGGTTCTCCACGACCGCTACCTTCCCCGCGAACGCGTCCTCCCTCGGCATTGGCGACAAATCCATATATCCGGGCGGTTCGCCCTTAGCTGATCGGGAAGAGTGCAACCAGCGCCGCGACATGAGTAGGGTCGGTTCGTAACAACGCACGCTTGGAGGGAGTCGCGTGGCATCTCAGCAGGCCTGGATGAACAACCTCTTCATGAACACGGGGTCGTCGTCGTTCACCGAGTTTCTCGGCGCACACGCACCGGACCTGCTGCCGATCCGCGCGCAGGCGCTGGCCGCCCCGGTCGGAGACCAGATCCCGCACGCGACCACGATCGTGGCCGCGACCTGCGCCGGAGGCGTGGTGATGGCCGGTGACCGGCGCGCCACCTCAGGCAACATCATCTCCCAGCGGGACATCGAGAAGGTCTTCCGCGCCGACGACTACTCCTGCATGGGCATCGCCGGCACCGCGAGCACCGGCATCGAGCTGGCCCGGCTCTACCGCGTGGAGCTGGAGCACTACGAGAAGATGGAGGGCCGATCGCTCTCCACCGAGGGCAAGGCCAACCGCCTGGCCACCATGATCCGGGGCAATCTCGCGATGGCGATGCAGGGCCTGGTGGTCGTCCCGCTCTTCGCCGCGTACGACCCCGACCGCGACGGCGGGCGGATCTTCGGGTACGACGTGGGCGGCGGGCCGTACGAGCAGCGTCTGTACCACTCGATCGGCTCCGGCTCGATCTTCGCGCGCGGCTCCCTGAAGAAGCTGTACCGGGAGAACGCGACCCCCGAGGACACCGTGCTCACCTGCCTGCAGGCCCTCTACGACGCCGCCGACGACGACTCGGCGACCGGCGGTCCCGACGTGACGCGGAAGATCTGGCCGGTCGTCGCGGTGATCACCGCGGACGGCTTCCGCCGCCTGTCCGACGAGGAGATCGCGGAGTACGTCCAGGGCATGCTCGACGCTCGGATGACCGACCCCGACGGCCCCACCGCTCCGCTGCGATAACTCGAAGAGAGGATCACCACCGGTGTCCATGCCCTTTGGATATGCCTCACCCGAGCAGATCATGCGGGACAGGGCGGAATATGCGCGGAAGGGCATCGCGCGAGGCCGCAGCGTGGTCGTCATGCAGTATGCCGACGGCATCCTGTTCGTGGCGCCCAACCCGTCCAAGGCGCTGCACAAGATCAGTGAGATCTACGACCGGATCGGGTTCGCGGCGGTCGGGCGGTACAACGAGTTCGAGTCGCTTCGCCTGGCGGGCATCCGCTACGCCGACATCAACGGCTACACCTACAACCGCAGCGACGTGACCGGCCGTGGACTGGCCAACCTCTACGCCCAGCAGCTCGGCATGATCTTCACCGAGTCGATCAAGTCGCTGGAGGTGGAGATCGTCGTCGCCGAGGTCGGCGAGGAGCCGGAACGGGACCAGATCTACCGGCTCACCTTCGACGGCTCGGTCTTCGACGAGCAGGGCATGGCCGTCATCGGCGGTCAGGCGGAGGCGGTCAGCGGCCGGCTGAAGGAGCGCTACAGCGAGGGCCTGCCGCTCGCCCAGGCACTCGACGCCGCGCTGTTCGCCCTCACCGAGCCCGGAGGAGAGCGCCCGGCCCCGGGGCAGCTCGAGGTGGCCGTACTCGACCGCAACCGCGAGCACCGCAAGTTCCTCCGTCTCGCCGGTCCCCGACTGCAGCGGCTGCTCGACGAGATCGTGGCCCCGCCCGCCGAGCCGGCCCCGGCTCCCGCCCCCGAGACGGCACCGCCCATCGGTCCCGAGGGCGAGATCGACACCGGCTCGGGCGAGTAACGCTCCCGCCGCAGGTTGCCCGCCGCGCCCCCTCCCCGGGGCGCGGCGCTGTGCTTACCGGCTCGCTCCGCTCGCTGGGCTTCGGGCGCTCTGTGCGCGGTCGCCCATGGAGTGGGACAGGTGCGGCGGCTGCCGCCGTACGCGCGCCCGTGGTGGAGATCACGGGTTACGGACAAACCCAACCCGGGTTTCGCTAGTCTCATGCGGTTATGACGATATTCACGGACTTTACGACTTTCGGCGCATTTCGGCGGGTGGGCGTTCCCGTCGCCATCGCCGTTTCCGCCCTTTCGCTGGCCGCCTGCTCGGGCTCGTCCGGCTCCGCCGCCGCTCCCACGGCCACGGTCACGGTGACAGCGCCCCCGTCCCCGTCGGAGGAGCCGACCCCCGAGGTGTCCTCCTCGCCGCCCGCGGCCGAGCCCAGCTCCAACGCCGTGTTCGACGACCCGCAGGACGACGACTGGCCGCCGATCTCGGACAAGACCCCGCCGATCTTCGGTGAGCAGTTCCAGTCCGACCCCGGGCACGATTTCACCAAGGGCATCAGCCCCAGCCGCGACGGCATCGTCCGCGGTGAGCTCAGGACGATGCAGGACGCGAACGTCGCCGAGTACGTTCCCATCAAGTTCGTCAAGGACCCGAGCAGCGGCGAGAGCCGCTTCGAGGGGCCCAAGGAGGGCGACGTGATGGCGTTCGCCGCCCCGATCGCCAAGAACGTCGTCTTCCTCAGCGCGGTCGGCTGTGACGGCAAGGACCAGACGATCAACAACCAGTACGTCGGCACCCAGAGCTGCTCGCGGGACACGCTCATCTCCCGCGCGGTCAAGGGCGGCCTGTACGCGCTGATCACCGTGAAGAACCACCAGATCGCGAAGGTCGTCGAGATCTACGCCCCGTGACCGGGTACGGCTACCGCCACGCCCGCGGTAGCCGTACGTCGACACACCTGTGACCTATCCCTATCCGCCTGTCCCCTTGGAGACATAGGGTGAGGTGATGGATCGACGCATCTTCGGGCTGGAGAACGAGTACGGCGTCACCTGCACGTTCAGGGGGCAGCGGAGGCTGTCGCCGGACGAGGTCGCCCGGTACTTGTTCCGGCGAGTGGTGTCCTGGGGCCGATCGAGCAACGTCTTCCTCCGTAACGGCGCGCGTCTGTACCTCGACGTGGGCAGCCATCCTGAGTACGCCACCCCCGAGTGCGACAACGTCGTGGAGCTGGTCACCCACGACAAGGCGGGGGAGCGCATCCTCGAAGGACTCCTCCTGGACGCCGAGAAGCGGCTCCGGGAGGAGGGCATCGCGGGGGACATCTACCTGTTCAAGAACAACACCGACTCCGCGGGCAACTCCTACGGCTGTCATGAGAACTACCTCGTCGGCCGGCACGGCGAGTTCGGGCGGCTGGCCGACGTCCTGATCCCATACCTCGTCACCCGGCAGATCATCTGCGGCGCGGGCAAGGTGCTGCAGACGCCGCGCGGCGCGGTCTATTGCGTGTCGCAGCGGGCGGAGCACATCTGGGAGGGCGTGTCCTCCGCCACCACCCGGTCGCGGCCGATCATCAACACCAGGGACGAGCCGCACGCCGACGCCGAGCGGTTCCGGCGCCTGCACGTCATCGTCGGCGACTCCAACATGAGCGAGACCACGATGCTGCTCAAGGTCGGCGCCACCGACCTGGTGCTGCGCATGATCGAGGCCGGTGTCGTGATGCGCGACCTGTCACTGGAGAACCCGATCCGGGCGATCCGCGAGGTGTCGCACGACATGACCGGGCGACGCCGGGTCCGCCTGGCGAACGGCCGGGAGGCGTCCTCGCTGGAGATCCAGGAGGAGTACCTCCTCAAGGCCAAGGACTTCGTGGACCGCAGGGGCGGCGACGACACGAGCAAGCGGGTGCTGGAGCTGTGGGAGCGCACGCTCCGGGCGGTCGACACCGGCGATCTCGATCTCGTCTCCCGCGAGATCGACTGGGTCACCAAGTACCAGCTGATCGAACGGTACAGGCGGAAGTACGACCTCCCGCTGTCGTCTCCGCGGGTCGCCCAGCTCGATCTGGCCTACCACGACGTCCACCGGAGGCGCGGGCTTTACTACCTCCTGCAGCGGCGCGGCTCCGTCGAACGGGTGGCCTCGGACGTCCGGATCTTCGAGGCGAAATCGGTTCCGCCGCAGACCACACGGGCCAAGCTGCGCGGAGAGTTCATCCGCAAGGCCCAGGAGAAGCGCCGCGACTTCACCGTCGACTGGGTGCATCTCAAGCTCAACGACCAGGCCCAGCGGACGGTGCTCTGCAAGGATCCTTTCCGCAGCGTTGACGAACGGGTCGACAAGCTGATCGCGGGCATGTGAGCTCTTTACCTCGGGCCGACAGCGGGTTCGGGTAGGGTTACCCGAACCTAGCTGTCTGTCTAGAGGAATCCACATGCGCCGCCGTACGGCAGTACTCGCTGCTCTGCCCTTGATATTCGCCGCAGCCTGCGGAACCGCCCAGAAGAGCGACACCGGCGCGGGTCCGACGGGCGGGTCAGGGATCAAGGTGACGGGGCAGGCCGACCAGAAGCCCACCGTGACGTTCCCGGCTGGGAAGCCGCGGCTGACGTCCTCCTCGGAGAAGGTCGTCGAGGGCAAGGGCGAGCCGGTCAAGGACGGTGACGTGCTCACCGCCAAGGTGACCGTCTACAACTGGGACGGCAAGGACAACAAGTCTCCGGGGTCGGACTACGACCAGGGCAAGTCCGAGTTCGTCACGGTCAACCCGCAGCTGCCCAAGGCGCTGCATGAGGCCCTGGTCGGCGCCAAGCCCGGCGGCCGCGTCCTCGCGGTGATCGCCAAGGACAACCTGACGCCGGACCAGCTCGCCGCCGCCAAGCAGCAGGGCACCGACTTCGACACCACGTCCCAGGTGCTCGTGGTCGACGTGATCTCGGCGGCGACCAAGGCGGCCCACGGCTCCGCGACCGACCCCGGCATCGAGGGCGTCAAGCTCGTCAACCCGGGCGATGACAAGGCTCCGACGCTGACCACCAAGACCACCGCCAAGCCGCCCAAGGGCCTCGTCGTCAAGACCGTGATCAAGGGCACCGGTCCCAAGGTCACCGCCGACCAGATGGTTCTCGCGCACTACACCGGCAAGATCTGGGGCACGGACAAGCAGTTCGACTCCAGCTGGGAGCGCGGTGAGCCGGCGACGTTCCCGCTCAACCAGGTCGTGAAGGGCTGGTCCCAGGGCCTCACCGGCGTGCCGGTCGGCAGCCGCGTCGTGATCACGATCCCGCCGGAGCTCGGGTACGGCAAGGAGGGCAACCCCCAGGGCGGCATCAAGGGCACCGACACCATCGTGTTCGTCGTGGACGTCCTCGGGGCCGCCTGAGCCCCGGGTTTGCGGTATGGCGGCGCGCCGGAGGCGGATGATCTGCCTCCGGCGCGCCGTTCTGGTGTGACCGACTTTCTGGGGCGCGGCCGAACAGGACGGGCGGTCGAAGTGCGTCAGGGAGGGCCGGTCAGGTGAGCAGCGACGCGGCGTGGCGGCCGGCCGCCGCCGAGGCCAGGAAGCAGGCCAGGTCCTCGTCGAGCCCCCGGCCCATGGTGGACAGCCGGACCGGGCTCTGCCGCAGTGCCTCGTACAGGCCGTCCACGGGCACTTCCACCAGCTCGTGCCGTACGGCGAGGGCCTGAGCCTGCTCGGCCACCCGCCTGCCGAAGTCGCCGGGCAGCTCCGGGACCACGACCTGCGCCGGGGCGAGCGCGACCCGGCCGTACGCGGTGAGCGAGTGGTGGGACACCCCGATGTGCCGCTCGCGCCGGTCGCCCTCGCTGACCCGGAGTGCGGCCACCGGCCGTCCCCCTAGCGTGGCCGTCGCGTTGACGGCCTCGCCCGCGGAGACGCCGGAGAAGCCCCAGCGCGTGCCCGTGCCGAGGTTGCCCGGCCCCTGCGCGACCACCGCGACGTCCGCGCCCAGGACGTGCCGGGCCGCGAGCAGCCCGGTGTGCAGGGTGACCGCCTCGACGTCACCGCCGAACGCCTGGCCCGTCGTGACCACCCCGCACAGCCAGTCCAGCTCGCGCAGGCGGGCGCACGACATGGAGAACCAGGCGGGGAGCGCCCCGCCGTCCGGCATGACGTACGCCACACGGGGCCGGGCGCCGGAACGGTCCGCCTCAGGACGGTCCGCCTCGGTACGGCTCGCTTCGTAAAGTCCGCAGAGGACGGCGGGCAGAGCCGAGTGCAGGTCCGCGACGACCACGGGCATCCCGTCGATCGAGTCGGCGTCCCTGAGGATGGGGTGGTAGGGCGAGTCCTGCTCGTCCGCACCGAGGACAGTCGCCTGCAGCGGCGTGTACCTCGCCTTCACCAGATGGCCGGGCCCCGACGGATCTTGTGGCAAACGGTCCGGAACGGCGACCACCATGGCGTAACCTCCCGTACCGAGGCCCATGGCGAGCGCGGTGGTGTTCAGCAGCACCGTGTCGCCTGGCTCAGGACGACCGACCAGCGGGGGATAGGCCAGCGCCCGGCACTCTCCCTCCGGGACGGTGACGTCCAGCTCCATGGCTCCCGGCCATTCCCGCCGGACCCGGAGCACCTCGCCCTTGCGCCATCTGATCACGTCGCAAAGGGTAGCGTTCAGCACGGAAGACGGGTGCACCGAATAGGCCGGAGGGGAGGCACGATGTCACGGCGGAAGACCGAGCGCCTGCTCAATCTGGTGATCTGCCTGCTCGCGACCCATCGGCCGCTGAGCGCCGAGCAGATCAGGCAGGTCGTCCCCGGGTATGACCCGGACAACGACGAGGCGTTCCAGCGCATGTTCGAGCGTGACAAGAACGAGCTGCGCGAGATCGGCATCCCCATCGCGGTTCACAAGGACCCCTGGGACGACGATCCCGGCTACCGGATCGTCCGCCAGGCGTACGAGCTCCCGGAGATCACCCTGGAGCACGACGAGGCGGCGGTCATCGGCCTCGCCGCGCAGGTCTGGCAGCGGGCCAGCCTGGCCGAGGCGGCCAGCGGCGCCCTGCTCAAGCTGAGGGCGGGCGGCGTGCACGCCGACCTCGCCCCGAGCCCGCTCGAGCTCCGGGTGGACACCCGCGATCCGGCGTTCCCTCCGCTGTGGGAGGCGGTCAGGGACCGCCGCGCCGTGACGTTCGGCTACCGGCGGGCGGCCGGGGAGTCGGTGCTGACCCGCGTCGTCGAGCCGTGGGGCGTGGTGAGCCGCCGTGGCCGGTGGTACGTCGTGGGGCACGATCGCGACCGGGGCGCCTCCCGGGTGTTCCGGCTCAGCCGGATCGTCGGCGCGGTCATCCCGATCGGCCGGCCCGGCAGTGTGACCGTGCCCGAGGGCGTCGACCTGCGCTCCATGGTCGGGTACCAGGAGATGGGCGTCGAGAGGGTCGCTCTCATCAAGGTCCGCCAGGGCACCTGCCTCGGCCTGCGGCACGCAGCGCAGGCCCTGCGGCCGGGCTCCGACGGCTGGGACGAGGCCGAGCTGACGTTCTCCGACCCCGAATGGCTGGCCGGGTGGATCGCCAGCCTCGGCTCCGACGCCGTCGTCGTCGACCCGCCGGACGCCCGCGAGGCCGTGATCCGCCGCCTGAAGGGCGCGCTCCAGTGACCGCCGTGCCCGCGCCCTGGCGGCGGTCCCCGCTCCGGGCCGCCCCGCCCCAGCACCGCCGCGCCGTACGAAGGGGGATCGAGCGATGAGTTCTGACCGGCTGCCGCGCCTGCTCGCGCTGGTGCCGTACCTGATGTCGCACCCCGGCGCGGAGGTGCCCGAGGTGGCCGAGCTGTTCGGCCTGTCGGAGAAGCAGCTCATCGACGACCTCCAGTTGGTGTGGATGTGCGGTCTCCCCGGCCACACCCCAGGCGATCTGATCGACGTGTCGTGGGACGGCGGCGAGATCCTGATCGACAACGCCGACACGATCGCCCGGCCGCTCAAGCTCGGCGTGGACGAGGCCAGTGCGCTGCTCGTGGCGCTGCGGATGCTCGGCGAGCTGCCCGAGTTCAGGGACATGGACGTGCTCGGCCGGGTGATCGCCAAGCTGGAGAGCGCCGCGGGCGAGGGCGCGGCCACGGTCAGCGCCCAGGTCCAGGTCGAGATCGGCGCCGCTCCCGGCGCCCGCGCCGTGATCACCGACGCGGCGCGGCGGCGCCGGCGGCTCTCGCTGCGCTACTACGTGCCGGGCCGGGACGAGATCACTCCGCGTGAGGTGGACCCGATCCGGGTCGTGCTGGTGGACGGCCGGCACTACCTCGAAGGCTGGTGTTACCGGGCCGAGGCCATGCGGATGTTCCGGATCGACCGGATCGTCGAGGTCGAGGTCCTCGACGTGCCCGCCGACCCTCCGGCCGAGGCCGAGCCGATGGACGTCACCGAGGGCGTGTTCCGGCCGTCCGAAAGCGACGAGCTCGTGGAGTTGGAACTGACTCCCCTGGGGCGGTGGGTCTCTGAGTACTACCCCTGCGAGGAGGTCACCGAGTTGGGCGAGGGCCGCCTGCGCGTCGCTCTCCGCGCCCGCGACCAGTCCTGGCTCGTACGGCTCGCGCTCCGGCTGGGCGAGAACGGCAGGGTGATCGCGCCCGCCTCCCTGGCCGACCAGGTCACCGACGCCGCCCGGCAGGCCCTGGCCAACTACGAACGCGTGGCGTGAGCGGCGGCGACCTCGCGTCGTCGCCCGCGGCGGGGCCTGGGTACGATTACGCAGCATGATCTGGATCTCCACCGCGGTCGGACTGGCCGTCCTGGGCCTCGCCGTGCTCGGCGTCCTGGCGTCCCGGGTCTTCGTCGCGGCCCGCGGCCTGAGCCGGGAAATCGATCGGACGCGACAGCGGCTGGAGCATCATTCCGGTGACTTTCGGGTGAAGATAGGGACCAACCAGGACGGTCATGGGTGAAGACTGTCCACTGCAACGCGTACCATCAGGGCTTAGGTACTCCCTGCGTTTGCTAAGGATGCGTTATGGGCAACTTGGGCCCCACTGAGCTGATCATCATCGGCGTGGTCGTGCTGCTCCTGTTCGGCGCCAAGCGACTGCCGGACACGGCGAAGGCGCTGGGCCAGTCCCTGCGGCTGTTCAAGCGGGAGACCGCCAAGCTCCGCGACGATGACGACTCCACCGTGGTCAAGGCGCAGGCCGAGCCGGTCGCGCCGCAGCAGGTGGACGCGGCCTCCTCGGTCGAGGAGCGGCTCCGCGCGCTGGAGGAGGAGAACCGGCGCCTCAAGGTGGCCTCGGAGCCCACGGTCAACGGTGTGCCGATGTCCCAGGCCCAGAAGGACCAGTCGTCGAGCTGAGCCCACAGCGTAAGGATTCCTAGATGGCGCTGCTGAAGCGGTCCAGTACGTCGGCTTCCGCCGGCGCCGAGGACGGTCGCATGACGCTCATGGAACATGTCCGTGAGCTGCGCAACCGTCTCGTCAAGATGATCCTGGCGATGGTCGTCGGGACTATCGTCGGGTTCGCGTTCTTCGACCCCATCTGGACCTTCATGACGGGGCCGTACTGCCGTCTTCCCGCGGCGTACAAGATCACCGGCGGCACCGAGTGCTCGCTGGTCGTGCACGGCGTGCTGGATGGTTTCTTCATCAACCTCAAGGTCGCGGCGATCTTCGGTGCGATCGTCAGCGCGCCCATCTGGCTCTACCAGATCTGGGCGTTCGTCACCCCCGGCCTCTACCAGAACGAGCGGCGCTACTCACTCGCCTTCCTCGGCCTGGCCGTCCCGCTGTTCGGCGCGGGTGCCGCGCTCGCGTACTTCACCCTGGACAAGGGCCTGTCGCTGTTGCTGGGGTTCGTGCCCGACAACGCGATCGCGCTGATCGACGTGGGCGACTACCTCGGCTTCCTGGTGATGATGCTCGTCATCTTCGGCATCTCGTTCCTGATGCCGTTGCTGATGGTGTTCCTCAACGTCGTCGGGATCCTGCGGTTCAAGACGGTCGCCAAGCACCAGCGGATGGTCGTCTTCCTGCTCTTCGTGTTCGCCGCGGTGGCCACGCCGAGCCAGGACCCGTTCACCATGCTGGCGCTGGCCATGCCCATGGTGCTGCTGTTCTTCGTCGCCGAGGGCGTCATGTACCTCCGTGACCGCAAGCGCGACGAGGAGGAGGCCGCCCGCGCCAAGGCGCTCGAAGAGGAGCTCGACGGAGGAGCACCCGCCGCCTCCGACGACTGGTAGGCAGTCCCCGCGACGGCGCGCTGTTGGCGGCCCGCCGCGGCTCCCGCCGGGTCCCCCGGCCCGTCTCCAAGAAGATGGGCCGGGGACTCGACTAGGGGGATTTGTCCCGGTAGGTTCCGGGTGTGTCCGGTGATCTCGTTGTCCTGGTTAACCCCACCGCCCGTGGCGGCCGGTCGCGTCGGCTGGTCGACCCCGTTGTACGGCGGTTGCGTGACGGCGGCCGCGACGTCCGCGTGATCGTCGGCGCGTCCGCGGAGGATGCCCTCCGCCAGGCGCGCACGGCCGTGGCGGAGGGGCCGGACGCCCTCGTCGCGTTCGGCGGCGACGGGCTCGTGCATCTCGCGGTGCAGGCCGTGGCAGGGACCGGCGTGCCCCTCGGCATCGTCCCGGCCGGGACCGGAAACGACATCGCGGCCGCGCTCGGCATCCCGGGAGATCCGCTGGCCGCGGCCGCCGTCGTGACCGGAGCCGGGACCGACGGCGCGACCGGGACCGCGGTGCGGCGGGTGGACGCGGCGCGGATCAGCGGGGAGAGATGGTTCGCCGGGGTTGTGGCCTGCGGTTTCGACTCCCGGGTGAACGAGCGCGCCAACGGCATCGCGTGGCCGCCCGGGATGGCGAAGTACCTTCTCGCGCTGGCCCAGGAACTGCGTTCCTTCACCCCGATCCCGTTCCGGATCGTGCTCGACTCCGACGCCGGCGTGGAGGTGATCGAGCGGGAGGCGATGCTGGTCGCCGTGGCCAACACCCGCTCGTACGGCGCCGGCATGCGGGTCTGCCCGGACGCGCAACCGGACGACGGGCTGCTCGACGTCCTCGTGCTGGGGGCCGTGCCCAAGGTGGAGTTCCTCCGTACGTTCCCGAAGGTCTACCGGGGCGGCCATGTGGGCCACCCGGCGGTCACCATCCGGAGGGCGACCCGCGTCACGCTGGAGGCGGCGGAACCTGCGGCCGGTGTGGTCGCCTACGCCGACGGGGAACGCGTCGGGCCCATCCCGATGACGTGCGCGGTAGAGCCGGGCGCGCTTCGCGTCCTGGTTCCCGGCGATTCCCCCGTGTGAGGCCGACCGGCCGGTCTCCCGCGCGAGTGAGCACCGCTTCCAGCGCGCGCGGCCGTACGGGGTCGGGGAGCGCACCGATCAGCGGGCCCACGACCATGCCGAGACCCGCCATCAGGCCATGACTGAGTCAAATTTTATATAGAGTCAATATATCTTCGAAGCCAAATTTCGCCCCTGTATGGTGGCCTCCATGGGCGAGCCGATGGGGTTGCGGGAGCGCAAGAAGCTGCAGACCCGGCATGCGATCTTCCGCGCGGCCGTGGAACTGTTCCACGAGCGGGGGTTCGACGACGTGTCGGTCGCGGAGATCGCGGAGAAGGCCGACGTGTCCAAGATGACCGTGTTTAACTACTTTCGGACGAAGGAGGACATCGTCCTCGGCTCCATGGAGGAGCACCTCGCCGATCCGGCCGTCATCGCCGCTGAGCGGTCGCCCGGAGAGTCCGTCGTCGCGGCCTTCCGGCGGGTCTTCCTCGAACGGCTCGCCGCCCGTGCGCCGGAGACCGGCCTCAACGACGACCCGGCACTGCTCAAGGTGATCAACCTGGTGAAGGGGTCCCCGTCCCTGGCCGCCCGCCTGTACCTGTTCTCGCTGCGCGGCGAGCAACTGCTGGCGGCGGCGCTCGCGGGACGGGAGCCGGGCTCGCACGACATCAGGGAGACGGTCGATCCCGCGACGATCAGCGAGCTCAGGGAGTCCGGGCCGGTGGACCTGCGGGCGCGGGTCGCGGCGAGCCAGATCATGAGCCTGTGGCGGGCGTTGCAGTCGGAGAACTACAGCCTGACTCTCCTCAAGGGGTCGGCGGACGAGGCCTATCCCGACGCGGTGGCCGCCGCCGAACTCGGTTTCGGAATGCTGGAGCGCGGCCTCGGCGACTACGGAGTGCGCTGACGGTCCGGGCCCTGGCAAGTGTCGAGCGAGTGACCAACTGCCTGAAGGACTTCGAGCAGTGGCCACCCGCTACGACAAACGCACCTGTCTCGGCCTCGCGTCCTCCCCCGTGATTCGATCGCTGATCCGATCACGGGGGAGGGACAGGTCGGTTCAGGCCGGGATTCGGACCGAAATCACCGGCGCCCTCTGGCGGCGTGCTCGTGGAAGCCGCGCTCGTGGAAGCCGCGCTCGTGGAAGCGCGCCTCCCGGAAGTGACGCTGCTCGACGAAGTGCCTGCGAAGGCGCGGGTGCTCGGCGAAGCGGCGCTCTTCCGTGAAGGCCCTGCGAAGGCGCGGGTGTTCGACGAAGCGGCGTTCTGCGGTGAAGGCCCTGCGGACTCTCGGGTGGGTGACGGCGCGCTCTTCCGTGAAGGCCCTGCGAAGGCGCGGGTGCTCGGCGAAGCGGCGCTCTTCCGTGAAGGCCCTGCGAAGGCGCGGGTGTTCGACGAAGCGGCGTTCTGCGACGAAGGCCCTGCGGACCCTCGGGTGTGTGACGACGCGCTCTTCCATGAAGGCCCTGCGAAGGCGCGGGTGTTCGACGAAGCGGCGTTCTGCGACGAAGGCCCTGCGGACCCTCGGGTGTGTGACGACGCGCTCTTCCATGAAGGCCCTGCGAAGGCGCGGGTGTTCGACGAA
>NZ_BSSE01000013.1:0-5542 GCF_030268965.1 Microtetraspora sp. NBRC 16547 | reverse complement strand
AGCGGCGTTCTGCGACGAAGGCCCTACGGACCCTCGGGTGTGTGACGACGCGGCGCTCTTCGACGAAGGCCCTGCGGAGCCTGGGGTGGGTGACGGCGCGCGCTTCCATGAAGGTCCTGCGAAGGCGCGGGTGTTCGACGAAGACGCGCTGCTCGACGAAGTGCCTGCGGACCCTCGGGTGTGTCACGACGCGGCGCTCTTCGACGAAGGCCCTGCGGAGCCTGGGGTGGGTGACGACGCGTTCTGTGATGTAGGCCCTGCGGAGCCTGGGGTGGGTGACGACGCGTTCTGTGATGTAGGCCCTACGGAGCCTGGGGTGGGTGACGACGCGCTCTTCGATGAAGGTCCTGCGGAACCGCGCGTGTCGAGAAGGGCAGCCGCAGCCGTTTCCTCCCCAGCACTGGATCGAGGATGCCGCGACGTTCGAGGCGGCGATCGCGGAGGGTGTGACGGAGGCGTTCGCGGGCTGGGCCGACAGGGTCATCGGGACGACGAAGGCGGAGGCCACCATTGCGCCGGCGGCGAGAGCTTGTCTGAGCATGAGGAATCACTCCGTGTGGTGGTGATGGTTCCACGCCCCCACTCATGCGTGGGGCTGTGTCTCACGTGACACCGGACCTGCTGGCTGCGCGGCCTGGTCTCAGTCACTACTGATTGACGGAGCGTCGAATCGGTCTTCCGGGAAGACGCCGAAACGGCGTGTTGACCTGTCCCCACGGTAGAGTGCGCCGCGCAGGGCCGGACACCCGTAATAGGCAAAGGGCTGATTACCTCTTGCCGGAAACAGTTCGGGGCTCTGTCGCATCGGCGATTTTTCCGCCGTTCTCGGCCGGGACGGGACATCGCCCACGACCTGAGGGATCACCAATTCCAACAACCGCTCGTATTCGTGCGGCCTGGGACAGGCTGTTGCGACACTGGAAAGTCTCGAATTCATCGAAAACGCATCAGTGAAACATGTTCATATGCCACTGTCCGGCCGCGCGGGTGGCCGACGTGGTTAATGCATGCATGGAAATGCCCGTCGGCGCATTCTTTTCTGCGCGACCTCGGGTGAATCGGGCGGTCTTCCCGGCGGCGGCCGTGTGCGGCGAGGCCGTGCGCCCACAGCGGGGCGACGATGTGGCCACCGCGGAGAGTACGAGAGACAACAGCCGCATGGGCCGATCACTACCAACGACAGCCAATCACCCGGGGATCGGTAGGGTTGGACCCATGAGTACGCCTGCGGAACGCTACGCCGCCTTCCGTGAGCAGCAGGCCGGTAGCGGGCCCGCCCTCACCTCGTTCCGGGGTCTGTACGACTTCGCGCTCGACGAGTTCCAGATCGACGCCTGTGAGGCGCTGGAGGCCGGAGACGGCGTCCTGGTCGCCGCCCCTACCGGGTCGGGCAAGACCGTGGTCGGGGAGTTCGCCGTCCACCTCGCCCTGGAGCAGGGGCGCAAGTGCTTCTACACGACGCCCATCAAGGCGCTGTCGAACCAGAAGTACAACGATCTCGTCCGCCGGTACGGCGCGACCAAGGTCGGCCTGCTCACCGGGGACAACAGCGTCAACGGCGAGGCGCCGATCGTGGTCATGACCACCGAGGTCCTGCGCAACATGCTCTACGCCGGATCCGGCACGCTCGCCGGCCTCGGATACGTGGTCATGGACGAGGTGCACTATCTCGCCGACCGCTTCCGCGGCGCGGTCTGGGAAGAGGTGATCATCCACCTGCCCGAGTCGGTCCGGGTGGTCGCGCTCTCCGCGACGGTCAGCAACGCCGAGGAGTTCGGCGAGTGGCTCGGCGAGGTCCGCGGCGACACCACGGTCATCGTCGACGAGCACCGCCCGGTGCCGCTCTGGCAGCACATGCTGGTCGGCAACCGCCTGTACGACCTGTTCGCCAACGAGGGCGACGGCGTGCTGCGGATCAACCCCAACCTCATGCGGATCTCCCGCGACGAGGCGAGGCTGGCGCAGGCACGCGGGCGGCGGGGCTACTCGCGGCCGCGCCGCGGCCCGGTCTCCAACCGGCCGGACATCATCGAGAAGCTCGACGCCGAAGGGCTGCTGCCCGCGATCACGTTCATCTTCTCCCGCGCCGGATGCGACACCGCCGTTGTGCAGTGCCTGTACGCCGGGCTCCGGCTGACGACGGAGCAGGAACGGCACGAGATCCGGCAGATCGTCGACGAGCGTACGGCCCACCTGCCGGACGAGGATCTCGCGGTTCTCGGCTTTCTGGAATGGCGCGACTGCCTGGAGCGTGGCCTGGCCGCGCACCACGCGGGCATGCTGCCCGCGTTCAAGGAAGTCGTGGAGGAGCTGTTCACCAAGGGCCTGGTCAAGGCGGTCTTCGCCACCGAGACCCTCGCCCTGGGCATCAACATGCCCGCGCGTTCGGTCGTGATCGAGAAGCTCGACAAGTGGAACGGCGAGACCCACGCCGACCTGACCGCGGGGGAGTACACCCAGCTCACCGGCCGGGCCGGGCGGCGCGGCATCGACGTCGAGGGCCACGCGGTCGTGGTGTGGCAGCCCGGCATGGACCCGGTCGGCGTCGCCGGGCTCGCCAGCACCCGTACGTACCCGCTGCGCTCCAGCTTCCGGCCGTCGTACAACATGGCGGTCAACCTTGTCGGGCAGGTCGGACGGGCCCGCGCCCGCGCGCTGCTTGAGGACTCCTTCGCTCAGTTCCAGGCCGATCGGGCGGTCGTCGGACTGGCCCGCCAGCTACGCAAGTCCGAGCAGGCCCTGGAGGGCTACGCCGAGGCCATGACGTGCCACCTCGGTGACTTCCAGGAGTACGCGGCGCTGCGCAGGCGGCTGTCGGACCGCGAGTCGGAGCTGTCCCGCCAGCGCGGAGCCGCCCGCAGGGCGCAGGCCGTACGCTCCCTGGAGGAGCTGAAGCCCGGAGACGTCATCCGGGTGCCCGGCGGGCGGCGCGCGGGCCTGGCCGTGGTTCTGGACCCCGGGGTCAACGTCCGGGGCGAGGGGCCCTCCCCGCTCGTTCTCACCGCGGGCAAGCAGGTCAAGCGGCTGTCCCCGGCCGACTTCCCGGTGCCGGTGGAGCCGGTCGAGCGGATCAGGATCCCCAAGGGGTTCAACGCGCGGGCCCCGAAGGAGCGGGCCAACCTCGTCTCCACCATGCACGCCAAGATCGGTGACCGCGACCTCGGGAAGCCGCCGCGCGCCAAGGACCACGCGGCGGAGGACGAGGAGATCCTGCAGCTGCGCCGGCGGTTGCGGCAGCACCCCTGCCACGGCTGCGACGAGCGCGAGGACCACGCGCGGTGGGCCGAGCGCTACCACAAGCTGCTGCGCGAGACCGAGGGGCTGCGCCGCCGGGTCGAGGGCCGGTCCAATGTCATCGCCAGGACCTTCGACCGGGTGTGCGGGGTGCTCGACCAGCTCGGCTACCTGGAGGGCGAGACCGTCACCCAGGAGGGCCGTCGGCTGGCCAAGCTTTACACGGAGCTGGACCTGCTCACCGCGGAGTGCCTGCGCGCGGGTCTGTGGGAGCGGCTGGATCCGGCGGAGCTCGCCGCGTGCGTGTCCTCGCTGATCTACGAGTCGCGGCAGTCCGACGACGCCCGGAGCCCGCAGATCCCGGCCGGCGAGGCCAAGGAGGCGCTGGCCGCCATGATCCGGCTGTGGGGCGAGCTGGAGTCCATCGAGGAGGACCACGGGCTGTCGTTCGTCAGGGAGCCCGACCTCGGGTTCGTCTGGGTGGCGTTCCGCTGGGCCAAGGGGCACAGCCTCGACGCCGTCCTCACCGACGGCGATCTCGCGGCGGGCGACCTGGTGCGCTGGATGAAGCAGCTGCTCGACCTGCTCGGCCAGCTCAGGGACGCGGCGCCGATCGGGAGCAAGGTCAAGGAGAACGCGAACAAGGCCATCGACGCGCTGCGCCGGGGCGTCGTGGCGTACTCCTCGGTCAACTGACCGTCGGATCACCGGGCCCGGTCGAGGGCGTCGCCCGATCCGGCGCGTCCGCCGCTCCAGGGCGTCGGCCGATGCGGTCCGTCGGCAACGCCGGGGCGAACTGACCGCCCGGTCGGGAGCCTGTAACGGCCAGTTCGCGCACAGTAACCATGCGGCAAGGTTCTCAGGTGGTCTGGGTGGAAATCTCCCTATAACAAGCCCCCTGGGTCCCTGGAGGTAGGGATGTTCGCTCTCCTCGCCGCGCTGTTCTTCCTCGCAGCACTGGTCTTCGCCATCGGCGGCTGGGCCGTCGGCGCCGTCCTCACGGTGACCACGCTCGGCGTCGCCGGACTGTTCTGCCTCGCGCTGCACCTCAGCGGGTACGGCACGGGCTGGAGCCTCAAGAAGTAGCCTCCCGCGGCTACCGCACCGGAGTAACGCGCAGGCCCCGAGGACGCCCGTCCCCGGGGCCTGCCGATGGGATCGGCATCAGGACGCGGTCCGCGAGGACAGCGCGGAGAGCAGTCGGTTCACCGGGCCGTCCAGGCCGAACCGGTCGGCGAGGGCAACCAGACGGTCGGCGTCGCGCGGCGCGGCGGGGCAGGCGAGTTCGGTGCCGGAGACCGGCGCGTCGTGCGCCACCTTCACCACAGCGGGAGCGACGTCGAGATAGGCCCGGGCGGCCGCCAGCTTGGCCCGGCTTCCGGCGGGGAAGCCCTCGTGGACGCCCTCGTCCAGCGCGGCGAGCAGCTTGCCGAGCGAGCCGAACCGGCTGATCAGGGCGGCCGCCGTCTTCTCCCCGATGCCGGGAACGCCGGGGAGGCCGTCGCTCGGGTCGCCGCGCAGGGTGGCGAAGTCCGCGTATCCCTGACCGGGGATCCCGTACTTCTGGGCGACGAACGCCTCGTCGACCAGTTGAAGGTTGCGAATGCCCCGGACCGTGTAAAGGACACGGCAGGGCTTGGCGTCGTCCACGAGCTGGAACAGGTCGCGGTCGCCGGTGACGATGTCGACCGCCCCCGCCTCGCGGTGCGCCAGCGTCCCGATGACGTCGTCGGCCTCGTACCCGTCGGCCGCGAGCCGGGCGATGCCGACCGCGTCGAGGATCTCCTCGATGACGGGGATCTGCGGGACGAGCGTGTCGGGCACCTGCTCCTCGTTCCCGGTGGCGACGCGGTGCGCCTTGTACGTGGGGATCGCGGCGACCCGGAAGGCGGGCCGCCAGTCGGCGTCCATGCAGGCGGCGAGCCCGGTGGGCGAGTGGTCGCGGACCAGGGTGGCGATCATGTCGATGAGCCCGCGTACGGCGTTGACCGGCATGCCGTCCGGTGCGGTCATCGACTCCGGCACGCCGTAGAAGGCGCGGAAGTAGAGCGACGGGGTGTCCAGAAGCATCAGCACCCGTCCATTGTCGCGCTACGGAGCGGGAGCGGCGCAGCTTGTGTCCGCTCCCGGGAGGCGCCCGTCCATCGCCCGGTCGATCCCGACCTGCGGGCCAGGATGGCAGGCCGGGGCAGGCACCTGGCGTTCGGCTCGGAACACGATGTGCCAGCTGTCGGCTTCTTTGACCAGGCGGGCTCCGGTGATCCGCCCGGCAGGGCCGCCCTTGGTGGTGCCGGGCAGATCCTTGGTC
>NZ_BSSE01000012.1 GCF_030268965.1 Microtetraspora sp. NBRC 16547 | reverse complement strand
CCGGCTAACCGTCCTCGGGCTGTGCACGTTTACGCGTACTCGCCTCCGCAGCGGGAGGTGTACGCCGACAACACTCACACAGCGTCACGAGAGCCATGCCCCAGGCCCACTGGCATGGCTCTCTTTTCACTAACACTCCAAGGCAGTTGATCAGCAAGTGGCTCTCAAACCGACCGACACATGGCTCTCGGATCCACCTTCATAGCCAGATTGCCGTACACGTTCGTGTGGATCGACGCCTTGGCCTTCGACGGCCCCGCCGACAAAGGCCAAGGCGCTGGGCGACACCTTCGACGGCCTTCTGACCCGGCTGGAGGCGGCCTCCCATGCCCAGAGCCAGTTCGTCGCCAACGCCTCCCACGAACTCCGCACCCCGCTGACCCGGCAGCGGGCACTCGGCCAGGTCGCTCTGTCCGACTCCATGGCCAGTGTCCGTGCGGCCCCTTGATGCCCTCGGCAACGACCGGCAGGACGTCGCTAACGGCACCTCGAGATCGGCGGCCGGCTTCGCCCCCGCACTACTTCCCGGAAGCGGTTCCGGGAAGGGTCAGTGCGTGCACGGTCTCGGTGGAGTAGTCGGCCACGTGCCTGGCCTTCCCGGTGTTGATGTTGACCGCGTAGAGGCTGTACTCGCCATCCAGGGTGAGGACCATGACCTCGGACGGGCTCTCCCAGACGGAGATCGTCAAGATGCCCCTGGGCTTCGCCAGGCCGCGGACGGTCACTTTCCGCAGGATCCGCCCGGTCTTGGTGTCGAGGAGCGTGAGCACCGGCTTCGACTGGTCCTTCATGTCGAAGGCGGCCACCGTGCGGCCGTCCGGGGCGAGCTCGCTGAAGTTGATGAACACGCCGTCGAAGCGCGCCGGCTTGCCTCCGCCTGTCACGGGCATCAGCCACAGGTCGGTCTTGGTGTACCGGACCAGCTCGACAACGCCGCCCTTGACGGTGATGGCCTCGTACTTGCCGGGCAGGGTCATCGACGTGCCGGTGCGCATGTCGATCAGTACGCCGGGCTTCTTGCTCCCCACCTTCGGGTCGAAGACCAGATAGCGGCCGTCGTCGGAGACCACGAGCTGGTTGCCCACGTCGAGCTGGTCCTCCGTCACCTTGACGGGGGAGCGCACCTCGGCGCCGGTCACCAGGTCACGGACGATGTGCGCCTGGGCCTCGCGGCTGTAGTAGGCCAGCATGCGCCCGTCCCGGCTGACGGCGAGGCATACGGTTTGGCTCCTGTCGCTCGCGACGAGCGCCTGCGGCACCCGGTAGGTCGTGCCGGTACGGGTGACCACCCGCCACTCCTGGACGCCGCAGTCGATGATGCGCCCCATGCGGTCGAAGAGGCAGGGCGTCTGGTAGGCGTGGCTTACCGGACCCACCTTGCCGTCCGGCAGATCGGCCACCGTGTCGGCGCGCTGCGGCGTGGCCGTCTGGGCGCCGCGGGGCCAGACCGCGATGGCCCCCTCCGTCGTCGCCACCAGCGCCGCGACCGTCACGATCGCGGTCAACGCCATCCTGGTCCGCCGCCTGCGCCGGTGTCCCGCGATGGCCGCGTCGGCCAGGCTCACCGGCGGGGCCTCTTCCGCGAGCTTCTCGAGCGCCTCGTGCAACCTTGTCATCGGATTACCTCCTGCATGCGCAGTTCTGCCAGCTCTGGCGCGAGCGCGCGCAGACGGGCCAGCGCATGGTGGGTCTGGCTCTTGACATTGCCGATCGAGCAGCCGAGTGTGGCGGCCGTCTGCGCCTCGGTGAGGTCCTCCCAGAAGCGCAGCACGATCACGGCCCGCTGCTTGCGGGTCAGCTTGGCCAGCGCCTGGCGCAGCACGATCCGGTCGAGGGTGGCGTCGTCATGGGAGGCACCGCGCTCGGGCGGATCAGCGCTCGGTAACTCGCGCCTGAACCGGCGCCTCCAGGAGATGTACTCGTTGACCAGCGCTTTGCGCGTGTACGCCTCCGGGTTACCGTCCCTGGACAGCTTGGACCAATGCCCGACGACCTTGGTCAGCACGTTCTGCAGCAGGTCCTCGGCGAGGTGGGCGTCTCCCATGAGCAGGTACGCGGTCCGCATCAGTGCTTGCTGACGGGCGCGTACGAACTCACGGAAGTCGTCGTGACGATCCAATGTGCTCTCCTCTCGCCCGTTCTCAACGCGGCCTATGGGACGAAAGGTTGCACTGTTTTCACAATTGAGGGGACCCGCCATGGTGGACCCCCGGGAGACGCGCCAGGCCATAGCCGCCGAGGCCCTGCAGAGCGCGGCCAGTGGACGCGCCCGCGCGCTGGCCGCCCTGGAGTCCGCCACCAGCCTTGTCCGAACCGCCGTGCTGGCCGGGCACCGGCAAGCACGGCCATCCGGCCTGGAAGGGCGACGGGCGGGGGAATGTAGCAGGCGAACGACCAGTCACGCTAAGGAGCCCGGGTGGGCACTCGGTTTGGCGGTGTCGTCTGAGGTCGTTTCGGTTGTGGTGTAGAGGACCTCGCGGCTCTGCTCCGCGGCGCGGATGAGCTCTTCGCTGACGAAGTCGAGGAAGCGGGCGACGTTCTCCAGGCGGGTGGCGGCCGGGGTGCCGCGGCCGAGGATGCCGACGCCTTGGCGTGCGGCCTCGACGACCTGGTCGTTGGAGCGGGCGCTGCGGATCATCGACTGGTACCACAGGTCGTCGTCGACGACGTAGCGTTCGCGGCGGCGTTCGTCGCGTTCCCGGCGGATGAGGTCCAGGCTCTCGAGGAACGTGATCGCTTTGGAGATGGACGCCGGGCTGACCTGGAGGCGCTGGGCGAGTTCGGAGGCGGTGAGGCTGCCGGTGTCGATGGTGTAGAGGCAGCCCAGCACCCGGGCCATCATCTTGGGCAGGCCCGAGGTCATGAAGACGGTGGTGAGGGTCTCCTGGTAGTCGCGCACGGCCTCGGCGTCGCGTCCGTGGGGCTGCGGGGGCGCCTGCGACCCTTGGGGCGCGGCCTGCCTGCGCCGGTGGGTGCGCTGCTGGGTGGCGCGGTGGGCCAGGTCAGCGCGGTAGCCGGTGGGGCCGCCGTTCCGCATCACCTCACGTGTGATCGTGGAGGTCGGGCGGTCGAGGCGTCGGGCGATCTCGGCGTAGGCCAGGCCGTCGGCCACCCCCAGTGCGATCTGCTGGCGCTCCTGCTGGGTGAGCCTGCCTCCCGGCATCACGACCCCCTTCATGCTCCACGGGTGCTCCACGGGTGCTCCATGGCGCTGCTTGGTGTTGTTTGATGCCCCCACCATAGCGTTCAGCTTCAATGCATTGCAATGATCGAGCGGCCGTCATTGCGTTAACCTCGAAGGCTGTTGCAACAGTTTTCTTGATTCTACCTGCATCGATGTAGATTCTGCGCAACGTGGATGTTGCATGGATTTGGAAAGCAACGTAGCGTTTCCGGTGTCAGAAACAACACGGCACAAGGAACACACGATGCAGAAGTTCGACACCCCCACCCCGATCACCACCATCCTGAACACCCCCGCCGGACGCGTCACCTTCATCGCCGCCGACCGGACCGACACCACGGTCGAGGTCCTGCCCGCAAACACCTCCAAGAGCCGCGACGTGAAGGCAGCCGAGCAGACCACGGTCGAATACGCCGACGGCGTCCTGCGGATCGAAACCCCGGCCAAGAACCAGTACCTCGGCCCGACTGGATCCATCGAGGTGACCGTCAAGCTGCCCGCCGGCTCCCGCATCGAGGCCAAGACCGCCAGCTGCGAGCTCCGCACCGTCGGCCGCCTCGGCGACGTCGCCTTCGAAGGCGCCTACCGCCAGATCAAGATCGACGAGGCCACCAGCGTCCGCCTCACCGCCGTCGACGGCGACGTCGAGGTCGGCCGGCTGGGCGGCCCCGCGCAGATCAGCACCTCAAACGGCGACATCCGGATCGCCGAGGCCACGGGCGGCACGGTCGTTCTGCACACCCACTCCGGCGACATCTCGATCGCCGCCGCCGCCGGCGTCTCGGCCTCCCTGGACGCCGGCACCCCCAACGGCCGCATCAGCAACGCCCTCAAGAACGATGGCACCGCCGACCTGGACATCCGCGCCACCACCTCCAACGGCGACATCACCGCCCGCAGCCTGTGACCCGCAGCCCCTGAGAAGCAGAACCATGACCAACCTGGCCATCGCGCGAACGGACTGCGCACGTCCTACCCCGACAAGAACCACACAGAGCACTAAGTTGACCACGGCCAGGGCGCCGAGGAGAGCGGCGCCCGCCATCCCTTCACGCCAGCGGTAGAAGGTGCGCCGGGAGATACCGCCCAGTTCGTCGAGGACCTGGGTAACGGTCAGCAGTTCGTCACGACGGCTCATCCGGCGCCACCCCCGAAGTCCGCCGAGGATGGCGGCGGTGGCGAGCCGATGAGGACGCGCGAGCGGATCACCACCAACATCCGCAAGGGCGTACTCGAGTACTGCGTGCTCGCGCTCCTCTCGCAGCGCGACATGTACGGCCTGGAACTGGCCGACTGGCTTGTCGCTCGCGGCCTGACCGCGAGCGAGGGCAGCCTGTACCCGCTGCTCGCCCGCATGCGGCAGGCAGGCAGCGTCGAAACCCGCTGGCTGACCCCCGAGCAGGGGCATGCTCGGCGGTACTACGCAATCACGGCCCAGGGAAGGGCGCAGTTGCGCGTGTTCGCGGCGGTGTGGCGCGACATCCAGCCGCACGTGGATGAGCTGATAGGGGAGGAAGCATGACGAACGATGCCCTACCCGAGGCGGCAGAGGCCTACCTGCGAGCGCTCGGCGTGGAGTTGTCGGACGCGCCACCCGACACGGTGCGAGAGATCGTCGAGGATGTCCACGCGCACATCGCCGACGCCCTGGACAGCGGACGGACCATGGACCAGGCTCTGGCCGGTCTCGGCAGCCCGCAGGCCGTCGCGGTGCAGGCGCGCGATGAACTCGCACTTCCGGATGGTGCTCTCGAGCAACGACCTCCGGCGGCTCGACGGCGACCCACGTCGTCATCCGGTGGTTGACCGTACGACCCGACCTGTCGTCCGGCGTTTCATCGCCACGGCCTCTCGGTCATCAGGCCCGATCTACGAGTTCATGACCATAGCGAGATCGCGAAGATCCATTCGAGCCGCACTCCTGACCACGCCCACACGCCGCTGACATCCTCGGAGGTCACGGCCCGGCCGTGAGCTCACGCAGACCAGCCGTCCACCGACCTTGACTCAAGTCCGGATCTCCGGAATCTGGCAGATCCGGACTGATCAGTGCTTGCGCTTCTTGCCGTGGCCGCTGCGGCGCCCTCGTGATCCGGGGGCCGGGCTGGGCACGCGGCGCAGCCGGTGAGTTCGGGCCCGCATCGGCTCGGCCACCAGGGTACGCAGCTCCCGCATGCTCACCTCGGCCGGATGGCCCGAGTTCAGCACCGCCTCGATCGCCCCGAGTGCGTCCTTCCCAGCCATCTCGGTGAGCTGCTGAACGACCTCCTCCGGCCCGCTCAGCTCCAGGAGGGCGAGCAGTCCCTCGGTCATCAGGGCGAGGTGCTCCTCGGGCGTGAGGTCCTCCAGCGCCAGCTCACCGGCATCGAGAAGGGCGGTCACGGCGAGGGGGCCCAGCACCGGATCGCGGCGCAGTCCCGCCATCATCGACCGGCCGCGTACCTCGACCAGGGTGGCGAGCATGGCGGCTGCTCGGGTGCGGAACGGGCAGGCGCGAATCGCATCCAGAAGCGACTCGACGCTCCTGCCATGAACCGACAGCCAGCCCTCCAACTCGGTGGCGGAGGTCTCCAAGGTGTAGTGCTCGGCGAGCACACCCAGCAGCTCTGCCGACGACGCGTCTGCCATCTCTCCGACCAGCGGGACGTGCCGGCCTTCCGCGAGCATTCGCTCCCGCATGGCGCGCACGCCCAGCGGCGTCAGCCGTACCAGCAGACCCGGCTCGGCCAGATGCGAGAGGAGCCGCGCGCACACCTCGGGCGGCAATGTTCGCTCCTCCTCGCCGAGGTGGTCACCGAGGTCACTGGAGTACGTCTCATCCGCCACTCCGTGGCTCAGCTCGACGGCGCCGAGATCGGACAACGCCTCGAGCGCCGCGACCAGATCCCTGTCGACCTGTCGCCGCCAGATTTCCCGCTGGGGGTCCTCACGAAGATCGAGCCAGAATTGCCCCTCACAGGCCAGCCACACGGTCTCCTGGAGCCGGATCACGGGAACGGGGCTCGGCATGCCGTACACCGAGGCGAGCACGTCGGGCAGGATCTCGTCGAACCTTTCGACGAGCATCGAGGAGCCGGCCCATGCGGAGGCCGGCGCGCCGATCGCGGTGCCCAGCTCGAAGAACGCCTCGAAGGCACGTCGCCACAGTGCCTCCGGATCGCGTATGACCGGCGCGGCCTTGGCCACCCGTAGCAGACGTCCCTTGGCCACCCGAACCAGCCGGGCCTTCTTCGCCCAGCTGAGCATGAGGTTGACCCGGGGCATCTCGGTCGAGCTGCGAACCTTCAGCTCCTGCTCCCCCGTGCTGAGCAGCTCGGCCAGCTCTCGGGCGTCAGCCAGCCGCAGGTTCCCGGTGGTGGTGAGCGGCCGCCCCTCCGCCCCCACCCACTCGGCCAGGACGGCGAGTTGCCGCGCACTCGCACTCCGGGCCGCCGCTTCGGCGAGCTCGGCCGGGGGTGGAAGAGTCACCGGAAGCTGGGCGAAAGCGCGCTCCTCATCGAGCTCCGGTGCCAGGAACCGGCCCCTGACCAGCTTGTCGAGTACGTCGGAGTCGTAGCGCACCCGCCCGGCTTCGATGTCTCGCTGGAACCTGCCGAAGGCCCTGCCATCGGTCAGGTCTACGCCGTTGTCGAGCGCCGTCTGCGCCCAGAACTTCCCGATGCTCTGCCGGAGCGGGTCGGCCAGCGCGGCCGGATACTCCGCACCGACCGCGGCGACAGCCGCTTCCAGCTCCGCCAAGGTTGCGCCGCGGGGATCACGCAGCCCGGACGCGGCGAGGTAACGCAGGAGCGTCAGCAGGCTCTCGGGCGCGGCGTCGAGAACGTCACGATGGGCGACGACGTATCGAGGGATCCACTCCAGCAGGAGCCTCCGCACCTGCCTGGGATCCCAGTACGCCAGCCGGCCGTCGCGGCTACGGTGGCGCGAGTCCAGAGCCGCCGACAGCACCATGCCGTCGGCGGACATGCCGTGCTCATCCGCCCAGGCGAGGCAGCGACGGATCAGGAGATCCTTGGCCGCTTCGAACTCCTCGATCTCTTCCGGTTCGAAGTAGGTCCGCATCATGCACTCCGTCGTCTCAGGTCAGCGATCGGGTCAAGGGCGGCTCGGTTCTCATGACCACCGAGGGCCATTTTTCCAGCACCCGACGGCAATCCGTTCCACAACCGGCGAGTCCGGCGACGACTTCGTTCCCCAGCCTCTCGCCTCCTCCGGCGAGTCCTGCCCGTTTCATGATCAATCGCGCTCAGCCGAGTCACCCAGCTGACGGGGCGGTGCTCAGCGCCGAGTTACCGTCAAGAGATGACCGTGGTCAAGGCCGTCCTGATCGACATCGACGGCGTCCTCACCGTCTCCTGGCGGCCGATTCCGGGCGCGGCCGACGCCTTGTCCCGGCTGCGCGACCAGGGAAGGGCGATCGCGCTCGTCACCAACACCACCTCGCATACCCGAGCGTGGCTCGCGCGGACCCTGACCGACGCCGGGTTCTCCGTCAGCCTCGACGACATCGTCACCGCGCCCACCGTCACTGCCTCCTACCTGGCATCGCACCATCCGAGAGCGCGCTGCACTCTGCTGAACAGCGGGGACATCCGTGCGGATCTTCCCGGGGTGGAGCTGGTCGAGGACGATCCCGATGTGGTGATCGTGGGCGGCGCCGGCCCCGAGTTCAGCTACGAGGCGCTCAACCAGGCTTTCGCGTACCTGCACGGCGGCGCCCGGTTGGTGGCCATGGCGCGGACCCTCTACTGGCGCACCGACCGGGGCCTGCAACTCGACGGCGGGGCCTTTCTCGCCGGGCTGGAACAGGCCGCCGGGGTCGAAGCCGAGGTCGTGGGCAAGCCGTCCCCGGCCTTCTTCGCCGCGGCGCTCGACGTGCTCGGGGCGAGTCCTGCGGAGGCGATCATGGTCGGCGACGACGTGCAGGCGGACGTGATCGCCGCGCAGCGCTGCGGGATCAGCGGCGTCCTCGTTCGCACGGGCAAGTACCTCCCGCGCGCTCACCAACTCGCCGACCCGGCCCCTGACCACGTCATCGACTCCTTCGCGGACCTCCCGGCGTTGCTCGACGCCTTGGAGGCGTAGACGGGCAGGGACATGCTCCGTGGAAGGCCTGATCGGCACATATAGGTGGTGGGACGGCGAGCCCGGCGAAACGACCATGACGCCGAACCCACCCGCCGCTCCTTTTAACTGATCACGGGCTCAGCAACCACAGAAGTCCGTCGCGAAAATTCTGGATCAATTACACCGAGCTCTGTCCGCGGAAAGAAAAAGTCCCCGAACAGTGCGGCAACGGCGGTCATGCTCCGCCTGAGGGCCGGATTCTTCCCCAACTAAAGATCAGCCGTTCATAAATCATGTTAGGGCCCGCCCCACCACACTCCATGACAGATCTTCTCGATACGGCCGCCCCGTACAGCGGCGCCATCGTGGGTGGTGCCCGAACTACGGCCTCGCGATACGGCAAAGGAACTCGTGCCGGAGCGCCGAAGGTATGCGTCTCTCAGCAGCGGGAACAGTCTTGTATAACCTATCGGCCAGCGCGAATCTCGCACGTAAATGGTTACCCTGGACCATGCGCAGCAAGCAAGTCCTGCCGGAATGGCGCGTCCGGCCCACAGCCGGGTGGTACGGGATTCCCCTCATCATCTTTCTGGGAGGGGCGGCTCTATGGGCGTTCGCCCTGGCGACATGGCTGGAACCGAAGACGCTTCCTACCATCTTTAACGCCGACGGCGTTGTAATCGACTCAGCGTACGAGCAGGTCGTGCGGTTGTTCTGGGCTGGCGTCGCCTGTTTTGCCGTCGCGCTCGGCTCCACCACCGCCCTGGCACTGGCGCGAGGCCGAACCCGGCGCCGGTTCAAGGCCTGACAAGGCCTCCTCCACCGCGGGAAGCGGGGAAAGAGCATTCCGCCACCCGCCTCGGCGCCCGACTCGACACATGCCTTCAGTCAGGGCAGCGCGGCGATCAAGGCACGGAGCACGATCGAACTGCTCGTCGCCATCCGGCTCCCCCGATCGGCCGACAGCGGAAATCCGTCACCGCCCCTTCCCCCTTGGCCACTTCGACGCGTGCCGCAGCCAGAGACAGCAGGCCCGGGACGCGGACACTCAGTGCGACCACCCTCAGGTAAGGAAGCAGCACGGAGGAGGAGTGCCGGAGCCGTTCGTCGCGATCCGCGGCTGGCTGGGCGGACTGTCTTCGTAACCGTCCGGTGCCGCGGTCACGGACGTCTGGCGGCGATCATCGACGTCCGCCCTTGCGGTCCGCCGTACCAGAACCGCCAGCCGAGGTCGTAGACCCGGACGTCCTCCGCCCCGCACTCGCGGAGCACTTCGGCGTAGTCACGGGCGTTCCGGAAGTCCGCGAGGCGCAGCCTGCCTCCCGGCTTGAGCACCCGGAACGCCTCGCTGACGGCTTTGGCGCGGCCGTCCGCGTCCGGAATGTTGTGAACGGCGAGGCTGGACACGACCAGATCGAACGTGGCGTCCTCGAAGGGCAGGCTGCGCATGTCGCCGGTGACCAGCTCGACTCGGTCCGCGACTCCTTCGGCGCGGGCGTTGGCCCAGGCGGCATCCTGGCTGTTGCCCGACTGGTCCCGGGTCCACAGGTCGAGGCCGGTGACCTTGCCTTTCGGGACCTTCGCCGCCGCCCTGAGCAGGACGAGACCGCGGCCGCAGCCGAGATCGAGGACGCGTTCATCCCCTTTGAAGGCGAGTCGGTCCAGCTCCGCGTCCCAGATCCGGAACTTGCCGCGGAACGTGGTGTGCGCGAACAGCGCCGCGCCGATTATCAGGATGAGCCCGCCTATCAGTAGCACCACCCCAAGGATCGGCCAGCCGATCGCGAAGGTCACGGCGGCGAGGGCCAGTTCCGCGACTCCCCCCAAGGCCAGTCCGGCCAGCACCGCCGGGGCGTCGACGCCGTAATTCGCACGTAGATCCACCACGGTAAGTTCTTACCTTTGACGGACTTGTCATGTACAGAGTTAGCGAGGCGGAAGCGACAGTTCGGTCGGCTCGGCCGGCGCGGCGGTACCGTCCGAGCTCTGGCCGGCTACCCGTACTGATTTCGGCCGACGTGGCGTGGCGGGGGTAATGCCCGGCGGCCATCCGGTTCTCACCCTGCCTGTTCTTCGCCCGAGCGAGTGACGGTCAGGTGCGGGGTGCGGGTGCTCGGGCTCGACCCATACCGGCAGCGGAAACGGCTGCGGCCGTTGGTGGGGATCATGCTGCAGGAGGGCGGCTTCTTCAACGATCTCACGGTCGCCGAGACGGTCTCGCTCTGGCGCGGCATGGCCAAGGACGTGGGCCGACCGGTCAACGAGCGGATCCTGGAAGACGTCGCGCTGGAGGAGAAGGCCAGGACGAAGGTCAGGCAGCTGTCCGGCGGGCAGAAGCGGCGGCTCGATCTGGCGCTGGCCGTACTGTCCCGGCCCGAGCTCCTCTTCCTGGACGAGCCGACCACCGGGATGGACCCGGAGGCGCGGCACGCCACCTGGCGAGTGATCCAGCGGCTGCGCGCCGAAGGGACGACCGTCCTGCTCACCACCCATTACCTGGAGGAGGCCGAGCGCCTGGCCGACCACCTGGCGATCATGCACGAGGGGCGCATCCACAGTCACGGCACGGTCGAGGAGGTCGTCGCCGGGTGCGGCGACCTGATCAGTTTCCACCTTCCCCTGACCACCGAGTCGGCACTCTCCGGCCCGGGTGATCGGTTGCCGTTCCTGGGCGGAGCGGCGCCGACGGTGAGCCACGCCGACGGCTGCGCCACCGTCTACAGCCTGGAGGGCGGTCGGCCCGCCGAGCGCGGACACGCCGCCTTGCGAGCTCTGCTGGCCTGGGCCGACGAGGAGCGGGTGACCCTGCAGCGGCTGGAGGTCCGCCGTGCTGCGCATCCCGGCGGAGTTGATCCCGGTGACCCCGGTAGTGGAGATCATGCGCACCGCCTACCTGGGCCGGGACTTCATCGCCGGCGGCGGCGAGCCGCTCAGCGTGGCCCAGCAGTGGCTGTCGGCGCTGCCCTCGCTGGGCGTCCTGGCCGCCTGGATCGTCGTCGCGGGACTGCTGGCCCGGTGGTTGTTCCGATGGGATCCGCGCCACGGATAGTCGATCCACTGGTCCGCGAGGACGACGGCGGTGCGGGGGCGACGACCGCGAGTGCGGGAACGGGCCTGCGGTTGGCCACGGAACCACGATGAAACGGCGGGCGAGCCGGCCCCTACTCAGGCGCCGGCTCTCGGCTCAGTGCCGCCCCGGCTCACGCGCCGGCCACTGCCTCTGCCTCGACCTCTACCTCTGCGCCGGCCACTGCGCCGGCCACTGCGCCGGCCTCGGCGGCTGATGCCCCCGCGGCGGACTCCGTCGGGGCGGCATCGGGATGGGCCGCGATGAACTGCTCGATGACCTCGTCGGCGACCTTCCCGCGAAGGGGAACATCCAGGCCCTGCTCGCGTGCCCATTCGCGAACGTCGGTCGCGGTGTAGCCCCGCAACCGGGGGGAGACGTCGGCGGTCTTCTTCGACCGTGACGCCTGCTTCACCTCACGGGAGTTCTCCAGGACCTCTTCGATGAACTCGAGAGCGTCGCTGAGCCGCTGCTGGTTGGCGTCGGACAGGTCGATGGCGAAGGTCCGGTTCAGCAGCGGGAACTCCCGTCTCGCCACATCATCGCCCTCGGAGCGGTCGAGGTCGTCAACCAGTATTACCTTCTGCGCCACGTGCAGCCCTTTCCGGGTGGATCTCCGTCTGTCTGGACCGTGGCATCCTACTGGTGGTTGTCGGAACGATCATGTTATTGATCCGCCTTCCGCCATGGCGCCGTGCCCCTCCGAGATGAACACCTGTGCGCGAGCGCTCGCGGCTTGCATGATCCGCAAAACTCTGCTGCCGCGCTCGGGGGCGCGGGCCGATACTTGGGCGCATGAATTTCTCCGTACGGCAGTGCGAGCCCGTTGAGGCCGAGGAAGTGCTGCGGGTCAAGAACACCTCATGGCAGGAGGCGTACCGGGGGCTGATGCCTGACGATCATCTCGACGGCCTGTCGGTCACGGCGGGGGCGGTCGAGCATTGGCGGGCGATGATGGCCGATCCGGCGCGCGGTGTCGTCGTCGGGGAGATCGAAGGACGGATCGTCGGTCTCAGCGCCTTCGGCCCGGCGCACAACGGGGATGCCGGCGGCGAGGTCTATGCGATCTACACGCTCAGGGAGTGCTGGTCGAGGGGGCTGGGAAGCGCGCTCATGGCCCGTTCGCTGGCACGGTTGCGCGAGTTGGGTCACCGCGAGGTGGGACTCTGGGTGCTCGAGGACAACTCGCGGGCTCGTCGTTTCTACGAACGGACCGGATTCGTTCTTTCGGGACGCATGGAGACGACGGAGCTCTCCGGCGTGTCGCTGTCGGAGGTCCATTACCGGATGACGCTCACCTCGGACGCCGGATGATCAGCCGATCGACCTGGCCGCTCGACATCATCGAGCGGCCTTCTTTTTGGGCCTTGTAACGCGGCGGTGTCAAAGTTACGATCGCGTCAACTCTTAGGAAACTTTATTAAAAGATTCCCGGAGCCACCCGCCTCCCGCCCCGTAAGGCCCCTAAGGAGCGCGCATGAGATTACGTCGCATGGCGACGGCGGTGCTCGCCGCCCTCGCAATGTCCGCCGCCGGCATCACCGCCACCACGCCCGTCGCGTACGGCGCCTCGGCCAGGCTGGCCGCCTATCCGGCCTGGCAGGCGTGGACCGCCTACAGCGTCGGCGCCCGGGTGACCTACAACGGCGTCGACTACGAGTGCATCCAGGCCCACACCTCACAGCCGGGGTGGGAGCCGCCGATCGTCCCGGCCCTGTGGAAGCCGGCCGGTGGCGGCGGAGGCGACACCACGCCGCCGAGCGCCCCGGGCAACCTCCGCAGCACGGGCAGCACGACCAGCAGCATCTCCCTGGCCTGGAACGCCTCCACCGACAACGTCGGCGTGACGGGCTACAACGTCTACCGGGGCGGGAGCCTGGTGACGACCGTCACCGGCACCACCTACACCGACAGCGGCCTGTCCGCGGGCACCTCCTACAGCTACACCGTCCGCGCCAAGGACGCCGCGAACAACCTCTCCGCTCCCAGCAACACGCTGACCGCCAGTACGCAGGGCGGCAACGGCACGCCGGGCACGCCAGGGACGCCCACGGTCACCGGCAGCACGAACTCGTCGATCTCGCTGTCCTGGTCGGCCTCCAGCGGCACCGTGACCGGCTACCGCGTCTACGAGGGCGGAACGCAGGTCGCGCAGGTCACCGGGACCACCGCCACGATCTCCAGCCTGGCCGCCTGCTCGTCGCACACCTACACCGTCAAGGCGTACAACGCGAACGGGGAGTCGGCGGCCAGCGGATCCGTGACCGGTAGCACCACCGGCTGCCCGACCGGCGGGCGGATGGCGGGCGCGCCGTACCTCTACATGGGCTGGGGCGACCCGCCGAACGCCGGTACGGTCATGGACGCCACCGGGATCAAGTCCTTCACGATGGCGTTCATCCTGTCCAGCGGCGGCTGCACCCCGGCGTGGGACGGCCAGCGCCAACTCGCCGGCGGCGTGGACGCGCAGACGATCTCGACGATCAAGTCCAAGGGCGGCAGCGTCCAGATCTCCTTCGGTGGCTGGCAGGGCAACAAGCTCGGCCCGAACTGCTCCACCCCGGCCGCCTACGCCGACGCCGTGCAGCAGGTCATCAACGCGGTGGGCCCGGCGGTCGTCGACTTCGACATCGAGAACACCGACGAGTTTGAGAACTACACGGTCCAGGACCGCATCCTCAACGCCCTGAAGACCGTCAAGCAGAACAACCCGAACGTCAAGGTCGTGGTCACCTTCGGCACCACCACCACGGGCCCGAACTCCCACGGTGTCCGGCTGATCAACCAGGCGAAGGCGCTCGCGGTCCCGATCGACAACTACACGATCATGCCGTTCGACTTCGGCGGCGGCGCGAACATGTACCAGAACACCGTCAACGCCGCCGAGGGTCTGAAGAACGCGCTCAAGTCCGCCAACGGCTGGACCGACGCGCAGGCCTACGCGCACATGGGCATCTCCGGCATGAACGGCCTGTCCGACCAGCAGGAGCAGACCAGCCCGGCGACCTGGACCCAGATCCGGGACTGGGCGCTATCCAAGGGCCTGACCCGCCTGGCCTTCTGGTCCGCCAACCGCGACCGGCCGTGCCCGGGTGGCGGCGTGACGTCCAACTGCAGCGGCATCGCGCAGCAGAACTGGGAGTTCACCAAGATCACGGCCGGTTTCTGATCGGCGGCCTCCGTGGATCCGCGTCGCTTCGCGGGTCCACGGACCGCCCCCGGCCGGTACGGCTCACGCCCGCGACGGCGCCCGCAAGCGCGAGCGCGAGCCGTCACATTTCCGGCCGCAGGCCCTCACTTCGGTGAGGGCGGTCGCATGCCGCCTGCACTCATCACCAGGCGACGGGAAGCGCGGCGAACCCTCCGGTGAGGCGGTCGGCCCGCACCGCCAACTCCTCGTACGGCACGGCCAGGCGCAGACCGGGGAAGCGCGCGAAGAGCGCCCGGAACACGGCGCACAGCTCCACCCTGGCGAGACTCGCCCCCAGGCAGTAGCGGCTCGCGTAGCCGAAGCCGACGTGCGGGTTCATGCTTTCCCGCTCGATGTCGAAGCGGTCGGGGTCCGCGTAGGCGTGCTCGTCCCGGTTGGCGGCGAACGTCGCCAGCACCACCAGCTCACCGGCGCGAACGGTCACGCCGCCGATCTCGACGTCCTCGTGCGCGTACCGGACCAGGCCGTGCTGGCTCGGCGCGGCCACGCGCATGATCTCCTCCACCGCCCCGGCGACCCGCCCGGGGTCGCGGACCAGGGTGTCCCGCTGGTCCGGGTCGCGGAGGAGCAGCAGCACGCCGTAGTCGATCTGGTTGACCGTCGTCTCGTGTCCGGCGAACAGCAGGCCGCCCGCGATCCTGGCGACCTCGTTCTCCGGCAGCTCCGCGGTGGCGAGATCGGAGTAGACGTCCTCGCCGGGACGCTTCCGCTTGGCCCGGACGATCGCGTAGCTGTACGCGTTCATCTCGGCCTGGGCGGCGGCCGACCGCTCCGGGTCGGACAGGTCGGTCATCTCCTCCGCGATCGCCCGGAACCGCTCCCTGTCCGCGTACGGCACGCCGAGCAGCTCGCAGATCACCTGGATGGGCAACGGGACGGAGAGGCGCTCGTGCAGGTCGGCCGGCGGCCCCAGATCCGCCATCCGGTCGAGCAGCCTGTCCACGAGGAACGCCACCCGGGCGGAGAGCCTCCGCATCCGGCGCGCCGAGAAGGCGGGCGCGAGCAGCCGCCGCATGGAGTCGTGGACGGCGCGTTCCGTCGCGTGGTCGCCGGTGGGGCCGCCGGCGAACGCGCTGTTGGACAGCCGGGGCGCCGACTCCGGGGTGGGATGCGACCGGCCGAACCGCTCGTCCGCGAAGACCTGCCTGATCTCCTCCCAGCCGCTCACCAGCCAGGCCTCGTCCCCGGTCTCGGTGTGGATCCTGGTGATCGGGTCCCTGGCCCTCAGCTCCGCGAACTCGGGGGAGATCTCCAGGACGTCAGTCCGTACGAACGGCAGCCGAGGCAGTCCGGACATGATCAGATTTCCCTTCGAGAGACCTGAACCTTTCCCGATGTCTCTCCGCCCACCGGTCGAACAAGCCCGTCAAAGCATCCCTTGACGTCACTTTCATGCACATAAGGGAAAGAGTGGGCTGCCGCCCCATGCGCGACAGGAGGGTTATCGCCGACCGAAAGTGGACATTTTGGGGGGTTGACCGGGACAAGTCATAGCCAATGGCCCTACGTTCCTTTTTATGCAACAAACGCCTGGTTATCAGCAGCACCCGTATGACCACTCCCCCCAGCAGCAACGGCAACCCCAACAGCAACAGCCGCAACCTGGCCCGACACCGCCGACCTCCCGCCGGAAGTCCCGCAGCAAGGCGCCGTGGCTGATCGTCGCCGTCATCCTGGTCGTCGCGGTCGTCGGCGTGGTGACTTTTCTCCTGACGGGCAGCGAGAAGCCCGAGTCGGCCGCGAAGCCCGCCAAGAGCGCGGCGGCCCCCCGTGCGCTGCAGACACCGGACGCCGGGCAGCGGGCGGTCTACCTGGAAACCCTCCAGTCGATCGCGCCGGGGCTCGCCGCGAACGAGGACCGGGCGATACGGCAGGCCGGCAAGGTGTGCGACCGGATTCTCAACCCTCCCGAGAGCGGCCCGAGCCTGGCCCAGTACACGATCGCGGAGCTGTCCAGCGGGGACACGACGATCACTCAGGCACAGGCCTTCAAGGTGATCGTCGCGGTGAAGGTGTGGTGCGCCAAGTCCTGAGCCCGAACCCCTGCTCGGTCATATTCGCCGGACCAGAGAACCCGTCGGGAGGCTAGAAGATTCGCAGGGAGACCAGCGGACCCGTCGGGCCCGACATCATGCCGGTGGCCGGATCACCTCATCATCCGGCCGCCGGCATGCCACCGGCCTGCCATCGACATGAAGACCGTCTACCACTTGCCGACCGCCATCCCCTGTTCCCGATCCCTCAGTCCCGCCGCCACCCTGCGCTCACCGGTCCGGCCCGCCATGCCCCACACCGTTCCACCTGTGCGCGCCCTCGGGCGGCCTCGCCGCCATGGGCGTACGGCGGCGTGCCACAGGTGGCACTATTGACCACTTTTGGTATGGGATCTCCCTTTTGCGGGAAAGTGCTGTCCTAAATTGCTCACGTGGGCGACGACAAAGCCCCTGTGAGCATGTGGCAGCGATGCTCCATCAGGACCCGCCTGACAGTGATCACGAGTTCTCTCATGGCGCTGATCTGCACTGTCGTGGCGGTGCTCGTCCTGATGGCCGTGCGGGAGAACGTCCGGGAACGTCGCGTGAGGAACCTCGTCACCCAGGCGGTGGACATCACCCAGCAGGTGCACGAAACGGGCAAGGTTCCTCCTCTGCCCGACACTCCGGGCACCGCGATCCAGGTGTTCGACCCGTCCGACACTCTCATCGCGGCCACGCCCAACATGGTGAACGCGCCACCGATGAACAGGCTGATGTTGCGGCCCACGGGCGTCGCGACCAGCAACATCTGCGACCTTCGGGCGTTCCCCGGCGAGTGCAAGATCGGTATCTACTTCCCCTTCCACATGCCCGACGGGGTGTGGCGGCTCCACATGGCGGTTCCCGATCCTCCCTGGTACGTGAGTTTCACCGTGCTCGGCCTGGTCATCGCCGGGTGGATGCTGCTGGTGGGGGCGACGGCCCTGGCAGCCAACCGGCTCGTGGGCAGTGTGCTCGCTCCTGTGGACGTCATGACGTCCGAACTGGCCGAGATCACCGTCGGCGACCTGAGCCGGCGGGTCCCGGTCCCCTGGTTCCATGACGAGCTGCGGCGGCTCGCCGAACGGGCGAACCAGACCTTGGACCGGGCCGAGACGGCGGTCGAACGGCAACGCCGGTTCGCCTCGGACGCCTCCCATGACCTGCGCAGCCCCCTGACCGCGATACACCTCGAGATCGAGGAGGCGCTCCTTCACCCTGAGAAGACCGACTGGAAGACCACCGCGCGTGCGCTGCTGGACAGCGTGGAACGGCTCCAGGCCCTGGTCTCCTGCCTCCTGCAGATCGCACGGCTGGACGCGGGCGCTCCCAGAGGACGCGACACCGTCGATCTCGCCGATCTGGTGACATCCGAGCTGGCACTGCGACCGCGCAGCATCACGGTGACCGAACAGCTCACCCCCGGCGTGACGATCAACGGCGACCGGCTGTACCTCGCCCGCCTGCTCGGCAACCTCCTCGACAACGCGGAGCGCCACGCCGAGAGCAACGTGACGGTCACGGTCTCCCGCGACGACGGGACCGCGGTGCTCGAAGTGCTGGACGACGGCGACGGCATACCGGCCGACAAGCGGGAGATCGTCTTCCAGCGCTTCGCCCGGCTGGACGCCTCACGGAAGAAGGACACCGGAGGCACCGGCCTCGGACTGCCCATCGCCAGGCAGATCGCCGAGAACCACGGGGGCACACTCACGATCGCCGACTGCCCGCGCGGCGCCAGGTTCGTGCTCCGCATCCCCTGCGCCCCCGAAAAGCGCTGAACAGCGCCCCTGAACGCGCCCCCGAACAGCGCTGAACAGCGCTGAACAGCGCCCCTGTGCAGCGCCGCCGAACCGTCTCGTCCGTGGCCGACGGTCAGTACGGCGTGGCCATGTCCAGCAGCGGGGCCAGCGCCGACTCCAGATCCGTGATGCCGCCGTACAGCACGCCGGTCATGCCGAGCGCCACCGCGGCCTCGACGTTCTCCGCCCGGTCGTCGATGAACAGGCAGCGGTCCATCGGGACGCCGGCCCGCTCGGCGGCGATCTCGTAGATCCCCGCGTCCGGCTTGACCACGCCGACTCTGGCGCTGTTCACGACCTCGTCCGCGAAGTACGCGAGTCCCAGCAGGGCGAGGTCGTCCTCCACATCGGGGGTCGCGTTGGTCACCAGCACGACGGGCACATGCGCCTGCGCGAGGCGGAGCATCTCCACCACGTTCTCATCGGCGCGGAACGGGGTCCGGGTGAACATGACGGCGAGCTCGCGGGCCTGCTCCATCGGCACGTGGTCGGCGAGCGCCGCGGCGATGACCTCGCCCCACTGCTCCACGGTCTGCTCGCCCCGCAGCACCGGCAGGTCGTTCTCGGGCGCGAGAGCGATCTTGGCGGTCGTTCCCTCCGCCAGCCCGGCCACGCGTTCCATCCGGGTCAACTCGGTCATGTCGTAGAAGCGGATCACACCGTCGAGGTCACACAGCACCGCGTCGAAGGGTCTGCCGTGCACAGCCTGGGGATTCGTCACGGCACCTCCATAGCACATCCTCCGTCACTTAAGCCGAATGTCCCGGAGGGTCAGCCCTCCGGGACGTCCGGCTCTGTGCTCTCTTTCGCGCGACGTTCCGCGCTCTGTCCGGTGCTCTGTCCGGTGCCCTGTTCGGTGCTCTGTTCGGTGCTCTGTTCGGTGTGCTGTCCGGCGCGCCGTCCTGGGCGCTGGTCCGAGCCTGGTTCTCCGCCCTCACCGGAACTCCGTCCGGCCGCCTCCGGCGTTCCCTCCGGAGGCGCATCCGCGGCTCCCACTCCGGCGTCGTGCCGGCCGTCACGCCGGGTGTCCCGCCCTGCCTGCCTGAGCGCGAGGCGCAGGCCGTACTCGATCTGGGCGTTGACACTGCGCAGGTCGTCGGCGGCCCACCTGGCGACGGCGTCGTAGACGGCCGGATCGAGCCGGAGCAGGAGCTTCTTGCGTTCAGGCATGGTCAGGCATAGAGGCTGCCGGCGTTGACCACCGGCTGGGTCGCCCGGTCGCCGCAGAGGACGACCAGGAGGTTGGACACCATCTGGGCCTTGCGCTCCTCGTCGAGTTCGACCACGCCCTGCTCGGTCAGGCGGTCCAGGGCGAGACCCACCATACCGACCGCGCCTTCGACGATGTGGGCGCGCGCGGCGACCACCTGAGCGGCCTGCTGCCGGACCAGCATGGCCTGGGCGATCTCCGGAGCGTACGCCAGGTGAGTGATCCGGGCCTCCAGCACCTCGACCCCCGCGAGCACGGTGCGCTCGCGCAGCTCGGCGGTAAGCTCCTCCGCCACCTCGGCGCCGTCGCGCAGGCTGGTCCGGCCCTCGACGTGGGAGTCGTACGGGTGGCTGGTGGCCAGGTGACGCACGGCCGCCTCCGACTGGATGGCCACGTACTGCTCGTAGTCGTCGACCGCGAACGCCGCGCGCCCGGTGTCCACGACCTTGTAGACGACGACTGCTGCGATCTCGACCGGGTTGCCGTCGGCGTCGTTGACCTTGAGCTTGGCCGTCTCGAAGTTGCGAACCCGCATGCTCACGCGCTGCTTGGTCGTCAGCGGGAGCACCCACTGGAAGCCGGCCTCGCTCACCGACCCGATGTACCGGCCGAGGAACTGCACGACCTTGGCCTCGTTGGGGTTGATCACGGTGAAACCCGTGGCTGCGAGGAAGAAGACCGCGATCCAAAGGATCAGTGCCAGGCCCGGGACGGCGAACTCACCCGGGTTCTCGCTCAACGATCCATCGCTCATCCCGTCCCCCAGCCCGCTTCGCAGCGCGATGGCGACGATCACGCCACCGAGCACCAGCAGCCCGATCAGTACGGCGAAGCCGTTCAGACGGAACGCCCGACGCTCCATCGTTCCTCCTTGCTATTGAAGTGATATCACTACGATAGCCCAGAGATAGCCCATTCGCGCAAATCGGATATTTCCCAACTCGGCCGGCGCCCCCGATGACGAGAATGCGCGTTCCGGCCGCCGCGGCCGCGTCGAGCAGCGCCATCGTGGTCGCCGCAACCGTGTGCTCCTGCCCGGGGACGGGCTTCATCGGGTGTTCCTTTCCTTGACGAGGCTCGGGACGGAAGAGTGCGGGCGGGGACGCGGGGGAATCTGTGCCGCGACGATCGCGGCGAGCGAGAGAGCGAAGCCCCCGAGCTGGATCGGGACGAGCGTCTGGCCGAGCAGGACGACGCCGAGAAGCGCGGCGACCATCGGCGAGAGCAGGCCGAGGACCGCGACCGAGGTGACCGGCAGCGTGGTGACGCCGCGGAACCACAGGACGTAGGCGAACAGCCCGCCGAACAGACCCAGCCAGAGGTAACCGAGGACGGCGGGGCCGTCCACCGCGGGCGGCGGGCCCTCGACGAGGAACGTGACGGGCACCAAGAACAGGCCGCCGGCGGTGAGCTGCCAGCCGGCGAACGCGGTGGGGCCGACCCCGGCGGGACGCCCCCAGCGCTTGGTGAGCGTCACCCCGAGCGCCATAGTGACGGCACTGGCGAGGCCCGCCACGAGCCCGACGCCGTCGAACGCCGCGTTCGGGCCGATCACCACCAGGCCGACGCCTACGAAGCCGATCACCCCCCAGACGAAGCGCCGGGCGGACGGGCTCTCATGGAGGATCGCCACGGCCAGGACGGCGACGATGATCGGCTGGGCCGCTCCAAGCGTGGCGGCGACGCCTCCCGGCAGGCGCTCGGCCGCCGTGAACAGCAATGGGAAGAACAGGCCGATGTTCAGCACGCCGAGCGCCGCCGCTTTCCACCACCACGCCCCGCGCGGCAGGGTCCGGGTGATCGCCAGCGCGATCAGGCCCGCGGGCAACGCGCGCAGGAGCCCCGCGAGCATCGGATGCCCCTGGGGGAGAAGCTCGGAGGTGACCACGTACGTTGTGCCCCACACGACGGGCCCGAGTGCCGTCACCGCGGTGCGGAACAGGTTCCCGTACGCGCTACCGGTTTTGACGGAGATTGTGTGTGCTGTCGCGTTTGTCACGAGCCCAGTCTCAGGCGGCGGGCATCAATGAGTCCAATACATACTTGTCACTTCATCAATCTCGATTCACGATTGATCCATGGAGCTTCAGCAGTTGCGCTACGTGGTTGCCGTCGCCGAGACGAACAGCTTCACCCGCGCCGCCGAGCGATGCCTCGTCGTCCAATCCGCCCTCAGCCACCAGATCGCGCGCCTGGAGCGGGAACTCGGCGCCAGGCTCTTCGACCGCACCAGCCGCCGAGTGCGGCTGACGCCCGCCGGTGAGGCGTTCCTCCCCGCCGCCCGCCAATGCCTGGACGCCGCCGAGCGTGCCGCCGCCGACGTCGCCGCGGCCGTCGGAGAGATACGCGGACGGCTCACCGTGGGCGTGATCCCCACCGTCGCCGCGGTCGACATCCCGGCCGCGCTGCACGACTTCCACCGGCGGTACCCGCACGTGCGCATCGGCCTGCGCGTAGGCGCCAGCGAGGAACTCGTCGAGCAGGTCAAGCAGGGTGCCATCGAAGTCGCCTTCCTCGGCCTGCCGGCCACGGCCCGCCCTCAGGGCGTCCGCGCGTACGAGTTGGCCCGTGACCGGCTCGTCGCCGTGGTCGCTCCCGGTCACCCGCTCGCGAAAGAGCCGGATGTCGACCTTCGCCGACTGTCCTCCGAGGTATTCGTGGACTTCCCGGCAGGGACGGCCGGCCGCAACCAGTCCGACCAGGCGTTCTCCGCCGCGGGCCTCGGCCGCGACGTCGCCTTCGAGGTAACCGCGGCGGATCTCATGGCCCGGCTCATCCAGCAGGGTCTCGGCGTCGCGATGCTGCCGTCCACCTACACACCCCAGCTCACCGGCGTGGTCACCATCTCGGTGACCGACGCGCCCGCCCGGGTCGAGCACCTGGTCTGGAGCCGCTTCGGCCTCACGCCCGCGGCGACCGCCTTCCTCACCGCCCTCGGTGTCCCGTCCGAACTCCTCACGGAGCGGAGCCGGCACGACCGGTGAAGTCCTGAGGGCCTCCAACCGCTCGCTGTACTGGGCGGGCGGCTGCCTGGGGCGTCGTGGAACCTGCTCGGCCCGCCCTGACCGGCGGCGTGGGTCAGCGCTGGGCCGGCTGCTGGGCGGGGTGCTGGGGGCCTTTGGCGTACATGTCGGCGATGTGACCGGCGAGCACCGTGAAGAAGCCGGTGAAGCCGAGCAGCGCGAGCACCGCGCCGACGATCACGTCATTGCGGGTCGCCGTGGTCCAGGTCACACTGTCCGGTTGCTGGCCGGTCACGAACGGCGCCGCGACCAGCCAGACCCCTATTGCGAAAAGCAGGCCGATGCCGGCGATTCCCCATCTGCTCACCAGTCCTCCTCGGTGTGCCTGTTGCCGGTCCGCTCAAGCTGGTCGGCGGCCAGCGCGGCCACCAGCGGCTTGAGCAGGCTGTGCAGGTCCTCTGTCGTCGGTACGGCGGGAGCGGGGGCGGGGGGCTGTTCCTGCTCCGACGACGCGGCGGGCTGCTCGGCGGGCCGCTCGGGAAGAAGCCCGTCGGCGCGGAGCTGTGCGCGCCAGGCCCGGGCCCACACCACGATGGTGGCCAGGGAGAGCGCGCACGCGCCGGCTCCCGTCCACATATCGACCTTCACCGCCGTCCCGCCGGAGGGATAGTCCAGCCCGTACGGCGCGAGCATCAGCCAGACGCCGGCGCCGAGAGCGGCGGTCGCCGTGATCAAGCCGGCCAGATAACGGGTCATTTCCTCTCCTTTTCCGTCAATGCCGCGAGCAGCACCTGGCCGGCCAGCGGTCTGAGCAGCCTCCGGGAGGCCACGCGGGCCCGGGCGGCGTCGTCCGCGCCGACACCCGCGGTGCCCGTGCTCCCGTCAGCGCCCCCACCAGCGCCCTCGTCAGCGCCGCCACCAGCGCCGTCCCCCACGTCCGGGACGAGCCGGGCGGCGGCCGCGAGCAACCGGGGCGAATGCCCGCGTTCGAGCCGGTCGGCGAGCCAGGCGAGGGCGACGCCGGTCACCGCCAGCGTCACCGCGCTCGGCTGCGTGGGCGTCTCCCCGCGCAGCGGCACCTCCTTCAGGAAGAGCGCGAGCAGCAGGCTGGCGACGGCGAACGGTATCGCCCACAGGTAGACGGCCTGGACCGCCTTGGTGAACGCTTCGAGCAGTTCGTGGAGCTGCGCGGCGGGCAGCCGCGCGAGCAGGCCGGGATCGAGCTGGACGGCCTTCGGCGGCAGCCCGCCCTTGGCCAGCTCCTCCTCAAGGGTGCGGATCTGGATCGTGCCGAACAGCGCGGTGCCCAGCGAGCCGCCGAGGGTGCGGAAGAACGCGATGGCGCTGGAGGCGGTGCCGATGTCACGCGGGTGTACGGCGTTCTGCGTGGCCACCAGCGGGACCTGCATGAATCCGCCCACGCCCAGCCCGACCACGACCGTGAAGGCCATGAGCAGCGCCATCGAGGTGTCGACCTCGACCAGGCTGAGCAGGTAGAGCCCCCCGGCCAGGATCGCGGCGCCGATGACGGGCATCGCCTTGTACCGGCCGGTCTTGGAGACCACCACCCCGCTCGCCAGGGAGGCGACGATCACGCCGCCGGTCAGCGGGACCAGGGCGAGCCCGGACTCCGTCGCCGTGTCGCCGCGGACGATCTGGAGATAGGTGGGCAGGTAGACGACGGCACCGAACAGCGCGACGCCGGACAGCAGCGACAGCCCGGCGCTGACCGCGACCACCGGATCGGTGATGACCCGCGGCGGCAGGATCGGCTCCGCCGCGCTGCGCTGCCGGGCGGCGAAGGCCACGGTCAGGCAGACGCCCGCGACCGCGAGGCCGATGATCTGCGGCGAGGACCAGTCGTAGGTGCGGCCGCCCCACACGGTGACCATCAGGATTGAGCACACGGCGGCGACCAGGAGGACGGCTCCGGGGTAGTCGATGCTGTGCTGCGTCCTGGTGCGGGGCAGGTGCAGCGCCACCGCGATCACGGCGAGCGCGGCCACGCCGAGCGGGAGGTTGATCCAGAAGATCCACCGCCAGGTGGCGTGGTCGGTGAAGAACCCGCCGACGAGCGGGCCCGCGACGCTGGCCAGGCCGAACACGCCGCCGAAGAGGCCCTGGTAACGGCCCCGGTCACGGGGCGGGATGACATCCGCGATGATCGCCATGGCGAGCGCCATGAGGCCGCCGCCGCCCAGCCCCTGGACACCCCGGAACACGATCAGCTGGGCCATGTTCTGCGCGACGCCGCACAGGATGGAGCCGACCAGGAAGATGAGGATCGCGCTCTGGAAGATCTGCTTGCGGCCGTACAGGTCGGAGAGCTTGCCGTACAGCGGGGTCCCGGCCGTGGACGCGAGCAGGTAGGACGTGACCACCCAGGAGAGCTGGTCCAGCCCGCCGAGCTCCTGCGCGATCATCGGCAGCGCGGTGGCCACGATCATCTGGTCCAGAGCGGCGAGCAGCATGGCGAGCATGAGTCCGGCCATGACGAGCCGGATCTGCGCGCGAGTCAACAACGACAACCCCCGCTTCGGTCACAATGAGTGATTCAGACACTACGCAGAGATGATAATCGCTGTACCCAGAATGACCATTCTTCTCCGTCCCCGGCCGAACGACGGGCCGAACGACGGGCCGGCGAGGGACGCTCCAGCAGGACACAAGATTGCTCCAAGTGGGCGCCGCTACTCATGAAGGCATGAAGAACAGCACCGTCAGAACCCCTTTCAGAACCGCCCGCCGGGCCGGTGCTGCCGCACTGCTGGCGGTCGTCGCCGGAACCCTGGCCGCGCCGGCCGACGCGGCCGCGGCCCGGCTCCACTGGGGGCCGGTCCAGTCCCGGAGCGACCACGGCGGGTACGCCACCGCGGACGTGTGGATCACCGATTTCAGCGCCGAGACGTTCGTCGTTTCCGGCACGCTGTACGACCGCGACGGGCACCGCGACCATTGCGCGTACATCCGCGCCCGCTTCCATTACCCCGGCGGCGGCACCGGATGGGCGCGGCCGCGGACGACCTGCGCGGCGAAGAGCTCCTTCCAGCTCTCCTCCGACGGCGAGATCACGCGTGTGGACGTGAAGGTCTGCGTGCTCGATCGAGCCCAGCGGGCGACGCTGAGCTGCTACGTCGACCCGATCAAGGCCGAGACGGTGGCGAACTGGCCCCGCTAGCCACGGGCGTGACCCCGGCGCCGGAAAAATCCCTCGAAAACCGGCGGACGGATGTCGAGAACCCGGCGACCGCTCCGACTGCCGTGGGGCGTGACCCCGGCGACGTCCTCTCGGTCCCGCGCGCCCTGTCGGCCCGCTGCCACCTCTCAGTCGGAGCGGGACGGGGTCCTCGACATCCGGCGTCGATTATTTCCCGAGCAGTTTTTGCTGAGCTGCTTCCGGGGCTGCTTCCGGGGCTGCTTCCGGGGCTGCTTCCGGGGCTGCTTCCGGGGCCGACTCCGGGGCTGCTTCCGGGGCCGGCTCCGGGCTGTTTCCGGGGCTGTTTTGCCGGGCAGACGCGAACAGCGCCGCCCCGCAGGACGGCGCTGCTCTACTGAAGCCTGGAACGGGCTCAGATGGTGACGCGCACCCCGTACCTCTCCAGCCAGGCGTTGAACTGGATGAACTGCTCCATCGCGGCCCTGCTCTCCTGGAGGCTGGTCGTCCCCACCTCATGATCGACCAGGCTCCGCGTCTTGGCGATGTCGATCAGCGGCGCCACCGCGAGGTCGTCCCGGCCGAGGAGCCGGAGCGTCTCGGCCTGGAGCGCCTGCTCGTACGCGGGGTCCTGCGTCGAGGGGTAAGGGCTCTTGCGGCGCTCGACCACCGACCGCGGCAGGACGTCCGCGGTGGCGGCGCGCAGGAGGCTCTTCTCCCGTCCGTCGAACGTCTTCATCGCCCACGGGGTGTTGAAGACGTACTCCACCAACCGGTGGTCGCAGAACGGGACGCGGACCTCCAGGCCCACGGCCATGCTCATCCGGTCCTTGCGGTCGAGCAGGATCTGCACGAAGCGGGTGAGGTGCAGGTAGCTGACCTCCCGCATCCGCTTCTGCAGGCCGGTCTCGCCGGGCAGCGCCTCCACCTCGGCCAGGGCCTGCTGGTACGCGTCGGCCCGGTAGGCGGGGATGTCGAGCTTGCGCGTGAGCTGCTCGTCGAACAGCGTGTCCAGGCCGCTGCGCCCGATGGACCCCCGCATCGCCAGCCACGGGAAGGTGCCGGAGTTCACCGCGCCGGCGTCGTGGAACCACTTGTACCCGCCGAAGACCTCGTCGGCGGACTCGCCGGAGAGCGCCACGGTCGAGTGTCCGCGGATCGCCTTGAACAGCAGGTAGAGCGAGGTGTCCATGTCGCCGATGCCGGCCGGTATGTCACGGGCGCGCAGGACCGCGGCCCGGACGGCAGGGTCCATCAGATCGGCCGAGTTCAGCAGGATGTCGGTGTGGTCGGCGCCGATGTGCTCGACGACGTCCTGGACGTACGGGCCGTCGGGGGTGTCACGCATCTCGTCGGGCTGGAAGTTCTCGGTGTATCCGGCGAAGTCGACGGAGAACGACCGGACCTTCGTCGTGCCCAGCGCCTTCGCGGCGAGCGCGGTCACGGCGCTGGAGTCCAGGCCGCCCGACAGCAGGGTGCACAGCGGCACGTCGGAGATGAGCTGGCGGCTGACGATGTCGTCCAGCAGCCCGCGCACGTTCTGGATCGTGGTGGGGAGGTCGTCGGTGTGCTCGCGGGACTCCAGCGTCCAGTAGCGGCGCCGGGTCATGCCCTCACGGCGGATCCGGACGAGCTGACCGGGACGGACCTCGTACATGCCGCGGTAGATGGCCCGCTCCGGTGTCTTGACGAAGGCGAGCAGCTCGCGCAGCCCGTCGGCGTCGACCACTCGCTCGGCCAGCGGGTTGGCGAGGATCGCCTTGGGCTCCGAGCCGAACAGCACTCCTGACGGGGTCGGGTAGTAGTACAGCGGCTTGATGCCCATCCGGTCGCGGACCAGGAGCAGTTCCTCGCGGCGGGCGTCCCAGATGGCGAAGGCGTACATGCCGTTGAGCCGGCCGACGAAGTCCTCGCCCCACTCCAGGTAGGCCTCGAGGACGACCTCGGTGTCGCTCTCCGTACGGAAGCGGTGGCCGCGGGCGGCCAGCTCGGCGCGCAGCTCGCGGAAGTTGTAGACCTCGCCGCTGTAGGTGAGGACGGCCAGCAGCCGCCCGTCCCGCTCCGCCGCCATCGGCTGGCGGCCGCCTTCGATGTCGATGATGGCGAGTCGGCGGTGACCGAGCACCGCGTGCGGCTCGGCCCACAGGCCCTCGGCGTCCGGCCCCCGGCACGCCATGGTGTCGGTCATGGCCTGTGCGACGTCACGCTCGGTTCTCAGATCACGGTCGTAGTCCACCCAGCCGGCGATTCCGCACATCTTCAGCCCCCTCTCGAAGAAGTTAGTACAGCTAACTAAACGCCTGACCAGCGCGGATTATGCCCGCGCGCGTACGGAATCAGTTCACCTATCACCACAAATGCGCACAAATGTCATGTAAAGCGACGAACCAACCCGTATGTGACAGATGGGTTCAGTTAGCGCAACGTGGTGATCAGATGGGGCGGTCGTACAGCAAGGAGCAGAGGATGAGGATCATGACCCGGGTCCCGGAGCAGGTGGGCAGCGCCTGCCGCGTGGAGGCGGCGGACAGCGAGGCGGTCGAGGACACCGACGCCGACGCGGCGGTGGCGGTCGAGAGGGCGAGGGGGGCGATCAGGCCGGCGCCGAGGGCCGCGATGAGCAGTGCGCGCATGTCTCCTCCAAGGTTCACGAGGGGGTGATCCGGCACCCGGCCGAACGGTTCGAGGGCGCCTGAGATCAGGTTGACCGGCGCCCCGCGGCCGATGCCACAGACAGGAGGAGTGGGCACTTGCAGTGCAACTCGCGACCGTGTGACCTGCGTGTTCTCAGGGACGGCTGCAAGATTGCACCCCGGATCGCGCCGAGGGAAGGCCCGCACGGCAGCACGATTTCGCGCGGCGGACGCGGGCCCCGGCGCCGGCCCGGGGTACGCGCGCGCGTCGGGAAGGTCAGGGTGGGGTGCGAGGGCGCCAAGAACGGTCAGGGAAGTTCGGCGAAGCGCTCCACGTTGTCGCTCCTCCCCGAGACGAGCACGATGTCGCCGTAGGACAGCTCGGTGTCGGCGGTGGTGTAGGTGAACTCCTCGCCGGGGCTCTTGACCGCCACGATCGTCACGCCGTACTTGCGGCGCAGCTTGGACTGCCCCAGCGGGACGCCCACGAACTCCTTGGGCGGATGGGTCTTGACGAGGGCGAAGTTCTCGTCGACCTCGACATAGTCGAGCATCCGGCCGCTGACCAGGTGTGCGACCCGCTCCCCCATGTCGTGCTCGGGGAAGACGACGTGGTGGGCGCCGATCCGGTGCAGGATCTGGCCGTGCTGACGGCTGACCGCCTTGGCCCAGATGTCCTCCAGCTCCAGCTCCACCAGCAGCGAGGTGGCGAGGATGCTCGCCTCCAGGTCGCTGCCGATGGCGACCACGGCGCGGTAGAAGTCGGGCACGCCGAGCTGGCGCAGCGCCTCGATGTCGGTGGCGTCCGCGGTCGCGATGTTCGTGATCCGCCCGGCCAGGCTCTGCACCACTTTGGGCCGGCTGTCGATGGCCAGCACCTCTGAGCCCCTCGCCGCCAGTTCCAGCGCGATGGAGCTGCCGAACCGGCCGAGCCCGATGACCACGATGGGGTCGCTCTTCTTCTCAGCCAACGATGACTCGCTCCTCGGGTAGTTCGTAGCGGCGGGTGCGCTCCTTGAGGGCGAGCGCGGAGCCGAGCGTGAGTGGGCCGATCCGGCCGATGAACATGAGCGCCACCAGCATCAGGTGCGCGGCCGGGGGCACGTCGGCGGTGATGCCGGTGGTCAGGCCGGTCGTGCTGAACGCCGAGACCGCCTCGAACAGCACCTTGTCCAGGCTGTGCGGCGTCACCACGAGCAGCACGTAGGTGGCCACGGCCACGAGGACGACGCCGAGCGCGCTGATCACCACCGCCTGGCGCTGGGCGGACTCGGTGAGCCGGCGGTGCCCGATGTTGACCTGGGTCTCGCCGCGCATCTCGGCCCAGATGATGAACGCCAGCAGGCCGAGGGTGGTCACCTTGATGCCGCCGCCGGTGCCGGCGCTGCCCGCGCCGATGAACATCAGGATGTCGGTCGCCAGCCAGCTGGACGGCTCCATCTGGGAGAGATCGATGCTGTTGAAGCCCGAGGACCGGGGCATGACGGCGGTGAAGAAGCTGGCCAGCAGCTTGCCGGACTCGTCGAGTGGTCCCAGGGTGGCCGGGTTGCGCCATTCGGTCATGAGGAAGAGCAGCGTGCCGCCCGCGAGCAGGAGCACGGTGCCGACGACCGTGACGCGGGTCAGCACCGACCAGCGGCCGGGCCTCCGCCACGAGCGCAGCAGCTCGAAGACCACGGGGACGCCCAGGCCACCGAGGATCACCGCCCCCGCGATGGTCAGGCAGATCCACGGGTCGGTGACGAACCCCATGAGGCTGTCCGGCCACAGTGAGAACCCGGCGTTGTTGAAGGCCGAGATCGCGTGGAACACCCCGTGATAGAGCGCGTCGCCGAACGACTCGCCGTATCCGATCATCAGCCGGCCGGTGAGGATCGAGGCGATGACCGCCTCCGAGACGAGGCTGAAGACCACCACCTTGCGCAGCACCCGGCGGGCGTCGGCCACGCTGACCGTGCTGGTCTGGGCCTGGGCCATGAGCCGGACCCGGAGCCCCATCCGGCCGGAGACCAGCATGGTGAAGAGCGTGGCCATCATCATGATCCCGAACCCGCCGACCTGGACCAGCCCGGCGATCACTGCTTCACCGAAGGTCGACCAGTACGACCCGGTGTCGACGACCACCAGACCCGTCACGCACACCGCCGAGGTCGCGGTGAAGAGAGCGGACACCCAGCCCGCCGACTCCCCGGAGGTCGTCGCGATGGGGAGGGTCAGGAGCGCGGTGCCGATGAGCACCACGCTGCCGAAGAGGGTCGCCAGGACCTGCGTCGGATTCTGGAATCGATCGAGTACGGCCGAGCCCCACCCGGCTTGCCGCCACTTCACTTCGCCGGCCCTGCCAGAAAAGACCGCCGCACCACCGAACGCCTCCGTCAAGAGAGCATCAAGAGACCATGCTAAAAGGACAATGTAAGCGACCCACGGTAACAGGGTTCGCAGGTAAAAGCCGACGTCAGCCACCTTCGTCCGAAATATGGACTGAAAGCGGTGCTGACGTGCCGATCCGGCATAACAGGTGTCAACCCGGGACTCATAAGATTGGACATGGACTGCCAGATCCGAACGAACGGGGTACCCGGTGCTACACGAGAAGCTGTCGACGATCTACGACAACGTCCTGCGCCGCAATCCCGGGGAAATCGAGTTCCACCAGGCTGTCCGTGAGGTGTTGGAGAGCATCGGCCCGGTCCTCGGCAAGCACCCCGAGTACGCCGAATCCAAGATAATCGAGCGGATCTGCGAACCCGAGCGGCAGATCATCTTCCGCGTGCCCTGGGAGGACGACCAGGGCGAGGTGCAGATCAACCGGGGCTTCCGCGTCGAGTTCAACAGCGCGCTCGGGCCGTACAAGGGCGGGCTGCGCTTCCACCCCTCCGTCTATCTGGGAATCATCAAGTTCCTCGGGTTCGAGCAGATCTTCAAGAACGGCCTGACCGGCCTGCCCATCGGAGGCGGCAAGGGCGGCTCGGACTTCGACCCCAAGGGCAGGTCCCAGCGCGAGATCATGCGCTTCTGCCAGAGCTTCATGACCGAGCTGTACCGCCACGTCGGCGAGTACACCGACGTCCCCGCGGGTGACATCGGCGTCGGCGGCCGGGAGGTCGGCTACCTGTTCGGCCAGTACAAGCGCATCACGAACCGGTACGAGTCCGGCATGATCACCGGCAAGGGGCTGAGCTTCGGCGGCGCCCAGGTCCGCACCGAGGCCACCGGGTACGGCTGCGCCTTCTTCGTCGAGGAGATGCTCAAGGCGCGCGGCACGTCCTTCGACGGCAAGCGCGTCGTGGTGTCCGGCTCCGGCAACGTGGCGATCTACTCGATCGAGAAGGTAGAGCAGCTCGGCGGCGTCGTGGTCGCCTGCTCCGACTCCTCGGGGTACGTCGTCGACGAGAAGGGCATCGACCTCGCCCTGCTCAAGGAGGTCAAGGAGGTCGAGCGCCAGCGGCTGAGCGTCTACGCCGCCAGGCGCAGCGGCGAGGGCGCGGTGTTCGTGCCGGGCCGCAGCGTGTGGGATGTGGCCTGCGAGGTGGCGATGCCGTCCGCCACGCAGAACGAGATCACCGCCAAGGACGCCGAGCGGCTGGTCCGCGGCGGCTGCATCGCTGTGGGCGAGGGCGCCAACATGCCGACGATGCCCGAGGCCATCCGGGTGTTCCTCGACGCGGGCGTGGCCTTCGGGCCGGGCAAGGCCGCCAACGCGGGCGGCGTGGCCACCAGCGCGCTGGAGATGCAGCAGAACGCGAGCCGCGACTCGTGGACGTTCGAGTTCTCCGAGCGCCGGCTGCGCGAGATCATGACCGACATCCACGCCCGCTGCCTGCGCACGGCGGACGAGTACGGCATGGCCGGGAACTACGTGGCCGGTGCCAACATCGACGGCTTCAAGCGGGTCGCCGACGCGATGCTCGCGCTCGGCCTGATCTGATCCGGGCGTCTCCCGGGGAGGGTGCCGTGTCACCCCTCACGTACTCCCCTGGTCGTATTCGACGTGCCTCTGGCCGGACGACGACCCCATGGGCGTGATGGGACGAGGATCCTCCCTAATCCACGTATCCGAAGGGAGCGCACCGTGCGCAGGGTCTACGTCGTGCTGGCCGGCCTGCAACTGCTCGCCGTACTCGCGCAGTTCTACTTCGCGGGGGTCGGCGCCTTCGACAAGCCGCAGTCCGGCGACTCGTACGCGATGCACGGCACCATCGGGATGATGGCCATCCCCGTCCTGTCCCTGCTGGCCACGGTGGTGGCCACGCTCGCCAAGGCTCCGGGCAGGCTGATCGGCCTGAGCATCACGCCGCTCGGCCTGGTCGTCGTCCAGATGCTGATCATCATTCTCGGCCGGGCGCTGGACGACGCCACCGGCGACACCACGACGGCCTCGCTGGCGGTCCTCGGCCTGCACGCGGTCAATGGCCTGGGGGTCATGGCCGTCGCCGGACGCGTGCTCGCCGGAGCCCGCAGGCTCGCCTCGACGAGTGAGACGGCGCCGAAGAACGCGACGGCGCCGGTGTCATGACCACCCCGGGGCTACTCGCGCTCGACCTGCTCGCCTCGGCCCTGACCGCGCTCGCGTGGCTGGGGACCGGGGCGGCGGCCGCCGCCCGGCGTCCGAAAACGGCACTGGCCATGTTCCCCGTCGCCGTGCTGATCACGTTGGCCCGGGTCGCCTGCGTGATCGCGCTCGCCCGCGCGGGCTGGTGGTTCGTCCAGGAGAAGGTCATCATCGAGGTGCCCCTCCTCGGCATCGCCGCACTGGTCGCGGCCGTGCTCGCCGGGCCGCGCCTGGTCCACGCGGCCCGCGGCCGCGCGGCCGCGGCGGCCCGGCCCGTCGTCGTGGTTCCCCTGTTCGGCGTCGGCTTAGCCGCGGCGGCGGGGCTCGTGCACACGCTCCTCCTCGGCTACCCCGCGACCTGGAGCACCGGCCTGCTCACCGTGGCGTTCCTCGGGGTCGCCCTGCTGCTGAGCTGGCGGATCGCCTGCCCGCCGGTGCGCGGGCTCCGGCCCGGCCTCTCGGCGATCCTCGCGGTCGGCCTGCTCGGGACCGGGCTGGCGCTCGCGCCGGTCGAGAAGACCGATCGCGGCGGCGCCGCCTCCGGCGAGGGGCAGGCGCACCAGGGCCGCCCGGTGACCGAGCTGCGCGGACCCACCGCCCCGGCCGAGGGCGGCAGAGTGCGCAGGTTCATGCTGACCGCCCGCACCGCCACCATCGCGCTGTCCTCCGGGCAGCAGGTCTCCGCGTGGACCTTCAACGGCCAGGTGCCCGGCCCGCCGATCATCGCGACCGAGGGCGACCTGATCGAGGTACGGCTGCGCAACGCCGACATCGACTCGGGCGTGACGCTCCACTGGCACGGCTACAACGTCCCCTCGGGTGAGGACGGCGTCCCCGGCCTGACCCAGGAGGCGGTCCTGCCCGGCGAGGAGTTCGTGTACCGCTTCCTCGCGACCCAGGTGGGGACCTACTGGTACCACACGCACCAGGCGTCCGACCTCGGCGTTCGCATGGGGTTGTACGGCACCCTCGTGGTCAGGCCGCGTAGCGCTCCCAGATCCGAGGGGCTGGACTTCACGCTTCCCGTGCACACGTTCTCCGGCAGGACCGTGCTGGGCAACCACGACCAGCCCATCGAGCGGCGAGCCGCCCCGGGCATGCCGGTGCGCCTTCGCCTGGTCAACACCGACAACACCCCGCACCGGTTCACGCTGGTCGGCACGCCGTACCGGCTCGTGGCGATCGACGGCAGCGACCTCAACGAACCCGGCGAGGTGAGCAAGGTGGGGCTGCGCCTGCCCGCCGGCGGCCGGTACGACGTCGCGTTCACCATGCCGTTCCCCGAGACTTCGGATGTGCGGCTGCTCGTGGACGACCGTACGGAGGGCCTGCGGCTGGTTCCCACGGGGTCCGGCGCGTCCCCGGGCGGGAGGACCGCCGGAACGCTTGGGAGGACCGCCGGGACGCTTGGGAGGACCGCCGGGACGTTCGGGACCACAGCCGGGACCACAGCCGGGACCCCCGACACCACCACCGCCGCCACCGGCACCACCACCGACACCACCGCCGCCGCCCCGACCGACACCGCGAGCCCGGCCGCCGGGCCGGTCGAGAACACCGCGAGCTGGCCCGAGTTGGACCCGCTCGCGTACGGGAAGCCCACCGCGCCGCCGATCGACGTGAACGGGCCGGTCAACCGGAGGTTCACCCTCGTCCTCGACCGCGGCCTCGCCGTGGTCGGCGGCCGGCCGGCGTACGCGCACACGGTCAACGGGCGGGCGTACCCATCCATCCCCACGCAGATCGTGACGGAAGGCGACCTCGTCCGGATCACCGTCGTCAACCGGGGACGCGAGACGCACCCGTGGCACCTGCACGGGCACCGCGTGCTCGTGCTCAGCCGCGACGGCCGCGCGCCGACCGGCACTCCCCTGCTCGTCGACACCTTCGACGTACGCCCCGGTGAGGTGTGGGAGGTGGCCTTCCTCGCCACCAACCCGGGAATGTGGATGAACCACTGCCACAACCTCGGCCACACCGACATGGGCATGGCCCTGCACCTCGCCTACGAGGACGTCACCACCCCGTTCCACGGGGCGCACGGCGGCTGACGGGCCCCCGAGGGGACCGGTTCCCCCTCGGGGGTTCCGGCGGCTTCGTGCGCACAGGTCCGGATCACAGGTCCGGATCACAGGGCCGGATATGAGCGATGGACGACAGAATCGTCCGTATGAGATTCGGGATCCTCGGCGGCACGCGGGCCTGGCGCGGCGACGGCAGCGAGGTGCCCGTCGGCGGGCCGGCCCAGCGCGCACTCCTGGCCCTGCTGCTCGCCCACCCCGGCGACGTGGTGCCGGCGGACCGCCTGATCGACGACCTGTACGGATCCGAAGCCCCGGCAGGGGCCGCGCACGCCCTCCAGTCGCAGATGTCCCGGCTGCGCCGCGCCCTGCGGCCGGACTACGCCATCGAACGGACTCCGGCGGGCTACCGGCTCGACGTCGATCCCGGTGACGTCGACGCCCACCGCTTCGCGGAACTGTCCGCCGAGGGCCGGCAGGCGTTGCGGGACGGAGACCTCGCCCGCGCTTCGGCGCTCCTGAGTGAGTCCCTCACCCTCTGGCGCGGCCAGGCCCTCGCGGACGCCGCCGACGCGGGCTCCGCGCGGGCCCATGCCGTACGCCTGGAGGAGCTCCGGCTCGATGCCGTCGAGGTTCGGATCGAGGTGGACCTGCAGCAGGGCGCGCATCGAGCCGTCATCCCCGAGCTGCGCGAGCTGACCCGCCGCCACCCGCTCAGGGAACGGCTGCACGGCCTCCTCATCCGGGCCCTGCACGCGGAGGGCCGGCAGGCCGAGGCTCTCACCGCGTACGAGGAGGTCCGGCGGCTGCTGGCCGAGGAGCTGGGCGTCGATCCCTCGGCGGAGCTCGCCGCGACGCAGCTGGCCATCCTCCGGGGCGAGCGGCCGGCCGCCGCCGCCTCGCTTCCGGCGCAGCTCACGAGCTTCGTCGGCCGGTCGGAGGACGTGGAGGTCGTCACCCGGCTCCTCGGCACCGCACGTCTCGTGACGCTGCTGGGCCCCGGTGGCGTGGGCAAGACCCGGCTGTCGATCGAGGCCGCCGGCCGCCTTCCCGATCAACTCGACGTTCGCTTCGTCGAGCTGGCGCCCCTGCGCGACGGCGCGGCACTGCCCCACGCGGTGCTCCGCGCGCTCGGGCTGCGGGAGAGCGCGCTCCTCGCCCCGCCGTCCGGCACGGAGCCCCTCCCCCGGCTGGTGGCGGCCCTGGCCGATCGCCGGCTGCTGCTCGTCCTCGACAATTGCGAGCACATCGTCGAGGCGGCGGCCGCGCTGGCTGGTCACCTGCTCGCCGTGTACCCGGGCCTGCGCATCATGGCCACGAGCAGGGAACCGCTCGGCATCACGGGTGAGAACCTGTGGCCGGTCCGGTCGCTCGCGCCGTCCTCCGCCGCGCGGCTCTTCGCCGACCGGGCCGCCGCCGTACGGCCCGGGTTCGTCCCGGACGGCGCCGGCGGCGAGGCCGTACGGCGGATATGCGAAGCGCTGGACGGCCTGCCGCTGGCGATCGAACTGGCGGCGGCGCGGATGCGCACCCACGAGCTCGACGAGTTGCTCGACCGCCTGCACGACCGGTTCCGCCTGCTGTCGCGCGGCAGCCGTACGGCCGAGGCACGGCACCAGACGTTGCGCGCGGTGGTCGCCTGGAGCTGGGATCTGCTGTCTCCCGACGAACGGATGCTGGCCAGGCGCCTCACCGTCTTCTCGGGCGGCGCGACGCCCCGGGCGGCGGAACAGGTCTGCGACATCCCGGACGCCGAGGACGTGCTCGACTCGCTCGCCGACAAGTCCCTGCTCGACGTCGGGTACGTCACCGGGTTCGGCGCCGGATCGCACACAGGATCACGCACTGGGCCCGGAACCGGCACGCGGCGTTACCGCATGCTCGACATCATCCGCGCGTACTGCGCGGAGCAGCTCGACGCGGCGGGCGAGACGGACGCGCTGCGGCGGGCGCACGCCCACCATTTCCTCGCGCTGGCGCGGGAGGCTGATCCCCATCTGAGGCGGTCCGGCCAGCTCGAATGGCTGGACCGTCTCGCCGCCGAGCACGAGAACCTCAACGCCGCGCTGCACTGGGCCGTACAGGCCGGGGAGGTCGAGCTCGGGCTCGACCTGATCGCCTCCTTGTCGTCATATTTCTGGATTCGCGGGGTGCACGCGGTGGCGGCCGCGCCCGCCGCCGCGCTTCTCGACGCGATCGGCACCAGCCTGCCGCCGGGGCGGGAAGGCGCGTACGTGCTGTGCGTCCTGACCGCGATCGGACGGCTGGACAGGGAGACGTGGCTCCTGCACAGGCAGGCGGCGGAGTCACTCCTCGCCGCCGGCAGGGGCCGCCATCCGGCCGTCACCCTGCTCTGGCCCCTGGTCAACGCGCTCGAGGGGGATCCAGCGGTGACCTTCTCTCTGCTCACCGCGGCGGGATCCGGGTCCGATCCGTGGGAGAGGGCGATCACCGACCTGATCCTGGGGTATCCCCAACTCGCCTCCGGAGACCTCGCGGCCGCCGAGCGGACCTTCACCGCGACCGTCGACGCCTTCCGCGTGGTGGGCGACCGGTGGGGTACGGCACTGGCCCTGGACGCGCTGGCCGGGATCGCGAGCATGCGGGGAGACCCGTCGCGGGCGCTCGCCCTGACCGACGAGGCGCTGCGCCTGACCCGGCGGATCGGCGCGCTGGAGGACATCGCCGACCTGTTGTGCAACCGCGGCGACTACCGCCTTGGGAGCGCCGACCCGTCCGCCGCCCGGGCCGACTTCGAGGAGGCCGCGGACGCGGCACGCCAGGCGGGCAGCCCGGCCGGCCTCGCGGCGGCGCTGCGCGGTCTCGGCGACGTCGCACGCCTGGAGGGCGACCTGCCCCGAGCGCGTGATCTGTACGAACGGGCTCTGGAGCGGTTCGACACGCACTGGGTGCGCAGCCTGGGCCACCGGACCCGCGCGCTCGTCGGCCTGGGAAGGATCGCCGAAGCGTCCGGCGACCTCGCGGATGCGCGGGCACATTACCTGGACGCGGTCGCGATGGCGGCGAGCATGGGGGCGCCCTCCGAGTGCACCTGGGGGGTCGAGGCCCTGGCCGGCGTCGCGCTGGTCGAAGGCGACGCCGCCACGGCGACCCTGCTGCTCGGCGCGGCGGCGAGCCTGCACGGCGTCACCCTCCAAGGCGACCCCGAGCTGACCGTCCAGGGTGGCCCCGAGGTGATGCGGGTGATCGACGCCGCTCGGGAGGCCCTCGGCCGGTCTCCGTACGAGGAGTTCCACGCGCGGGGCAGGGGCCTGCGTCGCGACGAGGTGCTGCGACTGATCGGGATGCCGGAAGCCGTGGTCCAGGCATCGACCGTACGTTGGTCACTCGTGCCACCCGGCGAGCACCCCGCCGCCGGGGCGCACTGAGCCGGCCCGGCCGAAGCCCTCCCAGTCGGGCCGGGTCGTGTTCCCTAAGCCGCGGGCGTGGCGTCGAAGGCCGCCGCGACCGTCTTCCGGGTCTCGTCCATCGCTGCCTGCCCCCGCTCGCGAGCCACGGATGTCATGTCGACATCGGGCATGCCGCAGGGGATCGCGAGATTCCACGGGCTGAGGTCGCCGTCGACGTTGAGCGCGAAGCCGTGGCTGGTCACGGCCCGGCTGGCCCGCATGCCGATGGATACGATCTTGCGCCCGGTGTCCTTGGTCCAGACTCCGGTGAGCAGTTCCGACCCGGGCGGGGTGTCGCGGCGCTCGGCCGAGATCCCGAGCGTGCCGAGCGCCTCGACCAGCCGCAGCTCAACCTCGCGGATGTAGTCGACGACGCCCTCGTCCGCCCGCAGCTTCACGATCAGATATCCGACCAGCTGCCCCGGCCCGTGGTAGGTGAGCTGCCCACCCCGGCCGGTCTGCATGACGGGAATACCGTACGAGGGATCGGGCAGGTGCTCCTGCGGCGTCCGCTTGCCGATCGTGAACACGGCGGGGTGGCTGAGCAGCCAGAGGGTGTCCGGCCGGCGATCCTCCTGCCGCTCGTCGACCAGAGCGGCCATTCGCTCCATGGCCTTGTCATAGTCGACCAGATCATCCTGAATCAACGTCAACGGTCGTTCACGCATCGGGCACCTCCATTCGCGAGCATAGAACGGGCGCCCAAACCGAATGCACGCAGCCCGGACCGGAATCCCGACCCGGGCAGCCCACCACCCCCGGTCACGGCTCCTTCCCGCGTGAACCTGCCGGTCAGGGCATCAGTAATGCATGCGCGCGGGCGCCTTGGGGACGAAGACCCACATGATCAAGTAGATGACGAACTGCGGGCCGGGGAGCAGGCAGGACAGCAGGAAGAGCAGCCGGACGACGTTGGGCGGCATGTTGTAGCGCTCCGCGATACCTCCGCAGACGCCGGCGATCATCTTGTGCTCTCTGGATCGGTACATGTGTGAACCCCCTTTTCGTCTGGTTCAACGAACCCTCTTCAAGATCCGGTTCCGCTGCGAACCCTGACAAAACCCTGAGATGACGAGGGGGTTCACTTGCCTCCATATCGGACAATCTTCACGGTGGCGGACAATCACCGTATAACGGAAGGACGTCTGACATGGGTATGGATGACAAGCTTTCCAACAAGGCTCGGGAGCTCAAGGACAAGGCCAAGGAGCGCGTCGACGAAATGACCGACGAAGAGCGCAAAAAGGCCAAAGCCAAGGCCGAAAAGGCCAAGGGCAATATCAAGCAGGCCGGCGAGAAGGTGAAGGACGCCTTCAAGGAGTGACCCGAGAACCGGCGGGTGGCGGGGGTTCGCAACAGCCTTCGCCACCCGCCCGGTGTCATCCCGGGCGAGCCCGTCCCAGACCCCCCACGTCTCATCGCCTCGAAGCCCCGTGCCCTCCGTGTGGAAGACCCGGTGCGTGATCCCGTGATGCTGTATGGACTCATGTCGTCGCATGGGGCTGTGTGCGCCCATGTGCCCGTCACACCGGCAAGCCGAATGAGGCGTAGCTCTTCAGCGTGATCGCGCTCGCGGTCTTCCGAACGCTCCTGGCCATCAGCCCTTTCCACGGCAGGTACGGAATGAGCTTGTAGTTCTGGTTGAGGAACCAGGCCATGAACCGGTTCTCGGGGACCATCCACTTACCGACGCCCTCGCCTTGCTTCTGGCATCCCGCGACGTAGTCCCGCATCGCGTCCTCGTACCGGGCGAAGGCAATGCGGTGATCGCCCCGGGCGGCCGCCAGCTCACCCGCGAGAACGTACGCTCCGATCACGGCCAGGCCGCTGCCCATGCCGGACAGAGGAGAGGGAGAGTACGCGGCGTCCCCGATCAGGGCGACCCGGCCGTGCGACCAGCGATCCATGCGAACCTGGCTGATCGAGTCGAAGTAGAAGTCCGGCGCGTCCCCCATGGCGCGAAGGAGCCGGGGAGCCTCCCAGCCGGCCTCGCCGAACGTCTCGGCCACGATCTTCTTCTGCTGCTCGGTGTCGTGGCGGTCATACGGAGCCGACGGTGAGCCGAAGTAGAACACGGCCTTGGCCTCGGCGTTCCCCCGAGCGCTGTACAGACCGACCAGCTTTCCCGGGGTGCTGTACGCGAGTCCCGTGTGATCAAGCCCGAGATAGTTGTCCGTCGTGAAGATCGCGAAATGCAGGCCGAGGTCCTTCACATACGACGACTCGGGACCGAAGGCGAGCGAGCGCACGTTGGAGTGCAGCCCGTCGGCCCCGATCACCAGGTCGAACATGCGCGGCGCGCCCCGCTCGAACGTGACCTGGACGCCGTCCGCGCGTTCCGAGATGGAAGTGATGGAGTCGCCGAAGACGTATTCGGTGTGTTCCTTCGTCGCCTCGTACAGGATGCGGGCGAGATCGCCGCGAAGGATCTCGACATCGCCGCTGAACAGGTCCGCGGGCATGCTCGCGAGCTTCTTGCCCGCACTGTTGACGTACGACAGGGCGCCCATGTGGGTCTGCGCGCGCTGGACGTCGGCCAGGATCCCCATCCGTTCCAGGACGGTGAAATGCGCGTCGCCGCGGAAGTCGACGGCGTATCCGCCGTCACGGAGGGCCGGTGCCCGTTCCACCACTGTGGGGGTGAAGCCATAGTGCCGGAGCCAGTACGCCAGTGCCGGGCCGGCGACGCTCGCCCCGGAGATCAGGATGTTCGCGTTCATGGCACAGAGCCTGCGTGAGCGCGCTCACCATGCCCTCATCATCCGCTCACCGGCACTCACCATCCGCTCACCGGCACTCGCCGCCGCTCGCCGCGCTCTCATCGTGCTCGCACCACGCCTTATGCCCGCCGACCGCGCCCACATCGCCGTTCAACGCGCCCTCGTCGTCCATTTACACGGTCAGCATTTAGGCCCATCCGCAGAACCGGCGTCTCTTCTTCGTCGGTTCGAACCGCTCTGCGGTCGAACTCGAGGCGGTTGCCGACGAGCGTGAGGGAGATACGCGTCCAGTCGCGCTGTTCATCGGCTCCAGCACCAGGCCGCGTCTCCGGAGCGTTCGCCATTCCCATTCCCCCGCGAGGACCGCAATCGCGAATAGGACATTTGCTCCCATCGATCGGACTGGGTGTCTTATGTCCGGAAATATCATGCCGATAATATGAGCGAATTCTTTTGGAATTTGAGTGGCATTCGGCCGCAATCTTGTGGCACTATTCATACAGGCATTCGAATCCAGCGAGAGGGGTGGGCGTGGCCGAGTCCTTCGGATCGTTGAAGTACTCCGGAAAGCGGCCACCCCGCTCCGATTCCGGACCCTGCGATGCGGAGTGGTGGGCTCGAGTAGCAGCACTCGGGGACGGCGGCACTGCTTCCAGTCGCGCCGCCTCCGGTGGTGCCGCCTCCGGTGGTACTGGATCGAGTGACGCGGGTCCGAGCGGCCCCACTCCAGATGGCGCTTCTGGCGCCGCGGGTCGGGTGTCGTGGCCGTTGGTGGCCTCGGTCCGGGAGACGGCCTCCGCGCTGGCGCTCGCGCTGGTGCCGGACTCGCCGGGGGTGTGCCTGGCCGAGGCGGAAGACCTGCTGTTCGCGCGGGATCGGCTCATCTCCGCGATCGCGGCGCGGGTGGAGCGGGTGCATGCCGCCGGTGAGGCCAAGGCGTACGGGCATGCCTCCACCAAATCGTGGCTGCGTACGGCCGCCGGGATGAGTGTCGCGGGCGCGGGCCGGATGCTGGCGCTCGCGGTGGAGCTGGCCCGCCTACCTGAGGTGCGGGCCCGGTTCGCCAACGGCAGCCTGGCGGAGGGGTATGTGACGGCGATCTGCGCGGCGACCGGCCGGTTGACCGATAAGCAGGCCGCGCTGGCCGAGCCGATCCTCATCACGCTCGCCGAGCAGGCGACTCCGGCGGAGATCGCCCGGGCCGGCCGCTACCTGCACGCGGTGCTGAACCCTGATGGGGAGGCCGATGACGCCGAGGCCGACTACCGGCAGCGTTTCCTGCTTGTGCGGGAAAGCTCCACCGGCGGCCTGGAGGGGGAGTTCCGGCTGCCCCGGGAGGCGGGCGCGCGGCTTCGGGCGTTGCTGGATGCGTACGCCAAGCCCAAGGCCGAGGGTGATGACCGGCCGCTGCGGGTGCGGAACGCCGACACGCTGATCGCGCTGCTGGAACACCAGATCGGCACCGAGCTGCTGGTTCTGATCAACGCCGAGTCCCTCCCCGACGACCCACCGGCAGCTCCCAGCCACGACACCCCGGCCCAGCGCACCCCGGCCCAGCGCACCGACACGCAAGCTGCGGCGACACAGGACATGGCAGCCTCCGACCACGGCGTCTCCGGCCATGGCGCCGACACGCAAGAGGCGGCCACGCACGACGTGGCGGCCCCGGACAGTGCCGACCACGACAGCACCGGTTCCGAAGAGGCTGCCCGCGACACAGCCGCCCAGGACAGCGGCGCGACCACCGCGGCCGCGAGTGCGGCTGGCGCCAGGACCGAGAGCGGACCTCCCGCTACAGCCTCGGCATCAGACACAGATGAGCCGCCCACAACACGACAAGAGCCGGTCAAAGCACGGCGCGCGCGGGAGCCGTCCGCAAGCGGGCGGAACACGCCCGGGCAGGAACGCGGGCCGTCCGGCCAGGGTCGTGGCACGACCCGGGATGAAGCGTGCGCGACAGCGGGTGGACGAGGCTCATCGCAACCCACGGGCGGCGCATCGCGGGATACAGCGAGTGCGTCGCGGGATAGGCGAAGCACGTCACAAGACGCAGGCGGTGCGTCGCGGGATGGGCGAAGCTCGTCACGGGATAGGCGAAGCACGTCACGGGATACGGCGAGTGGGCCGCACAGTAGGCGAAGCTCGACGCGGAGCAGGCGGGTGTCTGACTGGGTGACCCCTGGTGGACTGATCTCGGGCCGGACGCTACCCGGACTACTGCTGGCCACCGGACAGTTCCTCCCCATCACCGACATCCACCGCCTGGCATCCACCTCCAGCCTCACCCGCCTGGTCATGAACGCCGAAGGACAGGTCCTGGACGTCGGACGCACCGTCCGCCGCGCCACCAGAACACAGCGGCGGGCCATCCTCGCCCGCTACGCCACCTGCATGGTCGACGACTGCCACCTACCCGCCCACCTCTGCCAGATCGACCACGTCCAAAACTGGAGCGACGCAGGCGCCACCGACCTCGACAACCTCGGACCCACCTGCCAATTCCACAACCGCGACCGCTACCAACACCCCGACCGCTACCAACTCCACCGCGTCGGCGAGAACCGATGGGCATTCACCTACATCGGCCCCCGCCCCGGCCGCACAACAGCTCGTTGAAACCCAAGGCACGACGAACTCGCAGAAACGTTCCGGGACCGCCGCCTCGTCATCGATGAGAACTTCCGGCTTCTTCATCGAGGCCGGCTTCGGCTACCCGGGGAATTCGACGCAGTCATGGGTTTCCCTTCGCCCCAGTCCTCATGTCGCGGCCAAGGTTTCCGCAGAGCGTGCCACCCGATTCCGGCGGGGGACGGCTAGGAGCACCGCGCCGAGGAGCGCCCAGCCGCCGAGCGCCACGTCCGCCAGCCAGGCGTCCGGCAAACGGCTCGACGCGGGATCACCGGAGACGCGCGCCATCCTCGCCGGATCCCACCTGATGGGCGTCGCCTTCGGGCCTCGTTGTCCTCGGAGGAACTGATCTCCTGCGTGACACCTCTGTCCAGCGCTACCTGACCGGTGATCTCCCAATATAGGCTGATTAACCGGAACCCATGGAGCGTGACATGGACATTTCGGGCCTCCAGCAGCAGACACGGCTGATCGTGCACCAGAAGATCACCATGATGGTGAACCGGTATGTCGTCCACGTGGTCCAGCCCGATGGGTCGCCCGGCGAGGTGGTGGCCTTCGCCGAGCAGAAACGGTTGGCCTTCAAGGAACAGGTCACGCTGTACACCGACGAGTCCCGGCAACGGGTCCTCGGCGGGTTCAAGGCACGCAACGTGCTCGACGTCACCGGCGAGTACGACGTGACCGATCACGACGGCGCGCCGATCGGCGTGTTCCGCAAGGACTTCAGCCGGTCGCTGCTGCGCTCGACGTGGCACCTCAGGCAACCGGGTCTGCCCACCTACACCGGCAGCGAGCGCAATCCGGCCGTCGCGATCCTGCGCCGTTTCAGCGACTCGCTGTCGTGGCTGCCCTACCACTTCGACTTCAGCGTGGGAGCGTCGATCGCGTTCTCCGTCGAGCGCATGTGGGGCCTGCGGGACCGCTACGCGGTGACCATCCGCGACCCCCGCCTGGACCGGCGCCTGATCATCGCCATGGCCGTCGCGCTCGACGCGCTCCAGGCCCGCTGACCCAGGCCGCCGCGCACACGAACACCGCCCGCGAACCGCGGAACCCGCGGCGCCCCCCACAAGACAGAGACGGCCGCCCGGAGGCGGCCGTCTCCACGATGCGCTCAAACACCACGCTCAAACACCGCGCTCAAACACCGCGCTCAAACACCGCGCTCAAGCACCACGTTCGAGCGACGCGTTCGAGCGACGCGTTCCGGCGAGGTCAGACCCCGATCGGATGCCAGACGGTCTTCGTTTCGAGGAAGGCCGTCATGCGGTCCATACCCGGGTCGGCCAGCCAGTCGACCGTTTCCTGCGCCGGCCGGAGGACCCGTTTGAGGTTCTCCGCGGCCAGCTCCTCGCAGCGCACCGCGAGATCGGCGTCCGCGCCGGTGAGGTCGATGCCGTTGACGTCCATGTGACCGGCCAGCCAGGGGGCGATCTCCCCGGCCGAACCCGTCAGGATGTTCACCACGCCGCCGGGAAGGTCCGACGTGGCCAGCACCTCGGCAAGCGTGATCGACGGCAGCGGGGCTCGCTCCGAGGCGACCACGACACAGGTGTTCCCTGTGACGATCAGCGGCGCGATCACGCTGACCAGGCCGAGAAGCGGCCCCGCCGGCGGCGCGACCACCGCGACGACACCCATCGGCTCGACCGTGGACAGGTTGAAGTACGGCCCGGCGACCGGGTTGGCGCCGCCCCGGATCGCGCCGATCTTGTCCGACCAGCCCGCGTACCAGACGAGCCGGTCGACGGCCGCGTCCACCAGCTCGCCCGCCTTCTTGGCGGTGACGCCGTCGGCGTCGACCACCTCGGCGACGAACTGCGCCCGGCGCCCCTCCAGCATCTCGGCGACGCGGTAGAGGATCTGCCCCCGGTTGTACGGCGTGGCCGACGACCAGCCGGGGAACGCCTTGCGGGCGGCGGCGACGGCGTCCCTGGCGTCCTTGCGGGATCCCTTGGCCGCGTTCGCCAGGAAATCACCCTTGGAGGAGGTCACGGCGTAGGACCTTCCGCTCTCCGAGCGCGGGAACGCCCCGCCGATGAACAGCTTGTACGTCTTGCGCACGGCCAGGCGCTCACTCATCGAAGGTTCCAATCTCGAGTGGACGGGCCGGCTGGTACACCAGGCCGCACCGGCAGACCCCGCCGCGGTGCGCGAACCAGCCATGCCGTACGGCGAAGCGGCGTGAGCGGCGGCCGCGGGCGTAGCCGACGCCCGCTCCGGCCGCGGCGCGCCGGACGAGGCGGCGGCGCCGGCGATGTTCACACTGCAAGGTACGCCTCCAGACCGTGTCGTCCGCCCTCCCGGCCGTAGCCGGACTCCTTGAACCCGCCGAACGGCGAGGTGGGGTCGAACCGGTTGAAGGTGTTGGCCCACACGACCCCGGCGCGCAGCCGGTCCGCCATCCACAGGATGCGGGAGCCCTTCTCCGTCCAGACCCCGGCCGACAGGCCGTACGGCGTGTTGTTGGCCTTCTCCACGGCCTCCGCCGGCGTACGGAACGTCAGCACGGACAGCACCGGCCCGAAGATCTCCTCACGGGCGATCCGGTGCGACTGCGCCACACCGGTGAAGACGGTCGGCGGGAACCAGAACCCCCGGTCGGGGATCGGGCAGGCGGGCGACCACCGCTCGGCGCCTTCGCTGACCCCGGCCTCCGACAGCTCGCGGATCTTGGCGAGCTGGGCGGCGGAGTTGATCGCGCCGATGTCGGTGTTCTTGTCCATCGGGTCGCCGAGCCGCAGCGTGGACAGCCGCCGCTTGAGAGCGTCCAGCACCTCGTCGGCGACGGACTCCTGCACCAGCAGCCGCGAGCCCGCGCAGCACACGTGGCCCTGGTTGAAGAAGATGCCGTTGACGATGCCCTCGACGGCCTGGTCCAGCGCGGCGTCCTCGAACACGATGTTCGCGGCCTTGCCGCCCAGCTCCAGCGTGAGCTTCTTGCGGGTGCCGGCGACCGACCTGGCGATCATGCGGCCGACCTCGGTGGAGCCGGTGAAGGCGACCTTGTCGACTCCGGGGTGGTTCACCAGGGCGGCCCCGGTCTCGCCCGCGCCGGTCACGATGTTCACCACGCCGGGCGGCAGGTCGGCCTGGCGGCAGATCTCGGCGAACGCCAGCGCGGTCAGCGGGGTCGTCTCGGCGGGCTTGAGCACCACCGTGTTACCGCACGCCAGGGCGGGGGCGATCTTCCAGGCCAGCATCAGCAGGGGGAAGTTCCACGGGATGACCTGCCCGGCCACGCCCAACGGCCGGGGGTCGGCCCCGAACCCGGCATATCCCAGCTTGTCCGCCCAGCCCGCGTAGTAGAAGAAGTGCGCGGCCACCAGCGGCAGGTCCACGTCCCTCGACTCGCGGATCGGCTTGCCGTTGTCCAGGGTCTCCAGGACGGCCAGTTCACGCGAGCGTTCCTGGATGATCCGGGCGATCCGGAAGATGTACTTGGCCCGCTCGGAGCCGGGCAGCGCGGACCACGTGGCGAACGCCTTGCGCGCCGCCTGGACCGCACGGTCGACGTCCGCCTCGGTCGCCCAGGCGACTTCCGCCAGGACCTCCTCGGACGCCGGGTTGATGGTCTTGTGGTGATCCTCGCCCAGGGAGTCGACCCATTCGCCGCCGATGAACAGCCCGTACGACGGCTTGATGTCGACGATCTCCCGCGATTCGGGCGCAGGTGCGTACTCGAACATGGGCCGCCTCAGTCCAGGGTGAAGTAGTCGGGGCCGGCGTACCGGCCGGTGGCCATCTTCTGCCGTTGCATCAGCAGGTCGTTCAGCAGCGTCGAGGCGCCCAGCCGGAACAGGTCCGGGTTCAGCCAGTCGGCGCCCGCGGTCTCGTTGACGAGCACGAGGTACTTGATCGCGTCCTTGGTCGTACGGATGCCGCCCGCGGGCTTGACCCCGATCACGCGGCCGGTGCGCAGCCGGAAGTCCCTGACCGCCTCCAGCATGATCAGCGTCACCGGCAGCGTGGCCGCGGGCTGCACCTTGCCGGTGGAGGTCTTGATGAAGTCGGCCCCGGCCAGCATCGCCAGCCACGAGGCACGCCGCACGTTGTCGTACGTGGCCAGCTCGCCGGTCTCCAGGATCACCTTGAGGTGCGCGTCACCACAGGCGGCCTTGATCGCGGTGATCTCCTCGAACACCTTCAGGTAGTCACCGGACAGGAACGCGCCCCGGTCGATCACCATGTCGATCTCGGCGGCTCCGGCGGCCACCGCGAGCGCGGTGTCGGCGACCTTCACCTCCAGGGACGACCGGCCGCTCGGGAACGCCGTCGCCACGGAGGCGACCTTCACCCCCGAACCGTCCAGCGCGCGTACGGCGGTCGCCACGAGGTCGGGGTAGACGCACACGGCGGCGACACGGGGAACGGAGGGGTCGGTGGGGTCGGGGTGGGCCGCCTTGGCGCACATCGCCCGGACCTTGCCCGGGGTGTCGGCGCCCTCCAGCGTGGTCAGGTCCACCATCGAGATGGCCAGGTCGATCGCCTGGGCCTTGGCCGTCGTTTTGATCGAACGCGTCCCCAGCATCGCGGCCCGCGCGTCCGCACCGACCCGGTCGACACCGGGGAGCCCGTGCAGGAACGCGCGCAGCGTCGCGTTGGAAGAGGCGACCTCCGCGAACGGAGCAGTCGTAGTTGACACCACCCCAGCATCGCCGACCTGTCTCACGGTTTCCAAACCGACCGGAGCCGAGCCCCTTCCAGGTTTTTTGTCACATGTCGCCGGTCCCGCCCCGGGCGGTGCGTAGTGGATCTCCGCAGGAAGATCCGAAGAGAGATCCAAAAAAAGATCCACAGCGGATCCAGAGTGGCCGGAACCCGGCGGGACCACGGTCTAAGGGGGGCTTAGGCGTACTAGGACGCGCGCCCGAAGCACAGATAGGACATCCGCCTGATGTGGCGGAGGGGGCCTTAGCCCGAACCTTGAGTGTGTAAGGAAATAAGAGAGGAAAAAACGTGATGGGTCCCGAGCTGCACTACCAGATGATCATCAACCGCGCCGCGGAGCTCCGCGAGGAGGCCGCCCACCACCGGACCGTACGCGCCGCCATCGCGGCGCTCAAGGAGCGAAGGGACAGCGTCCACCGGGCGCGTGCGTCCCTCGGCAAGTCCCGCGCGGCATGAGCGCGCCTCGAAGGCCCGGCCGGAGTCTCCCTCCCGGCCGGGCCTTTCTGCCTCCATGACCCCTGTCCATTAAGTGGAAAGCAGGCGAAACCGTACGGATGGCGTGTAATGCTTGACCACATGATGGCCCGGGCGGTGAGCCCCGTTTTCGTCGGACGGGGCGCGGAACTCGAGATGCTGGCCGAGGCGTTCGACCAGGCCCGCAAGCAGGCGGCGGTCGCGGTGCTGCTCGGCGGTGAGGCGGGCGTGGGGAAGACCCGGCTGGTCTCCCGCTTCGCCGACCAGGCCGCCAGGGATGGCGCCCACGTCCTGGCCGGCGGGTGCGTGGAGCTCTCGGCGGAGGGCCTGGCCTACGCCCCGTTCACCGCCGCCCTGCGACAGCTCGTCCGCGAGACGAGCACCGCCGACGTGGCCGCGCTCCTGCCCGACGGCTCCGAACGCGAACTGGCCAGGCTGCTGCCCGAGTTCGGCGAGCCCAGCGGCAACCTGCACACCGAGTCCGCGCGGGCCCGGCTCTTCGAGCTGATCCTGACCCTGCTCGAACGGCTCGCGGAGCGACGGCCCGTGGTCCTCATCATCGAGGACATCCACTGGGCCGACCGGTCCAGCCGCGACCTCATCGCCTTCCTGAGCCGCAACCTGCGCGGCGCGCCCGTCCTCATGGTCCTGACGTACCGCTCGGACGAACTGCACCGCACGCATCCCCTCCGGCCGGTCCTCGCGGAGCTCGGCCGGGTGGAGGGCGTCGCCAGGATCGATCTGCCGCGCTTCACGCAGGACGAGGTGGCCGCGCAGATGGCGGGCATCCTGGGCGTCACTCCGGAGTTCGCCAAGGTCGGCAGGGTGTTCGAGCGCAGCGAGGGCATCCCCCTGTTCGTCGAGGCGCTGATCGACTGCGACGAGTGCTCCTTCCCCGAGTCCCTGCACGACCTGATCAGCGCGTCGGTGGAACGCCTTCCCGAGGACACCCAGCACGTGCTGCGGGTCTCGGCCGCGGGCGGGATCCGGGTGGGTCACGCGCTGCTCGCCGCCGTGAGCGGGCTGTCCGACGACGACCTGGAGAAGGCGCTGCGGCCGGCCATCGCCGCCAACGTCATACAGGTCGCCGACGGCGCGTACGTCTTCCGGCACGCCCTGATCCGCGAGGCCGTACACGACGACCTGCTCCCGGGCGAGCACGTGCGGCTGCACGCGCGCTACGCCATGGAGATCGACCGCGACCGTGAGCTCGTCCCACCGGGAAGGGCGGCCATCGAGGTCGCCCATCACTGGTACTCGGCCCGCGACGACGTCTGGGCGCTCATCTCGGCGTGGCAGGCGGCGGAGAAGGCGGCCCGCGCGTTCGCCTACACCGAGAAGGTCCAGTTGCTCGAACGCGTCCTCACACTCTGGGACAAGGTGCCCGACGCGGCACAGCGGATCGGGGTGGACCACGTCACCGTGTTGGAGCAGGCCTCGGAGGGCGCCTACCTCTGCGGCGAGCTGGACCGCGGCAAGAAGTTCGTCCAGGCCGCGCTCGCCGACCTGGACGAGGAGACCGAGCCCGAGCGGGTGGCCGAGCTCCTGGTCCGCCGGGCCAACATCAAGATTCACAAGCATACGTCCGGGTTCATCGAGGATCTCCGGCACGCCGAGCGGCTGGTCCCGCACTCCACCGAGGCCCGGGCCTCCGTCCTGAGCCATCTGGGCCGGGTCCTCATGCTCTGCGACCAGGTGGCCGAGGGGACCGCGGTCACCGAGGAGGCACTCCAGATCGCCCGCGATCTCGGCGACGAGGGCCTGGAGGCGGACCTGCTGCTGAACCTCGCCCTCGGACACTCGATCTCCGGCGATCTGGAGACGACCCACGCCACCAACAGCCGCGCCCTGGCCATCGGGAGGCGCCTCGAATCGGCGCGGATCACGCTGCGCGCGATCGGCAACAACGTGGACACGCTGAACAACCTCGGCCGGTCGGAGGAGGCGGTACGGCTCGCCGCCGAGGGCGAGAGGCTGGCCAAGATGTACGGCAGGTACCGCACCCAGGGCGTCTTCATCGCCCACAACCGGGCCGAGGCGCTGGAGGCGCTGGGCCGCTGGGACGAGGCCGTCGAGGTCACCGCGCGCGCCCTGACCATGGACCCGACGCGACAGAACCGCTGGCACCTGCTGCGGGTGCGGGCCGACATCGCGATCGCCCGCGGCGAGGAGGACGTCGCCAAGAAGCTCCTCACCGAAGTCGGCGCGTTCACTCTCCGGCCAGAGGACGGGACGCAGGAGTGGACCACCAACGCCCGTCTGCTGATCGGCTGGTACCTCCTCCAAGGCGAGCCGCGCAAGGCGCTCGAAGCGGCCGAATCCGCGCTCAGCAACCCGCGCTGGTCCGGGAAGGCCATGCTCGGCTGGCGGCTGCTCGCCGCGGTCCGGACGGCCTGCGACCGGGCCGCCGCCGTCGCCCCCGAGCTCACGGCGACCGTACGGAACCTGACCGGGGAGCTCGCGACCGACACCGTCGCCTGCGGGCCGGTGGGGGACGCGTTCCGCCAGGTGTACCAGGGCAGGTTCGACGAGGCGGCGGCCGCATGGAAGCTCCTGGGCCGTCCCTACCCGCAGGCCAAGGCCCTGGTGTACGCCGCGACCGCCGCGGCGGCGGACGGCGACCGCGACGGCGCCGCCGTACGGCTGCGCGCGGCCAGGCCGCTCGCGGAGGCGGTGGGCGCGGTCCCGCTCGTCACCGAGATCGACGCCCTGGCCCGGCGTGTCGGAGCGGTCCTCGACGACGCTCCGGACCGTGGACTCGCACCTGAAGTCCCGCTGACCCGGCGCGAGCTGGAGGTGCTCCGGCTGGTCGCCCAGGGGCGGACCAACCGGGACATCGCCGCAGAGCTGTTCATCTCGGCGAAGACCGTCAGCGTCCACGTGTCGAACATCCTGCCCAAGCTGGGCGTCTCGACCCGGGGTGAGGCCGCCGCGGCCGCCCACCGCCTGTCCCTGCTCAGCTGAGGGAACCCACAGCTCCCTCCCTCCCGCTCCGCTCCCCGCGTCGGGTCAGGCGAACAGCGGCTCCAGGAGGAGGATCACGCCGAAGAACGCGAACGCGGTGGCCGCGCCGTACTTGATCCACTTCTCGGGGAGATGCGCGCCGACGAACCGGCCGATGACGATCGTGAGGGCGTCGGCCACGACCATGCCGACGGTGGAGCCGATCCAGGTGCCGAACCAGCCGTGCCGCGTCGCGAGGGCAATCGTGGCGAACATGGTCTTGTCGCCCATCTCGCTGAGGAAGAACGCCGCGGTCACGGCGATCAGGACGTAGCGCGTGGTTCTCGCGGCCTTCCCCGACTCCTCGTCGCTGAGCTCGTCACCGCGTAGCGTCCACGCGGCGAAGCCGAGGAAGGCGATGCCGGCCGCGATCGAGAGCGCCGTGGTGGGGAGGGCGTCGCCGATGACCCGGCCGAGGCCGACGCTGAAGAGGTGGACGACCGAGGTGGCAATGGTGATGCCGGTGAGCACCGGCCACACCTTGAACCGGGTGGCGAAGGTCAGAGCCATGAGCTGGCTCTTGTCGCCGAGTTCGGCCGCGAAGATCACGACCAGGGATATCCAGAACGCTTCCAAGGGTCGCCTCTTGTGCTCGCGCGACCGGACCGCGTTCGGCACCCTGGGGAGCTTTCGGGCACACGACTTCGGCCCGGCAGCATGACTGACGTAGCTGACATGGCTGTCGGGCCGAAGGTCTCGTCCGCCGCATGGGCTCCGTGACCCGGCGTGAAAGATCACACCAGTGTGTCGATCCACGGATTTGGGACTACTCCCCTTCGGCTGGTTCGCCCTAACCCAGCGGACGGCGAGCAGGTGCCCATTTCCTCAGGTGGACGCCTCTCAGACGACTCCCAGACGCCTCTCGTCAGTGCCTCTCAGACGCCCCTCAGACGCCTCTCAGGGCGCTCTATTCGCCCAGGGCGAGGCCGACCATGACCGGCTCGTTCACGAGGGTGACGCCGAACTTCTCCCGCACCCCGTCGCGTACCTCCCTGGCCAGCGCCAGCAGTTCGGCCGCGCCCGCCTCGCCGGTGGGGTTCGTGAGGGCGAGCGTGTGCTTGGTCGAGATGCGCACACGCCCCTTCTCGTAGCCCTTGGGGAACCCGGCGTTCTCGATCAGCCAAGCAGCAGGGACCTTCACCGCGCCGTCCGGCATGTCCCAGCGGGGATGTCCGGGCGCGCGGAGCTCGAGGTCGGCCGCCGCCGCCGCGTCGAGCACAGGGTTGGTGAAGAAGGAGCCCGCGCTGCGCGTGTCCGGGTCGTGCGGGTCGAGCACCATGCCCTTGCCCCGGCGGAGTGCCAGCACCGCCTCCCGCGCCTCCGCGAGCGGCACCCGGTCGCCGATCTCCACGCCGAGCCGTACCGCCAGCTCCTTGTACGCGACCGGCCCCGACAGGACGGACCTGGTGAGGGAGTAGGTCACCGCCAGCACGACGTGCCGCCCGGGATCCGCCTTGAAGGCGCTGTATCGGTAGGCGAAACCGCACTGGCTCGCGGTCAGGTCACAGATCTCGCCGGTCATCCGGTCGTAGACGCGGACCGCGGTGACGGTCTGCGACACGTCCTGCCCGTACGCGCCGACGTTCTGGATCGGGGTGGAGCCCACCAGGCCGGGGATCCCGGACAGGCACTCGACGCCGGCCAGTTCCTCGGCCACACAGCGGGCGACCAGCGCGTCCCAGTCCTCCCCCGCCTGGACGGCCACCTGCCCGTCATCGGCGATCTCGACACCGGTGGAGGCGGCCCTGACGACCAGGCCGTCGAACCCCTCGTCGGAGACGACGAGGTTGCTGCCGCCGCCCAGGATCAGCACCGGTTCGCCGTTCCTGTCGGCGTCGGCCACGGCCTCGACGAGCTCGTCCTCGGATCGTGCCTCGACGAAGGCGCGGGCCCGGCCGCCCATCCGCAACGTCGTGTACGGCGCGAGCCGTACCCCTGCCAAACGGTCAGCCATGCGATTCCTCAGCGACGACGGGAGCCTCAGCGGCCGCGGTCCCGCCGCGGCAGGCCCCAGCCTATGGGTGGTCGGCGTCCCGCCGGGCGCGCCGGTCCGCGTCGTCCAAACCTTCCGTCAGGAGAGCTGGACGACGGCGCGGGCCTTGGACAGGACCCGGCTGTCACCCGACCTGGCGGTGAGGACGACCACGACCCGCTTGTCCTCGAGCTTCTCCTCGATGACGCCGCTCACCGTGATGACCGCGCCGTTGTCGTCGTCGGGGACGACCACCATGGAGGAGAACCGGACGCCGTAGTCGACGACCGCGGCGGGATCCCCCGCCCAGTCGGTCACGAACCGGCCGCCCTGGGCCATCGTGAACATGCCGTGCGCGATGACGTCCGGCAGGCCGACGGACTTGGCGAACCGCTCGTTCCAGTGGATCGGGTTGAAGTCGCCGGAGGCGCCCGCGTACATCACGAGGTTCACGCGATGTACGGGGTACTCGACGGCGGGGATCTCCTGCCCGGCCGTGACCTCGTCGTACTTGACCGTCGCAGCCATGGTTACGCCGCCCCTCCACGCTCGACGATGGTGTTGTAGGTGCGGCAGACGAGCTCGCCCTCGGGGGTCGACACGTCGCTCCGCACGGTCAGGAACTCGTTGCGGCCCACGCTGCGGATCTCGGTGATCGTGGAGGTGCAGATCAGCTGGTCACCGGCGTAGATCGGCCGCTGGTACTCGAAGCGCTGTTCGCCGTGGACCACCATGGCGAAGTTGAGCCCGAACTCGGGGTCGGAGAGCGCCTCGTCCGCGCCGGCGAGGCTGAACACGATCGGGAAGGTCGGCGGCGCGATCACGTCAGGGTGACCGGCCGCGGCGGCGGCGTCCCTGTCGGAGTAGATCGGGTTGGTGTCGCCGATCGCGGCGGCGAACTCCTTGATCTTCACGCGGCTGACCTCGTAGGGGGCAGGCGCCGTATACGCCCGCCCGACGAAATCACGGTTCAAAGCCATCGGTGCCCGTGCTCCTTCGCGGCTACAGAGCTGAGAGGCCGACGGTAACAGAACAAGGTTCGACTGTCGTTGGTCAGGCTTTCGCCGTACGCCGGCCAGGACCAACGTTAGCCCGGTCCGGCCGTTGGATCATGTGTCGCCCTGCGCCAACGACGACCACCATGGTTCTGTCTCGACACGACAAAACGGATCACCCGCGCCAAGATGGATGAACCACCCGCGTTCGCGGGTCGCGACGACGATCAGCCGTATTCGCCGGCTCCCCGGCGGGCTTTCAAAGGCGGTCCCGCTTTCAAAGGCGGCCTTGAACGCGAGAAACCGGCGTCCCTGTTCAGGAACGCCGGTTACGCGTTGGAGTGGCCTGGCACATGCCAGTGCAACGCCCCTGCCCGCTTGACGGGCGTGACAGGCAGCACGTCGAAGAGTTCTACCCGGACGCTCGGCGGCGGCGCGCCCAGTGCTTAGCGCGTCTCGCGGTGCGCCTGGTGCGTCTTGCAGTTGGGGCAGTACTTCTTCAGCTCAAGCCGATCCGGGTCGTTGCGCCGGTTCTTCCGCGTGATGTAGTTGCGGTGCTTGCACTCCTGGCAGGCCAGCGTGATCTTCGGCCTAACGTCTGTGGCAGCCACGTGGGAGTGCCTTTCTACGCTTGGGACTACTGGACAACCCGCACCCGGTGTCCTGTGTGAGGGAAACCGGGCAGGGTAGTAGCGGAGGCCGGACTTGAACCGGCGACACAGCGATTATGAGCCGCTTGCTCTGCCTGACTGAGCTACTCCGCCTTGAACCGGCAAAATCGACCGGCCACGCAAGGATACCCGACCTGGACGGCCGTCACGCACGCGCGTGCGGCCGTGATCGGGCTCGGGCACCTCCAGTGTGCCGGAGCCCACCGGAGAAACCCAAACGGTTTTGCGATGAGAGGGCGAAACCCCACCCATCACGCCAAAAGACCCGCCCGAAGGATCGAGCGGGACTTGTTAGCGAGAGCCCCCAAACGGAATCGAACCGTTGACCTTCTCCTTACCATGGAGACGCTCTGCCGACTGAGCTATAGGGGCGTGCCCGCCGCCGCTCTCGCGCTGCGGACAGGTGTAACCATACACGTCCCGGGCGACTGATGCGAAATCAAAGTGGGACGCCGTATCACCCTGGGAGTAGGGGTTCACGGCGTCCTGCGGCCGACCTGCGGGGAAGGGGCCCCACCGCTCACTCCGGGACGCTCACCCCGATGTGCGCCATCACGCACGCCGTCACGGACGCCGTCACGCACGCCGTGCCGCACCGCCGTCCCGGCCACCCCCGGCGGGGGCATGATCCAGGGTGACCGCCGGTATTCCCGCTACTGGTCTTCCGGCGTCGGCAGGCCGCCCGCGAGGTCGGCCATCTCCTTCTGGGCCGCCGGCAACTTCGCCTTGATCGCATATTTCGTGAAGTATCCGTTGCCCTTGAACGGGACGACGGCACTCAGGGTCACGGTGGCGTCGTAGGGCCGGTCCTGGCACTGGGGCAGGCACCAGGTGCCGCTGAGTCGTCCTACGCCGACCGCCCGGCTGGGCCCCCAGCTCTGCCAGCGCATCCCGCTGACCGTGCTGAACTCCGACAGCACGAGAGCCTGGGGACGCTGGTCGCTCCTGCCGTTCTCGTCGCCGTACAGGTTGAGCACGTAGATCTGCGGCTCCTCCGTGGGAGCCGTACGGGGCGCCTGGCTCGTGCAGGCGGCTGCGAGGCACAGGGCGGCCAGGGCGAGTGCGGCGGGCAGGCGCATGGTTCCCCCTCGTGAAATCGGGATTCTCCGAGGTTAGAGGGGTCGCGCCCAGCACGCCGGGAACTACGGGAACTACGGGAGCACGGCCCGCCGATCCTCGTCCCGCGACGGCAGAGGGATCACTTCACAAAGGTCGGCAAGATCGACATATCGGGCGACCTCCTCCACCGAACGGCAGTCGGCGACAGGGTGGCCGTGCCTCCGCACGCGAAGGACCTGACGGCCGTCACGGGTGGCGGGCACGATCTCGTAGCCGTGCGGCCCCACCCATCGCCGTTCCATAGTTCGACAAACTATCGCTTCGCCCCGTCAATTTCACCGAACATCACAGGTCACAACAGTTCGGGCGCGGAAGCTCGCCGGGCCGGTGCTCGTGATGCTGCTCGCGCTACTGCGGGGGGCCACCGGCGGCGGCAACGGCTGATCTTCGGTGCCTGACATCCCCAGCGGGGTCCGTCACGTCGGATAGTGGTAGAAGCCGAGGAGGTCCTTCACCGCGCCGACGTCATCCACCCTCGTCGTCGTTCCGGTGGCGAACGCGTTGATCATCTTGCCGGCGCCGACGTAGACACCGACGTGGTGGGTCTTCTTCCGGCTGCCGTAGAACACAAGGTCGCCGGGGCGCGGCACGCGCACCTTGCGCATCCTGCGGATGTGGTCGTCGGTGTTGCCGCCGCCCAGCACGTCGTCGCCGAAGGCGAGCCGGTACATCCAGCGGGTGAAGCCGGAGCAGTCCAGGCCCCGGGTCCGCTCCGCGGGGCAGGGCCGTACGGACCCGCTGTAGCCGCGGCAGGTGCCCCGGGACGGCCCCGGCCGTTTCCCGTGGCCGCCTCCCCAGGAGTACGGGATGCCCTGGGACGCGTAGGCGTAGCCGACCACTCTGACCAGTTCGTCGGCGCGGGGGACCGATCCCACGGCCAGGAAGAGCACGGCCGCACCGGCGGCCAGCCGCCCCCATCGCATGAACGCGACAATAGCTTTTCATCCCGCTTTGCCGCAGCATTCTTTCCGGAAATATCGCAATATTCCATGACAGAACGTGATATTTGCCGAGGCCACCTCCCTACCGCCATAGTCCAGCCGGAGATCACCGATCGGGCCCGGTCGGTGTTCCATCGTCACAATGAACACACAGACATGCTTTGGTCATGCGCATAGCAGGACAGATGCCGCAGTTCCAGGTGCCTGTGTGTTCATCGTGGCCGGAGGCAGGTGATCAACAGCCGGACGTGGGCACGTGCGGCCGCGGGGCCGGCTGCGTGAACCGGATCGCGTTGCCGAACGGATCGCGCAGCGCGCAGTCGATGCCGTAGAAGCGCTCGGTGGGCTCCTGGGTGAACTCGACGCCCTTGGCGAGCAATGTCTCGTAGGTCCTCCGGCAGTCGTCCGTACTGAAGATGAGCAGGCCGATCGCGCCCTTCGCGACCAGCTCGCGGACCTGCTCGGCCGTCGCGTCGTCCAGCGCGGGCGGGCCCGGCTTCTCCAGCAGGATCTCCCTGTCCGGCTGGCCGGGGACGTTGACGGTCAGCCAGCGCATGAACCCCATGTCGGCGTCGGTGTTGACCTCCAGACCGAGCTTGCCGACGTAGAAGTCGAGGGCTTCGTCCTGGTCGAAGACGTAAATGTGCGAGTGAGTGAGTGCGTTGAACATGCATGCCACGCTAGTCAGCCACGGTCGCGCGGTGCTTCTCCGAAACTGCTCGGTCGCGTCCAGGCCATCGCGAAACAGGTGGGCACGTCCGGAATGCGCCCGCGCTTCCGATGCAGCGTCGGGGATTCGCCGACGATGGCGCGGAAGGTACGGCTGAACGTGCCCAGACTGGTGAAGCCGACGGCGAAACAGATCTCCGTCACGCTCCGGTCGGTCTGGCGCAACAGGAACATCGCACGCTCCACCCGGCGGCGCTGGAGGTAGCGGTGCGGGGTCTCGCCGAACGCCGCCCGGAAGGTCCGGATGAAATGCGCCTCCGAGACGTGGGCGATCCGGGCCAGCGTGGGAATGTCGAGCGGTTCCGCGTAGGCGCGGTCCATCGCGTCACGGGCACGGAGCATCCGCCGGTTGGACTCCTCCACCGCGCGGCTCATCTACCCGCCCCCTGCGCGCCCCAGTCGATCAACGGAACGGGCACGGCACCGTGGGCACGAGCCGTACCGGCCGCCCTGGGGACCGGTACGTCGTGTGGCGGACCCTGGGTCCGCCACACGACGGACACGGTCCCGGTCGCGGTCCCCGTTCACGGGGATGTCGGCGTGTCATCGATCTTTGTACGCTGCGAGCGTGCCAGGACAGACGCGGAGGATCCGATGCCGATCACGCTGGTCATCGCGGACGATCAGGCCATGATCCGAGCCGGGCTGCGGCTCGTCCTGGAGACCGCGCCCGGCATCGAGGTCGTCGGAGAGGCGGCCGACGGCCACCAGGCCCTCACCATGGCCCGGCGACTGCGGCCGGACGTCCTGCTGATGGACATCGCGATGCCCGGTTTGGACGGACTGAGCGCCGCCCGGCTGCTCCTCAACGATCCCCACCCGCCGAAGATCATCATGCTGACCACCTTCAACACGGACGACAACCTGCATGCCTCGCTGCGTACGAGAGTGCACGGTTTCGTGCTCAAGAGCTCACCGCCGGAGCAATTGCTCGACGCCATACGGGCGGCGGCGGCCGGGGACGCGGTCATCGACCCCGCGGTCACCACACGGGTGATCGCCTCGTTCGCGGCCCGCCCCGAGCCGGACACGCCGGTTGAGCTGGCCACGCTCACGCGACGCGAACTCCAGGTGTTGCGGATGGTCGCGCACGGGATGTCCAACCCCGAGATAGCGCGGGAGCTCGGGATCGGCGACGCGACCGTCAAGACCCATGTCGCTCGGATCCTGCACAAGCTCAACCTGCGCGACCGCATCCACGCGGTCGTGTTCGCCTACGAGGCCGGGGTCGTACGTCCGGGAGGGGAGGGTGAGCCGTGCTGACGAGGCTGCTCCGCGACTGGCGGCCGACTTGGCTGGACGTGTCGCTCTCCCTCGCCGTGGGGGTGGTCGGGCTGGTCGAGTCCTTCGGCCGCCAGGGGTTCGAACCCGAACAGATCAAGGATCCGATGCCGCTGGCCGTGGGAGCGGTCATCTCCGGGGTGTTGCTGCTGTTCCGGCGCAGATTCCCGATGACCATGCTCCTCACGCTGACCACTGTCGGCTTCGCCGTACAGGTGATCACGAACACCTGGTACTACGCCGCCTGGCATTTCTACTCGACGTTGATCCTGGTACACACTGTGGGGAGCGCTGCCGAGTTGCGCAGCCGCCGCGGGATCGCCGGGCTGGTCTGCGTGCTGATCGCGTACGGCCACCTGCAGACCTTGCCGGACAACGACGTCGCCGAAATCCTGATAAAGGCCGTCTTCGTCGGGGTGGCGTACACCAGCGGCATCCTGCTGCGCCGGCAGACGGACCGGACGACACGGCTGGCCGAGCGCACCACGCGTCTGGAGATGGAACGCGAGGAGCGGGCCCGCTGGGCAGTGACCGAGGAGCGCTCCCGGATCGCCCGTGAACTTCACGACATCATCTCGCACAACGTGAGTCTGATGACCCTGCACGTGGGCGGGGTGCGCAGGATGCTCGGGGACAGCCGCGAGCGCGAACGCGAGTTGCTGCTCGGCGTCGAGCAGGCCGGACGCGAGGCGGTCGAGGAGCTCAGGCTCATGCTCGGGATGCTCCGCAGCACCAAAGACGGCGATCCGCTGGCTCCCCAGCCGGGACTGGATCGCTTGGACGACCTGATCGCGCAGGTCAAGGAGGCGGGACCGGAGGTCAACCTGCGGATCATCGGCGCTCGGCGGACCCTGCCGCCGGGACTCGACCTGTCCGCGTACCGGCTGATCCAGGAGGCCCTGACGAACGTGCTGAAACACACGCAGGCCGCCAAGGTCGACGTCACCTTCGCGTACGAGCCTGCCGAGTTGAGCATCGTCATCGTCAATGACGGGGCCGGCCCGGGCCGTATCCCGAACGGCGGGGGCGGGCACGGCCTGATCGGGATGCGCGAGCGGACCGCTATGCACGGCGGCGAGCTCTCCGCCGGCCCCATCACGGGCGGAGGCTACCGCGTGTTCGCCAGGTTCCCGCTCGGTGATCCCGCCGAGGTCGGGTGAGCCGCGGCTTGCCTCGCCCACTCCTCGTCGCTCATTCGCAGCATCCTCAGTCCGATCACTCCGGCGCCGGCCAGGTAGAGCGACCCACCCACGGCTGTGCCGATCGGGAAGATCGGCGCCCCCAGAATGCCAGGGAGCATCGCGAAGGGAGCCCACCAGGGCGCGTGGCCGGCGTAGGCCAGGGCCAGTCCGAGAAGGAACAGGCCGAACAGCCCGATGAAGCCCGGGATCTGGAACGCGTACCGGGCTCCGAGGTCGGCGAACGCCTCGTCCGCGAGCAGGGCGCCCTGAGCGGCCGGCAGCGCGCGTTCGAGCCGCGAGTAGAAGAAGTCACCGAGCATCAGCGCAGAGAAGTTCACGATGCCGAGGAGCGCGAGTCCCCCGGCGATGTGTCCGAAGACCACGGCACGCTGCCGGATCAGATGGATCATCCCGATGACGCCCGGAAGCAACAGCACCCAACTCCAGTGCAGGAGCGAGGCGCTGACCGAGACCTGGTCCGGGTATCTGCCGTAGACCCCGACGGTGTCGCTGCCCTCGCCCTGCCTGAGCGCCGGGTCGGCGACGACACCGGCCACGTAGAGGAGCGGCGCCACGATCAGGCAGAGCCCTGCCGCCTGTCTGCGAAATCTGTGTGGATCTGAGAGCGCCGACATGGACCTTCCCTTCCGTCGGGCCCGCCACCGACGGGCGGGATTGGGTAGGGAAGCTAGGCGGCGGCGCCGCCCCGCGTCGTCCCCCGCACGGCCGACCGGCGGTCCTCTATCGAGCCGACCGGGGGTCCTCCGTTGAGCGGAGCACCGGTCGATGACCACGGGCGGCCGCGCGGCATAACGCTTGCATACCGCGGCGATGATCACGGTACGCGTGGCCTACTAGGCGGCCACCGGGCGCAAGCCCCTGGTGATCCGTTCCGAGCAACTGGTCAGCGACCCGGTCTCGGTGGTCGAGCGCTACTGCGACTACGTCGGGCTACCGTTCCTGCCGCACTCGCTCAGTTGGAGTCCCGGCGAGCGACCCGAGTGGGAGCGGTACCGCGCCTGGCATGTGGACGCCATCCGAAGCGCGGGTTTCATCAGCCGCAGCAACGACTACACCGTCACCGTCGACAACAACGCCCTGCTGAAGTCCTACTACGACCACCACTATCCGTTCTACGAACTGCTCATCCAGGACGCCGACTGATCGCCCGTTGTCGGGCATACGGCCTGGGCCGTAGGCCCGGTGAGCCGGCGGTGTCACCATGCGGCCTGTCCCGGCTCGCTCAGCTGTCGACCTGGCGTTCGGTCCCCGCCGCATCGCCCAGGTCGCCTCTCCCCTCGGCCAACGGCCGTACGACCTCCGGCACGCGGCTGTCTCCTTCTGGCTCAATGCCGGCATCTCGGCCCCCGATGTCGCCGAACGGGCCGGGCATAGCGTGGATGTCCTCCTCCGCGTATACGCCAAGTGCCTCGACGGCCAACAAGAGATCGCCAACCGGAGGATTGATGAAGCCCTGACGGCGTGACATACAAGCAAAGGGGTCACTTGCGCGCGGGCGGGTTCCGCCGACCGGACGAGGGCGCCCGCGCGGGCACGCTTCCGATGGCGGTCGAGGCCAGGAGCACGAGACCGGCGATCCCCGCGATCTGGGTCTCGCCCACCGCGGGCAGGTCCGCCTTGGGGCCTCTGACCGGCGGGAACCGTCCCCGGGGATCGAGGACGACCGGTATGGTGTCGCCGCGCTCGCGGCCCTCGCAGTTGGACGCGAACTCGCGCGGGATCGGGGTGCCGTCCTCGTGGCGCAGCGTGCAGTGGTAGTTCAGGGAAGCCTTGCCGCGCGTCACCCAGGTCCGGTCCACGACCGCGTGGGCGTCGATGCCGACCAGCGTCATCGCGATGTCCAGTGCGGCGGCGACGCCGACGCCGTACAGGACGAACACCGCCAGGAAGCCGAGGGTGAGCGGCACATTCCCCAACCGGAGCGGCCGCCGCGTGCCGTACAGGTGCGTCAACGCGAACAACGTGCCGCCCACGCCGGCGATGCCGAGCAGCGCCGCGCCCGTCGTCCCCCACCACAGATGGGCAGCCGAGGACAGTGCCAGCCCGAGCAACGCGACGCCGAGCACGAGGCCTCCGCGCCGCACGGCGGAAAAGCTGACGGCCATGCGTCCTCCACAAAAACGGCGGCGTGCTGATCGAACCGTAGCGGTCACAAATGATCTGAAGGCGTCGGAAGCCCCTGACCTGGTGTTTCTTCCTTGCTCGGATACCTTCCGCTATTGATCGTTCCGGACACGATCCGGATCATGAAGCGAGCGGCCTCACGCCCCCGGACAGATCATCCCGTCGCCGTCGTCCCCTCTGGGGGAGCAGGCCAAGTGATCCGCGTGATCGCCGGGCCATAAAAGGGGGACGAGTCAGGTGGTGATGGCAGCTCCCGGGCCAGGCAGGATGTCGATGCCGGTGACGTCCATGGGACGGTCGCACACGGAACAATGCAGCTCGACGTGGCCGATCTCCCCGCAGGCGTGGTGCCGGTACAGCACCGGCGGCCCGGCCTCGCCCGCCGTCCAGCGGTCGCCCCACCGCACCATCACCATCAGCAGGTCACACAACTCCGTACCTTTGACGGTGAGCGCGTATTCGTACCGGGGCGGCCGCTCCGAATACTGCCGCCGTTCCAGCACGTCGTTGTCCACGAGCCATCTGAGCCGCTCGGTCAGCACCTTCCGGGAGATGCCGAGGCTCTGCTGGAGCTGGTCGAAGCGTCCAATCCCCACCATGACGTTGCGCAGGATCAACGGCGACCATGGCTCGCCGATCACGTCCAGTGTGCGCGCGATCGAGCAGGCCATGTCACCGAACCGGGTTCGCTGCATAAGTTCGATGATAGCCCGAGAGGGTTCCTTGAAGAGACCGACCTCTGCTAGCGTCGGCCACCGCAAGTTCCCTTAAGAGATGCACAGAGGAGCCCGCCGTGCACCGTCCCCCCGTCGTGTCGGCACAGGAATGGCAGGCGGCGCGCGAGGCGCTGCTGGTCAAGGAGAAGGAGCAGACCCGAGCACTGGACGCGCTGGCCGCGGAACGGCGCAGGCTGCCGATGGTCCCCCTCGCCGACGGCTACCGCTTCACCGCGCCGGACCGCTCGACGGTCGATCTGCCCGGTCTATTCGAGGGCCGCCGCCAGTTGGTGATCTATCACTTCATGCAGGCCCCGGGGCAGGACTGGCTGTGCACCGGCTGCGCCACCTTCACCGACAACATCGCCGACCAGTCCCACCTCAACGCCCGGCACACCCGGCTGATCCTGATGTCCCGCGCACCGCAGGAGGAGATCGACGTTCTACGGCGGCGGATGGGCTGGACCGTGCCCTGGTACTCAGCCGGCGACGACTTCTACGACGACCTCGGGCTGGGCAACGGCTTCGGGCTGAGCGTGCTGCTACGCGACGGCGCGGAGGTCTTCCGCACCTACTACACCAGCGGTCGCGGGGTCGACCGGCTCCGGCTCGACTTCAACCTGCTCGACCTCACGCCCTACGGACGTCAAGAGGAGTGGGAGGACTCCCCCGAGGGCTGGCCGCAGGACCCGACGATGAGCTGGCTCCGGCCGCGCGATGAGTACCCCACGATGTCGCGGCCGTGACCCCGCCCGCCCTCGGTTTCCGCAGCCCCCGACCGCTTGCCCAGGAGGCAGCCATGGCACGCACCCTCACCGCCCCCGAGCGCGAGCACTTCCTCGCCCTGCCGCACGTCGGCGTGCTCAGCGTCGCCACCGACGATGGCCGTCCCCCGCTCACCGTGCCTGTCTGGTACGCCTACACGCCCGGCGGAAACCTGACCTTCTTCACCGGCAGTCAAGGCCGGGTCGCGCGCAAGACCCGGCTGCTCCAGCGGTCGGGGGCCCTGAGCTTCTGCGTGCAGCAGGCCGAGTTTCCCTACAAGTACGTCACGGTCGAGTGCACGGTGGTGGAGGAGGACCGGACGCCCGCGGTCGAGGAAGTGACAGCCATCACCTCCCGCTACCTGCCGCCGGACCTCGCCCGCGCCTTCGCCGAGGCCGAGACGGCCAACCCGGCCGGCACCTTCGTGCTGTTCACCGCGCGTCCCGACCGGTGGCTGAGCTTCGATTTCGCTGATGACGCACCCGCCTCGGCCGGAGACTGAGCCGCAGCTGCTCAGGCCCGGGACGCGCATGGCCTGTGGATCTTCCCGTCACCCTCGCCCCACCCGGCTGGAACTGGTCCTTCCGGCGGCCCCGCCTTCCCCTCCGCCCTGACGGCGTGAATGCCTGCCCTACCACTGGGACCCCGGAGCGCTCCAGGGTCCTTCGGCGTTCCCAGGATCGGCTCTCAGCGCTATGCCATCTTGGCGGCCTGAACGGCGGCAGGAACCTGCTGGAGATAGAGCCGAAATCCCTCCGCCTCCGGCTCGAACCCCAACGAGGTATAGAGGCGATGAGCACCGTCGGCGGCATGGCGCTTGTGGGACAGGAGCTGGACCTTGTTGCATCCCGCAGACCGAGCGTCGCTGAGGAGCTGACGCATGATCTCGGTGGCCACGCCTCTGCGGCGATGACCGGCGGCAACCACGACTGCCTCGACAAACGCGGTGGAGGAACAGCCATAGGTCAGGTTCGGCATCACCATCAGCGTTGCCGTCCCGACTACCTGATCGTTGACCTCAGCGAGATAAACAGTGAGTCCGCTGGATCGCATCATCTGTTGCCAGGTCTGCCGTTCCAGATCCGAAACCTCGCGGGGAGAGTCACCATCTGGGCCGCGTTCGGCGGCGTATACCTGCAAGACCGCCACCAGATCCTCTGGACGGGCAGTTCGAATGGTGCAGACTTCGGCAGCATCCATCACACGATCAGCATGCCCGTCTGGAGCAGTCGCCGCCAGGGCAGCGCCCTCGACGTGAGGGCCGGACGCTGGCCGAAAGTGCTCCGCGACCTGGGGAAACACTTCATGATCCATTCCGCGTATATTCCGGGAGCAGCGACAAACAGCCGCTCTGGGCGGCACATGGCTGCATGTCTTGGGAAAGCAAAAGAGCCCCCGGAGGGGGCTCTGAGCTGCCGTTATGGCTGGTGGCAGGTCCAGGGCTCGAACCTGGGTAGGCTGAACCGACGGTTTTACAGGGCGTCGCGCTTGCGACCTCGAAAGGCTCTCTGACCTGCGGCCGAGCGGTGCCCCGGCCCTCTTCCAGAGAGGCGCGTTCCGGATATATTCCGGATCTTGCAAGCTACCCCTCCCGCGCCGGACCTGCGGATTAAAAGCTCGGCTGATCATGGTTCAGGACAGTGCAATGCAGGTCAGCGGGCCTGCGCGGCCTATCTTGAACCGCCCTGGACGGTCCCGTACTGCAACCCCAAGTGCAACCATCGGCGCTCCGATAGGCCGGGGCTGAGGAACGAAGCCCCGGACCGCCGATCGCCCCCAACCATGTTCGGTGGCCAACCACGACGAGGCGATCGCAAGGGCCGCGGGAGATCAACTTAGACAGTCGCCGCCGTGTCACTCGGCGTCATCCCTTGCTTTCGATTGCATAGCAGATGGTGCGATCCAGAGTGGGGCCGTATGATCTTTTGATCCCCGTATCCCCCGCATCGGTAATCGCCTGATCTGTTCGCTGGTTCGCATACTCCAGAAGGGACCATGTGAGCTTGAAACGTCGTCCTCCCGAGCCGACACAACGCCTCGCTTTCCGTGAAATGACTCCCGATGATCTGGACGACATGGCCGCGCTCCTGGGCGACAGCGAGGTCATGCGCTACTACCCACGTCCGATGAGCCGAGACGAGGCCCTGCGCTGGATCGAGTGGAACCAACGTGGTTATCGGGAACACGGTCACGGCCTCTGGCTGATCACACTCCGAAGCAGTGGCGAGTTCGTCGGAAACTGCGGCTTGACCTTGCAGAACATCGAAGGCGTCATCAGAACCGAGGTCGGATACCTGGTTCGAGCTGAGCTTCAGGGCAACGGCTATGCGACCGAGGCGGCGATAGCTTGTCGCGACTACGCCCGTGATGTCCTCAAGCTCGACCGACTCATTGCGATCATCAATCCGGACAACGTTCCTTCGCAACGCGTCGCCGAAAAGATCGGTCTAACGCTTGAGTGTGAGGCGGTGTATCAGGATCGGCCGGCACGGATATATGCCTCTACGCTGTGACGTGAAACGCGCCTGAGCGGTTTTCCGCGGGAGGCGGCGAGAGTGCTAGGGCGCGTATCGGATTGTGATCAATCTGCGGGATTCGCCCGTACGGCGAGGCCTGATCCGATAGGCCGTCTTGCGTGACGCGAGTCCAACTAACAGACGAAGAGTGGGAGTTCATCGAGCCTTACCTGCCAATCGGCGGGTTCGGCCCGTACCCCGAGCGGCTGCGCCGGGCCCTCTGCTGTTCAGCGGCCATGGGTTCGGGTCGTCTCGGCACAGGGGTGCGCAGTCTCTGCGGGTGACCAGAACAGCACCTTGAACAGGACCAGGCTGATGATGTCCGTCGTGAAATCCTCCTCGCTGAGGAACTTGCGGTGGATCCTGAACCGCCACTCTTGATCTCGGCGGCCGAGGTCGAACTCCTCGTTGTACGTGCTGTCTCCAGACCAGGAGCTCATCGCCTGGACCTTCCCGGAGGTCAGGTAGACGCTTCCCGATCGACTCTCACCCCAGTCCGAAGCGGTCGGCTCGCTGTCCCAGAGTTCGTACTTGATGAGAGCGTCATCACAGTGGGTGGAATCGAGTGCGATGGCGTTGGGGCCGCTGTCGGACCAGATCTCGCTGGTAGTGATGAGATTGTGAATCTGCCACGTGGCATCGACGTCTTCGGTGTCTACGATCCCCTCCAAGTACCGCGATATCTTTCTCGGATCGAGAAACGTTTTGATGATCTGTGCCATGGCTCTCCTTGAGAGCGGAGGATGGATATACGTGCCCTGATCATGACGTGCGGGGCTGACAATTCGGGTTGGCGGACGAAGTGTCGAAGCAGGCTGCTCTCCGGCGTACTGGGCCCGTCGGCCAGCCGGTTAGAGTCCGCGGACCTGCTGACGCGGGAGCGCAGTCGAGATCAACGGACGTCATCCTCACGGCACCGGATGGCATTCGGCGAGCAGGCTCGGCATGCTCCACCGAGGTTCGCATCGAAGGAGTCAGATTCTCCGGGCGGAGAGTGCCAGCAGACGTCGCAGGGCATAGGGGGCCCTGGTCGAGATCCTTCGGCAACACATCAATGAATTCGGCCTTGGCCCCGACGGGCGGCTCTTTCAAAGCGAGCGCGGCGGGGTAGTCGCCTCGACGGCCTACACGGAGGTGTGGCAGGAGGCACGAAAGCTCGCTTTCGCGCCTTACCAAGTCGTCTCACCACTTGCGCGCCGACCGTACGACCTCCGGCACGCGGCCGTTTCGCTCTGGCTCAACGCGGGCGTCCCGGCCCCTGAGGTGGCCGAGCGGGCGGGCCACAGTGTGGACGTCCTCCTACGCGTGTACGCCAAGTGCCTCGACGGCCATCAGGAGGTCGCCAACCAGCGAATCGCCAACGCCCTAACTGCCTGATGTACCACACGCACACATGGGGCCCCGGAAGCCATTCGGGGTCCTTCTTCTTTGGGTGTAGCTCTTTCTCGGGGACTGGTTGACCTGGAACGTTGAGGGCTCTGGCACAGAAAAGGTGAAGTGGTGACTCTGCGTGAGGTCACGTCGAGAGCAGGATCCTTTTCCGGAGAAGGTCGAAATTGGCGCGGCCGAACATCTGGCGCATGAGGGCCTTCACGCGGCAGATGTTGCCTTCCACCGCGCCTGAGCTGTGTGGCAGCGTCAGCCCGTTGGGCACGGCGGCGAAGTCCCGGCGGATGCCTCGCGAGTAGGAATGCAGGTGAGGCAGGTCGCCGTCCTCGATGGCGGTGAGCCATGTCTCCAGGTCGTGGGTGCCGCGGCGGCCAGTCATCATCGCGGCGAGCACTAGTCGGCCGCCTCGGCCTACCGCCAATGTCGCCGACATGGCGGTCAAGTCTGCCCGGATTCCTCCAGCTTCCGGGCGATGTGTTCGAGGGCGGCGAGATCCTCCGGCGTGAGCCGGTCGATGAAGTGGCGCCGTACCGACTCCAGGTGGGCCGGGGCGGCGTTCTCGAGCGTCTCTAGGCCGTGCTCGGTCAGAACGAGGTAGCAGCCTCTGCCGTCGGCCGGGTCGGGTTCACGCCGTAGGAGGCCGCGTGCTTCCATCCGAGTGGCGTGCCGAGAGAGACGGCTGCGTGACCAGCCCATCTTGGCGGCCTGCTCGCCCAGCGTGCTGGTGCGGCGGGGCCGCTCCGACAGTGTGCTCAGCACCTCGTAGTCGGGTTCGGAGAGTCCGATCATGGTCAGATCGTGCGCCGTACCGGACTGGACGGCGATCATCATGCGGCGGAAGGCGCGCCACGCTCGCTCCTCGTCCGGGTTCAGCCAGCGGACAGTCTCGGCCGACGAATTCGTTGACATGTAATCAATCTATCGCTACTTTTCGTTTCCATGGAAACTAAATCTGTGAGTGTCCTTGTCCTGGTGTGCAGCACCCGCCCCGGCGCCCTCGGCCCAGCGGTGGGGGACTGGCTGATGAAGACGATTACGCCCCGTGCCGCGGAACTCGGCGCCGAACTCCTGCCGGTAGCTCTCCGCGACCTCGACCTGCCGTTCCTTGATGAGGAGGAGCAGCCGTCCTCCGGTATCTACCAGCACGAACACACCCGACGGTGGAGCGCGCTCGTCGACTCGGCGGACGGCTTCCTCGTCGTGACCCCGGAGTACAACTACGGGATGCCGGCAACCCTGAAAAACGCCTTGGACTACCTCTGCCGTGAGTGGGCGTGGAAGCCGATCGGCTTCGTCAGCTACGGCAACACCTCGGCGGGCACGCGGTCGGTCCAGCACGCCAAGCAGGTGGTGACCACGCTGCGGCTGGTGCCGTTGGGTTCCACGGTAGCGATGCGCATCGCTGACGCGACGGAGAACGGCCGAGTCCGCCCGAATGCCGCTCTTGATGGGGCGGCCGTCGGTGTCCTGGACGAACTGGTCCGGGCTGCCCACGCGCTCCGGCCGATGCGCGAACCGACCCGGGGCGGGGCGCTGTCCGGCCCGCTCCCGGGGTCCTACCTGAGACCATTGACCCCTGACGATGCCCCCGAGGTCACCGTGCTGCAGCGGTGCTGCTGGGTGGACGAGGCCATGGCCAACGACACCCTGGCCGTCCCAGCCCTGCATGAGTCATCGGAACAGGTGCACGAATGGCTGGCCACCTGGCACACCTTGGGTCTGTGGCGGGACGGCCGGCTCTTGGGCATGGTAAGGGCTCGCCGCGTGGACACCGACTGGCACGTGGGCCGACTCGGCGTCGTGCCCGACCTGCGCGGTCACGGCGTGGGTCGCTGGCTGCTGCGCACCGCCGAAGCCGCCGTCGATCCGGAATGCCGCCGCATCGTGTTGTTCACCGGCGCCAACAGTCGGCAGAACATCAAGCTCTACCAGAGCGAGGGCTACCAACTGGCGCCACTCGCCGACGTCGACGGAACCGCCTGCCTCACCAAAGAGGTAACCCTCTAAGGTGCGCGACTACCGGAGCGACGGTCAGGAGCGCCAGCGGAATGTCAGGGATGGGAAGGCCGGGTATCACGACCTGCCACGCGCCGGGCAGCCATCGAGGATGGGTGTAGCTCTTTCTCGGGGACTGGTTGACCTGGAGCGTTGAGGTCTGGCTGCAGTCGTGATCGTCCTTTACCGTGCGGTGAGGAGGCGATCGCGATGGGCTCGTTGCTGGAGGAGTTGGCCCGGCGGGAGGCGGCGGCCCGAGATCGGGTCGAGGCGACCCGGGCACAGATCGAGCGGTTACGCGAGCGGCTGAGGGCTGAGGAAGAGGCGTTGTCCCGCGGGCCGGAAGCGTTGGCCTCGGGTGCGGATGCCTCGTCTGCCTCGCCGATCGGGGTGATCACGGTGCCGCGGTAGCGGCCGGGCATGGACGCGTCGGTGTTGCCGCAGGCTTACCAGGACGTGCTGGAGGTGTTGGCCGATGCCGGGCGGGCGATGCGGGCCGGGCAGATCCTGGCGGCGGTGGGCGCGCCGGCGGGGGCGGCCAAGGTGGAGGGGCTGCGGTCGAAGTTGAAGCGGCTGGTGGAGCGGGGCTGGTTGTGATCATCTGGACCTGCGGGCCGCCCGCGAGCAGCACGCGGCGATGAAAGCGCGCGAGGCAGGCGAGCGCACCGGGGTGACCGGCACCGATCAGGCGGTACGGCGCCGCGTGGAAGCAGGTCATCACCGGCTGCTGGCCACGATCTTCGGGACGGTGACGGTGCGCCTGGCGCGCCTCCGGCGCGGCCACCGTGTATCCGGCCGATGCCGTGTTGCCGCACCGGCCGAAACCCCTCGGCCAGGCTCCTGCTGTCGCCGTCATGCTCATCCTGACGGGGCTGTGCAGCCGCCCCGGTCAGCCAGGCCAGGGGCGCAACCGCGGCCACCATCCTGGGGCAGCGGCTCGATATCGCTCGTAGTCAGTGCCGAAGCTGCGGACCAGCGTCGGCTCCTCGTAGTAGGTCGCAAAGGCCCAAATCACCACGCCAGCGATGATCCCGTACTCCAGGAGCTCTGGGCGGCCCAGCAGCAGCGCCTGCCCGATGATCGCCGTCACCACCGCGAGGTACATCGGGTTGCGGACATGTCGATACAGCCCACCGACCACCAGATGCTCGGTCGGCGCGACCGGTGCCGGGTTCCCAACCCCTCGACCACGAAACGGGCGAAGGCATGCACCAGGACCGCCCCACCCGACGCGACCAGAACACCCCCAGCACTCGAACCGGAAGCCACCACTGCCCAGCGTGCCATCCGGTCAGCCACCACGGGATCAGCCCGGCCACTTCTCCACTCGATCGCGCCACTACTCCACCACCCTCGGCGACATTCGAGCCGACCGCGCCGAACATGCCATCACCGACGACGTCACCACCGGCCGCCTACCTCTGTTCGACGAGGACACCGTTCTCGTCATCTCCGAGTGGCACTACGTCGGGCGCGGTTTCACCCCCGGTGACGCCCTCCTCGCCGCCTCGTTGACAGGCACGGCCTTACCGTCGCCCTCGGCTGCCCGGGGAGGTGACGCCTGATGACGCGCAATGACCGGCTCCTCACCCTGCCCGAGGTGCTCGACGAACTCGGCGGCGTCTCCCGCCGGACCTTCTACCGCTGGCGCGAACTCGGCCACGCGCCCAAATGCATCAAGCTCCCGAACGGAGAACTCCGCGTCTGGCGTAGCGAGCTCATGGCGTGGCTTGAAACCCTGCGGGAGGCTGCGTGAGCACCTCCTATGACGTGAAGTTCTTCGAGACCTACAGAAACAAGTCCAGCAAGACGCCGTCATACGTCGTCCGGTGGCAGGTGGCTAGAAAGCGGTCTTCGAAGACCTTCCGGACCAAGGCTCTCGCCGAGAGCTTCCTCTCGGATCTGCGGCAGGCCGCCAAGCGGGGTGAACTGTTCGAGGTCGAGAGCGGGCTACCAGCCTCGATGATCAAGGCGAAGAGCGCCCGTTCCGTCTTCGACTTCGTCCGGGCGTACATCGAAATGAAGTGGCCTCACGCAGCGGCGAAGACCAGGGACAGCATGTCTGATGCGCTTTCCACGGTGCTGCCCGCGCTCACGAAGGATCGTCCCTGCCGTCCCGATCCGGACACGCTGCGAACGGCCCTGCGCAAGTGCGCTCTCATCCCCGAGGACAAGCGGCCAGACGCACCTCCGGAGATCGCCAAGGCCGTCCGCTGGCTTGAGTCGGCCTCCCTCGACCTGGCCGAACTCAACGAGACCAAGACCGTACGGCTGGCGCTTGATGCGCTCGCGCTCCGCCTCGACGGCAAGGCGGCCAGCGCGAACACGGTCAGGCGCAAGCGGGCCGTCCTGCATGCGGTCCTGGAGTACGCCGTAGAGCTGGAAGAGCTGCCGTCCAACCCACTACACAGGGTCAAGTGGAAGCCTCCCAAGACTACGGAGACCGTAGACCCGCGTGTGGTCGTCAACCCTCGGCAGGCCGAGGAGCTGCTGACCGCGGTGACCTACGTGGGCAAGCGGGGCCGGGGGCGGCGGTTGATGGCCCTGTTCGCCTGCATGTACTACGCGGCTCTCCGTCCTGGTGAGGCCGTCGCCCTTCGTCAGCAGGATTGCTATCTTCCGGCAACTGGCTGGGGCCGGCTGCTCGTCGATGTCTCTCGCCCAGAGGTCAACACCCAGTGGACGGATACGGGCGATACCCACGAGGAACGCGGCCTCAGGCACCGTGGCCGTGACGACGTTCGACCCGTGCCGATTCCCCCGGTGCTGGTCAAGATTCTTCGGCAACACATCGCAGAGTTCGGCGTCGGCCCGGACGGCCGGATCTTCCGCAGCGAGCGCGGCGGAGTGGTCGCCTCGACGGCCTATACCGAGGTCTGGCAGGCCGCCGGGCTCCTCGCCTTTACACTGGCCCAGGTCGCCTCTCCCCTCGCCCGACGGCCGTACGACCTCCGGCACGCGGCGGTCTCCCTGTGGCTCAATGCCGGCATCTCGGCCCCCGATGTCGCCGAACGGGCCGGGCATAGCGTGGATGTCCTCCTCCGCGTATACGCCAAGTGCCTCGACGGCCAACAAGAGATCGCCAACCGGAGGATTGATGACGCCCTGGTGGCGTGACGTGCAAGCCGTACAGACGGGGTCCTGGAAGCCACCCGGGACCCTTCTGCGTTTCTGGCTCAGGTCCGCGGGTCCACGACTACGCGTTCGGATGCTGTGGAACGACGGCACTTGCGATGTCCAGGATCATGGTGCGCGCATAAGCCATTACGCTCCATTTGTGGCAGGGCCTGCACTGGGAGTCGAGCTGGCGGGGCCGGTCTCCAATGAGGTATTGGACCGGTTGCGTCGGATGCTGTCCGGCCTGTCAGAGCGGTTCGTAGAGGAGCGTCCCGGACACTTTGATCTCAGCGTGGTCGCGGAGCGTCTGGATGTCGTTGATATTGATCAGGAACGTTCTCGGCCTTGCCTGGTTGTCGTCGCCGGACCGGAGGTTGGTGACAAGGAGATATTCGAGGCCGAGCATGCCGACCTACCGGATCTCGAACCGCTGATCGGGTTCGCCCCGACCCACGACGTCAGCATCATCGCGATGTGCAATCACCGCGTGGACCACGCAGTCACCGCCCTGCTCACCGCCGCGGTGATGGCCATCGTGGGCGGTGTCGTCTCGTTTGAGGTCCATGACTGGCAATTGCCCACTGTCCGAGGTCTGCCTGGCCTGATTGCGATCACGCCCGGACCCGCGCCCACTGTGTACGGGACCAGCGAGCTGCTGCGGGCGTGGGTGACTCACCCCGACTTCCGGCTGGTCAAGTAGACCTCGTGGCCATCGCCGTTGCTCAGCCTTCCAGCAGGAGGCCGTCAAGCAGTCTGTGGGCCAGAAGTCCTCTCCGTAAGCCATCTTGACCTGGGAAAACAGCCCCAAGATCATTGCACGCATATTGGTGGACCTGTGACAAACGATCGCTCAGGGCGGCACATAGCTGCATGTCTTGGGAAAGCAAAAGAGCCCCCGAAGGGGCTCTGAGCTGGGAAAATCCCGGGTGGCAGGTGCAAGGTTCGAACTTGCGTAGGCTGAGCCGACGGTTTTACAGACCGCTCCCTTTGGCCGCTCGGGCAACCTGCCGTGTCTTCCGCTTGTCGCGGCGACAGGTAGAAGAATAGCGGACTTCGGGCGTGAGCGTGACACCGGTTTGTCCCGCCGCGAACCGTAGGGCCGTACGGCTACGAGGACCCCACCGTGTACGCGAGATGATTGCTCCATGATCAGATGGGCTGACAACGAGGATCTTGCAGGACTGGTCGAGGTCGAACTCGCGGCTGACCGCACCTTCGCCCCTCTGGGCATCGTCTTCCCGTCCGGCACCACGATGATCGAGGATTGCGACGACCCCGGACGTGTGATCGTCGCCGGTCGGCCCGCGGTGGGATTCGCCCTCCTCGGGCAGGTCGACGGCCTGGTGCATCTCGATCAGCTCGCCGTGCATCCCGACCATCAGAGTGAGGGCATCGGCACGCGGCTGCTCAACGCCGTCTGTGATGAGGCCGCGGCCCGCGCCAGCGCCGTAACTCTCACGACATTTCGTGACGTCCCTTGGAACGCGCCTTGGTACGCCCGCCGCGGCTTCGCCGTATTGCCACCGGAGAAGTGGGGACCGGAGCTGCGGGCCTTGGTCGAGCATGAGCGTGCACTGGGCCTCGAACTGGCACCCCGCGTGGTCATGCGCAAGGACGTCTGAGCCTGTGGACCGCTGACGTCCGTCAGGAACGAGGAGAGGAATCCGACAGCCGACGACGATTTCGCGGCTCGGCCTCAAAGACACAGCCCATAATCTTGCGCGTCCGACTCTCAGCGCTCCCAAGCTCCCGGAGCTTGGGAGCGCTGCGTCGTTCCGGGATGCGGGCCTCTGCGGCGGGGCAGGCCGAAAGCTCTCCACGGCCTTCTCGACCACGCTTCGGCGTCCAGGGTGTTCCGGATCATCTCCACGACAGCGTCCACCTGTCTCCTCACGAGATCACCGGGGAACCGATCAGGGCCGGTAATGCTTCCGATATTCCGGACATGGAATCGGGTGACCGATGATCCAAGTGAGGAGGCCGGATGGGATCGGATTCCCACGGCCGGTTCGTGCAGATATACGAACACGCCTACCGCCCCATACTCGGGTACGTCCTGCGCCGCTGTGAGGACCCCGACGACGCGGCCGACGTGGTGGCCGAGACCTTCGTCACCGCGTGGCGGCGTATCGACGAGATCCCTTCGGGGGACGAGGCACGGCTCTGGCTGTACGGCGTGGCCCGCAGGACCCTCGCCAACCACCGGCGGGGCGAGCGGCGGCACGAACGGCGCACCGCCGCACTGCGCGAGCAGCTCGCCGTCTCCCCGGCGCTGGCCGACCCGCCACCGGGCGAGTACACACAGCTCGGCCGGGCCTTCGCCGGCCTCAGTGACGACGACAGGGAGCTGCTGTCGCTGGTCGCCTGGGAGAAGCTCGACACCAAGCAGGTGGCGCGAACGCTCGGGATCACGCGCAACGCCGTACGCGTCCGCCTGCACCGCGCGCGCAAGCGGTTCGCCCGCGCTCTGGCCAACGCCGGAATCGACCTTCCGCTCCTGGAGAGGACCGCACTGTGAACCTGACCGACCTCGCCAGAGTGCATGACGACGACCTGGACGACGACCCGGCCGGGCAGGCGTCCGGAGCGGGGGCCCAGGCGCTGCTGGCCTCGATCATGTCCGAGCCGCCGGGGCAGGGCGGCAGGCCACGCGCGAAGCGACTGCGTGGGCCCACGCCGTGGCTGGCCTCCGCTGTGGGATTGGCCGCCGCCGCGGCCCTGGTGGTCACCTTGGTGGCGGCGCCGGACGGGCAGATCCCGCGCCCGTCTCCCACCACGGCCTCACCCGGAAGCCAGCCGTCGGCGAGCCAGGTCCTGCTCGCCGCCGCGTCCGCCGTCATGAAGGCGCCAACCGCGCCGACGTCGGGCGCCTACTGGCGTACCACCACGGTCTCCTCCATGGACGCGATCTCGCCTGATCGCGGCTACATCGTCAGACGGCGCTCCTCGAAGGAGGAGTGGCTGGCCCGCCGGCCGGGAGCGCAGAGCTGGTGGATCTCGCAGTACCTCGGCGCGAAACCGCTCACCGACGAGGACGAGGCCGCCTGGCGTAGGGCCGGCTCGCCCACCGAGTGGAGGTATCCGCTCGACATGACCGGGCTTGTCGGGGCCAACTCCTCGGAAGTAGTACGAGCCGCCGCGGAGGAGAAGACGGCCACGCGGTTGCGCGGCAAGTGGAAGGGCGTAGGCGGGTCTTTGACGAAAGAGTCCATGACCTGGGACGAGATCCGCCGCATACCGAGCGGCGAGCGAGAGCTGCGCGCCTACCTCGAACGGCGCATCACCGCCCTGGCCAAGGGCGACTACGGGAACGACCCGGAATGGCGGGAGTCGGCCCTGCAGGGGAGCTGCATGGACATCGTCTTCTTCCTGCCGGTCTCTCCCGCCGTCCGTGCCTCCGCCTACCGCATCCTGGCCACCATTCCCAAGATGACGTCTCTTGGCAAGGTGAAGGATCCGCTCGGTCGTATGGGCGAGGCACTCGGGTATCAGACGCGCGACAGCATCCGGGGGGGCACCAACCAGATCGTGATGGTGATCGATCCCGAGACGGGTATGCCGCTCTCGCAGTCGTCGACGACCACGGTCGAACTCGCCGACGGGCGTACGACAGAAGTCACCAGCTTCACGGCCTACCGGCAAATGGGCTGGACCGACGACAAGCCATCTCTGCCGGCCAAGCGCTATTGACCCTCCTCCTGCGGCTTGTCGCTCTACGGTCGTCACCGGCATCGAGCGGTACGCGACCGGGTTCGGCCGGGCGCGAGGCGTCGGCTCCGACTCAACCGTTGCGGGGCCGCCGGCGCAGTGGCTCACACCGCCTGCATCCCAGCACCGGGCGATGCTCGCTAGGCTGATCTGATACGTGAAGGTGTACCGGGTCGGGGCGCGTAAGCCAGCGCGCATCGTGGTGACGCCACTCTGGGCGAACGACGAACCGGCAAGCTGAGAAAGGTCAGTGCTTTGGCAGATTCGTCATTCGACGTCGTCAGCAAGATCGACCGCCAGGAGGTGGACAACGCGCTGAACCAGACGGTCAAGGAGGTCGGGCACCGGTTCGACTTCAAGGGCACCGGAGCGAGCATCTCCTGGTCCGGTCAGAACGACGTCGAGATCAAGGCGAACAGCGAGGAGCGCGCGAACGCCGTTCTTGACGTGTTCCAGGAGAAGATCATCAAGCGGGGCCTTTCGCTCAAGGTCCTCGACGCGGGTGAGCCGAAGCTGTCCGGCAAGGAGTACCGCCTGATGGTCGCCCTCAAGGAGGGCATCGACCAGGAGAACGCCAAGAAGATCTCCAAGATCATCCGGGACGAGGGTCCGAAGGGCATCAAGGCGCAGATCCAGGGTGAGGAGCTCCGGGTCAGCTCCAAGAAGAAGGACGACCTCCAGGAGGTCATCTCCCTCCTCAAGGGCAAGGACCTCGACATCGCCCTGCAGTTCACCAACTACCGGTGACCGAGCGGTGATCTGAACGGGTCACCGCTCTCCGTTTCACGGTGATCCTGATGGGTCACCGCTCTCCGTTTCACGGTGATCCTGATGGGTCACGCGTGCCGTGCACACCGGCCCCTCGGTCCCCCATCGGCACCCCTGTACCAGATCCGCCCCGAGCAGGTCGCTCCGCTCGGGGCGGATCTATGCCGGGCTCAGGCGCGCTTCCACCGCCATCTGCCGTTGCTGTACTGCACGCACTTGTACTTGCGGCCGCTGTATTTGTCGTAGCCGTACTTTCCGCGCGCGGCGGCCGGGCAGAACGCCCCGGGGGTCACGCAATTCCACGAGTCGCCGACCCGCTGCACGCTGCACGCGGCGGACAGCGCGGACACGGACGCCGAAGCCGACACAGATGCGGAAGCGGGAGCGGGAGGGGCGAGCAGGCCGAGGCCGAAGACGGCGACGGCGGCCAGCGAGGCCCTGGAGAGAAGAGAGCCTCTGGACGCTCCAGAAGCCAAGCGGGTGGGAGACGCCGAAGCGGCGGGGATTCGCATGCGCAATCTTTCTGGACGGGGATTGTGAGAGTGGAATACACCCCGGCCCCCGCTTTGTCCCGCTAAATCGCCAAGATTGGCATAATCTCGCTGGAGAACTCACCGCAGGGCACATCGAGGGCACGTGAGACCACGAGAACACCGACAGCCACGGCCTCCGGCGGCCGCGTTCATGGCTCGCCGGGCGAGACGGCTGTCCGCCGCGGCCCGTCCCCGCGCGAGAGCGGCGAGAGCCGTACGAAAGCCGGTGGTGTCCGAGTGACCGCGCTCTCCGAGCAGGTGCGGGCCGCGATCGCCGACAACGTCCGGCACGCCCGCCGTACGCGAGGGCTCAGCATCCGCGACCTCGCCGACCGTTGCGGGTTCAGCAAGGCCCTGCTGTCGCAGATCGAGCGCGGCCTGGCCAATCCCACGCTGGAGGTCCTCTCGGGCATCGCCGAGGCCCTGGAGCTCTCGTTCGCCGACATCACCAGAACCCCGTTGTACGAGCCTCAGGTGATGCGGCGCACGGCGGCCGACGCGGCGGCGCGCACGCTGCTCAGCTCGGTGGACCCCCGCCGCTTCGAGATCTACGAGTCCCTGCTGCCGCCGGAGCACAGCCACGAGAGCGCGCCGCACGGCCGGGGGTCGGAGGAGTTCGCCTACGTCGTCTCCGGCGCGGTGACCCTGGAGATCGCGACCTGGACGGTTCGGCTGCGCGCCGGGGACGCGGTCCGGTTCTCGTCCGAGGCCGAGCACAGCTACCAGGCCGGCGCACGGGCCACCCGCCTGCTGACCATGGTCTCCATGCCCTCCGGCTAGGGAGGCACCTAGCCGGACACTCCCTGGCCCACCTTCCGGACCTCCCTTTCCGGCGGGCTCGAAACCTCCCCCCGTACGGCCTCGGGTCTCGTCTACTGCCAATCGCCGCGAAAATCCCGGTGAGCCGTCCTGAGACGGCCCGTGCGGTGGGTCAGGCCGCCCGGAGCACCACCATGCTGCGGTAGCTGGGCGCGCCGTACCACGCCAGCCGGTCCAGCGTCGCGGCGGGCAGCGGCAGGTCGAGGGCGTCGAGGTAGGTCTCGCCCAGATCCGCGTCCGTCCACGGATCGTTGGCGTAGAAGATGTCACCGTCCACGCTGTGCACCGTGATCCAGTGCGGCGAGGGCTCGGCGTGCATGCCGAGTTGCTCGATCAGCACGAGCACGATGGCGCCGTCGGCCAGGGCCGCACGCAGCTGGTCCAGGTCGAACGCCGTCGTCTCGACCGCGATGCCCCGACCGGCCAGTTCCGATCGGAAGCCCGACTGGATGAACTGCCGCAGATCCCGTTCCTCGTCCGTACGGCAGAGCTCCAGCAGGGTCGGCCGCTCTGTCGACAGCAGCACCTCCGGAACCGCGCCCCGGTCCGCCGCCGCGAGCGCCAGCCCGAGCGGGTCGCAGCCGGCCACGGTCGTGGCCTCGCGCCACATGCGCATCTCCTCGGCCCGGTCCGGCGCCTCCTGCAGTCCCAGCCCGCAGAGCGCCAACTGCAGCGCCACCGGCCCGCAGGTGAAGTCCGTGGTCTGCCGCATGTACGGCAGAGCCCGGTCGGGAGCCGCCCCCCGCCACCGCACCTGCCCGTAACCGGTGTCCGCCTGGTCGCTGGTGACCGGCGCCGCCCACACCGGGACCGGCGCCTCCTGATAGCCACGTTCCAGCGAACGCCGCCAGGCGGTCGTCCCACCCGCTTCCGCCGATCCGGTGTCCCGCACGGTGCCGGCTTCACCACCACCGGAGCCGGTGGCTTCGCCGTTCGCCGGGTCCTTGGTGGCGAAGAAGCGCTTGACCGCGACCGCGCCTTCCCTCCAGGCCCGCTCCTCGATGGTGTCCACCAGGAGGTCGGCCACCCGCTCGTCCGGCGCCCAGACGTCGACGATCTTCCGGTACGCGGTCAGCGGCCGGTGCACCTCGAACGCGGCCCCGACCAGCTCCCCGCCGGCCCGCGCCGTGACGAGGGTGCGCGCCTGGATTCCCCCGGCGCGCCGCCAGCGCCGCAGCATCTCCTCCGGCAGGTCCGGGATCCCGTCGGCGACCTGGCCGACATCCCCGATCACCGGCAGTACGTCGATATCGATCGCACCGGCATCGGTCGCACCAGCGCCGGCGACGACCGCATGGACATCACGTTCAGACATGTACGCGCAATCTCTTAGTCCGCCGCCGGAATCGAGGCCAGCAGCCGTTGGGTGTATTCATGTGCCGGAGCGCCCAGCACGGAATCGACGGGTCCGGTCTCCACCACGCGACCGTGGTGCATGACGTAGACACGATCCGCGATCTGCCGGGCGACCGCCAGATCGTGGGTGATGAAGAGCAGCGTCAGGCCGAGCCTGCGCCGTAGGTCCGCGAGCAAGTTCAGCACCTGCGCCTGGACGGACACGTCCAGCGCGGACACCGACTCGTCGCAGACCAGCAGGCCGGCACGTGGCGCGAGGGCGCGGGCGATGGCGACGCGCTGGCGCTCGCCGCCGGACAGCGCCCGGGGTCGGCGACGTGCGTACGCCGCCGGAAGCCCCACGAGCTCCAGCAACTCGCCCACCTCGGACTTCGGCCGCCCGGCCGCCCGCAACGCCTCGGAGAGCGAGGTGCCGATGGTCAGCCCGGGATTGAGCGCGGAGTACGGATCCTGGAAGACGATCTGCACCCGCCTGGCCCCCGTGGCCGCGCCGTGGAAGACGATCCGGCCGCTGTCCGGCCGCTCCAGACCGACGACGCACCGGGCGAGAGTGGTCTTGCCCGAGCCGGACTCGCCGACCACCGCGACCGTCTCCCCTGCCGCGATCTCCAGATCGACGCCGTCCAGGGCCGGTACGGCAGAGCCGGGGAACCGCTTGGCCAATCCCTCCGCGGTGAGCAACGGCGACGCCGATACTCCCTGGCCCTCCACCGTGAGCAACGGCGACGCCGAGCCTCCGGCAGACCCGCCCTCGGCTGAACCACCGCCCACAGAACCCGTTCCGGGCGCGAGATCACCGGCCCCCTCTGGAGAGGCCACCGGCAGGCCGGCCGTCTCGGGACGCAGGCAGGCCGCCCGGTGCCCCTCGGCCACCTCCGCCAGCTCAGGCTCGGCCGTACGGCAGGCGTCGACGGCGAACGCGCACCGCGCCGCGAAGGCGCACTCCGCATCGACCGACCACGGCCGGGGCACGGAGCCGGGAATCGTCGGCAGCACCGCGAGCCGATGGGTGAGCGGGGGATCGCAGGCAGCCAGCCGCGCGGTGTACGGGTGCGCGGGCGCGTCCATCACCCGGGCGGTCGGCCCCTCCTCGACCAGCCGGCCCGCGTACATCACCATGATCCGGTCGGCCCGGCTGCGGGCGAGGCGCAGGTCGTGGGTGATCAGGATCAGCCCCATGTCGCGTTCGCGCTGGAGACGTGCGATCAGTTCCAGGACCTCGTGCTGCGTGGTGACGTCGAGCGCCGTGGTCGGCTCGTCGGCGATCAGCAGATCAGGGTCGGCGGCCAGCCCGGCGGCGATTGCCACCCGCTGGCGCATCCCTCCGGAGAGCTGGAACGGGTACTTGTCCGCGACCTCGGCGGGCAGCCCGACCTCGGCCAGCAGCCGGGCCACACGCTCGGCCCGCCCTTCCGAGATGGCCCAGCCGATCTGATCTCCGCAGCGATGCACCGGGGACAGCGAGGTGAACGGGTCCTGGAGCAGCAGCGCGATCCGTGACCCCCGCACGTCGCGCCACACCGCCCCGGGTGCGGCCAGGTCGATCTCCCGGCCGGGACGCCCCTTCCGCCCGTCGCTCGCGTCCGTACGGGTGGGAAGCTCCATCCGGCCGCCCGCGTGCACTCCCTCGGGCAGCAGCCCGGTCAGCGCCTTGACGGTCATCGACTTGCCGGATCCGGACTCCCCCACGATGGCGACCGTCTCGCCGGGAGCCACGGTGAGATCGAGCCCGGCGACGATGATGCCGGAGGCCGAGGCCACCCGAAGATCGCGTACGGCCAGGAGCGGAGTCGGCGTCGGCGCCTGCTCCGGAGCCGTCATCGGTGTCGTCATCGGGCCACCATCCGTCGGTCGAGCAGGTCGGAGAGCCAGTCACCGAGCAGGTTCACCGCCGTGGCGGTCAGGATGATCAGCACCCCGGGCACGACCGCGGCGAGCGGGTTGTCGCCGAGCAGCTGCCGGCCGTCCGCGAGCTGGCGTCCCCAGTCGGGGGCGCCCGGCGGGACGCCGAGGCCGAGGTACGACAGCGAGGAGAGCGCGACCAGCGCGAAGGCGACGTTCAGCAGCAGGTTCGCCACCACGATCGGGACGATGTTCGGCGCGATGTGCCGGAACATGATCCTGGACGGCCGGATGCCGAGCACCCGTGCCGACTCGATGTACGGCCGGGGCGCCTGCTCGATGACCGCGCTGCGCACCAGCCGCACGTCCGACGGCGAGAACAGCACGATCAACACGACGACGGTGACCCAGTAGCCCCGTCCGACGAGCCCCGCGACGACGATGGCCAGCAGCACCGCGGGAAGCGCGAGCAGCAGGTCGGCGTAGCGGCCGGCCAGCATGTCGACGATCCCGCCCCGGTAGCCGGCGAACGTGCCGAGGAAGAACCCGATCAGCATCGATCCGACCGCGACCACCAGCGGGCCGGCCAGCGCGGAGCGAGCGCCCGCGAGCGAGAGCTGGAGGATGTCCCGGCCGAGCTGGTCGGTACCGAACAGGTGGCCCTCGACGCCGCCGCCGACCACTCCGAGATAGATGTCCTGTTCCAGCGCCTTCGGGGCGATGAGCTCCTGCGCCAGGGCGCAGATCGCGACGAAGGCCAGCAGCACGGCCGACAGGATCGCGACGACCGGGATCCGCCTCCGGCGCCGGTTCGACGGCCCGCTCACGCGACGGTCCGACCCGCTCATGCGCTGGTTCGACGGCCCGCTCATCACCGCACCGTCCTGGCTCGTACGCGTGGATCGATCAGCAGGTACGACAGGTCGACGAGGAACGCGGTCACGGAGACCACGAAGGCGACGGCCAGCGTCAGTGCCTGCACTACCGGGATGTCCTTGAACAGCACGGACTCCTCCATCAGCGACCCGAGGCCGGGCAGGGCGAAGGTGACCTCGATGAGCACGGTTCCGCCGAACAGGTAGGCGACCATCAGGCCCAGGCTCGTGACAATCGGGATGGCGGCGTTGCGCAGCACGATGCGCAGCGTCGCGCTCTCCGAGAGTCCGCGCCCGCGGGCGAAGGTCACGTAATCCTGGTCGAGTTCGCGGATCACCGCGGCCCTGGTCAGTTTGACGACGAACGCGCCGAGCCCGAGCGCCAGCGCGACCGCGGGCAGCGCGAGATGCCAAAGGGAGTCGAAGAACCCCTCGCCGGTGCCGTAGATCGGGAACCAGCCCAGGCCGAGCGCGAAGACGTACAGCAGCAGGAGGCCGACCGCGAAGCCGGGCGCGCTGACCCCGATGACGGAGACGGTGACGAGCACCCGGTCGAGCCAGCGGCCGCGCCGGACCGCCGTCACGATGCCCGTGGGGATCCCGACGAGGACCGAGAGCAGGAACGCCAGCCCGGCGGTGGCCGCGGTGATCCCCGTCTTCTCCAGCATCAGCGGCCCGATCGGGCGTCCGGTGCGGATGGAGGTGCCGAAGTCACCGGTGACCGCGTGCGTCAGCCACCGCCAGTACTGCTGCAGGAACGGGTCGTCCAGGTGGTACCGGGCGCGGATCTGGGCCAGCGCCTCGGGCGTGACGTTGCGGGTGCCCAGCAGGTTGCGGGCGATGTCCCCCGGCGCGAGGTACAGCATCGCGAACACCAGCAGCGAGAGGGCGAGCAGCAACAGCAGCGTCGCGCCCGCTCTACGCAGGACGAAAATGATCATCAGGCTTTTCACTGGGCCGCGTACAGGTGTTCCGGCCAGTTGGCCATCAGGGTGTATGAGGTGTAGTCCCGCACGCCGACCGCGCCGCTCAGCGCGATCGCGGACTGTCCCCACCACAGCGGGAGGTACGCCACGTCGGCGGCCTGCGCGCTCTGCGCCTCGATCAGCAGCGCGGCCCGCTTGGCCGGGTCGGACTCGGCCTCGGCCTTCGCCATGGCCTCGGTGATCGCGCCGTTGGTGTACTTCGCCGGGTTGTCCGCACCGAGGAACCAGTTCGCGAGCTCGCCCGGATCGCCGGTCGTGTTGAAGTACCACATGTAACTCAGCGGCGGGAAGGTGTTCAGTTCGGCCAGCCACTGCTCGATGGGCAGTTCCTTGACGTCGAGGGTGATCCCGATCTTCTTGAGGTCCGCGGCGAAGGCGAGCGCGGCCGTGCCGAGATGCGGCCCGGTGCTGGGATACGAGAGCGAGACGGTGAAGCCGTTCGGCACCGAGGACTGGGCGAGCTCCTTCTTCGCCTGCTCCAGGTCGTACGCGTACTGCGGGATCGCGGCCAGTTCCTTCGTCGCCTGCTCCGGCGTCCACAGCCCGCCGAACTGCTCGGGCGTGGACAGCGCGGTCGCGACCTGGCCCCGGCCGTGCAGGATGTTCTTGACGATCGCGTCGCGGTTCACCACGTGCGCGATCGCTTTACGCACGTGGACGTCGTCGAACGGCTTGGCCGACACGTTGAAGGTCAGTCCGGCGTAGGAGCGATCGGCGGCGTAGACCACGCGGGTGCCGGGCGCCGACTCCCACTGCCGGGCCTGGGCCAGCGGAACGTTCAGCGACATGTCGGCCTTGTTCGCCTTCCACGCCAGCAGGCGGGTGCTGTCGTCGGCGATGAACTCGAACCGGATCTTGGCGACCTTCGGCCGGGTGCCCCGCCAGGTGTCCACCCGGGTGAGCTCGACGTGCGAGTCCGGGGCGAACTCGGTCACCTTGTACGGCCCGGAGCCGACCAGGAGCGACTGCGCGGTGCCGATCTGGTTCTTCGCCTTCTCCCAGACGGCCTTCGGGGCGATCCACAGCGCGTCGACGTTGGACGGGATCCAGCCGAACGCCTCGTCGGCGGTCTTGCTGGTCAGCGTGATCTCGTTCGCGCCCGACTTGGTGGCCTTGTCGAGGTTCGCCCAGTAGCTGGCGGTGCTCGGCGACACCTTCGCGTCCTTGGCCATCTCGATCGAATGGAGGATGTCGTCGGCGGTGACCGGGCTGCCATCGTGGAACTTCGCGTCGTCGCGGATGGTGTAGACGTAGGTCGTCGGCGACGTGCGCTCGACCTTCGACGCCAGGGCCGGCACGATCGCGCCGGAGGTGTCCACGCCGACCAGGCCCTCCATGCAGACGCCGGCGACGTAGTAGTTCAGGATGCCGGACTCCTGGCCCGGATAGAGGTTCGACAGCGACCCGGGCAGCGCGACGCGGAGCAGCTCGATGTCCTTGCCGGTGTCCGTGCCCGCCGCGGCGCTCCCGCCGGACCCGGACCGCTCGGCCGCCGGCGCCGCGCCGCACGCCTCCAGCAGCGTGGCGGCAGACAGGATGGTCACACCCGTCACGGCCGCTTTGAGCAGCCCGCGACGGCTGAACGCGCCGCGCTCGTCGATACCCGCCATGCCACACCTTCCCGGCACCATGATGTGTCTACCAAAACGCCCCAAATGGCTAGATGCAGTAAACACCATCCATATGGGAATCTTCTAGAGGTTTCCCACTTAAGTGATAGGAAAAGGTATGTAACCTTCGGCACATCGTGGCCTATTCGTAACGCAACCTTTCGACCACTCCCGGCATCTACTAGGTGACGAAAGGAGCAAGCGATGACAAGGAAACTGGCGATCCTCGCCGCCGCCGTCGCCGCGACGACCTCCGCGCTGGCGATCCCCACCATGGCGGAGGCGAAGACGGGAGCCGCCTCCGCCGCGAACGCCCAGATCCGCTACGTCTGGGTGAAGTCCTGCGGGGAGAAGGACTACACCGTCCCCTGCGGATCCTGGAACTTCGTCACGCGCGACGGCAAGACCCGTACGCTCGGCGATGCCCGGGTCTACGCGGTGAACGCCCGCGGCAAGGTCGACAAGGAGTCGCTCGCGGCGCTCGCCATCAGCGATGACGGCGAGAAGGTGGCCTACTTCCGCAAGTCGGACAACAAGCTGGTGATCCGCGACCTCGCGACGAACCGGGTGCGTGCGCTGCCCGGCACGGCGAGCCGCCTGCCCAAGGGCCTCGGCATGAGCGACCTCGTCACCACGCTGTCCCCGGACGGGAGCAGCCTCCTGATCGACTACCAGGACGAGAACGACAAGCTCCCGTCCCTGCTGGTCAACATGGCCACGGGCAAGATCGCCAAGCTCAGGACCGATCTCTACCTCCAGGGATTCAGCCCCGACAGCCGCCACGTCCTGGCGTCCCGGTACACCCGCGAGAACACCACCGAACTCCGCGTCCTCGACGAGAACGGCGCCACGACCGGCCGCAAGGTCGTGCCGCAGGTGATCGCGAACAACACGCCGCAGGCCCTGGCGAACGACGGGAACACCGTGGCGGTGATGATCAACATGACGGGCGGCAAGCAGCGGCTACGCGTCTACGACCTGGAGAGCGACAGCGTCGGCGACGCCGTGAACGTGAACGTGCCGAAGAACGAGACACCCCAGCAGCTCAGATGGGACGACTCCGGCAACCTGACCGTGTGGGAGATGCGCAGCGACAAGGACGGCAACACGAACGGGCTCGTGCGACGCACTCTCGACCCCACCTCGGGCGGCACCACGAAGACCGACTCCTTCCCGCTCACCGCCAAGGTGTACATGTGGTGGGTGCCGGGCGAATGACCCAGTGCCACACGTAAGGACGTAAAGACGACAGGGCCGGTCACGCACCCTCGCCTCGACGTGACCGGTCTTTTCATGCGCCCTCACGCGCCCGCCGGCGCGGAAGTGTCTTGACGTGCGTCCACTGCCGTCAGCGGCGGTAGCCGGCCATCCGCTCCAGCCGGGCGACCCGCTCGGCGGTCGCCGGGTGGGTGGAGAACAGCTTGCCGAGTCCCGCGCCGCGGAACGGGTTCGCGATCATCATGTGGCTCGCCGACGCCAGCCGCCCGTTCTCCGGGAGCGGCAGCCGGCGGGCCCCCATCTCGATCTTGCGGAGCGCCGAGGCGAGCGCCAGCGGATCACCGGTGAGCCGGGCGCTCGACTCGTCCGCCGCGAACTCGCGCGACCGGGAGATCGCCATCTGGATCATCGAGGCGGCGACCGGGCCGAGGATCATCATGAGCAGCGCGCCGATGAAGCCCGGGCCGTCGTCGTCATCGGATCCGCCGAAGAACATGCCGATGTAGCCGAAATAGGTGATCATCGTGGCCAGCGCCGCCGCGACCGACGAGATCAGAATGTCCCGGTTGTAGACGTGGGACAGCTCATGCCCGATCACTCCCCTGAGCTCCCGCTCGTCCAGCATGCCGAGGATGCCGTGGGTGACGCAGACGGCGGCGTTGCGCGGGTTGCGCCCGGTCGCGAACGCGTTGGGCTGCATGGTCGGGGAGACGTAGAGACGGGGCATCGGCTGCCGAGCGTCGTAGGACAGCTCCCGGACGATGCGGTAGAGGACCGGCTGCTCCACCTCGCTGACGGGCCGAGCCCGCATGGCGGACAGGGCGATCCGGTCGGAGAAGAAGTACGCGACGCCGTTGGTCAGAAGCGCGATCACGAGAGCCAGCCGCACACCGGAGCCCCCTCCGAGCCAGGCCCCCACCGCCAGGATCAACGCGGAGAGAGCCCCCAGAAGGATCGCGGTACGCAGGCCGTTGTGGTGCACGCCTCCTCCTCACGATTTGGTGCGTTCACCCTTACCAACGTGTGTGGCCTGGCCGAACGTTCCCAGTGGGCAAGGCTCAGCCGGAGGCGGAGAGGACCAGCTGCGGAGCGACGCAGAACGCCAGCGTGACCAGGACGGCGACCCCGACGGCCACCATGACGGGCACCGATCGGGTACGGCTCACGCCCGCCGGACCGGGCGTGAACAGCTGGGCCGTCCAGGCGATGTAGTAGTAGAGCCCGATGACGGTGTTGACCGCCATCACGACGGCCAGCCACCCGAGGCCGCCGGCCACGATCTCGCGGAACACCACGACCTTGGCGAACAGCCCCGCGAGCCCCGGCGGCAGGCCGGCCAGGCAGACGAGGAAGAAGCCGAGCGCGACGGCCGTACCCGGCCGTTGGGAGGCCAGGCCGCGGTAGTCGTCCAGCTCGTTCCGCGGCGCCGTCCGGGAGACCAGCATGACCACGGCGAACGCCCCGAGGTTCATCGCCGCGTAGATGACCAGATACGCCACGGAGGCGCTGACCGCGCGCCCGCCGATCACGGCCAGCGGGGCGAGGATGTAGCCGGACTGGGCGACCGACGACCAGGCGAGCAGCCGCAACGCGGCGCGCTGGCGCAGGGCGAGGACGTTCCCCGCCGTCATGGTCAGCGCGGCCACGACCGCGACGACCGGGCCCCACACGGCCGCCTGGCCCGGCAGCCCGGTGGTCAGGATCAGGATCAGCCCGGCGAACCCGGCGGCCTTGGAGACGACCGAGAGCAGCGCCGCCACCGGGACCGGCGCGCCCTGGTAGACGTCACCGGCCCAGAAGTGGAACGGCACCGCGGCCACCTTGAACGCGAACCCGGCCAGGACCAGCACGACGGCGACCGACACGGCTCCGGAAGCCCCGGGAGCGGTGGACGAGAGGGCCGCGGACAGCCGCTCCAGGTAGAGGGTCCCGGTCAGGCCGTACAACAACGAGATCCCGAACAGCATGATCGCGGTCGAGACCACGGAGACGAGGAAGAGCTTGAGCGCCGCCTCCGAGGCCCGTCCGTCGTACCGCTTGAGCGCGGTCAGCGCGAACACCGGCAGGGAGACCACTTCGAGCGCCACGACGAGCGTGGCCAGGTCACGCGCGGCGGGCAGCAGGACCGCCCCGGCCAGCGCGCACAGCAGCAGGAAGTACCACTCTCCGGCGGGGATCCGGCGGTCGGCCAGTTCGCCCATGGACAGCAGCACGACCACGGCCCCGGCGCCGAGCAGCAGCCCGGACAGCACCAGGGTGAACCCGTCCACCACGAAGGAGCATCCGCCGCCGCCCAGTGACGCGGGCACGCAGAACGTGCGCCGTTCCCCGCCGCCCACGGCCTGCGCCACGACGACGCCGAACGCCGCGACGACCCCGGCCAGCGTGACCAGCCCGAGCACCCCCGGCGTACGGCGGGGCAGGAAGGCGTCGAGCAGCAGCACGGCCCCCGCCACCAGAGCGAGGATCAGCGGCGCGGCGATCGCGACGTAGTCGATCGACTGGATCACGTGCCCACCCCCGGGAGCATCGCCTGCACGGCGGGCGTGGTGATCGCGAGCAGGGCCTTGGGCCACAGGCCGAAGAGCACGGTCAGCACGACCAGCGGCACCCAGGCGGCCAGCTCGTACGCGGTCACGTCGCCCAGCCCGCCGGGCGGGCCCTCCGACGCCGCCGGACGGCCATGGGTCACCCGGGACAGCATGCGCAGGAAGTACGCCGCGGTCAGGACCGTCCCGAGGCCGCCGACGACCATGAACGTCAGGAACAGCGGCCGGGACAGCTCCGCGGCGGGCCGGAACGCCCCGAACAACGCGAGCATCTCGCCCCAGAACCCGGCCAGCCCCGGCAGCCCCAGCGACGCGACGCAGGCGAAGGTCAGCAACGAGCCGATGTACGGCAGGCGGCCCAGCATCCCGCCGCCCAGCCGGGCCATGTCGGCCGTGCCGTACCGGTCCTTGACGGCCCCGGCGACGAAGAAGAGCAGCCCGGTGATCAGCCCGTGCGCGACGTTGCCGAACAGGGCGGCGTTCACGCCCACCGGAGTCAGCGTCGCGAAGCCGAGCAGCACGAACCCCATGTGCCCGACCGACGAGTAGGCGATCATCCGCTTGAGGTCGCGCTGAGCCAGGCAGGCCAGGGAGCCGTAGATGATGCCGATCACCGCGAACGCCCCCAGCCAGGGGGCCAGCGCGGCGGCGCCCTCGGGCAGGATCGGGATCGCGATGCGCGCGAAGCCGTACGTGCCCATTTTGAGCAGCACCCCGGCGAGCAGCACCGAGCCGACGGTCGGCGCCTCGGTGTGGGCGTCCGGCAGCCAGGTGTGCAGCGGCCACATCGGCGCCTTGACCGCCAGCCCGGCACCGATCGCCAGGAACGCCACGATCTGCGCCGAACGCGCGATGCCGCTGCCCCGGGCGAGCGCCACCATGTCGAGGGTCCCGGCCTGGGACCAGACGACCAGCACCCCGAGCAGCAGGACGGCGGATCCGAGCAGCGTGTAGAGGATGAACTTCACCGCCGCCGCCCGGCGGCCCGGACCGCCCCAGATCGCGATCACGAAGTACATCGGGACGAGGACGACCTCGAAGAACACGAAGAACAGCAGCAGATCGAGCGCGAGGAACGTGCCGATCATGCCGGTTTCCAGGACCAGCAGCGTGAAAACGAGCGCCCTCGGCCTGCTCGGCGGCCGGCCCGCCAGGTGGACGAAGCACAGGAACGTCAGCACCGCGGTCAGCACGACCAGCGGCAGCGAGATCCCGTCCACGCCCAGGTGGAACCGCAGGGCCAGGCCCGGGATCCACGACACATCCGTCTCGAACTGCATCCGTGCCGCGTGGCCGTAGTCGAAGCCGACCGCCGCCACGACGGCGAGGGCCAGCGTCGCCCCGGAGACGGCGAGCCCGTACCCGCGCGGCACCCGTCCCGCGAACCTCGGGAGGAGCAGCGCAGCGGCCCCCAGCAGGGGAACGGCGAGCATCGCGATCAGGATCCAGCTCATCGGCGGGACACCTCCCGGGCGGCACTACGCGGCATCGCGGTACCAGAGGACATGGCGGCGCCAGGGGACATCGCGGCGTCAAGGGCCATCGCGGCATCACGGATCATCCGAGCACCACCACCCCCACCGCGATCAGGAGCACCCCGGCGAGCAGGCCGGTGACGTAGAGCTGGGCGTTGCCGTTCTGCGCGAGCCGCAGCAGGCCGGACAGGCCCACCGCCGCCCGCCCCGAGCCGCGTACGGCCCCGTCGACGACCCGGTCGTCCGCCCGCACGACACCGCGCGCGAGCCGCAGGACGGGACGGACGACCAGCCGGTCGTAGACGGCGTCCAGGTAGAACGCCCGCTCGCAGGGCACCCGGAACGGACCGAGCATCCTCGCCGGATCCTGCTCGGGCGACGAGCGCCAGAGCGCGTAGACGACCCCGGCGCCGAGCAGCGCGATCACCACGCTGATCGCCGCCGACTCCCAGTCGAGCTCGCGCACCCCGGCGAACCCGAGCAGCAGGGCGGGCACGGCGAGCAGCACGACGGGCCAGAGCATGGAGCGGGGAACCGCCGGTCGCCCATGGCCGTGATCGCCCGCGTGGGACGGCGCGCCGACACGGCGGGAGCCGAAGAAGGTCCGCAGCCAGGCGCGAGCCGAGTAGGCGCCGGTCACCCCGACGGTGACGAGCGCGCAGCCGTACAGGAAGAGCTGGGCGGGGCCGTGCGAGCGCTCGATGGCCGCGATCACGGCGTCCTTGCTGAAGAACCCGCTGGCCGGAGGCAGTCCGGCGAGCGCGGCGAAGCCGATCGTCATCGCCCAGAACGTCACGGGAAGGGGGGTGCGGAGCCCGCCCATGTGGCTCATCAGGTTCGATCCGGCGTGGTGGATGACCACGCCCGCGCACAGGAACAGCAGCGCCTTGAACGCGCCGTGCGTCACCAGATGGAAGATCGCCGCGTGCTCCGACCCCGCAGCCAGCGCCGCCGCCATGAGCGCGAGCTGGCTGATCGTGGAGTACGCGAGCACCCGTTTGAGGTCGTCCTGGGCCAGGGCGGCGAGCGCCGCGCCCAGCATGCCCACGGCGGCGAGCACACCGAGCACGTCCAGCGTGGGCTGGGCCGCGAGGAAGGCCGGATAGAGCCGGGCGACGACGAAGATGCCCGCCGCGACCATGGTCGCCGCGTGGATGAGCGCGCTGATCGGAGTCGGTCCGGCCATGGCGTCCGGCAGCCAGGTGTGCAGCGGCACCTGCGCGCTCTTGCCCGCGACGCCCGCGAGGAGCAACAGCGTCGCGGCGACCAGCGTGCCTTTCGGGAGGTCGGCGGCGAGGACGTCGTCGATCCGGAAGCTGCCCGCCGACAGGCCGAGCGTGAATATCCCGAACAGGAATCCGACGTCACCGAGCCGGGTGACGAGGAACGCCTTGACCGCCGCGCGGGAGTTGGCCCGGTCTTCCCACCAGTGCCCGATCAGCAGGTAGGAGCACAGGCCCATGATCTCCCAGCCGACGTACAGGACGATCAGATCGCCCGCGTAGACGACGAGCAGCATGGCGCTGGTGAAAAGGCTGATGAACGAGCTGTACGACGGGTAGCGCGGCTCGTCCCGCATGTATCCGACCGAGTACACCTGGACCGCCAGCGCCACGACGGTGACGAGGACACCGGTGAGCGCCGACAACTCGCCGACCTGGAGTCCGACCGAGATGGGCACGGACCCGGTCTCGATGTCGGCCAACGTCCCCGCCGCGCCGGTCTCACCGCTGATCGCCTGCCACGCGGCCAGCCACACCGCCGCCACAGCCGAGATCGCGACAGGCAGGACGGCGAACCACGCCGCCCGTCGCCGGGCCGTACAGACCGGCGTGCGACGGCGTGGGATCCGCGACCCGAGCAGCCCGGCGGCGGCCCCGGCGAACGGCAGCAGGATGGCGAGAACGGCCAGGACGATCATCCGGCCTCCGAACGGTCGGTCGAGCCGGGAGCTGGGCCGGTTGGTCCGAACGCGGTAGACACGATCGGGCCTGAGCCGGTCGGATCGGCCGGGCCCGGGCTCGTGAGATCGCGCTCGGCGAGATCCCGAAGCCGGTCGATGTCGATGGTCCGGCGATTCCTGAAGACCGAGAGCACGATCGCCAGGCCCAGACCCACTTCGGCGGCCGCGATCACGATGACGAACAACGTGAGCACCTGGCCGCCGTGCAACTGATCCCGCAGCCAGATGTCGAAGACGACCAGATTGAGGTTGACCGCGTTGAGCATGAGCTCGACCGACATGAGCACAAGGATCGCGTTGCGTCGCGCGAGCACGCCGTAGACGCCGATGGAGAAGAGCAACGCGGAGACGATCACGGGATAGACGACGTGCACGTCAACCGCCGTTCCGGGAGACACCGTCAGAGCCGGTCTCCGGATCGCTCCGCGGCCCTCCGCCGGAGCCGCTCTCGGGTGTTGTTCCCGGTTCTCTGTCCGCCCTCGTCACGGGAGTGGATCGCGACACCCGCTCCGGCCCGCCTTCGGAGTCGCCCGCCGTGGGCGCGGATGCGCCGGGGGCGGCGTCGGGTCCGGGCAGGCCGGTGGCGCGGCTCGCGCCGCCGATGTCGGTACGGGAGAGGACGATGGCGCCGATCAGCGCGGCCAGCAGGAGCACGGACAGCGCCTCGAACGGAAGGACCCACGACCGGAAGATGCTCGACCCGAGTGAGGCCGCCGCACCACGACCGGGCTCCAGCGGCGTATAGGCGGTCGCGAAGCCCTGGACGACCACGGTCACCAGGACCGCGGCCGTCGCGAGCGCCACCAGCACGGCCGCCACGCGGTTGCCGGAGTCGAGGTCGGCGCTACGACCGATGGGCGCGCGGGTCAACATGATGCCGAACAGCAGCAGCACGACGATCGCGCCGACGTAGATCAGCACCTGGACCCAGGCCACGAACTCGGCGGTCAGCACCAGATAGCCACCGGCCAGCGCGCCGAAGCAGACCACGAGCCAGAGGGCGGCGTGGACGAGTTGTTTCGTCGTCACCACCAGCAGGGCGGACCCGAGAGCGACGGCGCCGAGCAGCAGGAAGACGACTTCCTGCGCGGTCGGCGGCCACAGGTCCGGCACCTGCGATGTCACGACTCGCCTCCCTGATCAGGTGGCGCGTCCTTCTTCGGCAGTGACCCGGGTGGCCGGATCGAACGGACATTCCGCAGCGGGCTCGGAGGCTCGCGGCGAACTGAACGTTCCTTCTCGGCCGGTGATCCCGCCCCTGTCGGCTGGCCACCTGTGGACGCGTCCCCCGCGGACTCGCCACCTGTGGACGTGCCCTGTGCGGACGTGCCCTGTGCGGACGTGCCCTGTGCGGACGTCCCATGTGTGGACGTCCCATGTGTGGACGTCCCATGTGTGGACGGCGTGCCCGGTCCTGGTGGCGACGACCTTTCCTTTGGGGATTCCGGTCCTGTGGACTCTTCGTCGGCGGAGGCTCCTGCCGCAGGAGGCTCCGTGGGCTTCGTGGGCCCGGTGGTTCCGGTGGGCTCGGTGGGCTCGGTGGGCTTCGCACCTGCGGCCGACCGCTGGGGCAGTGCCCCTGGGGGGCGGATCGCGCGGATCGCGGCCGGGCCGCGCGGCGCCTCCCGCCGTGCGCGGGGGCCGCCGCCGGAGCCGCCGGGCCGACCGGTGCTCTCCGCCGTCTCCGCCATGCCGGAGGGACCCGAATCCGCACTCCCCGCCGTGCCGGAGGGACCCGAATCCGCACTCCCTGCTGTACCGGAGGCGCTCACGGCGTCGGCGGTGCCGGGGCGGCCGGAGCCGGCAGAACGGTCGGACTCACCGGGACGACCGGCGGTCGGACGGCCGGACTCCTGCCGCGCCGACGGGGGCTGACCCGCGGGTCCCCGGGCCGACCGGGACGCGGCGGCGGCCTCCTTGGGCGGCTCGGCACCGATCTCATGCGGCGGAGGAGGGGGCACACTCTCGACCCACTCGCCCAGCCGCTCCTTTTCGTGCAGTAGGTCACGAATGTCGTATTCGGCGTACTCGAACTCGGGCGCCCAGAACAGCGCGTCGAACGGGCACACCTCGACGCAGATGCCGCAGTACATGCAGAGCGAGAAGTCGATCGCGAACCGGTCGAGCACGTTACGCGCGCGCGGCCGCCCGCCTTCCGGCGCCGGAAGAGTCTCCTTGTGCGAATCGATATAGATGCACCAGTCGGGGCACTCGCGGGCGCAGAGCATGCAGACGGTGCAGTTCTCCTCGACCAGGGCGATGACGCCCCGGCTGCGAGGAGGCAGGTCCGGCTGGACCTCGGGGTACTGCTGCGTCACCGATTTGCGCACCATGTGCTTGAACGTGACCGCCAGCCCCTTGGCCAGCCCTTCTCCTGGTATGCGCGCCACAATTCCCCATCATCGCGCACTACGGACGAGACGTGAATGCGGCGATCCGCCCGTCTGTGTTTTCCACAGTTTCCACAGGCTTCTCCACTGGTTGTCCACAAGTGGCGCGGTGGAAAGGCCTTATTCTGCCAGTATGCGGCCCCCACATCCCGGTCCCCCTCCACAGTCGCCGTACGGGCAGGCACCGCACGGGCAGACGTCCGATGCGCCGCCCACCATCCCGTTGCGGGCGCCCTATGGGCAGGCACCGCATCGCCAGGCGCCGTACGGGCAGGCACCGCACGGGCAGGCTGGTCACGGGCAGGCTGGTCACGGGCAGGCTGGTCACGGCCTGGCACCGCAGGGTCAAGCGCCGTATGCGCACACGCCGCACGGACCGGTGCCGCAGGGGCAGGCGCCCGCCATGCCCTCCGCTCCCCCACAGCACCCCGCGTACGGACGGCCGCCACACGGGCCGGCGCCGTACCGCCAGGTGCCCGGCATGCCGCCCGCCCCTGTCCCACACCCGCCAGGGGGACGGACATTCCTCAGCGTCCTGTGGTCGCTGGTCCCTCTGGGGACCGCGGGGTTCCTCACCCCGGTCTCCTTCCTCTACGCCGCGCTCAAGCTGCGTACGCAGATCGCCTGGGCCGCCCTCACGCTCTACCTGGTCGGCGCGGTGACCATGGTCGCCACCAGCGGTCCCACCGGCCCGCTGGGCGACGCGCTGTTCGCCGCGAGCATGCTCCTCAACACCGTCGGCGGCACCGTGCACGCCTTCACCATCCGCCGCCGCGTCTTCCCCCGCCCCGACCCGGTGGCGTACGGGAACGACCAGGCGATCCAGTTCGCGCAGCACCGCCGCGAGCTGCGCCAGGAGGCGCGCGAACTGGCCGAGCAGGACCCCGGGCTCGCCATGGAACTGCGTATCGGGCGGCCCGACCTGCCCCGGCGCTATGACGACGGCGGCCTGGTGGACATGAACCACGCTCCCGGCCCGGTGATCGCCACCCTGCCGGGGATGACGCCCGAGCTGGTCGAGCAGATCCTTGAGGCCCGGAAGACGGTCGGCACCTTCAGCTCAGCTCTGGAAGTGTGCGTCACGGCGAACCTCCCCGCCGACCTGACCAGCCCGCTCACTGAGTACACCGTCTACCTGCCCTGAGGAAGCGTTCCGAGCCGTCCGGACGAGCCGCCGTCACCCCGCCGCATCCACGATCTCGGCGATACCCCTCAGATGAGCTGTAGCAACGAATGTCAGGCCGTGATGATCTTGACGACACCGGTCAGGGTGAGCTGGAGCAGGGCGAGCGGCACCAGGCCGACCCAGGCGAGCTTCTGGAGCTGGTCCTCACGCAGGCGCGGGTAGCTCACCCGCACCCAGATCACCACGAACGCCAGCGCGAGCACCTTCAGAAGCGTCCACACCGGGCCGGGCAGCAGCGGCCCGTGCCAGCCACCCAGGAACAGCACGGTCGTCAGCGCCGACATGACCACGATCCCGGCGTACTCGGCGAGCATGAACAGCGCGAACCTGATGCCGGTGTACTCGGTCATCGGGCCCATGATGATCTCGGACTCGGCGATCGGCATGTCGAACGGGGGTCTGCGCAGCTCCGCCAGCCCGGCGACGAAGAACACCACACCGCCGATGGCCTGCCAGGGCAGCCACCACCACTGCCACTGCTCCACGATGCCGCGCAGCGACAGCGTGCCCGCGGCCATCGCCACGCTGGACGCGGCCAGCACCAGCGGCAGCTCGTACGACACGAGCTGGGCGGCCGCCCGCATGCCACCGAGGACGCTGTACTTGTTGGCGGACGCCCATCCGGCCATGATCGCCCCAAGCACGCCGACGCCCATGACGGCCAGGACGAAGAACAGCCCGGCGTCGAGGTCCACCCCGTACAGCCCCGGCCCGATCGGGATCACGATCATCACGACGAGGTACGGCACGAGCGCCACGGCCGGCGCGATGGCGAAGATCCGGCGGTCGGCCGCCGCCGGGATGACGTCCTCCTTCTGGATGAACTTCACGCCGTCGGCGATGAGCTGGGCCCAGCCGTGGAAGCCACCGGCGTACATGGGCCCGAGGCGCGACTGCATGTGCGCCATCGCCTTGTGCTCCATCTGCCCGACGATCAGCGGCAACGCGAGGAACACGACCACGATCACGACTAACCGGACCGCGACGTCGAGCACCTCACTCACCACGTTCCTCCTGGTCGGACGCGGCTCCCTGGCCCCAGCCGGACGGCACGCCCGGCGGGAGCATCTTGCGGCGGCTCGGCGATCCGTGGCCGGACTCGCCGGGCTCCTTGGCGCCGGGCCATGCCTTGGCGACCCTCGCCGCCAGCACGAAGTCCTTGCGCAGCGGATGCCCCTCGAACCCGTCGGGCAACAGGAGCGGCCGCAGGTCGGGGTGCCCGTCGAAGACGACGCCGAACATCTCGAACGTCTCCCGCTCGTGCCAGTTCGCCCCGCGGAAGACGCCGGTGGCCGTGGGCAACCGCGGGTCCTCCTTGGGCACCCGGGTGCGTACGAGCAGGTGGGCCATCGCGACCGGGTCGAAGACGTGCGCGACGACCGAGAAGCCGTCCGGCGGCTCGTCCACGCCGGTCAGCCAGTCGAAGAAGACGAACCCCTCGGCCTTGGCGAAGGCCAGCAGATCGATCCAGTCCTCCGTCGCCACGTCCGCGACGGGCTCGCCGAAGGAGTCGGAGAGCCGGGCGCGCGAGCCGTACCTGGACTGGATCGCGGCCGGGATCCCGGTGCCGGCGTCAGGGGAGACGGTCACGCGCCACCACCCTGGTAGCGGTCGCCGAGCGACTCGGCGGCGATCTTCTCCTGGAGCTTCATGATGCCGTGGAGCAGCGCCTCGGGCCGGGGTGGGCAGCCGGGGACGTAGACGTCGACCGGGATGATCTGGTCCACGCCCTTGGTCACGCAGTAGGAGTCCCAGTACGGCCCGCCGCAGTTGGAGCAGGCGCCGAACGAGATGACGTACTTGGGATCGGGCATCTGCTCGTAGAGCCGCTTGACCGCCGGGGCCATCTTGTCCGTGACGGTGCCCGAGACGATCATGAGGTCGGCCTGGCGGGGGCCGTTCGCGAACGGGATGACCCCGAACCGGATGAAGTCGTGCCGGCTCATCGACGTCGCGATGAACTCGATCGCGCAGCAGGCCAGCCCGAAGTTGAACACCCACAGGGAGTACCGCCGGCCCCAGTTGAGCACGAACTTCATCGGTTTGGGAGCCAGCCGGGACACCGGGCCGACCGTCGGCATCGGAAGGTTCACCGCCATAAGGGCCATTCTCCCCCCACCACGGCCACCGGTACAGCGCCGTCCTCGCGCACGCCCACGCCGTCCATCCATGTGCGCCCGCTGTCAGCGGCGCCGCGCCCGAGAAACCCACGCCGCCGCCTCCCGGCCGAAGCCGCAGGCCGGCCGCCCCGGGCAGGGGCGGTGCTCGCTCGGCGGCGGGCGCCCTGGTGATCAGCTTGTCCATCAGCCCGGCCACGGCGACCGGCGAGGCGACCCGGGCCGCTCTGTCGTCGGCGGCGTACCCGGCGAGCTGCGACTCTCGGTACGTCAGCGCCTCCAACACCATGATCACGCCGGTGACCGGCAGCCGAACCAGCCACGTGAAGGCGTTGACCGCGATCGCGGTGCTGATGGTCCGGATGCTGCCGCCGACCCTCATGCGCACGGCCGCGCGGCGGATCTCGTTAAGGGTGGCGATCGCGCTGGTCACGTACGACCGGCGACGGGAGTCGCCGTTGCCGGCGTGACCCATCTCATGGGCCAACAACGCGACACGCTCCTGGGGCTCCAGGGCCAGCCACAGCGGCAACCCGATCGTCAGCACGTGCCTGCGGCGGAACCCGACGGTCGCGGAGGAGGCGTTGACCTCGCCGTCCACGACGACGATGTCGACGGGCGGCGCACCCGCCTCACGACCGACCCGAGTCGGGTCCAGGTCACGTCCAGGTCAGTACGCGCTTGCGCCAGGCGTAGAGGATGCCGATGGCGATGAAGACCAGGAAGACGAACATCTCGATCAGCGTGGTGGCGCCGAACCCGGGCGAGGCGAAGACCGTCGCCCACGGGAAGAGGAAGACCGCGTCCACCGCGAACACGACATAGAGATAGGTGAAGACGTAGTAGCGGACCTGGGACTGGGCCCAGCCCTCGCCGACCGGATCGACGCCGCACTCGTAGGTCAGCAGCTTCTCCGGGGTGGGCCGGTGGGGGCGCAGCAGCCGATTGACGAGCAGGCCTCCGGCGACGATGGCCAGCCCGAGGCCGAAGAGGACGACGACGACAAGATAGGAGCTGAAATACCCGTTCATGCCCGCCTCCGAGCCCGTACGGCTTCCGCCACGATCATAGCCGCGTCACCCCCTTGTTACCGTTTGCAGCCAAAAGATGCGCGGTGATCACACAAAGGGGCAGTAAAAACGCCGTATTGCCGAATATTGCCTCATACCCTCCAGTCATGCCCCCACTCGGATTCGTCGGCGTCGTCACGTTGCTGGTCGTCGTCCTGGCGGGCTGCGGGTTTCCCCTGCTCGGAGGCCACCAGGACGGGAACGCCAGCGTCGCGTCGGAGCCGACGGTGCTCACCTTCGCCGATCCGGCCGAGGTGGCGGGGCTGTCGGTGGCGACGATCTCCAGCGGCACGGCCAAGCCGCACATGCACGTCAGCTATCCCACGCTCTCGGACGCGCCCGCGCTCAACAAGCGCCTCAAGGACGAGCTGTCGGAGAAGGCGCGGCGGTTCTCCGAGAAGACCGCCAACCAGGAGGGGCTGTCCAACCTCGAATACAACGTGGACTGGCAGCTCACCGCCGCGTCCCCCGACGCCGTCGGGGTCCGGTTGCGGGAGAGCCGGTACACCGGCCGCATCTGGGTCGACTCCTACCGCACCCTCTGGTACGACCGGCGGGGTGAGAAGGTGGTGGACTCCACCAGCCTCGTCTCGAACATCCAGCAGTTGTCGGCGACGGTGCGCAGGCACCTGCCCAGCGACGCGCCGGTCCACGCCGAGAGCGTCGTCGTGGACCCCGAGCTCTACGACTCGCTCAACTTCAACACGCGAGGCGACCTGGTCGTGGAGTTCGACGGCCAGGAGTCCAGCCCCGGATCGACCGGCCGGGTGGCCGTGGCCATCCCGCGCAAGGAGGCCGACGAGCTGCTGACGACGTTCGGACGCGAGGTCCGCACGGCGGTGGCCGAGACGGCCACCCGCCCGCTGTCGGTGAAGCTGGACGACAACCCGGTCGCGGTCAGCTCGCTGAACGGCACGGTCGACTGCGCCGTGGCGAAGTGCGTCGCGCTGGCGTTCCAGGGCGGGCCGGGGCCGTACACCGACCGGCTGCTGGCGGCGCTGTCCGCGCACGGCGCGCGTGCCACGTTCTTCATGGTCGGCTCGAACGCGGCGGCCGCGCCCGGAGTGCTGCGCCAGATGCGCGACCAGGGCGATCTCGTCGCCAACCAGACATGGGCCCACCGGGATCTCACGCTGCTCCCGACCAGCGGGATCTACGACCAGATCCGGCGCGCCCAGCACGCGATCGGCGTGGCGACCGGCCAGCACCCGTCCCTCCTCCTGCCGCCGTACGGTGCGACGGACGCCAGGGTGGCCGACGTCGCGGGCGAGCTGGGCCTGTCGATCGTGCGGGGGACCGTCGACGCGGGCGACGTGCCCGGCGCGACCCCGGAGGAGATCGTGCAACGCGTGGTCGACGGCACCGAGCGCGGCTCGATCATCCTGATGCGCGACACCGACCAGATCACCGCGGACGCGCTTCCCCAGGTGCTCGAGGAGCTCGGCAAGCGCGGATTCGTCTTCGTGACCGTGCCCGAGCTTTCTGGCTCCGGCCAGATGACGCCGGGCCTCACCTACTCCTCCCCGATCGTGCCCTCCGGCGTCGCGCCTACCGGCGGGTCGCGGAGCCAGAAGGTACCGTGAATGCGCGGGGACATATAGTTGGACCTCGTGACCCGCAACATCCTCTTCGCCCGCTTGCACGTTGATCTGTGCCGGCTCGCGGCGGGGCTGTGTCGCACGAAGCGCTACCAACGATCGTGACAGGGCCGTCGATGCGGCGGCCCTGGAATCCCCTAGCGATCTGCGCACCGGCGGACACCCCACGAGCGGGATCCTCCCGCCGGTTGATGCGACGCAGGTCACACCCCGGCGATGAGCGGTTCACGCGACAATCGAACGCGTGCGCCCGATGGATCTAGCATGGATATAAGAACGTGCCACGAGCTAAGACGCCTTGGCGCGTCGAGGAGGACTGAGCAGCTGTGACCAAGCAGGTTCAGCAACTCGATCGCGTGATCATCCGGTTCGCCGGCGACTCCGGTGACGGCATGCAGCTGACCGGCGACCGATTCACCGCGGAAACGGCGAAATTCGGCAACGACCTCTCGACTCTGCCCAACTTCCCGGCGGAGATCCGCGCCCCCGCGGGGACCCTGCCCGGCGTGTCGAGCTTCCAGCTCCACTTCGCCGACCACGACATCCTCACCCCCGGCGACGCCCCCAACGTGCTCGTCGCGATGAACCCGGCCGCGCTCAAGGCCAACCTCGGCGACCTGCCGCGCGGCGCCGACATCATCGCGAACACCGACGAGTTCACCAAGCGCAACCTGCAGAAGGTGGGATACGCCACCAACCCGCTCGAGGACGACTCGCTGGCCGAGTGGCGGGTCCACTCGTTGCCGCTGACGTCGCTGACCGTCAAGGCACTCGAAGGCTTCGCGATCTCCAAGAAGGACGCCGAGCGGGCCAAGAACATGTTCGCGCTCGGTCTCCTGTCCTGGCTGTACCACCGGCCGACCGAGGCGACGATCAAGTTCCTCGAGGCGAAGTTCGCCAAGAAGCCGGACATCGCGAAGGCCAACGTCGCCGCCTTCCAGGCCGGGTGGAACTACGGCGAGACGACCGAGTCGTTCTCGGTCTCCTACGAGATCAAGCCCGCCACGCTCGCTCCGGGCGTCTACCGGAACATCTCCGGCAACCAGGCGCTCGCCTACGGCCTGATCGCCGCGTCGGTCCAGTCCGGGCTGCCGCTGTTCCTGGGCTCCTACCCCATCACCCCGGCCTCCGACATCCTGCACGAGCTGTCCAAGCACAAGCGGTTCGGCATCAGGACGTTCCAGGCCGAGGATGAGATCGCCGGAGTGGGCGCCGCTCTCGGCGCCGCGTTCGGCGGCGCGCTGGGGGTGACGACCACGTCGGGCCCGGGCGTCGCGCTGAAGGCCGAGACCGTCGGCCTCGCCGTGGCGACCGAGCTGCCGCTGATCGTCGTGGACGTCCAGCGCGCGGGCCCCTCGACCGGCATGCCGACCAAGACCGAGCAGACCGACCTGCTGATGGCGATGTTCGGCCGCAACGGCGAGTCCCCGGTTCCGGTCGTGGCTCCCGCCACCCCGTCCGACTGCTTCGACGCCGCGGTCGAGGCGGCGCGGATCGCCCTTGCGTACCGCACGCCGGTCATGCTGCTGTCCGACGGCTACCTCGCGAACGGCTCCGAGCCGTGGCGGGTGCCGGAGGTCTCCGAGCTGCCGGACATCTCGGTCGAGTTCACCACCGAGCCCAACGGCGAGGACGGCACGACCTACCTGCCGTTCAAGCGCGACCCGGAGACCCTGGCCCGGCCGTGGGCCGTCCCCGGGACGCCGGGCCTGGAGCACCGCATCGGCGGCATCGAGAAGGCCGACGGCAGCGGCAACATCTCCTACGACCCGAACAACCATGACCGGATGGTCCGGCTCCGCCAGGCCAAGATCGACGGCATCGACGTCCCCCCGCTGGAGGTGGACGACGAGGACGGCGACGCCCGGGTCCTGGTCCTCGGCTGGGGGTCGACCTACGGCCCGATCGCGGCGGCCGTACGACGGGTGCGCAAGGACGGCGGCAAGGTCGCGCAGGCCCACCTGCGGCACCTCAACCCGCTGCCCGCCAACACCGGCGACGTGCTGCGCTCCTACGACAGGGTGCTGCTTCCGGAGATCAATCTCGGCCAGCTGGCGCTGCTCCTGCGGGCGCGCTTCCTGGTCGACGTGATCAGCTACAACCGCGTGCGCGGGCTTCCGTTCAAGGCCGAGGAACTGGCCGGAGTCATCCAGGACGTGATCAACAGTGACTGAGAGCCTCAACGGCAAGGGCCTGGCCCTGGTGCCCAAGACCGACGCCAAGCAGAGCCTCAAGGACTTCAAGTCCGACCAGGAGGTGCGCTGGTGCCCCGGGTGCGGCGACTACGCCATCCTCGCGGCCGTCCAGAGCTTCCTGCCCGAGCTGGGCCTGCGCCGGGAGAACATCGTGTTCGTCTCCGGCATCGGCTGCTCGTCCCGGTTCCCGTACTACATGAACACCTACGGGTTCCACTCGATCCACGGGCGGGCTCCGGCCATCGCCACGGGGCTGGCGGCGTCCCGCCCCGACCTGTCGGTGTGGGTGATCACCGGTGACGGCGACGCCCTGTCCATCGGCGGCAACCACCTGATCCACGCGCTGCGCCGCAACGTCAACCTGAACATCCTGCTGTTCAACAACAGGATCTACGGCCTGACCAAGGGGCAGTACTCCCCGACCTCCGAGATCGGGAAGATCACCAAGTCGACGCCGATGGGCTCGCTGGACAAGCCGTTCAACCCGATCTCGCTGGCGCTCGGCGCCGAGGCCGGGTTCGTCGCGCGGACCATCGATTCGGACCGCAAGCACCTGCACAGTGTTTTGCGGGAGGCGGCCGCGCACCGGGGCACATCGCTGGTCGAGATCTACCAGAACTGCAACATCTTCAACGACGGCGCCTTCGACGCCCTGAAGGAGCCGGAGACCCGGGACGAGATCACGATCAGGCTGGAGCACGGCCAGCCGATCGTCTTCGGCACCGGCGAGAACGAGAAGGCCGTACGGCTCTCGCCCCAGGGCGGGGTGGAGGTCGTCCGCCGCGCCGAGGTGGCCGAGAGCGAGATCCTCGTCCACGACGCGCACCGCCCGGACCCGTCCGTGGCGTTCGCGCTGTCGCGGCTGGACGATCCGGCGTTCGAGCACGTGCCGATCGGGATCTTCCGTTCGGTGGACCGCCCGGCGTACGACACGCTCATGAGCGAGCAGCTCGAGCAGGCCGCCGCCGACAAGGGCAAGGGGCAGCTCGCCGACCTGCTGCTCGGCGGCGACACCTGGCGCATCGCCTGATCGAGCACGACCTGGTGTGATCGCGGCTGACGAGAGCTCACCGCCGTCACGACCGATATCCAGCGCAAGGCCCACCGGATCCGATCCGGTGGGCCTTGCGGCGTTCATTGCGGAATTCGCCTCACCCCACCGGGCCGGTAGCGCGGAGCCGTTCGTAGTGGGCGAGGCATCGGTCGTAGTCGGGCAGCAGGCCGGCGGAAAGCGCCTCGGACAGCGTCGGCGCCGCCGCGTCCTTCGGTGAAAGGAGGGGCTCCACGTTCGGCCACGCGATCCCCAGTTCGGGATCGAGCGGGTGCACCCCATGCTCCCGCCCCGGGGCGTATGGCTCGGAGCACAGATAGACGACCGTGGCCTGATCGCTGGTCGCCATGAAAGCGTGCCCGAGGCCCTCGGCGATGTAGACGCCCCGCCTGGTCGTGTCGTCGAGTTCTACGGCCTCCCACCGGCCGAAGGTCGGCGAACCGACGCGGAGGTCCACGACCACGTCGAGGACCGAACCCGCCACGCACGTGACGTACTTCGCCTGCCCGACCGGCACCTCCGCGAAATGGACGCCTCGGAGAACTCCCCTGCGGGAGACCGAGCAGTTCGCCTGGGCGAGGCCGAACCGGTGGCCCACCGCCTCGGCGAACTCCCCCGCCCGGAACCATTCCAGGAACGCGCCACGCTCGTCGTCGTGTACGACGGGAGTGAAGATGTAGGCGTCGCCGATGGACAACGGTTTCATACGTTGCACCTCAGAAAAGAGTGAGGCCCCGCCCTCCCGAGCGGGGCCTCGCGACTGGATCAGAGGACGGTCACCGTCTGGGTGACGACGTTCGTACGGTTGTCGGCTCCGGTCACGGTCAGCGTGATCCGGTAGGTGCCCACCCGCGCGAACGTGTGCGAGGCGGTCTGGCCGGTGCCGACGACCCCGTCACCGTAACTCCAGGTGTAGGACGTGATCGGCGCGGATCCGGGGGTGGTCGCCGAGGCGTCAACCGAGCAGGACAGACCCGTGCAGTTCGCCGAGAACGCCGCGGTCGGCGCCGCCACCGGGTTGGTCGAGGCCAGGTCGTCCACCGTGACCACGACCGGCGCGTTGGTGGCCGTGCCGGACAGGAACGCGCCGAACCCGACACCACCCGGTGCCTGCAGCCCCGCCGTCGAGTCGGTCGCGCTGACCTGCCAGGTGGCCGGCTCCGTCTGCCCGGCGGGCCACATCTTGGCCTGCACGGTGGTGGGCGACGTGCCCACCACCTGCAGCCTGACCTTCAGGACCGCACCGGGGCTGTAGGTCAGACCGGCGACGGTCTGCTCGGCGCCGAGCAGGGTCTCGGTGTTCGACGCGTCGGTGCGGCTCACCTGGAGGCCGACGCCGTTCGAGGAGAGCAGCCGGATGCGAGCCCGGTAGTCGCCCTGACCGCTGACGCTCCGGCCGATGGCCCAGATGTAGATGCCGTTGCCTGTACCGGACTTGTCAGTGGTGAAGGTGAACCCGGTGTCGGAGTCCGTGCTGGACGTGCCGTTCAGGTACGCCCGCCGGTTCGCGCTGGTCGACGGCAGCGTGAGGGTCGCCGCGGTGCCGTCGACCGCGAACGACGTGGCGGCGCCGCTGAGCGTGTACGCGCCGCCGGTCTCAGCCGACCCGAGCCCGCCGGAGACCGTACGGCCGAAGCCGTCCACGGCCATCACCACCGGTGGGTTCGCCGGAGGCCGGGGCACGACCACCTCGGAGTGCGTCCCGGTCGCGCTCGCATTGTCTGTCACCGTCAGCTTGACCGTGTAGTCACCCGCCGCCGGGTAGGCGTGCGTGGCCGTCGTGCCGGTGCCCGTGGTGCCGTCACCGAAGTCCCAGGCGTACCCGGTGATCGAGCCGTCGGGGTCGCTGGAGGCCCCTGCGTCGAACGAGCACTCCAGATCCGTGCAGGTCGCGGTGAACGAGGCGGTCGGCTCCTGATTGGGCGGGCCGTTGCCCGAGCCCTTCTGCCAGTGCTCGGCGACCTGGGCGTCCGACAGGACGCTTCCGTAGACGGCCACCTCGTCGATCTCACCGTTGAAGTTGTCGCTGGTCGGCCGGTCGGGCCAGGAGCCGAGGGTGTCGCCGCCCACCCGCCAGTAACCGGTGTAGTTCTCCCCACCGGTCTGCGGGTTGGTGCCGACCAGACCACCGTCGACGTAGAGCTTCATGCCGCCGGGTCCCTGGGCGGCCACCAGATGGTGCCACTGGCCGTCGTTGTAGCCGTTCGCCGAGGTGATCAGGTTGAACGCGCCGGTGTAGGTCCCGAACACCAGCTTCCCGTCGTTCCTCATGTAGACGTGGCGGTCGTAGTTGTTACTCGTCCCGGAGGCGGCGTTGCCGAAGCCGATGATCTTGCCGCCGCTGGTGGTGGTCGTCTTGAACCACAGCTCCCCCGAATAGGTCGTCGGGTTGCCGTAGGAGGCCGTCGAGACGACGGCGCCGTTGTTGACCGCGACGGCCTTGTCCGTGGTGCCGGTGATGGCGCCAGGCCGGCCGTAGGTGATGCCGCTCGCGGTGTACGTGCCGGCGACGCCGCCCTTGCTCGCGTCGGCGGCGACGGTGCCGCTCTGCTCGCCCAACCGCCAGTAGAACAGCGGCTCGGTGTTGTAGACGGCCGTGCCGTACGCGTCCGCAGGGGCGGTGGGGATCGGGCTGGTACGGCCGCTGGCGACGTAGTGATCGAGCACCTTGGCGTGCGACAGTGCCGTCGGGTAGATCGCCACCTCGTCGAGGTCGGCGTTGAGGTAGGCGCTCGACGGCTGGTTCGGCCATCCGTTGAGGTTGTCGCCGCCCAGCCGCCAGTAGCCGGAGTACGACTGCGCGCTGGTGGTGCCCGCGTTCTGGCCGACGCGGCGGCCGTCGACGTAGAGCGCCATGCCGTCGGTGTCGCTGAGGGTGGCCACGACATGGTGCCACTTGCCGTCGTTGAAGCCGGGGGCGGAGTTGACGGTGCGGACGGCGCCGGGGTAGACGCCGAACCAGATACGACCCGCGTTGTCCATGTACACGTGCCGGTCGTAGCTGCTGCTGTTGCCGGTGGCGGCGTCGCCGTAGCCGACGATCTTGCCGCCGCTGGTCGAGGTGGTCTTCACCCACCCCTCGACGGTGAAGCTCGGAGTCGCCGGGACCCGGGAGTTGGCCACGCCGAATCCGCTGGTGGTGCCGTTGAAGTGGGACGAGTTGTCCGGGTCCCCGTTGATCGCCCCGGCGGCGCCGTAGGTCACTCCGCTCTGCTGGGTGACGTCGGTGAACCCGCCGTAGTCGTACGCCGTGGGGCCGGCGTTCTCGCCGAGCCTCCAGAAGCTCGTCGGCGCGTCACTCAGCACGGCCGCGGAGTAGGCGCTGGACGATCCGGTGGCGGCGATGGTGACCGGCGCCGATGTGCCGCTGCCGACCGAGTTGCCCTGGGGGTCCTTCACCCGGACCCGGTAGGTGTGCGTGCTGCCGGGCGCGAGGCCGGTGTCCTTGAAGCCGAGCGACGGAAGCGTCCAGAAGTTGGACGTGGCCGTGACGGTCCCGACCGGCGTGTTCGAGCCGTCGCGCAGCACCTCGTAGGTCAACTTCTCGTTGTCACGGTCCCAGGTCGCCTGCCAGCTGACCCGGGCGGTGCCCGCCTGGAACGAGATCGCGTTCGGGGTCAGGCTCGCCGCGGCGATGGGCGCGGACTTCTTGGGCGCCAGCGTTTTGATCGCGAACCGGGTCAGGCCCTGCTGGGGGCTGCCGTTGACGGTGGTGAACTCGCCGCCCATCGACAGGTACTGGGAGTTTCCGGTGAGGGACCAGCCGCCCTGGCTCATGCCGGTGTAGCTGCCGGCGTTGACCGTCGGGAACCAGTGCAGCAGAGACGGGATGGGCTGGCCGCTGTAGTTACTGTTGGCGCCGGGTGGCGCGTGGTCGGTTCCGGTCGGATAGATCGTCTCGGCGAGCGCGCGCTGCCATCTCGACGGGCTCGCCTCGGGGAACGCGCCGAGCGAGCTGCAGTCGTGCGCGTGCCCGACGCTGTAGAGCACCTGCCCGGTGACGAAGATGCCGTACGTCGCGCCGTAGCAGTTGTCCAGCCAGACCAGGTCGCCCGTGTACGGCTCCGCCGCCCAGCGGCCGTCGAACCAGTGACCGCCCTCACCGTCGTTCGCGCCGTAGATGAGCGTGCCGTCCGTGACGAGGTCGTCGACGTAGGAGAAGTTCGTGCTGGACGCGCGGGTGGGCGTGGGACGGCTGCTCCACGGCAGCGACGCGCCGGTGACCGGGTCGACCGCCGTGACGCCGACGCGGGCCTCGCCGTTGAAGTTCTGGAACTTTCCGCCGACGATGACCCGGCTCTGGTTCGGGGCCACCAGCATCGCGCGGACCTCGTCGTCGGGGTCGATGCGCCATGCCTGCAACGCGCCGTTGCTCCGGGCGAGGGCGGCGCCGCGGTTACGCGAGGAGCCGTTGACGTTGAAGAAGTTGCCACCGATGTAGACGGTGGAGTCGGAGACCGTCACCGCCCAGATGGTCGAGGACACCGACGGGTTGAAGGCGGTGTCGACGGCGCCGGTCGCGGTGTTGAACGCGACCAGGCGGTTGCGCGCCACACCGTCGACGGTGGTGAACTCGCCGCCCACGTAGATCCGCGATCCGTCAGGAGAGGCGGCGATCGTGCGCGCCTGCGCGTTCAGGGTGTGGTTGAACGGCAGCAGGTTTCCGGTGGTGATGTCGTAGGCGAGGATGTTCGCCCGGCTGACCTCCTGCGGGTCACCCGGGCTGGTCCCCGGCGGACGGGCCTTCGAGAAGCTGCCCACGGCGTACACGGTGTTGCCGACCGTCGCCTGCTTCCAGACCACGCCGTTGATCTGCCAGGTGGGCAGGGCGTCGGCGGTGAAGGTCTCGGGAATCCCGGGCTCGGGGTCGATGTCCGCCGACGCGGTCCCGCCCTGTGCGAGACCGAAGCCGGCGATGAGTAAGGCGAGCACCGAGCGAGTGATGATATTCAGTTTTTCAGCCACGGATATCCTAGTCCTACTGCACGGATCCTGACGATTCAGCAGCAGAGCATAGTAGAACGCGGCAAAAAGGACTCAGACTCCACCGATTCGCAATGCAACAAATCAGTTGCAATACATCACGATTTAGGCACTACGGGATTCCCGCCTGGGTTTTCCCGCCGACCCGGCCGTTGAGCCAGGCTGCGACATCAGCCGGCAATGGGGAACCTTTAGGAGCTCCGCCCGTGACGGCGAATTCGTCGGGGGTGGAGAAGGGCGTCGAAGCGCGGACTTCCGTGCCATGGGGCTCGATTTTCGCCCGCTCCCGAGCGGACCGAAGATCCGCGAACGAACGATACCCGGCCGGGCGATCCACCCAATTGATCGAATCGGCGCTACCGCCGCCCGAAAGGTAGTAGACGTTGTGGTCAAAGTCGGCCATTTCGCTGGCCGTCCGCCTACCGGTCAGGTCCTCCACCGATACGAGGGGCCCGGGTCCGCCCTGGATGACGTTGTTGCGCACCTCCACGCCGGACACGTTCCACGGCATGCGTGGGTCGTCCTGCTCCCGTCGGCCGTCGATGACGTTGATCTGCGTGCCCCTGTTGTGTGTCACGGTGTTGTTCCACAGCCGGACATCGCTCGACTCGTTGACGTACAGCCCGTTGCCGCCGTTGTCGGCCGCGACGTTCCCCACGATCAGCCCACGCGCCGAGATCTCGTAGTGGATGCCGTGCCCGGCGTTCGCCCGCGAGAGGTTACGGGCGATGACCGCGTCGGACACGGACTCGTCGAGCCAGAGTCCCGGCCCGAAGTTACGCTCCGAGCGGTTGCCCATCACCTGGAGCCCGACCGACGTTGTGATCTTCATGCCGCCCGAGACGGGAGCCATCTCGAAGTGCTCCCAGTTGTTGCCCTCCATGATGTTGCCGTCCACGACGGCTCCCTGGGTGCGGTGCCCGTGCAGCCCGAGTTGTCCGTTGCGCAGGAACGCGTTGTGTCGTACGACGATCCGGTCGCCCTTGATGCTGAGCCCGGCGAGCGCGGTGTCGGCGAAGACGTCGTTCTCGAATCGCAGATCGTTGGCGAACCCCTTGACCGCACCGACCCTCTTGATCGGCGTGGCGTAACGGCGGAAGCCGATGCCGAGAACGGCGGAGCCGTGGGCGTTGTTGAGGTAGAGCGCCTCCGCGAGGGTGGTCGCCCGCACGTCACGCCCGGTCGGGTCGGACCCGAGATAGAGCCTTCCGGTGGCGTAGTCGACGAAGAACGTGCCGGGGACGACCTGATCGCGACGGGACACCTGCGTCTGCTGCTGCCCGTCGACGAAGACCTGGTCGGGCCAGTTGGCCACCGGGTTCTCCGGGCCGACCATGTGCCAGGCGTCGCCGCCCCCCGCGGTCGGGTCGGTGTTGTCGAACCGCACGTTCCAGCCGTCCCTGCGCCAGCCGGACCCGTCACGGACCCAGCCGTCCACCGGCTCCGTGCCGTCGAACCACACCGCCTCGCGCGGATACGCCTGAAGGGTCAGCCGCTTGCCGTACACCTCGACGGACTCGTGGTAGACGCCCCCGCGAAGCACGAGGACAGCCCCGGCCGGGGCCATCCGTACCGCCTGGCCCACTGTGCGCCACGGCGCGGCCACGGTCCCCGGAGCGGCGTCGTCTCCCCAGGGGGCCACGAAATAGGCCCCCTGGGGCACGGGGTAGGCGGCGGTCCCGATGGCGAGCGGCCCGGCCGTCCGCCAGTCGGCCACCGCCGAGCTGGACGCCTCGTGGTTCCAGGCGCCCCATCCGGTGCCGATGATCGCAAGTAGCCCCAGCCCGGCAAGGCTGACCATCCTCTTGCCACGCGGAGTTCTCATCCGACCCCCCTCGGGGATGTAACGGCACGCACATCCGGGACGCTCGTGCTCGAATCGGTTTCAGGACGCGCGTCGTCCCTCGCTGGTTTACGCGCCAGAAGGGTCGCCCACGCGATCACGGTGTAGAGCCATACGGACGCGATGTTGGCCGGGGCCGCCACCATCTCCGTGGTGATCCCGTCGACCATGAAGAAGACCATCAGCCCGAGCAGGATCGCGGCCTCCACCCGGACTTCTCGCAACCGGGTCAGTGTGAGAAGGCGGACGGTGAGCGCCAGGATCAGCGCGCAGAAGAGGGCCAGGCCCACCACACCGCCTTCGACCAAGACGTTGATCAGCGCGTTGTGGCCTCCGCCCAGCCCGATGTCGTCGAGGAAGAGCCCCCGCGTGGACGACAGACCGTTGCCGAAGAAGGGCTCCGCCTTGAACGCGCGTAACGCGAACGACCACAGGTCGGTCCGGGCGTTGAGGCTCTCCAGTTGCTCGACCGTCTCACCCCGGGTGGCGAAGCCGATCAGCCGGTCGGTGAAGCCCAGTACGGCCACGATCGCACCGGGCACGGCGATCATCAGGAACACCACCCGGCCGCGGGACCCGTGGGCCAGCAGGAGCATCACCACCAGCCCGGCCAGACAGCCGCCGGCCGCGCCCCGGGTTCCGGTGCCGATCAGGGCCGCGGTCAGGATCGCACCCGCGATCAGGTAGAGGGGCAGCGGCCAGCTCCGCGGCGGCCCTCCGGGCAGCACGAATCCCGCCACCAGCAGGATGGCGATGCCGAGGAAGATGCCCGCCGAGACCGGGTGCACGTAGAGCCAGTTGAACCGGTTCTCGGTCAGCGGCGTGCGAGGGAACGGCATGGCGACGCCGATGGCCACGGAGATCAGAACGAGCACGATGAACGCGTGCGCCAGCCGCCACAGGTCCGCCCGCTCCGCTCGGCTGATCATCACCTGGCAGACCGCGGCGATGATCAGAAGCTGGATGCCGCGCACCACGGCGAAGGCGGGAAAAGGCGTCCAGAGCACGCTCAACATGGAGTACGCGGCGAACGCCCACGCGAGCAACCGGATCGAGGAGGCCCGTCGGTGCGGAGCCGTGATCCCGAACCGGCGGTACAGGTAGAGGGCGACCACCCCGTAGATCCCGATCTCCAGGAGGATCGTCGCGTCCACGCCGCCGCTGATCGACTGGTTCGCCGGCCGGGAACGTAGTTTGTACTCGCTGGCGAGGATGAGAGCGATCGGCACCAGAACGGGCCACCAGAGGCGATATTCACCGCGACGGCGAGCCTTGATCACGCAGACTCTCCTCGCTTTATAACGCAACCCTCTCAGCAAGCACCTGAATAGATAGGATTCTACACACTAAGTGATCAGGTACAAGGAGAAGGTGACATATGAGCATAAGGGAGCGCTTACCGGAGCCGATCCTCAATATGGGACGCGGCTTGTTCAGAGCGTACGGAATGGCGACGGCCTCGGCGAGGCCCGACCCTGATTTCCTGCTCATCGGCGCCAAGCGCGGCGGATCGACCTCGTTGTACTACGCACTGCTCGAACACCCGAGGATCATCCCTCTCTTCCCCGCGGCCGGCCTGCTTCCCAAGGCCAACCACACCAAAGGCGTGCACTTTTTCGACAGCAACTACGAGCGTGGTCTGCGTTGGTACCGGTCGCACCTGCCCAGCAGGACGGCCCGCTCGCGCGCGGCTCGGCGGGCCGGGGGGCCGGTGCTGGCAGGTGAGGGTTCGCCTTATTACCTGCACCACCCGCTCGCGGCGCGGCGCGCCCGCCAGGATGTTCCCGGTGCTCGCATCCTGTTGATCCTGCGCGACCCGGTGGAGCGCACCTTCTCGCACTACCGGGAACGGGTACGGTCCGGCGTGGAGAATCTGCCGTTCGAAGAGGCGCTGGCGATGGAGGCCGAGCGGACCGCGGGTGAGGAGCGACGCCTCATCAGCGATCCGACCTACCGCAGCTACGCGCATGAGCAGCAGTCCTATGTGGCGCAGAGCGAATATGACGTGGCACTACGGCGCTGGTTTGAGCACTTCCCCGCCGACCGGTTCCACGTGATCGGCAGCGAGGAGTTCTACCGCGACCAACAGCGCGCCTGCGACGAGGTGGCGGACTTTCTCGGCCTGCCGCACGCCCCCCTGCCCGATGCCGGGAAGGTGTGGAACCCCGCCCCGAAGGCGGAACTCTCCGCATCGACCAGACGCCGCCTGGTCGAGCACTTCGCCCCGCACAACGCCGCCCTGGAGAAGCTGCTCGGCCGCTCGTTCCCCGACTGGGCCGCTCCCTAACCGGCCTGACCAGCCATCGTCTCCAGAATCTCCAGGAGCCGCCGGGTCAGTTCCGCGTCATCGGCCGTACGGCGGCGCACCCGGTCGAGCCAGTAGGCCGCGGCCTCGCCGTACACGCGGGCGGGCGGCGGGCCTCCGTACACGGCGCGGCGAGTAGCCGCGAAGTAGGTCTCGTCGGCATGTGGCGGAGCGTATCCGGCGTCCTCCCAATCGATCAGCCAGGGCACCGGAGTCCGGGTGAGCCGGAGGTTCCACGGGGTGAGGTCGCCGTGCATCGGCCTCCAGTGCGCGGGGACGCCTGCGGGCCGGACCAGCCGTTCCGCCAGGCGAGCGCTGATCAGCTCGCTCAACCGAGCCACCGCGATGTTCCGCGCCGGGCGGGCCGGCACCGGTTCCATCGGCGACAACAGGAGCCAGTGGAACCCTTCGGCGGATCCGGTGCCCAGCACCTCGGGCACGCGGAATCCGATGTCGCCGCCAGTGGCGCCGCCCGTGGCTCGGTCGGTGTCGCCGCCAGTGGCGCCATCAGTGGCGAAGGCCGCCAGCGCCGCCGCCTCCCTCGCGAGTTCCACGGGGGCCTCCCGCACCTTGAGAAACCCGACCGGGCGTCCGGCGCGGAGGAGGAGCAACGCCGCCCCGCCGGCCCGGGACGCCTGCGGGCGAATATAGCCCGCCATGCCGTCCACGGGTCCGGCGACTTCCGCGACCTGCTCGCTGATCGCCGCCCAGGCGTCCTCCGCCACCGGCGGACGCCACTGTCTGCGGCGTCCCGGCAACACCCACGGGCCGGCCACCCGGGTGACGGCGAACAGCATGAACTGCAGCGCCAGCGGCACCGGTTTGGAGAATGTCAGCAACGACAGGCCGGCACTGGCCGACCGCCCGTCGCGGGTGGGGATCCACACATTCCCGCGGCCCGGAGGATAGGCCAGGTACCGGTCAGACATGGGGTCAGACATGGGGGCAGACATGGCCCTGCCGCCGCGCACGTCACCACGCACGGCTTTCCCTGCGCATCACGACGACGAGCCCTGCCGCGAGGAGGAGTGCGACGACGCCGCCCCCCGCTCCCCACAGCCAGAGCGGCATCCCGGCGATCTCTTCCTCAAGAGCCGAGACGGCCGTGTCGTCCGGCGGGGCCGGCTCGTGCACGCCCAGTTCGGCCGGCAGGTCCATCCGCCACACCGGTGACAACGGGCCCTCGCTGGAGATCAGCAAAGACTTGCCGTCCGGAGTGATCGCGATCCCCTCCCCCTGCTCCTGCTGCGGAATGTCCAGGACCGACGTCAGGGCGCCCTCCACGCCCTTCCAGATCCGGACCTTGTTGTAACTGCGGAGGATCATGTCGCCGTTCGGCGCGATCAGCCCGTCACTGATCACGTACGGCAGCTCACGCACCCAGGTCAGCATGTTGGGCCGGGTCTCGGAGAGATCGGCGGGGGCCCGATAGATGTTTCCCCCCTGCGGACCCTTGGTCACCACGTAGAGCTCCCGGGTACGCGGATCGACCAGCAGCGTCTCCGCGTCGTGCAGCCCGTCCGGATAGGTCAGCTTGTAGGCGGTCGCCTCGACCGACGCGTCGGCCAGTTTGGCCGGCTCGACCAGTTGATAGACGACGATGCCGTCGGGACGAGGGGCCGGGTTCCCGCCGATGTCCCCGACGTACAGGTAGTTCGTGCCGTCCAGCCCGACCGCGCCGCCCATGGCCTCGGGATCGACGCCCTCGTGCCCGTCCAGGGTCACCACTGCCTGGGTCTTGCCGTCCGGACCCACCGCGTACAGCCGCACCGGGCCCTTCTTGTCGTTGAACGTCCAGATCACGCCGGGGTGACCGTTACTGGCGAACAGCCCGCTGGATTCGTCGATCCGCTTGTCGTCGAAGGCGAAGGCACGTTTCCAGAGCGAGCTGGGGAGCGTGGACGGCTGGGGCGCCGGTTCCCGCGCCCGGGCGTCCGCCGGCCCCGCCACCGTCACCCCCGCCAGCAGGACGGCACTAATGATCAGTCGGCGCCACATGGCTCATCCTCTCCACCGACGGGGCGGACTCGTGATTTCCCTTGGCGCGCAACCGCACGATGAGAATCACCGATGTCACGACACCCCCCATGCCAATACAGAAGGGGGCGAGATCGACCAGGTCCGGCCGCGCCCCCAGCAGCAGAAGAAGAGCGACGACGCCCACCACCGACTCGGCCAACCGGACCGCGAACACCAGCCTCGAGTGGCGGTAGGCGGTGGCGAGCATGCTGATCGGAAGGGTCGCCGCTATGCTCACCGAATAGGCCGCCCACCCGGCCACGGTGATCGGTTCAAGCGGGAAGTTCCCTCCCGTCACGAACGGCTCCAGCGGTTTCGCGAGCAGAACCGCGATCACACCGGTGACCGCGGTGACCGCGGTGAGCACGAGGGAAGCGGCCAGCGCCAGGCGGGGCCGCAGCGGTTGGCCGCTCTCGCGGAGCCGTACCATCCGGGGCAGCAGGAACGCGCCGACCCCGTTGACCAGCGTGAGCGCCGGGGCGAGCAGCAGGCGGGCGCCTTCGGCGGCGGCGAGGGCCGCGCTGGAGACCATGGCCGCGATGGCGACCCGGGTCAGCATCAGCGTCAACGGGCGTAACCCGGCCTGGGCCGCCCGCCAGGTGGCGAACGTGACAAGCCGCCGCAGATCGGCTTCCCGCAGGCCGGGCCAGGCGAGCTCCTCACGGGGCAGGCCGATGACCGCCTGCCCGACCCCGGCCAGGGAGCCCGCGCACATGGCGAGGAGCATCGTCTCCAGGCGCAGTTCGCCCGCGAGCCAGAACGCGCCCAGCGTCGCGAAGACGACGGAGAAGTCCACGACCGCGTTCGCGGCGAGCCGGCCGAACTCCAGCCGGGCGGCGAGGATCCGGCGCAGGGTGTCCTCGAGCAGCCAGATGACGACGAGCACGCCGAAGAGCAGAGCACCCGGCGGACCGGCCGCGTCCAGCGTGATCGTCAGGATCCCGCCCACGACGGCGCCGAGGCCGAGAGTCGCCACCAGTGAGGCGGCGAGCGCGGCCCGGACGCGAGGGTCGAAGCGGTCCAGCACGGTGAGCGAGTCGCCGACCCAGGCCGTGTGCAGCGTGGTGATCACCGTCAGCGTGGCGATCAGCAGCGTGAGCGCGGCGAAGCCGGCCGAGCCGAGCTCTCTGGCGGCGACGAGCTGCAGCAGCAGGCTGCTGAGCGCGGCCACCACCTGAGCGAGCACGGACCCACCGGCTGAGGCGACGATCCCGCGCACCCGCCCCCGAAGACCTGGCACCCGTCACTCCTCGACCGGGGCTCGTCCGGCGGCGAGATCGTGGCACAGCCGTTCGTACCGGGCCGCGACGTCGTCCCAGCGATAGGCGGTGCGGGCGCGTTCCCGAGCCGCCGCGCCACGGGCGGCCTCCTGGTCACGCCGCTTCTCCGCCGCCTCCAGCGTCTCGGCCAGCGAGGCCTCGTCGCTGAAGAACGCCCCGGTTTCGGCCAGTACCTCGCGGTTGAACACCACGTCATAGGCGATCACCGGGGCACCCGCGCCCATCGCTCTCAGCAGCGAGGGGTTGGTGCCGCCTACCGAGTGCCCGTGCAGATAGGATGCGCAGCCGGCGTACATCGCGTCCAGCAGTTCCTGATCCCAGACCCCTCCGACGAGGCGGATCCGCGGGTCCGCGCCGACGATCCGGCGGACCCGCTCGGTGTACTCCGCCGCGTAGGGTGCGGATCCGACCACGACCAGCGGATATTCGGCCCGGCTCCGGGCATAGCCCTCGACGATCTCCGCCACGTGGTTCTCCGGCTCGAAGCGCGCGACGACCAAATGGAAGCGTCCGGGCTCGTATCCCGCCTGCGCCAGTAAGTCCGAATTCGGACCATCCTGGATTGGGGCACCGTATGAAATCAGCACACTTCCGATTTCATAACGTTTTCGATAATAGTCTTGAATAGCGCGCGCGTCTGCGATGATCGCGTGGGACCAGCGCACGGAGAGGCGTTCCGCGGCCAGGTAGTAGCGCCGCCCCACGCCGCTCCACTTGTCCCGCTTCCACTCCAGCCCGTCGACATGGGTGGCGACGGGGATGCGAGCGGCGCGGATGAGGGGCAACAGCGGGGAGTTGGCTGCGTTGAAAACGAGGGCGACGTCGGTCCGATGGGCCAGCAGGTGCCCGACCGACAGCGCGGTATGGCTCAGCGTCTCCAGCACCTTGTGCCGCAGGGCCGGCAGGTGAACCAGGCGCATGCCCTTGTGCTCGTCCTGCCGGTCCGCCGCGCCACGGCAGTACACCCGGACCTGGTGCCCCGCGGCGACGAGTCGGGATCCGATTTCCTCGACGGCCGTTTCGAAACCGCCGTAACGAGCCGGAACACCCCTCGTGCCGATCATCGCAATGCGCACTCGACTCCCCCGCGCGTGAACTGCCTGCTTAACATTGCCGAAGCCTCCGATAATTAGCATTGCGGCGAATTCCGGCAATAATATCGAAAACAGGAGGACCACTTGAGTGTGGAGCGAGTAGTCGTCACCCATCCGTCACCGGATCTCTATGGTTCGGACCGGATGCTGGTCGAATCCGTACGGGCGCTGAGCGAGGTGGCCGAGGTCACGGTCGTGCTGCCCGCGGAGGGGCCGCTGTGCGATCGCCTGCGCGAGACGGGCAGCGAGATAGTGATCATGCCGACGCCGGTGCTCCGTAAGTCGCTGCTGTCCCCTCTCGGCCTGCTGACACTCGGCCGGCAGACGCTCAGCACCCTGCCGCGAATGGTCGCCCTGCTCCGGCGGGCCCGGCCGACGGCTCTCTACGTCAGCACGATCACGATTCCACTGTGGATCGTGGCCGGGCGCCTGGCCCGGGTTCATGTGGTCTGCCACGCGCACGAGGCGGAACAGAACATCTCGCCGCTGCTCCAGCGCCTTCTCACCGCGCCGGTACGGCTCGCCCACCATGTGGTGGCCAACAGCGAGGCCTGCCTGCGGACCCTGACCGGGGCAGGAGTCCGCCCCGACCGGGTGACCGTGATCTACAACGGCGTCCCCGACCGAGGCGACGCGACGCTTCCGCGGGACGTTCCGGAGGGCAGGCTGGCGGTCGTCGGCAGGCTGTCCCCGCGAAAGGGCAGCGACGTGGCCGTCCGGGCCGCCGCACTGCTGCGCGAGCGGGGACGGCGGGTGACGCTCACGCTCGTGGGCGCCGTATTCCCGGGCTACGAGTGGTTCGAGGAGGAGCTACGGGGTCTCGCCGGCGAGGAAGTGGTCTTCGCCGGATTCCAGGACCCGATCACCCCTTTCCTCGCCGACGCCGACATCGTGCTGGTGCCCTCACGGGAGGAGCCGTTCGGCAACGTCGCGGTCGAGGGAATGCTGGCGGGGCGGCCGGTGGTGGCCAGTGAGGCACAGGGCCTCAGAGAGATCATCCGGAACGACGAGACCGGGGTGCTGGTCCCGCCGGGGGAACCCGAGGTGCTCGCCGACGCGATCGAAGCGCTCCTCGACGACTGGCCGCACGCCTGCGCCCTGGCCCGCGCCGGGCAGAAGAGCGCGCGGGAGCGATTCGACCCCGCTCGCTACCACAGCGGCATCGTGCGCGCCCTTGGGGTGCCCTTGATCGCTGTTTAGACTGACGGCAGAACAGAAAACGGGAGGAACACGACGGTGGCAACCGACGAGACTCAGGACACGGTGCCCGAGGTCGGGCTGCTCGAAGCAGTGTGGCGCTACCGCTGGTCCTCGCTTCTGCTCATCATCATGTCCGGACTGCTCGCGGCGGAAGCAAGCGTCCTGGTCTTCAACCAGGTCGACGCCGTCGCCCGCTTCGCCGTCACCGACCCGCGAAGCACCACGTTCCTCCGCCAGGGTGTCTCCTCGGACAGCAGCTACATCGCCTACACGGCGCAACGCGCGGTGTTCGCTGAGTCCGAGAAAGTGCTCACCCGCGGACAGCAGATCCTCATGACCAAGCAGTCATACAAGATCGATCTAGAAGATCTGCGCGACTCGGTGCAGGCCTCTCCCGGGTCCAGCGGCGGCATCATCGAGGTGCAGGCCAGCGCGAGAACCGACCGGGAGGCCGCGAACATCGCCAACGCCATCGTCGAGGCGTACCAGGAACTCACCGCCGCCGCCGCCGAAGCCGACCAGGCCAAGCTGCTCAAGAGCATCAAAGCCACCCAGGCCCAGGTCCGCACCAACCTCAAGGCGACTCCCGCGGGGAGCGCGCTGGCGACCTCTCTTGCCGAGGTCCTCGCGCAACTCCAGCTCAAGGAGAGCGACGCCCAGATCGACCTGGCCACCTACAACAGCGGAACACGCTTCGTCGACCAGGCCAACCCGCAGCGGATCAGCTCGAGCAAGCTGCCGAAGAACGTCGCGATCGGGCTGGCGCTCGGCGTGCTCATCGCGATCGTGATCGCGTTCCTGCGCGCGACCAATCCCGTCACCCGGGTGCACCGCGCGACCGCCACGGGCCAGCGCAAACGCCGGCGGCGCTTCACGTCGGCCGAGCGGTCCCAGCCGGGCCGGCCCGCGAAGGACGCGGATGAGGCCCGGTCTGCCGGGCGATCTCAGCCGCCCCGGACCGCGCAGGACCAGGTCAAGGACCCGGTCGAGGGCCTGGTCGAGAATCCGGTCGAGAATCCGGCCGAGGACGATGACGCCGACACCGGCGTCTTCGATCGCGACGCCCTGCTCTCCTATGAGAGGAACATCTCCGAGCGAGAGCTCGACGATCTCCGCGTGGTGATCGACACGAGCGACGAGGCTAAGTCACCGCGCTGATCCGCGGCCAGGCCGCGTGGAGCGCCTCTCGCCAGTCGCGGATCGGCGACAGCCCCTCCTTCTCCCATCTCGCGTGGCCCAGGACGCTGTACGCGGGACGGGCGGCGGGCCTCCTGAGGGTGGCGCTGGAGGTGGGCCGGACCCGGTCCGGGTCGGCGCCGAGCAGGGTGAAGACCTCACGGGCGAGGCCGTACCAGGTCGTCTCGCCGGAGCTGGTGCCGTGGTAGACACCCGGCTCGGCCCGGGAGCGCGCCAGCCGTACGAGCTGCTCCGCCAGGTCGGCCGTCCAGGTCGGCTGGCCGCGCTGGTCGTCCACGACATCGACCGTCCGGTGCTCGCCGGCCAGCCGGATCATCGTGCGGACGAAGTTCGGGCCCGCGGCGCCGTACAGCCACGCCGTGCGGACCACGTATCCCCCGTGTTCGAGCGCCGCCCACTCTCCCGCGAGCTTGGTCCGGCCGTAGGCGTTGATCGGCGCGGTCGGCGCGTCCTCCTCGAACGGGTGGGAGGACACTCCCGAGAAGACGTAGTCAGTGGAGAGCTGCACGAACCGGGCGCCGAGCTTCGCGGCGTAGGCGGCGAGCGGCTGGACCGCGTGGCCGTTGACGGCGAGTGCCTCGTCCTCGCGGGACTCGGCGGCGTCCACGGCCGTCCAGGCCGCGCAGTTCACCACGACATCCGGGCGATATGCCAGGAAACACCGCCAAACGGCTACATCATCGCGGATGTCCAGGTCGGCCCGGCCCAGCGCGAGCGCGTCACCGCCGAGACGCCGTACGAGGTCGGCGGCGAGCATCCCGCCGCCGCCCGTGATCAACCACCGCATCAGCGCGCCCCGAGGAGGGGCGACCACCACTCCCGGTTCTCGACATACCAGGCGATCGTGTGCTTGAGCCCGTCGCCGAAGCCGATCGAGGGGCGGTAGCCGAGGCCGCGGAGCTTGGCGTCGTTCAGCGAGTAACGCCGGTCGTGGCCCTTACGGTCCTCCACGTACGCGACCATGTCCCAACCACAGCCGAAGGCCTCCAGCAACCGTCCGGTGAGCTCCTTGTTCGTCAGTTCCGCGGTCCCGGCGATGTGGTAGATCTCGCCGGGCGCCCCGCGCTCCACGACGAGCTGGATGCCCGAGCAGTGGTCGCTGACGTGGACCCAGTCCCGGATGTTGCCGCCGTCGCCGTAGAGGGGGACCTTGCGTCCCTCCATGAGCCTGGTGATGAACAGCGGGACGAGCTTCTCGGGGAACTGGTGGGGGCCGTAGTTGTTCCCGCAGCGGGTGATCGACACCGGCAGCCCGTGCGTGACGCCGTACGCCTGCGCGACCAGGTCGGCCCCCGCCTTCGAGGCGGAGTACGGCGAGCGCGGACGCAGCGGCGCCTCCTCGTCCCAGGATCCGGACTCGATCGACCCGTAGACCTCGTCCGTCGACACCTGGACGACCTTGGACACACCCGCGTCCAGGCAGGCCTGCATGAGGGTCTGCGTGCCGAGCACATTGGTCCGCACGAACGCGGCCGCGCCGTCGATCGACCGGTCCACGTGCGATTCGGCCGCGAAGTTGACGACGACGTCGTGACCCGGAACGACCTCGGCGAGCAGTTCGGCGTCACAGATGTCCCCGTGGACGAACTCGTATCCGTCGGAGACCGGTTCCAGATTGGCCGGGTTGCCGGCATATGTCAGCCTGTCCAGCACGGTGACCCGCGCCCCCGCGAAGGCCGGATAACCACCGGACACAAGGGTTCGGACATAGTACGAGCCGATGAAGCCGGCTCCCCCGGTGACGAGGATCCTCACGATGAAATCTGCACCTTACTGTGATCGCCGAGCACCAGCCGGTGGGCGCGGGGAGTGTTGGGCGCGGGGGTGACCTCGACGTCCTTGCCGATGAGGGACGCCTCTACCCGGCGGACGCCGGTGATCGAGGAGCGGGACAGCACGATGGAGTACTCGATCTCGCTGTCCGCGATGACGCAGTCGGTGTCGATGGAGGTGAACGGACCGACGTAGGAGTCGCTCACCCGGGTCCCGGCGCCGATGAGCGCCGGTCCGACGATCCGCGAGTCGCGAACGACGGCGCCCTTCTCGATCACGACCCGCCCGATCAGCTCGCTGTTCCCCTCGACCCGCCCGTGCACGGCCGGCTCCAGCGACTCCAGGACGAGGCGGTTGACCTCCAGCATGTCGTCGACGTTCCCGGTGTCCTTCCAATATCCGGAGATCACCGTCGACTCCACCCGATGGCCCGCGTCGATCAGCCACTGGATGGCATCGGTGATCTCCAGCTCGCCCCGCCCGGACGGCTTGAGCTCCGCCACGGCCTCATGCACCGCCGCCGTGAAGAGGTAGACGCCGACCAGAGCCAGATCACTCTTCGGCGACTCGGGTTTCTCCTCAAGGCGCACCACGCGACCCCGGGCATCCAGTTCGGCGACCCCGAAACTCCGCGGGTCGGGAACCTGGGTGAGCATGATCTGAGCGGCGGGCCGTTCGGCCTTGAAACGGTCGACGAGGGGGATGATCCCGCCGACCACGAAGTTGTCCCCCAGGTACATGACGAAGTCGTCGTCGGCGAGGTAGTCGGATGCGATCAGCACGGCATGGGCGAGACCGAGCGGCGCCTCCTGGCGCAGGTAGGTCACGTCGAGCCCGAGATCGGAGCCGTCGCCGACGGCTGCCTCGATCTCCATGTGGGTTTCCCCGACCACGATGCCGACGTCGCGGATACCCGCCGCCGCGATCGCCTCGAGTCCGTAGAAGAGCACCGGTTTGTTGGCCACCGGCAGGAGCTGCTTGGCCGAGGTGTGCGTGATGGGCCGCAGGCGCGTGCCGGACCCACCCGCGAGAACGAGCGCCTTCACCCTAGTAGGCCCCTTGTCCGCTGATGACCGCAGACCATGTCTTCCAGAGGATCTGGAGGTCCATGACGAGCGACCAGTTCTCCACATATCGCAGGTCCAGCCGTACCGACTCTTCCCAGGACAGATCGGACCGGCCGCTCACCTGCCAGAGCCCCGTCATCCCCGGCTTGACCAGCAGTCGCCGCCGCACGTCGTCGCCGTACTGCGCCACCTCGTCGGGCAGGGGCGGCCGGGGCCCCACGAGGGACATCTCGCCGCGCAGCACATTGATCAGCTGCGCGAGCTCGTCCAGGGAGTACCTGCGCAGCCAGGCACCCACCGGCGTGATCCGCGGGTCCTTTCTCAGTTTGAAGAGCACGCCGTTGCCCTCGTTGCGTCTCAGCAGTTCCCCCTTCATCGCCTCGGCGTCCGGCACCATGGTCCGGAACTTGAAGACGGTGAACTCCTCGCCGCCCTTGCCTACCCGCCTCTGCCGGAAAAGGACCGACCCCCTGCTGTCGCCGATGATCACCAAACTGATCACCAACATGACCGGCAGCAGAACGAGCAGCATCACCGCCGCGACGACACGGTCGAAGATGCTCTTCACGACCTGCCGCACTCCTCTCAGGTCGGGGTGCGCCACGTGGAGCAGCGGCAGCCCGGCGACCGGCCGGATGCGGATACGGGGCCCGGCGACCTCCATCAACGCCGAGGCGACGTAGAGGTCGATGCCGGTCTCCTCCAACTGCCAGGCCAGGCGACGCAGCGCCGTACCGTCGAGTTCGGGACAGGACAGGACCGCGACCGTGTCCGCCCGCACTTTCCGCGCGACCTCGGCGACGTTGGTGAAGTCACCCAGCACCGGTAACCCCTCGAACTGGGCGGACAGGTCCATGTGCTGCCGTCGCGGAACGCAGGCCGCGACGATCCGCAGACCGTGATGGCGTTCGCGGTTCAGTTGCCCGTGCAGTTCGAGCACCGCGCCCCAGTGGCCGACCACGACGACGCGGCTGAGGCATTCCCCTTCGCGGCGCCGTTGGTGGAGCCGCTTGCGGAGGCGGTACCGCCACATGAAACAGATCACGCCGGCGAGCGGGATGGCGATCATCACATAGCTGCGCGCTATCGGGGTGCGAGTGAGGTACGCGGAGATCGCCACGACCGAGGCGAGAATCCCCGCGGCGTGGAAGACCTTGCGATACTCCTCGGCGCCGTCTCCGATATTGCGCATGTCATGCCCGCCTATCAGGGCGATGACGAGCGGCCAGGTAGCGACGAGAGAGGCCGCGAGAACACCTTCCAACGCCTCGAGTTCTCCGATGAGGGCCCGGACCGCCAGGACGCCGGAGATCGCCACCCCACCGCCGGCGGCATCACCCGCCACCATCCGGCGAATGTATCGCCGTGGCCAGTCGGCTCTGCTCGCCCCCCACGCGAGCACAGCATCATCAACGGCAACGCCCATACGTCCTCGCCCCTCGGCCCTCGCCGGATCCCTCTCAGTCGATCTTTATGAAGACGCGCAGCGACACGATCGGTTCACCAAGACCCACAAAATTCACGCATTGGAGCGTTCCTAGTGATACCGGAGATTAGGGCGAAGTTCATCTTTGCGGCCACATGTGGCCATATCTGTTGCCAGACGCGGGGAAGCACTTCACGATGGACGCCATCCATTTACGGCAAATGGACGCATTAGCTAGGATTCATCCTTTTTAGTGGCGTATATCCACTTAAGGGCGAAATGCCGTGTTTGTGATTCGGGTGACGGAAGTTGCGATCCGCCATCGGACGTGCGCTCGGCCGGTACTCGGCGACGGCCCGGGAACGACCACGGCCGCGGTCCCTGATCCACCGATCCGCCGATCCACTGGTCCACCGATCCGCCGATCCGGACCCGACCCTTACGACTAACGGATCTTATGGGTATTTTCTTGACAGAAACGGACCCAACGCATTGGACCCCCCGTGACGACTTCGCCAGAACTCCCGATCCCCACGGACCCGCGACCGCCGACATCGCGCCGGCGCAGAGTACTGATCATCGTCTCTCTCGTGGTGCTGCTGCCGCTCGCGGCGCTGTTCGCACTGGTGATGCAGCGCCAGTACGTCTACGACAGCAACATCCAGCGCGTTCAGGACGTCTTCCCCGCGGAGCCGGATCGGCCGGCCAAGACGGTCGGGCCGGCGCAGAACTGGCTGATCGTGGGGGCCGACCGACGTCCCGGCGAAAGCGGATACCAGAGGTCCGACAGCATCATGATCGCGCACATTCCCGCGAACAGGGAGCGGGTCTTCCTGATCAGCATCCCGCGCGACTCCTACGTCACGATTCCGGGCCACGGCAAGGACAAGATCAACGCCGCGTACGCCTACGGTGGTCCCCGCCTGCTCATCTCGACGATCGAGAAGCTCGTCGGCGTGCGGATCGACCATTTCGCGGCGCTCGATTTCACCGGCTTCGTCGCGATGACCAAGGCCCTCGGAGGCGTCGAGGTCTACGTGTCACGGGACTCGTACGACTCGGCCAACAAGATCACCTGGCGGCAGGGGAACACCAGCCTCGACGGCGAACGGGCCCTGCTGTTCGTACGGCAGCGCTACGGCCTGCCCGGCGGGGACTTCGACCGCATCAAGCGCCAGCAGGCCTTCCTCCGGGCGATGACGCAGAAGGCCGTCAGCAAGGGCACCCTGACCGATCCCTTAGCGCTCGACGCGTTCCTGCAGGCGCTGACCACGTCGGTGACCGTGGACTCCGACGTCACCATCAGCACGCTTCGAACCCTGGCGTTCGAACTGCGCGGCGTCAGAGGCAGCGACATACTCTCCGCCACCATTCCCTTCGAGGGGACCGACATGGTCAAGGGAGCGAGCATCGTCCGGCTCGACGCCCGCGAAGGTGCCCTGCTGGCCGAGGCGATGCGGAACGACACCCTGGACCGCTACTTCTCCGACAACGGCGGGCTCAACGTCACCTCGGCCGTCAATTGACGACCACGGGAGGACGCCGGCGTCGGCACTTGACCACGGGCCGGCCACCTGGGCTCAGTCGTAATCGAAGTCCGGAAGCGGCGAAGGGGGATCGGGGCTGCGCCAGACGACGACATATCCGTCGTCAGCCGCCTCGACCGCCGAGCTGAGCCGGCCGAGATCGAAGTTGGGCAGGTATCTCAACCGAGCCAGGAAGGTCGCGTCCGTCGCCGAACGGGGAACCACACATCCCTCGCCGTCACGGTCGAGCAGGACGATCAGAACGTCGGCGTGCTCGTCGAGGTGCCGGTCGGCGTGCTGGTCGATGGACTCATCGGCCCGTCGGCCAGCCTGTTGATCAGCGTTCCGGTCGGCATGCTGGTCGATGGACTCATCGGCCCGTCGGCCAACCTGCTGATCAGCGTTCCGGTCGGCATTCCGGTCGGCATTCCGGTCGGCATTTCGGTCAGAGAGACCGCCGACGCGCACCTCGACGACGTCCTCCCACGCGAGGGCCTCGACGCTGCCGTCGGCATAGTGACGGGCCACGCCCTCTTCCGTGACGTACACGTAGGACTCAGGCATGGACTCAGGCATGGACTCCGTTAGGGACTCCGGCAGGGACTCCGGCACTGTGTTGCCGTGCATGGGCGGATTGTGACTACATCTGAGCGCCCTGTGCAAGGGGAGTGTAAGAACGCGGACGCGCTCGCCGGGTCGAGCTGTGCCCGGAGGAGCGGGCCGCCGGCCCCACCGCCGCCGACGACATGACGCTCCCGGTGCGGGCAGACAGGGCGAGGCGTCATACCGTGGCCGTTTCCCGTCGAGGCCGTCAATCGCCTGATAACTCCCGTCTATACATCTAATAACCCGCACACCACAGAATTTTTCGCCATTGTTTCGATACCGACTCCCCTCGCCTGCCCCGACTTCGTGGTTCTTTACGGAAGTCTTAGTTTGAGGATCGAAAACACCATCCTGGCCGCTCACCTCGCATGATTGACTTCGAGGAGTAACCATCCGATGACCTAGCGGGCATGCGCCTTCCCGCCACTGCGGCATGCCCGGGTGAGGAAGAACAAGGCCATGGCAACCCTTACCTCCATCGGCCACGCCGGGCTGGCCATCGAAAGCTCTGCGTTCACCTTGGTGTGCGACCCCTGGATGAGCCCGTACGGAGCCTATCTGGGGTCATGGTTCCAGTTCCCGCGTAACGATCACCTCGATATCACGAGCCTGACCTCGGCGACCTACGTGGCGATCTCACATGAACATCTCGACCATATGGACTCCTGGTTTCTCGAACGGCTCAGCGACGAAACCACGGTATTGATCCCCGCATATCCATCGAACACATTCGCCGACCGCATTCGCGAGTGCGGCGTCAAAAAGATCATCGAAATCAACTCGTGGGAGCCGTTTCCGCTGGACAACGGTGATTCCTGGATCACGACCATCCCTCAGCTGTCCCCGATGTACCACGATTCGGCGTTCCTCATCGTGGCCGAGGGCAGGTCGGTGTTGAACTGCAACGACGCCAAATTGATCGCTTCGCAGACCCGCCGCGCCAAGCATCTGGCAGGCGGTCGGCTCGACGTCATGGCCGTGCAGGCGTCGTCGGCGACCTGGCATCCGATGTGTTACTCGTACCCCATGGAGGAGCAGCGGCGCATCGCCATGGAGAAGCGGATCTCCAAGCTGCGCGCCGTTCAACGTCTGATACGCGCCACGGCGCCGGAACTGGCCGTCCCCTTCGCCGGCCCGCCCTGCTTCCTCGACCCGGAACTGCGCGACATAAACTGGGTGCTGGACACCGAGCACGGGGCCTTCGTCCACCCGGAAGCCGCCAAGAGCTGGCTGAGCGAGCACCTGCCCGGACAAGCCTGGGAGACATTGAGGCCAGGCGACCGGATCGATCTGGAGACCGGCGACGTGGTACGGGACCCCGTGTCGGCGGAGTTCGACTTCACCGAGGAAGTCGAGGAGTACATCCAGAACTACGCGGAGCACCGGGCCGAAATCATCGAGAAGATCGGGGTCACGTACCCGGAGCCGGGCCCCGACTTCCCCGAGCGCTTCGTCAACCACTTCGTCCGGTTGGGCACGCTCAGCAGCTACTTCCTCGAGCAGATCGACATGACGGTCCGGTTCGAGATCACGGGGCCGAACGGCGGCGTCTGGGACGTCCGGATGAACGCGGACGGCCTGGCCATCGGCCCCGCGACCACCGAAAAGCCCGGCTACACGATCATCGTGCAGGGGCGCTGGGTCGAGCCCATCCTGACCGGCGACGTCGCGTGGGAGGACCTGCTGCTTTCCCTGCGGCTTCGCCTGGACCGCGACCCCGACGTGTACAACGGCTACCTGGCCGGACTGCTCAAGCACGCCAACGCGCCGGCCCTGCAGGCCGTCGAGGAATACGAGACCGGCAGAGACGAGACCGAGCGCATCACCGTCACCGATGGCGGCCGGACGTTCGAGATCGGCAGGTACTGCCCGCACGCGGGCGAGGACCTGTCCATCAGCGCCATCATCGAGGACGGCAAGGTCTACTGTCTCGGTCACAACTTCACCTTCGACCTGGTCACGGGAGAGTGTGTGAACGCGCGCTGTACCCCCCTGGCCACCCGCGAGATATCGACGTCCTGAGCACGACCGCCGCGCGGCATCGAGAACCTCCGGCGGACGACGCCGGAGGTTCTCACGCCTCCGCGACGGTGACCGGGGAGCGACCGTGACCGACAACCAGACCGACAACCAGCAGGCCATCACCGAAGAACACCGGCAGCAGGCGAAGCTGATCTGGGACTACCACCAGATGCGCCATTCGCCGCGGCCCTGCGATGTGGCGATCGGCCTGGGCAGCCACGACCTCGGCGTCGCCACGTTCTCCGCCCAGCTGTATCACGAGGGCATGTTCCCCCGTCTGGTCTTCACCGGCGGCAACAGCCCAGGCACCCTCGCCTGGTTCCCTCGTGGGGAGGCGGTGCACTTTCGCGAGCACGCCCTGCGACTCGGCGTCCCGGACGACGTGATCCTGCTGGAGCCGAGCGCCACCAACACCGGGGAGAACATCACTCTGTCGCGTAAGGTGCTGGCCTCCGCCGGGATCCACCCTCAGTCGGTGCTGCTCATCTCCAAGCCGTACATGGAGCGCCGCTCGTTCGCCACCGCTCGCAAGCTGTGGCCCGAAGTCGAGGTCGTGTGCGCCTCAGCGCCGTTGGCACTCGACGACTATGTCACGACCATCAGCGACGAGAAGCTCGTCATCGACATGCTCGTCGGCGACATGCAGCGCGTCATCGTGTATCCCGAGCGCGGGTTCTCCATCGCCCAGGAGGTTCCGGAGGTCGTGCGTGCCGCCTACGAGGCGCTCGTTCACGCCGGTTTCGACAGCCGGCTCCTGACCGGAACCCGCCACTCACCAGGCGATGTGGCGGTCACGATTCGCGCCAGTGCAGATGGTCCCTGACGGCCCGCCTGGCCGCGTCCATGGGTCCGTGCGCGATGGTCTCCAGGAGGTCGCGATGCTCGCTGACCAGCTCGTCCCTGTCCGGGTAGACGTCGCGGAGCCGGACCAGGCCGAGGCGGCTCTCGGCGGCGAGCGCACCGTAGAGGCGTTCCAGGCGGGGGCTGCCAACTGCCAGGATGAGCGCCTCGTGCAGCGCCATGTGCTCAGCCACCACGGCCGCCCAGGGTGCGTCGGGCGGCAGGGCGCCCATACGGTCGAGCGCCGCCTCGGCCTCGGGCACCCGGCGCCCCGCGACGGCCTGGGCCATCAGGTCCTCAAGCGGGCGCCGCACGTACATGAGGTCGGCGAGGTCCGCCAGGGTGACCTCGGGCACGTACGCGCTGCGATTGCGCTCGCGCCGGAGCAGCCCTTCGTGGACGAGCACGGCGAGGGCCTCACGGACGGTGGGCCGGGCCACGCCGTACCGTGCCGAGAGCTCCTGCTCGGGCAGGGACGCGCCGGGGCCGATGTCCCCGGAGAGCACGCGCTCGCGGAGCGCCGCGGCCAGGGCCTGCACGGTGGAGACGGGGCGGAGGGATGTCACGCTGACGAGCTTAGGGTCGCGGGGACCGGGGACGCGGGGTCACGTGGGCTCCGGTCGGGCAGCGCCACGACCACCAGGCTCGCGGCGAGCAGCACGAGCCCGCCCCAGGAGATCGCCGACAGGTGCTCGTGCAGTACGACGAGGCCGAGGATCGCCGCGACGGCCGGCTCGGCCAGGGCGAGCGTGGCGGCGGTGGCCACCGGGGTCGTCCGCAGGCCCCTGCCGTACAGGACGTAGGCCAACGCGGTGGTGGCGCAGCCCAGGTAGAGCGCGGTGAGCAGGCCACGCGGCTCGACCAGCCAGCCGGGTCCGGTCGCGACGAGCACGGGCAGCATGATCAGGCCGGCCGCGCCGAACAGCGCGCCCATGACCGTGTCCGACCCCATCCCCGCACCGATCGCCCGGGCCGCCGTGACCGCGTAGAACGCGTACAGCAGGCCGCCGAGCAGGGCGAGCGCGATCCCGCCCGCGTCGGCGCCGCCCGCTCCCCCACCCGTGATCAGCACGGCGCAGCCGGCGATCGCGGCGACCGTCGCCATCGCCCACCGGCGGCTCGGCCGGGTCCGGTCGAGGAGCCAGGACAGCAGCCCGGTGAAGACCGGCCCGCTACCGATGGCGACGACGGTGCCGATGGCGACCCCGGTCCGGGCGACTGCGGCGAAGAAGCAGAGCTGATACGCCGCGACGGCCAGCCCGCCGGCCGCGAGGAGGCTCTTCGGCGCGCGGGTCACGCGGGCGCCCCTTCCCGGGTTCGGCCCCGGGTTCGGCCCCGCGTCCGCGGCTGAACCGGCGGGTGAACCGGCGGGTGAACCGGCGACCGATCTGGTGGCTGATCCGGTGGCTGATCCGGTGGCTGATCCGGTGGCTGATCCGATGGCGCGCATCGCGACGACGGCGAGCACGGTTCCGCCGATGACGAGGCGGGCGGCGGCGAGCGAGATGGAGCCCGCGGGCGCGAGCGCCCCCACGGTGCCCGCCGTACCCCACAGGACGGCCGCGGCGACGACGGTCAGGGAACCGGATCGCTGAGTCATCCTCCGATTGTCTGACAACCAGACAAAGATGTCCACCGGCGCGGTTCCGTGCCTCTGACCTGGGCGATCGCTAGCCTGGGCCGCATGACGCAGTCAAGGGTCGCGGGACAGTTCATCAAGGCGCCGACCGGGATGGGAGTCGCGGCGGCGATCAGGCAGGCCAGGCTCCGGGGTGGCACGCCGCACGTGCTGGACGGATCCGGCGCGCAGAGTTCGGCGGCCATGTTGGAGGCGATCGCCCGGACCCTCGACTTCCCGGAGGACTTCGGACACAACTTCGACGCCCTCTACGACTGCCTCACCGATCTGTCCTGGCTGCCCGCGGGCGAGCACGTGCTCATCTGGTCCAAGCCGTCGGCACTGCGGCGGGCCGACCCCACGGCGTACGACGCGCTCGGCAGCGTGCTGTCCGACGCCGTCGGCGACGGGGCCTCCGGCAAGGTCGCCCTCTCGGTGACGATGCTCGCCAACTGAAACGATCCCGCCGGAATTCCGCCGGAATTCCGGCTGATTCCCAACCGAAGCGTTCGAGCGCGTTCGTCCACTCCGGCGGAAAGCTGCGCTTTCGTTAGATATCACCGCTGGTGACCACATCTCGCTCGTTGCTAGTGTTTCGCCCCGATTAACACAACTGTCATAGCGGGGCGAGGTCATATGGCTGGGCGCAGGCGTTCAATTCACGCCAAGATCTTCGCCATCATCCTGGTCCCGGTCACCGCCCTGGTGGCGGTCTGGGCGTACGGCTCCGCGATCACCGTGCAGGGCGGCCTGGAACTCCTCGAGATCAGGACCGTCTACGACAACGTGGTGATTCCCACGCAGCGCGTCATCGACGAACTGCAGACGGAACGTACCCTTTCCGCCGGGTATCTCGGCAGCAGGGCGGCGCCCCCCACCGGGCTCCAGGACCAGCGGCAGCGGACCGACGCGGCGGTGGCACTTTTGGGGCAGGTGTCCGTCCAGGCCAGGGACGCGACCCCCGACGCGATGTGGGGGCGGCTCCAGGAGCTCGTCACGCTTGCCCGAGGCCTGGGCAGCGTGCGCAAGCAGGTGGACGAGCGCGTGCTGTCGTCGGCGGAGGTCGTCGAGCACTACAGCTCCATCACCGAGGTGGGCTTCCAGGTCTACGACCGGCTCATGATCGCCGCAGATCTCGACATCATCCAGCAGGTCAAGGCGGTCATCCTGATCAGCCGGGCCCGCGAGACGATGAGCCAGCAGGCGGCCCTGCTCGCGGGGTCGCTCGCCTTCGGCCGTATGACCAAGGCGGAGTACGACGCCTACGGGAGAATGGCCGGCAAGCGCAAGCTTCTCTACGAGCTCGGCGTGGGGCAGCTCGACGCCGACCTCGCCGCGCCGTTCCTGACGCTGAACTCCTCGGCCACGTACCGGACGTTCAGCGCCATGGAGCACGAGGTCACGGACATCGCCGCGCCCAACCGGGCGCTTATCCCCGGGGCTCTCAGGTGGCGTGCCGCGAGCGAGGAGATGACGGTCTCCCTCGGCGGCCTTCTCAGCGAGGCGAGCCAGGAGATCGCCGACCGGGCCCTTCCCCTCGCGCAGACGGCGCTCTGGCGCATAGCCATCGCCGCCGGGGTGGGGCTGCTCGTGGTGGCGTTCAGCGTCTTCTACTCGATCAGGTTCGGGCGGAGGCTCACCGCCGAGTTGGTCGGGCTCGAGCGAGCCGCCATCGAGCTGGCCGACCGGCGGCTACCCTCCGTCGTCACCCGCCTGCGCCGCGGCGAGGGCGTCGACGTGTCCGCGGAGACGCCACCGGTCACCATCCCCGGTAGCACGGTCGAAGTGGAGCACGTCGCCGACGCGTTCACCTCGGTGCAGCGCACCGCCATCGAGGCCGCCGTCGACCAGGCGCGGATGCGCGAGGGCGTCAACAAGGTCTTCCTCAACCTCGCGCGCCGTAACCAGTCGCTGCTGCACCGGCAGCTGTCCATGCTGGACCAGCTGGAGCAGCAGGTGGTCGACCCCGACGTGCTGGACAGGCTGTTCGGGATCGACCACCTGACCACCCGCATGCGCCGCCACGCCGAGGGCCTGATCATCCTGTCCGGCGCCGCGCCCAGTCGCGGGTGGCGCTCTCCCGTCGCGCTGTTCGACGTCGTACGCGCGGCGGTCGAGCAGGTCGAGGACTACCTCCGGGTCGACGTCACGGTGCCGCACGGTCCGGCGCTGCTCGGCCCCGCCGCGACCGACATGATCCACCTGGTCGCCGAACTCGTGGAGAACGCGACGATCTTCTCGCCGCCGCACACCCAGGTGTACGTCCGCGGGGAGGTGGCGGCCAAGGGGTTCGCGCTGGAGATCGAGGACCGCGGCCTCGGCATCGGCGCCGACGAGATGGCGCGGCTCAACGCCAAGTTGGCCGATCCACCCGAGTTCGACCTCGCCGACAGCGGGCGGCTCGGCCTGTTCGTCGTCGGGCGGCTGGCCCGGCGGCACGGCGTCCGGGTCTCCCTGCGCACCTCACCGTACGGGGGGACCTCCGCGGTCGTGCTCGTCCCCGCGGACCTGATGGCCGAGAGCGGCACCCCGGAAGTCGAGGGCGGGATCCCGGCACACACCGTGGAGGGCAGCGGCTCGGAGCACGCGGTCGAGGGCAGGGTCCCGGCGCAGGGCCCGTCCACTGCCGGGCCCGCTCTCACGCGGACACCGCCCCCCAACGGCCTGCCCAGGCGGGTACGGCAGGCCAGCCTGGCACCCCAGTTGCGTCTCGGCCCCGAGCGGCGACAGGAGGAGTCGTGAGCGAGCAGGAGTACGGCCCGCTGCTGCGGCCCTACACCATCACGCGTGGCCGGACCCGTCCCACCGGCCCCGAGTTCGACCTGATGACGATCATCAGGACGGCGCCGTCGGCGTTCGACCGGGCGGCCGGGCTGACGCCCGAGCACCTGCGCATCCTCGACATCTGCCAGGCTTCCACCCCGCTGGTGGACCTGGCCTCCGAGAGCGGGCTCTCGGTCAACGTCCTGCGGATCCTTCTCGGCGACCTGCGGGACCAGGGCCTGATAACCGCTCGCCCGCAGGCATCGGTGGGCCACCTTCCGGAGGAACGGATCCTCCTCGAAGTGCTCCAGGGTCTCCGGGCGCTCTGACAGCGTGACATCCTGCGGGCGATCGCTTTTATCAAGAAGTCCGATTCGCACTATTTCGATTGAGAGCTACGCATTCCGCCGCGCCGTTCTCGGCCTGGCCGGCTCGCCGGGCGGTGGCGGAACACCCCGGATCCGCGGGGCCGGGTTCACGTCAGTTCCGGCCCTTGTAGAACGCGTAGCACTCCACCTCCGAGCGGCGGCGGGTCAGACCGCTGTGCACGGATTCCCGTACGCACCTCCTCTGGCGTGGGCTGAGCTTGAGCTTGCCGCACACGGTGACGCTGGAGTACGTCCGGCAGTCGAGGTTGGGGTTGGTCGCCCCGATGGTGTAGGTCCGCCGGACCTTCGCACGGCACTCCTCCCGGGCGGCCTTGGTGTCGGCGAACTTGCACTGGTTGATGAGGATCCGATATTGGCCCCGGTCGACCTGTTTCTTGCATGAGCCGTCCATCACGTGTCCGGCGCCGGCGGTAGCGAGCGTGGTCATCGCGGCGAGCGCCGCAACGCAGATGATCCTGTTCATAGCGCACCCCCACTGCTACCCAACGTTACATTCCGCCCATCTGGTGCGACCAGGTGGGATGCCGGATCACCGAGCGGCGTGCCGTGCCGTACGGACCGCGACGGCCGCGCCACCGCGATCCCCACCACGAGGACGATCAGCCGGCCACTCAGGAAGGCGCCGTCTGGGGTGAACCCGTCCCATTGGAAGGTACGGAGCGGCTTGCCGATGGACGTTGCGCAGGCCGCGCCGCACCATCTCCTGGTCATCGGCGATCAAGACGCGTATGGTCACCCGCCCATTCTTCCCGCCCCGCCACCTCGGCCGGCGCCTGCCGTATGACAGGGTGGAGACACGCGGGGCCACAGCGTCCCTGCCCGCGTCACCGCAGGTGGGAGCATCGGACGGGTCTCTGATCGTCACGCGGGGGATGCGCCATGGGGAGGCTCCGGATCGGATCGGGCGTGCTGCGCCGCAAGCCGATCGAACTCATCGACGAGACGGCGGGCGACGAAACCGCCCAGCTCAGCCGCGTCCTGGGACTGTGGCAGCTCACCGCGATCGGCGTGGGCGGCATCATCGGCGCGGGCATCTTCACGCTCGCGGGCACCGTCGCCAACGGGACGGCGGGGCCGGCCGTCGTGGTGTCCTTCCTGATCGCCGGCATCGCGAGCGCGGCCGCCGCGTTCTCCTACGCCGAGTTCGCCGGGCTCATCCCGAAGGCCGGATCCGCCTACACATACGGCTACGTCGCCCTGGGCGAGCTGCCCGGGTGGTTCATCGGCTGGGACCTGCTGCTGGAGTACACCGCGATCGTCGCGGTCGTGGCGATCGGGATCTCGGGTTATTTCTCGTTCCTGCTCGGCAACGTGGGCGTGCAACTGCCCGTATGGATGCTGGGCGCGCCGGGCACGGGCGAGGGGCACCGGGTGGATCTGTTCGCCGCGGCCCTGTGCGTCCTGATCGCCTATCTGCTGAACCTCGGCATCAGGAACGCGGCGCGATTCGAGACCGCGATCGTGGTGCTGAAGGTCGCCGTGGTGCTGCTGGTCATCGTCGTCGGCTTCTTCCACGTCGACACCCGCAACTACACGCCGTTCTTCCCGTACGGCGTCGGCGGCGCGATCACCGGCGCGGCCACGGTCTTCTTCGCCGTCTTCGGCTACGACGCGATGAGCACGGCGGCGGAGGAGTCCGTCGACGCCATGCGGCACATGCCCCGGGCGATCGTCTACTCGCTCGGCATCTCGATGGTGTTGTACATCCTGGCCTGCCTGGTGTTGACCGGTATGCAGCACTACACGGAGATCGACCCGAGAAGCGGCTTCTCCTCGGCGTTCCAGTCGGCGGGGCTGGACCGGCTCGCCGATGTGATCGCGGCCGGGGCGATCATCGGCATCCTGACCGTGATGTTCACGTTCATGCTCGGTGTCACCCGGGTGTGGTTCGCGATGAGCCGGGACGGGCTGCTGCCCCGATGGTTCGCCAAGACGCACCCGACCCGGCACGTGCCCACCCGCGTGACCTGGCTGGTGGGCGTCGGTTCGGCGGTCATCGCCGGGTTCGTGCCCATCGCCGAGGCCGCCGAGCTCACCAACATCGGCATCCTGCTGGCCTTCGTGGTCGTGTGCGTCGCGGTGATCATCCTGCGCTACCGGCGACCCGACCTGCCCCGGACCTTCCGCTGCCCGGGGATGCCCGTGGTGCCCGGGCTCGGCGCCCTCTTCTCCCTCTGGTTGATCACCTTCCTGCAATGGGAGACCTGGGTCCGCTTCGTGGTGTGGTTCCTGATCGGCCTGGTCGTCTACTTCGGTTACTCGTACCGGCATTCCGCTCTGGCCGAGGCAGAAAAGTCAGCCGAGATCTAGTGCGCGGCTTCCTGTCCCTTATGTACGGGAGGCGCGCGACCACCGCTCAGCCCTGCTCGACGCCCAGGTGCGTACGGTGATGCTTCGGGGTGTCGATCTCGTCGAGCAGCGCGATCGCGAAGTCCGCGTAGGAGATGCGGCTGTCCGTGTCCGCCGGGGCGAGGCGATAGCGCCCGGTGCGCCCGCCGCCGTGGTCAAAGTCGCCGGACGGGCTGATCACCAGCCAGTCCACGGGCGTGTCCGCGGACCGCAGCGCGTCCGTCCCCGCGCCGTGCCCCAGACAGAAGTCGCGATACTCCTGCGGATAGCCGGGCGTGTCCATCAACGGCACGCCGGAGGCGTTCTCCAGGACGGAGGCGAGGCCGACCGACAGCAGCCGTTCCACGCCCGCCCGGACCAGGCCGTCGAGCAGGGCACGCGTCGCGGCGGGGAAGAAGACGTCCGGCCGCGTGCCGAGGTCGGCGGCGGCGTTGATCGCGGCGTCGTGTCCGGCGGCGAGCCGGGCGATGCCGTCCGCCTCGGTGACGTCGCCGCCGACGAGTGTCACGCCATCCGCCACCAGATCGCCGTACGTGCCGGGGGCACCGGAGTCGGCCGACGGGCCGCCGGGCGTTGAGGGGGCACCGTACTTCGCCGGGTCACGCACGACGGCGGTGACCTGGTGACCACGTCGGCGGGCCTCCTGGACGGCGGCCCGCCCGGCCCTTCCACCCGCGCCGAAAATGATGATTCTGCTCATTTGAACTACCTCGCCCTACGTCGTCCGCCGAAGGCCGGGGCTGATCGCCGGCCACTGCGCGGGACGCTATCCGGTGACGTGGTTACCGCCGGGATACCGGTTAGCGTGGGAACCGTGAGAGAGCCCCTCGATCCGGACATGTTCGATCCGGTCTGCCCCTCCGGCCTCACCCCGATCCGCTTCGGCGACAAGTGGTACGGCATGATCATCCGCTGCCTCGAACACGGGCCGCGGCGGTTCTCCGAACTGCGGGTCCCTCTGCGCGGCATCTCCGCGAAAGTGCTCACGCGGTCGCTGCGCGCCCTCGAACGGGACGGCATGATCACTCGCACGGCGTATCCCGGGCCGGTCCAGCGGGTGGAGTACGACCTCACCCCGCTCGGCCGCAGCCTCCTCGAACCGATGGCCGCCGCCTGCGCCTGGGCCGAGAAGCACTGGGAGGAGCTTCTCGACGCACGAGAGGCCGCCGGCCATCCCCGGTGACGTCTCCCCCTGAGCGGCTCCGATGACATGCGCGCCGCGCGCAGGTCGGCGCGCTCCCCCGGAAACGCGAAATCCCCCCGACCGGCAGGACTCTCGCCCGCCCCTCCCCCTTGATCAACACTCTGCAATAATGTCGGATCTTTACCTTTTGGGAAGGTTAGGGCCGACATGCCATCAATTGTGGAAGCCGTCGCGGACCACCCTTATCCATTGATCCGCGGAGGCGGTCTCTTTCTCATCTTCGTCGGCCTCGGTTTCCTGGGGAGCTGGGCGTTCAACAAGTACTGGATCCAGTTCCTGATCGGCGGATTCATCGCGGGATTCACGGCGAGCGGCCTCAGCGCGTTGCTGCCCAGCATCGGCAGCCCGTCGTTCGCGCAGATCGCCGGGCTGGTCGGCTCCTTCGTCATCGAGGCGGGCCTGATCTATCTGGTCCTCACGAAGAACAAGGACGCCGACGAGCGGACGATGATCCTGAGCATTTTCTTCGTGGTGGGCCTGCACTTCCTGCCGATGGGCCTCGCCCACGGCCCGCTGATCACGATTCTGGGCGTCCTGACGGCGATCAACGCGTTCGTCGGACTGCGCCTGGCGCGCAACGCGCCCCTCCCCGTGTTCGGGATCACCGACGCGCTGCTCAAGCTCGGCTTCGGCTGCGTGATGCTCTTCGCCTATCCGGCTCTGACCTTCGCCTGACGTACGTCACCGGAGTGGGCGGAGCCGATCCGACCACTCCGGCCGATCCGGCGGAAAAGGGCTTGCCGGGGCGGAAGCGGATCGGATAGAACAGCTGCCAGTTCCCCTGGCCGACGACGGCCGGCCCGCCAGTGACGAGAGGAGGGATAAGCCGATGCGTGCCATGACCATCGTGCCGGTTCCTTCCCTGGGTACGGTCCAGCGCTGACCCCAGGAGTGACCAGGTACACCTTTGCCGAAGGAAAGTGCCTTGCCCCAGAACGACCTGACCATGCGCCCGATCACCGGGCGTGAAGAACTCGACCTCTTCTGCCGCCTGTCGTACGTCTTCGACCACGAGTTCGCCGACGACCTCGACGCCGGCCGCCGCCGGCCCGAGTGGATGTGGATGGCCCTGCGCGGAGACCGCCTCGTCGCCAGGCTCGCCTGGTGGACCAAGGGCGAGGGCGAACCGCCGTTCATGCTCGACGTCTTCGACCTCGACGACACGCTGCCCGAATCCGAGCGCCTCGACCTCGGGGCCCGGCTGCTGGAGACCGCCACGGCCGCCGTCACGCCGCCGAGCGCGACCGAGTACAGCCGGTTCATCCCACCCGCCTGGCGCGACGACGAGACGACCCGTCGGGCCGTCGAGGACCGCATGGCCGTACTCGAACGGACCGGCGCCCGGCTGCTCGTCGAACGGCTCCGCCTGGAATGGCAGCCGGGGACGCCGATCCCCGAACCGAGCGGGCGACTGCGGTTCCGGCCGGTGCGCGGCCGCGAGGAGCTCGTCGAGCTGATGACCCTCGTCCTCGACGGCACCCTCGACGCGCACAGCCAGGCCGACCTTGCCCAGATGACCCCCGCGCAGGCGGCGGCCGCGCAGTACGACGACGAGATGGCGCGGTACAAGAGCCCGCGAGAGTGGTGGCAGACGGCGACCACGCCCGACGGCGATCCCGTGGGCTTCGTCATCCCGGCTCGCAACAGCTACAACGCGATCATCGCCTACATCGGCGTGCTGCCCGAGCACCGGGGGAACGGCCACATCGACGATCTGCTCGCCGAGGGCACCCGGATCCTCGCCGCGCACGACGTCCCGCGGATCAGGGCCTCCACGGACGTCGGGAACATCCCGATGGCGCGGGCCTTCGAGCGGGCCGGATACGTCAACTTCGAGCGTGAGATCAACATGACCTGGAGCTGACCCGCGTCCGGGCCGGGCGGAACGCCGTGTTCTCGCCCGGCCCGGACGGGTCACATGTCCAGGGCCTCTGACCGGATCACGCGCCCCGGACCTCGGATGGACATCTCCGTGAGCAGGATGCCGGAATGCCGCCCCGTCGATGCGACGGCGAAATAGCTGCCGTCCGGCGACACGATCAGGTCGTACAAGTCGTCGATCGCCGGCGGATCCAGTCTCGGGGAGAGATCACGCATCCGCGCGGCCCGCAGGTCCCATCCCACGAATCGCCGGCGCATCTTGCCGAAATAGGCGAGATGGCGGCCGTCCGTGCTCAGAGGCGGAAATCCCAGTCGAGCCGACCGGCGCGCAGGTCGTCGGCGAGCCCACGCACATAGTCCAGCTCGGCCGCGAGCACGCACCGCTGGTATTCGGTCTCCACGAGGAAGACCCGCTCCAGGAACTTCCCGGCCATCTCCATCTCGGCGTCCGCCGCGGCGAGCCGTTGCTCAAGGGCGGTGACGCGCTCCCGCAGCGCGGCCCCGGCCTCGTCGGGTGTGAGGACGGGCAGGAAGGCGAGCGCGGCGGGAAACTCGGGGAACTCCCGGGCGGGCGTGGAGAGCATGGTCCGCATCCACTCGCGCAGGGTCTCCCGTCCCGCGTCCGTGGGCTCGTAGACCGTGCGCTCGGGGCGGTTCTCCTCGCGCGAGGTCTCCCGTACTGCGACCAGACCGGCACGGAGCAGCCGATCGATCGTCTGGTACACGCTGTTCCGCTGCACGACGTTGACCACGTCGTCCTTGTGTCGCTCCTTGATCAGCTGCTGCATGCGGTACGCGTGCATCGGCTCTTCGCAGACCAGGGAGAGCAGCGCCATGGCCAGGGGAGACCGCCTCGTCGACATGGCGGACATCGTATAGGCCTAGCGGGGTCTAGTCATATTATGTATATTCAAATTATGACTAGAGCACTCATCATCGGCGGCGGCATCGCGGGCCCGGTCGCGGCCATGGCCCTGCGGCGGGCGGGCATCGACAGCGACGTCTTCGAGGCGTACGACCACGGCTCCGACGGCGTCGGCGCCTTCCTCACCCTCGCGATCAACGGGCTGGAGGCCCTACGCGTCCTCGACCTGCACGACCTCGTCTGCGACCTCGGCATGGACTCCGCGCGGATGCGGATGACCAACGGCCGCGGCAAGGAGCTGGCCACCGTCCGGCAGCCCGCCCGCACGCTCAAGCGCGCCGACCTCTACCTGGCGCTACGCGACGAGGCCGTACGGCGCGGCGTGCGCATCCACTACGGCAAGCGGCTCGTCGACGCGCAGATCACTCGGAACGGCGTGCGCGCCGTCTTCGCCGACGGGAGCACGGCCGACGGCGATCTCCTGATCGGCGCCGACGGCCTGCGGTCGCGCACCCGCGCGATCATCGATCCCGACGCCCCACAGGCCCGGCACGTCGGGCTGCTGAACACGGGCGGCTTCGCGCGCGGCGTCACGGTGCCGGGCGAGCCGGGAACGAACCACTTCATCTTCGGGAAGAAGTGCTTCTTCGGTTACCTGGTCCACCCCAACGGAGAGGTGTGGTGGTTCGCCAACCCGCCGAGCCGCAAGGAGCCGACCCGGGAGGAGCTCGCGGCGATCACCCCGGCGCAGTGGCGGGCCCGGCTGAGGTCGCTCTTCTCGGACGACGTCGGGCCGATGCTGGACATCATCGACGCCACCGAGCACATCATCAGCGGCTGGAACACCTACGACTTCCCGACCGTGCCGAAGTGGTCCAACGAGCGAATGGTGATCCTGGGCGACGCCGCGCACGCGACCTCGCCGTCATCGGGTCAGGGCGCGTCCATGGCGATCGAGGACGCGGTGGTGCTGGCCAAGTGCCTGCGCGACATCCCCGACATCCCGGACGCGTTCGCCGCCTACGAGGGCCTGCGGCGCGAGCGGGTGGAGCGCATCGTGGCCCAGGGCAAGCGCAACGGAGACGGCAAAGCCCCCGGAGCGTTCGGCGCACTCGTCCGCGACCTCGCACTCCCGACGATCATGCGGCAGGTGGCCAAGAAGAACGCGCTGGCCTGGATGCACGACTACCGGATCACCTGGGACGACCCGGTTGCCGTCGCGTGACATCCCAGCCGTGCACCTCGGCCTCGTTCGGCATGAGACGAGACCCGCGGGCGGAGCGCCGGCCGTGAAGTGGTGGGCTTACTTCTTCGGGTGGCCCTGGCTCTCCACATGGAGCAGCAACCGCTTGAGCAGCGCGGCGAGAGTGTCCTGGTCGTCCCGGCCGAGCACACCGACCATGTCGTCCTCGACCTTGCCGCGCAGGCCCATGGCCTTCAGCCAGGCGGCGTGTCCCCGCTCGGTGAGTTCCACATCCACCCGCCGCCGGTCGTCCACGCCACGGACGCGCCGGACCAGGCCCGCCTTCTCCAATGTGTCGAGCCGCCCGGTCATGCCCGCGGGTGACAGCTTGAGCTCGGCGGCGAGCTCTGACGGGGTCATCCGCCCTCCCTCGCCTCGTGAGCTGAGGCGGTGCAGGGTCTCGAACTCGAAGTCCTGCAGACCGACGGCGGCCAGCGCGGCGTCCTTCGCCTGTGACACGTGCTTCACCAGGAGCTGCATCCGCGTGACGACCGCCTCGACCCGCTCGTCGAACGGAGCCTTTCCGCGCCAGCGAGCGATGTGCCGGTCCACCGAGTCATCCACGCCGTCATTATACGCCAGCATATAATTCGTTGACGAATCTTTCGTTGACGAAATACTCTCGCGAGCATGATTACCCGACTCGTCATCGGCCGAGCGGTCGCCGCCCTCGCCACGGCGCTCATCCCCACCGGGCTGACTCTGGCAGTGATCAGAAGCACCGGCTCAGCTGTCGATCTCGGTGTCGTTCTCGCCGCAGAGATGCTGCCCATGCTCCTGCTGCTCCCGATCGGCGGCGTACTGGCCGACAGGCTGCCGCCGAGGCGCGTCATCCTGGCGGCCGACCTGGCACGATGTGTCGCCCAGCTCGCGATCGGGGTCAGGCTCCTGCTCGGCGACCCGTCCGTCAGCGAGCTCGCGGGACTCGCCGGGCTGACGGGAGTCGCCGTGGCCTTTGGCGTACCCGCGGTCTCACCCCTGGTCACGAGCGTGGTCCCCGCCGAGGAACGGCTCCGGATCAACGCCCGGATCGGCGTCGTCAACGGTCTCATGCAGATGGCGGGGCCCGCGCTCGCCGGAGGGCTGACCCTGTGGGCCGGAGCCGGGTGGTCCTTCCTGATCACCGGCGTTCTCTTCGCGGGCTCCGCCGTGACCCTGGGCGGACTGGTCACGGCTCCCCGAGCGGTGACGCGCAGACACTTCCTCGCCGATCTCCGTGAAGGCTGGTCGGAGGCCAGGCGGCATCGGTGGTTCCTGACCAGCCTGGCCGGCCACGGCGTCTGGCACCTCGGCGCGGGCTTCCTTCTCACGCTCGGCCCGATCATCGCGGTGCGCTCTCTGGGCGGCGAGTCGGCCTGGGTAGTCATCGTCCAGGCCGGGACCGTGGCGATGGTGCTCGGCATCCCCCTTGCCCCGAGGCTGCCCATCCGGCGCCCACTGGTCGTCACCGCGATCGGAGGCGCCCTGTACGCGTGCCCGCTCGCGGCCTTCGCGATCCAGGCTCCCACCGTGGCCGTCGCGGCCGCCTACTTCCTCGGCATGCTCGGACTGGGCCTGTTGATCCCGCTCTGGGAGACCACGATGCAGCGCCGGATCCCCCAGGAGGCGCTGGGCCGCGTCGGTTCGTTCGACGCGCTGATCTCGTTCGCCGCCCGGCCGCTTGGCCTGGCCGTGGCCGCTCCCCTCGCCGCCTGGGCCGGGACCGCGATCCCCCTCCTGGCGGTGGCGGTGCTCGTCGCAGCCGTCAACCTGATGGTTCTGGCCCTGCCCGAGGTCAGGACCCCGGAGACGAGCGGTCCGGCGGAGAACCGGCCGGTTGTCGCGGAAGCAGCAGTCCCCGATAGAGAGCCCGCGGGATGAACATCCTCCATTGGAAACAAACGGGCGTCGACGCCCGGCCTCGACGTGCTGTTCCGGAAGGTGGGAGACGGCACGCCCGGGAGCCATTCCTGAGCACCGACATCACTCGGTCTCCGTCGGGCCTTCCGCTGCTTCCTTCGCCCGTATGGCGTCCACGCGGGCGAGGAAAAGGGCGCGCTCACGCTCGTTGCGGGTGAGCGCGGCGGCGCGTTCGAACTCCTCGCCCGCCTCGTCGAGACGGCCCAGCTTCGCGAGCAGGTCACCCCGTACAGCGGGCAGCTGCGGATAGTCCCTGAGCGCACGCTCCGCCGCCAGCCCGTCCACGATCTCCAGGCCGCGCGCCGGGCCGTACGCCATGCTCACCGCGACCGCGCGGTTCAGCTCGACGACGGGAGAGGGGGCGACATGGGCCAGCACGCGATAGAGCGCGGCCATCCGCTCCCAGGCCGTGTCCTCGGGGGACAGCGCACGGGCGTGGCACGCGGCGATCGCGGCCTGCAGGCCGTACGGACCGAGCGTGCCGAGAGCCTCGGCGCGGTTGAGCGCGTCCAGCCCGCGGCGGATGAGCAACCGGTCCCACAGGCGCCGGTCCTGGTCGAGCAGAAGGACGGCCTCGCCGCTCGCGCCGGTTCTCGCGCGCATGCGGGAGACCTGGATCTCCATCAGCGCGACGAGGCCGTGCACCTCGGCCTCCTCGGGCATGAGACCCGCCAGGATCCGGCCCAGGCGCAACGCCTCCTCGCAGAGCGACGTGCGCATCCAGTCGGCACCGGCGGTCGCGGAGTAGCCCTCGTTGAAGATGAGATAGATGATCTCCAGGACCGACGAGAGCCGCTCGGCGAGCTCGTCCGGCGCGGGCATCTCGATCCGCACGTGCCGGTCGGCGAGGGTGCGCTTGGCGCGGACGATCCGTTGCGCGACGGTCGGCTCGGGCACAAGGAAGGCCCGCGCGATCTCTCCCGTGGTAAGGCCTCCGAGCAGGCGGAGGGTGAGCGCCAGGCGCCCCTCGGTGGAGAGCACGGGGTGGCAGGCCGTGAAAAGCAGGCGCAGCATGTCGTCGCCGATGTGGTCGTCGAGGGCGTCGTCCAGCTCGGCCTCGGCCGACGCCTGGCGGAGCTCCATGTCCCGGCCGACCTCTTCGAGCTTTTGCTCGTAACGGGTCCTGCGGCGCAGCAGGTCGATCGCGCGGTGCTTGGCGGTGAGCATGAGCCAGGCCCCTGGATTGTCCGGCACGCCCGACTCCGGCCACCGCTCAAGCGCGAGGACCAGGGCGTCCTGCGCCAGCTCCTCGGCCAGGCCGACGTCGTTGACCATCCGGGCGAGGCCCGCGATCACCCGGGCGGACTCGATCCGCCATACCGCCTCGATCACCTTGTGAGGATCGCCGCCCTGAGGGTGAGCATCTTGCGGATCGTCGCCTCGCGGATCGTCTTGAGGGTCGCCAACCATCATGCGACCGATCCAAGCACCTCGTCTCCCCCGCAGCGCTCCCTTTCCTGCTGACATGCGGTCGAAGAGGCCACCCGCCAGGAACGCGTACGGCCCGGCAGGAGGCAGACGTCGGGGAACAGCGAAGGCGGGAGAAACGCACGCGGCCCCGGCCCGGCCCTTCACTGGGCCGGGACCGGGGGCGTGGTCTGGAGCGCTACGCGGGAGCGGCGAAATCCTCCGGGCCGAAGACGCGAAGGATGTCGCTCTGGCCCTCCCATCCCTCCCAGTGGTCGCGGTGGATCTTCATGAAGCGGGAGGTCCACTCGATGGCCTCCTCCTTCGACCGGACCTGGTACATGGCGTAGCTGATCAGCTCCTTCGCCTCGGCGAACGGGCCGTCCGTGACGCTCAGCTTTCCTCCGGTGAGCTCGATCCGCGCGCCCTGGGCGCTCGGGGCCAGCCCGGCGGTGTCGAGCAGGACCCCGGCTTTGGTGGCTTCCTCTCCCAGCTTGGCGATGGCCTCCATCAGTTCGGCGGGCGGCGGGGTGGCGGGCTGGGTAGTGACGGTGAGGGTGCACAGGTACCGCATCGCGGGTCTCTCTTTCTTCGTGGGTTCGGTTGTGAGTGGCGAGGCTCAGGCGTGGACGGGCGTGACGCGCGACCTCGCGAGTCTGGGGCCTGATTCTCGGGTTCGTTTCGGCCCTTTGACTACGCTTCGAACGAGCCCACGCCGTTTCGACAGGCCGGCCGAAGTTTTTTCAAGATCTTTCCGAGCACCTGTTTCGGCAGGTCGACGTCTCAGCGAGGCGGCAGGCCGGAGGGGTCAGGCGGCCAGGGCTCGTGGTGTCAGGCGAACCGCGACGTCCGCGCGCGCCCCGGGCATGAGCGACGCCGCGGAGATCCGACCGGCTGTCACGGAAGCAGCAGGCCCCAGTAAAGGCCCCACGGGATGAAGACCAGCCCGCCGGTGATCAGGAGGCCGAGCCGTACCCTCTCCCCGCGCGGCACGGAGCGGCGGGCGCGGCGCCAGGCCAGCGCGGTCAGAACCGTGGCGACCACGGAAGCCACCGCGAGGGCCTGCAGCGCGAGCCAGATCAGCGGGCGCCCCGCCAGCACGGGGCCGGGAGCGGCCAGCTTGCCGCCGGTCATCAGCAGATAGAAAAGGTAGGAGAACGACCCGAGCACCGCCGTGAGCCCTCCGGCGCTGACGAGCCGCGCGGCCCTGCTCACCGGCGCCCGCGAGCCACCGCGCAGGCGACGCACCAGCGCGATCACCGGATAGGCAGTGAACGCGACGACGAGCAGCACCAGCGCCGCGAGCTGCATCGACGCCGACTCCCACCAGGCCGGCGGATCCACCGGCACAGTCAGGGACTCCTGTACGGGATCGGGTCCGGACGTCTGCGCGATGGGCGGGTGCCCTGCCGTGACGTCCTGGACCCAGGAGCCGACCAGGTCGGCGTAACCGGGGGCGAGCTCGGGCAGCCGGGTGACGCCGCCATCAGGGGTCAGGTGCGCGGCGTGGTCGGCATCGGGGAAGAAGCGGAACGTGTAGTTCCGGTTGCCGCCCTTCTCCAGCGCCTTGGCGAACCCCGGCGGGCTCTCCTGGGGCGGAGTCAGCAGATCGTGGACACCCCAGATACCGAGCACCGGCTGATGTACGGCGGCAATGGTCGGCGCCGGGTCGTAATACGGCTCGGGGAACATGCCGCCGTCGGCAAGCGTCCGGTACAGGTTGAGTTCGGTGCGATCGACGAGCGGGCCCGACACCCCCGCCTTGCGCAGCCCGGCCGCCACGGCCCAGGTCTGCTGGCGCAGTGGTTGCAGGCTGTTCGCCCCCACGAGCACGACGAAGGCGATGTCCTTCGATCGTGAGGCCGCGATCGGAGCCACCCACCCGCCCTCGCTGAGCCCCCAGATGCCGACCTTCGCCGGATCGACGCCCGGCTGGGAACGCAGCGCCTCCACGGCGCCGAGTGCGTCGTCGGCGAGCTGTGAGTACGACCGTTGGAAGAGCGAATAGCCCTTGGACCTCTTGTCGTAGATCAACACGGACAGGCCCTGGCGGGCGAATCCGACGGCCTCGCACATCAGCTTCGTGCGGGGCGTGCCCGTGCCGGCGCCGTGCACGAGGACGATGCCGGGCCGTGCGGGCTTCGCGGCGGCGGGCGACAGGACCGTGCCGTGCAGGGTGAGCCCCTCGTCGCCACGGAAGCTCACCTCCGTCGCCTTCAGGTCGGACGGTACCGGCGGCGGAGTCTCGGCGGTCGCCGCGGCGGCCACGGGAGTGGCGAGCAGACAGAGGGCGGTGACCACCGCCAGGAGGCTTCGCTTCATGATGCCGACAATAGTCTGCAGAGAAACGTCGGCAGACAATTACCGGCAGATATCGTTCTGCGGTACTACGCTGCTCCTCATGAAGGATGACGAGTCGTTCCTCCTCGACGACCCGGCGCGACTCAAGGCGCTGGCCCATCCCATGCGGCGGCTCATGCTGCGCCACCTCAACGTGCACGGCCCCGCGACATCGACGACACTCGGCGAGCTGCTCGGCGCCAAGACGGGCACGACCAGCTACCACTTGCGCCAACTCGAGAAATACGGCTTCATCGAGGAGATCCCCGAGCGCTCGACCGGCAGGGAACGCTGGTGGCGCAAGGCTGAGGGGCCGAGAGACATGCGGCTGCCCACGCCCGACCAGCTCGCCCCCGAGGACCGCCCCGTGCTCGCCGAGTTCCACCGGATCGGCATGGACGAGGATCGCGTGCTGTTCGAGCGCTTTCCCGAGGCGTACCGGCGCGATCCCGACTGGGCCAAGGGATCGCGCGGTCTCGGCCGGATGACCAAGGCCGAGTTCCAGGAGTTCTTCGACGCCTACATCGCGCTGCTGATGAAGTACAGCCATCGGGCGGAGGACGCCCCGCCGGACGCGCGTCCCCTGCACATCCGGCTCTTCGCCCTGCCCGCCGACGAGGACTGACCGTGACGCGAAGCGACTGAACTGACCATGACTGACGACCGGTCACGGTCGGCCACCGGCGCGAGGCTGAGCACCGACGAAAGCCAACCGGCCGACGACGGCCGAGCGCGCTGCCACAGGGCACCCGCGCCCGCCTTCATCGGCCGGTTGACCTCAGGTTGTTACGCGGTCGGCGTCAGCGGCAGTGCTCGAACGGGCTGTCGTACCGGGCGGTCCCGATGGAGCCGCCCCACTTCACGCAGGTGCGGGCGGCCGCGGCGCGCAGCGGCCCCGCGTAGTACTGGTAGCTCCCGGAGTCGCTCTGCCGGCTCTTGCCCTTGACCTCAAGGTAGGCGCTGACGCTTTCCTTGCCCGTGCCGGTGGCGCGCAAGGTGACGACGCAGTTCTTTCCGGTCGTCGCGGAGTACATCAGGACGACGCGGCCGCGCGGGGCCAGCGACGCCGAGTCGATCTCCTTGAAGCCCGCGCCGCACACCTGGCCCGCGGTGTACGGGTTCGGGCTGCTGGGAGCGGGCTTGGACGGGCTGGGAGCGGGCTTGGACGGGGTGGGGGCGGGCTTGGACGGGGTGGGGGCGGGCTTGGACGGGGTGGAAGGAGCGCCGCCACCGCAGTTGTTGGACGTCACATTCTGGCCGGGGTACTTGAAGGTGACACCGTTGAACGAGGCCGGGACGATGGCACCCGACGGCGAGCGCTGCTCATAGTGCAGGTGCGCCGCGACCTTGTACTTGGCCGAGCTCTTGCCCACCGTGCCGATCTTCTGCCCCTGTGCCACGGTCGCCCCCGCCGAGACCGAGCGCGAGTTCAGGTGCGCGTAGAGGGTCGCGCTGCCGTCCGAGTGACGGATCTTGATCAGGTTCCCGTAGCCGTTGTTCGTCTGGTAGGCGGACGTCACGACGGTGCCGGCCGCCGCGGCCACGACGGTCCTCCCGAGGTCCCCGTCGCCGTCGTTCGCGCGGCCGTTGAAATCGATCTCGTTGCCGGTGTGCGCGTAGCTGCCACTGCTGCCCACCCAGGTCTCCCCGCAGGGGAAGGGCAGCTGGAAGCCGGGAGCAGCGACGCGCGCCGCGGCGCTCGCCACCCCAGAACTCCCCAAAGCCACCACGGCACCGCAAACACCGACAGTAATGATCTTCATTCGCATAAGGGGTAAGGCTGCCATCCCGCCATCAACCCGTCCAGGCGATTCGGCAAATATTCACCTATTCCAGCGGTCTCTCCGGTCCCTCCACCCACGGGATGCCCCGTGACCCGGTGCCCGATCACGCGCCGATCGCCGACGTCACACCACCACCACACCGCCGCCGCCGCGCCTCCCCGGGACGTACGGCGGTCAGCGGCGCACCAGCGACGGATAGTCCTTGAGCGTGATGTTGGTGGCGAACTTGTCGGTCATCTTCATCATGATCTTGAGGAGGGGGCCGGACTTGAACAACCAGTTGCGCATCCGGATCCCGCGCCGCGTTCTCGGAGCGAGGAAGGGGCCCGCGTTGCCGTTCTTGGCGATCTTGGCGTAGTCGCGGAACTCCTCCTCGTAACGCTGGAAGGCGACCCGATGATCTCCGCTAGCCTCCGCGAGCTCGCCGGCCAGCACGTACGCGCCGACCATGGCCAGCCCGGTGCCGAAGCCGCCCAGCGTGTTGCCGTACGCGGAGTCGCCGAGCAGCACCACGCGGCCCTTGGAGTAGTGGTCGATCCGGACCTGGCTGATCGAGTCCAGGTAGAAGTTGTCCGCCCGCCGCACCGCCTCGATGATGGCGGGCGTCCGCCACCCCATCCCCGCGTAGGCGTCGATGACGATCCGCTTCATCTCCTCGATGTCGTAGCGGTCATAGTCGAGGCGGGGTGAGGCGAAGGCGAAGAACGCGGAGGCCGCGGGACCGCCGGTGGAGACCAGTCGGCCGGGCTCGTTGTACATCTTCGCGACCGCCCCGAAGTTCTTCGGGATGTCGGCCAGGGCGTAGTAATAGCCAAGGAAGCTGACATAGTCGGATTCGGGGCCGAAGACCAGGCGGCGGACGTTGGAGTGGATGCCGTCCGCGCCCACCACCAGGTCGAAGGTCCGCGGGGCGCCGCGCTCGAACGTGACGTGCACGCCGCTCGCGGTCTCGGTGAGCGAGGTGATCGAGTCGCCGAAGACGTACTCGCATCCGGCGGCGAGGGTCTTCTCGTACAGCAGCCGGGACAGGTCGCCGCGCCCGATCTCCAGCTCGCCACCGGTGAACTCGCCGGGCATCACCGCCAGCGTGCGGTCGTTCGCGTCGACGATCTCCTGGTCGGTCCCGCCGGTCTGCAGCCGCCGTACGTCCTCCAGGATGCCCATGCGCTCCAGCACCGTGAGGTGCGTCTCGCCCTTGAAGTCGACGGCCTGGCCGCCGAGACGCAGGGCGGGAGCCTTCTCGACCACGGTCACGTTGAAGCCGTAACGGTTGAGCCAGTAGGCCAGAGCGGGGCCGCCGACGCTGGCGCCAGAGATCAGGATGTTGGTGTTGTTCATGTCCCCGAGACTCGCCGGGAGCGCTGACAGCCCATTGACCGACGGCTGACACTCCGGACAGCGCTGTCAGCGCTCGCCTCATCCCGTGAGGGGCCCAGTACTCCGGCCGGTCAGGACAGGACCGCCGACGCCTCATCCCGATCCAGGGCGGCCCCCTTGGCGAACGCCGTCGCGAACGCCGCGGCGCCGATGGCCTCCGTCGCCCCCGCGGCGACCCTGGCGACGTCGCGATCGCCGGTGACGGCCATGCCGCGCAGCGCCACCCCCACACCGAGCAGGAACGCCGCCCGCTCCGCCGAGCCTTCGAGCAGGGCCAGCCCGGCCTGCCCTTCGACGACGTCGGCGAGATCCGTCGCCGGTATCGCCCGCGCGTGCGCGCACACCTCGCCGTGGCGGAGCCTGGCCTCCGCGAGATCGCCTTCGGCCTGGGCCAGCCGTCCCAGCGCGGAGAGCAGCAGCAGCCTGACGCTGTCACCCGCATAGGTGCCGGGGCCGACGGCGCTCAGCGCCTCCGTGTAACGCGCGCGGGCCTCGGCGTGATCGCCGTGGAAGCGGGCCAGCTCGCCCCAGCCCAGTCCGATCAGGGCGGGCCGGTGCGACCTGCCCGTCTTACGCTCCAGCTCGGCGGCCCGCCGCAGGTCGGCGCCCGCCGCGGGGAAGTCGCCCTCGCGCAGCAGGCCGCTCGCCCTGCGGCAGAGCACGTCCACCATCTCGTCCAGTGCGCCGAGCTGCTCGTGCAGGTCCAGGCCCTGCTCCCACATCCGCCGGGCGCGGGCCCACTCGCCCCGCCAACTGGAGATCGTCCCCAGCCACTCGTACCCCTGGGCCATGCCCCAGCGCTCGCCCACCGAACGGAACCCCTCCAGGGACGCCTCCAGATCCCGCTCCGCGTCGGCCACCCTGCCGTCGAGCAGGTTCACCATCCCCCGCCCCAGCGGCACCATCGCCCGGCTCCACGGGTCGGACCCGAACTGCCGCGTCCTGGCCGAACCCGGATCCGGCGGCCCCGCGACCATCCCCCACATGACCGCCGTGAACGGGTGCCGCAGCTCGTGATCCAGCGACCGCATGATCTCCTCCGCCCGCTCCCACTGCGCGGGCGGGGCATCCGGTACGGCCTGGAGGACGCAGAGGACGTACTCCTCCTCCAACCCCACGGGTGCCCCGGCTCCCAGCCGGCCGAGCAGCCGGAGGGCCGGCGAGGCCGCCTGACCGCGCCGCCCGCTCAGCCACCAGTACGCCCCCAGCGCGGCGATCAGCCGCAGCGCCGTCTCCGGATCCGCCTGTACGGCATGGCGCAACGCGGCCTGGAAGTTGCCGTCCTCCGCGGACAGCCGGCCCAGCCAGTCGAGCTGCTCGGCCCGCCGCAACCACGGGTCGGCGCGCTGTGCCAGGTCGAGGAAGTAGGCGGCGTGCGCGTCGCGCAGCCGCTCCTCCTCCCCCGCTTCGGCGAGCTGTTCCGCGCAGAACAGGCGGATCGTGTCGAACATCCGGTAGCGCCCGTCGGCCCACTCGATGAGGGACTTGTCCACCAGGTCGGCCAGCACCTCACCGGCTCCGCAGACCCGTTCCACCGCTTCGAGCGACGCGCCCCCTGAGAACACCGAGAACCGCCGGGCCATCGTCCGCTCGCCGGGGCTGAGCAGGCTCCAGCTCCACTCCACCACCGCGCGCAGCGTCTGGTGGCGCACCGCCGCGGTACGGTCGCCGCGCGACAGCAGCGCGAACCTGCCGTGCTCGTTCAGGCGCGCGGCGATCTCCTCCACGGTGAACGACCTCACCCTCGCCGCCGCCAGCTCCACGGCCAGGGGCAGCCCCTCCAGCGCGGCGCAGATCTCGACGACCTCGGGCCGCATCGTGAAGCCCGGCCGTACGGCGGCGGCCCGATCCGCGAAGAGCCGTACGGCCGGGTAGGTGAGGGCCTCGTCGAGGTCCGCGCCGGGCGGCGGCACAGCCAACGGCGCCAGCGGGACGAGCGTCTCGCCGGTGAGCCCGAGCGGCTCGCGGCTGGTCGCCAGGACGGCCAGCCCGGGGCAGGCGTCGAGCAGCCGCCGGACGAGGTGCGCGGCCGGGGCGATCAGATGCTCGCAGTTGTCCAGGATGAGCAGGAGATCCTGGTCGGCCAGCGCCCCGATGAGCCGGTCGGCGGGGTCGTGCCGGTCGAGTGCCGGCCCCTGCAGCCCCGTCTCGCGCAGTCCGAGCGCGCCCAACACGGCCCGCGGGATTTGGGCGCCGTCGTCGAGCGGGGACAGGTCGACGAAGCAGGCGTCCTGCCCCCGCCGACGGGCCGCCTCGATCGCCAGCCTCGTCTTGCCGGTGCCGCCGGGACCGGTCAGGGTGATCAGCCGGGAGTCCCGGAGCGAGTCGATCCGGTCCAGCTCCGCCGCGCGGCCGACGAAACTGGTGAGCCGTGCGGGGAGCCGGCGGCCCGCGGCGTGCTTGCGGGGCTCCTCACCGCGCAGGATCGCCAGGTGAAGGGCCGCCAGCTCGGGCGACGGGTCGGCGCCCAGCTCGTCGGCGAGCAGTCGCCTGCCCTCGTCGTACACGGCCAGCGCCGCCGCCTGCTGTCCGGCGGCGTGCAGCGCCCGCATGAGCTGGCCGCGCAGCCGTTCGCGCAGCGGGTTCGCGGCCACCAGTTGCCGCAGCGCGGCCGTCGACGTGCCCTCGGGGAGAGCCATCTCGGCCTCGACGAGGTCTTCCCGCGCCGCCAGCCGTACCTCTTCCAGGCGGGTCACCTGCGACGACGCGAACGGCGCGTCGGCCACGTCCGCCAGCGCGGGACCCCGCCACAGGTCCAGCGCGTCCTTGAGTGATCTCGCGGCGCGTTCGTGGTGCCCAGCGGTCAGGAACCGGTGGCCCTCGCGGGCGAGCCGCTCGAAACGGTGGACGTCCACGTCCTCGGGGTCCACCGCGAGCCGATACCCGGCACCATGGAATTCGATCAGATCGGGAGGCAGAGCACGGCGAAGCCGGGACACGTGGGCCTGGATCGCGTTCGCCGCCCCGGCCGGTGGGTCGTCGCCGTACTGGCCGTCGATCAGGCGGTCCACGCCGACCAGCCGACCGGCGTCGAGCAGGAGCAACGCGAGAAGCGCGCGCGGCCGGCGTCCTCCGATGGAGATCGATTCGCCCGTGACCGTAAGGACCTCCAACGGCCCCAGGATGCCAAACTGCACGAGGTCGATTCTGGCCCATCTAACCCGCTTCGCGACGATAAGCCATGCCTTGTCGCCGCCCTTCACGACATGGTGCCTGACCACGTAGGACATCACGTAGGACATATCGCGCGTCTTGCCGCCACCACACGTGTCGCACTCGCCGGCTCCCCACCGCCGGAGCCGGCGTGCGGAACACCGTGGATCAGCCGATCGCGGCCACCAGGGGGGCGATGCGCTCGGCGACCTGTTCGACGAAGGTGACCGGATGCCTGTCCGGCAGCACCTGGATCTCGCTGACGCCCAGCTTCGCGTACTCCTCGGCGTCGGCGAGGAACGACTCGGTCTCGTCCAGCACGGGGCGGCTGAACATCACGGTCTTCTCGATGGCGTCGTAGTCGCGTCCCTCGGCGGCACAGTGCCCGCGCAGCACATCGAGCTTGCGGGCCACCTCCTCCACGCTGGTCGCGAACAGGTTGCAGGCGTCCGCGTACCGTGCGACCAGCAGCAGGGTCTTCTTCTCACCACCGCCGCCGACCATGATCGGCGGGCGACGGTCCCCGAGCGGCGACGGTACGCACAACGTCTCGGCCAGCCGGGAGTGCCGCCCCTCGTAGGGACCGTTGTCGTCGCTCCACATCTGGAGGCAGATCTGGATCGTCTCCTCCAGCCGCTCGAACCGCTCGCCCATCGGGACCACCGGCACGCCGAGGCCGCGCTGCTCCCGCTCGTACCAGGAGGCGCCGAGGCCGAGACAGGCCCGGCCGCCGGAGAGCACGTCGAGCGTGGTGACGATCTTGGCGAGCAGGCCGGGGTGCCGGTACATCACGCCGGTGACCATCAGGCCGAGCGTCATCCGCTCGGTCGTGGCGGCAACGTAGCCGAGCGTCGTGTATCCCTCCAACATGGGCTCGTCGGCGGTGGTGCCTCGCGTCTTCATCTGGAAGTAGTGGTCCATCAGGGTGAACGAGGAGACGCCCGCCTGCTCGGCGATGCGTGCCGTTTCGGCGAGCGTCGGCGCGATCAGCGCGGGATCGGCGGGCATCGAGTAGTTCCAGTAGTGCAGGCCGAGCTTCATGTTCAACCCCCACATAGCGAAGGGCGGCGGGCCGCCCGGGATAGCACGCACGACGCCCATAGCTCCGCGGGGCCGCCATGCCCGCAGTGAGTTCGGCAGCGTAGCAGTGAGAGCCGCTCATCCAGGCGATCACCTCACCACCTCCTCCCCGCACCGGCCCCCCGTCCCAACGCCCGGGAGCCGGTGCGGGTGCCCAGGAGCGGTACGGCGATCGCCGAATCACTCGACCTCGGAAAATACGATCCTCTACCACACAGACGATCTATCCCGAAAAATATGGAATATGAGGATATTGAGCCGAGCCGCACTGGTGGGGACCGCGATTGGGGTGGTGGAGATTCTCATCCTCGTCGGCGCGCGGCTCATACCGGACGAAGAATCCGCGCTGTGGGCCCTGCTGGCGATGGCCGTCGTGCCGTTCCCGCTGGGGCTGCTGCTGGGCCGGGCGGCCAGGCTGCGACTCTGGGGATTCGTGGGAATCTTCGCGCCATTCGCGATGTTCGCATTCGTCTCCGTCGCGATGATTCCCGTTTTCCCCGCCGACGACCGGTGGTGGGTCGGCGCCATTTTCGTCAGTGCAACGGCCGGTTTTCTCGTCACGGCCTGGCTGTTCACTGAGGGAAGCTGGGTGCCGCGCGTCTTCGCGGCCGGCGCGATGCTCCTCTCCTACGTCGCGGTTCCGCTGGCGGGGGACGCGATACGCGAATCGGAGCGGATACGGCAACTGAAGAACTCCGGCGTGCCGCTCATCGCAGCGGTCATTCCCGGCTATCAGCTCACGCGCGTCATGGACATCGGGCAGTCGGTCGAGCTCACATATGAGCACGGAGAGTTCTCCGACAGCGGCTACTCGGAGATCTCGATCGATGTCAGGCCGGCCACCTCCGCCACTCCCGAAGCGGCGTGCGCGCGGCCACTCCCTCACAGGGCCGACGAGTCGTCCATACCGTGCCGGCGGATATCCGCCGACGTCTGGGTGCGTACCGAAGCGACCCATGTCCAGGCATGGGACAAGGCGCGCCTCGCCTTCGCGTGGACAGAGGCCACCCGCAGGAGCGTGTTCGCCAGGCGCGGCGACGCCCTGGTGATGATCGAGAGCTACGAGGCGTGCGAGGCCGAACTGCTCGCCGTCCTGTCGACGTTTCGCCCGACCACGGCCGAGGAGTTGGTCGCGGTCGAGTGACATGCCGCGGGTGGGGCGACCTGAAGTGTGCTTTTGATCTACTTCGCCAACGGTGTCCCCGAGGGCAGGCGGGGCTCGATCAAGGACCACTCATCATCGGTGAGGTCGCGCCAGTGCCGGCGGCCTCCGTGCAGGCGAATCCGCAACATCATGATCTCAACCCGTTCAGGCCTTAGTAGGTCCGCAACGGAGTGACGACGATGGTTTCCTTCGTGCCCTCGACGATGGCGACGAGGTCCCGCTCTTCCTCGACCGGCACGTGGAACTTCGTCAGCGACTGGTGCAGGTCGTCCATGAACGCGTCCCACTCGTCCTCGGTGATGCTGAGGGCCCGGTGCGAGTCGCCCATCGACCGCCCCGAATACTGCTGCGGGCCACCGGCGGGCCCAGCACACCATTTCGGTGACGAGGTACTTGAATCCAGGCGGGGACACCCTGTGGTGCGCGTCGTCCACCGCCGGATTCTTGTTCAGCCGGGCCTCAACCATGATCCGGTCGATGAAGTCGTCGACCACCGTGGCGATGTTGTAGACGCCACCGAGGCGGTCATACAGCGACGGGCGCTGGTCGGGTTGCATGGCGACCTCCACGGATCCGCGTGACGGCCGGTGAACTCGCCCGCCACGTCCTTCCGTCCATCCGTCCATCCGTCCCGTGCCGGACGCGCCGCCACCACTGCAGTCTCGTCAGCGCGTATCACCAGGGTCTACCGCGTCGCCCCCGCCCCCCCCCGAGACTTTGCCACGCCCTGATACCTCCCTGCCCGGCCGATGGTGACCGTCTCGCCAGAGCGGGCTCGGGCCCGGTAGGCGCTGGCCTCGGCCCGGTTACAAGGGCCCCGACCCCGTACGGCCCGACGGCGCCACAGCAGCAGCGGCGCTGTTCCTGCCAAACCCGCCGACAGCGGTGAAGCCGCGATCCCCGCGGCGACGTTCAACGCCGGCTGGGCGAACGTGTCGGGAATCGGGAACACCTTCGCGCGATCGAACGGCCAGACGAGGACGAAGGCCCGTCCGATCACTGCTTAAGCCGACCGGCGACGTCTGATCGAGGGGCCGCCCCGGCCCAGATCGTCACGGAGATCTCGTTGTCGCCGTTCCCGGCGGATCGCGGCGGGTTCACGCGGTCTTGCGAAGACCGGCGAACTGCAGACCGGTGAAGCCGGCGACCACGACCGCCTGCACGATCACCAGTGCGGTGCCGAGACTGGTCAGTGGGAACCAACCTGCGATGAGCAGCTCCGCGCTCGCGGCCACCCACGCGATGTTGATCGCCATCACGACCCCCACGGCGGCCTTGCCCACGGTCGGGCGTGCGGCGAGGAAGAACAGGGCGGCCGCCCAGACGACCAGGAACGCACCCACCGGGAAGAGGAAGGCGGCGGGGAGGCCGAACATCTCACCGAAGATCGCCGCGGCGACAACGCCCACGACTCCGAAGGCGCCCGAGCCCATCGCATCCTGCTTGAGGGCGAAGCGGAGCAGCTTGGCGTCGGCGGCGGTGCTGACAGTTTTGGCGACGGTGGCCATTTGAAGATCCCTTCGTCGTGCTGACCTGCGTGTGACCACGAAGCTACGCAGATCCACACAAACCCGAATCAGTCATCGTGACGGTAGGTTCCTGACCGTGCTGTACGGGCGATCCAGGGAAGAAGCGGAGATCGAACGCCTCCTGACGGAGGCCAGGGCGGGTCAGAGCGGGACCCTCGTCATTCGAGGCCAGGCGGGGATCGGTAAGTCGGCGCTCCTGCACTATGCCGCCGGGCGAGCAGGGGGCATGCGAGTGGTACGCGGCATCGGCATCGAATCCGAGGCCGAGTTGCCCTTCGCCGCGCTCCATCTGCTGCTTCGTACCGAGTTCGACCGGATTCGCGCTCTGCCCGACGCGCAGGCCACCGCGCTCAGCGGGGCCCTGGGCCTGGGCGACGTCGCTCCGGAGAGCCGATTCCTCGTCGGGCTGGCCACGCTGAGTCTTCTCTCCGATCTCGCGGAGGACGGTGGGCTGCTCTGCCTCATCGACGACGCTCAGTGGTGCGATCAGGCGTCCATCGACGCGTTGGTGTTCGCCGCCCGCCGCCTCGACGCCGAAGGTGTCGCCATGGTCTTCGCCGCGCGCGCGGGTTTCCACGCCGCCGGGCTGCCCGAGCTCCAACTGGGTGGGCTGGACGGTGCGGCGGCGGCGGCCCTGCTGCCCGCCGATCTTCCGCCGCAGGTGCGAGAACGTCTCATCGAGGAGTCGGACGGCAACCCCCTGGCGCTCATCGAACTGCCCGCCGCGCTCACCGCCGAACAGCGGGCGGGACGATTGGCACCGGTGGGTGCGATGCCCGTCGCCGAGCGGGTCCAAGAGGCCTTCCAACGACAGATCACCGCACTTCCCGAGCCGGCGCGGATTGCGCTGCTGATCGCGGCTGCGGACGGATCCAGCGATCTTGAAACGGTCGTGGGCGCGGGTGCTTCCCTCTCCGGTCTCGAACTGGCCGAGCGGAGCCGCCTGATCGAGATCAGAGGGACGACCATCGCTTTCCGCCATCCCCTGATCAGGGCCGCCGCGTACCAGAGTGCGCCGGTCACGCAGCGCCTCGCCGTCCACCGAGCCCTCGCCGACGCCCTCGCCGGCTCGGCCGCCATCGATGCGGCCGACCGACGGGCGTGGCACCTGGCCTCCGCGGTGCTCGGCTCCGACGAGGGGGCCGCGCGGGAGTTGGAGGAAGCCGCGGAGCGGGCACGTACGCGCCGTGGCCACGCCGCGAGCGCGGCCGCTTACGAGCGAGCCGCCGAGCTCACCGCCGATCCGGCGCGACGATCCGGACTACTGGCCGCCGCCGCGTTGGCGGCGAGCGACGCCGGGTTGATGGGCCGCGCCGCCGCGCTCGCTGACAGCGTCACGTCCGACGTGGCCGACCCTGACGTGATCGCCGCGCTGATCCAGGTACGAGCCCATCGCGAATTCGAGCTGGGCACACCGGCTGCCGCGGGCCGGATCATCATGGACGGCGTTCCTCGTGTGGCGGCCCGCTCCTCCGAGTGGGCCACCTGGCTGTCGGTGGAGGCCATCCGCTGCGCCTGGTTCGCCGGAGACGCGCGACTGGCCGAGAAGGCCGCCGCAAGCCTGCGCGTACTTCCCGAGATCGGCTCGCCGCTGGTCAGCGGCGCGGACGGACTGGCCCGCCTGCTGAGCGGTGACATCGGAGGTGGGACCGAGCTCATGGGTGAGGCGGTCGACGGCCATACGCTCGCCGGCCTGGGGGTGCCTGGGCTGACCTTCACCGCCTCTCTGTGCCTCCCCCTGGGCCGCGCCGCCCGCTACGAAGAGATCAGCGGACAGGTGGTGGCGGAATGCCAGAAGAGCGGAATGATCGGCTGGCTCGCCGTCGCGCTCCAGGATCATGGTCTCGCGCAGGGGTGGCTCGGCCGGTACGGCGAGGCCAAAGCGACCCTGAACGCAGGGCTGCGGTTGGCGGCGGACCTGGGTCACGAGCACCGGGTCAGCCATCTCATGTGCTCTCTCGCCTGGGTGCTCGCTCACCAAGGGGAGGTGGAGGAGTGTCGCGCGAAGGGCGAGGAAGGCGTAGCGAGAGCCGTCGAGCGAGGACTGATCCTTGCGGCCGCCATCGGGAACTGGGCACTCGGCCTGCTCGAACTCGCCCTGGGCCGCCCGGACGCCGCCCTCCGGCGGTTGGAGGCCATCCCGCCGACGGGCATCGCCGTCCTCTCCGCCGCCGACCAGGTCGAGGCGGCCATCCGTGGCGGGCGGCCGGAGCGAGCGAAGGAGCCGCTCGCCCGATACCTGGCCTGGGCGCGGCACGTACGGCAGCCGGCATCGGACGCGATCGCCCTGCGCTGCCGTGCCCTCATCGAGGAGAGCGAGGCGCACTTCGCACATGCCGTACGCCGCCACGAGGAAGGCGATCAGCCGTACGAGCAGGCGAGGACGCGGCTCGCCTACGGCGAGTGGCTGCGACGGGCACGGCGGCGAGCGGATGCCCGCACGCAACTGCGCGACGCGCTGGAGATCTTCGACCGGCTCGGCGCGGAGCTGTGGGCCGAGCGCGCCCGGGCGGAGCTGCGCGCCACCGGAGATGTGCCGGCGGCACCGCGTAAGGCCGACGACCCGCTCAGCGTGCTCACCCCCAGGGAACGCGAAATCGTACGGCTCGCCGCCAATGGCGCCTCCAACCGCGACGTCGCCGCCCAGCTCTTCCTCAGCCCGCGGACCGTCGGCTATCACCTCTACAAGGCGTTCCCCAAGCTGGGTATCACTTCCCGTTCCCAGTTGGCCGCCGTCATAGCAGGGACCACAGACACGGCGGACGTGCTCCCGCAAAGTGGGGGTCGCCCGCGTTGACGCCGGTCCCGGCGCCACCGATTCCGCCGATACATCGGCGCGCGAGGGACGAACGGGGCCGGCGTGGTCGTCCGAGCCGGAACGAGACACCTCGTCGCGGGTGTCGCCGACCGCTCCACCCTGTACTGGACCTACCGGCTCCGATCTCGACCTGTACAGGACCTCTCCCATGGCTGGGGCCACAACATCCCCAGTTTCACCCCGTACGCTCGGGCGATGGATACGATCTTCCCTCCCAAGCTGCACAAAGGCGACACCATACGAGTGGTGGCGCCCGCCCTATCCCGCGCGATGGTGGTGGAGCATGACCACACCGACATCATCGAAGGCCGATTCGCCGATCTCGGCCTGACTCTGTCCTAGGGCCGCCACGTCGATGAGCGGGACCCATTCGACTCCTCCAGCATCGCCTCACGAGTCGCCGATCTTCATGACGCTTTCGCGGACCCCTCGGTGTCCGCGATCCTGACGGTTATCGGCGGCTACAACTGCAATGACCTCCTGCCTTTTCTGGACTGGGGGCTCATCCGCGACAACCCGAAGATCTTGTGTGGCTACTCCGACATCACGGCCCTGCAGAACGCCATCCTGGCCCGAACCGGTCTTGTCACCTATTCAGGGCCGCACTGGTCGACGTTCGGGATGCGCGACCACTTCGAGCAGATCCTGCGATGGTTCTCTGCTGTCATGTTCGACACCGCTCCGATCGCCCTCACCCCCGGCGACCTGGAGCGATGATCTTTGGTTCCTCGACCAAGACAAGCGCGAACTGATCCCGAACGAAGGATGGTGGCCGATCCGCCCCGGCACAGCCCAGGGGCGGATCGTAGGCGGGAACCTTTGCACACTCAATCTGCTGCAAGGCACCCCTTATATGCCGTCTCTTGACGGCGCGATAGTGATCGTGGAAGACGATGTCGAATCACACCCTGCGACCTTCGCGCGAGACCTGACATCCCTGCTTCAGCTTCCCGACGCCTCTGCCATCCAAGGATTGGCGATCGGACGCTTCCAGAAGCAGAGCCACATGACTCGCTCGCTGCTGGAACAGATCATCGATACTCAGCCGTCTCTGGCAGGCATCCCGGTACTTGCCAACATCGACATCGGCCACACCTATCCCTTGGCGACCTTCCCGATCGGGGGCGAAGCCCAGCTGGCCATCGCCGCCGACAAGGCGAGCCTGACACTGCGGCACCACTGATCACGTCGACGAGACAACCTCCGTCGACCGTGAGACTCCTCGCCGAAAACGGCAGACCGCCCGGGTCATGCAGGGGCGCTCGCCGGTGGGTCTGCGCGCCCGATGCTCTCCGCGGAGAGGCGTCCCTGCCCGACGAGCAGGGCGAAAACGCTCACGGCGACTCCCAGAACCCCGCAGGAGGCCGCCCAGGACTGGGAGGCGTGTTCGAGGACGGTACCCACAGCGGTGGATCCCAAAGCCATTCCAGCGGTCATCAGAGTGACCAGCCAGGCGAAGGCCTCGGTGACGGTTCCCGGCGGTGCGAGATCCCCCACCAGGACGAAGGTGGCCGTCAACACGGGTGCGAGAAAAAGTCCCGTGACGATCATCAGGCCGGCCATGTACGGCGGGGACGGCACGATGCACAGCAGCGCGTAGCCAACCGCCAAGCCGACGGTCAGCAGCAGCGTCCGTCGGGGAAGCGAGGACGACCAGCGCACAACTCCGTAGCCCAGACCTCCGATCAGGGCTCCCCCGGCGTTCAGAGCCAGCAGGGTGGGCGCCCCGCCCAGCACTCGGTGCTGTTCCGCGTAGGAGACCACGAGGACATTGAGCGTGCCGATGGCAACGCCGACCCCAGTGAGGCTCCCCAGTAGGAGGACCAGACCTCGGCTGCGCAGTGGCCCGAGCCAGTCGGTGGACCGGACCGGCGCTCTCCAGCTTCGGGTGGGCGGCGCGGTTACGACCACGAGCACTCCTAATGCGCCCAACAACGCCCCGACCCACAGGGCGCCGATGGGTGACCCGGCGGCCACGCATCCGGCCACGACCAGGGGGCCGCCGACGAACACCAGTTCCTGCGATGCCGAGTCCAGGGCATAGGCCGACTCCAGCCGGCCGGGGGCGACAATGTGCGGCCACAGCGCCCGTAAGCAGGGCTCCAGTGGCGGGGTCGCCGCCCCCGCGAGCACCGCGCCCCCAAAGACGATCGTCGGCTCGGAGGGCGCGACCGCGATGGCGATCAGGCCGACACCGGCCACGGCGGCGGCCGGCACGAGGACGGGAGCCTGGCCCACCCTGTCCACCAGACGGCCGAGCAGAGGGCCGCCCACTGCCGCGGCGATGGCGAAGCTGCCGACCACCAAGCCGATGAGTCCGTAGGTCGCGCCTGACTGTCTGAGCACCAACGGGATCGCCAGGGCCGCCATCGCACTGGGTAGGCGCCCGATCAGTGTTCCCACCAACAGCCGGGTCACGTAGGGGCCGCGCAGCAGGCTCAGGTAGCCCGTCACGCGATCCTCATAGCTGTCTCGTCCGGTGTCTCTTTCCGCGAGTGCGTGTGGATGATGTCGTGGGCCGAGTCGGCTGTCGCGAGGTCCGCCAGGCACATCGCTCAACGCTCGCGCCGGCGCCGGATCTTGCCGCCCACGCCGCCGAACAGCGCCAGGCCCTTCACCACAACCACCGGCGCCGACGGGTCGACGTCTGCGCTGCCGTGCACATCGTAGCCGCCGAAGATGCCGACGCCGTGGCAGCGCACCTCCATCCCCTCAGGCACGATGATCTCGGCCCCACCGAAGATCGCGTTGATCGTGATCTCAACCTCTTTCGCCTCGAACTCGGCGTCGGTCAGATCAAACTGGAGGCCGCCGAACATGGCCAGCGCTCTGGTCCGCCGCCGTACCCGCCAGCGGCCCTTGCGCTGGGCGCCACTGAAGATGGCGACGATGTTCTCGGGCTCGGAGCTCCCACCCTGCACGTAGGACACCGGGCTCGCGGTCGGACGGTGCTGCTCGACCTGTAGGTCGTCGGTGAGGATCTCGAGCTCTCCCACGGTCTTGGCCTGGTAGAGCCGGTCCAGGCGATCGGAGTACTCCTCGTGACTCAGCTGACCGGTGCTCAGGGCTTCACCAAGCAGGGCGGAGACCTGCTCCCTATTGCTGTCCGAGGCGCGCAGGTGTGACATCTGGGAGTCCCTACGCTGAGGGGGATTTTCCATGGTGGTCACGATAGTTCTCATTCATCCTGACGGCAGAGCTCGCCAAGGGCTCAAGTTGGATGTTCCCAGTGCCGGTCACGGCCCGCCGCGCGGGCCGATTCACGCCCGTCCACAACGCTGGAGCCTCTGAACTGGACGTTTGAAGTCGCGGTTTCCTGCGGGACTGGAAAATGAGTTGATCTTCAGGTGGGCGTCAGAGAAGCTGCCCGCCGGAGTGTCCCGGCCGGGCAGCAGGGCGCCCGGGCACGGAACGGAGGTCAGAACCGTGTGGTACCCGAAAATCCCGCAGCGGTTCGGCGACGGGCCGTTGCCCGGCGGGAGCTGGGTGGCCGAGGAGAAAGTGCACGGCGCGCATCTCGCGCTGGTCAGCGACGGCCGGACGGCGCGGGCCGCCGGGCGGCGCGGGCTGTTGGACGAGGATCGGCTTGAGACATTCTTCGGGCTGACGCGACTGTGGCCGGTACTGGCGACAGCGGCGGCAGCAGCAGCCCGGACTGCCGGACAGGACGTGATCTTGTACGGGGAACTGGCCGGTGGAGGCTATCCGCACCCGCAGGTACCGCCGGTCGAGGACATCAGCCCGGTGCAGACCGGCGTGTGGTACAGCCCTGACCTGGTATGGCTGGCGTTCGACGGTGCCGTCAGCACACCGTCGGGACCACGCTGGATGAGCCGCGCCGAGCTGGCGGAGCTGGTGGCCGGTGTGGGCTTGGAGTGCGTGCCGCTGGTGGGGCAAGGCCATCGGCAGAAGCTAGGAGAGCTGACGGCGGACTTCCCGACGCTCGTGCCCGGCACACTGGGCCTTCCGGAACTGCCCGACAACCGCGCCGAAGGCTACGTCCTCAAGCCCGCCGGATCCTGGGATACAGGCGAACGCGGACCACGGCCGGTAGTGAAGGTCAAGCACCCCGACTTCGCCGAGGACGCCCGCTACAACGGCGCCCGGCCGTTCGTGCCGCCGCCCGGCGGAGTGACGGGAGTGCCGGCCTGGCTGCTGGCGGCCGCAGTAGAGCGGCTCACCCCGCCGCGAGTAGACGCGGCCCGCAGCAAGCTCGGCCCAGCCACTGACACCGCCGAGGTGGCCGCCGAGGTGGTGACCGACCTACTCGCCGACCTCGATGACGACCTCGGCGGTCTGCCCGAGCCCGACCGCCAACGCCTGGCCGCCGCGCTCACGCCCGCAGCCCGCACGCTGGCCACATTTCAAGACCGCTGAAGGACATCCTCACCTCCGACGGCCTCTCCGGCCTGGTCGGCGCGTTGTGTTGGTACGGCAGACCTGCCACGGTAGATGCGGCAAACCTGCCGTCGATATTTCGGCAGATCTGCCATCAGCACAAGTCCCGGAACCTCGCGCGCATTCACCCAGCTTGACGTTGGTGCTGCCGGTGCCGCAGTAGCCGCCATCTGGATGTGCGCGAAGCTTATGATCGGACGCGGTCGAACTCCCAGGGGTCATGTGCGGACACGATGGTCACCTGATCCCCGTGTTCGCGCACGAGCGCGCGCAGCCGGACTTGGGTGGCGAGGCGGGCTGCTTGGTGGACCTGGGCCTCGCACTGCACGACGTCCATGAGCGGATGCCCGTGCGGGGTGTCGGCGTCCAGTTCCCGGTGGTAGTAGTAGGCGTCGCCCGCGTGCAGCAGCCACCGGTCATCGTCCCGGACCGCCACTCCGACATGACCGGCGCTGTGACCGCCGAGTGGCACCAGCAGGATCTCCGACGACAGCCCCTCCAATGGACGGGCCCCGGGGAACCCGAACCAGTCCTGACCGCCGTCGCTGCCATAGGTGATCCAGTGCGGACCGTGCGCCCAGTGGGCGGGGCGGTAGCGGCGGCTCGGGGCCTCGGCCAGTGCGGCCCGGTATTCGGCTTCCAGCAGATGAACCCGCGCCTGCGGGAAGTCAGGCAGCCCGCCGGAGTGGTCCACATCCAGGTGCGTCACCACAATGTGGCGAACGTCGGCGGGATCATGACCCAGACGAACGATCTGGCGCACGGCGGTCTCAGCTGGGTCCAGAAGCGGTTCAGCCAGCGCGATCCAGTCGGCGGCCAGCGACTCCTCGGGCCGCCGGACATCGTCCAGGCCGAGGCCGGTCTCCACCAGCACGAGGCCGGCCTCATCGGTTTCGACCAGCAGAGCGTGACACACGATGGGCATGGGAGTGAGGGCGCTGTAGGTCGGCTCGATCTTCCGCAGCGACCCGACGTTCATGTGGTGGATCTTCATGCGCCCTAGACTGCGACTTGAACCGCGGTTCAAGTCAAGGAGACAAGGAGGCAGTCGGGGTGGACGAGACGCTGCTGGATATCGGCGAGGTAGCCGAGCGCACCGGGCTGGCCCCCTCGGCGCTGCGGTTCTATGAACGCAAAGGCCTCATTTCCAGCACAGCCCGCAACGGCCTGCGCCGCGCCTACCGACCAGAGGTGCTGGAGCGTCTCGGGCTGATCCTCTGTGCCCGCAGCGCCGGCTTCGGAATCGCCGAAATCGACTCATTCCTGCGATCACGGCCCGGCGACCAAGAGATTCGCGAACAGATGGCGGTTAAAGCCAGGGAGTTGAACCAGCGCATCGCCCAGTTGATCCGGTTGCGCAACGCTCTTAACCACGCCGTGACCTGTGATCACGAGCCGCTGACCGACTGTCCCGACTTCAAGCGAGCCGTGCGGAACGCCCGATCCGAGTCGAACGCCACGATCTCGACGTCAACAACGGGTACTTCAACTTTGCTCTTTCGGCCCCCGAGCTGCCCGAACCCGCCGACCTCGGCTGGGACGACCAGGCACATTTCCATCCCCACGTGATGCGCTGGAGCGAACTGGACCTCCTTGCCCGGGCTTTGGCGCTGCAGGATCCCCAGCTCCGCCATCCTGGGCCAGTGCTCGCGCTACTGGCCCGCTTCGTCGTCCTGGGCGAGCCGGACGACCCGGATGCCATCACCCCGCTGATGGACGCGGCCTTCCGAGTGATGCGCCCCAATCCCCTCGATGGCCTGCGACCCGAGACCCGGGACTGGTTCGAACTGCGTGACCTGCGAGGCAGCGGCCTGTGCTGGAGGGTCGGAGATAACGGCCACTTAGCAGTGGAGCAACTCGATCGCGACTCGGCTCCACGGGAGCTCTACTCGCTACGCACCCCCGATTCCGAAGATTTTCCCTTCACCGCCTGGGCTGCACTTCTCGACCGGGCAAGGCGGGTCCTCGCCACTGCCACGACCGACGCATCCCTGCATGACCCTGCCATCCGCGCCGCCCTGAACCGCTGCACCACTGGCGAAGGCCATACTCACCTCGCCTCGCTCGTCGAGGCGTTGCGCACCGCGGACGCGGCCCACCCTGTCCTCCTACGTGCCCTGGCCGAACCAGTGAGCAGGGCAGAGTCCTGCTGGGCCGTGGAAGTGCTGGCCGGGCTTCCGCAAGGCTCCTTGGTGAAGCGGTGGTTCGGACCAAGTCCGCTGGCCACCGCCCGGTCATGGGAACTACGTCTGACGCTTGCCACCGAGAGCCGTCCGGCAGACCACGATCGCATCCTCACCTCCGACGTGAACGACACCCTGAAACAGGCAGGGTTAGGCCGGGCAGAGATAGCCGGTGGAATGGCCCGCCAAGGAGCAGATGGAAGCTATGTCAGCGTCTCAACCTCGGTCGACGTACTCATTCGCGACGATCTGTCTCACGGATTGTCGCTTATCTCCCAGGTCCTGCGACGCCACAACGCAGCGGACACAGCCGAACTTCACAACGCGTCCCCGCCGTACGACTTGATCCCCATCCCTTGACACATCTGCCATCTGCGCCTGGCGTATATGCGGGGAACGATCGGTGAGGCCGGTTCCGCCCAGCGGGACCGGCCTCTCTGATCTTCCAGATCAGGCGGAGACGCGAGCCTTGACGGACGCCAGAAGAGCTGGCTCGCGGGTTCGAGCCTTCTGACAGACGATCCGGAACTGGGCGCGTCAGGCCGACATCGGCAGAGGGAGTCAGCGCGGCGCGTAGGCCTTCGGCAGTCGCATGCCGCGGTCGGCCATGATCTGCCGGACGCTGTTCGGGTAGTCAGTGATGATGCCGTCGATGCCCATGTCCATGAGGGCCTCGATGGTGGCGGGGTCGTCGCAGGTCCACGGGATGACCTTCAGGCCACGCGCGTGCGCCTCCGACACCATCGCCTCATCGACATAGAAGCGGAAGCCCGGGTCGCCGATCTTTCCGTTCTGCGGGAAGCCGTACACCGGAGACAGCGCCGTGACGCCCGGGATGGCGGCGGCGACCTTCACGAAGTCGCCGCCGAAGTCGTCGGCGTCGAGCCCCCCGAGCCACGGCGAGGCGCCGGGCCGACCCACCTGGAGGAAGTCGTAGTTGGTCAGCGCCACCAGCGGCCAGGTCGGCGCGAGGCGGTGCATTTCCATCAACGCGCCCCAGTCGAAGGACTGGATGGTGACCTGGTCCTCAATCCCCGAAGCGTGGATCTCCTCGTACACCCGGCGGACGAACAGCTCCCGCGGCGCGGTCTGCTCCGGAGCGCCCGCTTCGACCTTGGTCTCGATGTTCAGCTTGACCTGGTTGGCGTGGTAGCTCTTGACGAGGTTCAACACGTCCTTGAGCTCGACCATCCGGAAGCCGTGGATCACCTCCTGCTCGGGGAAACCAGGCAGCTGCTGGTATCCGCAGTCCATGGTCTTGATCTGGGCCAGGGTCAGGTCCTTGACGTACTTGCCGACGTACGGGTACATCGGGTCGCCGGGCGTGACCGGCTCGGTGTCGCGGCACTTCTGGGCGCTGATCTGGCGGTCGTGGTTGACGACGACCTTCTCATCTTTGGTGACGTGGGTGTCCAGCTCCAGGGTGCTGACTCCGAGGCGCAGGGCTTTGGCGAAACCCTCCAGCGACTCCTCGGTCGTCATGCCGATGCCGCCGCGGTGGGCCTGCAGGTCGAAGTGGGTCTTCTGGGGCAGCACACCGGGACCTTTGGCCGTCGATGCGTGGGCGGCTACCGGCACGGCGAGTGCGGGCACAAAGGCCAAGCTCACCATGACATGACGAAGGTTCAAGGGGGGGCTCCGCTCCGTTAGGCCTATCTGACCTTGAGGACGCTAGATCGTCGGCCGACCCCGGTTACGGCCATGGCGTGTTGGGGTCGTGAACGTTCACGGAACGCTTGGCACCGCTGGGGGTGGCTCCTCGTCGCCGTATCGCGCCCTGAGGTCAACACCATCACGGCCTCGTCTTTACCGCGGGCAGCGGAACGGCCCTCCCCGGCGGTGCCGGGAAGGGCCGTGAGCCAGTGCGTAGGTCAGCCCTTGATGCTGTAGACCTGGCCCCACGCCTGCACGGTGAGCCGCAGCAGCTGGCCGCGCTCCACGTACTCCTGCACGGTGCCCGGGCCGGTGCCGGGCGGCAGGCCCTTGCTGGTGTGGATCTGGGCGTCGAAGTAGAACGAGTTCGGAGTGAACGGGTCGGGGATGATGCCGCTGGACTCCTCGTCCTGGGTCATGAAGGTGGGCTCGGTGACCAGGCCGAACTGCTTGGGGTCGAACTGCGCGAGCACGCCACGGGCGCCGTCGGAGATCCGGTAGGCCAGGATCCGTGCGACGTGGGGGTTGTTGCCCGGGTCCTCCTGGATGAGCAGGTTGCCCTGGCCGTCGATCGTGATGTTGTCGGGCATGTTCAGGTACGGCGCCTCGCTGCCGTCGAGCAGGAGGGTGAGTGTGCCGCCCCGCTCGGGGTGCTCGATATCGGCGAACCGCATGCGCCAGAGGCCGCCGCCGTCACGAGGAGCGTTGGGCTGCTCGGGAGAACGCGTGGTGTCCCCGCCCGAGGTGGTGACGAAGTAGAAGTCGTTCGGGTGCACCGGGTCGAAGGCGCCGTCCTCGATGCGGTTGAGGGTGAGACCCGCCTTCTCCGCGTCGATGTTCTGCTGCTTGCCGTTCACCTTCCAGTCGAGAGGGTTGAACGTGACCTTGACCGGGGTGTCCTTGCCGTACTTGGCCCGGAACTCGGCGTCGGTGGCCACGGCGTGACCGACCACGTCCACCACGCCGAGCGTGCCGTTGGTCAGGCCCGCCTTCTCCATCGGAGAGCCGGAGGCCTGCTTGCGCCCGGAGTACACGCGGAGCTGGCCCACGCCGCCGTCCTCGGTCCCGACCACGAGCGTGGTGTCGCTCTTGTTGGCCGCCGCCAGGGTGTTCTCCATGGAGAACAGACCGAGGCGCGGAAGCTGCGTGGTGATGCCGTCATCGGTGACGCCGAAGACCCGGCTCTCGTCGCCGCCCTCCTCGTTGGCGAAGTAGACACGGCCGTCGTAGCCCTTGCCAGTGCTCTTGTTGAGGAACCGGCCCGCCGGGACGAGATCGCCCGAGCAGAAGCGGTTGAAGGCGGCCACGTGCGTGCCCGACGCCGCACCCTCCGGCGCCACGGGAGCGGGGCCCCACGTCTGCTTGACGTAGTCCCAGTAGCGCACGGAGGTGATCAGGTCGGAGCCGTTCTTGACGGCTCCGGTCCGCTGGTCGATCACGAGCTTGGAGACGAAGGAGCCCTTCTGCCCGTGCGCACGCACCAGGCCCGAGGTGGCGCCCAGCTCCTGGTTCATGTAGAGAACGAGGTCCTTGCCGTCGCGGTACGCGCCGATACCGTCGGGGATCCCGACCATCCGGTAGCCGTTGTCCGCGGGCTTGTCACCCACGGTGAGCAGGGAGGTGACGCTGACTCCGTTGGCGACCGGCAACACGTAGGGAGCGACCGTGGTGCTCGGCCCGGTCGACACCGTAGAGGCGGGATCGGCCGCCGCGACACCCGAAGCAAGCAGTGAGGCCGCGACAGCCGTCGCACCCACGAACGTGGTGCGCAGTCTGGGAGACAGCATGGGAGTCCTCCATCTTTCGTTTATCGCCTGAAACATGGCAAATGCGAAGTTAGAGGCTCCAAAGGTGATCTCCTTGAACGCCGAAGAGCGTGGAGATTAACATCGCGCGACGCTCCCCGACAGCCCGGGCTACGCAAGGAGTCGGGACCGGCCCGTGTTCCCGCCCCCCTCCCCTCGTCCCCAGAGGGAAAGGCATGGCCTGGCGAGAGCGCGCGGGTGGCTAGTTCTCCTCGTACGGCGCGGGCGGCTGCAGGGAGGCGCAGCGACCTGACCTTCGCCCCCGGCCCCGGAGCTGTCTTCACCCTCACCCTGCCGAGGAACCGCCCGTCAGAACCAACCCACCAGGGAACCGCCCGTGAGAACCTGGCCCCTCGCCCTGCTCCTGGCAGCCTGGAGTCGGCCCCACCGGCGTGGTCGGCGCCGGAGAGCCGCTTCACCCAGGGCACCCGCCTGTACTTCGTGCAGCACGACCGCCTCGTCTCCGTCGGCCGCCCCGAGGGCCCGCTGGAGGCAGCGACCTGCGGCAGGCGCGCGCCGATCACCGCACCAAAGAAGCACATGAGCTGCCCGATCTCCCGGCCGCCGTGGAGCGGGAGACCGTGACACATCAGGAGTGGCGTTACGCCGGCGGTCCATGCTCTGGAGCTTCCCAGCGCGCTAGGCATCGCTTATCTCGCAGGCGAGGCTCGCACCTGCCAGGCGGTGCGTGCCCACCTCGTCCGCGAACGCGGCTGGCCGCGCCGATCCGTTGTCGTGAAGCCGTTCTGGACCTCTGGGCGGCGCGGCATGGAAGGCGAAAGGTCAGCTCACGCCCGGAGCGGCGGGCTTGTCGTTCGTCCAACCGGCTCTGAACGTCTTCACGCCGGACGCGCCGAGCATCTCCTTTCCGTCGTACTTCAGGTCGACGTATTCGGCCAGCAGCGTCATGGCCTGGGTGTCCACCAGGAACTGCTGCTTGAGCACCGAGCCCCCGCTGGAGGAGACGGGCAGGGCCAGCTTCCGGCCGGAGCGGCCCAGCGGATCCTTGGCCCGGCCGAGATCGCTGACGCCCTTGGTCGTCTTCAGCACCTGATAGGCGGCGGCCCTGACCTTGTCCGGTACCGGGTTCGCGTACAGCAGCTCGCACGCCCGCTTGGCCACGTACCAGTCGAGGTCGACCAGCCAGTCCTCCTTCTTGGACTTCGGGCTGGTGGTCTTGGCCTCCTCCGCGGCCTCGTCGATCCAGGCGTTGACGTCCGCGAAAAGGTGCTTCCTGAGCGCCTCGGCATCCGTGGGCAGCGACTGGAGTCGCTGGTAGGTCACGTACTTCTCACCCAGCAGGAACCCGTCAGGCTTCTTGAGCACCCCGATGGTGCCCTTGCCCGGCTTGACGGACAGGCGGAACTTCATGCCCTCCGTGCGGTACTCCCACGTGGCCGGCGAACCGTCGGCGCGCCAGGCCGCCTCGTCCTTCGCGGTCGCGGGCTTGGCGCCCAGCTCCCGGAAGCCGAACCAGCCCGTGCCCTTGGGCGACAGCCACTCGGTGTCGACGCTGCGCTGGGTCAGGTAGTAGCCGCTGCCGACGGCGTGGTCATGGGTCCTGGTGAAGATCGTCTCGACCCGCCAGTATGCCCCCTTCGGCGCGTCGGCGGACGCGGGGACGGCGGCCGTACCGGCGAAGATCAGCCCAGCGGCAACGGCGAGGGTGAATCTCATTTCGTCTCCTTCAACGGGTTGTCGTCCGCCCAGCGGCTGTCCTGGATCGCGGTGTACGTCAGGAGCAGGCCGTCCGCGGCGGAACGGGTTTCGATGGAAAGCGGTCTGCCGGAGGCGGGGTCGATCACCAGCCGGGTCCTGGTCGCCCCCGCGTAGTTCGGCGGGGCGAACTCCCCGGACTCGTACTCGATCGCCTGCCCGACACGGCCCAGCACGTCGGTCACCTGCCCGACGGCGGCGACCCCGGGCGTCGAAGCGAGCAGCCGGTACGCGGCGGCCCTGGTCTCGCTCGTCACCGGCGCGAAGAACAGCAGCCGCGCCGCGGTGTCGATGGTCGTGCGGTAATCGGCGTCAAAGAGCGCCTTGAGCCCCTCGGGGGTGTCGGGCACCTCGCTCATCTTGGTCAGCGGCTTGCCCGCCGTGAGGATGCGGAAATCCCAGTCCTCGGTCGACCAGGTCCGCTGCTCGCCAGGCTCCGCCCGTACGACACCGGAGTGTCCCTTCTCTGAGGGCTTGTCATATGTCCATGACGTCGGTGAGCCGTCGGCGCGCCAGGCCGTCTCGTCCTGAGGCGTCGCGGGCTTGATCCCCTGAGGGGCCTGGCGGTACCAGGTGCGTCCTTCGGGATTCGCGGGGATCCAGGTCTCGATCGACTCGCTCTCACGCAGGACGTACCGGCTGCCGGGCTCGTGGAATTGCCAGCCGTGGACCTCCGTGGTGCCCCACCACGTGCCCTCGTCGGGCATGGAGGCCACCGAGTCCGCCGCGACCAGCAGGAACCGCTTGCCATCCGCCTGAGCGCCCGTGCCAGAGGTGGCAGGCGCCCTCGGGAACACCGTCGGCGCGATCACGAAGGCCGCCGCCGCGGTCGCGACCCCCGCCAGGCCGAGCCCCAACCCGCCCCACCTGACGGCCCTGCGGCTCCGCCGTACCCGCTCCTGGGCGAACGCGGCGGCGAGCCGCTCGCGCCCGGCCCGCTCGACCTCGGGCGACAGCGGAGGCGCGGGTAGCAGTTCCCGCACCGCCCGGTAATCATCCATCAGAGCCTCCGAGCATGGGGTTGATGCCGCCCAGAGCGGCACGGAGCTTCCTGCGCACCCGCCACAGGCGGGATCCGACGGTGCCGTACGGGATGTCCAGCGCCATGGCCACCTCCTCATGACTCAGCTCGCCCAGCGCGCTCAGCAGCAGCACGTCCCTGTCGCCGTCGGGCAGGGCGCGCAACTCGGCCGCGAGCCGCCCCTGTGCGCTCGCGGCGTCGATGCGGGTGACCACGCGTTCCTCGTGGCTGTGCTCCGCGCCGTCGTGCGCGGTGGCGCTGCGCTGCAGAGCAGCCAGCCGTCTGGTCTCGGTACGCCGGTGCGACGAGATCAGGTTGGTGGCGATGCCGTACAGCCACGGACGGACCTCACCGCGCTCGGGATCGAACGTCTCGCGCTTCCTGAACGCGGCGAGGAACACCTCCGCAGTGAGATCGTCGGCGGCCTGCCGGTCGAGCCGCCGTCCCAGGTACGCGTGGATCTCGCTCACATACCGGTCATAGATCTCCCCGAATCGCTCGGGTCTTCGGCGCGACAACGCCAGCAGGGCCGCGTCGCTGATCGCCTCCGTTGGATCGGTGAGATCTGGAGCGGTCATATTGGCAGTCACACCCCTTACTCAACCGATGGGGCATTCTGCTTTCACACCCGCCGCTGGGACACCGTTCTCAGGCCACTGATCACGGTCCTAGCCGACGGTCCAGGCGGATGCGCTGGTCTGGTGGGCGTTCACGCCGGCCGGTGGCGGCATCGTCATCTCCTTCGTTCTGCCCCCGTTCGTCCTCACACCGTGAAAACAAACGCGGGCATCGGCGGAGTAGAGGTGTAAGCCATCGAAGGGACACCCACCGTATGACCGCCCCACCGAACGCAGCCGCCCCGCATGCCTACGGACGGACCCACCGGGTGGGGAGGTCGCGTTGCGCGTTCACCTGGTGATCACGGCCAAGCGCGCGGGTGTCCCGCTGCCGCTCGTGGCGCTCGACGCGGCACGCCGGACGATCCCGCGCGCCTTCCCGGTGCCGGCCGCGACCGTGACCGCACGCGAATGGCGGTCCACCGCCGGTGACACGGCGCTGCTCTCCTGGTCCAACGAACCAGAGGGGCACGGGTCACCGATCATGTGCTCGGGCAGCGGCCGGGTGGCGGGCCTTACCGGGCATCTGGCCGAACCGGCCGAGGTGGATCGGCTGCTCGCCGCTCCCCGGCTGGGAGAGACCGCCGCTCGCACCGGCGGTGTCTTCTCGATCTTCCGCGCCGGCGAGGAAGAGGTGAGCGCGGCCACGGGGCTCACCCGGGCATGCCCCGTCTTCTACGCCGAGACCTCGAACGTCCACGTCGTCGGCAGCCGCGCGCTGCTCGTCCACCTCGTCGCCAGGGCGGCCGGGACGTCATCGAGCCGACCCGAGATCGTCTGGGACCTTCCCGCCCTGGAGTCGATGGTGCGGGCCGGGTACTTCCTCTCCGACGAGACACCGTTTCACGGGGTCAGCGCATTGCCACCGGCCGCCGAGATCAAGATCACCGCCGGCCGCCGTGTCATCACCGCGACCCCGCTTCCGGAGGCGCGCGCGACGCCGACCTCCAGGCGCGGGACGCGCGCCCAGATCGACGAGCTCGCCGACGCGCTGGTCGCCGCGGTACGACCGCTGCGGAACACCGCAGAGCCGGTACGGCTGTCGCTCACCGGCGGGCGCGACAGCCGTCTCCTCGCCGCGCTGCTGTACAAGGCGGACATCCCGTTCGTGACGGCGACCTCGGGGCACGACGACAACCCCGACGTGGTGCTCGCCGGGCGTGTCGCGGAGGCCCTCGGCGTCCGGCACAACGTCGCCCGGCCGAAACGGTCCGAGAGCGGCGCGGAGCTGATCGTCCCGCACCCCCGCGTTCGCAGCCACAACGTGCTGTTCGCCTGCGAAGGCATGATGTCGGCCTACGAGAACACCCCCGGCAGCGGACGGTTCGACCCCACGCCGCGAATGTCCGGCCACGGCGGGGAGATCCTGCGTGGCGGCTTCCTGCACAACCAGGCCGACCTGGACGCCAAGGCCATCATGCGCCGGGTCGACGGCCTTTTCGGTAAGAACGCCGACCTGCTGACCAAGGAGGCCAAGGAGCATGCCCATGCCCTGGCGTCCCCGTGGCGAGAACGCTGCCGGGGGGACGGCGCGGGAGCCCTCGACCACTTGTATCTGGCGTACCGCGTGGGCCGCTGGCATGCCGCGTCCCGTGCATCGTTGCTGCGCGGCCAAAACCCCGTCCCGCCGTTCCTCGACAACCTGGTCGTCCGGACCGCTCTCAGCGTGGACCCGCTGTGGCGGCGCTCCGAAGCGCTCATCCACGGCGTGATCGGCGCTTTCGCGCCCCAGTTGCGTGACATCCCCATCGAGGGCCGCCCATGGCGGTTCACGGCCGAATCCTCCGACCGCACCCTGCTGGACCGGCTCCGGCTCCGGTTGCCCAACCTCGGCCGCCCTTCGGAGGCCGTCGCGTCGCAGGCCATCGCCTTCGGCCCCGCCAACAAGCCCTGGAACTGGCGCACGAAGCCCTCACGGGAACTGACCGGCCTGATGCACGCGGACATCGCCGACGCGCGTGGAGCACTGAGGGCAGACGGGCTCGAGCGCATCGTCGACGCGGCCGGCGTGATGCGGCTGCCGGAATCTCGGATGGACGTCCTCTGGCACCTGTACACGGTCTCGGTGATGCTGACGGACGCCTTCGCCTCTCCTGCCCCTCCCGATCTCCCGCCTCTGCACATCCCCGTGCCCGGTTTCCGGCCCGATGGCCGCTGAGGCTTTCCCTTCCTCGGGCCGTCTCGTAGTCCCGCGAGGCGGGACCGGCAGGAGAGCCGCATGCCCGGAGCGCCGCGAGCCGCCGCACGCGGGTCGCCTTGACCCTGTAATGAAACTCCTCGCCGAAAACGGCTCTGGCCCTTGATCGTCACCGGGCAAGCCGGACGACCAAGGGCCAGGATCGATCAGTTGCCGCAGGTCTACGCCTCGCCGGACGTGAGGCCGACCGGGCAGGAGACACCAGTGCCACCTATGCCGCAGTAGCCGCCCCGGTTCCGGTACAAGTACTGCTGGTGGTAGCGATTCACTTTGGGCAATAGATCGGCAAGCAACGGATCATGCATCCGTGTCTTTCGGATGGCGGGGCGAAGCGTAGATCAACCACACAGTGTGCATCCCGTCGTCGATGACGTACCGGACGCGACCTCCACTTGTGACCTCGAACTCCCACTACTCAAGATCCTTGCCGTTGTGGCGGTGAACCGCGAGGTCACCTCGGAGACGATGCTGGCGCTCGTGATCTGAGCACGAGCGCGGATCCCTGCGCAAGGCTTCGAGACAGCGCCGTGCGTTGGCCAGGACGTGCCTGCACAGTTCCTCCCATCCCCTTGCCGCATCACTGGTGGCAAAGCGAACGTCCCACTCATCGTCAAGAGGGGGAACGGTGACACGGTCCCCGCGCTTGGGACTCATACAGAGACCTCAACCTGTCCGAAATCTCCGCTCGTAGCCTTACGCGCGTCTGCGTACTCCGCCGGGTCCGCCTTGATCCGAGCCGTCGCCCGCCAGCCCACGATCACTTCTTCGGCTCTGTTGTCCAAGTCCAACTCTGCAGCGTCGGACAGAGCCTCGACCAGTTCGAACGTAAAGTTCCGTAGTTCGTCCGTGGCGAGGTGGCGGACCCATGGGAAAACCTCAGGCATCGCGATAGCCAACGTCCTGGCTGTCGGATCATGTTTGAGGAGCGCAAGGAACAAGCGGGACGCCGTCGCGAGCGTCCGGTCTCGCTGCTCCTCGCGATCCGCAGCCGTCAGATAGAAGTCCGGTGCATCCCGATGAGTGACACGCACCCGACCCAGACGTGTCGCACGCTCCGCGACCGCTCGAGGGTTCCTCGACAAGTCCGAGAACGTCACCGACTCTGCATGGCTCGCGCTCATATCTCAATCATAGTCAGAACGCATTCTGATATACATCCGACCCGCCGGAGACGGCCAACCGCACTGAGCCGGGCGACCAACGGCCAGGATCGATCAGTTACCGCAGGTCGGGAGGCCATGAACGTCTCCCAACGACGCGCCATCGTCGCCGCGGTCATCCGCACTATCACCGTCGCGCCCGCCGACCCGCACAAGAAGTGGGACCCCGACCGGTTCACCTTCGACTGGATCGCTTAGGCCACCTGGTGCAGGTGTTCCGGCCCATCCTCACCGACGAGCCGGAACACCGATGCCACCCGTTCCAACACCGCCAGATCCTCAACTACTGGCGGAAGTCCCTGAGCCGCCCGAGATGCGGCCACCCGCGCTCGCATCTCGTCATTCACTCACCCCGACCGGTGAGCGATCGCCCGCACGCCGCCACCATGCGGCACCGCTCTACCGGGTCCTCCCCTCGCTGCATACGCTGCCTCCCTTCGTACTCCTTTCTGTCGATGGACATGCTCAAGGGTGCAGCCAGTAGCAGGGTCAAGGGGACCACCCGTTGGAACGTCGTCAAGACGTCCTAGAAATCCCTGTCTGGAGCAAGCCGTCCCCCAGCGTGGCGTCTTACCTTCACTGATCGGGGCTCCGGTCCCGCTGCTCACCGGGCCAGAGCCACAGCGAAGGCTGTAGCTGCCGATACTGCTCGGCGTAGTCCGGGTGCCAGGGGAACCGGCCATCGAGGTCAGGCCACACAACTTGCAGCACCGGAAATGGGGGACGCCGATAGAAGGCGATCGCCTGCCCGAAGAACTCTCGATACCACATCAAGTCGACCTGCTTGAGGACAACGGGGTGCCGTGCGATGAGGTCGTGCCGCTCCTGCTCTGCCTCGACAGGCTCCCCCCTAGCGACACCATCTCCGAGGCGGTTCAGCAGCTCGTGCATGAGATGGACGTCCAGACCGAACATGGCCAGCTCAGGCGATCGATAGGTATGCCACAGGCCGACGGTGTAGGCGAAGCCGGGCCCCTGATCGTCCTCGGGAATCATCTTCACGCTCCAGCCACGACTCCGGACGTGCTCAACGGTGTGCCGATCCATGGCATCCCACTCATCGCGGTCCCCGTAGTCATGGCAGAGGACGCATCGACAACCCGGACCATCAGTAGACATGGGCCGTAGCGTACGGACTCCGCGATCAGCGAAGCAGCCGGCCTCTGATGACTGCTGCCGCTGAACCCATGCCTACAACCCAAGATCGAAAGCAACTTTTCTTCTCGCTATCAAGGGCGGCCCGCCTATGGCGGCCCACCTCGCGCGCCGGTCGGCCAGCCGACCGGGCTGCGGCTCTTCGGCCGGTCCCGGCCAGCGCCGCCCGCGCGCTCCAGCCACCGAGGCCCGGACCAGGACGACGACCAGGGCGCCGCGGTCCAACTCGCCGAAGCGCCCAAAAGAAAAGCCGCAAGGGGGCTCCGCCCCCTGCACCCCGGCCCTCCTAGGAGATGAGCCGGGAAGGTGCGGATGGAGGGCCACCACTCGCCATGTGTTGTCCAGTGGATTCAGGTCAACCGGTGCCGCCGGGGGAGATCAGGCCGGTCTCGTAGGCGACCACCACGGCTTGGACACGGTCACGCAGGCCGAGCTTGGACAGGATGCGCGCGACGTGGGTCTTCACCGTGGCCACGCTGAGGGTCAGCTGGTCGGCGAGTTCGGCGTTGCTCAGGCCGGTGGCGAGCAGGCGCAGCACGTCCAGTTCCCGTGGCGTCAGCTGGGACAGATCGCGGTGGAGGGCGGGCTTCACGTTGTCGCGGCGGGCGAAACGTTCGACTAGGCGGCGGGTGATGGTGGGCGCGAGCAGGGCGTCGCCGGAGCGCACCATGCGTACCGCGGCCACCAGGTGTTCGGGTGTGACGTCCTTGAGCAGGAACCCGCTTGCCCCCGCTGCGAGCGCGGCGTACACGTAGTGGTCGAGGTCGTAGGTGGTCAGGATCAGCACGCGGGTGTCCTCGGCACCGCCCGCGAGGATCCGCCGAGTGGCTTCAAGGCCGTCCATCTGCGGCATCCGGATGTCCATGAGCACGACGTCGGGCCTGGTGCGGCGGACTGCGGCGACGGCTTCGTCCCCGTTGGCGGCCTCGGCCGCCACTTCGATGCCGTCGGCGGCGAGGATCATGCGGAATCCCGTGCGTACCAATGCCTGGTCGTCGGCGATGACGGCGCGCAACCGCTCGATCATGTCGTCCTCCACGGGACACTGGCCTTGATCCGGAATCCGCCCTCGGCCGTCCGTCCGGCGTCCAGAGTCCCGCCGTAGACGGCGAGCCGCTCACGCAATCCGATCAGCCCCCTGCCGTCGCCGGTCCGCGTCCCGGCGCTCCGTGCGCCGCCGGTGTCAGTCACCTCGATCTCCAGCCAGTCGCCGTCATGACCGATCGTCACGAACACGGCGGCCCCAGCTGCGTGCTTGATCGTGTTGGTGAGGGCCTCCTGCACGACGCGATACGCGGCGAGGTCGACGCCCGGAGGCAGCGGCTCTGGCGGCGACACCTCGACGGTCACCGGCACACCGGCGGCGCGGACCCGTTCCACCAGGGCGTCGAGCTGGTCGAGCCCGGGTTGGGGTTCGAGCCCGTCGGATGGCCCGTCGAGAAGCTCACCGCCCGGGCCGGCGAGCAGGCCCATGACATGGCGCAGTTCGGCCATGGCGGCCCGGCCGCCGGACTCGATCGCGAGCAGAGCCTGCTTCGACTGCTCCGGCTCCACGTCCATGACCTTCCGGGCCGCGCCGGCCTGGATCACCATCACGCTGACATTGTGGGTCACCACATCGTGGAGTTCGGCCGCGATCCGGGAGCGCTCCTCCGCGACAGCCCTGCGCATGGCGTCCGCCTGCGCCTGCTGCAACTCGGCGAGCCGATGCCGGTTGGCTCCCAGCTGTCGCCGCCAGAAACGGACGAAGCTCCCGAAGACGCCGACGCTCAGCAGGACGACGAACGGCCCCATCCAGTTCGGCAGCCCAGGCGCCACATCCCGGAAGGCGCCACCGGCGAGCCCGGCCGCGAGCACGAGACCACCCATGGCCAGGAACCGGTTGCGGCTGTAGGCGACGGCACCGTACGCGGCGACGGCGCAGGTCAGCACGGTGATCCAGGTGGCAGCCGCGTGGGTGGCCAGCGCCGCGGCCAGCACCACCCAGAAGGTGGTGAGAGGGTACCGGCGCCGCGCCGCCAGCGGCAGCGCCGTCAGCGCCACAAGGAACGCGGGCGGGTCGTAGGGCTGAGGCTTGGCAGGCGCGTTGCCGGACGGGTCGCCAGAGGGTGGGAGTGGGCCGTTGGACAGGACGCCAGGAGGTGGTGGGTAGCCGATTGGGGGATCAGGAGCCGGCGGGCGATCAGGAACCGGCGGGCGATCAGGAACCGGCGGTGGGGGCGAGGGGGCAGGTGGGAGCCGCAAGTACTCGATCACTGCGGGCTGATCCGCGATAGGGCCGCTCACTGGATATTTCACCGATACGGTCACCGCGATGACCGTCAGGACGATCGCGACCACCACGTCGGCGGCGAGTGCTCTGCGAGACAGCCTTGGAGGTCCCTCGCCACTCAGCCCCGGCGTGTCCCGGACGCCCCGCCGGTCCGGGTAGTCCTCATCCAGCCGGCTGTCCAGGTCGAGCACATGCCGCCACCACGGCAGTCGTTCACCGGTTTCCACCGGCACATTGTCACGCCTGCCTGTCCGCCCCGCATCGGCCGTTGTGACGGGGCTCACGGTCTTCGGGAGTACATCGCAGGGATGACCTGGCGACCCTTCGTCCGCAGGAGGTACGCGATCTCGGTATGGCGGCCGACGCGCACCGGCAAGGGCAGCGCCTAGTTTCGTTCCAGCACCACGCCGCTCGGGAGTCGCACCCTCGACCTCGACGAAAGCATCGCGGCGCTGTTCAGACCACCTTTCGGACCACCTCTCAGGAGGACGCAGCGTGACTTCTGTCCTGCAGGCCCAGGCACTGGGCAAGAGGTACGGCAAACGCTGGGCGCTGAGCGACTGCACCATCGACATCCCGGCCGGCCACGTCGTCGGGCTGGTGGGCCCCAACGGCGCTGGCAAGACCACACTGCTGAAGCTGGCCGGCGGTCAGCTCCAACCGACGACGGGCGGCATCACGGTGCTCGGCGAGCGGCCCGGGAGCACGCCCGCGCAACTGGCCAGGGTCGGGTTCGTCGCCCAGGACACCCCGCTCTACGCGGCACTGACCGTCGCCGAACACCTGCGATTAGGCGCCCGGCTCAACCCCCGCTGGGACGCCGCGCTTGCACGGGAGCGCATCACGCAGCTCGGCCTCGACCTCGCGCACCGCGCGGGCAAGCTGTCGGGCGGCCAGCGCGCCCAGCTCGCCCTCACCCTGGGCCTGGCCAAGCGGCCCGAACTGCTGATCACGGACGAGCCGGTGGCCTCACTCGACCCTCTGGCCCGCCGGGATTTCCTGCAGGGGCTGACGGAAGCCGTCATCACGCACGAGCTCAGCGTGGTGCTCTCCTCCCACCTGGTCTCCGACCTGGAAAAGGTCAGCGACTACCTGATCGTCCTCGTCGACTCCCGCGTCCGGATGGCCGGGAAGGTCGACAGGCTGCTGGCCACCCATCACCGCCTCACCGGTCCGCGCCGCGATCCCGATCGGCTCCCCACCGACCAGCATGTGGTCTTCGCGTCGCACACCGATCGGCAGAGCACGTTCGTGGTCCGTACCGAGGCCCCGATCCACGATCCCGCCTGGACGGTCAGCCGGCTCAGTCTGGAAGACCTCGTCCTCGCCTACATGGAAAAGCCCGCGGAGAACCGGCGGGCCGCCGTGGAGGTGCAGCGATGATCTGGCTCACCTGGCGGCAGTTCCGCGGCTCGGCCGTGATGACGGCCGCCGTACTCGCCATCCTCACCGTCGTGCTCGCCCTCACCGGCCCGGACCTGGCCTCCCAATACGCCGCCGGGATCGCCGACTGCACCCCGGACAACACCTGCGACCAGTTCTTCGACCGCTTCTTCGACGGAAATCAGCTCCCCTTCCTGGCCGTCAGCCTTGTCGTGCTGGCCCTGCCCGCTCTGGTCGGGCTCTTCTGGGGAGCCCCGTTGATCACCCGCGAGCTGGAGGCGGGCACGCACCTGCTGGTGTGGAACCAGAGCGTCACCCGCGGCCGCTGGCTGGCGGTCAAGCTCGGGCTCACCGGCCTGGCGGCCATTGCCGCCGCCTGCGTGTGCGGCCTCGCGGTGACCTGGTGGTCCGACCCCCTGGACAAGTCGGCCTTTCCAGACTTGGCCCAGATGGCTCCCCCGGTGTTCGGCGCGCGTGGCATCGTCCCGATGGGGTATGCGGCCTTCGCCTTCGTCCTGGGCGTCGCCGTGGGCATGCTGGTGCGCCGCACACTGCCCGCCATGGCCCTCACCCTGGCCGCGTTCGCCGCGATCCAGATCGCGATGCCGATGCTGGTCCGGCCCCACCTGATGCCCCCGGTCACGTCGACCTTCGAGATCGGCAACGTGAACGGGCGCGGCATCCACGTACAGGGGCAGGGGGGCGGACCTGTGTACCTCTCCTTGCGGGCGGCCGTTCCCGGCAACGCGGGCGCCTGGGTCCTGTCCAGCGACCTCCTCGATCCGTCCGGACGTACGATCGCCGGCACCGGCGAAGAAGCGCCCGTCCCCGTCTCCGTGACGTCGGGACCCTGCGCGCCGCAGGAGGCGGGACCACACGGCTTGGACGCGTGCTGGGCCGAGATCAACCGGCTCGGCTACCGGCAGCAGGCGACCTACCAGCCCCTCGACCGCTTCTGGCCCTTCCAGTGGATCGAGACCGGGATCTACGCCCTGCTCACCCTCGGCCTCACGTGGTTGTCCTTCTGGTGGGTCCGGAGACGCCTTTCATGACCATCATCAGGACCGCGGCCGCCGGGCTTGCCCTCCTCCTGGCGGCGGCCTGCACGGCACCGACGCCGCCGCGCAGCCAGGCGAGCACGGCAGCCAGTACGGCTTGCGCGCATCCGCAGGCCCCCCTGGGGGTGGAGACGGCCACCACGATCGACGTCATCGAGCAGGCGTACTTCTGCATCCTCGGCAACTACTACAGCGGCGCCACGCTGGACACCCGCGCGCTGCTGACCGCCGGATTCGTCGCCCTGACGCAGGAGCTCAACCGCAACGGGCGCGACGTGCCCGAGGCGTCCATGCCGGCGCTGACCGGCGACCGGAAAGCCGACTGGACCGCCTTCGAGGCCGCGTACCGGAGGATCGCCGATCAGGCCCCAGATCTGCGCGACACGCTGGCCGTCGTCACCCTCGAGGCCATGGTGGCCGCCCTCGGCGACAACCACGCCCGCTGGGCGCGCGATGTCAAGCATCCGCCCGACTACTACGACGGTGACGGCTACGGCCTGGGTCTCCAGGCGAACGTCAGCGGCTCGCAGGTGGACGGCAGCACTCCCCGGGTCGCCCTCGCCCCACTGTTCATCACCACCGTGGAGGGCGGCGCGGCGCAGGCCGCCGGACTGCGCCCGGGGGACGTCATCGAAGCGGTCAACGGATCGGCCCCATTCATCAACGGCAAGGCCAGTCCCGCGATCGCCGCCCTTTACCCGGAATACCCTGACGCGCGCCCGGTCGAACTGCGGCTGCTGCGGCAGAGTACAAGCCGCCGCTGGAGCGTGACGCTCAAGCCCGGCATATACCCGCGTGATCCGGCCGCCCTGCGGGTCGTGCAGTCGAAGCTGCTGGACGACGACATCGCCTACGTACGGATGACCGGATTCGCTCCCGACTCCGCGAACCGTGTGCTCAAGGCGATCAACGGGCTGCGCACCGGCCGGACGCTGGCCGGCGTCATGCTGGACCTGCGCGGCAACGGCGGCGGCAGCCCCGTCGAGGTGGCCCGGCTGGTGAGCGCGTTCGTCCACGGCAAGGTCACCGCCTACCAGTGCACCGTGGACGGCAGGTGTGCGAAGTCGTCGACCGACGACACCGTCGAGCTGCTCAACCTGCCGCTGGTCGTGCTCGTCGACCACGGCTGCGCCTCGGCGTGCGAGCACTTCAGCTCCGCGGTCAAGGACCTGCGCATCGGCCAGCTGGTCGGCACCAGAACCGCCGGCATCATCTCCGGCCCCGCGCAGTCGTACCTGCTGAGCAACAACACCCTCCTGAGCTTCCCCGACAGACACCACCTGGGGCCCGATCACGAGGTCATCGACCGGATCGGCGTGCCACCCGACCAGTACGTGCCCCTCACCCCCGAAGACGCGGCCGCAGAACGCGACCCCGCATTGGCCAAGGCCCTGACCCTGCTGCACAAGTGAACGGACCTCCCTATGAGACAGATCCTGGCCGTCGCCGCGGGACTGGTCGTCCTGGTGTCCGCCTGCTCCGCCCCCGCACCGCCCCGATCCGACGCGTCCGTCCCCCCGGCCGGTCTCGCCGTCCTGCCCGCCCCCACCGGCCCCCATCCGGTCGGCACCACCGTCCTGCACCTGAAGGACACCTCCCGCCCCGACCCCTGGGACCCCGACGTCGGCTCCCGGGAGCTCAAGGTCACCCTGTGGTACCCGACCGAGCAGCGGGACGGACAGCGGGCGCCATACATGACGCCGAAGGAGTCGGAGCTCTTCCTGAAAGGCACCGGGATCGCGAGCGCGCCGTACGACACGCTGAGCAAGACCCGCACGAACGCCATCCAAGACGCCGCCCCCTCGGGACGAAAGCTTCCACTGGTGGCGCTCTCACCCGGCTTCACCAGGCCGATGAGCACCCTCACGTCCCTTGCCGAGGACCTGGCCAGCCGGGGTTACGTCGTGGCCGGCATCGACCACACCTACGAGAGCTACGCCACCACCCTCTCCGACGGGCGGGTGGCCGAATGCCTCGCCTGCGACAGCGACTCCGACCCGGGCTTCGGCGCGGGGGCGGTCCAGAACCGGGCGGCCGACGTCTCCTTCGTGCTCGACGAGCTGCCGTCGGCGTGGGACGGTTCCGGCCTGATCGACCAGTCCAGGATCGCGATGGCAGGCCAGTCGATCGGCGGGGGCAGCGCCCTGGCGGCCATGGTGAAGGACCCCCGGATACGTGCCGGAATCGACCTGGACGGCACCACCTACGCCCGCATCCCCACGACCGGAATCTCCAAGCCGTTCCTGTTCATGGGGACGAAGCAGCATGTTCCCGGCGGGCGCGACAACTCCTGGGACCGCGACTGGAAGCTGCTGACCGGCTGGAAGCGCTGGATCGTCCTGACGGGCGCGGATCACGAGTCCTTCACCGACAGGCCGCTGGTATCGGGCGCCCTCGCCATCAAGCCCCTGCCCGGCGCCCTGGCCGCGGCGCGCTCCGCCGAACTCACCCGCACCTACGTGGCCGCCTTCCTCGACCAGCATCTGAAGGCGCAGCGGCAGCCCCTTCTGGACGGACCGTCATCGCGGTACCCCGAGGTCAAGTTCTGCCCCGCGACCTGCGGTCCCTCCTGAGACCCTGCGCCGCAGAACACCAACGGTGAGGTCAACTGTCACTCCAGCCACCTGCTGTGCCAAATACGTGCTGAATCTCATCGCAGGAGACCTCCGAGCAGGCCTAACCACCGCCCGCAGGTCTCAGCAATCCCCCGCTACTCCTCCGAAGAGGTCGTCAGCCCCGTCGGGGGACATGCCGAAGGGTCACTTAGCTTGACGCTGGTGCCACCGATCCCGCAGTAGCCCTTTACCGGACGGCGCACGTTTCAGCCGTGAACGCCGACGAGGGGCTAGCGGGACTTTGAGCGGTACTCCGCCCAAAGATCGACGGCCTCTTCCAGGTCGAGTGCCGCCACATCCTCCCGAGCCATGCCGACTGTGTAGATCAATCGATTGGCAAGCCAGTCGGGCACCGGCTCGCGCACCGGCATCTCATCGATGAGGATGTGATCGGTGAAAGCACCCAGACGGTCGATGACTTCACCGAGGCGGACGACGTCGGGCCGTGAACCTCCGGCCGCGCGGACTCGCGCCTGGGCTTCGGCGTAGACCTCGGCGTCGGCCCTCTCCCCGACCGCCCAGATCTCACAGATCTCAACCGTCTTGTCCTCAGTGATCCGGTAAACAATCCTCCACGTGTTCCGCCCCACAACGAGCTTGCGGAACCCGGTCAGCTCACCGCCCAGGGGGTAGCCCGCTTCAGAGTTCTCCAGCAGAAGGAGGATCTTCTTAAGGACCTTGGGTACGGCATCCGGGCCGATTCTGCGGAGATCATCAATGGCCGCGTCAGTAAATACGACGTCGGACACTGCTACTCGTCTTCATCCGGGAGCGCACCCAGCGACTCACGCGTATGCCCGAAGGCGGACAGGACCTCGTCCAACGACGTCCGCCGCCCCGTGTCCGTGGCAGCCCTGACGAGAACCAAGGCCAGATCCCGCAGATCTGCTGCGGCTTCTTCCAGTTCGTTGAGACGTCGCATGCTCACGACGGCTGCGATCGGTTGGTGCCGGCGGGTCACCACCAGATCCGCACCCTGCTCCGCGTCAGCCACCAGACGTGCCACACCACGCTGCGCGGCCTCGGTGACCGTGAGCTCAGTCGCGTCATGGAGAACAGTCATACAAGAACTGTATAGATAGATATACAGAAGAACAAGTGATCGGCCGTGCGTCTCGAGTACCGACCTGAAGGGTCACATAGCTTGACGCCGGTCCCACCGACGCCGCAGTAGCCAAAACGGCCGTGCCCACCGCTCCCCTCCCGGCGTACGGGCCCGTGAAGCTCCGGCTCGGCGCACTGGTCACCTCGGGAACGAAGGACATCCGGGTCGCCGCAGGGTTCCAGCGGAGGCGGCGTCTCTTCATGTTCCGGCAAGTCCGCGCACGCGGTGTTGACGCACGAGGTCCTGCTCCTGCCCGCGATGGCCTGGTCGCTGACGCGACCGCGGGCAGGAGAGGAGGTGCGGCCGCGCCTGGTACAGCTGGCCGGCGTGCTCTACGGCGGCATCGCCGCGCTCGTCTCGGGCCTGGCGCCGGCCGGGATCATCGTGGTGAGCCCGTCGCCCGCGTCCGTGCTCTCCTCGGGGGCGGTCAGCCCCTCGCCCTCGTCGCGCTCGCGGCGAGACCGCGGGCGCCAAGGTGCGGCGCCGCAGACCCGGGGGTTGCGGCGCCGCACCACGATCAGCCGGTATAGGCCGGCCTGACGACGACGGGCTCCTTCGGACCCGCCGTCGCCTTGACCGTGGGCCGCTGGTCGGCCGGCGCCGGGGCGGACGTGACAGACGGCTTGGGATCGGCCGCGGCCGTGCCCGAGAAGCCTGCGAGGCCCGCGGTCAGGGCCAGCACCGCGCTGATGCCGATGAGCGTGGCTTTGATCTTCATAAGGTTCCCCTGTTCTTTCACGTCGGGCCTCAGCCCTGTACGACGACCGGAGTACCGATCGCCAGGTTCTTCGCCATCCAGGTGATGTCGTCGTTGCTGATCCGGACGCAGCCGTGGCTGGCCCGCGTGCCGATGGCGGAGGGATTGTTCGTCCCGTGGATCGCCAGCTGGCCTGGGCCGCCGGCGAAGCTCTTCAGCACCGGTGAGAAGCCGCTCAGCCCGAAGGCGTAGGCGCCGTAAGCGCCGCCCTGGTCGACGGGCTTCACCAGTTCGGTGAAGAAGTAACGACCTGGAGGTGTCGGCGTACCCGCTTCGCCCGTCGCGACCTTGCCCGTCCTGACGGCCCTGTCGCCGTCATAGACCGTGAACCTGAACGCCCCGCGATCGATCTCCACCCGGTAGGCGGTCTCCGCGAGCGTCACGTCGGTGGCTTTGATCCAGCCCTTGCTGCCGTTCGGCCGGATCGGCAGGAGCACCTGGAGCCACTCGCCCTCGTCACGTTCCACCAGGAAGACACGCGCCGCGCCGTAGTCGTTGGGGCTCGTGATCGTCCTCTGTGCCGTCCCCTCCTTGTTTCCGTAGACCGTGATCCGAGATCCCTTGACGGTCGCGATCTTCGAACTGGCGCCGGTCGTCGGCTCGTGCCGTACGGCTCTGCTCGCGGAACTGGCGCCGGTCGTCGGCTCGTGCCGTACGGCTCTGCTCGCGGAACTGGCGCCGGTCGTCGGCTCGGGCCGTACGGCGCTGCTCGCGCTGCTCGCACAGCCGGTCAGCAGGAAGGCGAGTGTCGCCGCAGCAGCCGTACGAAGCAGGTTGGTTCTCACCTGCCGCAGCCTGGCGACAGAATGTGTGAAACCTGTTTGGTTGTCATGCGAATCCCATGTGCACCCATGACATGGCCATAACCTCAGCCCATGTGCGCGTACGTGCTGGTCGCCGAGGATGATCCCAAGCAGGCCGAACTGCTCAGGCGGTACCTGGAGCGGGAGGGCCATGAGGTCCTCGTCGTGCACGACGGGCGTTCCGCGATCGACGAGGCGCGGCGGGCGGATCCCGACCTCGTGGTGCTCGACGTGATGATGCCGAAGGTTGACGGGTTGGACGTCTGCCGGGTGCTGCGTGCCGAGTCCGACCTGCCGATCCTGATGCTGACCGCCAGGTCCACCGAGGACGATCTGTTGTTGGGGCTCGACCTCGGTGCTGACGATTATGTCGCCAAGCCGTACAGCCCGCGTGAGCTGATGGCCCGTGTGCGGACCCTGCTGCGCCGTACCGGGAAGTCCCGGGACACCGATCGGCAGGTGTTCCAGGCGGGCGATCTCCTCGTGGACCCGATCAGACACACCGTCACCGCGGCGGACACGCCGGTGGTCTGCACGCTCGCGGAGTTCCGGATCATCGAGACGCTGGCCGCCGAGCCGGAACGGGTGTTCACCAGGAAGCAGTTACTGGAGCGCATCCACGGCTTTGACGGGTTCATCACCGAACGCACGGTCGACGTGCACGTGATGAACCTGCGCAAGAAGATCGAGCCTGATCCGCGCCGCCCGGTCCGGCTGTTGACCGTGTACGGCGTCGGCTACAAACTGACCCGCGCATGAGGTCGTTGTTTGTCAGGTTGCTCACGAGTTCGGCTGTCGTGGCGGTCTGCTCGATCACAGCGACCGCGTGGCTGGCTGCCAGCAGCACCTCCGGCGCCATCCAGCGGGAGCAGGGCCAGACGCTGGCCAGCGACGCCCGGATCAACAACAGCCTGCTCGGCTACGCCTCCCGCCACTCGGACTGGTCGGGCGTCGCCGCCCCCCTGCGCGATCTCGCCGCCCAGAACAGCCGCCGCATCGCGCTGACCACCGAGAACGGCACCCTCATCGCGGACTCGGCGACCGCCGGGACCCCACTGCCCGCCAAGGTGTCGGCCGTCGTCGACCCCCTGGCCGTGGACGTGACCCTGGTGCCGGGGGCGGCCAGGGACCGTATCGATCCACGCGCGGTGGGTCCCTTCCTGCTGTCCGACCGCGATCGCGCCCGGCTGAGGAAGGCCGCCGACGCCTACGCCGCCTGTGCGGGCCGCACCGGGCAGGCCGTACAGGTGACCGTCTCGAACACCGGCAGGCCCCTCGTCACGACGCTCAGCCAGAGGGTCGGTCAGGAGCCGAGCCCGATGCCGAGGCCGATACCGACCACGGCCCCCGTCGTGGTCGTCGGCTGCGACGCCACCACCTTCAGCACGCCGACGCGCACCGAGAAAGCCGCGTTGAAACAACTCAACCTCCTGGTCAGCAGGTGCCTCAAGGGCAAGGGCGCGGGAAGGGGCTCGGTCGGCCTCGACTTCACCTGGGTCTCCAAGGAGAAACAGCCGATGCCGCCGGTCGCCGAACCCGATCAGGTGATCTCCTCCTGCATCGTCACCGCCCGCAAAGAACAACTCGATCCCTACGTCGCCCCCGCGGCGTACCTGTACATCGACTCCCCTGCCGAGGCCACCGGCCAGCGCATCCCACTGCCCTCGATCGCCGGTGCCGCCCTCCTCGTGCTCATGCTGACCGTGGGCGTGAGCGTCATGGCGGCCAGGCGCCTGGTCAGGCCCGTCAACGCGCTCACCCACGCCGCGCAGCGGATGCGCGACGGGGACAGCTCCGCCCGCGTCACGATCAGGACCACCGGCGAGATCAGCGAGCTCGCCGCGGCGTTCAACGAGATGTCGGAACACCTCCAGCGCATGGAAGAGCAGCGCAAGGCCATGGTCAGCGACGTCTCCCACGAGCTGCGCACACCGCTGAGCAACCTCAGGGGCTGGCTGGAGGCTGCCCAGGACGGCGTCGCCGAGTTGGACCCCGCGCTGATCGCCTCGCTGGTCGAGGAGATCCTGCTGCTGCAGCACATCGTCGACGACCTTCAGGAGCTCGCCCTCGCCGACGCGGGCAAGCTCCGTCTGCACGTCGAACCCGTCCACCTCGGCGACCTTCTCGACCAGGTGACCATCGCCCACCGAAGCAGGGCCGAAGCCGCAGGGCTCACGCTGACCACCGTGGTTACCAATGACCCCCCGCTGACCGCGGATCCGGTACGGCTCCGCCAGGCCATCGGCAACCTGGTGACCAACTCCCTGCGCTACACGCCCCGCGGCGGGCACATCACGCTGAGCGCCCACCAGGATGGCGACCAGGTCGTCGTCGAGGTGTCCGATACGGGGATCGGGATCCGCGCCGAGTACCTTCCCCATGTCTTCGACCGGTTCTGGCGGGCGGAGAAGTCCCGCAACCGCCAGACCGGCGGCAGCGGGCTCGGGCTCGCCATCGTGCGCAACCTGGCTGAGGCGCACGGTGGCACAGCCGCGGTCGCCAGCGTGCCAGGTGTCCGCACGACGTTCACCCTGCGTCTTCCGTCGTAGTGGCCCGCCGTGCTATGGATCTTGGCTAGCGCGAGCTCGACCGGAACTCTGCCCACAGGTCAACCGCCTTCTCGAGATGAAGAGCGGCGACGTCCGCACCGGTTCGGCTACGCCACGTCACGCCGCAGAAGGTTCGCGATCAGGTCACGAAGGCGGCCAGGTGGCCTCGCGTTGACTAGCCTCACCGGCATGCTCCTTGCCTCGATTCCCAGCCCTCCCGAAGGGGTCTGGTATCTCGGATTCATCCCGATCCGGGCCTACGCATTGTGCATGATCATCGCGATTGGCTTCGGCATCTGGCTGAGCGAGCGCCGCTGGCGCGCCCGCGGCGGCGAGAAGGGCACGATCAGCGACATCGCGGTCCCCGCAGTGATCTTCGGCCTGATCGGCGCTCGCCTCTACCACGTCATCACCGACTGGCAGACCTACTTCGGCCCGCACGCGATCAAGAAGCCCTACCGAGCGCTGTTCATCTGGGAAGGCGGGCTCAGCATCTGGGGCGCGGTCGCCCTGGGAGGCGTGGGCGTGTGGCTGGCCTGCCGCCGCCGAGGGCTGTCCCTGGGCGCCGTGGCCGACGCGATCGCGCCCAGCATCGCGTTCGGGCAGGCGATCGCCCGCTGGGGCAACTGGTTCAACCAGGAGCTGTACGGCAGTCCAACCACGTTGCCGTGGGGCCTGGAGATCGACCTCGCGCACGGCGGCGAGGCAGGCGTGCTCTACCAGCCGACGTTCCTGTACGAGTCGCTGTGGGACGCGGCGCTCGGTTTCGGACTGATCCTGGCCGGCAGGCGGTTCACGCTGCGCCATGGCCGCCTGTTCGCCCTCTACGTCGCCGGCTACACGTTCGGGCGGTTCTGGATCGAGGGGCTGCGGATCGACCCGGTCGGCGGGGTAGACCACGCGGTGACGCTCCTCGGGATGCGGATCAACCAGTGGACTTCGATCGCGCTGTTCATCGGCGCGCTGGTCTATCTCTGGGTGACTCGTACCAAGGACACCGAACAGATCATGGTGCCGGCCTCACAACACAATGCCTCGCATGAGGAGAACGGCGGGCAGGCCTCCGATCCGATCGAGAGCACCTGACGCAACCCAAGTGGGTGCAGATCTACGAGGTCGTACGCGCACGCATCGAGTCGGGCGAGTACCCGCCTCGTTACCTCATTTCCGAGGTCCAGATGGAAGGCGAGTTCGGCGTCGCCCGCGTGACCATCCGCAAGGTGACCGCCAAGCTCCGCGAAGTCGGCCTCGTCGTCACCACCCTGGACATGGGTTCCTTCGTCGCCCAGGACAAGAACGAGACCTCCGAGCAGGCCTAACCGCCGCTCGGGGGTCTCAGCAATCTCGGCTACTCATCCGTAGAGGTCGTCAGCCCAGTCGGGCACCAAGCCGAAGGGTCACCTGCGTTGACACCCGTACCGCCGATGCCGCAGTAGCCGCCCGGGTTCTTGTACAGGTACTGCTGGTGGTAGAGGTTCACTTCAGGCAATAGATCATGCTCGCCACGCCTCCGGCCCAGAGCGACCGGCTAACCAGCCCGAAGGGCAGCGACCGACTCGACAAGGCCTGCTTTCTCCAAAGCGTCGAGCACGTCGTCTACAGTCTCCGGCGGGTTCACTCGTGAGTCCGCGATCTGCTGAACGCAGGCCCAAACCACTCGCCCGTCGAGATCGATCTGGTCGAGTACGAAATCGTCGGGAGACTTCGCCTCAATCCCCCAGGGCGTCAAGTGCTCCGAAGGAAAGTCTCTGAGATTCAATGTGACGATGACCTGCGCTCCCGCCTTGATCGCCGCAGCAAGCACGTGTCGGTCATCCGCGTCGGGCAGTTTCAGCCCCTCGACAATAGGCTCGTACCCTTCGACCACGCAGTCTCGGACAGCAGAGTTCATGAGCAGGCGAAGCTTGCCCAGCTTCCCTTCCGGAATGTCTGGGCGATTGGCAGCGAGGTTGCGCTGCATTTCGTCGAGAATCCTGCTGGTCCATTTGGCCTGGAGCCGTCCCGTCATGGCCAAGCGAATGAGTAGATCGCGGAGCGTGTTGCCATAGAGCACGTTGGCGTCATAGACCACCACAAAGCACATGCTTAGATGCCCAGCTCTTGGCCTAGGGCAGCAAGTTGATCGGCGGCCGTACGGCGCTTGGCATCATCGCGGCGCTTGTACTCCTGAAGGTCTTCGTATGTAACACGCCTGTGCTTGCCGACCAAGCGGAAGGGGATCTCCCCTTCCTCCAGAAGCTTGATCAGATAGGGACGCGAGACGTTCAGCATGTCCGCTGCCTGTTGGGTCGTCAGCTCGGCGTGGGAGGGAATAACCGTCACTCCCCGCCCCTCAGCCGCATGGGCAAGTATGAAGGCGAGCAGACTTACGGCCTCCCTGGGCAAGATCAATGGGTCCTCAGCGCCATGCTCGCCGACGACACGGATCGTCGGCTGTTCGCGAGACCGCATGAGGTAATCCTTGATGCGGCGCACGGCTCGACCGGCCATCTCGGCATCGATGCTCCCGGGCTGAACCCGCTTGGCCTGCACGTCTGTCATCGCAGTACCTCCTCTCGCAGTATCCGCAACGAACGAAATAAACGCAAGCAGCGAGACCCATGACCTGTGTCACGCGTCGGCTCCTGACGCCGCCGGTCGCAGGTTCCGTCGCAGACAGTCGACGGTTATGTGAATCATGCTCGACGGCGCTTCGTGGACAGCGGCAATCCGCCGTCTTCCTCCGGGAGGTACCAGCGCTGCCGGATCTCGGCCGCATCGGCGGTGGCTCGCTTCGTACGGCGTTCGACGGCCGCTGTGAAGCTCTGCGCCTCACCGCGCAGGCGTCCTATGCGCTGCTCCAGATCAGGAGCCTCTGGCGACTGACCCGGAGGAGGCTGTTGCAAATCTTTCCATCTGCCCGCTTCTTGCCGCATCCATGTGGCTAAGTACGCCACCAAGGAAGCCGAGTCGGCGGGAACCGTAGACCGCCCGATCCGCCACGCCTGGGAGATCTCCCGGCTGGAGGTGACCGAGCACGCCCGGCGCATGATCTACACCTGCTTCGGCCTCGGCGACCTTCCTCAGTATCGGGACCTGCCGTTGCGGCAGTGGGCTCACATGCTCGGCTACCGGGGCCACTTCTCGACGAAAAGCCGCCTTTACTCCGTCACGCTCGGCGATCTGCGACAGACGCGGGCCGATCATCGCGCCAAGGAAGCATGCGAACTGCTCGGTCCCCCGGCCGTGGTGGAGCGGGAGACAGTGACGCATCAAGAGTGGCGTTACGCCGGGAGTGGCCATCGGCACGGGGAGCACTTCTGGGCCGAGTACGCCCGGCAACGCATCGCCACCGCTCGCCGGATCGCCCGTGAGTGGGAACGGCGGGACCCGGCATAAGGGCTGCCTGGTCACGTACGCGAGTGGTGCGGCCGGCGGAATGCCGAAGGCACCCGAAGGGCGAGCAAAGCGAGTTCGGCCGGCGGCGCCACGGCGGCCGCGTCACTGCTCCGCTTCAGTCGCGCTCTGCCCCTTCCGGCCAGATCACTCGTACGGCCATGCCTCGGCCACGAGCCTCGGCGACGACGTCGGCGGTGCCGCCGAACCCTCGGGCGGGCTTGCCGTCCCATACGGCGAAGAGCTGGTCCGCCTGGTCGAGCATGAACACGCTGGCGGCCATGTGCGCCTCAGAGGTCGACTCGACGAAATCAAGTTGGTGAACCATGTCGGCCTTACTGATCAGCGCGTCGTACGCACTCCATGCCTCCGAGGGCAGTCCCTCCCGGTACTTCTGCGCGGGAACAACGACCTCCAATCCGCCCCCCGCCTCCACGACCGCTCGGGCGAAGATCTGATCAGCACCATCCGCCAGGCAGGACAGGCCGATCACGTCTGTTGCGTCGTCAAGGGCTCTCTTCAGCTCGGCTTCGATGCGAGCAGCGGTGGCCTGAGGCAGTCCGCGGTGGCCGGAGATGGCGATACGAGGCATGGTCCTCATCTCTACAGGTGGGTGGCGCGAAGCCTGTCGTCGAAGGCACGAACGCCGCTGATGATCGGTCCGGTGTAGTTCCTGCGGAAGCGCCGCACGCGGTGGATGACCCGGTCGGATCCGTGGTTCATCCCGATCCGGAGGGCCTCGCCCGCCAGGTGGAACGCCTCGTCGATCTCCCCGGTCATGCTCTTGGCGGTGGCGACCTCGGTCATCAGTACGCCTCGTTGCTTGACCGCTGGTTGCGTCGAGGAAAGGGACTCGGCGAACGCGTTCACGGCCTCCTCGGGCCGTTCCAGGCGCACCATGACCAGAGCGCGGTAGCCCGCGAGCTTGGCGTGGTCGAACGGGAAGACCCATGGCCACGGTGGGGCGGCCGCGTGTTCGCTCGCGGTGACGGCCTTCTCCGCGGTCTGCAATGCGGTCAGGGCTGCCGTGGCGTTGTGGGCGGTGGCGTATCCGAGCGCCTCGATGCTCGACAACCATGCGTGCGCGGTCGCGGGTGGCCGATCACCGAGCTGGCGTCGCGCTTCCGCGAGCAGCGCCAGGCCGAGAGCAGGATCCTCAGCGTCGATCTCGAATGAGGCCAGGCTGCCGATCATGTAGCTGCTGAGGAGGTTGTGCTGCGCCCGCCGGGCTGTGTCGATGGAAAGGCGGTAGTAGGTACGTGCCGTGCCGGTGTCGTGCATGTCGGCGTGCAGCCAGGCCGCGAACCCGGCCGCCTCGCTGACGGCGGCGCAGATCTCTGCGGCGTGCGCGGACAGTGCGGCGCGGCCAAGGGTCCGATTGGCCATCTCCACGTGAGCGACCGCCCCACGCGCCAGCTCACGGGCGGGAGTGGTGGCCTCAAGACGGCGTTGTGCGCCGGTGATCGCGGTGAGAGTGGGCGCCGTGGTCTCGTCGGCCTCGGCGCGTTTCGGAGTCGGGGCGACGGTGAGCGCCGCGAGAGCCACCGCCTTGCCGAAATCTCGCCGTTTCGTCGGATCGTCATCTCCCCGATAGCCGAACCGGAGCAGATGGAGAGGAACTCCGAGTCGGCCTGATATCTCCCGAACTTGATCAATGGTGAGCGGCTGCCGATGCCGGAGCACCTTGGAGACCCAGCTCTGGGAGTAGCCCACCGCCTCGGCGAGCTGTCCCTGCGTCCATCCGTGCGTTCGCATGGCTTCGGCAAGGATGGTGGGGATGTCGCACTCCGCGAGCGCGGACGCCACACGAGGGGAAGACCAGAACTGGGGCGGCAAGCTGCCGCTCGCTCGATCCATGACGCTAGGTTAAGCCGGATCACCTCAGCGCGGCCGTATTCGTGACACGAATAGAGCCACTACCGACAGTGCTGGGCTGTTCAGCGCGTGTGCTGTCCTTCGTGATGATCGCGGCATGCATCGCTTACCACTCCGGGCAGCCAACCGATTACTGACAGTGCTGGAAGATCTCGGCATCGCGGCTGACGTTCACGAGGGCTACGGGATCGCGCTCGTATCAGTCTGGGTGGATCTTGTGGTCTGGACTGACGGCGCGTCCTTCTCCTGGTGGTCGGGGCGGATCTCTCAGCGGACCGGACTGCGGGAGCACGCCTACTGTCCGGCCGACGACCCGGTGACGGCCGCTCGCCGTATCGCCGACCGGTACGCCGAGCTGCGAGACGAGCACCCGCTGTCGGAACTGATCCGCGAGGTGCTTTCGGAGATCCCCTCAAGGCGAATGGGGCTGCCTGTATGACCGTGACCCTACGCAGCCTGGAAGCCGAGTACGGCAAGCAGTGGACCACCACCGACGCGGCCGGAGGCGGCTGGTGCGCCGTCCGTCGCACGAACCTCGCACCGCAGAAGGTGGCACGCGGGCTGTCCAACGTCCGCTGCGGTGGAGATCTTGAAGAACTGGCCCGACACCTGGCCGAGGAGAAACGGGGCGAAGAGAAGGATTCGGCACGCCTTCGGTTGCGGCCGGTGTCCTGAGTTTCCAGACCGGCGCGACGGTACGGGCTGTCCTGACGCCCCCGTTCAGGCCCCGTACCGTCGCGTCACTGACGGGCGCGGCGGCGCTGATGACTCCCATCCCTGGGGAAGAGTGATCCGGAGTCCGCGCCGCCGCGCTCTCCAACCCGCCGTAGCGGCCACGAACAATGAGGAGCGGGAACAGGGGGCCAGCATCATCCTTTGGCGGATACCCGCACGGCTGGTCTTGCCGACTCCGCGCTGACGCGCAATCCGGGCCTCGTCGATGCTCTCAATAGCTATCGCTCCAGCGGTACCACGGGCCATGTACGTGTTCGAATGACGATGCCGCCGCGTCTTCCGGATCATCGGTCGGCGGGCTCTTCGGACTCCAGACATAGCCGTAGGGGTCAGTACCAGCCATATCGGCACCCAGCTTGAAGTACACGCGGTCCCCGTCACGAAAAACGTCCTCGAAGACAAACAACCCGATCTCTCGGGGCGTTTCCTTTGTCCGGTCACCGGGTCCTGTTGTCCTGGCCACCTCCTCCATGCTCTCGACGGATCGCTGAAAGCGTTCCTCGTTGGAGATTCCGCACGACCCCATGCCTGCCAGCGCGACGCCCACGAGCAACGTCGCCACTCCTCGCCTGCATGCCCTCCACGGAACGATCGGGATGCTCACTTCAAAACCACCTCCGACCCGATCATCCCGCCTGCCGTGTCAAGGCGGACGGGAAGATCGGGCCATCTCGGCCACTCACGACCGCGCTCTTGCTCGCCATGATCACCCGGGGCTGAGTCCTCGCCGGAGGCCGGCCCTGACGGCGGCGATCTCTCGGCTCTTCTCAGCGGTCAGATCGGCGAAAGCACCAGCCATCTCCCGTGCAATCGCTGGAACCTCCGCGTCGTGCGTGGAGATAGACAGATCGAACGCCACCGTCTCGGCATGCACGTCAGGTCGGCTCGGATCTCGCCCCACGCCTGGACGGTCTCCTTGCCGGTGGCTACGGTTTCGTCGACCACCATCCAGGTCCCGGCCTCGTCGTAGGCCTCCTCCACGAGGTACGAAGCTAGCTCTCCCAACGCAGTCGGTCCTTTGTAGTCCGTGATTCATTGAATCGACCAGCATGTTCCCGAGATGGATCCAAGCAGGCGGGAGCGACATTTACTGATCACTGGTAGGCGGTGGGGAGTGGCCAGCGGTGCCCTATTCGGTGAGTCGGGAGCTGAGGAACGAAGTCCCGACTCGGCGATCGCCCTCAGCCCCGTACGAAGACCAGCCGTCACCAGGCGATCGTAAGGGCGATGTCGGACGGGGTTGACCTTAGCAACCGTGTCTTACTCGGGCAGATCGAGGCCATGAGCCTTGAGCGCGTTACGAGCTCGATGAACACATTCTTCCGCAGAGCCTGCGTCGACTCGAATAGCCCATCTGCCCTGGCTCTGGCCTCCACCACTGGCGTGGAAGGTCCACGGCCGCACGCCTCTGCGCTCAGCGTCGACCCTGAGCAGAGCGTTGACGTCGTGCTCCAAGAGCCATTCGAGCATTACGACCGCGTCCATTCAGGCAGCGTACGGCTCCGGTGGTGCACCGTAAGGTCGGCGAGTGGGCCAGGTACGCCGAGTGCCCTGTTGCCGCGGCGGCCCGAGCTGCCGACGGCCGGGACCGGCCCCCAGTCCGCATGCCCCGCCGTCGAGCGGGCGCGGGGCCGCGAGCCGCCGCAGGCGGGTCGCCTTGACCTTGTAATGAAGGCCCTCGCCGCAATTACTCTGCGTGGCTGGTCATCTGGGGCGCATCGCTGAGGATCAGGTCGGCGATTCGGACCAGGCGCGCGACATAGGTACGCCCTTCCCGTCGGCGAAGACGCGGCAGGAGCGCCCGCAGATCGCGGGCGGACTCCCTCACGATGCGGAATTGATTCGCCTTCAGCACGCCGCGCTGGCTTCCTACGTAGCTGGTCAGAGGGCCTGCCATGCAGAAGTCGAGGTACGCGACCGGCTGGTCGTAGACCTCAACCCCACGCAGATCATCAGGGAAGGGCAGCCCCATGTGCTCAGCCCACTCAGCCAACGCCCGACGCCTCCGCTTGGCTTTCCGGGTTCTGACTACATCCAAGGGGAGAGCAGCGGTGGCTCTTGCGCCGGCTCACCCGCGTGGCCGTCAACTTCTCCACCGGGAGACGACCTCGAACGGGACGCCGATCGAACCCCGCAACTTCAACCGAGCCTTTGAGGCTCACTGCCGTAAGGCGGGCGTGCCCAAGATCCGCATTCCACACCTGCTCCTCGCTTCTGGCCGCACTCGACTCCATTCCCGAGTCGCGATGCGCATCCTGAGGCACGCACAGATCTGGATGACCATGGATGTCTGCACGCAAGTCGCATCACCGGAGACGCGCAAGGCACTCGGCCGGCTCAACCAGAGTCTCGACAACCCTGAGTGAATCGTAAGCTCCTCTCCCTTTCCGATAAGGCCCTTTGGGGCCAACCCAAAGGGCCCTATGTGCGCATGCAAGAGTTCGTCATGCTAACCCGAGAGGCACATCCACCTGGCGACCGCGAGGATTCTTATATTCATTTTCTGTGATTTAAAGGAATGGGTTCAACGACAATCCAGAGTTCGCCTCGACGCTGGACGCCATGGAGGGTGAATGACGCATCCCGTGAGCTGTGAGCGCGCACAGCGGCATCAGTGCCGATGTTCCAACTGCGGCGGAGCACAGCACGGCTGGCCCTACGGTCTCACCCTGGCGCGTGACTCCTCTGCCGCCGCACGCCAGGCGGAGCGAGACCGCATTGACGCCGAGTGGGCAGCAACTTGGCCTCCCCAGGGACGACGAGCCCCGTCCAAGCGTAGACAGGCAGCCGCTACCGACAGCGCAACAGTCGATCTCATCGACTGGCTGTCGGAGAACCCGAAAACCATCGAAGACATACAGAAAGTCGGCGATATCCTCACTGGCTCTGTGATCGGTGAACTAGAAAAGAAGTTCGGTGGTGGCGAGCCGAGAAAAGCCAGAAGAATCCTTACCGATCACTTCTGGTGTGATCTCCTTGTCGCCGTAGCCGATGGTATAAAAGAGTTCTCGGACGCCCTCGATCAAATACCGGAATATGTGACGGCAGCTATTATCGCGTCCCGGAAGACCGAGCCCCGCGTCCCTCTTCTCGACCCGCTGATAGCTCTTGCCGTGCGGACGGCGTGGGAGTCCATCAAGAAGATGATCGACACCGCCGGGATCGAGGCATTGCAGCGGGCGTGTTGGATCCTCGCTGTCCTGATATGCCCGGCTCCTGAAGATCATGCGGCTGTACAGAACGACGCGCTCCTCCCGTTGGCGAAAGAGGGGCTCCTGGAGACCAGCAGAGAGCGGCTTGAGCAGGTCTTCCCTGCGGACTGGGTTCGCCGTCTTCGGGATGACCTCGGCGGTGCCTGAGCAATGTCGGCCGTCCCATAGGTGTCGCGACTCGCCGCCCTGGCAGTGACCCCCGCCGTGCCGACGCAAGCGCATGCCCGCAGCCGCTCACCGTTCCTGCTGTGCGACCGAGGCCAGCTATGGACTCGCAGCCACCGCAAGAACGTCTGTGAGGGGCGGTTGCTGTATTTCGCCGCTGCGCAGACATGCGAAGGGCCCTCCGGGGTGATCCCAGAGGGCCTCTCACCTGCTGCGCGGCCGAGAGGACTCGAACCCCTAACCTTCTGATCCGTAGCAAGATCGGAGATGTCCACAAACGTCCATCGTCGACATGAGCCCCTGTTCAGAAGGGGTACCGGGGTGCGGCGATTCCATGACCGTCCATGGCCGTCCAGAGCTGTCGTTAGCAACAGCGTTAGCAAGATCACTTATCGGAGATATTCCTCTGAGTGCGGTGCAAGCACGGAGGACACGTACCGTCTGTCATTCGCACCGTATTGGGCCAAGTTGCGAAACGCCGCCCACCCATCACATGCGAGGCTCCGCTATGACACCGTGCGGGCATGACGCCACATGGTGAGGCCAAGGGCAATGCTCCACAGGGGCATCACGATGGAGGCGAGCAGCCCGTACAGCAGGACACCCGGGAAGAGTTCGGGCTGGAACAGCAGCGCGACGGCGGCCAGGAAGCTGGTGGCGCCGGCGAGCAGGCCGGTCCAGGCCAGCCAGGACGAGTAGCCGTCGCGGCGCAGGGCGGGGGCGAGCAGCATCAGCGGGATGGCCCACAGGATGACGATCGAGACGAGGGAGGTGCCGCGCAGCATGCTGAAGGCGGTCTGCGCGGCGCGTTCGATGTGGGGCTGGTCGGCTGGTGCGGCGGTGGCGTAGGCGTGGGCGAGGTCCTGGCCGGTGACGCCGTCGATGGTGAAGTCGGTGATGAAGACGGCCGCGCCGACCAGGGCGGCGACCAGCGCGAGGCGGCCGAGTACAACTGCGATCGGGTGCGTGAACGTGCGGGTCAGGTTGAGGATGCCGGCGGTCCACAGCAGGACGCCGAGCACGGTGCCGAGGTGGACGCCGGCGTAGAACGCGTGATGGGCGATGAAGTGCAGCGCGGCAGCCGGGTCGGCGGCGGGCAGGTCGCCGTGGGCGAACCGAAAGCCTGCGATCATCAGCGCACCGATGATGGTCGTGAGGGCGCCGAGGCGGAGAGTGGGCTGGCGGGTCTCGATAGGGGCCGTCGACATCATCTTTGGTCGCCTCCTTGGGGCGATGGGGAGTCTGGATCCGATGCCAGCAGCTTGGCGGTCGGGCCCGATCACGTCGCCGGTCCGAGGGCGGCACCCCACTTACGCGTTCCGCTGTATGCGCCAGCAGCCGCATACGCAGCAGAACGTAGGCGTCAACCGGCGCGCCCGGGGCGGACCAAGCCGGACTCGTAGGCAAAGACGACCAACTGCGCGCGGTCGCGCGCGGTGAGCTTCACCATGGCCCGGGAGACATGCGTGCGGGCGGTCGCCGGACTGATCACCAGCCGCTCGGCGATCTCATCGTTGGACAAGCCTCGGCCGACCAACGCGACGATCTCCCGTTCTCTGCCAGTGAGCAGGCCCAAGGCTCGCGCGGCAGGCCCCGTCGGCGACGGGCCGGACGCGAATGCCGCGACCAACCTGCGCGCGGCTTGCGGGGCGAGAAGGCTGTCCCCGGCCGCGGCCACCCGGATCCCGCGCAGCAGCTCGGCTGGTTCTGCGTCCTTGAGCAGGAACCCAGCCGCGCCCGCCTTGATCGCCTCAAAGACCAACTCGTCCTCGTCGTATGTGGTGAGCACAAGCACCCGCACGCCGGACATGTTCGGGTCCGCCGCAATCGCTCGAGTGGCCTCCAGCCCGTCCATCACCGGCATCTGGATGTCCATCACGATCACGTCAGGACGCTGGGCGCGAGCGGCGGCAACCGCCTGCCACCCGTCCCCGGCCTCGGCGACCACCTCCAGATCCTGCTCGGCCGTCAGCAGCGCGCGCAGCCCGGCGCGGATCATGACCTGGTCGTCGGCGAGCACGACCCGCAGCACGCTCACCCCGTCCCCCTCAGCGGCAGACGGGCATGGAGGGTGAACCCGGTACCCGGCGTCGCTCCCGCACGCATCTCACCGCCCACCGCGCTGACGCGCTCGGCCATTCCCCGCAACCCGTGACCAGGAGGGCCGGCCGGCCCCGCGGCACTCACGCCGTCGTCCCTCACATCGATCTCCAGCCAGCCGTCGACACACCTGAGACGGGCCCGAGCGTGAGCACCGTCCCCCGCATGGCGCATCACATTGGTCAACGCCTCCTGCACCACCCGATAGGCGGTGGAACCGATCACCTCGGGAACCGCCCGGTCATCGAGATCGATGTCCGCTTCAACGCTCAAGCCGCTTCCCCGCACAGTCGCGATCAACTCCTCCAGGTCAGCCAGGCCCGGTGCGGTCTCCTCGCCCGGCGTCCGGACCACGGCCAGCGCGGCCCGGGCCTGCGCCAGAGCGTCGGTGCTGATCTGCCGGATCCCTCGCAACGCTTCACGCGCCTGCTCCGGCTGCCGGTCCACCAGATGCAGCCCGACGCCGGCCTGCAGGCTGATCGAGGCCAGGCTGTGGGACAGCACGTCATGCAGCTCCCGGGCGATCCGCAGCCGTTCCTGCACGACCCGAGCCGCGGCCTCCCGTTCCATGAGCCGTCGGCGGGTGTGTGCGAACCGTGCGGCGACTACCGCCACAACCGCCCACACCGCCGCCACAGTGAGCATCCTGACCGGGTCCCAGCCCTCCGGCGGCCCCGTAACGACTGCTATCGCCGCACCGCCGACCGCGGCGAGCGGAACCCACAACCTCGTCCTGCCGACCTCCGAGACCAATACCAGCAGACCGGCGAACGCGCCCAGGTACACCGGCCAGCCGGCGAACCGCATCCCCAGGTAGGCCGCCGCGGCACCCACCGCGAGCGTGAAGGACACCAACGGCGCCACCCGCCGTACGGCGAGCGCGGCCCCGGAGAGCACCAGCAGCGCCACTCCGAGAGTGGTTACCGGCCGGGCCTCGGGCTGGACCACACGCGCCGCGGCCGACACCGCGACCATGAATGCGGACAGCATCACCGCCGCGGCCACATCCCAGGCGGGCACACGCATAGCAGAAGAATAGATCTTCCGCTCCTCCGGAGGACACCCTCGCCGTCGTCTGCGTAACTCGGGCAAATGCGCACGCCCAGGAGGACTTCCCTTGGGTTGTCAGTCCGCAACCCACGTCTCGCGGGCAATGGTCAGACTCGCCGCCCGCGATCGCGTGCAACTACGTCGTCTCCGCCGGCGAATCCGGCCTCGTCCACCCCGGCGGCACCAGCTGACCTGCGCGGTTCCCTCCTGGATACGTTCAGCGACGTACGACGGGATCCCCGGATACCCGGGCGCACGTAAATGAAGTGCCGCTGGGCGGCCGACGACGCGGCCCATGTCCGAGCGGGAAGCTACAGGCAGCAGCGTGACGGCGAGCTCCCCCATCGAGACGTCAGCGGTTTCCCAGGAGGTACCCGAAATGATTCTTTCCGCGTCCAGGCGCTCATCCCGCCCAGTAACCCTGAATGAGCACACATTAGATTCATCCATCCCCGATGAGAATTCTTCCGAGAAGATGCCCGGATACGAGCGGCTATGGCGGCGTGTCCTGGCGGTGGCGATCGTCGGCGGACCGCTCGGATACTGCGTCGGTAGCGCACTCAATTCGACCGTCCACGAGAACGGATCGACGAGCATCGCGGCGAACGCCGCCGCGAACCTGATCACCAACGCCGTGCACCTGGTCGCGTACGTCCTCGCCTCTTTCCTGCTCCCCATCGGAGCGGTCGGCCTCGCGCAGCTCGCCTATGCCCGCGTGCCGTGGCTGGCCACGATCGGTGGGCTGCTCGCGGTGGTGGGCTGGCTGCCGTTCTCGGCCCTGACCGCCCTGGACGACCTAATGATGGCCATGGCGCAGCTCCCAGACAGCGATTCCTACGCCACGCTGTTGGACCGGTTCGCGAACGACGCGGTGATGGGCGGCTACCTGCTCGTCTACGTCGTCGGGCATCTGGTGGCGTACGTGCTGCTCGCTGTCGCGCTGCGCCGAGCCGGAGTCATCCCGAGATGGGCGGCCTGGTCCATGCTGGCCAGCAGCCCCCTGACGGTCGCCGTCTTCGTGGTACCGGGCCGCCCCCTTGTCCTGGGTTATGTCGCGCTGACCCTGCTCGTGATCGGCAGCATCCCCGCAGCCCGAGCCATGGCCACTCGCAACCGTCTCTCCAATCCGTAACAGGGACGTGCGCGACATTCGCGCACACGGGACAGACCGCGCCTGGACCATTTCAGGCGCGGCCCGGTCTGTCCGCTCCTTGGAACGCACCGGATGAGTGCGCCCAGGTCATTGCGGGCCTCCGCACTGACCTGCGCGAGCGGGTGAGTCACGGGCGAGCCGGTGCGCCAGCAGACGGCCAAGGCTGCCCAGCACGATGCCCAGCGCCCATCCGGCGATCGCGTCGGAGGGCCAGTGATAGCCGAGTGCTACCACGGCGGCCGCCACCACCGCCGCCCAGGCGTGGAAGGCTGCCGTCAGCCATGGTGGCAGTGCCAGCACGCCGGTGATGAACAGCCAGCAAGCCGCGGCGTTGGCGGCACCACGACCTCGCCGGACGGACGTTGTGCAACCTCGATCCCCCCGGCGGGTCCCGTGTCAACGCCCTCACGTCCGGGCGATCTCACACCCGGTCACGCGAGCTTCTGGATGAGCGTTCAACTAGGTCGTGTTTTGTAGATCACGAGACGGGATTGCGGAGCCAGATCCGTATCGAAGCGACATCTATGGTGCCGAGATACATGAAGTCGCGCTTGTCGTAGCGGGTCGCGACGGCACGGCACTGTTTCAGCAGGTTGAAGCAGCGTTCCCCCGTGTTCCGATCTCTGTATCGGACAGAGTCGA
>NZ_BSSE01000011.1 GCF_030268965.1 Microtetraspora sp. NBRC 16547 | reverse complement strand
GACCCCGTCCTCGGTCCGCACGCGTACGAGCACGTGCTCGGCCGTGTGCACTTCGCCGCTGGCGAACCGCAGCGGCTTCCGGTACGGGATGGCGAACGGAATCGCCTCGATGGCGGTGATCTTCATGGTCGCTCCTCGGAGGTGGAGTGGCCGTGGCCACCCGTGGACACGATGCGTGGGTGAGCCCGGGAAGACGGCGGCACGGCTTTCTCCGGCGCCCAAGGCGTCCATACGGCCTCGGCCGTCCAGTAGACGCCGCCGCTCGCGCTGACGGCCCGCTCCCACTCGGTCAATCGCCTGATCGAGGGTTCCTCGACAGCGGTGGCGCGATCCGCGGCACCGGGTCCGTTCCCCTCCGTCGCCCAGTGAACCCAGCTGATCTCCCGGCCGTACTCGTCGTATACGAACAGATCCACATGCGGCCATCCGTAGCGAAAAGTGTCGTCGTAGCACATGAGGACGATTCGGTGGTTCAAGACAGCTGACCTCTCTGGACACCCGGGGGTGCCGGGCGCCGCAGTGTGATCCGGTAGGCCCGCGCCGAACCGTCGTGCTCAGGGGGCACACAGCCCGGGCCGGCGGCCTAAAGGAGGAATCCGCAGGTCCGTACGGTGTGTTCCGCGTCCACGAGATGCACGATCTTGGCTCTGATACGCGGGCGATCGTCCGCGGTCACGATGTGGTGCGTCAGTTCGGCCGCCCATACCTGATGGTCGCCCTGCTTGTACGCCACCACGATCTCGGTGGAGGTGACGCGCAGCTCGTAGTCGCCGATCCGGTCGACGGCGAATCGCGAAACGGTGCGCACCGTCCGGCCCACCGCGTTCACGGCGCCGGCGTGCCCGCTCGTCATCCGGTCCACGCGCCGGCGTCGCATGGGCGAGTCATCGTTGATGAAGTTCAGGGTGGCGTCGTAGTCGACGACCTCGCGGCACATCGGGACGACGTAGCGGGTCTCTCCTGCGGCCCACAGCTCGTCCCAGTCGCGGTACCTCTGGTCGTCGAGGAGCCCCGCCTCCCGATAGATCAGCTCGATCGCGGACAACGCCGCCCGATCCGCCAGCGCCAGCTTTCGCTCGGCGTCCGCCCTCGCCTCAGCCGGCATCGGTCATCAACCGCTTCCACATCTGGTACGCCTCCCGCATCCCTGTCTCGTCGGTCACGTGGGACCTGAGGTGCCCCTCATCCGACATCTCCTCCCGGTTGAGGCCGCGATCAATCAGAATCGGCATGTTGGGGTCCGCGGCCGCCCCGCGCTGAACACGGGCCCAGACCTCCGAGTCGTCCGGGGTGCCGAACCCGAATGGCCCCTGGAAGTGCTCGTGGATCCGGAGCCGTTCCCTGTTGGCACCCTCGGGGCCGCCCTCGTAGCCGAGCACCATGTGCTCGTTGTCCGTGGCGTCCACCGCGACCGGGTTCAGCAGTCTGATAAAGCCCATGGACAGGGCCAGGTTAGGGAAGATGTTGAGGTTGAACCCCGCGCCGTGGAGGGAGCGCACGAGCCGGCGCAGCCTCTCCGGCGGGAGGCCCGGCTGGAGGTCGGCGACCAGATCGCCGAAACGGTCCTGCAGGGCTTCCGTCCCATCATCCTCGTCGAGGTCGACGTGCTCCGGGACGAAGATGCCGACGGAGTGACCGTTCTCGAGTCCGTACGTGACGGCCTCGGGGTCTTTCATGAAGGACAGCATCTCGGCGGTCTGCGCGTCGACGTTCGCCATCCAGGAGCGGTGGACCAGTGGGAAATGGTACCCGTCCGTCACATTCTCCAGCTGGATCTTCCAGTTGGCCTGGTACCTGAACTTGAAGGCCCCCTGGACCTTGATCGGATAGCCGGCCCCCTGCTTCATGAAAAGGTCGATCCACCTGCGCGCGGCCCCTAGGAAGCCGGCGAGCGGTTCGGCGTCCTCATCGAAGGTCGCGAAGATCAGCCCGGCGTAGGTCTCCACGCGAAGCCGCCCCAACCCGAGTCGCGCCTTGTCGATGTCCCGGGGATACCCGTCGGGGTAGGGTATGCCGCGCAGCCGGCCGTCCAGGGCGTAGGACCAACTGTGGTAGGGGCACGTGAATCCGCCCGCCACTGCCCCGTCCGGCTTCTCGCACAACAGCGCACCGCGGTGGCGGCACCTGTTCAGCAGCACATTGATCTGGTCGTTCCGGTCCCGGCAGACGATGACGGGGCGTCGCCCGACCGCCCGAGTCTTGAAGGATCCCCGCTCCGGGAACTCGCTCTCGTGCCCCACGCAGTTCCAGGTCTTGTAGAAGATCCTCTCCAGCTCGGCTTCGTAGATCTCCGGGTCCAGGTAGACCCTCGCGCTGACCCGGTCGGCCGCAACGAGCGACCCCCAGTCCGAGCCGGTACGGCCCGCGACGTCAATGCTCACCTCGTCCTCCTGCGGTTCCCTGCCTTCATGCGGCCCTCTCCCACCACACGGCCAAAGCCGTGACGTGCTCGGGGTCCAGTGCCTTCGCCCACAGCCGCCGCGGCTCGTACCTCGAAATCAGGACGCGGTCGTCCTCGATCTCGAACCGCACCCGCAGCCGCGTCAGGGTGATGTCCGACCCTCCGGCCACGTACGCGGACAGCCGCGCCATCGGCCAGCAGCCCTCGACTCCCCCGTCGCGGACGTCGACGACTCCCCGGCCGAGCATGTGCATGTTCACCGTGAAATGGGATCCCGGCGACAGATAGCTCTCGAGCATGTCGGCGATGCGGGGCGGGGTTGTCACCTGGTCGAACCGCTCAGCGTTCCAGCTTCCGACGCCCTGCCACACCGCGTCACGCGTGAAGAGCCCCTCAAGCTCCTGGCGGCTGTAGCCGGCCGCGGGGACGTCACACAGCTCCATGTACCGCCGCAGCGTCACCGTTGCGGCTCCAGCCAGCGCGTGCTCAGCGCGCATCGCTCACCTCACCCTCGTCGTCGGACCTGGAAGACCGCCGTGATCGGCTGCTTGATGGTGCAAGCCTGGCCGACCCGAACTACGCATGTAAAACACATCTTTCATGGCATATCTATAAGCAAAGGTGGGATATCCGGCTGCGACGGCACGGCGGGTCACACCTGGGCGCCGCCGCCGCGGCGGAGACGGACGACCGTGACGTCAGTCCTTCAGACGGACCACGGAAGCCGGTTCGTACAGCTCCGGCCGTCGATGCGCGAAGACCAGCCGCCGGGCGCGCACCTCATCGACGAGGGTGCCGTCGAGCCTGGCGAGCAGATCCCGGTCCCTCTCTCCGGCGGACGCCACGAGACGCCCACTCGGATCGATCACACAACTTCCGCCCACCAGCTCCAGATCTGCTACCACGCCCGTCTGATTGGCGTGCACGACATAGGCCTGGTTCTGCACGGCCGCGGCCGCGAGCAGGACACCCAGTTCCTCTCGCGCGCGTCCCGCTCCGTCCCTGGGCCAGGAGTTCGGAACGACGAGGCACTCGGCGCCGGCGAGGGCGAGGGTTCGCGCGACCTCCGGGAAGCGCAGCTCGTAGCACACGACGATGCCGAAGGTCCCGAAGTCCGCTTCGACCACGCTGAGCCGGTCCCCAGCTGTGACGTATGCCGACTCGGCGTGGCCGGGGGCGTCGAACAGGTGCGTCTTGCGATGACCGCCGACCAGGTCTCCGCCGCGGGAGAACACGTGGCACCTGTTGGTGTACACCCCGCCGCCTTCGTCGACGATCCACGTGCCGACGAGGTAGCTGCCGAGTCGCCTCGCGCGAGCCGCCAGCTCGGCCGCCAGCCCGCTCCCGGCGTGGACGCCGACCTCGGAGATCCGCCTGCTGCCCAGGGCGCGGAACGTGAACATCTCCGGCAGGCAGACCAGGTCGGGGCGCGCGCCGGACGCCACGAGGCCGTCCAGCCTGGACAAGGCGACGCCGATGTTCGCGTCGACGTCGAGCGAGGTGGCCATCTGGATGAGTGCGACGTTGATGTCTCTCACAGCGTTTCACGCTTTCTCATAGGCGACTTGTCGGCCGGTGGCGATCGGTCGTCGCGGTGACCGCCGACCGACCGGGGGCGAATCGGCAACGTGATGCGCGTGGCATGACCGCGCGAGGACAGCCAGCCTCCCCGAGTGTTCGACGAATCCCTTTCGTCTGTAAATCAGGTTTTATTTGTGTTAAACCTATGAAGAACTGTTGTTTTAACTCGTTTTCGGGCGGTCCCGTTCGGGCGCGCGCCCGAGCCATACCCCTTGGATGAGAGCCTCTTTAAGGAGCTCGGTCGTGCCGGTGGACTACTCGTTTCGGCAGGTGGAGTACTTCGTCCACGCGGCAACGCTGGGTACGATCAGTGCCGCGGCGAACAGGTGCTCCACCTCTCAGACCGCGGTCTCGCTGGGCATCGCCGAGCTCGAGCGCCATCTGGGTGTCCAGCTCTTCGTCCGGCGCAAGGCCAAGGGCGTGGCACTGACCAAAGCCGGGGCGCGGGTCCTCGCGGAAGCCAGGGAGCTGATGAGCCTTGCCGAGCAGCTCCAGGCCGACGCACGCACGGAGGCGGACGAGGTCCGGGGACACCTGACATTCGGATGCACCGCCACGTTGGCGCCTGTCGTCGTGCCGCGGCTTCTGGATGATTTCGGCCGCCGGCATCCCGGCCTGACCTTCTCCGTGGTGGAAGGCCCGGCGGAGACATTGCGACAGGCACTGATCAACGGCGAGTGCGACATCGCGCTGATGTACGCGGAGCAGGACATGACCGGGTTGAACTGTCAGACGCTGTCGGAACTACAGCCCTATGTCCTGCTGCCCAGAGGGCATCAGCTGGCGCGCAGGAAGGCCGTCCGCCTGGCTGATCTGGCGGAGGAGCCTCTCATCACGCCTATCACGTCCCCCGGCTCGTACGACAGCGAAGCCGTGCTGCGCTCTGTCGGGCTCAGCCCACACGTGGCTCTGCGGAGCAGCAGCATGGAAGTCGTGAGAGCTTCGGTGGGGAGGGCGCTGGGATACGCGATCCTCGTGCAACGATGGCCGACCAACGAGAGTTTCGAAGGCCGTCCGCTGGTATGCAAGCCGATCGCCGACCCGGTGCCGTCGACCCGCGTGGTACTCGCCCGCGCCGCCGGCGTACGGCAGACGTTCCGCGTGGAGCTCGTGGCACGCTACTGCGCCTCGGCGTTCGGCGCCGCCCCCGACGCGCGGATGCCGTCACCGGAGGTGCCCTGACGGCGGCATCGGCTCTTCGGCCAGCTGCTTGGCGATGTTGTCGGAGATTTCGCGGGTGACCTTCTTCACCGCGACCGACAGGCTCTTGACGTCGGCCGTCCGGTAGTGCCCGACCAGCGACAGCGCCCCGACCACGTCCCCGTGGAGCCAGATTGGCGCTGCGATGGACACGGATCCGAGGTTCATCTCCTCCCCGGCGTACCCGACTCCGGTTCGCCGGATCTCGCTCAACTGCTTGTCGAGCAGGGAGGGATTGACCACGGTGAATGGCGTGTACCGGGGAAGGGGCCGGGCCAGGACCCGGCGGATCTCCGCCGGTGAGGAGTAGGCCAGGAGCACCTTCCCCGCGGCCGTCGCGTGCAGGGGCACCTCCGCGCCCATCTCGCCGACGACCTTCCACGACTGTCCTCCGCTCACCTTCTCGACGGCGATGGCCGAACCGTGCCCGTCGAGAACGGCCAGCGTGACGTTCTCCCGCGTGGCGCGCTGAAGGTCGTCCATCAGGGGGCGTGCCGCGCGACGGATCAAGTCGATCTGTGGCACCCGGACGCCCCACCGCCAGACGTCCAGCCCTATCTCGTACCGGCCGGCGGCGGTACGGCGTACCACGTTGAGCGCTTCCATCTCTCGCAGCAGGCGCAGCACGGTCGTGGCGGGCAGGGCGGTCGTGCGGGACAGCTCCGCCGCCGAGTAGCTCTGGGCGGACCGGCCGAGAGCACCCATGATCGCGAAGATCTTGCTGGCGACCGAGCGTCCCGGGTCACGACCGTTGCCTGCCACCCGCGCTCCCGTCTAGTCGGCGCCGCCGGCGCCCAGTGCGGACCATGCCGCCTTCACGGTACTCACGTCCCGGGTGTTCTCCTCCGCCGAGGAGTCCCAGTCCTTACGCGCGAGGACCTCCGCCAGCGACGTCGAGGACGGCGCGAAGACCCAGCGGTGCTCGATTCTCGAGTAGTCCATGCCCGGTTGGAGGGCCGGAAGCTCCTCACTCCTCGCGAGCTTCTCCAGGGTCTCCAGGAAGAAGCGGCGCGCCTGGATGATGAGGAAGTCCTCCGCGCAGAGGTTCTCCTTCGATCGTTCGACGACGGGCCCCATGCTGTGCTGGATGGCCAGATCCTGCAGATGGACGCCCTCGAACCCGGAGAAGGAGAGCCCCTCTGTCATGCGCTCCCGATCCTGCCGATAGCCCTTCCCATCCCAGTTCACCGACAGGTACCCATTCGCCTTGTCCACCGCGGTGTATCCCTGCGTCGCGTCGATGGCCTGCCTGCGGTCCTCGGTGAGCGGGCTTTCACACTGCCAGACGACCGAGTAGACGTAGTGTGAGCCGTCGGTGCTGGGAACCCAGGCATGGAAGAGGCCTCCCTGAGCACCATCCTCGGCATGGGAGAACATCGTGTAGAACGGCGAGATCAGGGGGTGGATCCAGAAGACCGCCTCTTTCTCCTCCTCCAGGTGGTAGCGGAAGGCCGTCTGGAGACCCCAGGGGGCGGGCTCGACCGCCGTCTGGGGGCGCGGGTCGAACAGGAACTTGCCCAGCCGCGAGTTGCTGTTGCGCTGCCGGTCCCACTCTTCCTTCGAGTAGTGCAGGTAGCCGCCGTGCGCGGCGTCGAGATCGCCTTCCAGACCCTGCAGCCAGTTACTCGGCTGGTAGAAGTGGTTCGCCCATACGTGGCCCTTAGGCAGGCCGTTGAAAGGCCACATCGGGAACTCCGGGCGCTCCTTCTCCGGCCCCATGTACGTCCAAACGATCCCGCCGGCCTCCCTGGTGGGGTAGGCGCGGTGCTTGATGGACTGGGCGAATCGGCTGTTCGGGGGCTCCGGCGGGGTCTCAAGTACCCGGCCCTGCGCGTCCACCTTCCACCCGTGGTAGATGCAACGCAGCGCGCAGTCGTCCTCCACCCTGGCCAGCACCAGCGACGCCCGGCGGTGGGGGCACTTCGAGTCCATGAGCCCTACCTGCCCGTTGCGCCCCCTGAAGGCCACGAGGCTTTCGCCGAGGAGGGTGATCTCGAACGGATCCGAGTTCTCCATGGGCAGACGCTCCGACAGGAACGCCGGGATCCAGTAACGTCGCATGAGCTCCCCCATCGGTGTGCCGGGCCCGGTCTGGGTGAGGAGCCGGTTCTCTGCTTCGGTGAACAACTGGGCCACTTTTACCGCACCTACCTTTTATTCGTGTTGTTCGTTTTATTCATTGACTTGCGGACTCGTCGACTGACGGCGCGACGGCTCCGTACGGTCACCCGGCCAGCGCTTCCCCGGCCCAGGCCCAGTCCGGCGTCCCCGTGTGCCGTCCGCGCAGGATCGCGGCGCGGGCCTTGGCGATGAGATGCGGGTTGTTGACCGCGACCACTCCCCGTACCACATCGTCGATGGCGCACAGCGCCAGGAACCTACGATTCGCACGGTCGTCTACGAGCACCCGCCAGGTGCCCTCCATGACTCCGAGGGCCTGGATCTTCATCCCGAATTGGTCGGACCAGGCGTACGGCACGCTGTCGAAGGTGGGGCGTCGCGCGTGGTCGAGCGTGATGGCGCGGCCGACATGGGCGCCCTGCTCCACGGCGTTGGTCCAGTGCTCGACGCGCATCGAACGGCCGAACAGGACGCTCGGCCATCGGCACGCGTCGCCGGCGACCATGACGTCGGGCGCACCGAGGGCGGTGCACGTCTGGTCGCAGGACACGCCGTCGTCGATCGACAGGCCCGTGCCAGAGAGCAGTTCGGTGTTGGGCACCGCCCCGATCCCGACCACGACCGCGTCCCCCTGGATGTGGCGACCATCCGTGAGCAGCACACCCGAGACCCTCTCGTCCCCGGTGATCTTCTCGACGCCGACGCCGAACCGCAGGTCGACGCCCATCTCCTCGTGCACGCCCGCGACGAACCGGCCGGCCTCGGGACCCGCCATCCGCAGCAGCGGACGGGAACCGGGGTCGATGACGGTCACGTCCATGCCCCAGGCCCGGGCGATAGCGGCGACCTCGCAGCCGATGAGGCCGCCACCGACGACCAGCAGCCGGCGGCCTGCTCTCAGCTCCTTCCGCAGGGCGAGGCTGTGATGCGCCGTCCTGAGCTCGTGCACGCCGCGCGTCCCCCGGGGGACCAGCCCATGCGGACGCGACCGGCTGCCCGTGGCCACGACCAGCCTGTCGTATCCGACATGGTCGCCTCGGTCCGTGCGGATCACATGTTCCGCGAGATCGACTGCGACCGCGGTCGTCTGCGTGAGCACCCGGGTGCCCGGAGGCGGTTCGACACGCATGAGAGCGTCGTCGAGCTGCCATTCGCCCGCGAGAACCTGCTTGGACAGGGCGGGCGGGTCATGCGCCGGGAACCGGCGTCCCGCGGTCATGAGCACGATCTCCGCGTCCGTCCGCAGCCGGGCGAGAGTGTCGAGGACGCGGGCGGCGGCGACCGAGCCGCCGACGACGACGATGCGCTGCACCGCGCTCCCCTAGCTTTCCTCGCCGACGCGGACCGCGACGACGGGACACCTGAGCACCACCTCGGCCAGCAGCTCGCGGTCCTCGGGCGGCAGGTCGGTACGCAGCAGGTGCGCCTTTCCGTCTTCGCGGACCTCGAAGTACTGAGGCGCGATGATCTCGCATTGCGAATGTCCCTCGCACAACTGCTGGTTCAACTCGATCCTCATGGTGTGCTCCTTGACGACTGGCTCTGGTTCTGCTGGCTCTGGGGGTCGATCTGGCCGGGGCCGTAGGAGACGTGCGGGCACTCCACCCAGCCGCGGGACGAATAGGGGGTGGAGAAGATCTCCTGGAAGCACATCTCCGCGATGCGCCACGCGCCGTCCTCCTTGACGAAGGACATCTCGTACCTGCCGGCGATCCACACCGACATCAGCCGGCCATCGACCAGGACGGTGGCCGGCTCCCACGAGTACCACCTGCCGGCGGCGACGTCCGGAGACCCGACCTCGATGAACTCGTTGGTGAGGAAATGCATCATCTGCGGCATCCACCGCCGGCGATCCCTGGTGAACGCCGAGCGTTCCCGGCCGGGTGACCGTGTGTGCCCTTCGAAGTGGCCGCTGAGCCCGACACCGGTCCACCGTCCCGGGTCACGGCTCCGCAGCCCCGGCGCCTCCTCGATATCGGAGCCGAGCGTCTCTACCGCACCGTTCTCCTGCCACGAGGGCACGCCGGGACCTCCGTGACCCGCGTCCGCGTGCCACTGACGCCTGGACACGAGACGCCGGATCTCGGCCTCGTCCTCCAGGACCCGCAGTCGCCGGCTCAGCTCCGCCAGGTCCTCCCGCGGCCCCGCCCGGTCATCGGGCGTCGGTCGCCGGGGGCCGATGTCCTTCCCTGCTGCCATGGGCCGAAGTAGAACACCCGGCCGGCGTGCGGCGGCAGCGTCGCCCGCCACTCAGTGGCGACCGGCGGATGCACCGGCCGAGAGGGAAGTTGTACTTATCTTCCACCAAAGAAAGTCAACGTTTGCAAAGGGTTCCGGCTCCCGAACACTGAGAGGCCAACAACAACCGAGCGGGCGGCAGCACGCCGCCGAAGTCACAGGAGAGGCCCATGCCGCAGACCCCAGATGTGGCGCACTCCCGCGGAAGAGGTCGGACGTCGAGCAGGCGGGTCATCGTCGCCAGCCTGGTCGGCAACGCCCTTGAGTGGTACGACTTCTTCCTCTACGGAACCGCCGCCGCCCTGATCTTCAATCACCTGTTTTTCCCGACCGTCGATCCCATGGTGGGAACGATCAGCGCCTTCGGCACCCAGGCCGTGGCCTTCCTCGCGCGCCCGATCGGCGGCGTCCTCTTCGGCCACTTCGGAGACCGGGTCGGCCGGCGGACGATGCTCTACCTGACGCTGAGCCTCATGGGCGTGGCCACGTTCCTCATCGGTGTCCTGCCCACGTACGCGTCCATCGGCATCTGGGCACCCATCCTGCTGACGGTCGTACGGATGCTCCAGGGGATCGCCGTCGGCGGCGAGTGGGGCGGCGGCGTGCTGCTCATCAGCGAGAACGTCGACGCCCGCCGCCGCGGCATGCTGAGCGCGCTGAGCCAGACCGGGGTCGGCATCGGTTTCGTCCTGTCGGCGCTCGCGTTCGCGGTGATGCAGACAGTCACCACTGATGCCCAGTTCATGGCCTGGGGATGGCGCGTCCCCTTCATAGCCGGTGTCCTGATCATGGGGGTGGGCCTGTTCATCCGTACCCACGTCATGGAGACGGCCGCGTTCCAGGAGGTGCAGGAGAAGAGCGGGGTCGAGCACATCCCCGCGTGGACGGCCCTTCGCGAGCAGCCGCGCAGCGTGCTGGTGACGTTCGGCGCCCGGCTGACGGAGAGCGGGGCCTCCTACATCTTCATCGTCTTCGTCCTGGCCTACGCCACGCAGATCGGCATCTCCAGCAGCGTGGCCCTGACCTCGGTCGTGATCGCGATGGCCCTGGATGCGCTTCTCATGCCGCTATGGGGCGCGCTGTCGGACAGGGTCGGCCGTAGGCCGGTCTACATCGCGGGCGCGATAGGCGTGGCTCTCTGGGCGGCACCCTTCTTCTGGCTCATCAACACCAAGGAGACCCCGCTGGTCGTTCTCTCCATCGTCGTCGCGAACGCGATCTGTCACAGCGCGATGATCGGTACCCAACCAGCGTTCTTCACCGAGCTCTTCACCGGCGACGTGCGCTACAGCGGAGTCGCGCTCGGTCACGAGATCGCCTCGGTCGTGGGTGGCGGGCTCTCCCCTCTCATCGCGATCTCGCTTCTCGCCTGGGCGGAGGCGTGGTGGCCGGTGGCTCTGTACCTCGCGTTCCTGGGACTCGTGGCCGTTGTCGCGGTCGCCCTCGCGCCGGAGACCGCCGCCCGAGATCTCACCTCGGTCACGCGCAAGCGTTCCAGCAATCTGTCACCCGAGATCGCCCTGTCATCCGACTGATCAAGTCGATTCCGGGCGGAGATCAGATGAAGATCACGGCAGCTGCCGCAGCGTCGGGCAGGCGCCGGAAACGAAGAAGCCGCCGGTCTCGTGCTCCTTTGGGGAACGAGGCCGGCGGCTTGTGGGGTGCGAAAACCCGGATGTGGCCTCTGGTCTGCGGTTATCCGCCCCGTCTATGCGGCCCGCCGGTACTGGTTGATCAGGCCGTCGAGTATCTGTCGGCGTTGCAGGCGGATTTGATCGAGATTGCTGGGTGTAGCCGGGGCATGTGGTAGTTGAGGTGGTCGACGGTCTCGTGAGCGATGGGGGCGGTGCCGGTTGTAATGCCACTGGTATGCCTGCAGGACCCGGCGGAGATGGCGGTCGTTGTAGACCAAGACCGGTCGGTGCATTCCCGTCGAACGGTGCCGACCCAACGCTCGGCGATCGCGTTGGCCTGCGGCGCGCGAACCGGCGTTTTGATGACGCGAGCGCCGAGCGAGGTGAACACCTCGTCGAAGACCGCGGTGAATTTGGCGTCGCGGTCGCGAATGAGGAATCTGATGCGCTCGGCCTGCTCTCCCAGGTCCGTGAGCAGGTTGCGGGCCTGTTGAGCGACCCAGGCTCCGGTCGGATGCGCCGTGACACCCACGACGTGAACGGCGCGTGTGGCGTGCTCGATGAAGAACAGAACGTAGAGCCGCTTGAGGAAGACGGTGTCCACGTGGAACAGATCGCACGCCCAGATGCCCTCGGCCTGCGCTTTCAGGAACTGACTCCAGCTCGGGCCGGTGCGACGTGGTGCCGGACCGAGCCCGGCTCTTTTGAGAATGTCGCGCACTGTGCTGGGCGGCACCCGCAGCCCGACGCCGGCCAGTTCACCGCTGATGCGCTGGTAGCCCCACGTGGGATTCTCCCGGGCCAGGCGCAACACCGCCTCCCGGATGTCCGCGCGGGTAGATGGACGACCCGGGCGTTTGGGCGGGTAGGTCCACTGGCGCGTCACCAGGGCGCGGTGCCAGCGCAGCAACGTCGCGGGGGTGACGAGGAAGACATTCCATGACGAGCGAGGAAGCAGCCGCGACAGCGCCGCCAGCACGACCCGATCCACCGGCTGGAGATCGGGCCGGTTCACCTGACGGCGCAGCACTGCGACCTGATGACGAAGCACCACGATCTCGGCCGCCTTGGCCCGATCACCGCGACCCAGCAGGACCAGGAGCTGAACGACACGTCCGAGGATGAGTTAAAGCAAGGACCACGACACCGTCAGCAGGATGCCCGAGACCTCATCATGCTCGAGCCACGAACCCCCAGGTCAACCACTACGGCTGAGTTTCCGCACCCCACACGCCACGCGAGCCGGTCCTCGGGAACGGCGAGCTGAGGGGCCCCGCGTTCTCCGGACAGACGAAGGAACACAGAGAAAGGGCCCGCCTGAGATCAAGCGGGCCCTCTCGACGGTTGGTCAGTTCAGCGCGTTGCCGATCCTCTCGGTCAGGCTGACTAGCCGCCCTTCGCGAGCCGCCACCGACGTGGTGATCATCACGGCGGTAGACTCGGCGGCGGCGCGACCTCAGGATAGACGCTGGTGTAGGTGTCGCGCGTGAACGTGGACGAGACGTGGCCGAGGGTTTTCTGGACCACCTTCAGCTCCACCCCGGCGGCGAGCATCAGTGAAGCGGCGCCGTGGCGCAGGTCGTGCTGCCGCACCGGCGGCAGCCCAGCCTGGCTGGCGAGTAGGTAGAACTGGTCGCTGACATGCTGCGGATGCAACGGCCGCCCGAGTTCGTCGGTGAAGACGAACCCGCTGTCAGTCCAGTCCTCCCCATCTGCCACTCCGGGTCAGGCGTCAGGGCGTGCCGGGGTCGCCGACACGCTCGTAGACATCGGCCTCGAACTGGTCGAGGAGCCGTTCGCACTCCGCGACCTTCTCGTGGGCGAGTTCCTTGCCCGGGGCGCTCATCCAGTCGCGCCCCTCCACCTTGCGAAGCCAACGGCGCAGCTTCTCCAGGTCCTGCCGGATCTCCTCGGCCTCCTCGAACGTGTAGTTCTCGCGGAACCGCTCGAACTCGATCTCTTTGAAGAACTTCGTCTCGCACTCCTCGACGATCTCCGCGTACTCCTTCGCCGAGTTCTCGCGGAACGACTCCACCAGCGTGTGGTGCTCGCGCTCCTCGACCGCGGCCAGCACGAAGATCATGCTCTCGCCGCCGAGCTCGTCGATGCGCTCGCGGACCTTGTCGAGGCGTTCCCGTACTCCCGGACGGTCCGGCAGCACGCATACGGCTTGCTGGATGTAGAGGGCGCCCAGTCGCTTCAGCTCGCGCCACACCGCCACACGAGCGCGCGAGGTCGTCGAGGGCACGCGGTACACGAGCTGCAGGAATCGCTCGTCGATCGTCATGGCACCCAAGGCTACCCAGTTGACATGTCGGATATGGATACTGAAGCATGTGATTCGTTGAAACATCTGTTACATAGAAGGAGTCGCCGTGACAGGCGCAACGTGGGGCCTGGTGGCCTCGACCTTCGCCGCCTCGTTCGTCGAGTTCGTCGAGGCGCTGACCATCGTTCTGGCCATGGGCGTGACACGAGGCTGGCGCTCGGCCCTGGCGGGCACCGTGGTGGCGCTGGTGGCGCTGACCGGATTCACCGCCGCCGCCGGGTACGCCCTGAGCACCTGGCTGCCCGAGTCGCTTCTCCAGCTCGTCGTCGGCACGTTGTTGCTGATCTTCGGCCTGCAGTGGCTGCGCAAGGCGATCCTGCGATCCTCCGGGCTGAAGGCCATGCACGACGAGGACGAGGAGTTCGCCTCCCAGACCGAGGCCGGGCGGCAGGCCACGGCCAAGAGCCGGTTCGGCATCGACACCTTCGCGTTCGTGGTGTCGTTCAAGGGCGTGTTCCTCGAGGGCGTCGAGGTCGTCTTCATCGTCATCACGTTCGGGCTGAGCGCCGCGAACATGCCCGCGGCGATCGGCGGCGCCGCCGTAGCCGGTCTCCTCGTGCTGATCGCCGGTCTGATCCTGCACCGCCCGCTCGCGATGATCCCCGAGAACGCCCTGAAGTACGGCGTGGGCCTGCTGCTCGCGAGCTTCGGCGCGTACTGGGCCGTGGAGGGCCTGGGCGTGTTCACCGCGGGCGGCGAGAGCCTCGAATGGCCGGGTGGTGACTGGGCCATCCTCGCCCTGCTCGCCTGCTGGCTCCTGACCTCGCGTGTGCTGGTCAAGTTCCTGCCCCGTCTCAAGCCGGAGGTCGCCCGATGAGGTTCGTCAAGGGATTCGGACAGTTCTGGTACGACTTCATCATCGGCGACGACTGGAAGATCGCCGCCGCGGTCATCGCGGCGCTCGCCGTGACGCTCGGAGTCGTGCTCGCAGGTGTGTCCGCCGCCGGAGCGGCGATCGCGGGCGGCGTACTGCTGCTCCTGTTCTTCGTGGCCAGCGTTCTGATCGACGTGAGGAGCTAGCCGATGACCGCGCAGGCCGCAGAACTGCACAACCACCACCGCGACGTCACCGGAGGCTGGCTGCGCCCCGCGGTGTTCGGCGTGATGGACGGACTGGTCTCCAACGCCGCCCTCCTGGCCGGGGTCATCGGCGGCGGCGCCACCGGCACCGGCGTCGTGATCGCCGGGCTCGCCGGGCTCGCCGCCGGCGCCTTCTCGATGGCGACCGGCGAGTACACCTCCGTCGCCTCGCAGCGCGAGCTGACCCAGGCCGAGATCGCCATCGAGCGCCGTGAACTGGAACGCAACCCGGAGGCCGAAGAACGGGAGCTCGCGCTGCTGTACCAGTCCCGGGGGCTGACCCCCGAGCTCGCCGCGGAGGTCGCGCGGCAGCTCCACCACGACGACGAGGTGGCCTGGCGGGTGCACGCCCGCGAGGAGCTCGGCGTCGACCCCGACGACCTGCCCTCGCCCTGGGTCGCCGCGGGCTCCTCGTTCCTGGCCTTCGCCCTCGGAGCGCTGATCCCGGTGCTGCCGTTCCTCATCGGGATGTCGTCGATGCTCGCGGTGGTCGTGCTCACCGCGGCCGCCCTCTTCGTCACCGGCGCGCTCGTCGCCGTGCTCACCTCCAGGTCCCCTCTGTACGGCGGAGCCCGCCAGCTCGCGCTCGGCGCCCTCGCCACGGCGGTGACCTACGGGGTGGGCAGCCTGGTGGGTACGTTCATCGGCTGACCCGGCGGGGAGGGCCCGCGACCGCACGGCAGGGCGCCGCACCTCGGAAGGGTGCGGCGCCCTCGCCGTCGTGGCGTCCACGCGGGGCCCGGTGGCGGGCGTTCCCGTCCCGGAGAGGCAGGTCCTGGTACCGGACGATTCCCCTCCGATCAGGATCATGACGATCTTTCGGAAGGAAGCGCCTCGTCCGCCAGGAGCCGGACGAGGCGCGCGCCACCCGGAGCGGGTCCGCGGATCACGCCCGATGGCACGAGACCAAGTGCGTCCCACCCGGCCGGGCCCCCTCGTGTCGCCTGAATTCCGGAGGTTCGACGGCGCATCGGGCGTCGGCCTTCCAGCAGCGGGTGTGGAAGTGGCACCCGGACGGCGGAGCCGCCGGGCTCGGCGGCTCACCCTCCAGGACGATCTCCTCCCTCTCGCCGCGCAGCCCCGGGTCCGGCCGCGGCGCCGCCGACAGCAGCGCCTGCGTGTACGGGTGCGCGGCCCGGTCGTACACGTCGTCCTGTGTGCCGGACTCGATCACTCGGCCCAGGTACATCACGGACACGCGGTCGGCGACGTGCTGGACCAGGCCGAGGTCGTGCGAGATGAACACGTACGCGAGCCGGAACTCCTCCTTGAGCCGGTCGAGGAGGTTCACGATCTGGGCCTGCACGGACACGTCCAGGGCGGAGGTCGGCTCGTCGCAGACGAGGATCCGCGGCCGCAGCGCCAGCGCCCTGGCGATGCCGATCCGCTGCCGCTGGCCGCCGGAGAACTCGTGCGGGTAACGGCCGGCGTGATCGGGGTTGAGGCCGACGATCTCCAGCAACTCGCGCGCCCTGCGGTCCCGCTCGCCGCGCGGGGCGAGGTCGGGGTGCACGAGGAAGGGCTCGCGTACCGTGTCGCCGACGCTCATGCGCGGGTCGAGCGAGGTGTAGGGGTCCTGGAAGACCATCTGGACGTCCCGCCGCACCCGCCGCATGGCCCGCCCCCGAAGGCCCGAGATCGGGCGGCCGAGCACCCTGACCTCGCCCGAGGTCGGCCGGTCCAGCCCGGCGAGTATCCGCGCCATCGTGGACTTGCCGCATCCGGACTCCCCGACGATCCCGAGGGTCTCGCCCTCGCGCAGCTCCAGGCTGACCCCGTCGACCGCCCTGACGTGCGCCGCGGGGCCGCGCAACACGCCGCCGCCGATCGGGAAGTGCCTGACGACGTCGCGCGCCTCCAGCACCGTCTCGGTCATCGCCCGCTCACCCGCTCCCACTCATGGCAGGCCGTACGCCTGCCCGGTCCGATCTCGACCTGCTCCGGGGCCTCCTCGCACGCTTCCGACGCGTACGAGCAGCGCTGCCGGAACCGGCAGCCGGGGTCGGGGCGCGCCGGGTCGGGCGGCGCCCCCGGGATCACCGCGAGCGGCCGGCCTCGCCGGTGCGGCCGCGGGATCGCGCCGAGGAGCGCCTCCGTGTACGGGTGGGCGGGCCGGGCGTACACGTCGGCGGCGGGCGCCTGCTCCATCACCCGTCCCGCGTACATGACCACGACCCGGTCCGCGACGTCGGCGACGACGCCCATGTCGTGGGTGATCAGCACAAGCGCGGTGCCGTGCTCCCGCTGGATCTCCCGGAGCAGCCGCATGATCTGCGCCTGGACGGTGACGTCGAGCGCGGTCGTCGGCTCGTCCGCGATGATCACCTTGGGGTCGAGTGCGATGGCGAGGGCGATCCCGACGCGCTGGCGCATCCCGCCGGAGAACTGGTGCGGGTAGTCGCCCGCCCGCTGGGCGGCCGCGGGGATGCGGACCAGGTCGAGCACCTCGACCGCCCGGGCCCGCGCCTGCCGCCTGGACAGGCCGCGATGGACGCGGAACAGCTCGGCGATCTGGAAGCCGACCGGCAGTACGGGGTTCAGCGCGGACAGCGCGTCCTGGAAGATCATCGCCACGGTCGTGGCCCTGAGCCTGCGCCGGGACTCCTCGGGCAGCCGCAGCAGGTCCACCCCTCGCAGCCGTACGGCTCCCGCGGTGATCCTGCCGCGGGGCGGCCGGACCAGGCCCATGATCGCCCGGGCGGTGACGCTCTTGCCGCTGCCCGACTCGCCGAGGATCGCCAGGGTCTCCCCCGCCTCGACCGCGTAGCCGACGCCGTTCACCACCCGCGCGGCGCCGAACTCCACGTGCAGGTCGTCCACCGCAAGCAGCGGCGCGGCGGGGTCGAAGCCGGGAAGCGACTCCAGCATGGCGCATGCCTTTCTACCTGATGTACCTGAGCCGGGGGTCGAAGGCATCGCGCAGCGCGTCGCCGAGGAGCACGAAGCTCAGCACCGTCACGGTCAGGAAGAGGGAGGGGAAGATCAGCAGATGGGGGTTGGTGGTGAAGTACTGCTGGGCGGTGTTGAGCTGGACGCCCCAGGAGATCGCGGGGGTCTGCAGGCCGACGCCGAGGAACGTCAGCGCCGACTCCGAGGCGATCACCAGGCCGACGTTGAGCCCGCTGAGCACCAGCGCGGGGCCGATGGAGTTGGGCAGGACGTGCCGCAGCAGGATGCGCGGCACGCTCGCCCCGATGCCGCGGGTCGCGGCGACGTACTCGCTGTTCACGGTGGCGAGGACCGAGCCGCGCACGACCCGCGCGAGTCCCGCCCAGCCGAACAGGATCAGTACGAGCGAGACGGTGACCTCGTTGTGGACGCTGAGGGTCTGCAGGATGACGATCATGCCGACGAGCGCGGGGAAGCCGAAGAATACGTCCATGACCCGGCTGACGACCGCGTCGACCCAGCCGCCGAAGTATCCGGCAAGGCCGCCGAGCACGACGGCGATGACCAGCACGCCCGCCGTGACGAGGACCGCGATCGCGACCGACGACCTGGCCCCGTAGACCACGTTGCTGTAGAGGTCGCAGCCCTGGATGTCGAAGCCGAACGGGTGCCCCGGCGTCGGCGGCAGCCCGCTGTCGGCGAGGTCGCAGCGGCGCGGATCGCCGTGGCCGAACAGCCCGGCGAACACCTGCGGGACCACGGTTATCACGCAGACGAGCACGGCGAAGACGGAGGAGATCACGAACCCCGGCCGGCGCAGCAGCGCGGGCAGCGGGCGGCGGAGGTCAGCGGAGCCGGATACGGGGGTCAAGGATGCCATAGAGAAGGTCCACGATGAGGTTGACCAGCAGGAACACGAGGACGAGCAGGCTCCCGATCCCCACCACGACCGGGCCGTCGTGCTTCGGGATCGCCGCGAAGATCTGGTAGCCGAGGCCCGGCAGGTTGAAGATCCCCTCGATGAGGACCGTGCCGCTGAGCAGGTATCCCAGGCTCACGCCGAGGAGCGAGACCACGGGGATCAGTGAGTTGCGCACGATGTGCCGGGCCACGACGATCCGCCGGGGCAGGCCCTTGGCGACGGCGGTGTCCACGTGGTCGGCGTGCAGGTTCTCCAGCACACTTGTCCGGGTCAGCCGGGCGGTCTGCGGCAGGCCGTAGAGCGCGAGGACCAGGCCCGGCAGGATGTAGGCGAGCGGCCACCCCGCGTCCGTGCCGGACGCGGGGAGCCAGCCGAGGTTCACGCCGAAAACGATCTGCGCGACGTACGCCGCCACGAAGAACGGCACGCCCATGACGAGCGTCGTGCCGCCGAGGACGGCCAGGTCCGCCGCCCTGCCGCGGCGGATCCCGGCCAGGGTGCCGAGCAGGACGCCGATGACGGCCTCGAACAGCCAGGCCGTCACCCCGAGCTGGAACGTCACCGGCCACCCGGCGGCGACGATCTCCGAGATCGGCCTGCCGTCGAAGTCGACCCCCATGTCACCGGTCAGCAGGCCCTTGAGGTAGAAGCCGTATTGCACGATCAGCGGGTCGTCCAGGTGGTGCCGCTCGCGCAGGACCTGCGCGACCGACGGCGACACCACCCGGCCCGGCCCGGCGAGGGCCTGGATCGGGTCGCCGGGGAGGGCGTAGACCGCCAGGTAGATGATGAACGTCGTCCCCAGCAGCACCGGGACGGCCATGGCCAGCCGTCGGAGGATGTACCTGCCCATGGTTCGCGTCAGCCGACCGTGACCGCCGCGAGCACCACGCCACCGAGGAACTCGGGCCGTACGCCGCCGACCCGGGCGGAGTGCACCAGCCCGCCGACCGGGCGGTAGAGCGGCGCGAGCGGCAGGGTGTCCAGCGCGGTCTTCGCGGCCTCCCTGGTCAGGGTGACGGCGTCGTCGGGCGCGGCGGAGGCGGCCTTGCCAAGCAGCGAGGCGAACTCGGGGCTGTCGTAGCCCGTCACGTTGGTGCCCGAGCCCTTAGTGAAGAGCTGGTTGGCCAGCGCGTACAGGTGCGGGTAGCCGGCGCCCATATAGAGCAGCACCGGGCCGTCGACCTTGTGCGCGGCCAGGTTGGGATAGATCTGGTCGACCGGCTGGACCTGGGTGGTCACCGCGTCGACACCGAGGTTGGCACGCAGCTGGTTGGCGACGGCCTCCAGGGTCACCGTGTTCGTCGGGTCCTGGTACGTCCACAGCGTGAGCGGGCCGGTCCACCCGCCGGCCTCGGCGAGCAGGACCTTCGCCTTCGCCGGGTCGTAGGCGCAGGACGTGCAGTCGTCCACGCCGCCGCCGGGGACGTTCTCGCCGGCCAGGCCGCGGGCGGACTCCCCGAAGCCGCGCAGCAGCGACTTCACGATCGCGTCGCGGTCCACGGCCTGGGAGAAGGCCTGGCGCACGCGGAGGTCGGCGAAACGCTTGTCCCACAGGGGAAAGCCCAGGTAGATCACGGCCGGGAAGGGCACCCGGACGACCCGGTCCCGGAACTTCTGCGCGGCGTCCGTCAGGTTGTTGCCGGACACCAGCGTCACGTCGACGGCGCCCGCCTGCAGGTCACGGTAGGCGGCGCCCTCGTCCTGGTACGACCTGACCTCGACGCGGTCGGCGTTCCCCGGTGCGCCCGCGTACGCCGGGAACTTCCGCAGCAGCAGCTGGTCACCCCGACGGCGTAGGCCTTCTCCCCCGGCGTCGCGCCGTTCACGCCGTGGGAACCGCCTGTACTGCCGGAACCGCCCGAACAGGACGTCAGGGCGAGGACCAAGGCGGCGACGGCCGCCGTCGCCCAGCGTCCTGCCCGGCTTCCGATCGAGACTGACATGTGGCACCTCCGTGGATGCTCCGCGTGCGATGGGGGGTAGGCAGCCGCCGAATCGCGAGGGTCGCTCGCCTGGTGATCGAGGGTGACATAGCTCACCGGCGTGGGTCGTTGTCGAGAGGGTTCAAGCGCTGACGGCCTCTTTGTGCCGTGGAACAGGGGTGGCTCCCGGGTGAACCGGGTGTCTCACCACGATTTCCGGTGGGTCCACCGGCCGTCCACCAGCGTGCCGAGCACCCCCGGGCGGCGCAGCTCGTCAGCTTCGAGGAGGGACGGGTCCCGCTCCAGGATCATCAGGTCGGCCGGATCCCCCTCCCGTACGGATGAGCGTCCCCTGCTCGCGGCGGCGAGCGCGGCGTGGAGCGGGATGGCCTGCTCGGGATGCCAGGCCGGGCGCTCGTCGTCGGTCCGGGTCACCGCCGAGGCGATGCCGTCCCAGGGGTCGAGCGAGGCGACCGGGGCGTCGGAGCCGAGCTCCAGGGTCGCGCCGGCCGCGAGCAGGTCGGCGTACGCGAAGGCCCGGGAGGTGCGGCCGCACCAGTGGGTGTCGGCGACCTCGCGGTCGTCGGGCGCGTGGGCGGGCTGCACCCCGGCGATCAGTCCGGGCCGGGCGAACCTGTGGAAGTCGGCCGCTCGGACGAGCTGCGCGTGCTCGATGCGCCCGGGGCAGCCGACGAGGTCGAAGGCGTCGAGCGCGATCGAGGAGGCGAGGTCGCCGATGGCGTGCACGGCCGGGTGCAGGCCGTGGCGGGCGGCCTGCGCCATCGTCGCGGCCAGTTCGTCCGGCGGCGTCTCCAGCCGCCCGCAGTCGCCGGAACCCGGGTACGGGTCGTCGCAGTAGGCGGTGCGGGTGTTGAGCGAGCCGTCGATGAACATCTTGACCGGGCCGACCTCGATCAGCCCGCCGGAGCCGGCCACCGGGTCCCCGGTGCGCAGCCCGCGGGCGATCGCGTCGTCGAGCGCGTTTCTCGGGATCGAGCAGGTGACGCGAATCGCGACCTCCTGCTCCCGGACCCGCCGCAGCCAGTCCGTGACGTTGTCGGCGAACTCGAAGTCCAGCATGCCGGTCACACCGAGCTCTGCGGCGGCGACCGTCGCCTCCGCCACCCACCGGTCCAGCAGCTCGCGCGGGGGCAGGGGCAGCGCGGCCATCGCATCGTAGCACTCCCTTTCGCGCAGCACCCCGGTCGGATGGCCGCCCCTGCCGACGAGGGCGAGCGCGGCGGCGCTGAGCCAGGCCGTGTGGAGGTCGTTGCTGATCAGCACTGCGGGAAGGTCCGCGGGCAGCAGCGAGCCGTCCGGCTCGTCGGGCCAGAGGGCGTCACGGAAGCCGTACCCCATGGTCAGCTCGGTGGACCGCAGGTGCGGCCGGACCAGCTCGGCGGCCTCCCGGGCGGAGCGCGCTCCGCTGAGGTCGATCCGGCGGCGGGCCTCGGCCCACTGGACGGAGTGCACGTGCGCGTCCCACAGGCCGGGCAGGACGGTCGCCCCTTCGAGGTCGACGTCCTCGATGTCGGATGTGTGCCGGGACTCGGCGCCGGGCGGCTCGTCGCGCACCGCGGCCACCCGGCCGCCCTCGATCAGAACGTGCCGGACGGGGCCGCCGAGCCCGACCCGCGCGTTGCGCAGCAGCAGGCGGGACGGAGTCGGGGAGGTCGGGGGAACAGGGGGCGTCGAGGCCGCGGGAGATGAAGACATGCGGGAGACGGTAGGCGGCACCCCCGCGATCACTCATCGTTGAGAACGGACATTCCACCCAGGGAGTCTTGTCCTCACCGACGAGAACTCGCCGCGCATGTGGAGCAGGCGGAGCTGGAGCCAGATGACGAGCCGCTCGGTGGGATCGGCGAGATCCACCCCGAACAGCTCCTGCAGGCGGCGGACGCGGTAGCGCAGCGTGTTCTCGTGGACGGACAGCTCGGCCGCGGCCCTCGCCGCCTCGCCGAACGCGTCCAGGTAGGCCAGCAGGGTCGCGGCGTGCATGGCCGAGTGCGCGGCGTCGTACTCCAGCATCCGCCGGACGGGTTCGAGCAGCCGGTCAGCCGCGGTGTCGCCCCTGTCGACGAGTTCGAGCAGGGCGATCCGGCTGCGCACCTGTTCGTCCGTGGCGACGTGCACGGCATCTCCAGCGGTCTCCGCGAGCACGCGTACGACACGGTCGGCGAGGCGGCGGGACGACGGCACCTCCTCCAGCCGGGCCGCGACCGGACCCACGCCGACGTGCAGGCTGATCCCCACGGACTTGCGCACCGACCCCGCCGTGTCGGCAGCGAACCGGACCAGCCGGGCCGGTGTCGTGCCCTCCGGCACGGGCACCATGGCGTAGACGGCGCTCCAGCTCGCGGTGCAGACGGCCTCGTGATGCCACGCCTCGCAGGCCAGGCTGACCAGGTCGACGACGGTCGTGACGGCGGCCCCCGCGCCCGCGGATTGAGGGAGCGGACGCGCGGGGGCGAACGCCATGATCGCCACGGACGAGTCCGGGGGGAGGCCGAGCCGCGCGGCCGCGGCGGACTCGGAGACCTCGTCGTCGAGCAGGGCGCGGAACGTCTCGGCGCGCTGCCAGCGCTGGGGGTCGCTGGGGTTGCGCGAGCGCAGCATGTGCGGCGCCGCTATCCGGCCCGCGTCCTCCAACAGTCGCATGGCCCCAGGGATGACGGACGGCGAGCCGTCGAGCACCCAGATGAAGCCGAGGAGCTGGGCCCCCGCGCGCACGGCCGTGGCGAGCCGGCGCATGTGCCCCGGCCCGAGGCTCGCGAAGCGCACCGGCCCGTCGGCGCGGAAGACCCGGCTGTATTCCAGGCGGTTGGTCGGCCGCAGCGGCGTCTTGCGCCCGAGGATGCCCTGCTTGCGTATCTCGTCGATCTCCTGGCTCGGCACGTTCGAGTACGCGAGCACGTTGCCCTGGGCGTCCTCGACGCAGGTGGCTCCGCCGATCGTGGTGGCGATCGCGTTGGCCAGCGCGAACAGGTCGCCCATGCCGACGGAGGAGTACGTCGTGGTGACCGCGCCCGGGCCGGAGATCGCGGCGGTCAGCAGGGCGTCGAGCTGCCGCCAGGGGATGCCCGCCGACGCCACCAGGAGGGCGACGCGGGCCTCGCGGGCGGCGTCGATGAGCTCTCCGAGGTCCGCACCCCGGTCCTTGATGACGACGGCGTGGTAGTTGCGGGCCCCCGCCTGCCGTACGAGCTCGTGGGCCTCGGGGGCGGACGGCCGAGCGCCGACCGCGAGCAGCACGCACGCGGGGCGGTCCTCGAGCTGATCGTCCGGGTCGTGCACGACGGGCTCGCCGATCGGCAGGCCGGCGTCGGGGACGTGTGCGGCGGAGAGCACGTCCGAGCCGAGCGTCTCGAGCACCTGTCCCAGCGGGGGACGGTACGGGCGGGCCATGGTGCCGTCGGGGATCAGGTCGATATGGGACACAAGCGCCCCTTCCTCGATACGGGGGGTATATCCCTCTATTTAGATCGGACCGTTATAGAACATGACAAGAGGTATGGGAAGCTCTGGTCCTGACGACGATGCCCGGCCGCGATCGGTCCGGCAGACTGCGGGCATGCTGGATCCCATCCTGACCGGTGAGCTCGACACCGTTCCCGGCTACGACCGCTTCCCCACAGTGGACGAGGTCCACGAGAGCCTGACCCGGCTGGCCGCGGCCCATCCCGGAACAGCCGAGCTGCGCCGCATCGGCACCTCGCGGCTCGGCGAGCCGATGCTCTGCCTCACCGTGGGCGACGGCCCCGCCCACGCGATCGTCGCGGCCGGCCCGCATCCGAACGAGCCCATCGGCGGCTTGACCGTCGTCCACCTGGCGAGCCGCCTGTGCGCCGATCCCGCCCTGCGCGGGTCGTACACATGGCACATCGTGGGCTGCCTCGACCCCGACGGCACCCGGCTCAACGAGGGCTGGTTCGCCGGGCCGTACACGAAGGCGCACTACGGGAGAAACTTCTACCGGCCGGCGGGTGACGAGCAGGTCGAGTGGACCTTCCCGTTCTCCTACAAGCGGGCCTACTCCGACCGGGTGATGCCCGAGACGCTCGCGCTGATGCGGCTGATCGACGCCACCCGGCCGACGTTCATGACCACCCTGCACAACAGCGAGCTGGGCGGCGTCTTCTACTACCTGTCCCGGCCGGAACCCGCGCTGCAGGCCGTGCTCTCCGCGCTCCCCGCCCGGTACGGGCTGCCGCTGCACGCGGGCGAGCCCGAACACCCGTCGATCACCCGCCTCGGCCAGGGCGTCTTCCTCAGTCCGCGGATGGATGACCTCTACGACTACACCGAGGCGCTCGGGCAGGATCCGGCGACTCTCATCACGGGCGCGGCGAGCGACTCCTACGCGGCGCGGTACGGCACCCTCTGCCTGACCGCCGAGTTGCCGTACTGGATCGACCCCTCGGCGGGCGACACCACGCCGACCGCCGACGTCTACGCCGACCTGGTCCAGGCGCAGGCCGCCGACCTCCGCTCCACGCACGCCGTCCTCGACGAGGCGCTGCGCGGCGTCGCGGGCGACGTGGTGAGCGCCTCGCCGTTCCTGCGCGCGAGCCGGTACTTCGTCCCCCTGCTCGCCGGCATGGCGACCACGGGTGAGCGCGCGGGCGCGCCCGACAACGACCGGCCGGCGATCGCCGCCGAACGGTCCTCGTGCCGGGACCTCGTGCACAGCTTCCGGCTGCGGTTCGGCGGCATGCTGCTGCGGGCCCTCGAGGGCGAGATCGCGATCGGGAACGGCACGCCCGCGATCCGGCGGCACCTCGGCGCCCTTTCCGTGACGTACGACAAGTGGTGCGCGGATGCCGAGGACGGCACCGCCGACCGGACCGTCCCGATCGGGCACCTGGTGGCGCTGCAGTACGGCGCCGTACTCGCCGGGGCCGCGCACGCCGTCAGCTGAACGCGGCGCGCATCGCGTCCGCGAGCGCCGGGTTGCGGTGGACGTCGTCGGTGTCGAGGCCGCGGATCACCCGCTCGACGATCTCCGCGGGCTTGTCCTGGCTCAGCTTGGCCTTGCCCGCGACCCTCGTCGGCACCAGGCGGAATCCCGTCGTTCCCGGAGCGATCCGCCGGGCGTAGCCGGCCACGTCCGCCAACCGGAACGGCGCCGGCCGCGCCGACTCGAAGTGGTCCACGGTCGCCGAGAGCACCTCGTAGGTCTCCTCCGGGCTGAGCAGGTCCGGCGTCCCGTGCAGGTGCACGGTGACGTGGTTCCAGGTCGGCACGTACGGCCCGGCCTCGTAGAACGACGGCGAGATGTAGCCATGCGGGCCCTGCACCACCAGCACGACCGGCCGCTCCCCCAGCCCCCGCGTGGCCGGATCCGTGCGGGCGAGGTGCCCGAGGACGGCGGGCCCCAGGCTGTCCGGGTCGAGGATCACCGGCAGGTGCGTGACGACGGGGTCGCCCTCCCGCGAGACGGTCACAAGCGTCGCCCAGCCATGGTCGCGGATCAGCCCGCGCAGCGCATCGGGGTCGTCCAGCGCGAATATCTGCTGTTCCAACATGAGGTTAGATGAAACATCTGTTGCGCTTCCCACGTCAGCGTGGAGGAGCCCAAGGCCCGGCGGGGAAACTTGGGCGTCCCGACAAAGACCCCGGAGGGGCTCTCATCGCACACTCTGGGCATGCTGTCCTACGAGCGGTTCCTGACGTACGACGACATGACCACGTTGGTGCACTCCTGGGCGAAGAGCCGGCCGGACCTGGTCGAGCTGACCAGCATCGGCCAGTCCTGGGAGGGGCGGGAGATCTGGCTGCTGACCCTCACCAACACGGCGACCGGGCCCGCGCCCGAGAAACCGGGGTTTCTCGTCGAGGCGAACATCCACGCCGCCGAGATCACCGGTTCGTTCGCCGCGCTCCACCTGGCCGAGCGCGTGCTGACCGGCTACGGGAACGACGAGAAGGTGACCCGGCTGCTCGACACGCGCGTGCTGTACATCGTGCCCCGGCTCAACCCCGACGGCGTGGAACACATGCTGGAGGAGGGGCGCTACATTCGTTCAAGCGTCCGTCCGCACCCACTGGAGACCCAGGAGCCCGGCCTGCAACTGCGTGACGTCGACGGGGACGGACGGGTCCTGTTCATGCGCGTCTCGGACTCCGACGGGCCGTGGAAGGCGCATCCCGACGAGCCGCGGCTGCTCGTCAGGCGGGGGCCCGACGAGTACGGAGGCGACTACTACCGCATCTTCCAGGAGGGCGAGATCGTCGGCTACGACGGCGCGACCGTACGCCTCGCCGAGCCGCTCGAATGCCTCGACCTGGGCCAGAACCTGCCGACCGACTGGGGGGCCGCCCCCGAGGTGCCCGCGCACGCGGGTCCGTTCCCCGGCTCAGAGCCGGAGATCCAGGCCATGATGCGGGCCGTGACCGACCGGCCGAATCTGACCGGTTTCGTCACCTGCCACACGTTCGGCGGGGTCCACCTGCGGGCGCCGATGAATGCCGAGGACGGCATGCCGCACTCGGACCTGACGGTGTACGAGGAGTTCGGGGCGAAGGCGACCGAGCTGACCGGCTACACCGCCATGTCCTTCCATGACCTGAAACATCAGCCGATGTATTTCCGGGGCGGCCAACTCGGCTGGTACTACAACCAGCTCGGCCTGTTCTCATGGATCACCGAGTTCTGGAACCCGTTGAAGGCCGTCGGGCGCAAGCCGTACCACCCGTCGATGTGGCTGGTGGACCATCCCGTCGAGGACGACCTCGCGCTCATCCGGTGGAGCGACGAGGAACTCGGCGGCCGGGGCTTCGTCGACTGGTACCCGTTCGAGCATCCGCAGCTCGGCAGCGTCGAGCTCGGCGGCTGGGACATGATCAACTACTGGTACAACCCGCCGTTCGACCGGATCGAGCAGGAGGTCGCGCCGCACTCCGAGTGGGTGATCTACCTCGCGCTCAGCTCGCCCAGGGTGGAGGTGCGCTCGCTGACCACCGAGCAGGTGGCGCCCGGTGTGCACCGCGTGCAGCTCGTCGTCCGCAACAGCGGCTGGCTGCCCACCAACGTCTCCGCGCGTGCCCTGGACCGCAAGGTCTCCGGGTTTCTGACCGTCGAGATCTCCCTGCCCGAGTACGCCACACTGCTCGCCGGCGAGCCCGTCCGGGATCTCGGCCAGCTCGACGGACGTGTCAGCGCCCGGAGCACGACCACCTGGTGGGGGCACAATCCCGGCACGCCTGACCTGGCGGCGGCCGAGTGGCTGGTCTCCGCTCCCTCGGGCACGTCGGTGTCAGTGACCGCCCGTCACCCCCGCGCCGGTACGGCCCGCGCCGAGGTCGACCTCGGCTAGCCTTCCCGGCCGGTCCCGGCCCGGCCGCCTCTGAATGCCCAGTTCCGTCCACGGTGGCGAAATCCGTCAAGCAGGAGGACCTCGCACATGCCCGTTTCCATCGCCTACGTCACGACCGACGCCGCCCCCCGCTACGCCAAGCAACTCGCCTCCCACCTCGGCCGCAAGGCAGAGGTGGAAGACCTGCCGGGCGGCGGATACCGCCTCGCGCTCCAGGCCGGCGAGGGCGTGCTCTCCCCCGAGGCCGACCGGCTCATCATGCGTGCCGCGGCGGCCGACGCCGAATCGCTCGACACCGTCAAGGACGTGCTCGGCCGGCACCTCGAACACTTCGGCCGGCGCAACGACGTGACCGTGACCTGGGAGGACGAGGACCGGTGATCCGCCCGGGGACGTGACGACGCCCCTCCGTGGAGGTGTAGCCGATGAGGAGATCGACGTCCTGGCCCGCGCCGAGCACGATGGCGTCCTCGGGTCGGCGGCTGATCAGGTCGCCGTCGAGGACGGGCATGAGCGACATCCCGCTTGTCACGGTGGTCCGCCGCCAGCGCCCCGCGTCCGCAGGGCGGCGACGTCGTCTCCTCGTCCCGGGTAGGCCATGATCAGCAGTCGCTGTACGTCGTCCAGAACCGCCTCGATCCGCCACCACACCCGGACCCTACGGTCCGACTCTGCGCCTGCCGAAAACTACGTCCCTGCAGTTCAAGCGGCATGTGAGTACTCGTGGAGGACTCCCCTGAGCCGCTCTTGTCGGCGTACGTTCAGGTCGACGATTCTGGCCGGATCGTTAACTCCTCATACTCGCGCAGGGCGTGCCGCAGGTGGCGTTCGTACCAGAGCAAGCATCGATCCAGGAGCTCACGGCGGCACGACTGCCCACCGTTCCATGACCGAGTTCATCCGTGGTATCCGGATGCCGGTGAGCACGGTCTGGATGCCGGCCTCGGCGAGGATCTCTTCCAAGAGGGCCGGGAATTCTCCGTCCCTGTCGCGGAGCAGATAGCGCGCCTGACAGCCCGCGTCCTCCAGGTCCATCACGAGGTTCTTGAACGCCTGGACGACCCAGGTCGCGCTCGGGTGGGCAGTCGTGCCCAGCACACGGACGCGCCTGCTGGCATGCTCGATGACGGCCAGAATGTACTGACGCTGCCCGTTCAAGGTGACGGTCTCGATAAAGTCGCAGGCCAGCAGTGCGTCGGCTTGGGGGCGCAGGAAGTCGCCCAGGTGATCGATGTCCGTTCAGGGGACGGATCTACGCCTTCCTGCTTGAGGATCTCCCAGACGGTGGAGGGCGCGAGCTTGATGCCGAGGGTGGCCAGTTCGCCGTGCACTCGCCGGTAACCCCACGCGGGGTTCTCCCGGACCAGACGCAGGATGAGGGCGCGGATGGAGCGCACGGCGGGCGGACGCCCCGGCCACTTGTTGCGACAGGTGTGGGCGTGGCGCTGTTTCAGCAAGTCGCGGCGCCAGCGCAGGATGGTGTCCGGACGCACGAGGAGCCGCAGCCGGCACAGTACCTCGCGGGGCAGCGATGTCAGGAGCGCAACGAGGAAGGCCCGATCCTCGGCAGCGAACCGCACCCTGGTGTCCGCGCCGAGCTGTCGTTCGAGAACGGTGACCTGGTGGCGGAGGGCAAGTATCTCGGCGTCCTTATCCCTGTCCCCCAGCGGTGGCAACCGCAGCGCGGCAAAGGTGTTCGTGACGGTCAGATAGGCCAGGCGAAAGAGCACGAGTCATCATCCTGACGCGATCAGCCCTCTTCGAGAGCCGAAAGGGCACGCGCCAGAAGGAGCCGGATAAGGCGGATGACCTGCGCGGATGACATTATCGGCAGGCGCAGAGTCCGAAGACACCGGTGAGCCGGTGCGGACCGTCCTGCACCGCAAAGCCCACGAACTGGGCACGCGGCTGGCCGGCCAGGACCGCACGGGGGTGTTCGACCTGCTGGAGCGGTATGGATTCGAGCCCCGCTATGACGGTGACGCCATCGTTCTGGGCAACTGCCCCTTCCACGCGCTCGCCCGCGAACACACCCAGACGGTATGCGGCATGAACCTCCACCTGCTCCGCGGCGTACTTCACGGGCTCGACGAACACCGGCTGCAAGCGTGCCTGGCGCCCGTCCCCGACCGGTGCTGTGTCCGCCTGGAGCCGGCCTCCTGACCCCACGGGAGCAGTCACGCTGTCCAGGGCCCAGCCAACGATCCGAGGTCAGGTTCAACCTGACCGCGCTGAGTCAGGCTGAACCTGACCCCAGCCCGGCGACCGCGACTGCACCGGTCACGCCACCCGTTCCAACTTCCCCGCCAGCCCTGCGACGCTGCCAGCGTCTCGGCATCATGGAGACGTGGCACCAGGCGCGATCGAGCTGTGGACCGTGGACGACGCGGCCCACGAACTGCACCCCGCCATGACCGCCGCCCAGGTCCGCGCCCTCATGCCCGCGCTGTACGGGCTGCTGCTCTCCATGGGAGTACGCGAACGCCCGTCGCTGCAGCTGGACATCGCGCACATCGAGCTCGATCGCCTGAACCTGGAGGGCGTGCAAGTCTGCCTGCCCACGTCCACGCGGGAACTGCTGGTGCGGCTGGGCTGGACACCGCCCGAGAGCGAGCACCCGGGCGAGGGGTAGCCGTGCCCCGGCGTCCCTGCCTTGACGGCGCTGAAGGGGGCACCACCCGTCTTACGGGTGGTGCCCCTTTGTGCTTGCCCGACGGGTTCCAGCCGTTACGCCATCGCTTGCCGGTGCGGTAGTTGATCCCGACGATCCGGCACGCTTCCATGCTGCTGAAACCTTGATCCATAAGCCGGAAGTATTCCTCCCGCTCACGAGTCAGCTTCCGTCGCCCCTGAGCCTCAAGTAATCACGGCAGACTTGATCGACTAACCCATTTACATGCAGAAAGCGCCCCTGAACTGGGAAAATCAAAGCGACCAAGCATTTGATAACCACAGTTCGAGGAGCACTTTCCAGGTGTCTGACCCTACCGCGTGGTCCCGCGATCTCACAGTCGAAGTCGACGGACATGGCGTGGTCAACCACGCCGGATCCGCCGTACTTCGACTGTTCGCCGACGGCACCGGCCTGACCGGACGCCTGTCCAGGGCACTGCGCCGCCGCGGCTTCACCCCGGTCCACGATCGCGGCCGGGTGCTCACCGACACCGCCGTGATGATCGCTGACGGCGGGCGAGTGCTGTCCGATCTGGCCACCCTGCGCGACCAAGGGGAACTGTTCGGGCCGGTCGCCTCCGACCCGACCCTGCGACGGGCACTCACCGAGATCGACACCCTGCAACTCGATCGGATCGCCGCCGCCCGCGCCGCTACCCGCCGGAACGTGTGGCAGTTGATCGCCGCCCAGCACGGCGGCATCCCCGCCTCCCGCGTCGCCGACCGCGACCTGGGCAAACAGATCGTCATCCGACTGGACGCAACAATGATCCCCAGTCACTCCGACAAGCAGGGCGCCGCGGCCAACTTCAAAGGCTACGGCCACCACCCCCTCGCGTCGTTCTGCGACAACACCGGCGAAGCCTTGGTGGTCAAGCTCCGGCCCGGCACCGCGGGCAGCAACACCGCCCGCGACCACATCGACGTGGTCGACACCTCGATCGCCGCTGTCCCCTGGCCGTACCGGCGCAACCTGCTGATCACCACCGACGGCGCGGGAGCCACCCACGACTTCATCAACCACCTGCACGACCTGGCCCACCGCCGCGGCCAGCACCTGGAGTACTCCATCGGCTGGGAGTTGGGTGAACGCGAACAGAACGCGATCACCCTGCTGCCCGAAGATGCCTGGCAGCACGTCATCGACGCCGAGGGAAAGGCGCGCGACCTCGACGCCGCCGGTGTCGTCGAACTCACCGGACTGCTCCGCCGCAGCGTCGGCGGCGACCAACTCGCCGGCTGGCCGCAGGAGATGCGAGTCATCTGCCGCCGCGAACGCCCCGGCAGCGGCGCCCAGCTATCGCTGCTGGAGGAGGCCGACGGATGGCGATACAGCCTGTTCGTCACCAACACGCCCGGCCGGCAGCTCGACTTCCTCGAAGCCCGCCACCGTGTCCATGCCCGCGTTGAGGACCGCATCCGGAATGGGAAATCCACCGGGCTCGCTCACCTGCCCAGCACCTCGATGAAGGTCAACACGGCGTGGTGCGTCGCCGCCGCGATCGCCACTGACCTTTTGTGCTGGCTACGGCTGCTGTGCCTGACCGGGACCATGGCCCACGCCGAACCCAAAACACTGCGCTACCGGCTCCTGCACACCGCCGTACGCCTCGTGCGCGGCCAGCGCAAACGCAAGCTCAAGATCCCAGAAACCTGGCCCTGGGCCCGCGAACTGGCCGCCTGCTTCACCTTCGCGCTCGCCCTGGCCCCGCCCGGCTGACGCCACCACTCATGTCCCTTGACCGCAGACCCCGGAGGAAACCCCCCACGTCGGCCCATGGAACCGACGCCCACCCGACGCGACAGCCGGGTCGGACCGCTGCCCAGTAGCTTGACAACATGATCGAACTCGGGGCCGAAGACCGGCTTCACACTCGAGAAGTGCCCTCGCGCCTCACCCGTGACTGATCAAGGTGAGGGGACCGGATCTTGCGGATCTCGAACTCCATCGCACTCCCCAAGCTGGGGTGTTGCGACGACTCCTAGAACGGAAGAGATCAAGGGCGGGGCGTTTTCGAGTTCAGCCTTGGGGGCTTACCCATCCGCAGGCCGGTCAGGCAATCCCGAAGATCACCCCACCCGGGGCCGACAAGTCGCCGCTATAAAGGAACTCCCGCACCGAGCGGATGAACTCCTGTCGGCTCACCTGCCCGTCACCGTCGGTGTCCAGGATCATGAATCTGTCCATCGCATCGGGTGTGGCGAAATCCAGCACCTTCAGCAACTGGGCGAACTCGTCCTTGCTGATCGTGTTGACACCGTCGGCGTCGATGATGTCGAAGACGGCGTGGGGCATAGCTTCGACCATGTTGAACCGGCTGGTGTCGATCGAGGCAGCGCGTATGGCGTTGACGAACTGCCCCTTGTCCAGGCGATGCTCGCCGTTCCCGTGGCGCAGCAGCTCCTGCCACAACATCATGTAGGCGACCGTGAGCGCCTGGGCCCTGCGGTCGTTCCTGTCCATGCGGTAGCCGGAGATGTATCGGTCGATGAGCAGCTGATAGTCGGCCCACTCGATGTAACCATCGTGGTTGGTGTCAGTGGCCTCGAAGAGGCTGCTCATCTTCTGACCGATCGGATCGGCGGAGGTCGTGGTCATGCGCTGGTCCTTTTCGAAGTTGTGTCGTGGCAGTGCCGTAAGTACCCATCGCAATCACTAAGGAGAGCCATCGAATTGCTATGAGTAGTTGATCTGGGCAGATGTCTGAAAGGCACCCTCAGCCTGCGGCGGGGAAAACGCGAGCATGTGCGAGCTAGTACCCCGGAGCGCCGTATTCCAGTGCATCGCGGAGTGTCGGATAGGTGGCAATACGGCCCACGCCACCCAAGAGAATGAACAGTTTCTGGATGTGGGGGTTTAGTCCGCATACCGCGACGCGGTCGCCCCGAGGTCGCGGTAGGCGTCGAGCACCACATCTACTCCGTGGCTGTCGATGAAGGTCACCCCGGTGAGGTCGAACAACAGGCGGGGCGGCGCCTGATACACGGCCGCCTCGACGATGCTGTGGAATGCATCCACGGTGTCGAAGTCAACCTCGCCCTCCACCGTGATCACCTTCCAGGGAGGGCGAACCTCTGTTGAAACGCTGAAAGCCTCCACTCGGGTCACCTCCACCGCGCCTCAGTCGAGTCCACCCAGGAGCGTTCTCCTCTAACTAGGAGCTTAGGCATGTGCCTGAGAAGGGCTCGACAGGACATGTCCACGGCGGTCGACGCCAAGCAGTTTTGGCGGGTATTGCCCTGCTGATACGAGATCGCCCCGCCGGTGGTGAACACCACCGGCGGGGCCGCTTCCGCCGTCCCAGGTACTGATCAGGCTGAGCGGGCGGCGGAAGCGAGCCTCTCGTCGAGAGAGGGCTTACGGGAGCTCGACACGAGACCGAAGGCGACGAGAGCCGCCACTCCTATTGCCGCAAGGACGACAATCGCCTTGATCATCACTTCTCCCGTTACATTACTCTCCGTGTTGGGCACTACTCTCCGCAATGTCTCCGATGCTGTCGCCACCAAACGGGTCTCGGAGAAATCACTAGCCAGTCGGGGGAATCACATGGCGAACCTCGCCCTTGCCGCTCCAGATCCCATGGAGGCGTGGCTTCAGCGGCTACTTCGCCTCACAGGCGCCTGCGCAGCCGTACCCGAGCAGCGGGCCCATCTGCCCAGGGGTACCGCACCGCATACGGTTGATTCTTGCGGCGAGGAGCGGCGCGCGGCTGACGCCTGATCCCTGCGCGGGCACGGCGAGGACCGCTGTCTTCTCGGGCAGGGCCGCTCCGTCTCGTACGCCCTATGGCCTGGCGGTCGCCGAGGGGCGCGCCAACGTGGCCCCAGCGCGTAGTACGCCGCGGGGCAGGCACTGGCGGTAGAGCGTCCAGTAAGAGCGGGCCCCGCCCTCAGTGAGCAGTCACAGCACAAAAGAGGGCGGGCCGTTGAGAGAATCACCAAGTGGCCCGCGGGAGCGTCCGCCTGATGATGAGTGCCCGCACATTCTCGCCGTTGGCGGGCACCCGTCTTGCCAAGTGGATCCTGCGTCATACCTTGGATGCTCTCCTGCGAGCTCGGGTGGGCTCCTTGCCTGGAGCCTTCCCGGCCAACGGCGCGGCGGACCGGGAGACATCCTCGAACCCGCGCGCGGCCTCGCGGCTCACCTTGCCGACGACACTGCGGCCGCGGTTGGCCAGATCGTCATAGAACTCGGTGATCCTGGTGGTGGCGGCGGACCGGTACCTGCGCGGGTTCCTGGCCAGATCCATCACGTAGTTGCCTGCGCCAGCGATGGCGTAGAACGGCTTGGACTTCGCGATCTTCTTGAACTGGGTAGTGATCGGCATATGTCACTCTTCCCGTGCTACCCGGTAGGGCGTGGCCGGTCGGCCAAAGACCATCCCGGCCCCGCCACTTCATGTAAGGGGTTCTGCCCACGATTCGGCGACCGATGACAGGATCCCCTCGCTCGGCCAGAAGGGAGCTGTGGACTCACTCACCACCGCCCGCTTCCTCGGCAGGCTGCTCGCCCTCGCCTTCACTGGGCGCTTCCTCCGCAGGCTGCTCGCCCTCGCCTTCACTGGGCGCTTCCTCCGCAGGCTGCTCGCCCTCGCCTTCACTGGGCGCTTCCTCCGCAGGCTGCTCGCCCTCGCCGGTCGGCTCCTGCGGCTGAGGTTCTTCGGATTCAGGGGCGTGCTCGACGTCGCTCACAAATATCACCTCCTCCCGTTGCGCTCGTAGTGCTGACGGCCGGCTGCGCGCCTCTTGCTGGGAGACGACAGGAGCGGCGGCTTTCCTGCCAGGACGGGTCGAGCTTGTCTCGCGGCGGTGGCGGACACCTCACTGCGCGAGAAGGGCCGACTAGTGATGCCACCAGCGCTTGCCGCCCAGCATGGTAAGTGGTGGATCTTGTGCTGGCCCTCCGGTGGAGCTCGGCCTCATCGGTCGCGGGTCTTGACCTGGGTCACGGCTCTCCTTGGCGGACGGGCTGGTCACCATGCCAGGGCCGGAGGTCGTGTTGCGAGGGTTATCCCGTAGCAAACTCGACGCTACCCATCGTGCGTTCAGGGGCGAACCACGGGAGGTGTTGAAGATGGGCCAGGAACGTCTTGCTTGTCTACGGCCAGACCATACCGACCTGGGCAACGCAAAGAGAGCCGAGCCCCGCCCCTTGCCGAGCGGTCACAGCAGTGGGCGGGGCCGTTGGAAGACCCCTGCGCCGGAGGCTGGCCTGGTGATGAGCGCCCACAAACACCCCCATGGTGGGCGCCTGTCGTCAAGTGCGCCGCCCCGGCCCCAAAGGTTCACCGAGGACACGGACATGTCACCTTCTACCCCGATCAAGATCTCAGAGGGCGATTCGTGGGGGTCGCCGTAGTACTCGCCGAAAATCGGGCGGATATACGTCCATCAGAGCCATCTGGAGGACGTCGCGCTGTTCTTCGCCGGCGCGGGTCTTCGCCGCAAACTACGGCCCTGCGGTGACGGTGTGCTCGACTGGACCGCGATCCTTCGCAGCCTCGTCCACGACTCGCCCGTGACGCACCTTGTCTTCGAGCAGCACCGCGGACAGTTCGACACCGAGATTTTCCTGGACGACTGGTTCGACTCGGAGCCACACGTGTGCCCCCGAGAGCTGGCACGCCTGGTCCGGGCCGCGGTGCGGTGTGAACGCTCGGCGGCCGAGGGGCGAGGCCCGAGGCTTGAGGACCTCTCGTCCCAGGCCGACGCCGACGGACGCCGCGCCGAGCTCCTGCGCAGTATCGGACACGTGCGTTCCGTCCTGGCTTCGTTCTCTGAAGGGGATCCGGCCCGATGAGGCATCACGAACTCGCCCATGTGAAGCCGTAAGGAATCAACTTGTCGGCGTGTCGCTATTGTCTGGCGCTGCCGCCAGGAGGTCGGCCGCTGCGCGGTAGCGGATGGTCGCCGGAACAGGGATGTGGCCTGCTTGTTCGAGCAGGGGACGGGTTTCGCGGACGACGTTGCCGATGGAGGATCTGCTGACGTCTCCCAGGGCGTCGGTGAGAACATCCAGGGTGCAGAGTTTCCGCTGGTAGCGGATCGTGAGCAAGACCCGTTCACAATTGCTGATCTTCTGGGGGAAGACGCCGGATCGACTCCCGGGCTGGCGGGGCCCTCCCCGCCGCTGGTAGCCGAGACGCTCGCCCTGAGCGACCTGCTGTGCGGCGAGCCGTTGGGTGAGGATGCGGAGCTCGTCTCGGGTGAGCCCGGTCAGAACCGGGTGGGACAGTTGGTCGATGATCAAGGCTCGTGCGGGGCGCTGGTTGGTGTCCAAGAAGTCGAGGAGAGCGGTGGGTTTGGCGAAGCGGACCTGGGCGGTTCCGGGATGGTGGCCGTGGTCTTCAAGAACTCGGCGGGTCTCCTTCACCAGGTCAGCGATACAGACGTCGGTGACCTCCAGCAGGTCGGCCAGAACTTTCATCGAGCAGACCTGCCGCTGGTAGAGGACAGTGAGCAGGAGCCGGGCGGCGTCGTCGAAGATTGGCTTGACGCGGAGCTTGCCAGTGGCCCGCCGGGCCCGGCCACCCCGCTGCCGGCTGTGCCGTTCCTGGGTGCGGGCGGCCTGGGCGGGCGCGAGCGCAGTGGCCAACTGCTGCAGTTGAGCGGTGCTCATGCCGGTCAGCCGCGGATCGGCCAGACGGAGCAGCATGGCCTGGCGCCGCTGCGCGGGCCCGTCGCTTTCGCTTACCAGTGGCGACGCGGCCGGGTTGCCGGTCACCACCGGGCGCAGGGTGTAGTTCCAGGTGCCGTGGGTGGCGTGCCGCTCCAGCGGCAAGGCGGCGAAGCGCTCCTTGCTGATCGCGACACCGGTCGGGTAGTCGCCGGTGTCCAAGACAGCCTCCACCCGCAGTCCGGTACTGGTCCGGGTGGAAGCAATGGTGTTGACCACCACCTCATGACTGGTCAACGGCCTGCCGCGCCAGTTGAGCGTGATGTGGGAGAACAACCGGTGCTCGATCTTGTTCCACTTGGAGGTGCCCGGCGGGAAGTGGCAGACCGTGATCGCCAGCCCGGTCTCGGTGGCCAGGGCGGCCAGTTCACTCTTCCAGACCCGGTAGCGGTAGCCGTTGGAGCCACCCGCGTCCGCAGTGATCAGCAGACGCGAGGCCTTCGGATAGTCGTGGCTGCCGCGCGCCTTCCACCAGCGGCGGATGGACTCCACCACGAACACCGAGGTGTCGTGATCGACCCCGACGTTCACCCACCCGGTGTTGGCGGCGACGTCGTAGATCCCGTACGGGATCGCCTGCTGGACATCCGGGCCGGTAAAGAAGAAGTGGTGGTCTTCGACTTCGACCGGCTCGCCCTTGGGCCGCCATTCGCGTCCGGCCATCGGCAGCCGGCCCAGCTGTTCCCGCTTCTTGGTATCCACGCTGATGACCGGCTCTCCGTCGGCCTGGTGGGCTTTGACCTGCTCGTTGATGTAGCGGAACTGTGCATCGCGGTTGGGGTGTTGGGCGCCTTCGAGGGTCTTGACGTTGGCCTGCAGGCTGAACCCGGCCGACTTCATCAGCCGCCTCACCGTGGGCGCCGAGACGGGATGGCCCTGCCGGGTCAGCTCGGCGGCCAGATGCCGCAGAGACTTGGTCGTCCAGCGCAGCGGGGACTGCGGGTCACCGCGCTCATCCGGCTCGACCAGCCCGAGCAGCGCCGTCAGCACGGCTGGGTCATCGTCCTCGACTCGCTTACGGCCGCCACCGGGCCGCCGGATGCGACCCCGTGCAAGGGGCTGCTGGTCGTCTTCGATCTCGAAGATGCCATTGCGGATGGTCGTCTCGCTGACCCCAGCGGCCCGGGCAACGGCCCGCACACCGCCGTGTCCCAGCAGCCGGGCCTCGGCCGCCAGAACCAGCCGCTGCTGCCGCTCGTTCAGATGCGGGAGTAACGCCTGGAATTTCCGCGCAAGCTGGTCGCGGACCTCGCTGGATCGCCATACCATCTCAACGAGACAAAGATCAGAAAGTATCGGCTTATTTCTTGACGGCTTCAGTGGGTTCGACAACGCTGCCAGGACGCCCCGGGCAGGGTGGCGCCGATCGCCTCGACCAGCCCGGCGTGGGCATCGGAGATGACCATCTGCACCCCGGACAGGCCTCGAGCCACCAGGCCGCGCAGGAACGCCAGCCAGCCCGCGCCGTCCTCGCGGGAGGTGACGTCCAGGCCGAGGATCTCCCGCTGACCGTTGGCGTTCACGGCGGTGGCGACCAGGGCGTGGACGTTGACGATCCGGCCGCCCTCGCGGACCTTCTGCGTCAGCGCGTCCAGCCACACGAACGCGTACGGCCCGCCGTCCAACGCCCGGGTGCGGAACGCCTCCACCTGCTCGTCCAGCACCTTGGCCATCTGCGAGACCTGGCTTGGAGATCCCGGTGATACCGAGCTGCTCGACCAACTTGTCCACCCGCCGAGTGGATACTCCGAGCAGATAGCTGGTGGCGACCACGCTGACGAGGGCTTGTTCGGCACGGCGGCGGCGTTCCAGCAGCCAGGCCGGGAAGTACGACCCCTGCCGCAGCTTCGGGATCGCCAGCTCGACCGTTCCGGCACGGGTGTCCCAGTCGCGGGCGCGGTAGCCGTTGCGAGAGTTGGTCCGCTCGCCGCTGCGCTCGCGATAGGAGGCGCCGCACAGGCTGTCGGCCTCGGCCGACATCAACGCCTCGGCCATGGTCTTCACCATGGATCGCAACAGATCCGGGTCGTCGGTCTCGATCTGCTTCGCCAGCCAGCCGGCAGGGTCCACACTGTTGTTCACGGCCATCGCCTTTGTTCTCCTTCGATCTTGACTTCGCAATCACGAAGGACCACGCGATGGCCGTCCTCATTTCACGACGCCACGCCTCTACGAGCGGAAACTCTTACACCACTTCCGTGGACGCAACCGTGGCTGGCCCGTGCGTACGGCTGCGCGTGGGATGCGCGGCCGCCGTACTTTTTGATCTTGATCGGGTGTCACAGCCGGGGCGTCGCGAAGTGTCGTGGCACCTGTCACGAGGCGCTGACCTGTAGCCCCCCTCCCGCATGACACCTCGACCCCTTCGCGGGCGTCACACGCCGGCTGGCTCCGGCTGCAACATGTCCGCCCGGATGATCTGGTAGCAGTGGCGCTCGTCGGCCCGTTCGAGCACACCGCCTTCGATTAAGGAGATTGAGTTGGCCGACGTACCATGTCCGGGACAGGCCCGTCCGCTGCCGTACGGCGCGTAAGTCCTTCGTCGCGAACTCCGTCCGACCCTCGGCCACCCACACGCGCAGTTGGTCGAGCAGTACCCCGCGGGCCTCCTGCGGCTCCATCTTCGGGCCGGTCCGCGCTGGGAACTTCGCGTCATTGTCCGCCTCGATCGGATCGTCAGGACCGGCCTCGATCTCCGGCGACGGGTCCGGACCGCCACGATCACCCGTCCGCTCAGCCACGCTCTCGCCTGATCCCAACGCCGACGACACCACCAAGACCGCGCCCGAGCCAGCAACTACTGGAAACGCTGGCTCAATACGCGCCGTCCGGCTTGTCCGGGAAAGCGGCCGCTGGGGTGCCCGCCTACTTGCGGATCCGGCTAGCCTCCGGGGAGAAACCCTGCCGCGCCTGCCGGGCGGCCTCAGCCGTACCGCGTCCCAGGTCGCCGCCCGTGCGCTGACCGTGCTGGCCGGTCATGTCGACCACATCGCGGACGCCATCGATGCCCAGGCCGCTGCGGCTGGCCCTCGCAGGGACATTTCATCCCAACAGGTCAGGGCGCCAAATAAGCGCCAAAGTGCGGATCGGAGAATTCTGTTGAGAAAATATCCCCGAGTCATGACAAACGGCTAAGCCAGATAGGCGCATTGCAGTGATCCCAGACGACATCACTGATACGCACGCTTCCTGTACACAGCTTGAACACCTTGATTCTGCTGATGTATGTCCGGTCGCTGTCGCACCCTCCCTGAGGCGCCTTGACTGTGTAGATGCTCGGATCGATCGGATTGTCGGTCGCGAATTCCGCTTTGAAATGCAGATCATCGCTGGCATCGAGGTCGCATACGCGCACCTGTTTTCGGTCAGCGCTTACCGTCACCATGCCCGAATCGGTGTAGTAATCGCTCCACGGTCCAGTGCTGGCGAGAGCGGGCTTGGTTGGCAAAGCTGCAACGACAAGAGCAGCCAATGCCGCTATGGAGTGATGCACGAACACGTCACGGAAAGTAATCGAACGTCACTTAGCGTGCAAGCGGACTCTCCGGGAGTAGCTCGGACACCATGCATTCGACCACCAGCCTCGCATCGGACATGGCGGAAACATTCCGAAATCTCGACAACGTTGAGGCCCATCATCCGATTCGCCTATTAAAACAAATATCCGCCTATATCGCTTCAATCGGGATATGACTACAACTCCAGCAACACCAACGGCGACTTAGGCGATGAATCAATCAGCCCTTTTAGCATTCGCATGGCAAGCCCTATCCGCTCCGTCGATAATGGCGTGAATTCCGCTGTTCGTTCACTATCGCGGCGCATCGCAGGGCACGTGTGACTCCCGGGGGTTCAATCATGTGGAGCCGTTCGACATCTGATCGGGACGATCAGCCTCCGGCAGCCACCTCTGGCGAATGGCCCGCCACGCTGTCCGGACCGGACGCGCGTCGACTGCCCGCATCGCCCCGTCAACGCCGGCCCGCCCTGGCCGTACTGGCCGTCCTGCTCATCCTCGGCGGCACATCGGCCACCGTCATGCTCATGCTGGACAGCAGCGCCCGGGTCTCAGCGATCCGCATCACCCAACAGGTCACCGCCGGACAACCACTCGACCGCGCGGGCATGGAAGAAGTCCGGATAGCCGACACCGGCATCAGCTATCTGCCCTGGTCAGAGCGCACGACATACGCCCAGCGCTTGGCCCGCGTGACCCTGCTGCCGGGCACCCTTCTCACCAGGCAGATGACCGCCACGGCGAGCGAGGAAATCATGCCGGGCAGGGCCCGCGTCGGCTTGGCCCTCAAACCCGGCCAATTCCCCGCCGAACTCGAATCCGGCCAGCGCGTGCAGGTCATCTACCTGCCCAACCAGGACGGCACCGACCGTAAGAGCACCGTGCTGGCCCAAAGCGCGCTGGTCGAGACAGTCAACGAGCCAGGGCCCCACGGTTCGTCTCGCCTCGTCAACGTGATCGTGGACAGCGCTGTATCTCCCCAGATCGCCGCCTACGCCTCCAACGGCCAGATCGTCCTTGCCTATCTCCCGGGGGCGCATTAGGCGTACTACCGGGACAGGTTGGCAAGGCATCGGCGACGCCACCCAGCAGAAACATGCTGAGCTTCTGGCACATGCGCGTGAGCGCTCCAGCTTCTCCAGCCGGGCATCTGTACAAAGTAGATCGCAAAGGAAGACCCGCTGGCCACCAGCGCGATCACCTGGGGAAATGACGCAGGGCGGGCCAGGGGCGTGTCCCGCCCGCCCAGATCATCGCCGAGATCGGGACCGGGTACGGGCGAGGGCGTCGAGCGCTGTTTGGTCGGCGTCCGGGAGCGTGTGAAGGTACTTCTCGGTGGTGGAGATACTGCCGTGGCCAAGGCGTTCCTTGACGACCTGAAGATCAGCGCCGCCGGCGAGGAGCCAGGAGGCGTGGGCGTGGCGGAGGTCGTGCATCTTGACCTTGAACTCCAGGCCTGAGGCGGCCAGCGCGGGCCGCCACACCTGGTCACGAAACCAACGACGCGGTATGTGGCCGTCGGTGTCCCACTGCCGAGCGTGACGCGGTCCGTCCTTGCCGGCGGCTCGTCGTTCTGCCCGATAGACCGCGTAAGCGTTCTTGCAGTGCCGGCAGCGGCACTTGCCCGCGGCGTACGCGCTGAGCGTGCCGTGCCGATACCGCCGCCCGGCCGCGTTCGGTTCGGTCAGACCCAGGTGCTCGACCGGCTGTGCTTGTGACTGCGGCGCAGGCTCCTCGGGGCGGTAGACGAAGAGCAGGTCGTCGCGCTCCAGCTTGTTGTCCTTGATGTACTGCTTGAGTTTCGCGGCGATCTGCGGGGTGAGCTTGAAGCGGCGGAACTCCCTGTCCTTGGGGTACTCCTTGATCAGGAACCGCTTGCCTTCCGGATGATGCTTGGGGTTGATCTCGACGACCGTGCGGCTCACGGTGACGATGCAGTTGATGAGCTCGAGGTCCTTGACGCGGAGTTCGGTGAGCTCACCCCAGCGCATGCCGCTCTCTATGGCGGTTTCGGCCAGCAGGCGGGTCTCCTCGTCGGGCAGGGCGAAGTAGAGCTGGTCGAACTCCTCAGGGGAGACGATGCGCAGCGGCTTCTTCGGGACCGTCGGCGTCTTCACTCCCTTGCACGGATGCAGCACAGTGACCTGGTCGTTCAGCGCCGTGGTGAAGATGCCACTGAGGATCGACTTGTTGAGCCGGATGGTGGCGGGCGAGAGCCCACAGTCCTGCTGGTCCTTCACCCAGGCGCGCACGTCACTCGGCAGGATCTCGATCATGCGCATCGGCCCGAACCACTTCATGATGTGCGCGTAGATCGAGTACGTGTAACCTTCCCGGGTCGTGGCCTCCATCAGGTGATGCGGCAGCCACTCCTCCTCGACGTATCTGCGGAAGGACTGCTTGCTTCGGGCGGGGTCGCCTGCTCGGCCTTCTGCGACCTTCGCCTCGGCCTGCTGCCAGGCCTTGTCGGCCTCCTTCTTGCTGGAGAAGGTTCCCGCAGACAGTTCTCGACCTCGGAGGTCCGTGTAGTACGCGGTGTACCTCGGCTTGCCTTTGATGCCGAGGCGTTTGCGCGAGAAGCCCATGCCCTCCCCCAAGATCGTCTGACCGTCATTTGACCGTGGACTGTGTGCGAGCTGGTGACAGCGGCTGGGATGGCCTGGCATCGCGATCACGCGGTCTACCTGGAGTTTCTCTCACCCGCCCCGATTACTCAAGGTGACGAATGAACGTCGAAACGCGACTGGGGGTCAAGGGGTCGCAGGTTCAAATCCTGTCGTCCCGACCGCGTTTACGCAGGTCGGAGAGGGTGTCACGAGATCACGTGACACCCTTTTCTATTACTGAGTGACTAACTGAGTGACTGTCACCGATGACACGGAGACAGGTGTCTGTCGATGCCGTATTCCCCCATAGGAATCAGGGGTCCGCTCGTATGGGTCTGCCCTTACCTACGGCGTCGCTGACCGTGCGGTCGGACGATGTCTTTCGTGTAAAGGGGCGACAGGTTCAAATCTGCTGCCGACCGGACCGGATCCGCAGCGCCGCCACAAGGCGAGTCACGGGTCGATCCGCGCCGAGGCCGGCCGGGCCGCGCTGAGCAGACGCTGAGCCGTCGCGTCGAGCGAACTGTCCTCGCCTATCACCGTCTCCCAGTCGCCTGGCAGCAGGTCTCGTTCCCGGTACCACTCCCGCATCTGGTCCGGGGAGAACTCGAGCCGCTGCGGCCTCGTGTCATGCCGGCGGAGGGTTTCCGGGAAGGACACGTCCAGGTAGAAGAAGGCGCTCATCCCGGCGTGGTCGCGGCGCAAAGCCTGGAGCATCGTCCCGTACCGGCTGGCGGTGAGGATTCCCTCGAGCAGGACGCTGTATCCGTGGTCGAGTGAGTATCGGACGATGGCGTCGATGAGCCCGATGTTCACTCCCCCGGGCACGTCTCGTTCCCGCAGGAGTTCGCGCCGGATGGTGTCCTGGCTCACCAGCGCCAGGCCGCGGCCGTAGGCCGCTCGTACGGCGCGGGCGGCGCTGGTCTTCCCGGAGCCGGAGTTCCCGCGTACGACGATCAAACGGGTCTGATGCGAACCGGTGCGCACAACGTCAGCGTACGGAAAGCGGGTCGCCGACAGCATCGCCTTTCGCGGTGGAGACCGACGGCGTCCTTGCGGTTCGCACGGCACGCCAGGGGTGGCTCTGTGTCAGTGCCGCCCCTGGCGTGAGCGGTTTCGTCAGGAGAAGATGCGATCCATGACCTCGGCTCCGCCGAGGAGGACCGGGCGGATCTGCTTCCGGTAGACGGCCTCGGTCACGGCTGTGCCGCTGTGGCCGACAAGCCTGGCGATGTCCTCCAGCGGAACGCCGGAGTCGGACAGCAGCGATACAAAGCTGTGCCGCATCTCCCGTGGCGTCCAGTCTTGGGCCTTCAATCCCGCGACTTTCACGATCTTCCGAAATGCGCGTCGTACGTTGTGCGAGTCCAGGGGCGTGCCGACCTTGGAAGCGAAGACGAGATCGCTGTCGGTCCACTTGGCTCCGGCGTCCTGCCGTTCCTTGGCCTGCTGCGCCTGATGGGCGCGGAGCGCCTCCACGCATCTTTTGGAGAGGGGGGCTTCCCGGTAGAGGCGTTCGATCTCGTATTCCTTCGAGAAGCCGTAGCCGCCGTGCCCGCTTCGAGATCGTTGCGCTCGCCGCGGTCCTTCTTGCGTGCGGCCATGACCATCATCTGGTGCGCGGCCTCGACCTTGGTCGCCATGTCGGCGAGGCGGAACTGCACAGCCTGGTGGTCGGCGATCGGCTTACCGAAATTCTCGCGCTGCTGGGCGTACCCTATAGCGAGTTCGAACGCGCGCAGCGCGACGCCAAAGCCCCGCGCGGCCACGTTGACGCGGCCGACCTCGACGCCGTCCATCATCTGGTAGAAGCCGCGTCTCGGCGTTCCGCCGAGGATCTGGTCCGGCGACGTGCGGCAGCCGCTGAAGATGAGCTCGGTGGTGTCGACGCCCTTGTAGCCCATCTTCTCGATCTTGCCGGGAACGGTGAGGCCAGGTTCGACCTCACCGAAACCCTGCTTCTTCTCGACCAGGAACGTGGTCATGTTCCGGTAGACCGAGTTCGCTCCTTCGTCGGTCTTGACGAGCACCGCCCCTTCCTTCGGTTCTGATGCGCCGGGGGCTTTACGGCTGGAACACCAGCCGGCCCACCGTCTCGCCATCTGCGAGACGCTGCAGCGCGGCCGCTACGTCCGGGAGTGCGAACCGCTCGCTGACGAATGGGGCGACCTCCCCCAGCTCGGCCAGCCTGGCGAGTTCCGCCTGGCAGGCGGCGACCGAGGCGGGGTCCTTGCTGTTGTAAAGCCCCCAATGGAGTCCGAGGATCGAGTAGTTCTTCACTAGGGCGTGGTTCAGTGCGACGCGCTGGATCACACCGCCTGCGAAGCCGACCACGAGGATGCGCCCCTCGAAGGCGATGCACTTGGTCGACCGCTCGTACACATCGCCGCCCACCGGGTCGTAGACGACGTCGGCACCTCGCCCCTCCGTCTCGCGCTTGACGACCTCGACGAAGTCCTCGGCGCGGCGATCGACCACCACGTCGGCGCCGAGCCGCTTGGCGTACTCGGCCTTCTCCGGTCCGCCGACGACGCCGATCACGCGGGCACCCGCGGACTTGCCGAGTTGTATCGCCGCGCTCCCCACGCCTCCGGCGGCGGCGTGCACCAGCAGGGTCTCCCCCGGTTGGATCCGGGCGCGGCGGTGCAGGCCGAACCAGCCGGTCTGGTAGCCGATGAACAAGGCTGCCGCCTGCGCGTGGTCCAGCGACGTCGGTGCCTCGTAGGTCGTCAACTCATCCATGAGGGCGTACTCGGCGAAGCCGCCATGGGGAAGTGCGCACAGGCCCAGGACACGCTGCCCCACGGCGAGGCGGGTCACCTCACTGCCGACAGTCACGATCTCGCCGCACAGTTCGGACCCGGGGGTGAACGGCAGTTCAGGCCGGATCTGGTATTCGCCTCGACACAGCAACACGTCGGGGAAGTTCGCGGCGCTCGCCAGAACTCTCACCAGAACCTGGCGGGGTCCCGGCTGCGGGACCTCGACCTCGCACAGTTCCAGGGCATCCGCCGGGTCGCAGAGTCGCGTAACGGACCAAGCCTTCATCGTCATCACATCCGTCAGTTCGTCGAGAGGTCCACGAGCGGCTGCCCCGGGCTCACCCTGTCGCCCTCTGCGACATGCAGGGCGACGACGAACCCCTCGGACTCCGCGAGTACCGGGATCTCCATCTTCATGGACTCAAGGATCATGAGCGGGCACTCCTCTTCGACTGAGTCGCCCGGTGCCACCAGGATCTTCCACACGTTCGCGTTCATCTCCGCCTGGATGGTCTCGGCCATCGGTCAGTCTCCTATCAGGGCTTGTCTACGGCTGTTTCGACTTCATGTTCGCGACGATGCTCGTGTCGTAGTGCCCCGTGGTGAACGCCTCCGAGCGCAGGAGATCCCTCAAGAACGGCAGGTTCGTCACCACACCGGTGATCTCGAAGTCGTCGAGCGCGCGCCGGACACGCGCGAGCGCTTCATCCCGTGAGTCACCGAACGCACACACCTTGGCCAAGAGCGGGTCGAAGAACGGAGTCACTTCCAGGCCTGCCGCATAACCGGCGTCCACCCGGATCCCGGCCCCCTCCGGCTCCTTCCAGGTGTCGATAACCCCGGGGCTGGGGAAGAAGCGGCGAGGGTCCTCCGCACACACACGGACCTCGATGGCGTGCCCGCGCAGCACCGGCTCGAACCCGGGGGCGGTTGTACCGGTCTGAGCGATGCTCAGCTGCTGCTCCACGAGGTCGACTCCGAGGGCCAGCTCCGTCACCGGGTGCTCGACCTGGATCCGGGTGTTCATCTCAAGGAAGACGAACTGGCCTGTTGCGGTATCGAGCAGAAACTCCACCGTCCCCGCGTTCACGTAGTTCACGACTTCGGCCGCCTTGACGGCACACCGGAGCATGCGCTCCCTGGTGCTGGCGTCGAGAGCCGGGGCGGGGCTCTCCTCGACGAGCTTTTGGTGACGCCTCTGAACCGAGCAGTCCCGCTCCCCAAGCACGATGACGGAGCCGTCGGCCAGGCCGAGGATCTGGACCTCCACGTGGCGCGCCGTCGAGACGAACCGCTCGACGAAAACCCGGCTCGAACCGAAGCTCCTCTCCGCCATCGACTGGGTACCGGCGAACGCCTTGCGCAGCGCGGCTTCGTCGTGTGCGACGGCCATGCCAATGCCGCCACCGCCTTCGGAGGCCTTGACCATGACCGGATATCCGATCCGGCCTGCCTCGGCCACCGCATCATCGACGGACGCCAGCGCGTCGGCTGCTCCCCCGCTGACCGGTACGCCGACCGCGGACACGGCACGTCGCGCCTGGACCTTGTCACCCATGGTCCGGATGGCGTCGGCTGGTGGCCCGATCCAGACCAGACCGGCATCCGCGACGTCCTGTGCGAACTGGGCGTTCTCTGCAAGGAATCCGTAGCCGGGGTGCACAGCAGTAGCCCCGACGCTCAACGCCAGCCTGATGATCTGCGGACCGTCGAGGTATGCCTTGACCGGCGCTTCTCCTTCAAGCGGCACGGCCCGGTCCGCCTCGCTGACGAACGGCAGAGCCGCGTCGATGGGGTGGTAGACGGCGACCGACTCGATACCGAGCCGTCGCGTCGTGGCGATCACGCGCCGGGCGATCTCACCTCGGTTGGCGACAAGCACACGCTGTGGAAAGGAACTCATCTTGGCTCCTCAGTAGCTCGTCGGCCAGGTGCTCAGCAGGTGCTCTCCGACACCGCCGGTCCGAGCCAGGTGGTTGTCCCTCAGCGCGGCAAGGACGAAGGAACGGGTGTCGACGGGGTCGATGACGTCCTGGACGCCATACACGCGGGCGATGTCGTAGGCCGTCGAACCGCGGGCCATCTCCGCCAGTCGTCGCTCGTACTCTTCGGGGTCGCTCTCCGGCTGGATGCCGTACACGACACTCACCGCGGAACGCGGGTCCATGAAGCTGATCTCCGCACTCCACCAGGCGGCCGTGGCATCGGCCGTGAAAGCGCCCCCCATGTTCACGAAAGCCTGGCCGTAGTTCTTGCGCATCATCACGGTGATCTTGGGAACCGTGACGAGCGACAGCGCATTCATCCAATTGATCACCTTGCCGGCGACCTTGTCCCGCTCGGCCTCTAGTCCGATCAGGAAGCCCGGCTGATCGACCAGGAACAGAATGGGGATGTTGTAGGAGTCGCAGAGAACCAGGAAGCTTGTCGCCTTGTCGCACGCGTCCGCGTCGATGGCGCCGCCCTTGAACATCGGGTTGTTCGCGATCACGCCGACCGTCTGCCCCCCGATCCTCGTCAGGGCGGTCACCAGGCTCTTGCCGTAACGCGCCTTGATCGGAAAGACCGAGCCGTTGTCGGCGACTACCTCGATCACCTTGCGGACGTCGTACACCTGGGTTCGCGACTGCGGAACCAGGGTGCGCAGCTCGTGCAGGCGGTCTTCCGAGCCTTCCGTGATCGGAGCCGACGGCGGAGCCTCACCGTTGTGGGCAGGCAGATAGGACAGGAAACGCCGGATCAGCTCGATGGCCTGCTCGTCGGTGTCGGCGACCGCGTCCGCGAAGCCGGTGATCTCGGAGTGGATCCGCCACCCTCCGAGGTCCTGACCGTCGACCTCCTGTCCCGTGGCCCGGCTCACCAGGCCCGGGCTCGACACGGCCATCACCGAGCCCTTCCGGAAGACGGCGAAGTCCGAGGAGACGGTGTGCCACGCCGCAGAGCCGAACGAATAGCCGAAAACGCCCGATGCCCATGGGCTCTCACGGCACCTCAGGAAGCGAGAGCGGTCGTTGCCCTGCCCCATACCGGTGCCCCCCATGACATCCGGCATGCGGACCCCGGTGGACTCGGCCAGGTAGATGAGGGGCATTCCCCGCCTGGTGGCGAGGTCCTTCATGTGCTGCATCTTCTTGTTGCTGACCGAGCTGCTCGAGGCACCCTTGACCGTGAAGTCGTAGGCGATCACCGCTGCCCGGCGACCGTCGATGTCGCCCGTGCCGGTGACCTTGCCGTCAGCAGGGGTGGTGTCCTTGTCCGCATCGACCGGTGAGGTCGCGAAGAGCCCGCTCTCCGTGAAGGACCCGGAGTCAAACAACAAGTCGACGCGCTCTCGCGCATTGAGCGCACCGGCCGCCGCACGCTTCTTGAGCTTGCGATCGCCTCCCATGGCCAAGGCTGCGGCGCGACGCTCCGCATGCACCGCCTCAGCACGCTCTTCCATCATCGCCGTCCGCCTTTCAAGCGTGTTCGAAGGATCGCTGGGGAGACCTAGACATCCGGGAGGCCACCTTCGCCTGATGTCTCAGGAGGGCGCGCGCAGCGGTCGCGGCGTCCTCAAGCTCAGGGAAGACCGGCATGCGTAGGGCCAACGCCCGCTTGGCGTATCCGCGGATCTGCGACTCGGTGTCAGGTTTGCCATCTGTCTTGAGCACGAGGAAGTGGTGGCACGGCCGCGCGGCGGAGTCGCGTGCCCGCGCTATCGCCTCGATCAGCGTGCCGGTGACGTCACCGTGGGTCTCGGCAAGATTCCTCTGGATGATGCCGACGTTGAAATGCGAGATCACGATCGCGGGACTGCTGAACTCCAGGATGGTACGCAGGATGTCCTCCGCGATGCCGCCGCGATTGACCGCAAGGGAACCGGCCGGCACATCGATGGGGTTGAGCAACCCGTTGCCAGGCGGAAGGCCGAGGCCGTTGAGTCTTTCGATGGCCGGCTCGGGCAGCGTTGGCGTGTTCAGCCCGTTCCGCTCCAGCGCATCAGCGGCGAGCACGCTTGCCCCACCGCCATTCCCGAACAGCACGGCATCGAAGCTCTCGGTCGCGATGCTCCTGTCGGCAATGTCCATGGCCAGCAGCACGTTGATGAACTCATCCAGGGAGTCGACGAGTTCCACACCGGCCTGGCGCGCCAGCGCTGGCCACAGCCGGTGGTTGCCGGACAGCGCACCTGTATGACTCATGGCCGCTCGGGAACCATCGGCTGTGCGGCCTCCCGCCAGTAGCACGATGGGCTTGGAGCATTCGCGGTGGACCAACAGGTCGAGCACGTCGCGGGCCGCCGCGAGCGACTCCAGGTACAGGCCGACCACAGTGGTCTCCGGAGTGTCGAGCAGGTACTCCAGGAGCTCCACAGCCTTGACATCGGAGCCGTTTCCGATGCTGGTCACACTGTGGAAGGCGAGCCCCCGCGACTCCCCGAGCCGGAGGATGTCGACGCTCAGACCGCCGCTCTGGGAGATGACGGCGACTCTCCCTTGCTCGCTGGGCGCCTCGGGAACGAAGGTGAGGCGCCCACTCGACGAGTGGGTGCCGAGACAGTTCGGACCGATGATCCGGGTGCCGACCGACCGCATCGTGTCGACCAACGCCCGCTGCAGATCCACGCCTTCGGCGGTTTCGGCAAAGCCACTCGACACCACCTGGGCGAACCTGACCCGCCCGGCACCCGCCGCGAGAGCCGTGGCGACCTTGGCCGCCGGAAGCGCCACATAGGCGTAGTCGACCACACCGTCGATCTCGCCCAGCGATACGACGGCCGGTATGCCCTCGATCGACTCGGCGCTCGGGTGGATCGGCACGATGGTGCCTGCGAACCCGTAGTCGATCAGGTTGCGGATGAACAGGTTGCCCCCGTTGGTGCCCTGTCCGCTGGCCCCCAGCACGGCGATGGTCTGAGGGCTGAACAGGTGCTCGAACGGCATCTCCCGGGCAGGCACCGGATCACCATGCGGGACGGGTTCGGAAGCGTCGTTGTCCTTCTGGACTATGAACCGGGCATCGACGGCAACCGCTCCCGAGGGGGATACGATGACCGGGTTGAGGTCGATCTCGGTGATGTCCGCGGGCATCGCGTCCAGAACGCCCCCGGAACCGGTCAGTCGCGCAATCAGTCCGACCAGGGCATCGAGATCGGCTGGCGCCTTCCCGCGGGCACCCTGCAACACGGGCAGTCCGCGGAGCTCCGCCAGCATATCCCGGATCTGGGCCGGTGACAGCGGAGTGACCCCGAAGGCCACGTCCTGGAGGATCTCGACGAAGACACCGCCCAGGCCGACCATGACGACCCACCCGACACCGGCTGTTCGGACCGCCCCCACAACAACCTCGACGCCTGCGGGAGCAAGCTCCTCGACCAGGAAGCCGTCGAGTGCGTGTCCGGCACGCGCGAGACCTTCGCGCATGCTGGTCGCGGCACCAGGCAGCTCGTCACGCTGCAGTCCGACACGGACGCCGCCTGCGTCGGATTTGTGGATCAGTGTCGCTGAAACGGCCTTGAGTACGAAGGGTGCGCTGAGTTCAGCGGGCACGGAGTCGATGTCCGTGACGACACAGCCCCTCGGAACCGCGATACCGAAAGACTGAAGAATCTCCTTGGCCCCAGCCTCAGCTAGGACACTTCTTTCACCACGACGTGCTTCATCAAGGGTCTTATGGACATTCGCGGACACGTGCCGAGGTATTGACTCGACTGACAACTGAAGATCCCTTACGTAAGATTGCGAGCTGTTCCGTCATGCCGACAGCGCGAGGGGTTGAACTTCAGTCTGGTCAGTACTTGAAGATCCGGGAAGGCGCATAGTCGTTACACGGTGATACCCGCGATCTATCGGAAAGAGCATCTTTGAGATCTGTTGTAGAGTGGGCGGAACCGTCTCCGGCGAGTTGCGGAAGTGCAACGTCGGTCAATGACGTTTTCTCAACAAGATCGATTCGGGCAGTAGGGCTTTCCCGGGCAGGAGCAACCGCGCGACCGTCCTTGGCTCCCGCCTGGCGGGCCACCTGGACCGTCCGGTCGAAGATCCGGTCCGGACGATCCGAGGCGGCCAGCCTCGCGCGCATGTCCACCAGCACCGTGTGCACGCGTCCGGGTGATCGAAGTCCAGCCCGCCGGCGGCGTACTTCCACCGCACACCGAAGGCGAACCGATCCACCGGCTCCCGATCCGACCAGCCCTCCAGCCGTTGTAGCAGCATCACCACGGCCACGATCATCGGCAACACCGACCTACGGCCGTCCTGGGCAAACAGGTCGGCGAACATCTTGCCCGGGAACAGGTTCCGGCACTCGCGGTGCAGCACCGCATCAACCAGGCACGCTACTTGGTCGGGGTCCCGCCAACGAGGCGACCCTATCCGTGCACCCGCCTTGGGCGAAACAGCCGGCTACTTGGTCGGCACCTTTCTGAGCAGGTTGAGGAACGTCTGGACGACGGGGCTGCGCAGTTGCCCCTGCCTGACGACAGCCGCGAGCCTGGTCTGGGCCCATTCGACCTGCAGCGGCAACAGGACGACCCCATTGCCGCTCACCGTCGAAGGTGCCAGCGTGTTTGCTATGGAGATGCCCACCCCGGCACGCACCATCCGCTGGGCGGTTTCGGCGCTGTCGGTGCTGTAGACGACACGCGCCTCGATGCCTTCGACCAACTTCTCAAAAGCACGCCGTAGGATGCTGCCCTTCTTGAAGAAAATCAGCGGCTCACCAGCGAGGTCGGAGACTTGCAGGGACTCCTTGCTCGCCAGGGGGTGGGACTCCGGCGCGGCAAGGACCAACCAACCGGTCATGAGATCGATGTAATGCAGTCGATCCTCATCGTCCTCTTTGTCCTCTTTGTCGAGGCCTAGACGTGTCAACAGTCCGACATCGAAATACCCCGCAGCAACCCCGTGCCGCACCATATCCGAGCCGCCCTCGGTCACCTCGAACCGGATGTTCGGATATTCGTCATGCAGTCGCTTCACGACGTCGGGGAGAAGCGTCAGGCTTCCCGTCGAGACGGTAGCGAGCCGGACACTGCCGATTTTCAGGCCGTCGATGGCGCTGGCCTCCTGGCGCAGCAGATGTTCCGCGCGAATAGCGGCGATGGCGTGCGGAAGGATCCGCTCTGCGGCGTAGGTCGGGCGCACGCCGTGCGCACCTCTGAGAACGAGCACGACCCCGAGGTCCTCTTCGAGCCGCTGCACCTGGTTCGTGATCGTCGGCTGGGAAACCCCGAGCTCTCTCGCAGCCTGGCGGAACGATCCCGTACGTAGCGCCGCTTCCAGGTATTGCAGCTGTTCGAATCTCATGACCACCTTTCCCGCGCACACGATCCACGGTCACCGTACGCCCGTTGGGTCACTTTCGAACACGTTCGACCGGCGACGCTTTTGCAGTGCGGACCGACGATGAGCGTAGCAGGCCACTGCGTCAAGCTAGGGGAATTTATGCCGCTTTCGGCAGATTTGTCTCAACGCAGCTCCATCGCCAGCTACTCGAATTCTTCAACGCCCCAAACCTCGCGAATTCACCGGCCACCGAATGGGCGTCACTTAGCGTTACGAACGGTGGGAGATATCACCCCAGGGCGATTTCATAGTCGCCCGATTGGGGTGTATCAGCCCGTATGTCCAATTCGTGAAAGCTACGGACTGTGACGGGCTTCAGCCTGTGATAGAGAGATGGCCTTCCGTCCGAGATCACGGGAGTTCTCACGCCCGGCCCGCTGCCACGCCCGGACATCGACACGCGTGCGGTGCGCTTGGAGCCAGCGCGACACGCGACCGACTCTGGAGCACATGCCCCCACCTGCACCAGGGGAGTCACGCAGGCACCATGGGCTCCTCAGCCCACGGCATTCACGACTGATGAGGAATCCTCATTGGTCACTGTTCATGAGCCGCAGCATCATCTGCACCACGGGCCCGCGCAGCTCGTCGCGCCGAACGATCGCGGACAGCGTCGTGCAGGCCCAGGGATCGTTGATGGGCACCAGCGCCACCCCGTTCCCGCTCACCGTTGACGGGGCCAAAGTGTTCCCGATCGCGATACCGACGCCGGCCCGGACCATCTGCTGGGCCGTCTCCGCGCTGTCCGTGCTATAGACGACCCGAGCCTCGACACCCTCGACGAGCTTCTCGAGGGCAGCGCGCAGGATGCTGCCCTCCTTGAAGATGATGAGGGGCTCACCGTTGAGGGCCGACTTGTCGAGCGCCTCCGCTTGGGCCAGGGGATGGTTCTCGGGCACGCAGAGCACGAGCCGGCCCGACCGAAGATCCACGAGATGCAGATGCTCTGCCTCGTGCTCGGTCTCCGGCAACCCCAGGCGCGTCACGAGCCCGATGTCGAAGTGGCCCGCGGCAACTCCTCGGCGCACCATGGCGGAACCGCCCTCGGTGACCTCGAAGCGGATGTTCGGGTGTTCCTTGTGCAGGCGCTTGACGAGGTCGGGAAGCACGATGAGGCTGCCCGTGGACACGGTGGCGAGCCGCACACTACCGATCTTGAGGCCCTCAAAGGCGCTGGCCTCCTGGCGCAGGAGGTACTCCGCACGGATGGCCGCCACGGCGTGCGGCAGGATCCGCTCGGCGGCGAACGTCGGGCGGACGCCGTTCGAGCCTCGCAGCACGAGGACGACCCCGAGGTCCTCCTCGAGCTTCTGGATCTGGTTGGTGATCGTCGGCTGGGAGACGCCCAGCGCCTTGGCCGCCTGGCGGAACGACCCGGTCCGAAGCGCCGCCTCGAGGTACCACAACTGTTCGAACCGCACTGTGACCCCTTCGACGAGATGCTGACCTGTCTCCAGAGCGTAGTTCGTCCGATCTCGGGCTTGTCGACGCGTTCGCGGGACTGCGCTTCCGAGACAAATGGCCGGGCCGCCCACCTGGCGGCTCGGCCGTCACCGGTCAGACAGGGACGTCGTCGAGCCCGGTCGAGTCCGCGCTCAGGGCGCCACCCTCGACGTGGATCGTCGTCCCGGTGATGTAACCCGCGGCAGGCGAAAGGAGGAAGGCGACGACCGCCGCCACCTCGAAGGGTTGGCCGAGCCTCCCGAGCATCGTCTTGGAGGCGAAGTGGTCCATGGCCTGGGCCCCGACGGGGTCTGCGAGGAAGCGCGGTGAGAGGAACAGGCCCGGCGCTACGGCGTTGACGCGCACCCCGGCGGGACCGTAGAAGCCGGCCATCTGTTTGACCCACAGCTCGAGCGCCGCCTTGGCCGGCCCGTAGCCCGGCGACGAGCTTCCAGACCGGGAGCCCATCACGCTGGACACGTGGACGATGGATCCCGATCCGCCCTCCGCGACCAATGGCGCGAGGGCCTGGCCCGCGAGGAACGCGTGCCTCAGGTTGACCCGGAAGTCCTCCTCCCAGTCGGAGGCACTGAAGTCGGGCAGGCGCTTGCGCGTCATCTTCCCGACGACGTCGACGTAGCCGTCGACGCGGTCCAGCGACCGGGCTGCGTCGGCCACCGCAACCATCCCGGCCTCCGTCGTAACGTCGGCGACGACGTGCGGGCACCCGAGCTCGGAGGCGAGGGCCGCGACGGCGTCGTCGAGGTCGACGAGAAGCAGCTTCGCCCCGAGGGCGTGCAGGATGCGGCACACGTGCTCACCGATACCGGCGGCGGACCCGAGCACGATATGGGTTTGCCCGTCGAGCCGGAAGAGGGCGCCATGGTCCACTTTCGTGGCGGCGATGGCCTCGCGGCTCCTCGTATCAGCGCTGACCTCAGCCACGCGCGACCTCCTCGAGAAACGCGGAGATCAGCGCCCAGGTCTGCTCGGGGTGCGTGATGTTGGGAGCGTGAAGCCGGTTCACCTTGACGACCTTGGCCTGCGGCAGCACCTCGACGACGTGCTTGGTCCACCCCACCTCGACGAGGACGTCGTCGAGGCACTCGAAGAGCAGCACCGGCGTGGTCGCACCGGTCAGCGACTGGGGGTACGGGTCGGCGGGCCGAGCGAGCCGGAGCGGCTCGGGCACGGCTTGGTGGATCGCCATCGTAGCCGCGTAGTGACCCGGCATACGGGCCCACTTCATCCGTCCGCTCACCTGGGCCTCGGCACCGTCGTAGTCGCCACAGAGAAGGTGGACGATGCGCGCCATGTCGGCGTCGGTGCCGTCGAACGGGCCGAGCTGCGCGCTGGCCGCGGCACGCCACGGGCCACCGGTCCCGCTGATCGTCGTGACCGAGGCGATCCGCGGGCGCACGCTCGGGTCCGTCAGCGCGCGCAGCGCAAGCGAACCACCGAAGGAGTTCCCGACGAGGTGGACAGGCGCGGTGACCCCGAGCTGGTCGAGAAGCGCGAACACATGACGCAGGCGGAAGCCGAACGGCGCTTGGTCGAGGCGCACCGACTTCGCGCTGCCGCCGAAGCCGAGCAGGTCGGGGGCCACGACAGAGTAGTTCCTCACCGCGAGGGCCGCCACCTCCCCCCACGTCACGTCTGCGCTGGCACCCCAGGCGCCGTCATGGAGGAAGACGACCGTCGGCCCTGTCCCGCCGCTCAGGTAACGGGTCTCCAAGTCGTTGACGGTGGTAGTGGTCTCGTCGATCACGCATTTCTCCTTGCAGATCCGGTCAGGTGGGGGCGGGTGCGCTCAGGTGAGTTCGTAGTGAGCGGCGTCCACGGCCGCGGTGCCCTCGAGATACCGCTGAGCGGGCAGCGGCCACATGATCGTCGACCGACCCTCGGCGTTCTGGTACCAGCTGTGGGTCTTGGACCAGCCCCAGACGCGCAGCGCACTGGCCTTGGTCACCTCCGCGCAGTAGTCGTCGAAGACGTCACGGCGCAGGGACATCGCCGACCTACCCGTCTCGAGCAGCAGCCGCACCGAGTCGGCCACGTAGGCGGCTTGGCACTCGAGGAAGAACACGAGATTGCCGTGGAGCACGAGGTTGGTGTTCGGGCCGTAGAGGCAGAACAAGTTGGGGAAGTCGGGGATCGTCAGGCCCATGTAGGCACAGGCGTCGATACCCCACTCGGTGTGCAGGTCCTTGCCTCCGCGTCCTGTCACAGTCATGGGGGTCAGGAAGTCGGAGGCCCTGAAGCCAGTGCCGAACACGACAGCGTCGACCGGGTGGTAGTCTCCCGGCGCGGTCCAGACTCCCTTGGCGTCGAAGCGCGCGACCCGGTCGGTGATGAGGTCGACGTTGTCGCGCCTAAGGGTGGCGACCCACGTCCCGTCGTCGCGGATGATGCGCTTGGCGCCGGGTGGGTAGTCGGGCAGGATCTTGGCGAACAACTCCTCGTCGCCACCGGCCTGGTCCGTGAGGTACGCGGTGAGTTGCACGCGCAGCGCCTCGTTGGCGGCGGACACCGCGTGCTCCGTCGGCGGGTAGTCCGGGTCGACGGTCGCGGCGTCGAGTTGGCCGATAGCCCGGGGCAGGAACAGGGAGAGGCGGTAGTAAGCGCGGTAGAGCGGCAGCGACCGCAGCAGCCACCGCTCGTCCTCACCGATGTCCTGGCGCAGCTCCGGGGTCGGCATGAGCCATGGGGCGCTGCGCTGGAAAATCGTGACGTGCTCCGCGGTCTTCGCAAGGGCCGGACCGATCTGTAACACGCTGGCGCCGGTTCCGATGACGGCGACCCGCTTGCCGGCGAAGTCCACCGTGTGGTCCCACTCCGCCGAGTGGAACACCGGCCCGTCGAAGCCGGACATGCCCTCGATCTCCGGCACCATCGGCCGGTTGAGCTGGCCCACCGCGCTGACGACGACGTTCGTCTCCCGGACGGAGGTCTCGGACGCCCCGGTCCGCCGCGTCGAAACGCGCCACACCTGGAGGTCCTCGTCCCACGTCATGTCGGTGACCTCGGTGTCGAACTCGATGTGCTCGAGCAGGCCGTTCTCCTCAGCGAAGCGGCGCAGGTAGCCGTGAATGACATGCTGGCGACCAAAGTAGCTCGGCCAGTCCTCGGGGAAGAAGGAGTACGTGTAGATGTGGCTGTGCACGTCGGTGCGGCAGTCCGGGTATGTGTTTTCCCACCACGTGCCCCCTACCTCGCCGCTCTTCTCCACGATGGTGAAGTCAACGCCAGCCTGCTTCAGCCGCAGCCCGACCAGCAGTCCGGAGATGCCGGCCCCGACGACGACGGCGCGCACCTGATGCCCCGGCGACAGCTCCTCGACGGACCAGTCGGGGCGGCGCGGGTCGGTCCCGTCGGCGACGAAGGCGGCCTCGAGCAGGGCGACCGGGGTCTCGACCCCCGAGCCGAGACTCCACTTCCCGATCTTCTCGAGGACACCGGCAGGGGGCAGCGACGTCCACGCCTCGCCGGAGTCGAGGTAGGACTCAAGCCGGGACAGGCAGTAGTCCCGGATCTCGGCGTCGAGGGTCTCGCCCAGCCCGCTCAGCGGGAGCGCCTCCGGCTGCGGGCGCCACTCCGGCCGCAGGACCTCCGTGTCGCCGGTGACGTGCGCGACGAGCATCAGCAGCGCAGGCGTTTCCGCCGACCCGAGACGGGCGCGGACTTCGCCGGCCGTGGGCAACAGACGCGGTTCAGTAGTCATCGCTTCTCCGTTGGTTGGGTCGTTGCGGCCTCACGGGCAGACGTCGCGGCGGCACCTCGGGACGCGGCGGACGACATACAGCGTCGGTTCTCGTCGAGGAAGGCCGCTATCGCCTCCGCGTAGGTGCCCGGCTCGGTCAAAGCGGCCAGGTGGGTCCCAGGGAGGACCTGGAGGCGGGAGTGGTGGAGTCCGGAGGCGAGCTCCTGCGACACCGGCAACGGGCTGCTGGCATCGTCGCGGCTCGCGATCACGAGGGCCGGGGCCGTCAGTCCGTCCATCGTGAACAGGCCGACGTCGGTCATCGCCTCGAGGACCGCGGCATGCACGTGCGGGTCGGTCGCCACGAACTGCGCCCGGGCCCGGTCCACGAGGGACCGCTGCACGTCGGGGCCGTCCCCAAACCAGCGGACCATGAGGTCGTCGGCCATGGCGGCGAGCCCGCCGGGCGCACGGACCGCGGCGATCCGAGCCCGGGTGCCCTCACGCGCGGACTCGGTGAAGGAGCCACCCGTCGCGATCAGCACGAGGGCGTCGACCCGGTCCGGAGCGGCGGAAGCCAGCGCTTGGGCGACCATGCCACCCATCGACAGGCCGATGACCGCGCTCGACTCGATGCCGAGGTGGTCCCACAGCGCCACGACGTCGTCCGCCATGGTCGCCAAGCTCATCGGCATCGGGCCGCTGCCACTGCCGCCGTGCCCGCGCAGGTCGGGCAGCACCAGGCGATAGTCGGCTCCCAGCGCGTGCGCCAGGGGCTCGAACCAGGTGCCGTCGAGGGCCAACGAGTGTAGGGCCGTGACCGTGACGGGGCCGCTGCCCACGACCCGGTAGGTCAGCGTGGTGCCGTCGCTGGCACGAAGGCTGCCCGACGGGTCAGTCGTCATCGCCGCCGGACTCCTGCCGACGCGCCTCGGCCACGTCCACCTCGTGGCGTAACTGGTCGTACAGGCTCACCACGAGCTCGCGGAAGCGCTCCGAGCTGCGCATCTCCTGGGTGCGTGGGCGCTCGAGGTCGATCGTCATGTCGGCGACGATGCGCCCGGGCCGGCTCGCCATGAGGATGACACGGTCGCTGAGCAGGATCGCCTCCTCGAGGTCGTGGGTCACGAAGATCACGGTCGGCCGCTCGGCTTCCCAGAGCCGGATGAACTCCTCCTGCTGCAGGGCCCGGGTCTGCGCGTCGAGCGCAGCGAACGGCTCGTCCATGAGGACCACCCGCGGGCTCTGTGCGAGCGTGCGAGCGATCGCAACCCGCTGCCGCATGCCCTGCGACAGGTGCAGCACGTCCGACTCCGCGAACTCGTGCAACCGCACCCGGCGCAGCCAGGCCGTGGCACGCTCGCGCCGTTCGGCCTTGGGCACGCCGCGTACCTCCAGACCCAACTCGACGTTGCTGCGCACCCGGCGCCACGGCATCAGAGCGTCGCGTGCGAAGAGGAACGCCACGTCCGCCGACGTGGACGTCACCTCTCGGCCGTCGAGGCGCACCGAGCCTTCGCGGGCCCGCAGCAGGCCGCCGGTCATCGACAACGCCGTCGTCTTGCCGCACCCGGAAGGGCCGACGATGCTGACGAACTGCGACGGCTCTATGTTGAGGTTGAAGTCGTCGAGTACCCGCACGGCCCGATCACCGTGGATGAAGCTGTGGTTCACGTGTTCGAAGTCGATGGCGAGACCTCGTGCCTCACCGGGTGCATTGAGCAGCGGGGTAGCCGTCATGGTCGTCCCTTCTCACCGTTCTTCTCACCCGGACAACCCGGGACTCGTCGATGACGTCGCCACCCTCGCGGACGCAGCACACTCGGAGGCGCAGCACACTCGGAGGCGCAGCACACTCGGAGGTGCAGCACACTCGGAGGCGCAGAGCTGAATCGGTGACGCCGAGCCGGCCCGATCCGACCGGTCCAGTGATGGTCATTGACGAGCGGAAAGACTGTCAAGGAAAGTCGGCCCGGGCAGCGACTATCGCACCGATAGGGCCAGACCGATTGCCTCACCGCCCGGCCGGCCCGACTCTGGACCTGTTCACCTGGCGTATCCAAGCCGGACACCGACGCCTACGGGAGGATCGGATGGCTCCCCTTCCCACCCCGACAGTCCGCGCTGCATGCCTGCCGACCTTCCGCGCGCAGGGTGGCGGCACCATCGTCGCAGCCGGCGGCCCCCACACCTCCACGCCTGCGGACGTCGACCTCATCCGACAGCCCCTGTGACCGCAGCAGCGGCCGGCACCGAGCGCGAGCCATGACCAGAAAGAACGCGATGACCACTCCCGTCCAGACCCAGACCAGTCCCCCGACGGCGACCAGCACGTCCGCGGAGGCAATGGAACGTGTCATCTTCGCCGAGCGCCGCGCTGCCCGGCGCAAGGAAACGATCCTCACGTGGGCGATCCGCATCGGGGTCGCGGCCATCTTCGTCAGCGTGTGGTATGTGGCCAGCAGCCGCAAGTTCATCGACCCGCTGCTCGTCTCGTCGCCCGACGAGGTCATCAGCGCGTTCGTGACCCAGCTGACCGAACCGCGGTTCTGGACCGACGTGGCCAGCACGTTCGGCGGAGCGATGGCTGGGCTGGTGAGCGGTGCCGCGCTCGGCATCCTCAGCGGTGTCGCCCTCGCCCGGTGGCCCGTCCTGGATCGCGCCGCAGGGCCGTTCCTTACGCTGGCCAACAGCCTTCCCCGACCCGCCCTCGCCCCGATCTTCATCCTGTGGTTCGGGCTCGGCGTCGCCCCCAAGGCACTCGTCGCGGCCAGCGTCGTCTACTTCGTCCTGCTCACCAACACCGCGAGCGCGCTGCGCGGCATCGACCACGACATCGACACCCTCGCCAAGTCCCTGTCGATGTCCCCGGTGCAGCGCTTCGTCAAGGTCGAGTTCCCGAGTGCACTGCCCACCATCACGGGCGGACTGCGCCTCGGCGCCGTCTACTCCGTCCTCGGCGCGGTCGTCTCCGAGATGGTCGGCGCCTACACCGGTCTCGGCCAGCGACTCGTCGTCATGACCAACAACTTCCAGGTCGCGGAGTCCTTCGCCGTCCTGCTCGCGATGGGCCTGATGTCCACCGCCCTCGACTACACGATCTCGGCCCTCGAGCGCCTGGTCCGCAAGCGGGCCAGGTGAGCGGCCGGTGAGCCCGCAGGCGCCCCTCGTCATCACCGGCGGATGCTCGGGCATCGGGGCAGCCCTGGTGGCGGCCCTCGGTGACGAGTGGCCCCTCGTCGTCATCGACCGGGAGCGGCCCGCCGCCCCCTTGGCCGGGGTCGCATACATCGAGGCGGACATCACGGATGCTGGCGACGCGGAGCGCGTCGCCAGCACGATCCGCGAGCAGCACGGGAGCATCGACGGTTTCGTCCACTGCGCAGCGGTCGCGACCTTCGCCGAGTTCTTCACCATGCCGCGCCCGGAGTGGGAGCGCATCCTCACGGTCAACCTCCACGGCACCCTCGCGATGACCCAGACGCTCGCCCCGCTCGTCGCCGACGGCGGCCGAATCGTGCTGTTCGCCTCGGCCACCGCGTTCAAGGGCCCGGCGAATGCCGCGGCCTACGTCGCCTCCAAGGCCGGCGTCATCGGCTTCGCCCGCAGCATCGCCGAGGAGCTCGGCCCGCGCCGGATCACGGTCAACACGATCGCCCCGGGCCTCGTGCGCACCCCCATGACGGAGTCCATCAGCCACACCGAACCGGCCACGGTCCTGACCCGCGTCATCAAGCGCGAGTCGACTCCCGACGACTTCGTCGAGCCGGTTAGGTTCCTTCTCTCGCCGGGGGCCGGGTTCCTCACCGGGCAGACCCTCGTCGTCGATGGCGGCGCCTTCAAGCACTGAGTCCCCCGGACGCGCCGGCGAGCAATGCTTGAGATCTGTGGATCGGCCGGGAAGGGGTGTACCTTCCCGGTGATCGTTTGAGGTCTCACACGCATGGCCGACGCGTCAACGTCGGCTGGGAAGGCACACCCGATGCTCGAGTCGACGTTTGCCACGGTCAGGCACCGCACGAAGGTGACCAAGGGTCCCGGATCCCGGGCGGCCGGACTGGCCATGGCGTTCAAGCTGATCGAGTCAGCCCAGGCCCGCTGGCGCGCTGTCAACGCACCCCATCTCGTCGCCCTGGTCCGCGCCGGGGCGACCTTCATTGACGGCAAGCTCGTCGAACGCCCCGAAGGGGTGGCGGCGTGAGCGGCTGGAGCGATACCGCGCAGTTGCCGGCCGACGACGAACATCAACGGTTTGCCCGTTACCTGCAGGAGCTGGCGGATGTCCGCCAGAAGGAGGAAGCCGAGCTGGTGCGGTCGGTCCTGCGCGATCCGGATACCGTGATGGCGCAGTCGGCGGTGGTCCGGCATCTGGACCGGCGGGCGGCGCAACTTCTCAACGACCCAGGGTTCGCCGACTGGTTCCACGCCATGTCCATGGCGATCGGAGAGCAGGAGTTCCTCGTCCACCGCCTGCAGGAATGGACCCTGCTCAGGGTGATCGCCGTCAATGCCCCCTGGAGGCCGGAGGATCTTCTTGCTGCCTCCGACTGGTTCCAGCGCACAGCCGTGCAGATCCTCACTTCACCGGCTGCACTGCGCCTGCTCGCCAGCGAGGGAAGGACACGACGCGTTCGAACGGCCGCCGACCGCTGGCTGACTGAGCAACGCCGATAGCTAACTCTTTTGATCCACAGGTCTTGACGATTTCTCGTGTGGTGTTCGAGCACGTCATCGATGCTCTGGTCCATGGATCGGGATACGAACGGATCGCGACGGCAGCCTGCTCGGATCGGACGATCAGGCGTCGTCTCAGGGATGGGTGCGACCCTGCCGCCGCTACACCGACCGCGACGGCCAGATCATGTACTTCTACCTGTACCTGTCCGCCGCGCTCGTCACCGTACGTCAACTCATCCAACGCGCCCGCAAGCTTTACCGCTGGGACACTCGCCCGACGACCAAGCGACTGAAGTGATCCCTATTGCCGGGCGCTCTTAGTTAGTTACTGTCTGCCGCTTAAGTTCGTTGCGGGCCAGTGAGTTCTTGTGCACCTCGTCTGGGCCGTCGGCGAACCGGAGCGTTCGGATCCCGGCGAATGCGGCAGCGAGGGGGAAGTCCTGGCTGAGACCACCGGCCCCGTGCACCTGGATCGCCTTGTCCAGGATCCATTCCACGGTCTTGGGTGTGGCAATTTTGATGGCCTGGATTTCAGTGTGGGCGCCCTTAGTACCGACGACGTCCATCAACCAGGCGGTCTTGAGCACCAGGAGCCGCAGCTGTTCGACCCGAACCCGAGACTCGGCGATCCAGTCGCGGATGACTCCCTGCTCGGAGAGGGGCTTGCCGAAAGCGACCCGCTCCGAGGCGCGCCGGCACATCAGCTCGATCGCCCGCTCCGCGACACCGATCGACCGCATGCAGTGATGGATCCGGCCCGGACCGAGGCGTGCCTGCGCGATCGCGAACCCCTCCCCCTCGCCGCCGATCAGGTTCTCGGCGGGCACGCAGACATTCTTGAGCTCGAGTTCTGCGTGGCCACCGTGGTCGTGGTCGTCGTACCCGAACACGTGCATGCCGCGCCTAACCGTCACTCCAGGCGTGTCACGCGGGACCAAGATCATCGACTGCTGCCTGTGCCGGTCCGCCGTCGGGTCTGTTTTCCCCATGACGATGAAGATCTCGGCGTTGGGGTTCATGGCCCCGGTGATCCACCACTTGCGTCCGTTGATGACGTAGGAATCGCCGTCCCTCTCGATGCGGGTGCTGATGTTGGTCGCGTCGGAGGAGGCGACGTCGGGCTCGGTCATCGCGAAGGAGGACCGGATCTCACCGGCCAGCAGCGGGTGGAGCCACCGCTTCCGCTGCTCTTCGGTACCGAACATGGCCAGCACTTCCATGTTGCCGGTGTCCGGCGCAGCACAGTTGAGTGCCGCGGGAGCGATCCGGGAGCTACGTCCGGTGAGCTCGGCCAGCGGCGCGTACTGCAGGTTAGTAAGTCCGGCACCGAACTCTCCCGGAAGGAAGAGGTTCCACAGTCCACGTTCCCGCGCCTCGGCGCGCAGCTCCTGCAGCACCGGGACCGTGGACCAGGCCCAGGGGTTCTCGAGTGCGGCAAGCTGTTCGTCGAACACGGGCTCTGCGGGGTAGATGCACTCGTCCATGAAGGCGAGCAGCCGTTCGCGCAGTTCCTCGGTCTTGGCGTCGAATGCGAAGTCCATCAGTGGTTTTCCCTCACTGAGTCGAGTCCGGCTTTGATCAGGGGCTCAACGGCGGTGCCGACCGTGTCGAACCCGGCTCCGACGGTCTTCCCTTGGATGTGGCGGTAGTGGATGCCCTCGAGGATCACGGCCAGCTTGAAGTAGGCCAGCCCGAGGTAGAAGCCCATATCCGTCAGGGGCCGGCCACCGGCGACGGAGTAGCGATTCATGATCTCGCTGTCGGAGAGGTAGCCGGGTGCGGTCGAGACGTCGGATACGGCGTAGTCGATCCCGGATGTCGCCAGACGCTGGTAGACCAGCATCAAGGCGAAATCGGTCAAGCAGTCCCCGAGTGTTGCCATCTCCCAATCCAGCACCGAGACGACGTCGTCCGAGGTGTCGACGAGCAGGTTGTCGAGCCGGAAGTCCCCGTGCACGATCGCGGGGGCCGACAGCCCGGGCACTCTCGCCAGGAGCAGTCGGTGTAGCTCCTCCGCGCCGGCCAGGTCCCGGCTGTACGATGCGTCGAGCTGCTTCTTCCAGCGTCGTACCTGCCGCTGCAGAAACCCGTCCGGCCGCCCGAAGTCGGACAGTGCGACGGCCGCCGGATCCACAGCGTGCAGAACGGCGAGAGTGTCGACCATCCGCGTGCAGATCGCGCGAGTCCGATCCCGGCCGAGCGGCTCGAGCTGGGAAGCCGTCCGGTACGGCGTCCCCTCGACCTTCTCCATCACGTAGAACGGTGCACCGATCACGCCGGGGTCCTCACAGAGCGCGTACGTCCGCGGAACCGGGACGTCGGTGGGACCAAGCGCGGAGATCACACGGTACTCCCGGGCCATATCGTGCGCGGTGGCGAGCACGTGCCCCAGCGGGGGCCGACGCAAGATCCACTCGCTGGCACCGTCACTCACCAGGTAGGTGAGGTTCGACTTGCCACCGGCGATCACCTCCGCTCGGAGCGGGCCACTGACCAGCTCGGGCGCGGCATCGGCGAGGTACGCCGAGACCCGGGCCAGATCCACGCCGGGAGGGTCGTCGTGGCTCGGGGCGATGTCGCGCTTGTCCTGGCCTGGCATGTCAGGCCACCACCAGCAGGACGGTCTCGGCCACGCAGGCGGGCTTGTCACTGCCCTCCCGTTCGACGATGACACGGACGGTCGCCCGGGCACCGTTGGCGCCGCGGGTGACGTCGAGAAGCTCGGCATCGATCTGCGCCTGGGTGATCGTGTGCCAGTCGCTGTAGCCCAGGTGGGCGCCGACGGCCTTCTCGAACTCCTCGACACCCGTGAACGCCTTCATCAGCGCCTCCTCGTCATCTCCGCCGTCAGGCGCGGGGCCCGCCGGCAACGTAGATCACCTGACCGGACACGAACGAGGCCTCCTCGCGCGCGAAGAACGACACCGTCGCGGCGATGTCCGTGGGACGGCCGACCCGTCCGACCGGGATCTCCGCGGCGGCCGCCGCTTTGAAGTCCTCGAACGGCACCCCGACCCGCTCGGCGGTGGCGGCGGTCATCTCGGTCTCGATGAAGCCCGGCGCGATCGCGTTCACTGTGATCCCGAACCTGCCCAGCTCGATCGCCAGCGTCTTGGTGAACCCCTGCAGGCCAGCCTTGGCCGCGGCGTAGTTGGCCTGGCCCCGGTTGCCGAGAGCGGAGGTGCTGGACAGGTTCACGATGCGCCCCCACTTCGCCTCGGTCATGTGCTTCTGCGCGGCTCTGCTCATCAGGAACGACCCGCGCAGGTGCACGCCCATCACCGCATCCCAGTCGTCGGCGGTCATCTTGAACAGCAGGTTGTCCCGGATGATGCCAGCGTTGTTCACCAGCACCGTCGGAGCGCCGAGCTCCTTGGCCACCCTCGCCACCGCGGCCTCCACCGCCTGCTCGTCAGCCACGTCCACGCCGACCGCCAACGCGTTGCCACCGGCGGCCGCGATCTCCTCCACGACCGGCTTGCACGCCGCCTCATCCAGGTCCAGAACCGCCACGGCGAAGCCGTCCTCGCTGAGCCGTTTCGCGACCGCGGCGCCGATGCCGCGTGCGGCCCCGGTGACGATTGCGATGCGGCCCAGCTGCTGGTTCTGCTGTTCGTTCACTTGGTCTCCTCTGGTTATGCGACTTCGTGGATGCCCGTGACGAAACGGGCAAGCTCCGTACGAGTTGACACGGCGTCGGTGTGCCAGATGGTGTGAAGGCCAATCCTGGCCGCACCCTCGACGTTGGGCTCGGCGTCATCGACGAACACCACCTGATCGGCGGGGAGCGCGAGACGGTCGAGCGTCAGATAGAAGATGTCGGTGTTCGGTTTGCGCATGCCCACCTCTCCGGAGATGACGACCGGGTCGAACAACGCATCGAGCCTCTCCCTCGGGTAGATGTTGCCCCAGCTGTTCGACAGGAGCCCCACCCGCAGCCCGGCGTCCCTGAGCTCCTCGATCAATGCGAACATGGCCGGGTCCGGGCGCATGTCGGCGAACAGCCCGGACAACAGTCCGCCTCGGGGCACCGGTGAGCCGTCCATGAGGGTGAGTTCGGCGGCGAAGATCTCGTCGAACTCCTCGGCGGTCAGCTCACCGGTCTCCAGGCGGTGGATCGGCGTCCCTGCAGGAGCCGACCGGGAGAGCCACGACTTCAGAGTGCGGGAGAACGACCCCGGGTCGATGCCGTCACGCTCCAGCCACGCCGCAATCGAGTCCCGCACCGGTGTGGTGAGCACACCGCCGTAGTCGAACACGACAGCCCTGACTGTTGCCATGCCGGTGCCGTTCACGCCGGACTCCCGTCAGCGACGGAGACAATGCCTGCGGCGGCATGCACCAGCACGTTCCCCCCTCCAATAGGGCTGCGCCCTGCCGTCCAGGAAGTCGGTGGCGCGCCTAGGACCCGCGCCAGCAGGTGCTCGGGCCCTGGCGCGCCGGACTCACCCAGATCGTGCACCCGCCAAGCCCTCATACCGTGCCCGTCCTCTCGTCGATGCGGCGCTGCAACTTGTTCATCCCCGCGAGCCAGTGGTCGGTGCTCGTCGCTCGGCGTTCGTAGTACCTCTTCACCTCGGGGTGCGGGAGGACTAGGAACCGGTCGTCTTGGAGCGCCGCCCACACCTCGTCGGCGACCTGTTCCGGTTCGAGCGCGGTGTCGTGGCTGAGCAGCTCCTGCAGCGGCCCGGTGCCGGCGAGCATCTGAGTCTTGACCCCCTGGGGACAGATTGCCTGCACAGTGATTCCCCTGTGGCGGTAAGTGACCGACAGCCATTCGGCGAAGGCGACGGCGGCGTGCTTGGTCACCGAATACGGCGCGCTGCCGATCATCGTCAGCAGACCGGCCGCCGACGCGGTGACCACGAACCGGCCGCCTCCGGCCTCCAGCCACTGTGGCACCAAACGCCGTGCTGCTCGGACATGCGCCATCACGTTGACCTCGAACCCCTTGGACCAGTCGTCCTCGGGTGTGTTGAGACCGCAACCGGTGTCGATGCCGGCGTTGGCGAAATAGACGTCAACCGCGCCCAGTTGGTCGGTGGCGGTCTGGACCAGTGCGGCGACTCCGTCCTCGCTCGCGGCGTCACCCGGGGCGGCGTACCCACCGATCTCCCGCGCGATCGACTGCGCGGCGTCGGCGTCGAGGTCGTTGACGACGACACGCGCGCCCTCGGCTGCCATGCGAGCCGCGATCGCACGCCCGATGCCGTGACCGGCACCGGTGACGATCACCCCCTTGCCCGTCACGTCCATGTCATACGCCTCCGGTGAGGGTCAACCCTCCGTCGACCACGATGAGCTGACCGGTGAGCCACCCTGCATCCTCAGAGAGCAGGAAGGCCGTCACGCCGCCGATGTCCTCCGGCATGCCGAGCCGCTTGAGCGGGTATGCCGACGCCACCTGCTCCTCCTTGCCCTCATACAGTGCGGTCGCGAACTTCGTCTTCACCACGGCCGGGGCGACGGCGTTGACGCGGACGCCGGGACCGAGCTCGACCGCGAGCTCCTGGGTGATGTAGGTCAGCATCGCCTTGCTCGCGCCATAGAAGCCGATGCCCGGCGCCGGCTTGACACCGGCTACCGAGGACACATTGACCACAGTGCCGCCGTGCTCCCCCATCCAGGCGCGGTACGTCTGCTGGACCCACGACAGCGCAGCGAGGCAGTTCACCTCGAAGATCTTGCGTGCCGCGTCGAGGTCAACATCGACCATGGGCCCGTAGACCGGGTTGATGCCAGTGTTGTTCACCAGCATGTCGATGCTGCCGAACGCCTCCAGGGTTCGCTTGACCGTGTCCGACTGGTGGTCGACGTCATCGCTCCTGCCGGCGGACGCGACCGCGCGCTCGGGACCGCCGAGAGCCTTCACCGCCTCGTCGAGCGCCTCCCGCTTGCGGGCGGTGATGCAGACCCTCGCGCCCTCGGCCACCAGTCGTTCCGCGATAGCGAAGCCGATGCCGCGGCTGGCACCGGTCACGATCGCCGTCTTTCCCTCGAACCTCTTCCTCATCTACGCCCTTCCTTGATTGCTCGCGCTCTCAGCTCAGGCGCTCCAGGATCATGGCCATGCCCTGCCCGCCACCCACGCACATCGTCTCCAGGCCGAACTGCTTGTCGTGGAACTGCAAGGAGTTGATCAGAGTGCTGGTGATCCGGGCACCCGTCATGCCGAAGGGGTGACCGACCGCGATCGCGCCGCCGTTGACGTTGAGCTTGTCGACGTCGATGCCCAGGTCGCGGGCGGACGGGATGACCTGGGCGGCGAAGGCCTCGTTGATCTCGACGAGGTCGATGTCGCCGATGGTCATCCCGGCACGGGCAAGCGCCTGCTTCGACGCCTCGACCGGGCCGAGGCCCATGATCTCTGGTGAGAGCCCAGAGACACCCGTGGCGACGATCCGGGCGAGCGGGGTGAGCCCGAGCTGCCGCGCCTTGGTGTCGCTCATCACGACCACCGCGGCGGCTCCGTCGTTGAGCGGGCAGCAGTTGCCCGCGGTCACGGTTCCGTCCGGCCGGAACACCGGCTGCAGCCGGGCGACGGCCTCCATGGTCACGCCCGCCCGCGGGCCGTCGTCCTTGCTGACCACGGTGCCGTCCGGGAGCGTCACCGGGGTGATATCGCTCTCCCAGAACCCGTTGGCGATGGCCTTCTCGGCCAGGTTCTGACTGCGGACACCGAACTCGTCCTGCTCGGCCCGGGTGATCCCCTTGAACTGCGCGACGTTCTCCGCGGTCTGCCCCATCGCGATGTAGACGTCCGGCAGGTCGCCGTCCTCCCGGGGGTCGGACCAGATCTGGCCGCCAGCAGCGAACCTCCCGGTCCGGGCCCCGGCCTCGGCGAACACCAGGTTCTCCGTGTCCGGCAGGGTGTCGGCGTTGCCCTTGGTGAACCGGCTGACGGTCTCCACCCCGGCGGAGATGAAGACGTCCCCCTCGCCCGCCTTGATCGCGTGCATCGCCATGCGGGTGCTCTGCAGGCTCGACGAGCAGTACCTGTTGACCGTCGTACCCGGGACGTTGTCCAAGCCCAGCAGCACCGACACGACGCGACCCATATTGAAACCGGACTCACCGCCAGGCTGGCCGCACCCGAGGATCAGGTCGTCGATGTCGGCTGTATCCAGCTGGGGCACCTTGTCCAGCGCCGCGCGAACCATCTGCGTGGCGAGGTCGTCTGGACGCATCTCCTTCAGCGACCCTTTGAATGCGCGGCCGATCGGTGAGCGTGCGGTGGCGACGATGACTGCCTCGGGCATGGGTTTCCTCTGCTTTCCAGATTCTTGTCGGCGATCAGAGACCGGGTTCCCGGGCGATCAGAGACCGAGTTCCCGGCCGATGAGCTCCTTCATGATCTCGTTGGAGCCGGCCCAGATCTTGGTCACGCGGGCGTCGCGCCAGGCGCGGGCCACGCGGTACTCGTTCATGTAGCCGTAGCCGCCGTGCAGCTGGACACAGGCGTCGAGCACGTCGTTCTGCACCTGTGCGGACCACCACTTGGCCTTGGCCGCGTCCACCGCAGTCAGCTGTCCCTCGACGTGAGCCATGACCGCCTGGTCGACGTACGCCTGGGACACCTCGATCTGCGTGACGAGCTCAGCGAGCAGGAACTTGTTGTGCTGGAAGGAGCCCACCGGCTGCCCGAAGGCCTTGCGCTCCTTGGCGTACGCGATGGTCTCCTCGAGGATCTGCGCGGCGTGGGCGATGTTGGAGACGGCCGCGCCGAGACGCTCCTGCGGCAGACGCTCCATCATGTGGATGAAGCCGCGATCGATCTCACCGATGACGTTCGCATGCGGTACCCGGACGTTGTCGAAGAACAGTTCGGCGGTGTCGGACTCGATCTGCCCGACCTTGTCGAGCTTGCGGCCGCGGGTGAAGCCGTCCATCCCCGTCTCGACACCGAAGAGCGTGATCCCCTTGGCCTTCTTCTCCAGGCTGGTGCGAGCGGCCACGACCACCAGATCCGCGGAGTAGCCGTTGGTGATGAAGGTCTTGGAGCCGTTGAGCACCCAAGTGTCCCCGTCACGCACTGCGGTGGTGCGCATTGCGGCGAGGTCCGAGCCACTGCTCGGCTCCGTCATACCGATCGCGGTGACCAGCTCTCCGGAGCAGAACTTCGGCAACCACCGCCGCCTCTGCTCCTCGGTGGTGAGCTCCACCAGGTACGGGGCCACCACGTCGTAGTGAATGCCGAGACACGAGGACAGCGCCACTGTCACCTTGGCCAGCTCCTCCCCCAGAACGGCGTTGTAGCGATAGTCCCCTGCAGAGGAACCGCCGTACTCCTCCGGGACATCCAGCCCCAGGAAGCCCTGCTTGCCCGCCTCCGTCCAGAGGTCCCGAGGGAACGTACGGTCCTCGATGAACTGCTCCGTGCGCGACCGCACGTGCCGGTCCAGGAACTTCTGGACCGAACTGCGGAACGTCTCGTGGTCGGAGTTGTAGATGCTGCGTCTCACACGGAACCCCACTCGAGCCGACTGACTAAGCGCTTGCTTATAACTAAGCGTTTGCTTATCGTTCTCCATTTGCGGCATCCTTGTCAACACCTCCACCGCGAAGGCGAAGGAGCTTATGAGTCAGGCCACAGCAGGCAATGACGCGCCGGTCGACCGTCCGGCGACGAGGGAGACCCGGACCGAGAGCGCCCGCAGTCGGCTGATCGCCGCTGCGGTGGAGTCCTTCGCAGCCAAGGGATTCCACGGCACGACCACCCGCGACATCGCATCGGCGACTGGCATGAGCCCGGCGGCCCTCTACGTGCACTACAAGTCCAAAGAGGAGTTGCTCTACCTGATCTCGCGGTCGGGACACGACGTCACGCTGCAACTTGTACGAGATGGTGTGGCGAGCTCGGACGACCCGGCGGAGCAGCTCCTCGCGATCATCCGTGGGTTCGTTGTCTACCACGCCCGCGGCCACACGAGTGCACGTGTCGTCAACTACGAGTTGGCCGCTCTCAGCCCAGAGCACTACGAGGAGATCATCGCCATCCGGCGCGCCATCGATCGGGAGATGCGCCTGCTCGTGGAAGCCGGCGTCGCCGGCGGTGTTTTCCATACCTCCAACCCGCGCATGACCGCGCTCGCGCTACTTTCGCTCGGGATCGATGTCGCCCGGTGGTACCGCGACGAGGGCGAGTGGAGTGACAAGGACATCGCCGACCACTACTGCGAGCTCGCTCTGCGCATCGTCGGAGCACGCAGATAGGACGGTTCGAGGATCGCCCGTCGGGCGTCGCTGATCGACGAACTCACGGCGAGGCTGCGTGAACTCGACCAGGCGATCGATCATCTGCGGACCACCCGCACGACCCCTTCTCTCGCTCGCCGACGAAGACGACGCCGAGCCGACCGCACCACCTCCCGCGCTTCCCGACCACTCCGCCTACCAGCAGATTCCTCAGTATTAGACGCGCTCTGGACGCAGGCCCGGCGCTCGGGTGACCAACGTCAGGAAGGCCGCTACGATGCCCAGGCAACCGAGCACGGTGTAGGCCAGGGTCGGGTGCCCCGGCCCAGCCGCCGAAACCACGATCCACGGTCCCACCAGCCCGCCGACACTCCACCCTGACAACATCCGCGCATAGATGACGCCCGCGTACTCCATCCCGAAATACTCACTGACCGTCGCGGAGACGACTCCGAACACTCCGCCGTAGCACCAATACGCGATCGCTGCGACGGCGAAGAAAAGCAGCTCGTTCGAAGCGTGCGGAATGAAGAGCACACAACTTCCCGACAGGCAGTTCAGAAACGTGAGGGCCGGCACCTGGCCGACTCTCGTCGCGATCCTTGTCCAGGCAACCGGACCGCAACCGTTGACAAGCGAGAGTACGCCAACGAGCAGGGCTGCCCTGGACACGGAGAAACCAGCGATTTCCTGTGCACTGGCGGCTGTCCGTGAGATCAGAGCGAGACCAATGCAGGTATTGAGGGCCAAGATCACAGTGAGCAGATGCCACTGCGGGGTCCGCAGCGCCTCTGCCGGGGTGTAGCCGCTCCGCTGATCAGTAGCCCTCGGTCCCTCGGGCATCGAACCGGCCGCATTCGCGCCCACCATGGCCTTGCTCGCGGGCGGAGCGCTCAAGAGCACCGATCCGACCAAGACCAGGGCCAGGTAGGCGATACCGAGTGGCAGCAGGGCAACAGTCGGAACTTCGGGATTTTGCCTGAGCAGCCACTGGCCACAGACCGCGGTGCACAAGGCTCCCAGACCGAATCCGAGACCTGTCACCGCGGTGATGATCATCCGCTTGTCGAAGAACCACTCCTGCAGCAGCGAGATCAGCGCGAAGTAGGCGATCCCGAGGCCAACGCCTCCGATGAGCCCATATCCCAGCGCTATGCCCCACCAGTATCCGGGAGTTGTCACGAGCGAAGCGAGCACCACACCAATCGCAAACAGGACTCCCCCGATGAGGATCGGAACGCGAGGCCCCAGCCGCCGTAGCCGGGCACCGGCGACGGAACCGATGAAGACCATGCCGATGAGCAGCTGGAACGGCAGGACTGCCTGCGCTGTGCTCAAGCCGAAGGCCTCGTCTTGCTGGAGAGCCGAGCCAACGACACTCCACGCATAACCAGAACCGAGCGCCAGCTGGACCAGAACCCCACCACACGCAACACGCCAGCGCATACAGCGGCCCTCGCCTCATCCAGCGCAGAACTGCATGCCAGGTCGGCCTGCATGGGGCCGTCCACCACCGCGGATGGCGTCGGCAACGGCGGTCTTGGAAGTGCCAAAGCGATTGCGAAACCTACGCAATCTGCTCATGAGGGAGACCTTCGACAACGCGGCCCCGCTCAGGAGAATCGGTCGGACGCACGCAGCGCTGGCAGCACGTGGCCGGCCACATCGTCGATCAGCGCGTGCGGCACCTCGTAGCTCCCCAGGTGACGCAGGTAGACCTCGGTGACTCCGGCACGTTCCAGTTCCTGGATTCGCTGAGTGACGATGGCGGCTGGACCGAACAAGCAGAACTCCTCCGCGAATCGCAGGGCCACCTCATCCGAGATGACATCGTCCAGCCGCGCGATCGCGTCGTCCAGGTCCTCGGCATGGGAGTAGTCGGGGTAGGCAGCAGGCGGAATCCGGGCCGGGTCGATTTCGATTCCGGCCCGCTGCAATGCCGCCGCACCGCCGGTGAGCACCACCGTGGCGCACAGGGGCTTCAGCATCCCGGCGTCGCGTTCCGGCTCATCCGTGACATGGCAAAAAGCGGCCACAACTGTCTCGAACCCGTCCAGGGAGCGCCCGACGCGCGCGGCGCCCTCCTGCAAACGGACGATATTCTGCTCGACCAGGCGGGCCGACGCACCCCCCAGCAGCAAGGCTCCGTCGCCGATTTCCCCGGCCAGCGCCACATTCTTGGGCCCGCTGGCGGCCAGGATAATCGGAACCACCCCTTGGGCGTCGCGCAGGTGTACCTCTCGCCCCCCGAACTTCCAGTCATTGCCCGAAAGAAGCGTACGGACGAGCTCCACACCTTCCCGCGTTTCCACCTGCCGTGAGGGGCGCTCGCCGATGAGCTTTACGGCACTGTCCCCCGTTCCCAAGGCCAGCCGGACGCGACCTGGAGCAATCTCCACAACTGTGTTGACTGCTGAAGCCACGACCGAGGGGTGTCGGGTCCTCAAGTTCGACACGCCGGTTCCGAGCTGAATGGTCGATGTCGCTGCGGCTGCGAAGGCCATCGCGGCATAGGTGTCCCGCCACAGCAATTGCGAGTCCGGCACCCAGACCGCGCTGAAACCGCGTTGCTCGACCTCCTTGACGGCCTCGCCGAATTCGATGAGCGATTGGCATGCAGGAATCCGAACGCCAACACGGATACTCATTTACCCTCCAAACTCACGTAGATGTAGCCATGCCCTGGTCCACGCACCAGACTAGAGTCTTGTGGTAGGAATCGCCCTACCGGGCGCCGGCGTCGACCACAGTTTTGTAATCGGGGACTGTGTCGATGAGGTTGAGATCCTTCATGTGCTCCCATAGGCGCAGCATCCCGCTCTCGGACACCCTGTATCCGAAGGTCGAGATATTCAGTGGACTCATGAGCTTGCGGGCGGTCGCCTCGTCCACGCCCATGAATTTCTGCACATGGGGGAGGATCTCGTCTAGGTTTGCATCATCCTGGAGATAGGCGAACGTCTCCTTCATGGCTTCCTGGAAGGCGCCTATGGAATCGTGCTTCTTCTGAATGGTGCCGCGAAGGGCCCACCACATGTTGAAAGGCCACTGCAGTTCTTCCGGCTTACCAGTCCTCATGTCGACCAGGAATTTCGCATCACCCTTGAGAACCGTCTGCGTCAGCAGCGGCTCCGGAGCGAGCAAGGCATCCACCTGACCGGTCTGGATGGCGGTTGCCATGGCCTGAGCAGTACCGAGCGCAAGCCAGATAACATCCTTGTCCGGGTCCATATCCGCGGCCTTAAGCATGATCCGGGTGATGTTCTCCAAGCTGCTTCCCCGGGCCGGGACGCCGATCTTCTTACCAGCCAGATCACGCATGGCCTCCGGGTAGCCGCTGTCGAGGTTGGGCGTCGGCAGGTCGGAGCGGACGATCAGGCTGTTGATCTGCTTACTAGTGTTGCCACTGACCACAACTAGATCCGGGCCACCCTTGGCTGCGCGCGCCAAGGTGACGTTGTCCGTGCCGTTGAGCATCACATCCGCGGATCCGGACAGGACAGCAGAAGTGCCTGCCGGACCGCCCTGCACGTTGAGCAGAGTGACCTCAAGACCGTGCTTGGCGAAGATCCCGAGTTCATCTGCGAGTACAGCAGGCAGGCTCTGCATGGCACCCGGGAAGATGGCGATCTTGAGATGCTTGTCGCCGCCACCGCCAGTCCGATCACTAACACAAGCGGTCGAGAAAACAACCAACGCGACGGCAACCGCGAGGATTCCCAGAATGCGCCGACTAAGTCTGAATATGTGCACGCTGAAACCCCTCTTCAGAATCGGGGAAAATGAGGTTTCCTAGGTTGAAGGGCAAGGATGAAGCCGGAGATCTACTGCCATCGCAGGATTCTGTTCTCGACAGCGCCGACCACCGCGGTCCCGGCGACTGCCAGCAACGACAGGCAGATCAGTACACCGAAGACCCCCTGGACTTGGAAGAGTCCGGCGTAGTATTGCAGAAGTTGGCCCATACCGGCTTGGGATGCCAGCATCTCAGCGAGCACAACGCCCAGCAGAGAATAAACGACCGAAAGTCGTAGCCCGGCGAAAATTGCCGGGACGGCGGCTGGCAGAATTAATTTGGTGAACATTTGCAGCCGGTTCGCGCCCATGACATGGCAGATCGTCTTGAGGTCCGGGTCGATCGCCTTGACCCCTGCGTGCGTGTTCAGGACGAGAATGAAATAGCCCGTGCTGATACCCATCATGACCTTCGAAGTCTGGCCCAAGCCAAACCATAGAAGGAACAGAGGCGCCAGAGCGACTCTCGGCATCGCATTGGCGATCGTGAGGTACGGATCCAGCACAGCATTCAATCGGGGCGAGACCGACAGCACCAGGCCCGTCACGATTCCGGCGAGAGAGCCCACCACAAAGGCAATGAGGGTCGCCGTCACAGTGGCTTGGACGTGTGGCCAGATATCTCCGCTGGACAAGGATGAGACTAGAAAGCGGGCGACATCCCACGGGGTGCTCACCAGGAATGGGTCAACCCAGCCCAAGCTCGTGGACAATTGCCAAAGACCACACACGAGGACCAGGACACCAATGCGGAGTGCCTGGGTCGTCAGATTCCCGTAGAGACGCCAGTTTCGACTCGGCGCCGGGGGCGGTGGGAGCGCAGCGTCGCCACCGCTCGCGGTAGCCGACTCTTCGTTCCCCTTGGTCTCGCTGTACGTTTTCGGGACAGTACTCACTTGCGACCTCACGCGTGATCGACGTCCTGCTTCAATTCCATCCACATTCGTTCATGGATGTCCCGATACCGTTCATCGAACCTTAGGGTTTCTAGATCACGCGGACGAGGCAACTGGATCTCGAGGTCTGCCTTGATCCGCCCTGGCCTGGGGGAGAAGACAACGACACGGTCAGCCATGAGAATGGCCTCGGCAAGGTCGTGAGTCACGAGGACAGCAGTCGTACGTGTCTGCTCCCAGATCCGGACGAACTCTTCCTGGTGAGCCAGCTTGGTCTGTGCGTCCAGAGCAGAGAACGGTTCGTCCATGAGGACAAATTTCGGCTTCAGCGCGAAGGTGCGGGCCAGTGCGACCCGTTGGCGCATGCCTTGCGACAAGTGGCTGGGGTAGCTCTTGGCGAAGTCCTTAAGGCCCGTAAGTTCGAGCAGCCTAGCCGCAGTATCGGCGCGCTCCTGGCGCGGTGCTCCCCTCAATTCGAGGCCTAGTTCAACGTTCTTCTGCGCTGTCCGCCACGGAAAGAGGGCTGCCCTGGCCAACATGTAGGCAACGTCGCGGTCCGGCCTCGTCGCCAACTCTTCACCGCGGTAGACCTTTCCATGGGTTGGCTGAACCAAGCCGGCAATCATGTTGAGGAGCGTGGTCTTACCACACCCGGAAGGTCCTACCAGCGCCAAGAACTGTCCGGCACGGGCTTCGAGAGAGACATCGCTCAAGACTGGGGTGTATTCCTTCGACCCTGGTTTGGCGAAATAATGGGTTACGCCTTCAATGCGTATGCCCGATGGGGGGTTCACCGGACAACACTCCTTCCGGTCACGTGGATTCGGTAGACGTGGACATCCAAGTGCGAGCTATATCGTCGGTGCGGCAGACGTGCGCACATGCATGATCGGCCACGACCAGGGCTGCCGTTTGTTGAGAAGGAGTTCCTGCGGCGCAGGCGTCTGAAGGAAGGACTGGGGCGCAGAGACCGTTCCCGGCTGAAAGGAGCAATCTCTTACCATTGATGGGTGGCCCCCTGGGTCGATTTGCCCTGAAGACTTCTGAATGTCGTGTACGCTACCTGAGCCACCTTGATGGCGTCTACAGCCGTTCGGCTGCCAGGGCGATAAACGTTCCTTATAGCCGGGCACGTACTGACGGGTCAGCCTCGCCCCGGTTCGAGTGGTCCGCGGCCCAAGCTCTGCAGAAGTCGAGCGCACCCGTCGAACCTCACCCGCTGCAGCTCGACGGTGAAGATCGCCCGGGAGCCGCCCGGTCTGGGCTGGACGGGGTTCACCATGTCGCTACGCACCTTTCGTCACATCCGCCGCGAGGACGGGGTCGCGCGGACGGGTGTGGGATCAGTGGGCGGGCACTGTGGCTTCGAGTTCACGGACGAGCCCATCGGCCACGCCCTTGGCATCGCCGAACAACATCAACGTCTTGTCCAGGTAGTACAGGTCGTTGTCGACGCCGGCGAAGCCGGGACTCATGCCGCGTTTGACGACCATGACCGTCCTGGCGGCGGCGACGTCGAGGACCGGCATCCCGTAAATCGGGCTGCTGGGATCGTCCTTGGCGGCGGGGTTGGTGACGTCGTTGGCGCCGATCACCAGCGCGACGTCACACTGGGGGAATTCGCCGTTGATGTGATCCATGTCGAGGATCCGGTCGTACGGCACATCAGCCTCGGCGAGCAGCACGTTCATGTGGCCGGGCATGCGTCCGGCCACCGGGTGGATCGCGAACCTGACCCGGGCCCCATGCCGTTCGAGGACGTCGGCCAGCTCACGGACCTTGTGCTGAGCCTGTGACACCGCCATACCGTAGCCCGGGACGACGATGACCTCGCGCGCGGTCTCCAGGAGCATCGCCGCTTCCTCCGGCGTGGCGCTGCGATGCGGCCGTTCCTCGGCCACACCCGCACCGCTGCCCGCCGTCGCCCCGAAGCCGCCGAACAACACGTTGGTGAACGAGCGGTTCATCGCCCGGCACATGATGATCGACAAGATCAGCCCGGACGCGCCGTCCAAGGCACCAGCGATGATCAGCAATTGGTTGTCCAGGACGAAGCCCATGGCCGAGGCCGACAAGCCGGCGTAGGCGTTCATCAGCGAGATGACCGTGGGCATGTCCGCGCCGCCGATACGCAGCACCAGCAGGAGTCCGAACACCAGCGCGAGCGTGATCAGCAGACCGAAGGCCAGCGTGTTCCGCGGATCCGCCACCACGACCGCCCCCGCGGCGAGTGCGGCCACGAAGACAGCCAGGTTCAGGGCGTTCTGCCCCGGATAGACCATGGGCCGGGTCGGCAGCAGCTCTTGAAGCTTGCCTGCCGCGATGAGGCTTCCGGTGCATGTGAGGAAGCCGAGCAACACCTCGAGTACCAGTGGGATGCTTGTGGCAACGGTGAGGTCGCCACGGTGTTCCAGGTAGTGGCCGAAGCCTACGAGTCCGGCGGCCAGCGCCCCGAAGGCGTGCGAGAGGGCGATGCGCTGCGGCATGGCCGTCATCGGGGTCCACAGCGACAGCACGACGCCGAGCACGGCGCCCACCGCCATCGCGGCCACGATCCACGTGTAGTCGATGATCTCTTTGTTCAGGAGCGTCCCGACGATCGCGAAGAGCATTCCCGCCTCGGCGGCCCGCAGACCCCGGCGCGCGCTCCGCGGCTGAGTGATGCCCTTGAGACCGAGGATGAAGAACCCCGCCGCAGCGAGGTAGCAGATCGGAACGACGATGTCGTTGAGCGTGTTTCTCATGACCGCTCCCCCGCTGTCGTATCGGCAGTCCGGCGCGGTGTCCGGAACATCCGCAGCATGCGGTCCGTCAGCACGAAGCCGCCGACAACGTTGAGCGTGGAAGCGCACACGGCCACCGCGCCGAGAATCTTCGCGGTCATGGTCGCCTCGCCACCGGCAAGCACCAGGCTCCCCACCAGCGAGATGCCGGCGATCGCGTTCGTCAAGGACATCAAAGGCGTGTGGAACAGAGGCGGGACACGACGGATGATCTCAAGACCGAGGAAGGTCGCGAGCAGCAAGACGAACAGCCCTGACCACAGTTGCTCAGACACGATCAGCTCCTCACGGGCGAGGTGGAGGGGGTGACATGCTCGGACTCAGCGTTCTCCTCAGGGCCCAGCCTCTGCAGGACGGCGGGGTGGACCACCGCACTCTCATGGGTCACGAGCGTTTCGGCGATCAGTACGTCGTCGAGATCGAGTTTCACTCCCTCGGAGTTCAGAATCAGCTTGAGGAAGTTGCTTATGTTCTTGGAGAAGAGCTGGCTGGCATGTGGTGCCAGGCCGGCCACGATGTTCGATGGCCCCAGGACGTGCACACCCGCAGCAAGCACCTCCTCGTCCGGACGAGTGACCTCGCAGTTGCCGCCCTGGGCTGCGGCGATGTCGACCACTACCGAACCCGGTGCCATCCTCCGCACCATCTCTTCGGTCACGATCACCGGCGCACGGCGACCAGGAACCTGCGCGGTGGTGATGACGATGTCGGACGAGGCCACCGTCGCCGCCAGCAGTTCCTGCTGCCGCCGGTAGAAGTCCTCCCCCATCGCCGCGGCGTACCCCCCTCCCGCGGAGCCTTCGGAGGTGTCGAGGGGAAGCGCGACAAACATCCCTCCGACGCTCTCGACCTGCTCACGGGCTTCGGGCCGGACGTCGTACGCAGACACCAGTGCGCCCAGACGCCGCGCCGTGGCGATCGCCGACAGACCTGCGACACCAGCGCCGACCACCAGCACCTTCGCCGGAGGAAGCGTCCCAGCTGCGGTGGACATCATCGGCAACACCTTGGCCAGTCGTTCCGCCCCCACCAAGGCGGCCCGATAGCCCGCGAGGACAGCCTGCGAGGACAACACGTCCATCGCCTGCGCGCGTGTCGTCCGTGGCAGCAGCTCCAAGCAAAACGAGGTGACCCCCGCCTTCGCCACTGCCTGCGCCGCGGCAGGGTTGCCCAGGGAGTTTCCTAGACCCACCGTCACGTGCCCCGGGCGCAGCCCCGCTGGGACATCCTCGCCATCACCCCGGTCGGCGCCGTAAGCCCTGACCTGCACAAGCACCTCAGCCGCGAGCACCTCGTCCTTACCGCCTGTGCGGGCTCCCCGCGCCTCGTAGTCCTTGTCACGGAACCCCGCGCGTATACCGGCTTCGTGCTCGACAACCACCTCGAATCCTGCCTGCACCAGGGCCGCAACATCCTGCGGCACCAGCGACACCCGCGGCTCGTCCGAACGCTCCCGAAGAACACCGATCACTGTCAATGGCCGCTACCTCTCTCTGCGTCTGCTGATCGTTTACGGTTGCTAGTGCCGTGACCGGCAAGGTTTGCCCGGACGGAGCGGTGTCCAGGGTGGTGCATCGCAAGGCGGAGGAGGAGGCCGTAGCGGAGCCTGCGGCCGACAATCCCGGGCCCCCGGAAAGTCCGAGCTTGCGAGGACTTTTCGTGGGAGGGGCGACAACGCGGCGGGGCGCCGCCCTGGGCGACGCGACGGGGCAAAGATTGCCGGGAGTGGCACTAGGCACACGCGCGTCCCCGACCTCCGAGGTGAATCGGTCACCGGTCAGCTGTCAACCGCCGCCCGAGTCACCCAGAACCGGATCACCAGCCGGTCGAGTTAGGCAGCCTAGGTGGGCCGGCGCTCATGGGCTTCAGGCGGGGGCCGAGGCTCCGAGCAGCTCCACGTCCGCCGGAGTCGAGGTGTGTGGCCCACCGGCGACCAGCAGCGTCTCACCGGTGATGTAGCTGGAAGCCTCCGAACTCAGGAAGAGGCAGGCGTTCGCGATGTCACGAGGTCTGCCGACCCGGCCCAGGGCGACGTATTTTCTGACCCGTTCCACGATGTCCTCGGAAGCGAACCTGGATGCCTCGGTCATCACTGCTCCCGGCTCCACGCAGTTCACCCGGATGTTCCGAGAAGCCCATTCCCAGGCCATCGTCCGCGTCAGCGACGCCAGGCCCGCCTTGGCGGCCGCGTAGGCGCCGCGCAGGGGATGCGCATAGTTGGCCGAGGCCGAACCGACATTGACGATCACTCCACCGCCCTGTGCCTCGAACAGCGGCAGGCAGGCCTTGGAACAGTGGAAGGCGCCGCTGAGGTTTGCCTCGATGGTGGCGTTCCAGGCGTTGACCGAGAGATCTTCGAGGCGGGCTCCGAAGTTGCCACCGGCGTTGTTGACCAGGACATCCAGGCGGCCGAAGGACGTCAACGCTGCCTTGGCGATCGCCACTGCGGTCTCTTCGGTGCGGATGTTCCCTTCCACGAACACGGCCTCTGTGCCGCAGGCACGCGCTCGCTCGACGCCGGCCGCGAGAGCGGCGGTGTTGCGGCCGTGCAGGACAATCCTCGCTCCGGACTCCGCGAACATGTCAACGATCGCCGACCCGATGCCGCCGGAGGCGCCCGTGACGACTACGACCTGGTCGGTGAAGTCGAAGGTGGCACGGCCTCGCCGATCGGCCATCGCATCCTGAGTCATGAACGTCCTTTCATACTGTTTGGTCTGTCGCCTTTCCTATCCGCCGGCCGGGGCCGCCGGATGGCGGCGACGTGCGGGGCCGGTCGTTATGCTCCGCACCGCCTGTCCGTGAGAGGGCCCCCAGCGTCACGCCGGACCGGGGCGCAAGGCAATGCGAGAACTTCTATCAGTGCGATAGTCACCTCGACCTCATCAATTCCTTGACAGTGTTTCCCCGGTTCGCCGACTATCGGCAGGCCGAGTCCGTAATCTCCGTCACACGGTCGTTTCGGGGACCCGGGGCCGCCCATGGTGAGCTCCGAGGGGAAATGTCTAGTCGAACTGCGTCGTGCTCACCCCACACTCATCTGGGAAGAGCCGGAAAAAGCCGCCCCGAAATCACACGCTTCCCTATCGTCGTGATAGCGGCGGAGGCGGCGAATGAATCTTGAGGCGTCGATCCGGGCGACCGGAGTATGTGATCGGCATCTCAACATCCGGTGATGAGTGAATCGGAACATGATTCGCTCGGGTCGCCGACTTGCGTGGCCGCGCACCAATTCTGACCAATTCAGGCCGCCGCGCTGAAGGTCGTTCACCAGGCACGTGGCTAACCATCGGGTTCGCCTCCTCCACTTTCGACTCCACAGCGAATTACTAGGAGCATGAGTATGTCGCGGTTCCACAATTCCGCCGGGCACTGGGGCCGGGCGTCCGCCGGCCTGACCGGCCCCTCTCGTCGGAGCGTGCTTCGCGCGGCCGGATTCGGGGCGCTGACGCTCGGGGCAGGGAGCCTGCTCGCGGCGTGCGGCGGCGCCGACGAGCCCGGCGGTGCGGCACAGACGGCGGCCTCGGGCGCGCTGACCAAGCCGACCCCGTTCACCATCGCCTCATCGCCGGGCGACAACTACTTTCTCGACACGGTGTGCAAGGAGAAGAAGCTCTTCGACAAGTACAACCTCAAGGTCCCCGACTTTGTCTTCCCGCAGAGCGGTGTCCAGGCGATGCAGCTATTTGCCGGTGGCACGATCACTGGCATGCAGCAGGACACCGTGCTGACCATGGTCAGCTACGTCAACGGCCAGGAGGGCAAGCGGCCCGTCATCGTCGGGATGCGCGTCCCCGAGACGACCTACTCGATCGTCGTCAACAAGGGGTCGTGGCCAGACGCCACCGCGAGCTTCGAGGAGCGCATGCAGGCGCTGAAGGGCAAGAAGGTCGGTGTCTCGGCCGTGGGAGCGGGCTCCGACCAGCAGCTCATGCTTGCCCTCGAGGCGGCGGGTATGCAGTACGACGACGTGACGCACCTCGGCGTCGGGCAGTTCGTCTCGGGCATCCCCCAGATGACGGCCGGTCGCCTCGACGCCTACGTAGCGGTCGACTACGGCTCGGCGCACCTCATGGCCAAGAGCGCTGGCGGCAGCGTCTACCTCCCGTTCTGGGACGAGAGCTCGCCCGACATCCTGCACAAGCAGCAGGTCCAGCCCATCATCGTCCGGGAGGACTACCTCAAGGACAACCGCCACGTCATCGACGCCTGGAAGGCGGCTGCTTGGGAGGGCAAGGAGTGGATCTTGGCCAATCGTGACGAGGCGGCGGCCATGCTCAACGAGACGGCATACGGCGGCAGGGGCGCGGAGGAGGCCAAGGCATACATCGAGCACTACGCCACCACGGTCGTGCCTAGGATCCAGCCGGACTGGAAGGTGCAGAAGGCCGGCATCGACGTCATGATCGACGTCGGCCAGAAGCTCGGGCGCCTCAAGGAGGGCCAGATCACCTACGACCAGATCGTCGCGGACTTCGCTCGCGCCTGAGGGGCAGGGCCGCGCACGGGGCGCATCTCCGTTCACATCGGGGCGCGCATCGAGTCGTTCGACAGGGCGACGGCTCGGGGCGTGCCCGTGCCGGTTCGGCACTCGTGCCCGGTGACTGTTCAGGTCACGATGTGAGTTCTGGGGTCCAGGGGTTACCGATCAGGGCGTCATAAAGTGCCTGCGCGGCGCGCAGACCGTTCTTACGGGCGGTGGAGATGTAGCCGCGGACGGCCAGGAATGCCTGAGCGCCTTTGAGCGTGCGGAAACCACCGCTGACCTTGGTCTTCGTCTTGATCATGCGGATTGCCTGCTCGGCGACGTTGTTGGAGAACGCCACCGTGAAGTCGGCGGCGAACCGCAACACCTCGGCTTTTCGCTCCCGCAGCCGCAGCGCCAGGTTCGGCGGTGAAGCGGGGCAGGATCCCGAACGTCGTAATCGACTCGGCCACGCGGTCGTGAGGTCGATGTGGTAGGCGGTGGGCGTCGTGGTGGCGGCCACGTGCAACCACCGGTTCTTGCCGGCCACCCTCGCAAAGCGTTGCATTCTCCGTAGCGAGCCGGGTGTTGTCCGCCTTGAGCTGGACGTTCCCGGCCGTAAGCCGGGCGTTGTCAGCTTCCAGATCGGCTACCCGTGCCTCCAGCACATCCAGCCGGGCAGTCAGCGTCACGACCAAGGCCGCGAGCTCGCCGTACGACGGTCACTCGCCCTCGGTCACTGTTACCCGGAGATCATCCCACGTATGGGGCCATGCTCATGCAGTGCAAGGAGAGGAAACGCGAATAGTCACCATGCCCGCCCTCCGAGTAGACCTATTCGGCTATCACCGTGATGCGTTGACGGCTTAGTCACCTGGCCAAATCATGAAACACATCACATCGAGTACTACCTCCGCATGTGGAAAGGGCTTCATGAATTCAGCGGAATCGACCACGCGACACGAGACGGCATGTCCGCATCTGCACAGGTTTCACCTGCAGCCCCCGGCGCATCGGCCACTCGACGAACCCGACTACTTTGTCGAGCTGCGTGAGCAGTGCCCGGTCGCCCGGGTGGAAATGCCCTCGGGCCGGCAGGCGCTTCTCTTCACTCGCTTCGAGGACGTGAAGGCGGTACTCAGGGACCCCCGTTTCAGCTCGGATGCCAGCCGGCCCAACTTCCCGTTCGACGGTCAAGCTGGAGGCGATGACCCCATCGCGGTTCAGTCGTTCATCAGGAAGGACCCGCCGCTACATACGGCTCTGCGCCGGATGGTGGTGGCCCCATTCACTCCAAAGGCGGTTGCCACCTACACCGACTTCATGGGGGAGGTCATAGAGGCACGTCTCGACGCGATGGCGACCATGCCTCAGCCGGTCGACCTCGTCGAGAACTTCGCCCTCGCGGTCCCATCCGGCGTCATCTCGTCGATCCTGGGCGTCCCGCACGAGGAGGAGCAGCGCTTCCAGCGCCTCACGGAGCGGTTCGTCACCACGACGCTCACCCCCGAGGAGCTCACCCAGTCGGCTGCGGACTTCGTGGCATTCTGCCGTGAGCTGATCGAGCTGAAGAAGGCTGAGCCACAGGACGACCTCATCACGCGGCTCGTGACCGACCGGCTCGAGGCCGGGGAGATCGACATGGATCAGTTGATTGGCATGCTGATCCTGCTCGTCTTCGGTGGGCACGACACGACGACCGGCCTCATCGGCCTCGGCATCTTCACGCTCCTCAAGCACCCCGACCAGCTCGAACTGCTGCGCTCGGGCAAGCGGACCTGGGAGAACGCCGCGGAGGAGCTCGTGCGGATCCACTCGGTCGCCCGGTCCGGCCCGCGCCGCATCGCGAGCGAGGACCTCGAGGTCAACGGCTTCGTCGTCCGCAAGGGCGAGGGCGTGATTCCCTCTGTGCTCGCTGCGAACCACGACGAGGAGCGCTTCGGTCCGAGCCGGTTCACCGACTTCACGGTGCCCGAGCAGCGTCCCAGCCACCTCGCATTCGGCTTCGGCCCGCACCAGTGCCTCGGTCAGAACCTGGCACGGGCCGAGATCGTGACCGCACTCAAGGCGATCTTCGACCGCTTCCCGAGGATGCGTCTCGTCGACGACCGCATCCCCGAGGTCAAGACCCGTCAGGACCGTGCCTTCTGGGGCCTACGTGAACTGCTCGTGGACCTCGAGCCCGCAGACTGAGGGAAGAGCCACCCATGCATATCGAGATCGATCAGGACAAGTGCTGCGGGGCAGGCCAGTGCGTCATGCTGGCACCCGCCTACTTCGACCAGGACGACGAGGGCGTCGCCTTCACTTTGCAGGACACGGTGGAGGGTGATGATGTCGCGCAGGTCCGTGAGACCATCGCAGCCTGCCCGACCATAGCGATCCAGCTCGTGTGATGACCGGCGATGTGGTGGCCAACGACGTCGTCGTCGTTGGCGCCGGGCACGGCGGCACGCAGGTTGCCACGGCGCTGCGTCGTCTGGGCTGGGTAGGCCGTCTGACCCTGGTCGACGCCGACCCGTGGATGCCCTACCAGCGGCCGCCGTTGTCCAAGGAACTGCTCGGTGACGCGAAGGACCTGGCAGCGCTCGCCTTCCACCCGCCTGAGCACTACGACGACTCCAGCATCGACCTGCGACTCGGTGACGCAGTCGTCAAGATCGACCGCACCGACCGTCATGTCGTCCTCGAGTCCGGCGACCGGCTCGAGTACGACCACCTCGTCCTGGCGCTCGGCTCCCGCCCACGGGAGTTGCCGTTCCCGACCCACGGGCTCAGCGGCATACACACGCTGCACGACGCCCACGACGCCGAGGCGCTGCGGGGCAGCCTCGGCTCCGCTCGTTCGGCCCTCATCGTCGGAGCCGGCTTCATCGGCCTGGAGCTCGCGAGCGTGCTGCGCCACCACGGGGTGAAGGTCACGGTCGTCGAGGTGGCCGCCGACATCCTGTCCGCAGCACTCACGGCAGAGACCGCGACCTTCCTGCGTCGCCGCCACGAGGCCGACGGGGTGAACTTCCGGTTCGGGTCGTCCGTTCGCCTCGTGAAGGGAGCGCACGGGAGTGTCCGCTCCGTGGTCCTCGACTCGGAGGAGGAGATCCCCTGCGACGTCGTCGTCGTCGGGATCGGCACCCTTGCCAATGACGACCTCGCGGCGTCCGCGTCGATCGTCGTCGACAACGGGATCGTCGTCGACACCACGTTCCGCACCAGCGACCCGAGGGTCTCGGCGATCGGTGACTGCGTTCGCTTCCCGGGCCCGAGGGGCCTGCTGCGCGTGACGTCGGTCCAGAACGCCTTCGACGCCGCCACGCACGTCGCCCGCCGCTTGGCGGGGCGTGACGCGGGCCCGGTGCCGGTCCCGTGGTTTTGGACTGACCAAGCCGGCGTCAAGGTCCAGATGGCGGGCTTTCCCGGAGGGCACGATCGCATCGAAGTCCTCGGCTATCCCGACGAGGAGCGGTTCTCGGTGCGCCGCTACCGGGAGGACCGTCTGGTCGGTGGCGAGGCTGTGGGCTGGCCGAAGGAGCACCTCGCGGTCCGCCGGGAAATGGCCCGGATCCTCGGCTGAGCGCCTCGGGGCGCGAGCGCACGGCGTTCGGCGCCGCATGCAAGAATCTGCTGTGCGCAAGAGGCCGACTCGATTCCGGCTACCCGTCCGCGGAAATCCTCGTGAGTGCGCGCAAGAGGTTCGCTATCACGCTGGTCACCCCGGTTCTGCTTGATCACTCATCGCAAGCCCGTGCCGCCGCCGGCTACGACCGCTCGGCGTTCACCATCGACTGGGACGCCGAGCAGGTCATCTGCCCGCAAGGGCAGGCGAGTTCCTCGTGGAGTCCCTGCACCCAGCGCGACACCGCGGCGATCGTGGTCAAGTTCAGCGGCGAGGTCTGCCGGCCGTGTCCGGTTCGCTCCTTGTGCACCTCGGCCAAGAAGGGTGGACGCCAACTCACCATCCGCGCCCGCCCGCTTCAACAAGCTCTTGACCAGGCCCGTGTCGATCAGACCAGCAAGGAGTGGCAGGACAAGGACAAGCTCCGCGCCGGAGTCGAGGGCACCATGCGCCAGGCCGTCGCGGTCACCGGTGTTCGCCGGGCCCGCTATCGGGGCCTGGCGAAGGTCCAGCTCGAACACGTCTTCTCCGCCGTGGCGCTCAACCTGATCCGCCTGGACGCCTGGTGGAACGAGCACCCACTCGATCGGACCCGCACCGGCCACCTTGCCCGCCTCGAACTGGCAGAACTCGCTCTCGCAGCCTGAGACAAGTTAGCCAGCAGGGTCTCAGGACGCTTCAAACGCCGATGTCGGACATCAACTCACACACGGATCATCTGGGACGCCGGTGCTCCACACGGACAGGATGTCGTCAGTTGTGCACGCCTCGGCGTAGGCATGTCTCGCCATCAGCAGGGCCATCTCGTGCTGCGCATCGCTCCCGGCCGCACACGCGTCAGAGGCGACCACCACGTAGTGGCCGCGGTAAAAGGCGCCCTTGGCCGTGGCCGCCACGCAGTTGTCGGTCGCCAGGCCGGTCATGATCACGGTTTCGATCCCGCGATCCTTGAGGATCTTCTCCAGCTCGGTGGCGTAGAAGCCGTCATAGGCGTGCTTGACCACCTCGATCTCGCCCGGTCCGGCTCTGAGGGACTCGATCTCCTGAGCGCCCCAGGTCCCGGACACGCAATAGGGGTCAACGCCGAGCCGCTCCAGCCGCTCACGCATCGCCGGATTGAGGTAGTGCTCGTCGAAGTGGGACAGGACGTGCACGGTGAGGACATCGAGGGCGTTTGCGGCATCACGCAACGAGCTGATGCGCTCGGCCGCCCGCCTCGTCATGTCGATCGAGAGCGCCGTCTGCCGATCGATGAACCCCCCAGGGCTGCAGAAGTCGTTCTGCATGTCAACGATCAGCAGCGCGGTCCGTGAAGGAGTTATCTTCTCGCGAAGTTGCATGGCAAGCATCCTCTCTGCGTCCGAACTACGGCCTCGATGATGACGGGTGGTGTGCACGGCACGCGAAGAGGCCGGTGACGGCTTCAGGCCCGCGCGTACTGCCGTGTACGGGCGCCGCGGAACCAGTCCAGCTCCGCGAAGCGGGCACGATCCGGAGTTTCGCGCGCCCTGTGCAGAGCCGCGGATGAGAGTGCGGAGGCATCGGCCAGTTCGTGGACCACGAGATGCGTGGAGTGGTCGTCACGGGACTCACCCCGGACGACCCGAACAGACAGCCATGCCGGCTCCTCGACCAGGATCTGCGCATGCTCGTCGGAGAACCACGCTTCGAAGTCAGCTGCTCGGCCCTCGGGGATCGTGTAGTGCAGTGTCACGAGCATGGACGCGCTCGAGGGATCGACGTCGTTGCTCACGTCCACGGCGAGCTGACCGGTGAACGCCGGAGGGAATGGGGAACCTGAGGACGGGGGGTGCACGCAGGCCCACGTCTGCGCGTCATCGGCGGCCTGGTAGAGCACGCTGGACGTCGCCGCGGCCAGTTCATGAGCCTCGGAGAGATTGCGCACCGTCGTGAAGACCAGATCGATATCCCTGGGTGACATGAGTTCCTTCCGTCTGTCAGGAGCAAACTGTCCCGCAAAGCCGTGTCCCCAATGCCAGCACTGACGCTACGGGTACGGGAAGCAGCGGGTGGCTATCACCGCTATACGGCTGGGCGCCTGGCTGAATCTTGACATCACCAGGGGATGGCCAGAGTATGTGGACCGCGCTTTACCGTCAGGTGACGTGTGATTTACGCATACATCCGGCCGAAGCCGCCGACAGGTGCCGGATGCGCACTATATCCGTCCAATTGGCCCATCGCGCTGAAGGTCGTTCACCAGATCAGGGCAGGCCCACGCGTCTGCCTCCTCCGACTCGATTCCACAGCGAATTGCCAGAAAGCTTGAGCATGTCGCAGTTCCTCAATCCCCGTATCGGCCCAGGCCCCGCGTCCGCCGGCCCGACCAGCATCTCCCACCGGAGCGCCCTTCGGGCGGCCGGCCTCGGCGCCCTGCCCCTCGCCGCAGGCAGCGTTCTCGCGGCCTGCGGTGGCGGCGAGGAGCCTGGCGGAGTGGGGCAGACGACGGCCTCGGGCGCATTGGCGAAGCCGACCCGGTTCACCGTGGCGGCGGCGCCGATACCTCACGGGCGCGGACGTCGTGGAGGCCTGGAAGGCGGCGGCCTGGGAAGGCAAGGCGTGGATCCTCGACAATCGCGACGCAGCTGCGGACCTGCTGAAAGCAGTCAGGTCAACGGCAAGGCCGCCAACGCGTCCAAGGCCTACATCGAGCACTACGCCACCACGGTGGTGCCGAAGATCCAGCCGGACTGGAAGGTCCAAAAGGAGGGCGTCGACGTCATGATCGATGTCGGTCAGAAGCTCGGGCATCTCAAGGACGGCCAGGTCAGTTACGAGAAGCTGGTCGCAGAGTCGGCACGGGTGTGACCTTCCCGGAAAAGGAGAAGTCGTGAAGGAGTACATCTGGCTCGTCCAGCTTGACATCCCGACGGAGCTCGAGGACGAGTTCAATCGCATCTACGACGCCGAGCACGTGCCCGCCATTTCAAAGGTACCCGGCGTTTCGAGCGTGCAGCGTTATGTCCTCGAGGAGCCCACCGAGGGGGTGCAGAAGTACACCACCATCTATCACGTTGACTCGCCAGATCTGCCACATTCTGCCGAATGGGCCGCCGCGTCTGCAGAGGGCGAATGGAAGTCGAAGATCAGGCCGTTCGTCGTCAATGCGAAATTGGCGTTGTTCCGAGCAATTTCGTGATTCCATATCGAGCTCACGTCGCCCAGTCCATAGTTGAACGAAAGGATGCAGTATGACACTCAGTCTCGGGCAGGCCAACACGATCCTGGCGGGAGCGATCCGTAAGGCCGAGGAATTCGGCATTCGCATCAGTGTCTCCGTCTGCGACGCGGGCGGTCGCCTGGTGGCATTCCAGCGCATGGACGGTGCCCACTGGGCGGGCGGCTACGGCTCGCAGGGCAAGGCCGTCACGGCTGCTGGCTTCGCCAGGCCCAGCGGCGTCGTGGCCGAACTGGCTCACCTGCCCATCATGCAGGGGATCGCGGCGGCTGAGGGTGGGCACATCATCTACTGCCAAGGCGGCGTTCCCATCGTCGTCGACGGGAACCTCGTGGGCGGTGTCGGTGTCGGCGGTGGCTCAGCCCAGCAGGATGAGGACTGCGCCAGTGCCGGCGTGGCATCCCTCTGACCCGTGCATGCCCGAGATCTGACTCAACCCGGGACGCGTCTGTCCGCCGCCTCAAGGGGCCCGATCGCCCGATCGTGCCCGAGCCCGCTGTGCTCGACGCGGTGGGCGGGCAGGCGGTCGTGGTGCCCTACCCCGAGAGCCGGTCGACGACCTGCCACGGGCCGCGACGGTCGGCGCAACCCCGTGGCAGGTCGTTAGGGCAGGTACAGGGAGAGGGGCCGGGCGCGTAGTCGGCCCGGCATGTGAGGAGTGAGCGATGACGACGTGGACGATCGGGACTCTGCTCGTCACGGATGCCCGGCGCTCACGTCGCTTGGGGGTGTTTCGGGAAGGGTGTTTCTGGCCAACTTCACATGGCCTCCTCGCTAGTACTACAGCCAGGTTTTGTGATCTATAGTTCTGGATCATGTCGGATGACCTGACCGCGGGCGACCTTCAGCCTTGATCAGTCACGGGTGGGGCGCGAGGGGACTTCTCGGGTGTGAAACCGGTCTTCGGCTTCGAGTTCGATCATGTTGTCGAGCTGTGGGATAGCGTGTCCGCCCGGCTGTCGCGCCGGGTGGGCGTCGGTTCCACGGGCCGATGTGGGGTTCCTCCGGGGTTGGGGGCAAGGGGCAGGGTGCTCGTCAGCCTGGTGGGGCCAGGGCGAGCGCGAAGGTGAAGCAGTCGGCGAGTTCGTGAGCCCAGGGCCAGGCCTGTGGGATCTTGATCTTCCGTTTCCGTTGGCCACGCACGAGGCGTACGGCGGTGTGCAGGAGCCGGTAGCGCAACGTCTTGGGTTCGGCGTGGGACATGGTCCCACTCAGGCACAGCAGCCGTAGCCAGCACAAAAGGTCAGTGGCGATCGCGGCGGCGACGCACCACGCCGTGTTGACCTGCATGGATGTGCTGGGCAGGCGGTCTATCCAGGCCGTGCTCGCTCTGGCCAGTACGAGCAGCGCCTTGATGAGCCGCTCGCTGCGCTGGGTGGCGTTCAGCAGTTCCTGCCGCACTGGAGAGACGGTCCGGGGAGGGATCGGTGAGGCCGATCTCGATCTGCGCACGCAAGACGCCGATCGTTCAGCGTTCCACGGCTGAAGAAGCGGGCGGGGTAGATACCTGCGCGTCTGCCGAGGAGAGGAGTACCTGAAGGAGGTATTCGAGAGTATGGTTCACTCGCTCTCCTGTCCACGCTTGCGGGTCCTCTACGGTCTTGACATGGAAACCTCGACAGTAGAGATACAAAATGTCCGCGATAGCCTTCGCGCGCTCGTGCGCCGTCGCCTCGGCTGAGCGTAAGAACTCGTCGTAGGTCGAGTCTGTCGTGGAACGGACGACCTCGTATGCGTCCCGAGCCGCTCCTTTGACGTCGGCGATCGCTTCGATCCAGAGGGCCCGAAGGGTCTGATCGTCGGCAGATGAGGTGCACATCCACCGGGCGAGTTCCGCCAGCCTTTGCAGGCCCGAGCGCCCTTCCAGCCATTCGGCGCGTTCCGTGCTCCAGTTCCTTTGTGCGCGCTCGAGTGCATTGACCATGAGTTGCGCTCTGGATGGGACGTAGTTCGTGATGAAGGCCGTGGAGCGCCCCAGCCGATCCGCCACCGACCGCAGTGTCACTCCGCGCGGGCCGCGCTCTCTGGCGACCTCGATTGTCGCCCTGGCGATCTCGGCAAGCCGCTGGTCTTGATCAACTTCTACGGGCATCCATGCCCCCTCTCTTCATCGCGCGCAGCGCCACCCTAGTGCTCCACGAAGCCCGATCACGTCGCCGTCACGAACTCCTTGACGCCCCGATACCTCGACGCTACCTTTTCTAAAACGTTGTTGTAAAACGCTGTTTTGGAGCGTGTCTCAATTGGATCCTCCTTGACCGCGCGGGCAAGATCATGGTCCGTGCCGGACGGGTTGCGCATGTTGGTCGAGCCGCTGATCCCACTGGCGAAGCCGCATCCGCATGGCTGCGGGACGTCCCGAGTGGACGATCGGGCAGTGTTCACCGCCATCGTGTTCGTGTTGACCAGCGGGTGCGCCTGGCGGCATCTACCGCCCTGGTTCGGGGCCACGGTGCCCACCGTGCGTCACCGATTCACCGAGCGGAGCCAGTCCGGGCTGTGGCGTCGGCTCCATCCCGCTGTGCCGCCGAACTGTGCAGCCTAGAAATGAACAACTGATCCCACGCGGTCCTCGACGGAGCATCCGTCCGGGCCGTAAGGGGGGCTGCCCGCCGGGCCCAACCCGGTCGACCGCGGCAAATCCGGCACCAAGTTCCAAGCGCTGTCCGACCGGGCAGGCGGGCTGGATCGTCCCCCGCATCGCCGGCAATGGGATCGAATCCCCGAAAAGCTCGGCCAACACCGACGGCTTATCAAGCGCACGGTGGCCCGGCTGATCGCTACCGCCGCCTGACCATCCGAAACGAGCGCCGCGGCCGCCTGTTCTGCGCTTTCCTCGCCGCCTCACCCATTACACATGACTCACTAAACGAGACGCCGTCTTATCTGCTCATCAACCGGAACCAGTTCGTCGCTCGGCGGGTCGAGCTGCATCTTATGGCTTCGGAGCCACCAGAGAGGGGCAACGCAATGGGCACTACTTCGTCGGGCGCCGACTCGCGAGTCGGATTCGTAACTCACGAGAGCTACTTCTGGCACGAATCGATCGTCGACTTCGGACCTGACGTGGAACCAGGTGCTCAACTCGAGACGCCCGAGCCGCGTCGTCGACTCCTCAACCTTCTCACCCGGACAGGGCTTCGTGACGCCATGCGTCCGCTCGAGCCCAACCATATCGATGATGTCGAGCTCGAGCGGGTGCACACCAGCGACTACATCGAAGCCTTCCGCACGCTCTCCTGCGAACGCGGCGGCGAATTGGGCGACTTCGCGGGCTTCGGACGCGGAGCCTTCGAGATCGCGAAAGCGAGTGCAGGCGGCGTCTCATCGGCAGTGGGGGCGGTCCTGAGCGGCGAAGTCACAAGAGCCTACGCTCTGGTGCGCCCACCTGGCCACCACGCGGAACGCCACCGGGCTCGCGGTTACTGCCTTCTGGCGAATATTCCGCTGGCGATCGAACAGGCTCGAGCCGATTTCGGAGTTCGGCGTGTAGCGGTCGTGGACTGGGATGTGCATCACGGGAACGGCACGCAGTCGATCTACTACGACGACGCCGACGTGCTCGCCATCAGTCTGCACCAGGATCGTCTCTATCCGGTCGATTCCGGAAGCATCGCCGAGACCGGAGAAGGTCGAGGGCAGGGCGCCACCATCAATATTCCGTTACCTGCCGGGAGCGGCGCGGGAGCGTATCGCTACGCCTTCGAAAGGCTCGTCGTTCCCGCGCTGACGCGTTTCAGACCAGAGCTCATCATCGTCGCCTGCGGCTACGACGCAGCGTTTCTCGACCCGAGCAGCCAGATGGCGCTCACTGCCGGCTCGTTCAGCGAGATGACAGCGATGCTCATGCATGCAGCGGATGACCTTTGCTCGGGCCGTCTCGTCTTCGCTCAGGAGGGCGGATATTCCCCTCTCTACGCGCCGATCTGCGGCGCGTACGTCGTGGCGACTCTGCTTGATTCGCAGGTCGCCATCACAGATCCGTACGGAATTCACGGCTCGACCCCTGAGCAAGAACTCCTCGCCCACCAGCGCGAGGCGGTCGATCGGGCCCTGGATGCCGCCGGCCTGCGCGATGCCGCGGTCGTCATTTCCAGCTGAAACGCCGATTCGCATCTCGGTTTCAGAGATGAGCACGTCACATTCGAATCCGCAATCTCACCCCCAGGAGATCGTATGAAGGAGCACCAGGTCAGGAAGACGGTGTTCGCCGCCTCTGCGGTGGCGGCGCTGCTTGCCGGATGCAGCACCACGGAGCCCTCCGACAGTTCGAGCGGAGCGGGCCGACTCACCTTCGTCACGTACGGAAGCGCGTTCCAGGACGCGCAGGAGTCGTCCATGATCAAGCCCTTCGAGAAGGAGAGCGGGATCAAGGTCACCGTGGAGAGTCCCGTCGATCCGGCGAAACTCAAGGTCATGGTCGAATCCGGCGACCCCACATGGGACGTCTACCTGGCGGGCCAACAGGAAGTTCCCGCCTATTGCGGCAAGTACTTCGAGAAGCTCGACCTGAGCAACATCGACAAGAATGAATTCGCCCCGGGAACCGTCGAGGAATGCGGCGTTCCCATCGACACGTACTCGTACGTGATCGCCTACAACCGGAACAAGTACGGAAACAACCCTCCGACCTCCATCAAGGATTTCTTCGACACGACGAACTTCCCAGGCGTCCGGGCGATGGACAACAATCCCGGCGAAGGAAACCTGGAGCTGGCACTCATCGCGGACGGCGTCGACCGGAAGAGTCTCTATCCCCTCGACTACGACCGAGCCTTCAAGGTCCTCGACCGCGTCAAGAACGGGGCGATCTTCTGGTCGTCGGGCGCCGAACAGGTCCAGATCATGGAGCAGCAGCGCGCCGACATGATCCTCGTCTGGTCCGGCCGCGGGTACGAGGCAGTGAAGAACGGCGCTCCGTACGCGCCTGTCTGGCAGGACAACGCCTATCACTGGGCGTCTCTCGCCATCGTCAAGGGCTCACCGAACAAGGCTGCCGCCCAGAAGTTCATCGACTACGTGGTCTCCAAGGAGCCGCAGACGCGATGGGCCGAATCGATCGCGTACGGCGCCGCCAACCTGACCGCGACGCCGAAGCTCGACGAGGCGCGATCGGATTGGGATTCGTCGCGGGCTGAGCATCGAGACCTGTCATGGCAGATCGACAACGCCTGGTGGGGGAAAAACCAGGACGAGGTCATGAAGCGCTGGATCGCGTGGACCGCCGGCTGACGGAATAGACGTCCGCCGACGGACAGATTTCCCGTCGGCGGATCCCGTTCTCAAACACGCCTGGAGAAATGACCCCTTGAACACGATCGCTCTCGTTAACGGCTCTGTCATCACTCTTCACTCCACCACTCCCGACGGGGAAGCCATCCTCATCGAAGACGGCGTCGTACGCGCTGTCGGAACCACGGCCGAAATCTTGCAGCGCACTCCGCCCGGCACAGAGATCGTGGACCTCGACGGGGCGGTGGTGCTGCCCGGTCTGATCGATGCGCACACCCATGTCGAATTCTGCGCACTCAGCCGCGATTGGCTGGATGTGCGCGGTCTCTCGCCCGACGAAACTCTGGTGCGAGTACGGCACCACCTCGAGACCGGAGGAGCCGGTTCCGGAGGATGGATCATCGCCCAAGGAACATTCGGGCAGAAACTGCCGAATCGCTCAGAACTCGACGGCATCTCCAGCGAGATCCCGATCCTGGTCCGCGAAAGCATGCACCGGCTCAGCGCCAACTCGGCGGCGCTGTCCCGGGCCGGGATGGGCCGCGGCTACACGTCCCCGACGGGCACCCTCGTGGAGCTCGGCGCCGACGGGCTTCCCACGGGACTCGTGGAGGAGGGCTACCACCTCTTTCCCGTGCCCTCCCCTGATCGCGCGAGGCTACGCGAGATGCTCAGGGAAGAGCTCCGCCTCTCCTTCGCGCGACATGGCGTGACGTGCGTCTACGAGTTGCCGGCCACCGCGGACGGCGTGCGTTCCTACCAGGACCTGAGCGCCGCTCGCGCGCTTCCCACTCGGATCAGCATGACGCTCACCGTCGCTCCGGGACTGAACGCGATCCTCGGGTCGGTCGAGCAACTGGCCGACATCGGCCTCATGAGCGGGTTCGGGAACGACGATCTCTGGTTCGGCGGCTTCAAACTCTTCATGGATGGTGACGACACCGCGTCATTCGACTCGTCGCATCTCTCGAAGACGCCGAGCCGGTGGGGGATCAGCACCTGGCGCTACACCGACACCCTCCATGCTCTGTCCGTCGCGCACCGCTCCGGCGTTCAGGTATGGATCCATGCGATCGGGGACCTCGCCCAGCGCCTGGCCCTGGACGCCATCGAGGAGGCGGGACGTGTGGCGGGCCCCGGTGACCGCAGGACTCGCCTGGAGCATGTCGCCAACCGGTGGATCGACGAGGATCTGGTCCGTCGGCTCCGCGAGCTCGGCGTTGTGCCGGTTCCCACCGCCGGCTTCATCCACGCGGACGGCGGGCGGGGCGTCTACGCGTACCGGACACTGCTCGACGCCGGACTGCGGCCACCGGGCAACTCGGACACCGGAGGCACCCAGCCCTTCGCGACGAACCCGTGGTTCGGCGTGGCCGCGATGCTGGAACGCACGAATCGGAACGGACACCTCGTGGCGCCCGGACAGGCGGTGGGGATCGACGAGGCCATTCGGACCTACACCGAGTTCGGGGCGATAGCCGGCTTCAGAGAGGACCGTCTCGGAGCGCTCGGAGTGGGCATGCTCGGCGACTGCGCGGTCTACGCCGACGACCCGCGACGCCTCGAGCCGGCGGCTCTGCGAAATCTCGAGGCGGAGCTCACCATCGTCGGAGGGCGCGTCGTCTGGAGAAGGGAGGAGCCACGATGGCCGCTACCGCCCGCCGCCTGAGCGGACGAAGTAGACGAACCTCTGCTTTGCTCTTGATGCTGCCCGCGCTCGCGGTCGTCCTCGTCTTCTTCGTCTACCCGGTGATCGCGCTCTCCGCGCGCAGCTTCCTCGAACCGGAGCCGGGAGTCTCGCAGTACGTCTCCCTCTTCGCCGACGGCACCACACGTACGATCCTCGTGCGCACGTTGGTGGTCGCGGCCCTGGTCACCGCGGTGACCTTGGTTCTTGCCTACCCGTACGCGTATCTGATGAGCCTGTCCGGTCCTGGCGTGCGAGCTCTTCTGCTCTTTCTCGTGCTCCTGCCGTTCTGGTCGAGCCTCATGGCGAGGACCTTCGCCTGGATCGTGCTCCTTCAGCCACGCGGAATCGTCGCGACTCTCCTGTCGTCGATCGGTCTCGGAGGCGTTCCGCTTCTCGGTTCGCAGGTGGGCGTGACCATCGCCATGACCCAGGTGCTGCTCCCGTTTATGGTGCTTCCGCTGTTCAACACGATGGTGCGGATCGATCGCCGGCTGCTCAGCGCGGCGCATTCGATGGGCGCCTCGAAGTTCCGCGCGTTGGTCCGAGTTTTCGTGCCGTTGTCGATGCCGGGGGTCGCGGCCGGATGCGTGATCGTGTTCGTCCTCAGTATCGGGTTCTGGGTGACTCCCCGGCTCATCGGTTCACCTCAGCAGTCGCTGATCGGACAGCTCATCGAGACGAAGGTGGGAACCCTGCTCGATTTCGCCGGCGCGGGTGCCATCTCGGTCCTGCTCCTCGTCATCACGGCTGTTCTGCTGCTCGTCGCGGGCGCCGGCGCACGGTTGCTGCTGGGTTCGCCTGATTCCGGAGGCCGCAACGATGAGTGAGAACACTCGTGGTGGCTGGGGGCTCTGGATCTGGGCCGCCCTCGTCGCCGTCCTGCTGGTCGCTCCGCTGCTCGCGGTCGTGCCGATCTCGTTCTCGGCGAAGCAGAGCTTCACGTTTCCACCGTCCAGCCTGTCGCTGAAGTGGTACGAGAACATCGTCTCCAGCCCGCGCTGGTGGTCGGCGATCGGTACGTCGATTCTTCTCGGCGTTCTCGTGATGGTGATCTGCACCCTGCTCGGCACCGCCGCAGCGCTCGGCATCCATCGGTATCCCGGCCGCGTCGGAGCGGTCGTGACCGGAATTCTGGTGGCTCCGATGATCATTCCTGGCATTGTCTCCGCCGTCGCCATCTATGCGTCCTACCTTCGCTGGCACCTGACGGGCAACCTGCAGGGGTTCCTCCTCGCTCACACGGTCCTGGCGCTTCCGTTCGTGGTCGTGACCGTCTTGTCGAGTCTCAGTTCCACGGATCCGGCGCTTGAGCGCGCGGCGGCCAGCCTTGGCGCCGGCGCCTGGAGAACCTTCGCGCGTGTGACGCTTCCCGCGATCGCTCCCAGTGTCGGCGCCGGTGCGCTCTTCTCCTTTGTGACCTCGTTCGACGAGGTCGTCGCCGCGAGCTTCCTGCAGTCGCCAGTCATCCGTACGTTGCCGATCGAGATGTTCGTGAGCGTGACGAATCAAGTCGACCCGACCATCGCAGCCGTGTCGACCGTGATTCTCGCCCTGACCACCATGGTCGTCCTTCTCCCCGTGATCGTCCGAAACCGCAGACCCAAGGGGGCTTCTTCCTGATGTCGACGAACAGCAGCGGAGTCAGGCTCCGGTCCGTGACCAAACGGTTCCGATCCGGGACGATCGGCATCGACAACGCGTCGCTGACGATCGAGGGCGGAGAGTTCGTGACTTTCCTCGGCCCCTCTGGGTCGGGGAAGACGACAACTCTGAACACGATCGCAGGTTTCGTCCGTCCGACCTCTGGAAGCATCGAGATCGGCGGCCGTGACGTGACCAAGGTCCCCCCGAGCAAACGGAACCTCGGCATCGTCTTTCAGAACTACGCGCTCTTTCCTCATATGAGCGTACGGGACAACGTGGCGTTCGGACTTCATGGCAGAGGTCTTTCGAAGCACGAGGTCTCGAAGCGGATCAACGATGTGCTCACGATGGTCCGGCTGGGCGGGCTCGAAGATCGAAGGCCTAAACAGCTCTCCGGAGGCCAGCAACAACGCGTAGCGCTAGCCAGGGCGCTGGTCTATCAGCCGCCGGTGCTTCTGATGGACGAACCGCTCAGTGCCCTTGACAAGGCGCTTCGCGACCAGATGCAGGTGGAGATCGGTCGCATCCACCGCGAAGTCGGAACGACATTCCTTTTTGTCACCCACGATCAGAACGAGGCGCTCGGACTCTCCGACAGAATCGTGCTGTTCAACGAGGGGCGCATCCTGCAGGTCGGCACGCCGTCCGAGCTCTACGAGCAGCCAAGGTCGCTCTTCGCCGCGCAGTTCCTCGGTGAATCGAATGTCTTCCGCGGCCGTGTGACATCCGCGCAGACTCTCGAATTCGCCGGAGTCCCACTGCGGTTCAACGGTGGGGCGCCGGCAACCAAGTCCGCCGCAATCGTTGTCCGTCCGGAAAATCTCCTCGTTCGCCAGGCGGACGAGGCGCGACCGGACGAGAACCAGGTCTCGGCGCTGATCACGAACATCTCCTACTTCGGATCCTTCCGAAGCATCATGGTTTCTTACCTGGACGGATCGAGTGGGCAACTCCGCGAAAGTGCGAGTTCGGAGGCCCGTTTCTCTCGGGGGGACAACGTTTCCGTCTGTTGGGATCCGGGTCGGGCCGTCCTGGTCGATGACGGAGAGGCGGCGGCATGACCGATCCACGAATTCTCCTGAGGGGCGCGAGTGTGCTCGTCGGCGAGGACCAGGCTCCGCGACTCGCGGATCTGATCGTAGCGGGTCATCGGATCGCCGACGTCGGCGATCCGCACAGCTTCGACGACGAGCAGGTGGATGATGCCGTCGACCTGGACGGGAAGTATGTCCTTCCCGGCTTCATCGACGGCCATTGCCACCTGGAACTGACTGTCGCGTCCCTCGACAATCATCTGGCGGTGCATACGCCACCGTATCGAAGCCTCGGCGACATCTATGCGTTCCTCGAACGTGCCCGCCACGACAAGCCGGATGGCTGGATCATCGCTCGCAGTTCGTTCGGGCTGCAGCGCAAAGTCGTCGATGGACGACTTCCGCATAAGGACGAACTCGACAGGGTGAGCCCCGGCCAGCCACTTGTCGTCCTAGCCGGGCTGCATGTCGCCTGCTTGAACTCCGCCGCGATTCACGCGCTCGGACTCGATGATCCGTCTCGGCTGCCGGGGTGGATCAGTGTCGACACAGACGCGAACGGCATGACCGGGGTTTTCACCGAGGTCTGGGATCGCTTGCCGACAGCCAGCGCGGAAGACGTCGTCGCCTCGCTCCGCGCTCACTCGATCCCGCTGTTTTCGCGAGCTGGCACGACCAGCCTGAGCACCATTCCGACCTCGAGCGAGGACGTCAGAGCCCTCCATCGGCTGGCGCGATCGGGCGAGCTGCCGTTTCGCGTCCGGTTCTACGTGCACGTCCCGCGGACGGCGACACTCGACGACGTCATCTCATGGGGTCCGGAGTCCGGCTTCGGAGACGACCGGTTGCGTTTCGGCGGTGTCAAGATCTTCGTCGACGGCGAAGGCGCTGATGCCTACGGGGTGGAGCGGGACGACTCGAAATGGGAGCTGGCGCAACTGACGGAGTTCATCCGCAAGGCGGATGCGGCCGGCATTCAGGTGATGATGCATGCGGTCACGCCAGAAGCAGTGCGGATGGCGTGCAACTCGGTGATCGGAGCACGCCAGGACGCCACCCGGCCGTCGAGAGTGCGGCATCGCATCGAACACGGTGCTGACTACATGGACGTCGCCGATGCCGGGCTGGCCGCTCGCGCCTCGGTCGGGCTGGTGGCCACTCCGCATTTCGCGATGTCGGCCGAGACGCACCGACCGTACTTCCAGCCACTGCGCAGTCTGATCGATGCCGGCCATCGAATCATCGGCGCGAGTGACTCGACGGGGACGGTCCCCGAGGGCGTCGCCCCCCTCAACAACATCTCTGCAGCCGCAGCGCGTTTGACGCCGGACGGCCGACCATCGCCACACAGGACCTCGATACTGGAAGGAGTACGCATGTTCACCAGTTGGGCCGCGCGCGGCGTCAGTGAAGAGAACGAGAAAGGAACCATCGCTCCGGGACGGCTCGCCGACCTGGTCGTCCTCGATGCCGACCCGTTCTCAGTACGCCCCGAGGAGGTTGCGTCGATCACGGTTGATCGCACCATCGTAGGCGGGCGCGCAGTAACGTTTTCTCACCGAGATCGACTCGGACATTAGAGCTTTCCCGGACAGGAACAGGCACGCTCGTGCAGACGTGCGGATGAATGCCAGGAGCCCCAAAAAGAGGCTCTTCGACGTGGACGTCCGCTCGGGAGCCGGATCAAGGACCTTCCTGCTTGAGGATCTCCCAAACCGTGGACGCAGCCACCTTGATGCCGAGCGTGGTCTACTCGCCGTGCACCCGCCGATACCCCAGGACGGGTTCTCCCGGACCAGGCGCAGGATAAGGGGCTCTTCGATCTTGACGGGGAGATATGTGGGCGTGGCCTGACAGGCAGAAGCCCGTGACCCCACGACACTGGCTGTTGATCACGACAGTTTCAGTGGATGGGGGCCACGGGCTGTGGACGACAGTACTTCGATCCTTTTCGGCAGGCCGGAAATCGCGGTCGTGAAGGTGGAGCGCGTCGCCGAAGCAGGGACCGGACCGGGACGGCTGGTGCATATCGAACGCTCCCAGGAGCGGCAGGCGCGGAAGCGCCACCGACCCCGAATGGGCCAACCGCCGACGGCTGCTCCGCGCCCGCGAACGCCTGTCCGACCACGCCTTCGTGCGGATGTGGAACGACCTGATCGACCACGAGCCGACCGGACAGATCCTCACCGCCTGGATCACCAAGGAGGAACTCCGCTCGCTGCTGGCCTGCGCCCGCGACCAGGCCCACGCTCGGTGATCTCTCGCCGGCTGTTCCGCTTCTACTCCTGGTGCGGGAACGCCGACATCCCCAAGCTGGCCAGGATCGCTGAGACCATCTCCGAGTGGTGGCCCGAGACGCTCGCGTTCATCACCACGGGCATCACCAACGCCCGTGCCGAAGGAACGAACCGGCTCATCAAGGACACCCTGACCGCGGCGTCTGCCGATCGGTGTACGGCGCAAGGACATCGTGGCCACGGCTGGGGTCAGCGGGTTCTTTGCCTCAGCGAAGGCACTCCAGCACCGTCGCATTGGCCATACCGCCGGCTTCGCACATTGTCACCAACCCGAAACGGAGCCCTTGATCGCGGAGATGGTGAACAAGGCGAGTCACAAGGATGGCGCCCGAAGCGCCAAGCGGGTGCCCCACCGCGATCGCCCCACCGAGAGGGTTCAGTCGTGACATATCCGCGCCGGTTTCGCGCAGCCAAGCCAACGGCACCGGGGCGAAGGCCTCGTTGACCTCGTACGCGCCCAGGTCGTCGATGCTGAGTCCAGAACGTCGCAGGGCCAATTCGGTGGCCGGTATGGGCGCGCCCAACATCATGACTGGGTCATCCCCGACCACCACTCCCGTATGGAAACGCGCCAGCGGGGTGAGCCCCAGTTGATGCGCTCGCTCCGAGGTGGTCACGATCAACGCCGCCGCGCCGTCGGATATCTGGGAGGCGTTCCCGGCGTGGATGACGCCATCGGGACGGAAGACCGGGCGTAGACCGGCCAGGGTCTCGACCGTCGTGCCAGGGCGGATCCCTTCGTCGCGGGTGACGGACCCCCCTGGGGTCGGCACGGGCACGGTTTGGGCCGTGAATGCGCCGGCATCCCAGGCACGGGTCGACAGCTCGTGGGACCGAGCCGCGAACTCGTCGAGCTCAGAGCGCGAGAGCTGCCAGCGCTCGGCCATGAGTTCGGCTCCTGTCCCTTGGCTGAACTCAGGGACCCCGAAGCGGTCCAGGGCGGTCTTGCCATAGGGCTCCCCGACAGCCCGGGCAGAACCCAGGGGAACCCGGCTCATCGACTCGACACCGCCGGCGACGACTAGGTCTTGCATACCCGACAGGACGGTCGCGACCGCGAGGTGTAGCGCCTGCTGGCTGGAGCCGCAGGCACGGTCGACGGTCATGGCGGGGATCCGCACAGGCCAACCGGCGGCGAGTAGCCCCATGCGCCCGACGTTGCTGGACTGGTCGCCGATCTGGGTGACACATCCCCACATCACGTCTTCCACGACGTCTGGCTCTAGGCCGGTCTCATGAAGCACCGCATTGAGGACGTGCGCGGTCAGGTCGGCCGGATGAATGGCACTCAGGCTGCCGTTTCGACGTCCGATCGGTGTGCGCACAGCTGCCGCGATTACGGCGTCCCTCTTCATTGTTGTGTCCCCTGTCCGCTCGGAGTGGCCATGCCGCGACCGGCAGCCTGCGCCCTGGCTATTACGAGCACCGCGAGCACTGTTGCCCCCGCGATGGAAAGGAAGCCGGAACCGATGTCCAAAAGTTTCATCTCCAACACCTCCGAGCCGGTCCTCAGTTGACCGCCCTGCCGTCGACCGGCCAGTGGCGGCGACGGAGGGCGGGCTTGTCGGGCTTCCCGAGCGGGGTCAGGGGCAGCGCGTCCACGATGTGAATGTGCTTGGGAGCCCATGCCGAGCCGCGGTCGGCACGCACGTGTGCGACGAGCTCGCGCGGGTCCAGCGCGGGTTCGCGGAGCACGACGTAGGCGGTCACGGCTTCTCCCCACAGGTCGTCGGGGGTGCCGATGACCGCGGCCTCCGACACCGCGGGATGCATCGCGAGTGAGCGTTCGACATCCCCGGCGAAGATGTTGAATCCCCCCGAGACGATCACGTCCTTGCGGCGGTCAACGATCGTGAGAAATCCGTCAGCGTCGCTGGTGGCCATGTCCCCGGTGCGCAGCCACCCGTCACGGAACGCGTCGCGGGTGGCGTCTGGGTCGTCGAGGTACCCGTCCATCACCAATGGGCCACGCACGCAGATCTCCCCCGGCATGCCCGAAGGAACCGGGTAGCCGTTCTCGTCCATCAGTCGGACCTCGTTGGCCAATGTGGGCCGGCCGCAACTGGCCAGTCGCCCTGGGACATCGAGACGGTGGTCGGCGACATGCAGGGTGGCGATGGTGTTCGGAGCCTCGACCTGCCCGTAGAGCTGATTGAAGATCGTCCCCCATCTTCGAATCGCCTCGGCCAGACGGCCGGGAGACATCGGGGCCGCACCGTACATGACGTGGCGGAGGCTGGCCAGGTCGGCGTCGACGGACGATGGGAGATCGATCAGGCGGTACAGCATGGTGGGGACCAGGAAGGTCGAGGTAATCTTCTCGCGGCGAATCTGCTTCACCACAGCCATCGGGTCGAAGCCGGCGCGAATGTGCACGCACCCGCCACGTAGAAGGACCGCGGGAACCATCGACCCCGTGGCATGGCTGAGCGGCGCGGCCGCCAGGAACCGCAGCTCCGCGGGCCAGTCCCATTCGGCCATCATGGTGGTCACCGAGCACGCCAACGACCGCTGTGAACGCAGTACCCCTTTCGAGCGCCCAGTCGTGCCGCCCGTGAAAGAGATCGATGGCACATGATCGGCAGAAACCGGAACCCACAGGGATGACGTCGAGGACGTCGTGTCCTGTTCGTCGCGACGCTCGCAGAGGTCGACGCCGATCTCACCGGGGCCCAGGGACAAGAACCGGCATTCATGCCGGCCCAGATGGTCGCGCACCTTTGCGACTGTGGCAGAGCTGTCGGGAACGAAGACCAGCGCTTCGGGTGCGAGGGTGCGCAACACCGAGGCGAGCTCAGGGACGGAGGCCAACGGGTGCAGACCCGTGTACGTCACCCCCAGCGCCACCGCGGCCAGTTGCGCCACCACATAGTCCGCACAGTTCGCGCCCAGCAGTGCCACGCGGTCACCCGTCCGCAGGCCGTTATCCCGGTAAGCCTGCACCATCTGGGCGACCCGGGCGTCAAGCTGCCGACCGCTCAACCTGACGTCCCCGTCGACGAGAGCCGGCCGGTCAGAAAACGTGGCGAGCCCGCGGACCACGAGTCCCTGGTACGTCGTTTCTGTACTCATTCGGGCTTCACCTCCACCGGCCAGGGCCGGTCGACACGTTCCTGCATGCACGGCTCCAGCGGCAGGCACAACGCGTTCCCCACCAGGGCGAAGACGCGAATGAAGCCCACCAGGACCACTAGTTCGAGAATCTCGGCGTGGCTCAGGTGCTTCTCGAGCCGCTGCCAAGTCTGCGCGGACAAGGTGTGTTCGCTGTGGAGGTCGTCCGCGGCGAGCACCAACAAAGCCTCGCGGCTGCCGTCGTCGTGCGCGCCGTCCCGGGCCAGACGTACGCCATCCGTATCCAACCCGCGACCGGGCGCCTGACGTACGTGATGAGTCCACTCGTACTCGCCGCCGCAGTTGCGAAGAGTACGCAGCACCAGCAGTTCACGATCAGCCGGCGCCAGCAAGGCGTCTGGCATCCGACCGAGTCCCGCTCCGACCAGCCGGGAAAGCAGTGCTGGGTGAACCGCGAGCACACCGTAGATGAACGGTGTCTGCGGTAACCCAGAACGTGCTCGGCAGGCCTCGAGCAACTCCCTCGTTTCGGTCGGCAACCCCTCTGGATCCGGCGGTGCCATGCGCGGAAACAGCGCTCTTCCTTTGACCACAGGGCCATGTTATAAGTTATAACAGTTGGAAGGAAGCTCAGATGAACATGAAACTTGGGGCCGCAGCAGTAGTCACCCTGCTCACCGTTACGGCCTGCGGAAACGCGGGCGACGGTGACGCGGCATCTCCCGGAAACGGCGCCACCGCCGCCTGCGTGACACAAGGGATCACAGATAAGTCGATCTCGATCGGGGCTTCGCTTCCGTTCTCGGGTCCGCTGGCGGTCACCAAGCCGATCGACGCGGGCCGGTCAGCCTACTTCCAGTCGATCAATGACAACGGCGGCGTCAACGGTCGCAAGATCGACTACAAGAGCTACGACGACCAGGGAGCGCCGGACCGGACGGCCGCGAACGCTCGTCGGCTGGTCGAGCAGGACAAGGTCTTCGCCCTCACCGGCGTCGTCGGGACCGTTGCGGGCCACGGCGTCGTCGACTATGTCAAGAGTGCCAAGGTGCCGTTCCTGTTCCCGGTGTCCGGGTCTGGAACGTGGGCCGAACCGCTCAAGCCGCTGGTCTTCGGATTCCAGCCCGTCTACCCGGACGAGGCTCGCATGTTCGCCCATTACCTCGCCGACAAGGGCAAGGGCAAATCGGTCGCGGTGCTCGCCCAGGCGGACGACGCCGGCACCGAGTGGGTGGACCCCTTCCTCGCGGAGGCGAAGTCCATCGGGATCGAGCCGGTGGCCGTGGAGCGTTTCGACGTCGCCGCACAGAGTGTGGGCAGCCAGGTACTGAACCTGCGGCGTTCGGGCGCTGACACGGTCGTGATGTTCGGTCGCACGGACGTGGTGGCCAAGGTGTTGCAGGAAGGCAGCAAGATCGGCTACGACCCGACCCTGCTGGTCTCGAACATCGGTTTCAGTGTCCAGCTCTTCGATCTGGTGGACCCCAAACTCGCCGAGGGAACGCTCTTCGCGAACTACTACCCGTCGGCCGACTCCGAGGGTCCGGCTCTGCAGCAGCACCAGGCCGCCATGGAGAAGTACCAGCCGGGGGTCAAGATCGACGCCTACACCATGCTCGGATGGGCCTCGGCCACCACCATCGTGGAGAGCCTGAACAAGGCAGGGCAGTCGTTGACCTGCGAGTCGTTCCTCAAGGCGATGGAGTCCCTGAGCGGCTTCGACACCGGGCTGACGCCTCCGATCACAATGTCGGCGACCGACCACCAAGCCGTCAACGCTCAGGAGATCGTCGAAGTCCAGAGCGGGTCCTTCAAGTCGATCTCCGACTTCCTCGACCCGCAGGGAAAGCCGGTCGGCAAATGAGTTCGAGGGCTGGGAGCGGCACATGATGCAGTACGTCGCGTCGGGGCTCGTCTCCGGCGGTATCTACGCCACCATGGCCATCGGTATCGTGCTGATCTACCGGGCCTCAGGAGTCATCAACTTCGCCCATGGGGAGTTGGCGACGTTCGGGACGTTCGTTGTCTTCGCCTGCTGGTCCGCAGGGTTGCCGCTGCCGCTGGCGCTCCTGATCGGGCTGCTGGTGGGAGCGGTGGCCAGCCCCTGCATCGAAGCCTTCGTTCTCTCGGGGCTGAGGCGCCGGACGCATCTCACCGAAGTGATGGCGACCGTGGCGCTGTTCCTGGCCCTCAACGGACTGACCCTGGCGGTCTTCGGTGAGGAAACCCACGAGTTCCCGGCGTTGGTCACCGGACCGCCGATCGAGGCGTTCGGGCTTGTCATGAGCCGGCAGTCGATCCTCGTCCTGGTGGTCGTCGCCGGCCTCACGCTGATCATGGCCGCGATGTTCCGGTTCACCCGACTGGGGGCCGCCATGCGGGCCGTGTCGGAGAGCCGGGAGTCCGCGGAGCTCGCCGGTCTTCCGGTCCGCAGAATCGTGTGGAGCGTGTGGGCGGTCGCCGGGATGGCAGGCGTGTTGGCCGGAGTGCTGATCGCCCCGATCGTCTACCTCAACGTGAACATGATGATCGACGTACTCACCAAGGCCCTTGCCGGCGCCGTGGTCGGGGGGCTCACCTCGGTGAGCGGCGCCATCACCGCTGGTCTGCTGCTCGGAGTGGGAGAGAGCCTGGTCGCGGGGTACGTCTCTACCCAGCTCGCCACGCCGTTCGTCTTCCTTGTCCTGGTTCTGGCGCTGGTGGTCCGCCCGCAGGGGCTCTTCGGTAGCGCGCCGAAGGTCAAGCTATGACCGCGACGCGGCGGAACGCGGCGGGCCTGGTCGTCCTGGCCCTCGCAGTCCTGGTGCCTCCGGCGCTGGGCGAGTACCGGACCTACGTGCTGTGCCTGATGGCGATCTATGCCATCGGGTCGATCGGGCTCACCGTCCTGGTCGGCCATGGCGGGATGATCTCGCTGGGTCACGCGGGGCTGGTGTGCGTCGGCGCCTATGGGGCATCCCTGTTGATGATTCGCGCGGACGTCTCCTTCTGGCTGGCACTCCCGCTGGCGACGGCTATCGGGATGCTCGTCGGGCTGGCCCTGGGATACCCGTTCCTGAAGCTGGACGGACCGTACCTGGCGATCGCCACTTTCGGATTCGCCGTGGCCCTACCCGAGGTGATCAACCGATGGTCCGCCTTCGGCGTCGGCGACCCGGCGCTGTTCGGGGGTGCGCTCGGTCTGAACCCACCATCACCAGCCATCGGCAGCCTCATCATCAACACCTCGCTGCGCTTCTGGTACGTCTGCCTGGCGGTCTTGGTCGTCGCGGTGCTGCTGGCCCGCCGGATCCTGTCCTCGCGGTGGGGCCAAGACCTGCGCGCCTACCGGCAGTCGCCGCCTGCCGCCAGCGCGTACGGCGTCCGCACACGTCGCGTCCGCGTATGGAGCTTCGCCGTGGCCGGAGGGTATGCCGGCCTGTGCGGAGCCCTGCTGGCGCACCACTTGGGGGCGGTCGGCACCAGCAGCTTCTCCCTGACACTGTCCATCACCTTCTTGATGATGGTCGTGATCGGTGGCGTGGAGTCGGTCGCCGGCGCAGTCGTCGGGGCGGTGGCCGTCGTCGCCTTGCAGGAGTGGTTGACCGGCCAGACGTCCAACCTCCAGCTCTGGTACGGCGTGGCGCTCCTGTTGGCGGTCATGTTCTTGCGGGGCGGTGTAGTCGGGATGGTCCAGGCCCGACTCCGGCGCCTGCGGCACCGGGATGAGGCCGAACATGCTTGAGGTATCCGGGCTGGCGCACTCCTTCGGCGGAGTGCGCGCCCTCCAAGAAGTCTCCTTCCGGGCGCAGCCCGGGGAGGTGACCGGCGTCATAGGACCGAACGGCGCTGGGAAGTCGACCCTCTTGTCCTGCCTGAGCGGGTGGGTCAAGCCAGACCTTGGCGCGGCCACGTTCAACGGCGATCAACTGCTCGGCCAAGCGCCGACGGACCTGGCCGCCCGCGGCGTGATCCGCACCTTCCAGAACCTAGAGCTGCTGGAGGAGTCCTCCGTGGCAGAGAACATCGCGCTGGGCACACGGCGAACCGCTTCGGCCGGGTTGCTGGCCGCGATCGTGCGGGGCTCTGCCGTACGTGCTCAGGAACGCCGCCAGCGTGACACAGTGACCGGCGCCGCCGAACGTCTGGGCATCACGACTCTCCTGGACGTGCCCGCTGGAGAGCTGTCCTACGGGCAGCGTAAGCAGGTGGAGATGGCGCGCGCCTGGGCGGCCATGCCGCAGCTCCTGCTTCTGGACGAACCAGCAGCCGGTCTCGACGACCGTGAGCGCCGTGCCCTGGCCCACGTCATTCGGCAGATGGCCGACGACGGGGCCACGGTCCTGCTGATCGAGCACGACATCGACATGGTCATGTCCCTGTGCTCGCACCTGGTCGTGCTGGACTTCGGCTCGGTGATCAGCTCCGGGTCACCCGCTGATGTACGCCGGGACCCTCGCGTCGTCCAGGCCTACCTGGGTGGCGCGGCATGACACTGCTTGAAGTTCGTGGCCTCTCCGTGCACTACGGCGCCGTACAGGCCGTGCACGAGGTTGATTTCACGGTCGAGGAGGGGGCGGTGGTGTCCCTGCTCGGCGCCAACGGTGCCGGCAAGACCTCCACGATCAAGGCGATCTGTGGAGCGGCGCCCTACCGCGGCAGCATCCGTTTCCGCGGTCGGAGCCTGCCCCAGAACGCGGCTCGGGTTCGGGCGGCGGGTGTCGGCCATGTGCCGGAGGGACGGCACGTCTTCGGTGGCCTCACCGTCGCCGACAACCTGCGGCTCGGCGGCTGGGGGAAGCGCCGGGACCGGTCATCGGAGATATACCAGCTGTTCCCTCGGCTGGCCGAGCGACGACGACAGCTCGCCGGGACTCTTTCCGGTGGTGAGCAGCAGATGCTGGCCATCGGGCGAGCGCTCATGGGCGAGCCCGATCTGCTCTTGCTGGACGAACCCACGCTCGGACTCGCCCCGGTGCTGTGCGACGAGATCTTCGATCGGATCCGGGACGTCAGCGCCATGGGCTCGACCCTGGTGCTGGTTCAGCAGCACACCAGCCGGGCGCTGGCCCTGGCCGACTACGTGCTGGTCATGAGAGGCGGCCGAGTCATCGCCCGAGGAATACCCGACGACTTCGCCGACGAGGAAGCGCTCTCCGCGGCGTACTTGGGTGACGAGATGCCGCACGGCGGCCTGAACAACCTGGAGAAGACCTGATGCGCATCGCTACCGTCAACGGACGCGCTGCCCTGCTTGATGGCGATCGTTACCTCGACCTCGCCCGCGCCACCTCCGGCGTGGTGCCAGCCACCCCCGGCGCGTTCCTTCAGTCTTGGCGTCAGACCCAGCAGGCCGTGACCGACCTCGGCTCGGAACAGGACTGGCAGCCTCTGGCCGGAGCACGCCTGGGTGCGCCAGTGCCTGACCCACGACAGTCGATCGGGATCGGGCTCAACTATGCGGGCCACGTGCAGGAGAGCGGACTGGACCTGCCGGACTTCCCGCTGGTCTTCGCCAAGCTTCCCGGAAGCCTCTGTGGGCCGAACGACGATGTCCTTCTCCCCTCTGAGTCCGTCGACTGGGAGGCCGAGCTCGTCGTCGCGCTCGGGGGGCCGCTCGACCGCGGTTCCCGCCAAGAGGCGGCGGCCGCCATCGCAGGCTTCATGGTGGGCCAGGACCTCAGCGATCGCCGGGTGCAACACCAGGCTCCGGGTGGCCAGCACACGATCGGGAAGTCCTACAGGACCTTCGGACCGACCGGCCCGGCACTGGTGACCCTCGAGGAGTTGGCGGACCCGCATGACCTCGAGATCCGATGCCGGATCAATGGCGAGGTCATGCAGGATGGGAGCACCGCACAGATGATGGTTGACGTCTGCGAACTGTTGTCCATGCTGAGCGCCCGTCTTCCGCTGGGTCCTGGGGACCTGGTGTTCACCGGAACGCCCGAAGGGATCGGGTCGACCCGTAACCCTCCCCGGTTCCTTCGCCCCGGCGACGTCATAGAGACCGAGATCGCGGGCCTGGGTCGACTGGTCAACACCTGTGTCGCTGATTCCACCTATCCGACCGGGCCCCGCCCTTGATCGCGTACGCGCTGGGCGAGCTCGCTCATCGGGACCGCGTCGAAGGTGGCATCCTCGGCGATTCGGCGGAGGATGCCGGCCAGCGCCGCGGCGCGTTCGTCGTCGACGGCCGACACGCGCGCATGGGCGATGAGGACCAGAGGGTGTCCGCCGTCGGCGTCGTCGAGCAGCTGCTCCCATCCGTGCCGCCAGGTTGCGGTGTCCGCGACCGGGGACCGCTGGTTGTACCACCACCAGTCGACTCCCGGCCAGATGAACGGAAGCAGCGCGATTCCAGTCTGATCCAGCTGGAAGCCCGACCCGAGGCTGGCGTCGTAGGAGAAGCCGAGGTCGGACAAGATCGCGAGGGTGTGAGAGGTCCGCCCGCCACCAGGGGACCGGAACCCGTTGATTTCGACGTCGATGCTCGCGAGGGCGGCCTTGCCCGCGGCCAGGATGGCCCGCTCAGAAAGTGGGTCCAACGTGCTCCAAGGCTCGTGGACCCACCCATGCAGACCGACCTCGTGGCCGGCTGCGGCCAGTTCCCGGACTCGCTCCGGGTGATGGACGGCGTTCCAGCCCTCGACGAAGAATGTGGCAGTCAAGTCAAGGTCCGCCAGCATCCGGAGGATACGTGGATATCCGACGCGCAGTCCGGGCTCGGACTCGTCTGGCCCCGTGGCGGTACCACGTCCGACATCCGCAGCGTTGCCCATGTTGTCGAACGTGATGGCTACCATTCGCCTACTCATGGCAACATTATAAATTATAACCTAGTGAGGATTACAATGTCTGAGACCCACCCCCCGTCTCTCATTGGGGTCAACCACGTCGCCTACCAGACGCTGGACCTTCCTGCCACACACGACTTCTATACCCGCGTGCTCAAGTGCCGCTTTGCCGGCGCGATTCGCAGCGATGGCATCACCTCGACCAGTGGTGAAACCTCTCCGCCCTTCCTCCACGTCTTCTACGCCACGGACAGGGGCGACTGCCTGGCGTTCTTCGCGTTGGAGGGAGAGTACGAGAAGAAGGACGATGGCCTGCCGGCTTTCACCCGCCACATCGCACTGGGCGTGCGCAGCACGGCCGAGCTGGAGCAGTGGCGGGACCGGCTGTCGGCCGAGGGCATCGAGGTCTCGCCGACCATCGACCATGACGGGATCTGGGAGTCGATCTACGTCTGGGACCCAAACGGGGTCAGGGTCGAGCTCACCCATCAGGTCAGGGATCTCGGTGAACAGGACGCTGCCGAAGCTGAGCACGCGCTCCAGCGGTGGCTCGAGGAGCACGCCGCCGACGCGGTGTGACGCAGCTTGTCGAGCGGTCAAGCCGGGATGGCCGCCCGCGGGCTCGCCTGGTCATGACGCCGCTACGGGATCGTCCGCAGAGCTCCGGCCTTCAGTTCAGGCCGGAGCGAAGCGGATTCTCCCGCGTAGCGGGGCAGGAAAAGCCGCTTGGCACGGCCCGAAGAAACAGGAAGCCTCAGAGGTGCCGCATGACGCGGTACGGGCCGAATCCCCAGCCTTCAGGCTGGGGAGCGCGTCACCCAGGCGTCCTTCAAGGAGTCTTCGGTGATGCGCAGGTGGTCGTCAAGTCGTGTGGTGACCAGGTCCGCGTCTCGAGCCAGTGCCGCCTCGAAAATCTCCCGGTGGTGCCCCACGGTGGGAAAGGGGCGGGTCGCGATGGACATGTGGATGTAGCGCCGCGAAGCCGCCCACAGTTGGCGAAGCAGGCGTTCGGTATAGACGCCGGCGTAAGGCTGGAGCAACAGCCAGTGGAATTCTCCGTGGGCCGCGAAGAATTCTTCTCCGTGCCGATCCTGCGCATGGGTGGTCTCAAGCGCGACAAGGCTGGCCTCGAGTTGGGAGAGGTGCTCGTCGGTGTAGTTCGGTGCGGACCGACGGGCAGCGTCACATTCGATCATGCGTCGAAGTGCGTAAACTTCCTCGAGCTCCGAGAGCGAGATCTCGGTGGGCACGGCGCCCCGGTGGGACTGATACTTGATGAGACCTTCACCCTCGAGGGTCCGGAGCGCCTCCCGAATGGGAATGTGAGAAACCCCGAAAATCTCCTTGAGGTCGCGAGCCCTGACCGGACTCCCCGGGGGCAACTCACCCCGAACGATCATCATCCTAATGTTATCCGTTAGGCCCTCGGCCAAACTGTTCGGCAAAGGGACTGGGACCCGATTAACCACGCAAACATTATAACTCCCGGCGTGCGGGCCCCCGGGGGGTGCGCTCGTAGGCTCGCGAGTGGCTGGTCTGCCGCCGCAACCCGGCCCTCGCCGCGAAGGTGACCTCACTGGGTAGTGGCCCTCCTCATCACCGCAGGTGATGAGGAGGGCCACTACCGTGTTGGGGCCGATCCCGGGGCGTTCCAGAAGCTTCGGGGCACCCTCAAGATCATAGAATCGGAAGATCGCTAACCCTGTCCGTCAGCCGGTTCGAGGGGATCGCCGGCCGGTTCACTCTGGCCGTTCATACTACGACTGCACGGGCCCGGGCCAGAATGGGAGCGAGGTCGCCGGCGGGTGGCAAGTGCATCCGAACCGCGAGGTAGCAGTCAGGCCGCACGAGGTAGGCGCGGTCGGGTTCGCCGGAGTAGAGCCCGGTCAGCGCTCCCGATTCGTCAAAGAGACACTCTGCGTCGTGGCTCAGCACGGGGTTCTCGGCAGAGGTGAGGAGATAGGCGCGCGTGTTCGCCGGCAACGCTTCAGTCAGTCGTTTGGCGAGCGTTTGCGCGTCGGTGCCGGCGCCCGGCACTACCAGCAGGCTGACCTGACCGCCCAGCACCTTGCGCAGGGTCGTCCGCTCCTCTGCTTCGCCGCGTCGGCACCATCCGTCCGGCGCGAGCCGACCGGGGGAAACCGGATCATCAGCGGTGGCGTCCACCGCCGACGCAACGCCCCCGTCGTCCAGCTCTACCGAAAGTGGCGAGTCCGTGTAGGGGCAGGGACTGTACAGTTGCCCGCTGTCGATGCGCGCTGCCTGGGAAGGGTCTGCGGCAGCGGCATGCAGCACCTCGTCTCGCGCCACGAGCCCCTCGGCGGTGAACGGGATCATGAACTTCACCGAGTTGCCGGTAACCTCGTCGTGGTGTGCGGAAGTGGCCATCCGCTCCTGCTCGTAGGTGTCGAGCAGCGCCGGGCTGGCCTGTCCCTTGATCACCATGCCGAGTTTCCATGCGAGGTTTTCCGCGTCTTCGAGCCCGCTGTTCATGCCACGGCCTCCGAACGGAGATACGACGTGGGCTGCGTCCCCGACCAGGAATATCGACCCGTCCCTGAACTTGCGGGCACGGCGCTGCTGAAAGATGTACGTGTTGGCGCGGAGCACGGTGAACGGCAGGTCACCGATGACCTTTCGGACCCGCCCCGTCATGCGCTCTAGCCGTAGCTCGCTCTCCTCGTCGAAGTTGCTATCGATCTGCCAGTCGATCCGCCACTTCCCGCCGCCCATGCAGTGCATGAGTACGATCCCGTCGGGATAGAACGGCGGGTTGAACCACAAGCGGCGTTCGACGGTAAGTGGAAGGTCGACCTCGAAGTCCGCGACCAGGAAGCGGCCCTCGGTCTGCCACCCGTCGAAGGAGATTCCCAGCGCCTTCCGGACGGTGCTGCCGATGCCGTCGGCAGCGATCAGGTGTTCTCCCGAGTAGCGCTCGGAACCGTCGGGCCCTTCCGCCTCAACGACGACAGCTGTCCGGTCCTGGTCCACTCGACGAACCTGTCGGCCATGACGGAAGTCGACAAGTCCGGTCTCACGCGCAGCGGCGTACAGTAACTCCTCGGTGCGGAACTGCGGAAAGTTCACGAAGGCCGGATAGATCTCGTCGCCGCAGGCGGGCCACTCCAGATGCAAGATCTCGCGGTCTTCTAGGTATGTCCGCCCCACTGACCAGCTGGCACCGTCACGGAGCATCTCGTCTGCGACACCGAGGCGATCGAACATCGCCAGGATGTCCCGCTGAATCGCCAGGGCTCGGGACTGGCCGCAGCTAGGGGTTGTCCGCCGCTCCAGGACGGTTGAGGGGATTCCCTGTTGGGCCAGCAACAGCGCGCTGGCCATGCCCACGGGTCCTGCACCTGCAATGAGCACCGGATGGTGGTTAACACAAGCGCGTGAGCCCACGATGCCCCCTTTCAACCGATTGTCGGTCTTGCCGATCGTCTATTGGGTATACCCCCCGGACGGGTTGGTTATAAGTTATAATATGTTCCAGAGGAAACTCAAGACTCGATCTCGCGACCCACCGCGGCGGGGTACCCCAGCCTGGCCGTGGTGATCCGCGACCACACCGGCACATCAGGAGGGGGCACATCGATATGCCTCGAAGGAGGATTTCAGCCCCCGCCTTGATCGGTCTTGGGTCGATCCTGGCGCTCGGCGAGGATGGCGATGAAATAGCGCAACGGAGCCTGCGACATCCGCGGCGTTGCCGCGGAATCAGCCTGACTCATCCCATTGATAGGAAGACATGACTGCCTCACTCAAGGAACAGTTCGCGGCCACTGCCCGCACCGCCACGCGCCCGCAGCACGTCATCGACGCTATCAATGCGGCATTCAACGGCATCGCGGAGGCGGGTTTAGTCCCGGGCCTCGAGGTCGGCGACGTCGCACCTCCGTTTACGCTCCCCGATGGGACCGGCCAGGACGTCTCGCTCGACTCCCGGGTGGCTGACGGTCCAGTGGTGCTGACCTTCTACCGCGGTGCGTGGTGCCCTTACTGCAACCTTGAGCTCCGGGCATATCAGCAGATACTGCCGGAACTCAGTGCTCGGGGTGCCCGGCTGATCGCGGTCAGCCCCGAGAGGCCGGACGATTCCCTGTCGATCAAGCAGAAGCATGGCCTGGAGTTCGACGTGCTCAGCGACCTGGCGCAGGAGGTCATCGCTGCCTACCGCATCAGGTTCGAGCTTCCAGAATCCGTCAAACCGCACCTGCTCGACGGGACCGTCGTCGCGCTGGCCAAACAGCAACCGGATGGACGGTGGAGCCTTCCGGTGCCGGCCACCTACGTCCTTGACCGCGAACGGGTCGTCCGGGCACGCCACGTCTCGATGAACTACCGGACTCGAATGGAACCGGCTGACGCCTTGCGGGCTGTGGAACAGATCATCTCAGCCGAGGAGGAGCACCACAGCGATCAGTGATCGTGAGCTGCTCACGATCCCGATGCGCAGCGCAGCAGCGGCAGAATAGGTGTACTCCGGTGTGGCGCGCATGGCGGTGGAGCACGCGTGTACATGCGACCGCAGGAAGGTTGGCGGACGCAGCCGTCGTCGTGCACCGCTCCCCTGACCTTCTGGGCCACTACGCGCTGCACGCACGGGCAGTGCGCGGGGTCGATGCCATCGGGATGACGACGCGCGCTCCATGGACAACGGCTCCGTAAGATCGTGCGGTGGCCGTAGGCGACAGCGTAGCGGCCTCGCGATGGCAGTCGACGTTCGATGAGCTCACGGGCCGGATCGCCGGGCGATTCTCTCGCGTAGAGCCGCGGCGGCGGGCCCGGGCCATGCTGCTCGGGCTGCTGGCGGAGTTGCCGCGAAAGGACTGCTGGACCCTTGCCGAACATGCCGGAGACCGTACTCCCGGCGAGATGCAGCACCTGCTGTCGCGGGCGGTCTGGGATGCGGACGCCGTACGGGATGACCTGCGTGACTACGTGGTGGAGCACGTGGGGCAGTCCGGGGCAGCGCTGGTGGTGGATGAGACCGGCGCCCTGAAGAAGGGCACGAGCACCGTCGCAGTGCAGCGCCAGTACACCGGTACGGCCGGGCGGATCGAAAACAGCCAGGTCGCGGTCTTCCTCGCTTACTCCAGCGGCGCCGGGCACGCGTTCATCGATCGGGAGTTGTACCTGCCCGAGGTGTGGACGGCCGATGTCGAGCGGTGCCGGGCCGCGGGGGTACCGCAGGGACGGGCGTTCGCCACCAAGAGCGAGCTGGCGACACGAATGATCATTCGTGTGTTGGACGCCGGGGTCGGCGCAGGGGTGGGTGACCGGCGATGAGGTGTACGGGCAGAGCCCGCACCTGCGTGCGAAGCTGGAGAGGCGCCAGGTCGGTTACGTGCTCGCGGTCGCCTCCAGCCACCAGATCACCACTGGTGCGGGCTCTGCCGGGCCGATCAGGTGATCTGGTCGGTGGCGCAAACCCCCCTGGCAGCGGTTATCGGCCGGCTCGGGTGCCAAGGGGCACCGCTTCTACGACTGGGCGTTCGTCGAGATCGACTCAGACCGACCGGGCCGTCGCTGGTTGTTGGTCACCCCCGCCACCTCGACCGCGTGCTTGGCCCGGCGTCGTCAGTCAATGACCGGTGCCTCCAGGCGCAGGCCCCGTTACCGACCGTGCCGGACCCCAGTACATCTCCGGGCAGGACGACGGATGACGGTTGACGAGACGCCCTCGGCCGCGCACGATCCGTAGACGAAGGAGTCAGACCCGAGCGCTTCGATGACGTTGATGTCGATCGGCAGCCCGCCCTCGTGGGCCGAGACGATCCGCCAAGCCTCAGGTCGGACGCCGATCGTCAGCCGCTCAGGCAATGCGCTCGCAGGTGTTACCGGAATGATGTACCCGCCGACGTTAGCGTTGCCGTCGTCGGGCTTGGCCTCGATGAGGTTCATCCCGCCACGAAGAGGTTGGCCGGCTTGGTGTAGAGGTTCAGCGGCGTGTCGACCTGCTGGGTCTCACCCTTGTTCATCACTGCGACGTGGTCACCCGTCGTCATGGCCTCGACCTGGTCGTGGGTGACGCAGTCGGTGACGGGCCGGCGGCGGCGCAGCCAGCGCGGGGATCACAGACCGAGCGATCGCCCGATGACCTCCTTCATGATCTCGGTGGTGCCGCCGTAGATCGTCTGCACTCGGGCATCGGCGAAGTCCCGGGAGATGGAGTATTCGGTCATGAACCCGTAGCCCCCGTGCAGCTGGAGACACCGGTGGGCGACGCTGAACTGCAGCTCAGTCGTCCACCACTTCGCCTTCGCCGCCTCCTCGGGAGTCAGCTTCCCGTCCACGTGAAGCTGGACGCAGTGGTCAATGTAGGTCCGGGCGACGGTCAGCTCGGTGGCGATCTCCGCCATGACGAACCGGGAGTTCTGGAAGCTCCCGATCGGCTGCCCGAATGCCTTGCGGTTCTTCACGTAGTTGAGGGTGCGTTCGAACGCGCCCTCGGCCGCTGCGACCGCCATCACGGCGACGTCGAGTCGTTCCTCCGGCAGGTTCGACATCAAGGCGGCGAACCCACCGCCCTCCTCGCCGAGCAGGTTCTCGGCCGGAACCACCGCGTCGTCGAAGGCCAGCTCGCTCGTGTCCTGGGCGTGCAGCCCGAGCTTGGACAGGTTGCGGCCGACGGTGAAGCCGGGAGTGTCGCGCTCGACGACCAGGAGCGACAGGCCTCGGTGGCGGTCCTCGGAGGTGCGCACGACAACCACGAAGATGTCGGCGTTGTGACCGTTCGAGATGAACGTCTTGGCTCCATTGACGACGTAGGTGTCGCCTTCCCGGCGGGCCTTGGTCGCGATCCCGCCCAGATCACTTCCGGTATTGGGTTCGGTCATGGCGACGGCCAGCACCTTGTCCCCTGTCACGACGCCCGGGAGCCACCGTTCGCACTGGGCGTCATCGGCCAGACTTAGCAGGTAGCCCAGCACCACGTCGTTCTGGAGGGTGAGCGAACAGCCGAGCGACGCATGACCCGGCCGGCACAGCTCCTCGAGCAGCACGGCCGAGAAGCGGTAGTCGTCGATGCCGGGCCCACCCCACCTGGTTGGCACGCGGTGGCCCAGCAGGCCGACGGATCCGGCCTCGGTGAAGAACGATCGATCAACGATGCCCGCCTCGTTCCAGCGTTCCATCTTCGGTTCGACGGAGCGTTCGATGAACGCCTTGACCATCGAGCGGAACTGATCGTGTTCGTCGTCGTACAGCGCCATCAGGACGCTCCTTCGCTGTCGCGATCGTTGCTCAACGACGGCGACTCGTACATCGTCACCACGGCGGCCCCACCGATGCCGATGTTGTGCTGGAGTCCACGGCGGGCCCCGACCACCTGACGGGGACCGGCCTCGTCGCGCAGCTGCCAGGTCAGCTCGGCGCACTGGGCAAGACCCGTCGCACCGAGCGGATGTCCCTTGCTGATCAGCCCGCCTGATGGGTTGACGACCCATTGGCCACCGTAGGTGGTAGCCCCGGCCGCGATCAGCTGGCCGCCCTTACCGACCTCGCAGAGTCCCAGTCCCTCGTAGGAGATGATCTCGTTGGTAGCGAAGCAGTCGTGCAGCTCGATCACATCGACGTCTTCGGGCCCGAAGCCCGACTGCTCGTACACCTGCGCCGCGGCACGCGCGGTCATGTCGGCGCCCACCGACGCGATCGCCGACCTGCCGTCGAACGACGACGGCAAGTCGGTGACCATCGCTTGCGCGGCGATGCGCACCGCGCGCCGCTCCAGGCCGAGCCGACGGGCCGCCCGCTCCCCCATCAGGACCACCGCGGCCCCGCCGTCGGAGGTAGGTGAGCACTGCAGCTTCGTCAGCGGGGGGAACACCGGGGTCGCGGCGAGGACCTCTTCGAGGGAGTACTCGTCACGGAACTGGGCCCGCTCGTTGTTGACGCTGTGGCGGTGGTTCTTCACCGCGACCATGGCGAAGTGCTCCGGCGTCGTGCCATAGCGCTCCATGTGCTCACGACCGGCGTTGCCGAACTGCTCGAGCGCAACCGGGGCGCCTTGCGACGGATAGCGCTGGTGGATGGCCGCCGAGTGCCGCGCCAGGGGTTGGGCGCGATCGGCCCAGTGCTCCTTGATCGAGCCCGGCTGCATCCGCTCGAAGCCCACGGCGAGGACGATCTCGGCCAGTCCGCCCTCGATGAGCTGACGCCCGAGCATCAGCGCCGTCGAGCCCGACGAGCAGTTGTTGTTCACGTTGTAGATGGGCATGCCGGTCTCGCCCAGCTCGTAGATCGCCCGTTGGCCCGAACACGAGTCGCCGTACACGTAGCTGGCGACCCCGGCCTCGACCTGATCGATCGAGATCCCCGCGTCGGCGAGCGCGGCCGTGCCGGCCTCCCGCACCATGTCCGGATAGTCCCAGCCGACGTCGTGGGCAACGGGCCGGCCTGGGCGTTCGAACTTCGTCATCCCGACGCCGACTACGAACACCTTCTCGCTCACCGCACAACCTCCTTGTCCTCGTGTCGCCGTTCGTTCATGAGCTCGCCTGCGTCGGCGATCGTTCGGCCTTCGCTCCGAGGGATGTCTCAACATCGGATGCGCCGAGCGCCCGGAGCGCGAACGCGATCTCGTCGTCGGCCCGATCGGGGACGATGGCACCCGACATGTCCATGATCTCGTCGAGGTGTTGGGCGACCAACTCAGCGGTCAGGCCGGCACCCTCCGGGGCAACCCAGCCGAGCGCCTCGCTGGTGACGACGCGAGCGACCCGGCCTCCCCCGACCGAGAACGTCTCCCGGGTCAGGGTGCACGGTTCACTGGCCAGGTAGACCACGAGCGGCGAGACCCACTCGGGGTCGAGCAGTTGTCCCTGCGCGCCCAGGATCGACTCGGTGAGCCGGGTGCGCGCCAGGGGCGCGATCACGTTCGAGGTGATGCCGTAGCGGGCGCCCTCCTCGGCGAGGACCCGGGAGAACCCCACGATGCCGGCCTTGGCGGCGGCGTAGTTGCTCTGTCCGAAGTTGCCGAAGATGCCGGCAACGCTGGTCGTGTGCACGAACCGGCCGTAGTACGCAGTCCGCATGTGCGGGAGCGCGGCCCGGCTCACGAACATGGTGCCGAGCAGGTGGACCCCGATCACCGCTCGTAGGTCGTCGGACGCGAGCTTGTGCAGCGTGGCGTCGCGCAGGATGCCGGCGTTGTTGACGACAATGTCGATTCGGCCGAACGCTGCGAGGGCGTCGTCGACGAGTTGCTGGGCTCCCTCCTCGCTCGCCACCGACGACGTGTTGGCCATGGCCTCGCCACCGGCCTCGATGATCTCGGTCACGGTTCGTGCGGCGGGCCCGCCGTCGTGTCCTGCTCCGTCGGTACCTCCACCGACGTCGTTGACGAGCACCCGTGCCCCGTGGTGGGCGAGGAGCTTGGCGTGGGCCTTCCCGAGGCCGTTGCCGGCCCCGGTGACGATCGCGACGCGTCCAGTCAGGTCGATCGAGCCGGGGGCGCGGCGGTTGCTGTGTGCACCGACCATCATCGCCCCCGAAAAGTCGGCTGCCGACGGTCGACGAAGGCCGCCACGGCTTCGCTGAAGTCCTCGGTCACCAGGTTGACGCTCTGGGAGTACTCCTCCAGCGCAAGCGACGTGCCGATCGGCGGTCCGACGCTCTCATTGAGGGTTCTCTTGATCGCCGCCATGGCGATCGGCGGTCCAGCTGCGAGCCGCGCGGCCAGGTCGTCGACGGCGGCGTCGAGGTCGTCGGCGCCGACGACCCGGTTGATGAGCCCGTACTCCTGTGCCTCCGTCGCCGAGATCATCTCGCCCAGCAGTGCAAGCTCCTTGGCCCGGCGCAACCCGACGAGTCGGGGCAGCAGCCACGATCCTCCCGCGTCGAGCCCGAGCCCGCGGCGAACGAAGATCTGGGCGAAGCGCGCCTCCTCCGAGGCCACGACGAAGTCGCAGCCGAGGGCCAGGTTGCAGCCGGCTCCCACGGCCACGCCCTGGACCTTCGCAATGGTCGGCTGGGGGAGCGTGTGCAGGGCCTCGGCCACCTCGGTGGCCAGCCGGACCCGGCGCAGCGGGCTGATCTCGTCGGAGCCGACCACGAGGTCGGCGCCGGCGCAGAAGTCGCCGCCCGCCCCCGTGACGACAACCACCCGCACATCGCCGTCGTCGGCGAGCCCGCGCAGCAGTCCCGCCACCTCACGCCAGTCGTCATCTCTCATCGCGTTCTTCCGCTCTGGGCGATCCAGGACGACGACCGCCTGATCCCCCTGCCTCTCAACACGACACGACATCGCCATCCCCTGCTTCCGGTGCTTCCGGCGCCAAGACGCCCTGTTCTATTGTGGACGTTGAACGTAAGATAACCTCAACCCGACCGCGTGCCAAGGAGACCACACGAATGACCAGTGATCCGAGAAGAACCGTGCTCGTGGCAGGAGCCCTCGGAGGGCTCGCCAGCCAGGTGGTCACCGAGGTGATCGAGGAAGGCCACTCCGTCGTCGCCTGTGATCGACTCGACGCTCCCTCCGGCGACTGGACACGTTCGGTGGCTGGGTCAGCCGCTGACCGACTCCGGTTCCACCAGGTCGACGCCACCGACGAGGACGCCGTGACCGCCTTCGCCGACGAGCTGCGGGCCGAGGGCGTCCACGTCGACGCCGTGGTGAACACCGTCGGCATGCAGCACATCTCCGACGTCGCGGAGCTCAAGACCAAGTACTGGCGGCGGGTGCTGAGCGTGAACCTCGACAGCACGTTCTTCCTCACCCGGGCGTTCATCACACCCATGCGGGAGGCGAAGTGGGGTCGCATCGTCACCTTCGCCTCGGTGTACGCGTACCAGCCGACCTTCGGGCAGGCGGCCTATGCCGCCGCCAAGGCCGGGGTCATCGGCTTCACCCGATCCGTCGCTCTCGACGCCGCCGTCGACGGCGTCACGATCAACGCCGTGGCGCCCGCGGTGGTGTGGCACGAACGGCTCAGCGGCGCGCTGCCCGACGAACACTGGCAGCAGCTGCGTGAGCGGATCCCCCAAGGTGAGTTCGGGGATCCGCGCCACGTCGCCGCAACCGTGCGGTACCTGCTCTCGGAGGGTGGCGGTCACACGACGGGCCAGACGATCCACGTCAACGGCGGGATGTACCCCGGTGGCTGACCCCGCCGCCGACCGATCGGATCAACTGTCTGAGGACCAGTGATGAAGCGTCCCCATTTCGAGCCAGAGCACGAGGAATTCCGCCGTTCGGTGCGGGCGTTCGCCCGCGAGCGGCTCGCCCCGCATCACCTCGAGTGGGAAGAGCAGCGGATCGTTCCCCGATCCGTCTTCACCGACGCCGGCCGCGGCGGGTTCATCGGAACCGCGGTGCCGCTCGAGTACGGCGGTGGCGGCGTGCGTGACTTCCGCTTCAACCAAATCCTGTCCGAGGAGCTCTTCGACGCGGGGCTGGGCGGCAGCGGCCTCGGGTTGACGCTTCACAACGACGTCACGATGCCGTACTTCATCAAGTACAGCTCCGACGAGCAGAAGGCGCGCTGGTTGCCGGGCATCGCATCGGGCAAGCTGATCACGGCCATCGCGATGACCGAGCCCGGGGCAGGGTCCGACCTGGCGGGGATGTCGACCACCGCGAGGCGTGACGTTTCTGAGTACATCGTGAACGGTTCCAAGACCTTCATCACGAACGGAATCAACGCCGATCTCGTCATCGTCGCCACCGTGACCGACCCGGATGCCGGGCGGTCCGGGATGACCCTGCTCGTGGTCGAGCGTGGGATGCAGGGCTTCGATCGTGGCCGCAAGCTCGACAAGATCGGCCTGCACGCCCAGGACACGGCCGAGCTGTTCTTCAACGACGTCCGAGTCCCGGCGAGCAACCGGCTCGGCGAGGAGGGCGCAGCGTTCGGCTACCTCACCTCGAGCCTTGCCCAGGAGCGGCTCTCGATCGCCGTCGCCGGCGTGGCCTCGGCCCGTGCTGCCCTTCGCCTGACCGTCGAGTACGTCACCACGCGGCGGGCTTTCGGCAAGCGGATCGCCGACTTCCAGAACACCAAGTTCGTCCTCGCCGAGGTCAAGACTGAGATCGATGTCGCCCAGGCCTACCTCGACCAGTGCGTGGTGGCGCTCAACAGCGGCGAGCTCACCGGCGACGAGGCAGCGGCGGCCAAGTGGTGGTGCACCGAGTTGCAGAGACGCGCCACGGACCGATGCCTGCAGCTGTTCGGCGGTTACGGCTACATGATGGAGTACCCGATCGCCCGGGCCTACCTCGACGCGAGGGTGACGACGATCTACGGCGGGACGACCGAGATCATGAAGACCATCATCTCGAAATCGATGGGCCTGTAGCGCTGCCGGGGTGGCGGACCCGGGAAGGGATCACCTCACCGGGGCCGCTCGCGCGACCGCGCCGGGGGTGACGCCCCGGCGCATCGCAGCCGGCTCAGCGACCGGCGCCCTCGCCAGCGCTCGGGATCACGAACTCCGCCGATCCCCGGATCGCCACGCCGCCGCCCGAGCGCCGGCACTCGATGTCGAGCGCGACCCGCCACCGACCCGCACCGCCGTCATCGGCCTCCGTGATCGTCCCCGAGCAGCTCAGCTCGTCACCGGGCCAGACCTGCTCCCGGAACTGCACCGAGAACCGTCGCACGTTCTCGGGTCCGAGCAGATCTGTCACGTAGGTGGCGAGTAGGCCTGCTTGGTACATCCCGATCGAGAACACGGTCGGAAAGCCCGCGGCCGTGGCGAAGCCCTCGTCGTGGTGGATGGGGTTGAAGTCTCCCGATGCCCCCGCGTAGCGCACGATGTCGGTACGGGTGACCGGACCGAAGGTTCGGGTCGGCAGCGGCTCCCCGGGACGAATGGTGAGCACCGTCATGACCCCTCCCCGCTCGGCGCGGCGCCGGTCTCGATCAACGTCGAACGCTGACGGGCCACGAGTTGGCCCGATTCGCTGCGGAACTCGGTGACGACGATGGCGAACTTCATCGCTCCGCCCCGCTTGCCCGTCTTCTCGAAGCGCTCGGTCACCTCGCTCGTGACCTGAAGCGTTTCACCTGCACGCGGTAGCCGGAGGAACTCGTAGTCCTCGGCACCGTGGAGAAGCCGTTGCAGGTCGAAGCCGACCAACGCCATGGTGTCCTGGTCGGGTGGTTCCCACGCCAGCCGTGCGGTGGTCAGGAACGTGGGCGGGACAACCGGCTGCTCCGTCAGGTAGGCCGGGTTGCTCGAGCCCGTCGCTCGGGCGAACTCGCGGATCTTGCCGCGTTCGATCGGGATGTCGTACACGTTGTTCTCCACGTCGGCTTCGAGCGGCTGGTCCACGGGCTCCAGCCGGAGCGCTTGGCGCGGACAGAGCTGCACGGCCTGGGCGACCCGACCCTGCTCCGACGTTTCGATCGGGTCCTGCAGGGTTCGCATCACGTCGTCGTCGCCGATCGCGAAGACGGCCGGAGCGGCGCTCGCGCATACCCCGTAGCTTTCGCAGAGCTCACGATCGACGACAAGGCGCTGCGGACGCCCATACTGGTCGGTCATCGTCAACGACCCGCGAACTTCGGGGCCCGACGTTCGGCCTTCGCGGCCATCGCCTCGCCCTGGTCATCGCTCCGGATCGTCACCAGTTCGAGCGCCAGCGACGTGTCGAAGGCGATGTTCAACGACTCCTTGATGAGCTTGTTGACACTGATCTTGGTGTAGCGGACCGCGAGGGGAGCCTGTTCGCCGAGCTGGCTGACGACCTCCTCAACGCGTGCTTCGAACCGGTCCAGGGTGACCATCTCGTTGACGAGCCCGATTCGCTCGGCCTCGGCGGCACCGATCGTGTTCCCTGTGAGCAGGTACTGCTTGGCCCGCAGCGGCCCGAGGATGAGCGGCCAGATGGCCGCGCCGCCGTCGCCTGCCGCCACGCCGATCCGGACGTGAGGATCTCCGATCAGCGCGTCCTCCGCCATGACCACCCAGTCGCACATGAGGGCGATCGTCGCCGCTAGGCCCATCGTGTGGCCGTGCAGCGCGACCACGATCGGCACCTCGATGTCGAGCAGGTCCCAGATCAGCTGCTTGGCGTCGTGGCGCAGCGTTTCCAGCGCGGTTCCGTCCGCCCGCAGCTTCTCGAACCACGAGAAGTCGCCGCCGGCGGAGAAGACGCGCCCCTCGGACCGCAGCAGCACCACCCGGGCATCTCGCTCGGTCTTGAGCTCGGCGAACAGGCGGCCGAGCTCCTCGTGGAGGTGCTCGTCGATCGCGTTGAGCTCTGATCTCGGATTCGAGATAGTCACCCGCAGGACGTATCCGTCGCGTTCGACCCGAAGTCCGCGGTACCCCTCGAACCGTTGTTCGCTCATCAGTTCTTCATCTCCTGGGTCACTTCCGTTCAGGTGTGTTCGACGGCGCAGTCGCGCGCGACGAGCCGCTGCGGTAGGGGCCTCGCGGGCGAGCTCGCCGTGCGCGGGACGCGGGTCGGGTGGGGTGTCCTCAGTCGAGGAGGTGCTTCATCACCTTGCCGAGCGAGTTGATAGGGAGCGCCTCACGCACCCGGTACTCGCTGGGTTGCTTGTACCTCGCGAGGTGATCCTTCGCGCGCTCCTCGAGCTCGGCGACGTCGATCTCGGCACCCGGGTTCGGTGAGACGTAGGCAACGACCCGTTCGCCGAGGACAGCGTCCGGGATGCCGACGACCCCAACCGTGCCAACCGATCCGACCGTGGCGAGCACGCTCTCGACCTCGCTGGCGTAGACGTTGAAGCCGCCGCTGTCGATCACGTCCCGGTCCCGGCCGACGAACCACAGGTAGCCATCCTCGTCCATCCGGCCGAGGTCACCGATGGCCATCCAACCGTCGTGGAAGACCTGCTTGTCGACATCGGGACGGTTCCAGTAGCCGAGCATGCAACCGGAGCCGCGTGACGCGATGTTGCCGACCTCGCCAACACCCACGTCATTCCACAGGTCGTCGACGACCTTCCACTCCATCCCCAGGTAGGGCCGCCCGATCGAACCCAGCTTCTCCGGTGCCTCCGAGGGGAGCCAGGTCCCGTAGTAGCCCTCCGAACCGGCGTAGATCACCCCGCACTCGCAGTTGGGCATGAACTTCTGGAGGCGGGCGAGCATGTCGGTCGTGATGACGGCGCCGCCCATCGCGATCGTCTTCATCGCGGGGAGCGTCTCGACCCCTGCCTCGGCCGCGTGGATCATGAGGATGTTCATCACCGCAGGGGCGGTGGCCATGTAGGTCACTCCGGCGTCGAGCATGCAGCGCAGCATGTCCGCGGGGTTGACCCGGCGATGCAGATAGAACGTCCCGCCGGCCAGCATCGGCCCGAGAGCCGCCACCGAGAGGCCGTTGTGGGCGATCGGGATCGGGCATAACGCCACGTCGCCGGGGGAAACGCCGTAGGTGTCCTTGGCCGTGACCAGCGCGTTGTTCAGGAACACCTCCTGGCTCCAGATGGCACCCTTCGGTCGGCCGGTCGTCCCGGACGTGTACCAGACCGTGACCGGATCGCTGGGCGACCCGAACACCTCGGACATGGGCGGCGCCGAGGTGACCTCCTCGAAGTCACCGACGCCGTCGGGGACCTCGACGTCGTGGAGGCCCGGCTCGCTCGTCGACCGGCGGACGAGGAACAACTTGGCACCGAGTCCCTTGATGCTCTCCTGGGCGGCCTTCAGCGTGTCGGCCGAGGCGATCACCACCTTGGAGCCGGCGTCCTCGATCAGATAGCGCGCTTCCGAGGCGGTCCACTGCGGGTTGATCGACACGTTGATCCCCCCGAGCCGGGCGAGCGCGAGGAACACCAGCACATGCTCGGGCACGTTCTGGGAGAACAAGGTGACGCGGTCGCCGCGGCCGACCCCGAGGGAGGCCAGCCCCGTCGCGGTTCGTGCCGCGGCCTCGCTGAGCTCTCGGTACGTCCACCGCTCACTGTGGTAATCGAGCGCCACCGCATCGGGTTGTTGCGCGGTGATCACGTCGAGCGCGTCGATGATCGTGGTGCCTTCGCTGGTCATCGGTTGGATACCTCCAACTCGTCGAGGTCTCGTGCCCCCACTCCGTCCCGGAGTTCTCGACCATGCAGATTTATCGTTCAACGTAATGTTACGCTAGTGTGAGCTGAGTGGGGTGTCAACGGTCACTCCGACGAATCGCCCAAGTGCCGGACGAAAGAGGGAGCCGGATGCTGAACCTTGACAAGGCCCGATTCACGAGCACCGACGTGCGACTCGTCACCACCACAACAAGCGACGGGATCGTGCTGCACGGCGCCCTCGCCGGCACGCCCGTCCGCGGCGGGATCCTGGCGGTCCACGGCGCGTGGGGGAACTTCTACGCGAACCCACCCGCCTCGCTCCTCGAGTCCGCCCCCGAGCTCGGGTTGTCAGTGCTCTCGATGAACGGCCGCGGCCACGACATGGGAGGTCTCGACAACGGCGCTCCCTCCATCGGACTGCTGCGGGAGCGCCTCGATCTCGCACCGATCGACCTCGGCGCCGCTCGAGACGTGCTCGTGGGCGTCGGCACGTCCCGGTACATCGTGGTCGCGCACAGCTACGGCTGCGCCCGCACGACCTACTGGCTGAGTCGAGAGCCCGACAGCCGCTGCGTCGGCATGGTGCTCTTGAGCCCACCCCCTCCTGCCAAGGAGGCGTGGGCCCCGATCGAGGGCTTCGATGTCGAGCCGCACTTCGAGGCGGCGCGCTCGGCGGTGTCCGAAGGCGATCCGCATCGGCTGATCCTGATGCACCAGCAGGGCCCCGTCCCGTTGCTCGCGAGCGCCGGTACGATCGTGTCGGTGTGGGCGCCGGGCACCGAGGCGTACTGCGAGCCGCACATCGAGGCCATCGATGTCCCGTGTCTCGTGGTGGTGGGTAGCAGGGAGTCCTCGGCGTTCCAGGACGCCGCCCAACGGACTGCGGACCTGGCACCGCAGGGACAGTTGCTCGTCGTGGAGGACAACCACTTCTATCGCCGTAACCGCGACACGTTGACACGAACGGTGCTCGGCTGGGCGGAGACCAATCGGCTGTGGGATTGACATCGAGAATGCGCCACACTCTCGGACAGCTCGTCAGCGACCCGCCCCCAACAGCCCCGTGAGCTCGGACGGTGTCGACCGGCCGGAGAGGAGTTGATCGCAATGACAGACGCTGCAGCCAACCCAGGACGATCCGGACGCGACTGGATCAGCATCGGGAAGTTGGCCGAGCATGCCGGCGTGTCGACCCGCACGATCCGTTACTACGAGGAGCTCGGGATCCTGCCGACCCCTCCGCGATCGCCGGGCAACACCCGCCAGTTCCCGCCCGAGTACCGCTTCTACCTCGAAGGCATCGTGGCGCTCAAAGACGTCGGCTTCGACCTGAGCGAGCTCGTGCTCATGTCTCGGCTCTACCTCGGCACCGGTGAGCAGCCGATGACCGAGGCCGAGCGCGAGGAGACCCGGGCTGCCATCCGACGCAAGTCCGAGACCCTCCGGCGACGTCTCCGGGTCCTCGAGCGGATCCAGCATCTCTTCGAACTGCCCGAAGGGGCCGACGAGGGCCGTTCCGTCGAGACGGGCGGCACCCGGTCGTGGCCGCTCGATCCGGAACCGGGCGACACGTTGCAGTTGCGAGCGTGATCGTCCCACCGGTCGCCGGCTATCGCGAGCTGGGCCCCGAGAACGAACAGCTCACGCTGGATCACGAGGATCTGCTCGGCGAGTGCGCCGGGCAGCGCGGCCGAGCGCGCTGCACAGCTCATCGACGGTGCCGTAGCTCTCGTCCCGAGGTCGTCCTCGTGGACGCGCCCGCCCCGGAACAGCGACGTTATTCCGTCGTCACCGCGTTGGTTGATGTAGACCTTCACCGGCCCGCTCGTCGCGCACCCACCGGCGAGTTGGCGTCGACGTTCAGGCTCTCGTCGATGAGCGCGGCGGCGATCGACTCCGGGTCCCGCGTCCGGTGCTGGAGCGCGTTGAGGATGTCTTCGGTGACCTTCGAATGGAGCCCCGCCATCACCCGGTGCTGCGCCTTCTGGGAGACGTGCCGCTCGAGCTCGGTGTGCAGTTGGCGCACCCGCCGGCGCTCGAGCTCACCGGAGGCGCGCTGGGCCGCCAGGAACGTCTCGATCGCGGTCACGAGTTCGTCGACGCCGACTCCGGTGCTGGCCACCGTCGAGACGACCAAGTTGTCCCGACGGCCGACGCCTCGTTCCCGCAGCAGCCGTCGGATCTCCTGTGCGATCCGTGATGCACCGTCCCGGTCCGCCTTGTTGACGACGAACTGGTCGGCGATCTCCATCACGCCGGCCTTCATGGTCTGGATGGAGTCGCCCATGCCCGGCACCTCGACGACCACGGTGCAGTCGACCGCATTCATGATCTCGACCTCGCTCTGGCCGACCCCCACGGTCTCGACGATCACGCGGTCCATGCCCATTGCATCGAGTACCCGGATCGCCGCCGGCGTGGCCAGCGACATGCCGCCCATGTGACCGCGGTTCGCCATTGATCGGACGAAGACGTGGTCGTCATCGACGAAGGAGCGGAGCCGGACGCGGTCACCAAGGAGCGCACCGCGAGTGAAGGGGCTCGACGGGTCGACGGCCAGCACACCCACGGACAGATCCCTGCGCCGGTACTCGGCGATCAGTTGGTCGACCAGGGTCGACTTACCCGCGCCGGGCGGGCCGGTGATCCCGATGACCAGTGCACGCCCAGTGTGGGGGAAGAGCTCGGCCCCCTCCCGCTGCGCGTCGGGATGGCCCGACTCAAGCAGGGTGATGAGGCGGGCCACGGCTCGCTGATCCCCCCGCACCACGCGTTCGTGTAGTGATTCGGTCACGTCGCGGCCGCCGATCCGGCATGAGGACGCCTCATCCGAACCCTCATCGGACCGCGACACCGGGCTGGCGCCTGACATGCTGGCGGATGAAGGCCTCGATGTCGGCGGGCGAACCTCCCGGACCGAAGATCTCCCCCACTCCCATCTCCCGGAGGCGGACGGCGTCGGAGTCGGCGATGATCCCACCACCGATCACCAGCACGTCGGTCATCTCACGCTCCCGGAGTCCGTCCATGAGCTCCTCGAAGACCGGCATGTGGCCGCCGGCCGAACTCGAGATGCCGATGACGTCGACGTCTTCTTGAAGCGCTGCGCTCAACACGTCGTCGGAGACGAGGAAGTTGGTGAACACCACCTCGAAGCCCGCATCGCGGAGCACCCGCATCAGGTAGCGCACGCCTCGGTCGTGGCAGTCGTGTGTCGGCTTGGTCAGAAGGATTCGGATCGGTGCGTCCATGGTCTCGCTCTCGGGTTGGGCGGTCGGAAGCGGATGACGGTGGCTGCTCGGTGGCTCAGAACTCGTGCGGGGCGCCCCAACCGAGGTGCGCCTTCATGACGGCCATCATCTCGCCAGTCGATGCCTCTGCCCGAGCAGCATCGATGGCCGCCTCCATCAAGCGGTCGTTCCCGAGATCCTGCAGCTCGGCCTTGGCGAACCGAGCAACCTCCTCTTCGAATCGCTCCATCGCGGCGGCGTGACGGGTCTGGTCACGGGTCTCGCGGAGCTCCTGGATCCGCTCGATCGCGATCCGCTGCACCTCGGGGTCGACCTTGAAGATCTCGGGCTGCTCGGGCTCCTCGACCACGTGGCAGTTGAGGCCGACGATGCGGCGCTCGCCGCTGTTGACCATCTCCCGCCAGCGCTCGGACGAGCGTTCGACTTCGGCCCTAATCCAGCCCGCCTTCTGCGCCTCGACGAACCCGCCCATCTGCTCGATCTCGTCCGCGACCTTCATCGCGGCCTTCGCAACACGATCGGTGAGCGACTCGACGTAGTACGAGCCGGCGAGCGGGTCGGAGACGGCACAGACGTTAGTCTCCTCCTCGATCACCTGCTGGACCCGGAGCGAGAGGGTGGCCGCCTCCTCGGAGGGGATGGCGAGCGCCTCGTCGTAGGCCGACACCTCCATCGCTTGGGTTCCCGACAGCGCGGCGCCGAGCGCGTGGATCGACGTTCGAATCAGGTTCACGAGCGGCTGCTGGGCGGTGAGGACCGCACCAGAGGTGTGGGTGTGGATCCGAACGTTCATCGACTTCGGATCCCGGGCACCGAACTCCTCGTGCATCGTCGTCGCCCAGATGCGGCGCATGGCCCGAATCTTGGCGATCTCCTCGAAGAAGTCGTTGGCCTGCGCGAACTGGAATCCGATCCTCGGCAGGAAGTCGTCGGGTTTCACCCCGGCGGCGATGCAGGCCCGAGCGAGATCGCGCCCCACCGCGAGCATCACCCCGATCTCCTGCACGGCCGTGCCGCCCGCCTCCTCAAGGCAGTAGCCAACGATGTTGGTGGTGTTCCACCGGGGCATGTGCTTGGAGCAGTAGGAGATGAGCTCGGCCGATAGCTTCAGCCCCTGGTCGGCTGGGAATGCCGACATGCCGACGTAGGCCGCCTGGTGGTACCAGTTCATCGAGTTGCCGCGCAGCTCGTCGGGGCGGAGCCCACGCTGCTCGCCCAGCACGATGTACTGCGCGAGCGCCGGGATCACCTGGTAGTACGTGATGTGGATAGCGTTGATGCGCCGCAGATCGAGACCTTTGAAGAGCCGATCCATGTCACGCACGTTGTAGACCGCCATGCCGCACTGGCCGGAGCGGCCCCGAGCTCCCGGGTGATCGGGGTCCAGGCCCTCATGGGAGACGAGGTCGTAGACGAGGTTGTAGAAGGTCTGCCCGAAGTAGCCGGCCATGCCCTGCGACTCGAGGAAGTCCATGCGGGCACGGGTGTGCTCGGGTAGGCCGTAACCGATGACCGGCTGGTTCGCCCACGACATCAGCTGGTGCTGTGCGGCGAGGTTGCCTCTCGTGAAGGGATAGGACCCGGGTGCCCCCATCACACCGAGGTCCAGGTCCTCGATGTCGTGGGGGAAGTAGGCGTTCTTGATGGGCAACCCGGAGTGCGTCTCCGGCGCCCTCGCTCGGGTCGGGGCGTTCTCACCGAAGCGATCGACCATCTTCTGGTAGTTGCGTTCCCACTCTGCTGCCAGCCGGCGCGAAGACACGAGGGTCTCTTCAGAGAACATTGCACTCCTGTTGTCGTCGTGTCGCATGACCTACCTGCGGCCGTCACCTCGGTGTCCCAGTCGTTCTGGTCGACCTGTGCCTATCAAGCCTTCCTCTGGCTAGTACTTTACGTACAACGGCATATTCGACGGTACGGGCGGCCCCCAGAGGTGTCAAGGGCCCAACCAGATCTAAGAATTTGACATTGAACGTCAAATAGTGCTTTCGTGGTCTCGAAGGAGGAGCCATGCCGACACCGGAAACCAAAGGGGTGCTCGACCCCGCCGCGCTCGCCGATCCCTACACGTACTTCGCCGGTCTCCGAGAGCACGACCCCGTCCACTGGAGCGAGCCCGACGCCGCCTGGCTCGTGACCCGCTACGACGACGTGCTCGCCGGATTCCGTGACAGCCGTCTGTCCTCGGAACGCGTGGGACCGTCGGAGAAGTCTCTGACACCCGACCAGCTGGCCGGCCTTTCGACCACGCTCACCATCCTCGAGGGGTGGATGGCCTTTCGCGACGAACCGGAGCACGCTCGCCTGCGCGCACCGCTTCGCCGCACGTTCACCCCACGTCGGGTCACATCGATGCACGAGTGGATCGACCGCATCGTGTGCGAGCTCATCGACGACATCGACACCTCCCAACCGTTCGATCTCGTGCGCGACTTGGCGTTCCCGCTGCCGGCCATCGTCATCGCCGAGCTACTGGGCGTACCCCCCGAGGACCGCAACGAGTTCAAGTGGTGGAGCAACAAACTCGCCACCCTGGTCCTGGGCACGCTCGACCGCCCCGATATGTTCGAGCGGTCCCGCGACGCGGGCGACGAGTTCACGGAGTACTTCACCGAGCTGATCCGTCGGTACGAGAAGGAGCCCGCCGACAACCTGATCAGCGCACTGATCGCCGCCCGAGCCGAGGGGTTCGTGCTGAGCGACACCGAGATGGTCGGCGCGTGCACGCTCCTGCTCTTTGGCGGGCACGAGACCACGGCGAACCTGATCGTGAACAGTACGTTGACGCTGCTGCGGAACCCCGACCAGCTCGATCTGATCCGCACGCTGGGCGAGGTCCCCCGGACCGCCGTCGAGGAGTTCCTCCGCTACGACGGTCCGGCGAAGATCATGGAACGCCGGGTGGCGGAACCCATGGAGCTCGGCGGACGCGAGCTGGCGCCCGGCGACCACGTCTTCCTCGCGATCTCCAGCGCCAACCACGATCCGGCCATGTTCGACGGGCCCGAACGCGTCGACCTGCTGCGCGACCCGAACCCTCACCTGGGATTCGGCCAGGGTCGCCACTTCTGTCTCGGTGCTCCGCTCGCCCGACTGGAGACCAAGATCGCGATTGAACGCCTCTTCGAGCGGTTCGGCGATCTGTGCCTTGCACCACAGGACTTCGACTACGCCCCGGTCGTGCTCGGGCGCTCGCTCCGCCGGCTGATGCTGACAGCAGGCGCAGCCGACCCGGCCGGCTGAGCGAGCTGACCACGCCACGATGTCCGCACCGCCCGAATCCCTGACGCGTCCGTCCTCACGCCCCGATGACCGAGACACGGATTCCGTCGACCTCCCACCAGTAGTTCATCGGCGTCGATGACGAGTTCGCAGCGCCTCTGCGGGGATGCTGCGACGCGCGGCCGTACGGCTCGCCTGTTCCGAAGCCACTCCCCTTCGAGCTCCTCGGCACCAGGAAGGGTCACGTCGTCGTCGCCCAACACGCTCTTCGAGTGCGACGGACGGTTGTACGGCGGGTGCGCCTCCGCGCCGATCAGGGTGATGTCACCGGCACGAGGTGGTGAGCAGCATCAGCTGCCAGCGCAGGTCCTGCGGGATCGCGCGTCAGGGCCTCGCCGACGCCGGTGACTTGATCGCCATCGCGCACTGGGTTTCGGACAGGACCTCCGCGACTTCTTCGACGTCCGGCTCCAGCGGTCCGGCAGGCCGGCCAACTGGCGACGACCAGGGCCGCAAGGGCATGTCAGGGCGCGATCACGACGAATGACGGAAGCAGAGGGGGCAGCATTTTCGACATTTGCACCATGACGACCGCTAATGCCGCTTCTAGAGTCATGTGCCATGTGCGGCTTTTCGGGCGCACGGTTAGCAACCTGCACTGAGGGCCCCTTAAGGGAGGGTGTGGTGAAAACGAAATCCCTCATGGCGGGTGCGGCCGCTCTTGCTACGGCTGTCTTATTACAGCTGTCTGGAGCCGGCGCAGCATTCGCCGACACGCCGTCCGACTCGAGCCCGTCGGACAACTCCGCCCATGGCGGTCCGATCCTCGATGACGTCCACAACGCCCCGACGACCGCTGTCGCGGGCAACGTCACGTTCATCGACAACGTCAGGGGGGTCAGCGGCTACTCGGCGCTGAACTTCATCCACTACGACAAGTACGGCTACGACTTCATGTTCGCCAACGGCACCGGCGGGCTCGCCGTCTGGTCGCTGAAGGACCCCGAGCACCCGGCCCTGATCTCGAAGATCACGGCGGCCGAGCTGCGCCTGCCGGGGGACACCCAGGACAGGTTCTGGGAAGGCGAGAACATGACCGTCGACCCGAAGCGCAAACTGGTCTTCCTCACCCGGGACCCGCGCGGCTTCGGCGGCACCGTCAAAACCGGTCAGTCCGGCGTCTACATCGTCGACGTCAAGAATCCGTGGAAGCCGGAGACGGTCATCTTCCACCCGGTCCCGGCCGGACACACGGCCACCTGCATCAACGACTGCAAGTACCTGTGGTCGGTCGGTCCGGCCAACACGGGTACGCCAGGCCAGGACCCCTCCTGGAACGGCGTGCCGGTGCGGGTGACCGACATCCACGACATCAAGCACCCGTACACCTTCGACCGGGCGGTCGATCTCGGCCGGCACGACGGGGTCACGGACTACGTGCACAGCGTCGACGTCGACAAGAACGGCATCGCCTGGGCCTCCGGTGAGGGTGGCGTACGAGGCTACTGGACCGAGGGCAACCACTACGACCCGGTGCAGAAGCGCAACCGCGTCGCGACGGCGTACGACCCGGTGCCGTACGCGGGCGGGACCGTCGTCGCCACCAACCCGGCGGGCACCGACTTCTTCGACTACTTCGACCACAACGCCTACCGCAACACCGAGAAGCTCGGCTCCTTCGACAAGGGCGAGCTGCTCTACATCACCAACGAGAACATCACGACCTGCTCAAAGGCGGGCGAGTTCAAGATCGCCTCGCTGAAGGGCAGTTACGACGGTGAGGGCTGGCGTTCCACGCCGGAGAACCCGTTCCGGCTGGAACTGATCAGCCACTGGTCGCCGTGGGGCAAGGAGGGGTCGGCCACCAGCGGTAGCTGCTCCGCGCACTGGTTCACGGTGAACGGCAACATCGTGGCGCAGGCGTGGTACGGGCAGGGCACCCGCTTCATCGACGTGTCGGACCCGAGGAACCCGACCCAGGTCGGCTACTTCCGCGTGCCCTCGGGGCAGGGCGTGACCGGCGGCTCGGCATCGGCCGTCTACTGGCACGACGGGCTGGTCTACGTCGCTGACTACAACCGGGGCGTCGACGTCCTGCGGTTCGACGGCAAGCTGGCCGGCGAGCCGGACAAGAAGATCTGTTGGAACTCGTGCGACAAGTAACCGTTTGAGCGAAAGCACCGGCTCGAGCGTGGCGACCGCTGCGCTCGAGCCGGCTTTCGACGGTGACGGGCATGGAGGTAGACGGTGCGACGCAGAGGTGCCGTGCGAGCGGTCGCGCTGGGTGCGACCGCGCTGGTGGTGAGCGGTCTCCTCGGTGCGTGCTCTGCCTCCGATGAGGGCAGGGGTGCCCCGAGGCCGCAGGGCGAGATGACGTTCGGGGTACTGGCCCCGCTCTCGGGCGAGATGGCCGAGCGTGGGCAAGACCTCGTCGACGGGGCACAGCTGGCTGCCGCTGAGATCAACGACCAGGGCGGGGTTCTGGGGCGGCAGGTGAGGCTGGCCGTCGAGGACGGCGGCTGCGCGTCGGCAACCGGCGAGCAGGCGGCGACGCGGCTGGCCGCCACGAGCGTCGTGGGGGTGGTCGGCGGGCTGTGCGAGGACGCGGCGGTGACGGCGGCGAAGGCCGTGGCCGCGGATGGCACGCCGTTCCTGGTCTCCTCCGCCCGCCCCGACCGGCTGGTCGGGGCCGGGTTGCCGTCGGTGTTCCCGATGGAGGGCACGGTCTACCAGGAGGCGCTGGCCGCGGTGCACTGGATGGGCTACCGGAGCCCGCAGCGGGTGGCGGTGCTCGGTGACGGCTCGCCGGCCTCGCAGCGGCTGTCCAGCTTGGTGACCGACCGGGTCAAGGTCGACGGCCTGAAGGTGAGCAGACGGAGCGCCGCAGCGAAGGGGCCTGATCTCGCGGAGCTCGCCCGCACCGTCACCGGTTTCAAGGCTGACTTCGTCTACTGGACCGGGGCGGCGGAACCGGGTGGACGGCTCGTGAGCGCACTACGTCAGGTCGGCTACACCGGCTACTTCATGGCCTCCTCGGAGTCGGACAGCCCCGAGTTCCTGCAGGCGGCGGGCGGGGCGGCCGAGGACGCGTTCCTCACCACGTCTGCGGGCCCACGGCTTCTCCCGACGGCGGCAGACTGGGCTGCGCGCTTCAAGGACCGCTACCGGCGGGACCCGGGCCGTGACGCGATGCAGGCCTACGACGCGCTCCGCGCGCTGGCGCAGGCGGTGCGCCAGGCGGGGGACACGGCTCGCTCGAAGGTCGTCGACAACCTCCCGCAGCTCGAGGACTTCACCACCTTCACCGGGACGCTCCGCTTCGCCGCCGATCACTCGCTGGCGTACGACAACTACGTCATCGCCCAGGTCCGGGGCGGCACGTTCACCCTGGCCAGCAAGCTGCGTACGGACCCGGCCGAATGACGCGCGGTATGCGCCCCCCGGGACATCGTCGGGCCCGGCTGATCGCGCGGCTGGCGGTGGTCGCGCTCCTCGTGGCGGGCGGTCTGGTCGCGGACCTCGTCTCCGTCGTGGCCACGCATCCGGCGTACGCGCACGCCTATCTGCTGGAGACCTCGCCCGTCGATGGCGAGGTGCTGGCCTCGCCCCCGGCCGAGGTACGGCTCCGCTTCAACGAGGCGGTGAACTTCAACCAGCGGTCGATTCAGCTGCTCGACGTGACCGCGAAGAAGCTGGCGATCGGTACCCCGGGGCACGTGGACGGGAAGGCCAACACGGCGCGGGTGAGCCTGCCCACGGATCTGGCCGAGGGAACCTATGTCCTGGCCTGGCGAGTCACGTCCGCTGACTCGCACGTCGTGTCGGGTGCGTTCAGCTTCAGCATCGGCCACCCGAGCGCGCTGGCCACCCCGGTGGAGCAGGACACCGACCCCGCCGTCCCCGTCGTCGACACGGTCGGCCGCGGCCTGGCCTTTCTCGGTATGGCCCTCGCCCTCGGTGGTGCGCTGTTCGTAGCCGTACTCTGGCCCGCAGGCCGAGACGACCGCCGCGGCCGGCGCATCGTGTGGTCCGGCTTCGCCGCGCTGACCGCCGGCACTGTGGTGGTCCTGCTCGTACAGGGGCCGTACGCCGCCGGCATGTCGCTGACAGGGGTGTTCGACCCTGAACTGCTCAGCGCGACGCTGTCCACGCGGTTGGGCCACGCGCTGCTGGTGCGGCTGGTGATCGTGCTCGCCCTCGGCGTGGCCTTCGGGGTCGCCGTGCGCCCCTCCCCGCTCCCTGCCGGTGCCGGTACGGGCGGTGCCGGTACGGGCGGTGCCGGTGCGGCCGGCGCCACCCGCCGGATCGTTCTACCCGCGGTCGCCGCGGTCGGCGCCGTCGCCTTGACGTTGACCTGGACGCTGGCGGATCACGCACAGACCGGCGTGCAGACCTGGCTGGCCGTGCCGGTGACGAGCCTGCACCTGCTCACCATGTCCCTGTGGCTGGGCGGCTTGATTCTGCTCGCGGCCCGCGTGCTCATCCCGGCGGGGAGGCGGGAGCCCGCCCGCGCCGTCTCTCTGGATCCCGCGCTCCCGAGGTTCTCCCGGCTCGCGGAGATCTGCTTCGCGATGATCGCGGTGACCGGCGTCTATCTGTCCTGGCGGCAGGTGGGGACGTGGGGTGCGCTCGGCGGGACCGACTTCGGGCGGCTGCTTCTCGGCAAGCTCGCCGCCGTCCTCGCCGTGGTGAGTCTTGCCGCCGGAGCGCGGCGGTTCGTGCGGCGGCGCAGCCGCGAACACGGCCGCGAACACAGCCGCGAGCCCCTCGGCCTCGACGCCGCACCTTCCGCCGCGGTGCGTCGGCTGCGCCGTTCGGTCGTGGGTGAGGTCGTGCTCGGGGTCGCCGTCGTGTCGATCACGGCCGTCCTGGTCGACACCGCCCCGGCCCGCACCAGCTACGCGCCGCCGGTGCACACCAAGGTCCCTGTTCCCGGCGCCGCGGACGGGGCCGACCCGGCCACCGGGCTGCGGGGCGGCTCCGTCGAGGTGAAGATCGAGCCGGCGAGGTCGGGAAGCAACGTGGCCGACATCTACCTCACCGGGCGGGACGGCTCGCTGGTCGCGGTGCCCGAGGTCTCCGGTGAGCTCGAGTCGAGCGACCGCACGGTCCCAGCGCTGCCCGTCAAGATCTCCGCGGCCGAACCCGGCCACTACGTGGCGAACTTGATGTCCATCCCCTACCCGGGGGCGTGGGTGCTGCGACTGGACATTCGAGTCTCCGACTTCGATGAGACACCCGTGCGTGTCCCGTTCACGGCACGCTGAAAGGCTGGTGACACACATGCGAGGCGCTGACCGGAAAGCGTCCCGGCGCCGGGTGACCCGCCGGGTGAGCAGGGCCGCCGCCGGCGTGCTCGCCCTCGGCGTCCTGGCGGGCTGCTCCAGCGGGGCTCCGCAGCCGTTGACCAAGCCGCCCTACACCCTGGACTCCATCCGGTCCGGCCTCGTCAGCCCCGGCGACCTGGGCGAAGGCGCGACCGAGTTCAAGGACAACGGCCACGCCTCGCACGTCGTCTACACGCCCCCGAACAGCATCCCGACCTGTCCGTACGTCCAGCGCTCCGAGGATGTCGAGGTCGATGTGCAGCCGGCGGTCGAGCCGGTGGGTGGGCAGCCGACCGGGCGGTTCATCATCGGCCCGCAGCTCGCGGGGACGTCGTCGCTTCCGGTCGTCACACAGGGCGCGGCGGTCTTCCAGAGCTCCTCGCTCGCCGACAACACGATGGACACCGTCGTGGCCGAGTCCGCCAAGTGTCCGGAGACGTTCGGCGTACTCGGTGGACCGCCGTCCGTCGTGGGCGATTACAAGGTCGGCAGCCGGCAGATCGAGATGGAGGGCTGGAAGGGGTTCGCCCAGCATCTCGTGCACACCTCGCCCCCGGAGGTGAACCCGGACACCTACGACGATCTGGTCACCGTCGTCGTGCACAAGGCCAACGCCATCATCTACGTCGGCTATGCGCAGATCAAGGCGGTGGGCCAGCGCGCCGACTCCGACGAGAAGGTCAAGGCGTTGATGAAGACAACCCTGGCCCGCCTCGGCTAGGGCCGCATCCACGAAGATCATATTGGAGGTTTGAGGAACGGTGAGATTCTTACCTGTTGGAGGAGCGTCGAAGGGCAGAGCCCTTCTGACGGGCGCGGCCGTGCTCGTCACGGCGGTCGTGCTGCAGACGGCGAGCCTCGGCCCGGCATACGCGGATCCGTCCGGTCCGGTCAACCCCGGCACGGTCGGGTCCGCCAATGCCGAGGCGACCAGCCTGCAGAACCGGGCGGACGCGGCCGCGAAGGACGCCGCCAGGGCAGCCGCTCGTCTGGACGAGGCCAAGGCCAAGGCTGAGGAGGAGGCGCAGAAGGCCGCCGACGCCGCCGCCACGGCTGAGGAGTCGGGCAAGATCTCCGACAAGAACAAGGCGGAGGCTGCCGCCGCGAAGGCTGCGGAAGCATCCGCCAACGCGGCGCAGGCGCAGCTGGAGTACAACGAGAAGGCCGCCGCGTCGGCGGCAGCGGCAGCGGCCGCGGCAGAGGCGGCGAACAACGCCGAGCGTGAGGCCGCGTCGCTGGCCGGTGTCACCGACGGCACCGGCACCGAGGGGACGCAGACCCTCCCGGACACCGGGGTGTTCCCCGACAACGCCGCGCACAGCGACAACGTCGAGGTCGTCGGCCACGTGCGCGGGGTGCTGTCCGGCAACTCGAGCTGCCCCGCCTTCAAGCCGTCGAAGTGCCCCGCGTTCTCGTCGCTGAACTTCGTGCACTACGAGAAGCTCGGCTACGACGTCATGGTCGCCAACGGCACCGGCGGCCTGGCCGTCTGGTCGCTGAAGGATCCTGAGCACCCGACGTACATCTCCGCGGTCACCGTCGACCAGCTGAGGCAGCCGGGCGAGACCATGACCCAGTTCTGGGAGGGCGAGAACCTCACGGTCGACAGCAAGCGCAAGCTCGTCTTCTTGACCCGCGACTCGGGCAAGAAGGGCCTGTTCATCATCGACATCAAGGACCCGTGGCACCCGGTGCTGCTGGGCTTCCACCCGGTTCCGCTCGGCCACACCGCGACGTGCATCAACGACTGCCGTTTCATCTGGTCGGTGGGGTCGGGTGTGCGCGGCGTGAGCTCCCCCGTCTACGTGACCGACGTACGTGACGTCAACCACCCGTTCACCTACAGCCAGGCCGTCGTCTCCGACGTCCGGCGCACCGGTGCGACGAGCGGCTCCACGCACAGCATCGACGTCGACTTCGACGGTGTCGTCTGGGTCTCGGGCAGCGGCGGTGTCCGCGGCTACTGGACGGACGGGAAGCACTTCGACCCGGCCACGCAGACCAAGCGCTACGCGACGGCCTATGACCCGATCCCGTACGCGGGCGGCAGCGTCAGCAGCTCGGAGGGCGCCTTCCTGCACAACGCCTACCGCTTCCCGAACGCCCTGGGAGACCGTCCCAAGGGCGACGTGATGCTCATCACCAACGAGAACAACAACCAGAACTGCTCGAAGGCCGGCGTGTTCATCCTGGCGTCGCTGGAGGGGACACACGACGCCGACGGGATCACCTCCACGCCGGAGAACCCGGTCAAGATGACGCGGCTCGCCACGTACAACCCCGGGGACAAGCCCGGCCACTACGTCGACCCAACGGGCAAGACCGGCGACTGCTCCGCGCACTGGTTCACGGTGAACGGCAACATCGTCGTCGGCGGCTACTACGAGCAGGGCGTCCGGTTCCTGGACATCTCTGACCCGAGGAACCCGCAGCAGGTCGGCTGGTTCCGGGTGCCCGACCGCGCCGGCGGCCCCGACAGCCCGGCGATCATCGGGAGCAACGCCTCCTCGGCCTACTGGCATAACGGGTACGTCTACGTCCCCGACTACGGCCGTGGCGTCGACATCCTGAAGTTCACCGGCGACATCCCCGGCAAGCAGGAGAAGAAGGTCTGCTGGAACTCCTGCGAGAAGTAGGCCTCCCGGCAGATACCTCACCCGCGGAAGGCCTCCGCGGCGCCGGAGCGCTCGCGGGCTCGCGTCACCACGGCGCGAGCCCGTGAGCGGGCACCCGGGGGTCCCCTTCCCATTCCCTGGGCCCCGACGCCGTGGGCCTCGTCCCCCTTTCAACACGTACCGGAGCCGAGAGAAGCACCCATGCAGCTTCCGACGAACCTCGACCGCCGTGGCCGGACCCGCCACACCCACTGGCTCGTGCCGTTGGCTCTCACCGTCCTCGCGCTCCCGGCCGCGGGCGGGTGCAGCTCGGGCGGCGCCACGCCGGCCGCACCCAGGGAGGAGATCGCCTTCGGTGTGATCGCCCCGCTGTCCGGGCCGGAAAGCACGCGCGGGCAGGACCTGGTGGATGGAGCGCGGATGGCCGCGAACGACCTCAACGTCCGGGGCGGGGTCATCGGGCTGCACATCTCCCTGGTCACCGTCGACGACGAGTGCCTCGACGACAGCGGCAAGGAGGCCGCGAAGCGGCTCCATCTCACCGAGAGCGTCGCCGGCGCGATCGGAGGCGTCTGCGACGACGCCGCCGGGGCCGCCGCGCGGGTCCTCGGCGGCAACGGACTGCCGTTCCTCATCACCTCCGCCAACTCACCCACACTGGTCAGCGCGGAGGACACTCCTACGGCCTATCTCACCAACGCCACGCCGTACCAGGAAGCGCTGGCGACGGTGCACTGGATGGCCTACAACACCGCCCAGCGGCTCGCGGTGATCGCTGATGACACCCCGCAGTCCGCTTACCTGGTCAAACAGGTGATCTCGGTGGCCTCACCCGTTCCCAAGGTGGTCAGCAAGCAGACCCTGACGGCCGGACGGCAGGACATGGCCGCAGCCGCCGCCACCGCGCTGGCCGCCGACCCCGACGTCGTGTACTGGGCCGGCTCGGCCCGGGAATCCGGCCGGCTCGCCGCAGCGCTACGGAAGGCCGGGTACAAGGGCATGTACATCGCCTCCGCGCAGTCGGAGAGCTCCGAGTTCCTGTCAGCCGCCGGCACTGACGGCGCCGAGGGCGCATACGTGATCGCCACGGCCAGCCCGCAGAACCTCCCCGCCGCTGAGGCGTGGACCAAGCGTTTCACCAAGGCCTTCGGCCGCGCGCCGGGGCGGGACGCGCTGCAGGCCTACGACGCGCTGCGCGCCCTGGGGCAGGCCGTGACGCAGACGGGAAAGGTGGAGCGCGCACTGAACAGCGAGCAGCTGACCAAGCTCGAGGACACCTTCACCACGTTCATGGGTGCGCTTCGGTTCGCCCCCGACCACACGGTCAAGTACGACAACCATCTCGTGCTGACCGTCAAAAGCGGTGCCTTCACCCTCGCCAGCACGCTGCGTCCGGACAACGACACCTGACGGCCCGTGGTCGATCGCAGCCTCCCCCGACGAAGTGAGCCATCCGTGACCTTGCGCCCCCGTGCCGCGTCGGCCCTCGCGCTGGCCGCCATCTGCGCCGCCCTCACCGGCTGCTCCGGCTGCTCCGCCTCCGCGGACGCCACAGCGACCAAGCCGCACTACACGGCCGACGATGTCAAGGCCGCGTACTACACCGCCAAGGACGCCGGCGAAGGCGCGCGCGACTACTGGTACGACCGGAACTTCCACTCGCATACCAACTACGTGCCGCCGAGCGCCATACAGACCTGCCCGTACGTCCAGCGTTCGGATGCGGCCAATGCGCCGTCCAACGTGGTGCAGCCGGTCGGCGGCGAGCCCGTGGGGCAGTTCGCCGTGGAGCCCGCTCGAGCGACCGACTCGCGCGTCCCGTACGTGACCCAGAACGCCCTTGTCTTCGGCTCGAGCGCCATCGCCGACGGCGCGATGGACGAGGTCGACTCCGGGCTGGCCAAGTGCCCCGGATCGTATGCGGTGAACGGGGGACCGCCGATCATCCTCGGCACCTACAGCGTGACGAGCCGTCCGCTCGAGGTGTTCGGGTGGAAGGGGTACGTGCAGCAACTCGCCCACACATTCCCTCCGGGGATGGACGACGTCTACTACGAGGACATCGCCATCGTGGTGCTCCGTCGGGCGAATCTCATCCTCTATCTCGACCTCACCCAGAAGAAGATCGTCGGAGACCGCGCCGACTCCGCGGACAAGGCCAGGGACGCCATGGAGAAGGTGCTGCGAAGGCTGGGCTGAACCGAGACCCGCGGGCTGGACCGCAGCCCGCCGCACGCGAGCTCTATGTAACCGAATAGCACAGTCGCGATTCCTGATCGCCAGCACAACAAGGAGAATGCATATGCTGCGCCGCACGATACGTGGCCTCGTAACCGTGGGGATGGCGGCCTGCCTGATCGGCATCATGCCGGCGGTGGCGTTCGCACACGTGAAAGTGACCTCGGACACGGCCACCCAGGGTGGCTACGCCGCCTTGACGTTCCGCGTCCCCAACGAGCGCGACAACGCGAGCACGACCAAAATCGAGGTTCAGCTCCCGACCGACACCCCGCTCGCCTCGGTCTCGGTGAAGCCACACCCAGGTTGGTCGTACGAGATCACCAAGACCAAGCTGGCCGCGCCGATCGAGGCGCACGGCGCGCAGATCAGCGAGGTCGTCGGCCAGATCACCTGGACTGCGACGGATTCGAAGTCAGGCATCCAGCCGGGTGAGTACGAGGAGTTCTCCGTGAGCGCCGGACCGCTGCCCAATACCGACCGGTTGGTGTTCAAGGCGCTCCAGCACTACAGCAACGGCGAGATCGTGCGCTGGATCCAGGATCCGTCCGCCGGCGGCGACGAGCCGGAGCGGCCCGCGCCGGTACTCCGGCTCGTGCCCAAGGGCGACGCGGCGTCGTCCTCGTCGACGGGAACCGACCGGGTGTCTCTGGCCGCGGACAGCGCGCCCGCGACCGGGTCGGGTGTGGGGAGTTCGTGGGCGGTCGGGCTGTCCGCGGCCTCGCTGGTGATCTCCCTCGCGTGCGCTGCGACGATGGTCGTGCGGACACGCCGGACGCGATAGCCGCAACGGTTACGCGGACCGTCTCTACCGCACGCCTTCGGCCCCGTCCTGCCCGGGACGGGGCCGAAGGCGAGACCAGCGTCCCCGTCTTCCGGCGCCGCCGCCTCGCGTGTAGGCAGGTCCCACCTGCCAATCGTGGGCCTGACCGAGAACCAGGAGAAGACGACGGGGTTGGACCCGGCGGTTACCTACAGGCCTGCTTGGCCGTTCGGGTTCACCGTGCCCGTACCGCCCCTACACGTGGCGCCTCAGCCGTCGAGTGGGTGATCATCACGGTATCATCGCCGGAGTGGCGCTGGGCCTGGCCACCCTGATCAAAACCGTGGTGGAGCAGAAGCAGGGCGAGATCCAAGACAGCCTGGGCGGCGGCGAGGACACCTGACCAGTGCGTCAAGCATTCAGCGGCAACCGTGAGCTGCCGGGCGGTCAACGCGTACCCCTTGCCCTCCTGATCCGTATCCGCGGCGAAGACCATGCCGAGAACCCGTTCGTCGCGGGAGACGAGAGGAGCCCCCGACATACCCCGCCGCACACGCGGCCCCGGAAGGGGTAGCCGTCGAACTCGACGAGTTGATCGTCGTGGATCCCGCGAGACTCGGCGGACACTCGATCACCCACGGTGGCGGGCTGGGCCGACGGGGTCGTGCCGCCCTCCTCATACCCGATCACCGTCACCAGTGCCAAGAAAGGCGGCTCCGTGACGGTCCGAGACGGGGCGTGACGTCTGATCCCGCGGTCCAACCACGGTCCAGGAAGCGAAAGCCCGGATCCCCGATCTCGGGGTCCGACCTCTGAACTGCGGGCGTCCGTCGCCGTTGTCACTCAAATAGTCACTCAGATCGAGAGCGGCCACAAAGCCGGGCAAGGACGGTGATCCGTGTAATCTTAATGATCACTAGGATCGCCGAGTGATCATTAGACGACGCCCGGCCGCGGCCTTGCTCGGGACGCTGGCCGCCCTCTCCATATTCGGTGCGCCCCCCGCTCACGCCGACGAGACCACCCCGCAGGAACCGCCCAACGTCGAGCTGGTCGATGAGACCACCCCGAAGGAACCGCCCAAGGTCGAGCTGGTCCTCGACATCAGCGGCTCGATGCGCGCGCGCGACATCGAGGGCCACAGCCGGATCTCGGTGCTCCAGCAGGCCTTCAACGAGGTGCTGGACGCGCTGCCCGCCGAGGCCCAGGTCGGCATCCGCGTCCTCGGCGCCACCTACCCCGGCAACGTCAAGGCCGTGGGCTGCAGGGACACCCAGCTGCTGGTGCCGATCGGCCCGATCGACAAGCTGGAGGCCAAGACCGCCGTCGCCACCCTGCGCCCCACCGGCTTCACCCCGGTGGGCCTGGCGCTGCGCGCCGCCGCTCGGGACCTCGGAACCGGCGAGACCACCCGCAGGATCGTCCTGATCACCGACGGCGAGGACACCTGCGCCCCGCCCGACCCGTGCGAGGTCGCCCGGGAGCTCGCCGCGCAGGGCACCCACCTGGTAGTGGACACCCTCGGCCTGACCCTCAATGACAAGGTGCGCAGGCAGCTCACCTGCATCGCCTCCGCCACCGGCGGCACCTACACCGCCGTCACCAGCAAGACCCAGCTGACGAACCGGATCAACCAGCTGGTGGACCGCGCCGCGACCACCTACACCCAGACCCCGGCTCAGGTGGACGGCACCGACAACTGCACCCGCGCCCCGCTGCTCAGCCCCGGCGCCTACACCGACCGGGAGCAGTTCCAGGAGCACCGCTGGTACCGGGTCCAGGTCCGCGACGGGCAGGAGCTGCGGGCCTCCGTCAGCGTCTCCCTGGACCGCGCGCTCAACCGCGACTACGGCGTGCTGCTGCGGGCCGTCTCCCAGGACGGCCGGGAGCTGGTTCGCGGCACCGACGCGGGCAGCGGCCGCACCGATGTGCTCTCCACCGGCCTGCGCTGGTCCGCCGAGAGGAAGGCTCCCGACCAGACCGTCTGCCTGGTGGTCAGCAACTCCTTCTCCTCGCCCACCGCCACCACCGCCGCGACGCCCGGTATGCCGCTGGAGCTGACCGTCGACGTGGTGGACTCCTCCCCCGCCCCCAACGGCCCGGACCTGGGCCGCGGCTGGGGGCTGCTCGGCCTGCTGGCCCTCGCCGGTCTGGTGAGTGGCCTGGTCTTCGGCTGGCTGGCGCGCTGGCGCGTCGCGATCTGGATGGAGAACTGACGATGCGTACGACTTCCCTCCGCTGCTGTGCTGGGGCGCTGTCCGCCGCCGCGGCCGCCCTGCTGCTCTCTGCCGGTCCGGCCGCCGCCGACACCGCCTTGCCGTCGCCGTCCCCGTCGGAGAGCCTGGCGCCGGTGACCACTGCCGGATCCTCCTTCCTCACCGGGACCGCCGTCCAGCCCGGACAGCCGGTGCAGCTGGCCGGCTCCACCGGCGACTACCTCTACTGGTCGTTCACCTCCGAAGCCGGACAGACCAACAAGATCGCGATCACCGTCACCCTGCCGCCCGCAGCCTCCCGGCACGGCAGATCCAGCTGGGCGGTGGACGTCTTCGACGGGCTCCGCCGCCGCCAGGCCTGTACGGCGGGCGCCCAGACCCCGACCGCGGCGGCCCGCGCCGCATCGGTCACCCTGGGCTGCACCCTGCGGCAGGTCCGCGCCTGGGCCGAGCCGTGGTCCGGCGACCCGCTGCCCGGCACCTACTACGTCCGACTGGCCGTCACCGAACTGCCCGAGCAGGATCTGGGCCTGCCGATGCAGGTGGCGATGCGGATCACCGCCCATGACAGCGACGACATCCAGCCGGAGGGCGGCGAGCTCAAGACCCCGCTGACCCAGCCGGTCGCCGCCGGAACGGTGCTGACCTCGGCGCCGCCGGTCGCGGCCGAGGAGGAGAAGGACACCGGCTGGAGCTGGGACTGGCTCCCCGACCTGTCGGCCCGCTGGGCCTGGACCGCCGTCGGCGGTGCCATCGCGGCCGTCACCGGCGTCGGCGGCTACAGCCTCACCCGGCATCCGCGTCGGCGCAGACCGGAGCCCGACGGCTTCAACCGCCTCTGATCCCCCGCAGCCACATCAGCGCGGAGGCCACCTCCGCGAAGATGTCGTCCAGTACCTACGTGAAAATATCGTCGGTGTCACCTCGTCGAGCCTTCCTCGGTGTCCGCGGGCTGCCGATCGTGGTGACGCCAGCTGGGCGGCCGCAAACATGCGCGGCCGCCCGGCCTTGTGACGCCCCGTGCTTCCCCGCCAGGACGCGACGTGCTTGAGGAGCGGTCCGGGGTCGACCCCGAGCAGCAGCAGCGCCACGACGGCGGCGACGGCGATTCCCCAGCCGATGTAGCGACCCCAGGACTCAGGGATCGTGAACCTGAACTCGGCAGGCGTGTTCTGGGCGTCCGCCGGGCTTCTGCGCCGCGTCGAGCTGCTGGGGCACGGGGATGATGATCATCTGCGGCTGGGTGGGCTGGGGCGGCACCCACGCCCGTCACCCAGGCGGCGACCAGCCAGTCACCACCGGACCAGCGCGCGGCGCCTGCGCAATCGTGACAAGGCCGTAGGCGACTCCAACCACGTGCCGGGGAAGTCGGCCGGCAGTACCCGTTGGGCACGCGGCACCGGCTGGCGGAGCAAGGTCGTTCCGGGTCCAGACGACAATGCCCGCGCGGTGTGGATTGCCGCTGGTGCAATCACCAGCCGACGATTCTCCAGACGCTCCGGACTGTTCAGGCCCTCGCGCTCGTTGGCGACTGTCTGCTTCGCATTCCTGCTTTCCATCGCGTAGCCGGGACACGTTTCTCCGGATGCGTGCCCCGTCGGCCCGCTGGGCGGTCCGAGGCACATGACCAGGGAAGCAGGCGGCTCAGAGATCCCTCATAGAGCCATTCCTCAGAAGCGGCTCCGAGCCAGGAGACGAGATTCTGAACAACTCAGAGGCCGTAAGCGGCAGGTCTTTACAGGTGCTCTTGGTCCCAGCGGCTGCGGGCGGCGGCGACGGCCTCCTTGTGGTCGCGGGACCAGTCGGCCAGGGCGAACACCATATCTGCCAGGCTCTTGCCCATCGGGGTGAGCCGATAGTCAGTTTGCGGCGGAATAGTCGGATAGACGGTCCGTTCGACCAGCCCGTCACGGCACAGCCGTTTGGTCGTCAGCGTGAGCATCCGCTGCGAGATACCGGGAATCGCCCGCTCCAGCTCCCGGAAGCGGCGCGTTCCCTTGGACAGCTCAACCAGGACCAGCACGGTCCATCGATCACCGAGCCGGTCGAGCACATCGCGTATCCCGCAGTCGTCGTCACCGCACGGTCCGGCGGGAATAGGGCCGTTGACCTGTGGGATTACCGCCGTGTTCGTGACTGACACGAAAGTGCCTCCTTACGGTGCCGCAGTCCGGCGCGGATGATCGGTTTCGTTCCAACTGCACCAACATCGAGGAGCATCAAATGATTCTCGTCACCGGCATCTCCGGCGGGATCGGCGGCCTGATCTTCCGTCGTCTGTCCGATCAGGACGGCATTGATGTGGTCGGCGGCACCCGCTCGGGTGACGGGGTGACCGCGCGCCGGATCGACTTCGACGACCCAGCCTCACTTGCCGACGGCTTGCGAGGCGTGGACGTCCTGGTATTCGTCTCGGCCGGATACGCGGAGGACGACGTGGTGCTGGCCCGCCATGGCGCGGTGGTGGACGCGGCCGAGGCCGCGGGCGTCCGGCACGTTGTGTACACCAGCCTGGCGAGGTCGGGCGACATGTTGACGATCGCGCTGCCGCACCGTTGGACCGAAGCGCGCCTCGCCGAGGCCTCATTCGATGTGACGATCCTGCGCAACGGCCTCTACGCCGAGGTTCCGGTCGGGCTGGCCACGACCTCCGCTGCGTTGGCCGCCGAGACCGGAGTCTTCGCCGCCGCGTTCGGTGCGGGGCAGGTGTCAGTCGTGGCGAAGGAGGATCTGGCCGACGTCGCCGTGCGGGTCGCGGCGGAGATCCAGCGCGACCTCTCCGCGAGTCGCCGTAGTCATCACGCGGGCAAGACCTACGAACTGGAGGGTGTCGAGGCGATCGGAGGTCAGGACATCGCCGAGGTGCTGAGCGACGCGCTGGACCGTCCAGTCCATTATCAGCCGATCTCTCTGTCCACCACACGGAAGGCGCTGGCCGACAGCGGCCTGGAACCGTACCAGATCACGCACACGCTCTCAATCTTCTCCAACATCAGCGCCGGATACCTCCAGGCCCACGACACCGATCTGACCGCCCTCCTGCCGGCCGAGCCCCGCCCCGTACGAGACCAGATCGTCCAGGCTGTAAAAGAAGGCGGATACCAGTCCCGGTCGGTGAGCTCCTAGGTGCCCCGGGTCCAGGCGAGGGCGGCGGGGAGCACGGTCTCGACGGGCGCCACCCGCGGGTACCAGGTCCGTTCCCATTCCAGGGACACCCAGCCGTCGTAACCCTGGTCCAGCAGCAGCCGCCGGATCTCCGGCAACGGCACCCCTCCGGCGCCGAGCGGCACCGGCGTGGTGTCCTCGGCGGAGACGGCGTCCTTGATTTGGACGTAGCCGAGGTGGTCGGCGAGCGCGGCCAGCGTGTCGGCCGGCTTCTCACCGTGCCGCCACGGGTGCAGTGCGTCCCAGACGGCTCCGGTCACCTCGGGGGCGCCCACCGCCGCCAGCAGGCGTCGTATGTCCCGGCCGGTCGGGTGGGAGTCGTGCGTCTCGATCAGCAGCCGAACCCCTGCCGCCATCGCCTGCGCGGCGACGGCACGGAGCCGCCGCACCGCACGCTTGTCGTCGCCCTCGTCGCGGTCGCCGCCGGGGAAGACCCGCAGGTACGGCGCGCCCAGATCGCCGGCCAGCACGATCTCGGCTCGCAACCTCTCCAGCACTTCGTCGTCGGGTTTCGCATCGGCGATCCGGGTGTATCCGGCGACGGCGAGCGGGGCTAGGCCCGCCTCAGCGAGCAGGTTGACGGCCTGCGCGCGTTCCCGAGCGTCCATGGCCACGTGTACACCGGTGTCGGGATGAGCCCGCAGCTCCAGCCCGGCGCAGCCGGCGGCCACGGCGATACGGCAGGCCTCGGCCAGTCCAGTTCCCGGCAGGCCGAGGGTGCTCATTGCGAGCGGCCATGTCGTCATCAGATCCTCCTTGTGCGGCGGAGCCACATGCTGCACTGGAACGAAGGGCTGAGCTCATCTAGGCGCTGCGGGCCAGCGCTTCCGCCTCGACGCCGTACGCGAAGGGCAGGCCGCGCGCGTAGCGCGACAGCTCGTCTAGCGCGAGATCGGCCATTCTGGCCAGTTCCCCGCCGAGCGAGCCGGCGATGTGCGGGGTGAGCAGGACCTGTGACAAGTCGTACAGGGGCGAATCAGCCGGCAGTACCTCGGGCTCGGTCACGTCGATCACCGCGAACAGCCGTCCGCTGACCAGTTCGGCGGTGAGCGCCTCCTGGTCGACCAGCGCTCCGCGCGCGGTGTTGATGAGCGTCGCGCCGTCGCGCATCCGCGCCAGCCGGGCGGCATCTATGAGGTGTCTGGTCTCGGGCAGCAAGGGTGCGTGCAGGCTGACCACGTCGCAGCGTTCGAGTAGCTCGTCCAACTCCACGTGCGGCACGCCGAGGTCCTCGGTCAGGTACGGGTCGGCGATGAGCACGTCGAGGTCGAAGGGGCGCAGCAGCTCGATCACCCGGCGGCCGATCATGGAGGCGCCGACGATGCCGACCGTGCGACGGTAGTTGCCGAAGCCGGGGAAGAGGCGATCCCAGTCGAGCGCCGCGCGCTGTTCGCGGTAGAGCCGCGCGATGTCGAGCACCCGCTTGTTGGCGAACAGGATCGCGGCGAGCGTGTATTCGGCGACGGGCTCGGCGTTGGCCGCCGCCGCCGAGGACACGAGGATGCCGCGCTGCCAGCACGCCTCGGTGACGTGATGCTTGACCGTCCCGGCCGCGTGCACCACGGCCTTCAGCCTGGGCGCCCTGGCCAGGACATCCGCTGTGATCGGCGGGCACTCCCAGCTTGTGAGGAGTACCTCGGCGTGCGCGAGCGCCTCGGCCACACGCGGGTCGCCGAAATCATCGGCCACCAAGCCGGGATCGGTGTCGGCGATGTGGGCCAGCCGGTCGCGTACCGAGCCGGTAATCAGCCTTTCTGCGACCCTGCGGCCCATGGCCAGCAAGGTCGTCGGCCGTTCGTCGACCATTGTGTTCTTCCCCGAGTTGACAGTCACTTGACGCTGCCCGCCGTCATCCCGGCCCGCCAGAACCGCTGCAGCAACACGAACACCACCAGCAGCGGCACCACCGACAGCAGCGAGCCGGTGATCACCAGCGTGCTGTACTCGGGGAACGCGGTCACCTGGGTGTTCCAGGAGTACAGGCCCAAGCTGAGGGGGAACAGCCGCTGGTCCGACAGCATGACCAGGGGCAGGAAGAAGTTGTTCCAGATCCCGGTGAATTGGAACAGGAAGATCGTCACGTATGCGGGCAGCAGCATGGGCAGCGCCACGGACCTGAACGTGCGCACTTCGTCGGCACCGTCGGACCGGGCGGCCTCCAGCACCTCGCCGGGCACGTACCCCGCCGACAGGACCCTGGCCAGATAGACGCCGAACGGGTGCACCAGCGAGGGGATGAACACCGCCCAGAACGAGTTGACCACGCCGATCTTGGAGGCCAGCAGGTAGAGCGGCAGAGCAGTGGCGGTGGTCGGCACGAGCACGCCGAGCAGCACGAGACCGAACAGCTTCTCCTTGCCCGGCCAGTCGTACTTGTCGAAGGCGTACCCGCAAGCCACGCTGATCAGTCCACCGAGGCCGGCGCCGAGCCCTGCGTACAGCAGGCTGTTGAGGTACCAGCGGAAGAAGACGCTGTCGTTCTCGGCGGCCACGGCCGACAGGTTCGCGCCGAGATTGAGGTCGGCGAAGGCGAAGCCGGGCGTGGCGTACAGGTCGGGCAGCGACTTGGTGGCCGCGAAGAGCAGCCAGGTCAGCGGCAGCAGCATGTACGCGGTGGCGACGAGCAGGAAGGTGTTGACGGCTCCCCTGGACATCAGGCGTGACGTCACTTCTTGTTCCCCCACTTGGTGACGAAGTAGGACAGCACGCTGGCGAGCGCGGCGAGCATGATCGACGCGGCAGCGGCCTGGCCGTAGTTGTTTTTGCCGAAGGCCTCGAAGTAGGCGTACATGTTGGGCGTCCAGGTGCTGATGATGCCGTCGCTGACGCCATCCATGACCACGGGCTCGTTGAACAGCTGCAGCGAGCCGATGATCGTGAAGATCAGCGTCGTGATCACCGCGCCCCTGATCATGGGTACCTTGATGCGGAGCGCGACGTCGATCCCTCGAGCGCCGTCCATGGTGGCGGCCTCCAGCACCTCGCGCGGGATGGCCTGGAGTGCGGCGAAGTAGATGATCATGTTGTAGCCGGTCCACTCCCACACGGCGACGTTGACCACCGAGCTGACCACTCGGTCGCCGAGGAAGTCCCAGTGGATCCCCCCGTCGCGGAGCGCCGCCACGATAGGGCTGATCCCGGGCAGGTACAGGTAGAGCCAGATCAGCCCGGCGATCACACCGGGCACGACGTGCGGCATGAACAGGGCGAGCTGGAAGAACCTGCGCAGCAGAGCCGCGCCGGAGTCGAGCAGCAGGGCCAGCACGAGCGCGCCGCCGAGCATCAGCGGGATGTACAGCGCGGAGTAGCCGGCCAGGACCAGAAACCCGTCTCGGAACGCCTGGTCGGCCACTGTGTTCAGGTAGTTTTCCAGCCCGTTGAAGACGCTCTGCGCGCCGCCGAAGCCGAGCCCGGATGACTGCTCTTTGAACAGGCTGAGCCACAGGGCGTACCCGAGCGGGGCGATGACGACGGCGGCGAAGAGCACGAAGAACGGGGCAGTGAACAGCACGATCGCCCAGCGCCTTGCCCGGTGGCCGCGCAGAGGCCCGCCTCGGGCCGGGACGCGTTGCCTGGCGGCACCGTCGACGTAGGTGGCGGTCATCGTGTTTCCTCCCGTGCGCGTGCCCGCCGCTGCGCGCGGCGGGCAGGGGCCGGCGTTAGTGGGTGACGGCGAGTCCGCGACGCTTGATCTCGTTCACGGTGTCGGTTTGCACGGCCGTCAGTACGTCCGGCACGGTTGTCGAGCCCGCGGAGACCTGGCCGAGCCGATCCTTGAACGAGGTCAGCACCTGCACCATGCTCGGCCCCCAGGTCCAGCCGGGCTGAATGGTGTTGTACGACTCCGAGAACACACCGTAGATGTCCTGACCGCCGTAGAAGCCGGTGTCGAACGTCTTGGCGGCGACCGGCACCAGGTCGGCGATGGCCGGGAAGGCGCTGGAGGTTCCCGAGTTGAGACGAGCGGTCCACGCCTCGGGCGTGCCGGTGAACCATTTGGCCACCTCGACGGCGGCCTTGACGTGCTTGCTGTCCTTGCTGACGGCATAGGTGGTGCCGCCGAACATGCCGCTGGCCGGCGTGCCCCAGTTCGGGGCGGGGGCGACGGCCCACTTGCCGCTCTGCGGGGCGTTGTTACCCTTGATCATTCCGCCCGCCCAGTTGGCGCCGAGGTAACCCCACACCTGGTCCTCGGCGAGCGAGGCGATCCACTCCTGGCTCAAGGTTGGCTGGACCTTGACCAGGTCTTCCTTGATCAGGTCGTTCCAGTAGACCGCGACCTTCTTGGTGGGCTCGTCGTCGATGTTGACCTTCCACGAGCCGCCCTCGGAGTTGAACCACTTGCCGCCCGCCTGCCAGGCGTAGGCGACCAACAGGTTGGGGTCGTCGGGGTGGAAGCTGCCGATGCGCGCCTGGGGGTCGGCCTTCTTCACCTTCTCGGCGGCCTTCCTGAAGTCGTCCCAGGTCTTCGGCACCTCGATCTTGTTCTTCTCGAACAGGTCCTTGCGGTAGAAGAAGACCTGCGGCGCCGCGTCGAGTGGGATCGACCAGGTCTTGCCACCCAACTCGACCAGGCCGAAGATGCTGGCCGGGTACTTCGCCTTGATATCGGCGGTCTCGGCGGTGATGTCACGCAGCGCGCCCTGGATGACGAAGTCGGGCACCTGCGGGTACTCCACGGACATCAGATCGGGCGCGTTGCCCGCCTTCACGGCGTTGGCGAACTTGGCGTAGCCGCCCGCGTTCCCCGACGGGATCTCCTCGAACTTGACCTGGATGTCCTTGTGGCTCTTGTTGAAGGCGTCGACGACGTCCTTGGTGCCCTTCGCCCAGCCCCAGAGGACGACCTGCTCGACGCCATTGCCGCCGGAAGCCTCGCCCTGACTGCTGCTTGCGCAGGCCGACAGCAGGGCACCGACAGAAAGCAGGCTCGCCAGACCCGCGATGTGCTTTCGTTTCATCACGAAACCTCCACCTCGATCGTTAGAGCATCATTCGCTCAAATGTGGCGGAGTGTCTAGGGGCATCGATCGATTCGATCATAACGAAATGGATCCGAAACTTCGGTCAGCGCGGCGCGGCCGAGGACTCCCGCACCCGGAGCTCTGGCAGCAGCGCCAGGTGTCGCCCCGAGGTCGAAGAGCCCTGAGTCAATCGTCTGACCAGCATATTTACCGCGCAGCGTCCGACCTCCACTTTGGGCGGCGCCACGGCGGTCAGCGAGGGCGAGCAGAAACTGGCCACCTCGTCGTCGTAGGCGACCAGGGACACCTCGGCCGGGATGTCCACTCCGGCCGCGCCCAGGTTCCTGACCAGCGAGAGGGCGTCCTCGTCGTTGTGCACGATCAGGCCGGTCACACCGTCCTTGCGCACCAGTCGCAGCACGTCGGCGATGAAAAGGTCCAGAGGACGCTCGCGGTCGATGACGATCTCCGCGGGCCGGTCCATGCCCAGGGCCTGGGCGCCGGCCAGCACGCCGGCCCTGATCCTGGGCGTGGTCGGGCTGGCGTAGGCGACGAGCGCGAGCCTGCGATGGCCCAGCTCGGCCAGGTGGCGCACGCCCAGGTAGGCCCCGTGGGCGTGGTCGGAGGCGACGGCGTCGAACATCGAGGCGGGTCCGGCCAGCTCCGCGCGCCGCTCGACGAGCACCGTCGGCACGTGCAGGCCGGCCAGCCACTCGACATGTGATTCGTCCGGCTGCCGGCTGGGGGTGAGGAGCAGGCCGTCGATGCCGTCCTTGATCAGCTGACGCACTTGCGCGCGGTCCTCGTCATCCTCGTAGCGGGAGATTCCCAGCACCAGGCGGGCTCCGGCCCTGGCCGCCTGCTCCTGGGCGCCCTTGATCACGTCGGGATAGTAGTAGTGGGCCGAGGGCACCAGCATGCCGATGGTCAGCTTTGCCGTGGAGGTCGCCGGGCCCGAGATCGGGTCGGCGGCGTAGGAGGGCGGCAGGGTCACGCCGCCGTGCACCCGCATCAGCAGGCCCTGCGCGGCAAGGTGCTCGACATCTCTGCGTAGGGTGACGGCGGAGACCCCGAGTTCCTCGGCCAGGTCGGTGAGCCGCACCGACCCCCGCGCCCGGACCTGGCGGAGAATCAGACTGTGGCGGTGTTCGACAGACAAGGGGGCTCCTTCGGCCGGACATAGGTGGCTAGATCCTAACCGACACCACTTTCGTTATGAACGCTTGGCTTTCATTCGATCAACCCGTCTTGTGAGTCCGCGGCGGAGGCCGCTAAAGTCCGCGCGAACGTTTCGCCACCCCCATGGAGCCGTCGTGTTCGACCTGCCCGAAGAGGATCGCTCGCTCAGCCCGTACACCGGCTGGACGCGCCGACATTGGGAGACGGTGGCCGACGGGCTGCTCGCCGCGGTGGAGCCATACCGTTCGGCGGACGGCGCGACGATCCGGCTGCCCGGCCGGGCGAGCTGGTCGAACTGCGAGGGAATGGAGGGCTTCGCCCGCACATTCCTGATCGCAGCTTTCCGCGTGGCCGGCGGCGGGCCCGTCGAGCTCCTCGCCCCCTACCGCAGCGGCTTCGTCAACGGCCCCGGCGTGTGGCCCGCGGTGGCCGACCACTTCCAGCCGATGGTGGAATGCGCCTCGCTCGCGCTGGGGCTGTGGCTGACTCGTCGGCATCTGTGGGACGGCCTCGGCGCGGGCGAGCGCGAGCGGCTCGCGGCATATCTGGCCACGGTGTTCGACCACGAGCCCGCAGACAACAACTGGTGGCTCTTCCCGGTCACCGTCGGCGGATTCCTCGCCTCAGCCGGCCTGCACGTGGACGCCTCGCGCGCTGCGATCGCACGCGGCCTGGCCCGGATCGAGCCCTGGCACGCGGGCTCCGGCTGGTATTCCGACGGTCCCGGCCGCGCCTTCGACCACTACAACGGCTGGGCGCTGCACTTCTACCCGATCCTGTACGGGCTGCTGTCCGGCGTGCCGATGCCCGTGCATGAGGAGCGGCTGCGGGAGTTCCTCGGCAGCTTCGCGCTGACGTTCGGGGGCGATGGGCGGCCTCTCTACCAGGGGCGGTCGATGACCTACCGGTTCGCGGCGGCGGCATCGCTGATGCTGGGCGGGGTGACCGGCAGCACGCCGCTGTCGCCCGGCGCCACCCGGCGGCTGGCCTCGGGATCGCTCCGCCACGCCCTGGAGCATGGGGCGCTGTCAGACGAGAACCTGCTGACGCTCGGCTGGTACGGGCCGCACGAGGCCAGCCTGCAGCCGTACTCCGGCTCCGCGTCCCCCTACTGGGCCGCCAAGGCGTTCGCCGGACTGTTGGCGCCGGCCGACCACCCGCTGTGGACGGCCGTGGAGGAGCCCGGCCCCGAGGGCCTGGCCGTCCTGCCCGGGCCGGGGCTGCTGGTGCTGAACTCCGGCGGGGTCGCTCGCTTGGTCAACCACGGCAGCCAGGACCAGCCCGGCGACCCCCTGTATGACCGCTGTGCCTACTCCTCCCACACGGGGCCGACCGCGCCGGGCGAGATACCCGACAACCACTTCGGCCTGGTTCTCGGCGACGGGACGGTTACGGCGCGTGGCCTCATGGAGCCGCGCGGGGCGGGGTCAGTGGGTAAGATCGCCTGGACCGCCTCCTCGGCCGGCGGAGTGGAGAGCGTGACCGTGCTGCGGGGCAGGGCCGAGGTGCGCGTGCACCGGGTCGCGCCGGGCTCTAGCGTCCGCCAGAGCGGGTGGGCGCTGCCCCGCGCCACCGCTGCCATCGACGGCCTGTCGGTCTCGCTGACCTCGGCCGACGCGCCCCCCTCGCGGCTGGTCGGCCTGCATGGCTACGGCACCGCGTCGGCGCCCGAGACTACTTCGGGCACGGCCTTCGGCCACCCCGCCCTCGTGCCCGTCCTGGACGGGGTCACCGAGGACGGCTGGGCGGTGGCGCTGGCCGTTCTGGGGGAAGGCGACGGCACTGTTCCCTCAGTGGAGGTGGGCGAGCAGATAACCCTCAGGTGGCCCGATCGCACTCAACTCACACTGACCGCTCAGGGCCCCGCCATCTGAAGGCCCCCTCTCCCCGCGCAAGTGCTTGACCCGGCCATTTCGGCGTGGTTAGTCTGAAAGCGCTTACTGAAAGCGCATTCAGAGCTGATCGTCAACGTGAGCGACGAGTTCCATCAGGGCCCCCGCGGCGAGCGCACGCCGCCCGGCCCGGGTCCGGCGGCGCGGTCAGCTTCGTCCAGAAAGCCTGGCGCACGGCGGCCGTACTCGGGCGATCTTTAACCTGCAGACCTGGAAGGACATACTGTGCAGCGCACGTCAATCGGGATCGTCCTCAACGGCGTGACCGGACGCATGGGGTACCGGCAGCACCTCGTCCGTTCCCTGCTCGCCATCCGCGAGCAGGGCGGCCTGCCCGCCCGCGACGGCAGCCGCATCTGGCCCGAGCTGACCCTGGTCGGCCGCAACGAGTCCAAGCTCGCCGAGATCGCCGCCCGTCACGGGCTGACGTCGTACACGACGGATCTGGAGGCCGCGCTCGCCGACGAGTCCAACCAGATCTATTTCGACGCCCAGGTGACCTCCGAGCGCGAGAAGGCCATCCGGGCGGCGATCGGGGCCGGCAAGCACGTTTACACCGAAAAGCCCCTCGCCGAGGGTCTGGCCGGTTCTCTGGAACTCGCCCGGCTCGCCGCCGCCAAGGGGGTGAAGAACGGCGTGGTGCAGGACAAGCTGTTCCTCCCCGGCCTGCGCAAACTCAAGCGGCTGGTCGACAGCGGGTTCTTCGGCCGGATCCTGTCGGTGCGCGGCGAGTTCGGCTACTGGGTGTTCGAGGGCGACTGGCAGCCCGCCCAACGGCCGAGCTGGAACTACCGCGCCGAGGACGGAGGCGGGATCGTCATCGACATGTTCCCGCACTGGCACTACGTGCTGGAACAGATCTTCGCTCCGGTGACGGCCGTGACCGCGCACGTCGCCACCCACATCCCTGAGCGCGTCGACGAGAACGGTCAGACCTACCGGGCGACCGCCGACGACGCCGCGTACGGGATCTTCGAGCTCGCCGGCGGCATCAGCGCCCAGATCAACTCCTCCTGGGCGGTGCGGGTGTACCGCGACGAGCTGGTCGAGTTCCAGGTCGACGGCACGCACGGCAGTGCCGTCGCGGGTTTGCGCAACTGCCGCATCCAGCACCGCGGCGCGACGCCGATGCCGGTGTGGAACCCCGACCTGCCGGTTACCGAGGACTTCCGGTCGCAGTGGCAGACGGTCCCGGACAACGAGCTCTTCGACAACGGCTTCAAGGTCCAGTGGGAGGCGTTTCTGCGGCACGTCGTCGACGACGAACCGTTCCCGTGGGATTTCCTGGCCGGCGCGCGCGGTGTGCAGCTGGCCGAGGCCGGCCTGCAGTCGGCGCGTGAGGGACGGCGGATCGAAATCGAGGAGATCGTGCTGTGACCGCGAGGATCCTTCTGCCGGGTGCGGACGGCACGACCGAGCGGCTGACGCTGCGGGAGCCGGTGGGCTGGCAGCGCCCGGCCGCGCCGGCGACCAGCCGGATCGCGTACGCAGCCGCGCACGTGGTCGCCGACCCGTACGCTGACAACGCCCCTGGCCGGCCCGCGACCCTGGACTGGGACGCCACCATGGCGGTGCGGCGCAACCTCTGGTCCTGGGGACTCGGTGTCGCCGAGGCGATGGACACCGCTCAGCGCGGGATGGGGCTCGACTGGGCCGCCACCCGTGAGCTGATCCGGCGCAGCGCCGCCGAGGCAGCCGCCTGCGGCGGGCGCATCGTCGCCGGTGCGGCGACCGACCAGGCGCCCGCCGTGCTGAACAGCCTGGACGAGGTCATCGCCGCGTACACCGAGCAGGTCGCATACGTCCAGTCCTGCGGAGCCACCGCGGTCGTCATGGCCAGCCGGCAGCTCGTGGCCCTGGCCACCGGCCCCGACGACTACCTGCACGTCTACGACCGGGTCCTCTCGCAGACCGGCGCGCCGGTCCTGTTGCACTGGCTCGGCGACATGTTCGACCCGGCGCTCGCCGGCTACTGGGGCTCGCAGGAACTCGACACGGCGACGAAGACATTCGTGTCGTTGGTGCATGCCCACGCCGACGTCATCGACGGCGTGAAGGTGTCGCTGCTCGACGCGGACCGAGAAATCGGACTGCGCGAGTCGCTGCCGGCGACGGTACGCGTCTACACCGGCGACGACTACAACTACCCGCAGCTCATCCAGGGCGACGGGCGGCACTACAGCCACGCGCTGCTCGGCGCCTTCGCGACCATCGCCCCGGCGGCGTCGGCGGCGCTGCACCGCCTCGACGCCGGTGACGAGGCGGGATTTCTGGAGATCCTGGATCCCACAGTCCCGCTGTCGCGGCACGTCTTCGCCCCGCCGACTCAGTACTACAAGACCGGCATCGCGTTCCTGTCCTGGCTCAACGGTCTCCAGCCCGGGTTCACGATGGTCGGCGGCCTGCACAGCGGGCGGGGTGTGCCCCACCTGGTGCAGCTGTTCCGCCTCGCCGACGCCGCCGGGCTGCTGCTCGACCCCGACCTGGCTGCCGCGCGCATGACGGGGTACCTGTCGGTCGCCGGGGTGATCGCGTGACGGCCCGGCAGCCGGCGCAGCCGGTGAACGGCGCCGGCGTGCCGGCTGGCGACCCACGCCTGGCGAAGCTGTCGCTCAACCAGCGGACCACCAAATCGTGGTCGGTGCGGGAGGCCGTCGAGGGCTGCGTACGTGCCGGTATCTCGGCGATCGGGCTGTGGCGCGAGCCGGTGGCCGAGATCGGGGTGGCGGCCGCCGCGAAGATCGTCACCGACGCTGGAATGCGCGTGTCGTCGCTGTGTCGCGGCGGCTTCCTCACCACCGCCGGTGACGAAGGCCGCGCCGCGCTGGACGACAACCGGCGTGCCATCGACGAGGCGGCCGGCCTCGGCACGGACTGCCTGGTCATGGTCGTAGGTGGCCTGCCCCCCGGCTCCCGTGACCTGCGCGGCGCGCGGCGACGCATGGCCGAGGCGGTGGCCGAGCTGGCCCCGTACGCCGGCGAACGCGGGGTGCGCCTGGCCCTGGAGCCGTTGCACCCGATGTACTGCGCGGACAGGGCCGTCCTGTCGACCCTGGGTCAGGCGCTCGACCTCGCCGAGCAGTTCCCGGTCGAGCAGGTCGGGGTCGTCGTCGACACGTTCCATGTCTGGTGGGACCCCGACGTGTGGACGCAGATCGCGCGGGCTGGCGCCCGTATCGCGAGCTTCCAGGTCTGCGACTTCCTCACTCCGCTCCCGGCCGACGTGCTGCTCGGCCGCGGCATGATGGGCGATGGCCACATCGAGTTCCCGCCGTTTCGGCGAGCGGTCGCTCAGGCCGGGTACACCGGCGATACCGAGGTCGAGATTTTCAACGCGCAGGTGTGGGCGACCGACCCCGGCCAGGTGCTGGCCACCATGAAGGAGCGGTACATCCGGTTGGTACTGGAGGGCTGATGCGGGTCGTCGTCGCGCCCAACTCGTTCAAGGGCAGCCTGGCGGCCGGTGACGCCGCCCGCGGCGCGGCGCTGGTCGATCTGGCCCACATCGACACCGACGACCTGCTTCCCCCGCCGCCGGTGTCGGAGGCGGTCTTCCTCGTCGACCTCGCCGGGTCGGTCACGGGCGCGCTGAACGACCCGACGACGTGGCTGATCGAGGCCGGCGGCGTCATGGCGCAGCGACTGGCCCGCCGGTGAAATGGGAGCGCTCAGGAAAACGTTTCCATACCCTATGCATGGCTTGCGTCACTGACAATAGTGCGCGAATGATCGATGTCCCCGAGGAGTTACGGATGCCCAAGCCCGGCCCGCGGCTGCGCCTGGCCGACGTTGCCGAACGCGCCGGCGTCTCGCTTGCGACCGCCTCTCGCGTCCTTTCCGGTCGCGGTGGCGTCAGTGAAGAGTTGGCCGGCCGGGTGCGGCAGGTGTCGCATGAGCTCGGGTACGTCGCGAACCCGTACGCGCGCACGCTCGCCGGTGGGACGAGTCCCACGGTGGGGCTGATCGTTCACCAGGTGGACGACCCCTACTTCTCGGAGATCGCCGGTGGCGTCATCGAGGTCGCCGCTGAGAAGGGGCTGCTCGTGCAGATCTCCCACTCCGGCCGCGACCCCGACTACGAGCTCCGTCAACTTCGGCACCTCATCGCGCAGCGGGTGGGGATCATCTTGATCGCCGGGTCCGGCTACGACGATCCGCGCGTGGAGGCAGAGGCGCGGACCGAGCTTTCGGCGTTCCAGAGCCTCGGCGGCCGGGTCGCCGTCATCGGGCGTCACACACTCGGCGTCGACGCGGTCCTGCCCGACAACGAGGCCGGTGGTCGCGCGGTCACCGCGCATCTGCTGGAACTCGGACATCGACGGATCGCGGTCGCCGCGGGCACCCCGGGACTCACCACGGTGACCGACCGGCTCGCTGGCGTGTCGTCTGCTCTACGCCAGCACGGGCTCTCGCTCGACGACCTCCCCGTCGTCCACTCCGACTTCACCCGTGACGGCGGTCGGGTGACGGCCGAACAGATCCTTGGCGACCACCCGGAGACGACCGCGATCATCGCGCTGAACGATGCGATGGCGATCGGTGTGCTGTCGGTGCTACGAGCCCACCGCATTCCGGTGCCCGAGCGGATGTCGGTCGTCGGCTTCGACGATGTGTCCGTGGCCGCCGACCTCGCACCCAGCCTCACCACCATCCGCCTGCCGATGACCGACATGGGCCGTATGGCTCTCACGCTCGCGCTCAGGCCCCCGTCGACGCGTCCCCGGCGTCGTTCGACGGGCCACACGCTGGTAGTGCGCGACTCGTCGGGCCCCGCTCCACGACTGTCAGCTTCTCGGCCCTGAAGGGCCAAGCTTGCAGCTCCTCGCCGTACCTGGCAGGTACGGGTCAGGCCGCGTCGTCGGCAGCGTGACTCACTGCCCAGCCCGTGACACCGCGCGAGGCGATGTTGCGGGCCGCGTTGACGTCGGCGTGCTCAGCGAAGCCGCACGACGTACAGGAGAAGGTTGCCTGGCCCGGCCGGTTGGCCTTGTCCACATGCCCGCAGGCCGAGCAGGTCTGGGAGGTGTAGGCCGGATCCACGTGGATCACGGCGACCCCGCGCCGGGCCGCCTTGTAGACGATGAAGCTCCCCAACTGGTGGAAACTCCAGGAGTGCAACGTGACCCGCTGGGGCTTGCGGAGCCGTACCCGGTCACGGATCCCGCCCAGGTCTTCCAGAGCGATGCCGCGTCCGGTGCGTTCTGCCTCGGTCACGATGCGTTTGGCGATGCGGTGATTGGTGTCGGCGGCGAACCGCGCCTCCTTGCGGCGGCGCTTCTTCAGCAGCCGTTTGGCGGACCTGGTGGCCTTGGCCTGCAAACGGCGGCGCAACTCCCGATTGCGGTGGCGCACCGCGTTCAGACCCTTACCGCAGTGGCGGGCGCCGTCACTGGTGGTGGCAATGTTGGCAATGCCCAGATCCACCCCCACAAACCCGTCCGGTTCGGCGACCGGAACATCAGGGATCTCACAGGTCGCATACAGAAACCACATGCCATCCCGGCAGACCAGGTCGGACTCGCCCTTCCGGCACAAGGCGAGCATCTTGAGCTGGTCGGCCGACCCCGTGAACGCGACATTCTTCACCCGGCCAGCCGTGGTCCAGATCGACACCGTGTGGGCGGTGTGATCCCAGGACAGGCAGCGGTCATCGAACGGCTGCGCCGCATCAGCGCGGAAGACGATCGGTTTACTCCCGGCCCGCGCACGGCGCGCAGAGCCTTCCGATCCCAGGTTCCCGGCCCGGATGTTGGCCTTCAGCGTGGTGTAGGCGTCGGCGACCTTCTTGATCACATGCTGGGCGGCCTGCGCCCCCAACCCCCGTGCTTTCACCTCGCGATAGGCGTGCTTGCGCAACGCGTACTCACGCCGGTCCCCGGTCGTGAACGCCGTCACCGAGGCGAAGTTCGCCGCATCGTTGCAGGCGCGCAAGGTCGCCTCCAGAGCCGCCGCCTGCTCAGGCGTCGGCCGCAGCCTCACCTGCACCACCAGCTTCACATCGAACACATTATCGGCTGGCTCATGTCGCCGTGATGGAAACCCGAATCCAGATATCCGCAGACGTCGCAGTGTGGTCTACAGCCTCCACGCGCATTCGGTCTTCCCCACCACGTACCGGCGTGGTGCGTTCACGGGCGAACTCCTGTCACGCTGCGAGGAGATCATGATCGAGGTGTGCGACAGTTTCGGAGCGGAACTGGTCGAGTTCAACGGCGACAGCGACCACGTGCATCTGCTGGTCCACTATCCGCCCAAGGTGGCTCTGTCCGCCCTGGTCAACTCCCTCAAGGGCGTCTCGGCACGCCTGCTGAGCAAGGAGTTCCCCAGCCACGTCCGCAAGTATCTGTGGGGCGAGCACTTCTGGTCTCCGTCCTACTTCGCCGGCGTTCCCGCCGAGACGGCAGACTCAGTCGGCTGCCGCTGTCGATCATCAGGAAGTACATCGAGAACCAGAAACGCCCGGACTAGCGTCCTGGCGGGGAGAGGGAAGCGATTCCTCCCGGGCGTGAACGCCCGGGGTTCCTCGCTAAATCACGCTGAACCCGATGGGAGCAGCTCACTCAGATCGAGAGCGGCCACAAGGCCGGGCAAGAACGGTGATCCGTGTGATCTTAATGATCACTAGGATCGCCGAGTGATCATCATACGACGCCCGGCCGCGGCCTTGCTCGGGACGCTGGCCGCAAGCCGCATGACCTGCGCGGATGACATTATCGGCAGGCGCAGAGTCCTGTCCCGCTGAGTGATCCCGGTCACGGGCCTCGCCCAAGCCTTGCCGGGCATACGCCGTTAGTACATACCGGCCACCGCCGTCAGCGAAGCCCCATTGGCATCATGGGGATCATGTGGACGAGCTCCTCCAACTCCTTGAAAACCGGAAATCTTCGGTATCGGCTGCTCGGTTCGGTCGCCCTGTGCGACGGGAGTCGACTCAAAGGCAAGCATCGGCGCACAGTGCTGGCCGCGCTCCTGCTCGACGCCAACCACGTGGTCTCCGATGACTACTTGATCGACGTGCTATGGGGTGACGTCCCTCCCTCCAGCGCACGAGGGCAGCTGCAAGTGCGCATCTGGGAATTACGCAAGCTGCTGGGCCGTGCGGTCATCGTCCGCAAGTCGCCCGGATATCTCATCGAGGTCCAGCCAGGCGAGCTCGACCTAGAGGTCTTCGACAACATGGTCACCGAAGCCAGGCGAGAGCTCACTGCCGGCAGGGCCGCCGAAGGCGTCGACGGTCTCCGGGCGGCCTTGGAGCTGTGGCATGGGGCGCCGCTCGGCGGGGTGACCGACGCGCTCGGCCGTGCCCGCCTGGCGCTGGACGAACTGCGCATGACGACGCTGGAGGAGTTGTACGCGGCGGAGCTGAGCCTGGACCGCCACTTCGAGGTGCTCCATGAGCTGAGTGAGCTGTGCCGCGAATATCCGTTCCGCGAACGACTGCAGGCCGTCAACATGCGCGCGCTCCGGCAAGCCAACCGGCTCCCCGAAGCACTCGCCGTCTACGAGGAGATCCGCCGCCGTCTGGACTCCGAGCTGGGCATCGAGCCGGGGCCTGAGCTGCAGCAGGTCTACCTCGACCTCGTCACCGACCAGGAGGAGGGCACCGACCCCGCCGAACCGATGCACACCGCGGCGGTCGCGCGGCCCGCCGAGCTCCCGTACGCCGTGCCGAGGTTCGCGGGCCGGCTCAGCGAGCTCAAGCTGCTCGACGCGAGCCTGCCGGACGAGCGGGCGAACGGGACGGCGCCGGAGATCTGGGTCGTCCACGGCACCGCCGGAGTGGGCAAGACGGCGATGGTCGTGCACTGGGCCTGGCGGGTCCGCCACCGGTTCCCCGACGGCCAGTTGTACCTGGACCTGCGGGGCTTCGACCACGACAACGAACCGCTGACGCCGAGCCTGGCGCTCGGCCGGTTACTGCGTTCGCTGGGCACGGATCCGCAGCGCATCCCCACGGCGGTCAACGCCCAGGCGGGACTCTTTCGATCACTGCTCGCCGACCGGCGGGCCCTGCTGGTGCTCGACAACGTGCGCGACTCCGCTCAGGTGCTTCCCCTGCTGCCGCCGACCGGGATGGTGCTGGTGACCAGCCGGCACCGGCTCACCGAGCTCGTCGTCAGGGTCGGCGCGCGCTCGCTCTCCCTCGCCCCCTTGGCCCCGGAGGACTCCCTGGCGCTGCTGACCGCGACACTGGGCTCCGACCAGGTGTCCGCGGAGCGGGACGCGGCTCATGAGCTCGCCCGGCTGTGCGGCCATCTTCCGATCGCCCTCAGGATCGCGGCGGCGAACCTCCTGTCCCAGCCGGCGCCGAAGATCGCCGACCTCGTCGCGACCCTGAGCACGGGAAGCCGGTTGGAGGAGCTGACCATCGACGGTGCCGAGCTCGGCGCCGTGACTCGCGCGTTCGACGCCTCCTACCGAGCGCTGCCGCCGCAGTCGCGGCGGATCTTCCGGCTGCTGGCGCTCCTTCCCGGTGCCGACTTCACGCCGGACGCCGCGGCGGCGGCCACCGGTCTGGCCGGGGAGGCCGCGGCGCGGGCGCTCGCCGCGCTGACCGCGGTGAACCTGCTGGAGCGGCACGCTCCTGGCCGGTTCCGTTTCCATGACCTCGTCCGGGAGTACGCGTACGGGAGAGCGCTCGCGGAGGAGACCGGGGCAGCACGCGACGAAGCCTGGCTCCGCGTGGTCGAGTTCTTCATCGCCACCTGCGAGGCGGCCGCGGAGCAGTTCGGGCCCATGCCGCTGCGGCTGCCCCGGGAGAGACAGGTCGCGGGGCCGGGAACGCGGTTCACGGACGTGCGTTCGGCCGTCGCGTGGCTGGGCGGCGAGTACGGCAACCTCGTCGCGACGTTGCGCCTCGCCATCGCGCAGGGTCCCTTCCCCGAAGCCTGGTACCTGGCGGACGCCGTCCGCATCCTCACTCATGCCGCGGGGATGTGGGCGCCATGGCTGAACATCGCCGACGACATTCTCGAAGCGGCGCGGAGAAGCGCCGAGCCGAGACTCGCCGCTCTGATCATGCAGAGCATCGGCGTGGCGAACGTCTATGTGGGGACGAGCGATCAGGCGATCAGCAGCCTCCGGGCCGCGGTCGACGCCCACAGCGGCTCCGGCTGGACGGCCGCGCTGGCCGCCGCGGTCAACGCGCTGGGGGTCGCGTTGCAGGGGGCGGGACGGGTCAACGAAGCGATCGAGCACTACCGGTCGGCGGTCCTTCTCCACCGGACGCTGGGCAACCGGATCGGCGAGATGATGGCACTGGGGAACCTGGGCTACGCCTACCGCCAGGTCGGGCGGCTGGGCGAGGCGATCGAGGTGCTGGAGAGCTCCCTCGCGCTGGCGACGGCGGAGGACTCGCGCTCCGGCATGGTGGCGGCCCTGGTCACCCTCGGGTTCGCCCGGCAGCTGCAGGGCAGGACGTCCACGGCACTCGAATGCCTCTCCCGGGCACGCGACATCTCCCGTGAGCAGTACGCGCTCTATGGTGAGTCGTTCGCATTGAGCGGGATGAGCCTCGTCCTCAGTGATCTGGGCGAGTATCGGCAGGGCCGGGACGACGCACTGGCCTCTCTGGAACTCGCCCGCCGCGCCCAGCACAGCGAGACCGAAATGGCCGCGCTCAACGCCCTGGGCCGGGCGGAGACCGGGCTCGGTCTCGCCGACCAGGCACGGGATCACCTGGAGGAGGCCGTCGCCATCGCCCGCCGGGTCAAGTCGCCCTGGGGGCTGGCCGAGGCGATGGCCGGGTTGTGCGCCCTGCACGGCAGCACCGGCGCCTTCGACGCGGCGATCGCCGCAGGAGCGGAGGCTCTGTCCATGGCACGGACGAACGGGCTGCGCCCGCTGGAAGCGCGTTCGTCGCTCGAACTGGGACTGGCCCACCTCGCGACGGGCGATGCCGGCCAAGCCAAGGAACAGATCGGCCACGCACTCGTCCTGGCCCAGGAGCACGGATTCCGCGGCGTCGAGACAAGGGCTCGCGCGTTGCTCGACGACATCGTGAATCAGTGACCGGGGACCGTGACGGCGGTCATCAGCAGCCCGTCGGCGACGAGCCAGCGGCCGGTGAAGCCGCGCAACTCGGCCTCGCCAACGTGCGGCCCCGGCACGAGCAGACGCGCGGTGAACCCTCCGTCGGGGTCGATGCCGATGCGCGCGTCGGCGAAGTCGAGCCGGCGCCGGGCCAGCGGGAACCACGCCTTGTAGACGCTCTCCTTGGCGCTGAACAGCAGGCGGTCCCACGGCTGTCCGCCACCGAGACGCGTCAGCATGTCGCGTTCCCCGGGCAGGGAGATCGTCTCGAGGATGCCGTCGGGCAAGGGTAGGGCCGGTTCCGCGTCGATGCCGATGCTCAGCACGTCCACCGATACGGCCGCCGCCCGGTACCCCGCGCAGTGGGTGATGGATCCCACGACGCCGGGCGGCCAGACCGGGGCACCGCGCTCGCCCTTCAGGATGGGGGCGGGCGGGAAGCCGAGAAGGGCGAGGGCGGCGCGGGCGCAGTGCCGGCCTGTGGTGAACTCGCGGCGGCGCTTGTCCACGGCGTGGGTGACGAGCGCCGTCTCCTCGGCGAAGAGCACGGCCTCGGGCTCGTCGCCGAAGGCCTCCCTGAAGACGACCCGGTCAGGCAGAATCGTGTCAATCATGGCTGGGCAGAATCCTTCGTAGTCGGCCGGGCGTGGTGCCACGCCTCTCCCACTCACGCGGGTAGCCCAGCGAGACCTCTTCGAAGCGGACACCGTCGTGCCAGGTGGTGCGCGGAATGTGGAGATGGCCGTAGACGACCGCGGCGGCCTGGAACCGCAGGTGCCAGTCGGCGGTGCTCTCGGTGCCGCACCACAGGGCGAACCCGGGATAGCGCAGGATCCGCGTCGGCTCGCGTACCAGCGGGTAGTGGTTGACCAGCACGGTCGGCAGGCCGTCCGGCCGGTCCTCCAGCCGCTTCTCGGTCTCCTTCAACCGGGCGTGGCACCAGGCCTCACGGGTCGGATACGGGTCCGGGTGCAGGAGCATCTCGTCGGTGCACACCACTCCGGTCTCGTACGCCAGCGCGAGTGCCTCCGCCGAGCTCGGCACACCCTCGGGAAGGAAGGTGTAGTCGTACAGGAGGAAGAGCGGCGCGACGGCGACGGGACCGCCCGGGCCGTCCCAGACCGGATAGGGGTCTTCGGGCGTCAGCACTCCGAGCGAACGGCAGATCTCCACGAGCGCCTCATAGCGTGCCACGCCCCGGTGCGTCGCGTTGTCCGTGGGATGCGTCCACAGTTCGTGGTTCCCCGGCGCCCACACGACCGTGGAGAAGCGGCCGCTGAGCAGGCGCATCGCCCAGGCGAAATCGTCGAGGAGCTCGGCGACGTCGCCCGCGACGAGTAGCCAGTCGCCGGGTGAGGAGGGTCGCAGGCCCTCGACGACCTCTTTGTTCCTGCTGTGGCTCACATGCAGGTCACTGATCGCGAGGAGAGCTCTACCCGGCAAGGGAGGCTCCGGACATCACCTGCCGGATGGCGTCGATGAGCTTGGGCGCCTGGTCATTCAGGTAGAAGTGGCCGCCGGGGTAGGTGGAGAGGGTGAAGGCGGCAGAGGTGTGCTCCCTCCACGCTTCGGCCTCCTCCAGGGTGACCCTCGGGTCCGCCAGGCCGACGTGCGCGTGAATGGGCGCCCGCAGCGCGGGTCCTGGCTGGTACCGGTAGGTCTCGATGGCCTTGTAGTCACTGCGGATCGCGGGAAGGATCATCTGGAGCATCTCGTCGTCACCGAGTATCTGGGCGTCGGTTCCCGCCAGTCTCTTCAGTTCGGCGAGCAGCCCGGCCTTGCCCAGTTGGTGGACGGATTCGTCGCGGTGCCGGGATGGGGCGCGCCTGCCGGACACGAACAGCGCGGTGACCGCCTGCCCGCGCTCTTCTGCGCGGCGGGCGACCTCGTAGGCCAGCGTGGCGCCCATGCTGTGGCCGAACAGCGCGAACGGCCGGTCCAGCCAGGGGAGCAACGCCTCGTACACCGCGTCGGCCAGGCCGGGGATGTTGTCGATCGGCGTTTCCTTGCGGCGATCCTGACGTCCGGGGTACTGCACGGCGAGCACGTCCGACTCAGGGGAGAGCGCCCGGGAGACCGGGAGGTAGAAGCTCGCGGACCCGCCCGCGTGGGGCAGGCAGACGAGCCGGTAGGCCGCGTCGGCGGCCGGCTGGAATCTGCGGACCCACAGCCCCGTGCCGTCGGTGTTCGCAGTCACATCGCATCCTTTCGATCGGTTCGCCGGGTCCCGGCGGCGCCGCCGGGACCCCTGCAGGAGGCCGGCCGTCACCAGGTGACCGGCAACTCCGCGACGCGGTAGACGCCCAGGCCGCCGGGCGGGACCTCCTCCGCGGGAACGGCCAGCCGCAGCTTGGGCAGGCGTGTGAACAGCGTGGAGAACACCACTTCCAGGGCGGTCGTCGCGAGGTTCATCGCGACACACTGGTGGGCGCCGTGGCCGAACGTGAGGTGCGTCTTGTGCTCGCGCCGCAGGTCCAGCACGTGCGGCTCAGGGAAGGCGGCCGGGTCGCGGTTCACCGCGGGGGTAGCCAGGATGACTCCCTCGCCCGCCCGGATCGTCTCGCCGCCGACCTCGATGTCCTCGGCGGCGATCCGGGAGATGATGTCGCCCGCCGAGATGTAGCGCAGCAGCTCCTCCACCGCGCGCGGCGCCGCGCCTTGCGGGTCGTCGCGCAGGAGGTCGGCCTGCCCCGGTTCTGAGAGGACCGCGAACATGCCGAGGGAGATCATCGTCATGGTCGACTCGTTGCCCGAGACCGTGACGAGCATGGCCGTGTTGAGCATCTGCTGGAGGCTGATCTCGTCCGGACGCTCGTCGGCGCTGGTCACCATGTGGGTGGCCAGGTCGTCCCCCGGCTCGGCCCGCTTGCGCTCGAACAGCTCGGTGTAGAAGCCGCTCAGCGTGTAGATCGCCGGGATCATCATGTCGGGGCGGGTGGCCAGGTACTGGACGTGCTCGGTGTAGACCGGGCGGTCCTCGGCCGAGATACCGAACAGCTCCGCCATCATCAGGGAGGGGAACGGCACGGCGAACGCCGACACCAGATCGGCGCCAGACCCGTCGGACAGCATCCCGTCGATCAGCTCATCGACGATGCGTTGGAACTTCGGCCGCATGGCCTGCGCCCGGCCCCTGGTGAAGCTCGGGATCACCAGGCGCCGCTGCGCGTTGTGCTCCGGGTCGTCCAGCTGCGCGAACGTCAGCGCGTCGCCCTCGGGCACGGGCTGCGGCATCCCCGTGCCCGGCATGATCTTGGCGCTGTTCGGGAAGTCCGGGTGGGCCCGGTCGGCCGACAGCCGCGGATCCGCCAGCAGGGCGCGGGCCTCGGCGTACCCAGTGACGACCCAGGCGCGCTTGCCGTCCACGAGCTTCACCCGTGACAGCGGCGACTGGCGGTGCAACTCGGCATACCCGGCAGGCGGCTGGTACGGGCAGGCGCCGCGCGCCAGCGGGAATGCGGGCAGCTCACTGTCCGTCGGGGTCTCGACAGTTTCGGTCATGCCGGTTATCTCCGATTCTCGGTGGTGTGCTCCGGGGCGCTGACGACCAGCGGGACCCGTTCGGGGGTGAAGAGCAGATGGGATTCCTGGTACTCCACGACCTGGCCCGGCTCGATCCGCCAATCCGGCAGCCGGTCGAGCAGGACGGTGAGTGCGCCGGCGAGTTCGACGCGCGCGAGCATCGCGCCCAGGCAGAAGTGGATGCCGTGCCCGAACGTCAGGTGGCGGTTCGGGGTGCGGCGGATGTCGAAGACGTCCGGCTCGGTGAACACCTTCTCGTCGTAATTCGCCGAGAGCATCCACGGCACGACGACGCTGCCCGCGGGGATCGGATGCCCGGCGATCTCGGTGTCGGTCGTGGTGTAGCGCTGGAGCCGGGTGGAGGGCGGGCGGCAGCGCAGCACCTCCTCGATCGCGCCGGGGAGGAGCGCGCGGTCCGCCCGCACTTCCGCGGCCACCTCCGGGTGCTCGGCCAGCAGCAGGACGGCGTGGCCGAGCACCGCCGCGGTGGTGAGGTGCCCGGCCTGCAGGATCTGCACGGCCAGGCTCGCCACCTCCGGCTCGGTCAGGCTCTGCCCGTCCAGCTCCGCGTGCAGCAGGTCGGAGATCAGCCCGGGGGCGGGCTCGGCCCGCCGCCTCGCGCAGAGCTGCAGCAGGTAACCGATCAGCTCCAGGAAGGGGCCGCCCAGCCCGCTCGCCGCCGCCTCCCGCACGGCCGCCTCGTCGGTGAGGTCCGGGGGGTCGATCGCCATGATCTGCTCGACCAGCGCCCGGAACGCGCCAGCCTCGTCGGCCGGGATGCCGAACAGCTCGGCGATCATGGTGGCGGGCACCTCGACCGAGAAGTGCTCCACCAGGTCGAACCGGCCCGCCGGGGCCCGGTCCAGCAGAGCCCCGGCGATCTCGGCCACCCGCGGGGCCAGGTCGCGCATCTTCTTCGGCGTGAACGCCTGCGCCGCCAGCCGCCGCAGCTTGCCGTGCCGTGGCGGGTCGGCGACGAGCATCATGCCCTCGGTCATGTTGGGCACGTCAGGGGGCAGCACCCGTGACGGATTGCTGGAGAACGTCGCCGGATCCTTGGTGACGCGCTCGACATCGGCGTAGGAGAAGACGTGGTGGTTGCCGGACGCGTCGACGTGCACGCCGCCCGCCTGCCGCATCCGCCGCAGCCAGGCGAGCTGGTCGCCGAGGCCGTACCGGGCCGAGGGGATTGCGTCCTCGGTGAGGGACGGTCCGGTCACGCCCGCCGCACCCGCACCGGAACGCTCTTGGGCGTGAACAGCTCGCTCTCGTAGAACTCGATCGGCCCGTCGGCGACGACCTCGATGGAGCTGTAACGCCGCAGCAGCGCCTCCAGCCCGACCTTCGCCTCGGTCTTCGCCAGCGCGGCGCCGAAGCAGTAGTGGATGCCGTGGCCGAAAGTTAGGCCGCGGAACGTACCCCGGTCGATGTCGAAGACGTCGGGGTCGGCGAACGCCTTCTCGTCGTGGTTCGCCGAGAGCAGCCAGAGGAAGACCATGCTTTTGGGCGGGATGGTCACCCCGCCGAGCTCTGTCTCGGCCGTGGTGAACCGCTGCAGCCGCGGCACCGCCGGGTAGTAACGCAGCATCTCGTCCACCGCGGCCGGGATCAGCTGCGGGTCGGCCCGCAGCCGCGCCTCCAGCTCCGGGTCGCCCGCGAGCGTCAGCACGGAGTTGGCCAGCAGCGACGCCGAGGTGATGTGCCCGGCCTGCAGGAGCTGGATGGCGAGGTTGACTGCCTCGTGGTCGGCGAGCCGTTCGCCGTCCACCTCGGCCCGCAGCAGGTCGGCGATGAATCCGTCGCTGTCCGCGTTCGCGCGCACCTGCGCGCACAGGCCCGCCATGTACTGCTGCATCTGGACGAGGGGACCGAACTGGGCGGCCGCGATGGCGCTGTCCATCTCCTCGGCGTCGTTCGGGTTCGGCACGCTCAGGGCCAGCAGCTGCTCCGTCCACTCCAGGAACCGCGGCAGGTCGGCCTTCGGGACGCCGAGCAGCTCGGAGACCACGACCAGCGGCAGGTACTGCGAGAACGTCGTGACGAAGTCGAACTCATCACCCGGCGCCGCGTCCAGCAGGTCCTCGGCGATCTGGCCGATGCGCTCGGTGAGGTCCTTGACGCGGCGCGGGGTGAAGGCCGCGCTGGCGATCCGGCGCACCTTGGTGTGCGTCGGCGGGTCCATCACCGCGAGCATCCCGGACGACAGCTCCGCCGCTGCCATGGGCATCACGTACGACGGGTCGCTGGAGAACACGCCGGGCTCGGACAGCGCCTGCTGCACCTCGGCGTAGCCGAAGACGTGGTGGATGCCGAACGGGTCGAGGAACACGGGGTGCTCGGACCGCATCCTGGCGAGCCACGGCAGCAGCTCCGACAGTCCCGTGCGGGTGGACGGGGGCAGCAACGCCGGGTCGATCCCCGGCATGGAGAACTCTGTCATGTTCACTCCTTGGTTGATGATGCTCGTGAGTTCAGAGGTCCTGCAGCCAGCGGCGCACGGCGTCACCGGTGGTCGCCGCGTGATCTTCCATCATTGACCAGTGGTTTCCCGGGACGTCGACCGCGGAATGGGCCAGGTCCCAGGCGGGCCGCCACGCCTCGTCCGCCGCGCCCTCGGTGCCGCCGTGCACCGACTGGAGCGACTCGGTCGCGCGTACGAAGAGGGTCGGCACCGACGTCTCCTCCGGCTCCCAGTCGGCGAAGACCCTGAAGTAGCAGCCCATTCCGGTGAGCCGCAGGTCGTCGATGCCGCCGACGGCCTGCTCGCGGTCCCGGGCGCTGGCGACGAAGGTGTTCTTGAACCGGTCGATGAGCCCGCTGCGCGGCACGTACGTGTCCATCAGGACGATTCCCTCCGGCGGCGTGCCGAGCCGTTCGAGATAGGTGGCCACGGCGTGCGCCAGCCACCCGCCGGAGGAGTGCCCCAGCAGGACGAACGGCGTGCCGCCCCGCGCGGTCCAGACCATCTCGGCCTGCGTCTCGACGGTCGCCTCGACCGACGCGGGCAGGGGCTCACCCGGGCGGAAGCCCGGTGCGGGCACCATGGTCACGTCGCGTTCACCGCGGAATCCGGCGGCGAAGCGGGCGTACTGCTGCGCGCCGGTGATGGCGACGGGCGCGGCGAAGCACAGGATCCCGAGGGTGGCGTCGCCGCGGCCGAGCCGCACCGGCTCGGGCAGCCTGTCCAGGTCCGCGACGCCGTCGAAGGACGGGCGCAGCCGGGACGCTGCCTTGATGAACTCCACCGCCTCGGCGATCTTCCCTTCGTCGCACGCCCGCTGGTACAGCACCTGGATCGACCCGTCGGCGACGCCGGTGACCGGCTCGGCCGCCGTACTGACCTGGGTCTCCGTGCCGGCGGCGGCCGGCGCCAGTTCCTCGAGCAGGTGGGCGACGAGCGCGTCGGGCGTCGGGTGGTCGAACACCAGGGTCGCGGGCAGCCGCTGCCCCGTGAGCCCGATCAGCCGGTTGCGGAGCTCGACCGCGGTCAGCGAGTCGAAGCCCATCTCCGGGAATCCCGTCCCGGCCGGTACCGCGTCCGGCCCGGCGAACCCGAGCACCGCGGCGACGTGGGTGAGCACCAGTTCCCGCAGCACCGCCTCGCGCTCGCTCCGTGACAGCCCGGCGATGCGCTGCGTCAGCGACGCGGCGTCCTGCTCCCCCGCGGCCCGGCGCGCGGCGGGGGGAACGAGCCCCCGCAGCAGCGGCGGCGCGATGCCGGTGGCGAACTGCGCACGCAACGCGGCGACGTCGAGGCGCATCGGCACCAGCAGCGGCTCGTCCACGGCCCGCGCGGTGTCGAACAGCCGCAGGCCCTCCTCCGACGACAGCGCCCGCAGCCCGGCGCGGTCGCCCTTGGCCCGGCCGGACGCCCCCATTTTCCCGGTGAGCGCGCTCGCCTCCTCCCAGAGTCCCCACGCGAGGGACCGGGCGGGCAGGCCGGCGGCCCGGCGGTGCGCGGCCAGAGCGTCCAGGTAGGCGTTGGCGGCCGCGTAGCCGCCTTGGCCGGCGTTGCCGAGGATCCCGGCCGCGGAGGAGAACAGCACGAACTCGGTGAGCGGCAGGTCTCGGGTCAGCTCGTGCAGGTGCAGGGCGGCGTCGGCCTTGGGCCGCAGAACGGTGGCGAGCCGCTCGGCGGTCAGACCGTCGAGCATCCCGTCGTCCAGGGCGCCGGCGGCGTGCACGACCGCGCGCAGCGGGTACTCCTCGGGGATCGCGGCCAGCACGGCGGCCAGCGCGGCGCGGTCGGACACGTCGCACGCGGCGACGGTGACCCGGGCGCCGGCCACGGTCAGGTCCTCGACCAGACCCGCCGCCCCGTCGGCGGCGTCGCCGCCGCGGCTGACGAGCAGCACGTGCCCGGCGCCGCGCCGGGCCGCGTGCCGGGCGACGAGACCGCCGAGCAGGCCGGTGCCTCCGGTGATCAGCACGGTCCCGCGCGGATCGAACCCGAGGTCGGTCTCCCCGTCCGGCGCGGCGGCGCGGGCCAGCCGCGGCACCAGGACCCGGCCGTCGCGCAGGGCCGCCTGGGGTTCGGCTCCGGCGGCGAACCGCGCGAGCGCCGCTCCGGCCGCCCCTGGCTCGGCGTCCACGATGAAGAACCGTCCAGGATGCTCGGTCTGGGCGGACCGGAGCAGGCCCCAGACCGCTGCCGCGCCGAGGTCGGGAACGCCCTCGCCCGGCAGCGCCGCGACCGCGCCCCGGGTCACCACCACCAGGCGCGTCGCGGCGAACCTGTCGTCGGCCAGGAACTCCCGTACCAGGGTCAGAGCGCGCGCGGTGGTGGCGTGCGGGTCGCCGGACGACAGGGGGACGAAGACCGGGAGCGACGGGTCGGCCAGGTCGGCGAGCCGGGCCACGACGTCGACCGCGATCCCGTCAGCCTTCAGCGCCGCCACGAGCCCGGCGTCCTCGCCCAGCAGCACGCAGCGCTGAGCCGCCTCGGACTCGGGGGACGCCGGCGTCCACCGTACACAGAACAGCGGATCGCGGCCCGTGGCGAGCCGGTCGGCCGACAGCGGCCGGGTCACCAGGGAGCCGACCGTCGCGACCGGCGCCCCGGTGGGGTCGGCGACGTCCAGCGTCAGGGCATCCCCGGACCGGGTGATCCGGGCGCGGGCCACCGACGCGCCGACCGCGTGCAGGGTGACACTGGTCCAGGCGAACGGCAGCCGGGGGCCGCCGCCCTCGTCTTCCGCGTCTTCCGCGGCGATCATTCCCGCGTGGAACGCCGCGTCGAGCAGCGCCGGGTGCAGCCCGAACCGGTCGGCGTCGGCCGCCTCGACGGCGATCTCGGCGAAGATCTCCTCGCCGCGGCGCCAGGCCGCGCGCAGCCCCTGGAACGCGGGGCCGTAGCCGAACCCGCGCCCGGCGAGCGCGGCGTAGGCGCCGTCCAGGTCGATGGCGGTGGCACCGGGAGGGGGCCACTCGGTCAGTGCCACGCCGGCGGTGCCAGGAGCCGCGGCCCCGCAGACGACGCCGGCCGCGTTGCGGGTCCACGGGTCGTCGGAGCCCGCGAGACGCGAGTGCACGGTCACCGCGCGGCGGTCGCCGTCGCGCGCCGGGCCGAGGACGACCTGCACCTGGAGCGCGCCGCTCTCGGGCACCACGGCGGGCGCCTCCAGGGTCAGCTCCTCCAGGACCGGGCAGCCGAGCCGGGCGCCGGCGTGCAGCGCCAGTTCGACCAGCGCGGTCCCGGGCAGCAGGACGGTGTCCAGCACGGCGTGGTCGGCCAGCCACGGGTGGGTGCGCAGCGACAGCGCGCCGGTGCACACCAGCCCCTCGGAGTCCGGCAGGACCACGACCGCGCCGAGCAGCGGATGGTCGGCGGCCGACAGCCCGGCGGAGCCGACGTCTCCGGCGGAGGCGGGCGACTGCAGCCAGTATCGCTCCCGCTGGAAGGCGTAGGTGGGCAGATCCACGGTCCGCGCCCCGAGGCCGTCGAACGCCGCCGCCCAGTCGATCCGCACGCCGTTCACGTGTGCCTCGGCCAGCGAAGTCAGCAGGCGGGCGGCGCCGCCGTCCCCGCGGCGCAGCGTTCCGACGGCGACGGCGCCGGGGCCCGCCGTCTCCTCGACGGCCATGGTCAGCACGGGGTGCGGGCTGCATTCGACGAACACGTCGTAGCCCTGCTCGACGAGCCTCTCCGTGGCGGCCTGGAACTCGACGGCCTGGCGCAGGTTCGTGCTCCAGTACGCGGCGTCCAGCCCGGCGGTGTCGAGGAAGTCCCCGGTGACCGTCGAGCAGTACGGGACGGCGGCCGCACGTGGCGTGATCGGCGCCAGCACCTCCAGGAGCCGTTCGTGGATCCGATCGACGTGCGGGGAGTGCGAGGCGTAGTCGACCGGCATCGTCCTGACGCGGACGCCCTGGGCGGCGCAGTCGGCGACGAACTCGCCGAGCGGGCCGGCGTCTCCCGAGACCACGACCGAGGACGGCCCGTTCACCACCGCCAGCGACAGCGCGTCGCCCCAGGCGGCCAGCCGCTCACGGACCGCGCTCGCGGGCAGCGCCACCGAGGCCATCCCGCCCTCGCCGGCCAGCGTCAGGATCTCCTTGCTGCGCAGGGCGACGACGCGGGCGGCGTCCTCCAGGGACAGTGCTCCGGCGACGCAGGCCGCGGCGATCTCACCCTGGCTGTGCCCGACGACCGCGGCGGGCTCGACCCCGTGGGATCGCCAGACCTCGGCCAGCGAGACCTGGACGGCGAACAGCAGCGGCTGGACGACGTCGACGCGGTCCAGGTCGCCGCCCTCCCGCAGCACGTCGAGCAGCGGGGCGTCGAGATAGGGCGACAGCGCCGCCGCGCACTCGGCCATCCGCCCGGCGAACACCGGGGAGGAGTCCAGCAGCTCCGCGGCCATCCCCGGCCACTGCGAGCCCTGACCGGGGAAGACGAACGCGATCTTGCCGCGCCGTCCCGCCGTGCCGCGTACCACCCGGGCATCCGGCTCCCCCGCGGCAAGCGCTTCCAGGCCCGCGACCAGGCCGGCGCGGTCGCCGCCGACCACCACGGCACGGTGGTCGAACGTCGCCCGGGACACGGCCAGCGACCAGCCGGTGTCGGCGGGCTCCGCGGCCGGCGCGGACGCCAGCCGCGCGGCCTGCTCACGCAGGGCGGCGTCGGTGCGGGCGGAAAGGACCCACGGGACGACCGCCCCGGGACGTTCCTCCTCGGGGACCTCCTCGTCCTGCGCCTGTTCGAGGATGACGTGGGCGTTGGTGCCGCTCACCCCGAACGAGGACACTCCGGCGCGGCGCGGGCGGCCGGTCTCGGGCCACGGCCGCGCCTCGGTCAGCAGCTCCACCGCGCCCGCCGACCAGTCCACGTGCGGCGACGGCTCGTCCACGTGCAGCGTGGCCGGCAGCCGGCCGTGCCGCATCGCGAGGACCATCTTGATGACGCCCGCGACGCCGGCCGCCGCCTGGCTGTGCCCGATGTTGGACTTGACCGAGCCGAGCCAGAGCGGCGTCTCGCGATCCTGGCCGTAGGTCGTCAGCAGGGCCTGCGCCTCGATCGGGTCGCCGAGCGCCGTGCCGGTGCCGTGCGCCTCGACGGCGTCCACGTCCACCGGGCGCAGCCCGGCGGAGGCCAGCGCCGCGCGGATCACCCGCTGCTGGGAGGGGCCGTTCGGCGCGGTGAGCCCGTTGGACGCCCCGTCCTGGTTGACCGCGGTGCCGCGTACCACGGCCAGCACGCGGTGACCGAGCCGCCGCGCGTCCGACAGCCGCTCCACCAGCAGCATCCCGGCTCCCTCCGCCCAGCCGGTGCCGTCCGCGGCGGCGGCGAACGACTTGCAGCGCCCGTTCCCCGCGAGCCCGCCCTGCCGGCTGAACTCCAGGAACGCGGTCGGGGTGAACATCAGGGTCACGCCGCCGACCAGCGCCATGGTGCACTCGCCCGAACGCAGCGACTGCGCGGCCAGGTGCAGGGCCACCAGGGACGACGAGCAGGCTGTGTCGATGGTGACCGCGGGGCCCTCCAGCCCGAAGGTGTAGGCCACGCGCCCGGAGGCGACACTGCCCGCGCTGCCGTTGCCGAGGTAGCCCGCGAGGTCGTCGGGCACGGCGGACAGGCGGGAGACGTAATCGTGGTACATGAGCCCGGCGAACACGCCGGTGCGGCTGCCGCGCAGCGTGGCGGGGTCGATCCCGGCCCGTTCGAAGGACTCCCAGGCCGTCTCCAGCAGCAGGCGGTGCTGCGGGTCGATGGCCATGGCCTCGCGCGGCGAGATGCCGAAGAACTCCGGATCGAAGCGGTCGGCGTCGTAGAGGAAACCGCCCTCAGGGACGAATCCGCCACCCTCCAGGAGGTCGAGGTCCCAGCCCCGGTCCCTCGGGAAGCCCGAGATGCCGTCACCGCGCGCGGCGAGCAGCTCCCAGAACTCCTCCGGCGTGCTGACGCCGCCGGGGTAGCGGCAGCTCATCCCGATGATCGCGATCGGCTCGTCGGTCACCGCGCCGGTCGGGACCACCGCCGGGAGCGCGGCCGGCTGCCCGGCGCCGCCCAGCTCGGCGACCAGGTGCACGATCAGCGCCGCCGGGCTCGGGTAGTCGAAGATCAGCGTCGCGGGCAGGCGGAGGCCGGTCGCCGCGCCGAGACGGTTGCGTAGCTCCACCGCCGTCAGCGAGTCGAAGCCGAGGTCGGTGAAGGCGCTGTCGAGGTCCACGCCGGCCGCCGAGCCGTGGCCGAGCACGAGCGCGACGTGCGTGCTCACCAGCTCGGTGAGTGCCTCACGCCTGGCCGCCTCCGTCAGGCCGGACAGCCGGGCCGCGAGCCCGGCGTCGGGCGCCGTTCCCGCGCGGCGCAGCGGCGTACGGACGAGGCCGCTCAGCAGCCAGGGCAGCATCCCGGCCGCGGCCTGGGCGGTGAGGACCGCCAGGTCGAGCCGGCTGAGGACGTTGACAGGGGCCGAGGCCGCCAGCGCGGCGTCGAACAGCGCCAGGCCGTCCTCGGTGGACAGCGGGATCATGCCACCGCGGCTCATCCGGCGCAGGTCGGCGTCAGTAAGCGTGCCGGCCATGCCGCCGCCCTGGGCCCAGACGCCCCACGCCATCGCGGTGCCCGGCAGCCCCGAGGAGCGCCGCCGGGTCATCAGCGCGTCCAGGAACGCGTTGGCGGCCGCGTAGTTGCCCTGGCCGGCGCCGCCGAGCACCCCAGCGGCGGAGGAGAACACCACGAACGCGGCGAGGTCGCGGTCGCGGGTCAGTTCGTGCAGCGTCCAGGCGGCGTCCACCTTGGGCAGGAACACCATGTGGAACCGCTCGGGCGTCAGCGACTCCACGACGCCGTCGTCCAGGACGCCCGCCGCGTGCACCACCGCCGTGAGCGACGGGATGCCGTCGAGCACGGCGGCCATCGCGTCGCGGTCCGCGGCGTCGCACGCCGCCACCGACGCCTCCGCGCCCAGCTCGGCCAGCTCCGCGACGAGCTCGGCGGCGCCGGGCGTCGCGGAGCCGCGCCGGCCGGTGAGCACGAGGCGCCGGGCGCCGCCCCTGGCCAGGTGCCGCGCGATGCGGGCGCCGAGATCGCCCAGACCGCCGGTGATCAGGATGGTGCCGTCGGGGTCGAGCACCGGAGCACCCTCGTCGGAGGGCGTGGACCGCGCCAGGCGCGCCATCCTCAGTTCTCCGCGGCGGGCGGCGAGCTGCGGTTCGCCGCTGGCCGCTGCGGCCGCGAGCACCTGTTCGGAGGGCTCGGGCGTGTCGATGTCGAGGAGGGTGAACCGGCCGGGGTTCTCCGACTGCGCGGCGCGCACGAGGCCCCACGCGGCAGCTGCGGCGAGGTCGGACACGTCCTCGCCCGCGTCCACCGCGACCGCGCCCCAGGTGACGAGCATGAGCCGCACGTCGGCGTACCGGTCATCGGCCAGCCACTCCTGGAGCACGGCCAGCGTGGCCACGGCCGTCTCGCGGGCTCGCGCGGGTTCCGGTCCTGCGGCGGCCTGGGGAAGCCGGGTCACCACCACCGGGGGTGTCTCGCCGGGCGTCAGCGCGGACAGCTCGGCGTACTCGACCGCGGTGTCCGCCTGGGGCACCGGCTGCCAGTCGAGGGTGAACAGGGCGTCGCGCAGGCTGCGGGCTCCGTTCAGGCCCTCCGCGGACACCGGCCGCGACACCAGCGAGCCGATCGAGGCGAGTGGCCTGCCCGTGGGGTCGGCGATGTCCAGCGACACGGCGTCAGTGCCAGCCGCGACCAGCCGGACCCGAAGGCTCGACGCGCCCGCGGCGAACAACGACACGTCGTTCCACACGAACGGCAGCCGCCCCCGCGACACGGCCGCGGCCGGGTCCGCGACCGCGTCAGGGGCCGTCAGGCCGGCGGCGTGCAGGGCCGCGTCCAGTAGCGCCGGGTGTACGCCGAAGCGCGCCGCCTCGTCCGCGTGGCCGGGGTCGAGTGTCACCTCGGCGAAGACCTCCCCACCACGCCTCCAGGCCGCGCGCAGGCCGCGGAACGCGGGCCCGTAGTGGAAGCCGGACGCGGTGGCGGCGTCATAGAGCCCTTCCACGGGAACGGGTTCGGCGCCCGGTGGCGGCCACGCGGCCAGGTCGGGCCCGGCCTCCACCGGAGCGGGGGCGAGGATGCCGGTGGCGTGCCGGACCCAGGGCTCGTCGAACGCGGCCCCGCCGGAGCGCGAGTACAGGCCGACGGTGCGGCGGCCGGCGCCGTCCGGCGGGCCGACCAGCAGCTGGACCTGGACGCCGTCGTCGGGAGGCAGCACCAGCGGCGCCTCCAGGGTCAGCTCCTCGACCCGTTCGCAGCCGGCCCACTCCCCCGCTCGCAGGGCCAGTTCCAGCATCGCGGTGCCGGGCAGCAGCACGGTGCCGAGCACGGTGTGGTCGGCCAGCCACGGGTGTGACCTCAGGGAGAGCACGCCGCTGAGCAGGAAGCCGTCGCCGTCGGCGAGGGAGACGAGGGCGCCGAGCAGCGGGTGCTCGGTGGGCCCCAGGCCGAGGGAGGCCGCGTCGCCGCCGGAGTCCTTGGCCTCCAGCCAGTACCGGCGGCGCTGGAAGGCGTACGTCGGCAACGGCACCCGGCGCGCCCCGGTACCCGCGAACATCGCACCCCAGTCGGGTTCGCGGCCGCGGGTGTACAGCCGCGCGACGGCGGCGGCGACGGTGAGCGGCTCCGACCGTTCCTGCCGCAGCATGGCCACCGCGACGGCGGCGGCATCGCCGGGAAGACAGTCCGGTACGAGGGCCGCCAGCCGCCCACCCGGACCGACCTCGAGAAAGGTGGTCACGCCTGCCTCGTGCAGGGCGGCGACGCCCTCGGCGAACCGGACGGTGCCGAGCACGTGGGTGACCCAGTACTCCGGGTCGGAGAACTCCTCACCGACGGCCTCGCCGGTCACCGTGGAGACGATCGGGATCCGCGGCGTGCCGAAGGCGAGCCCGGCGATCGCGGCCCGGAACTCGGCCGTCATCGGCTCCATCAGGGGCGAGTGGAAGGCGTGGCCGGTGCTGAGCCTCCGCGTTCTGCGGCCCTTGCCCGCCCACAGCTCGGCGATCGCCGTGACGGCCTCGGCCGGGCCGGAGAGCACCACCGCCGACGGGCCGTTCACCGCCGCGATCGCCACTCCGTCCGGCAAACCGGGGGTGATCTCCTCGGCCGCCGCCTCGACCGCGACCATGACGCCGCCGGGGGGCAGCGCCTGCATCAGCCGGCCGCGGGCGGTGACCATCGTCGCGGCGTCGGCCAGCGACAGCACCCCGGAGACGTGCGCGGCGGCGATCTCGCCGATCGAGTGGCCGAGCAGCTGGTCCGGCAGGACCCCCCACGACTCCAGCAGGCGGAACAGCGCGACCTCGACGGCGAAGAGCGCGGGCTGGGTGAACTCCGTCTCGTCCAGGCGCACGCCGTCGAAGATCGCCTGACGCACCCCTGGGTCCAGTTCGGCCAGAGCGGCGTCGAGCGCCTCGGAGAACGCCGGGTAGGCGGCGTACAGCTGGGTCGCCATCCCGGCGTACTGGGCGCCTTGCCCGGAGAACAGGAACGCGGTGCGGTCAGGGCGAGCGGTGTCCTCGACGGCGCCGGGCCGGCCGGCCGCCAGGTCGGCGAGCCCGGCGAGGAGCTCGTCGCGGTCCCTGCCCAGCACGACCGCCCGGTGCGCGTGCCTGGCTCGCGTCGTGGTGGTGTACGCGACGTCCACGAGGGGCAGGCCGGGATCGGCGTCGAGCCGGTTCAGCAGGGCCTCCGCCTGCGCGGCGACGGCCTCGCGAGCACGCGCGGAGACCAGCAGCGCGAGCACCGGCGGCGGTGTGTGGTCCGCCGGCTCCACGCTCTCCTCCTGCAGTTCCAGCACGACGTGGGTGTTCGTGCCACTGACTCCGAACGAGGAGACGCCGGCGCGGCGCGGGCGGCCGGTCTCGGGCCACGGCCGCGCCTCGGTCAGCAGCTCGACGTTCCCGCTGGTCCAGTCGACCCGCGGGTTCGGCTCATCGACGTGCAGCGTGCGCGGCAGCACGCCGTGGCGCATGGCCTGGACCATTTTGATCACGCCGCCCACCCCGGCGGCGGCCTGGCTGTGCCCGATGTTGGACTTCAGCGAGCCCAGGTACAGGGGCCGCTCGCGGTCCTGCCCGTAGGTGGCCAGCACCGCCTGCGCCTCGATCGGGTCACCCAGCACCGTGCCGGTGCCGTGCGCCTCCACGGCGTCCACCTCCGACGGCGCCAGACCGGCCGCCGCCAGCGCGTCGAGGATGACCCGCTGCTGGGCGGGGCCGTTCGGCGCGGTGAGGCCGTTGGACGCCCCGTCCTGGTTGACCGCTGTGCCGCGCACCACGGCCAGCACCGGGTGGCCGAGCCGCCGCGCGTCCGACAGCCGCTCCACCAGCAGCATCCCGGCTCCCTCGCCCCAGCTCGTCCCGTCCGCGGACGCGGCGAAGGACTTGCAGCGGCCGTCGGGGGCGAGCCCCCTGGCCCGGCTGAACTCGATGAACGCGGTCGGGGTGGACATCACGGTCACCCCGCCCGCCAGCGCCATCGCGCACTCGCCGCGGCGCAGTGCGTGCACGGCCAGGTGCAGCGCCACCAGGGACGACGAGCACGCCGTGTCGATGGTGAGCGCCGGGCCCTCCAGCCCAAAGGTGTAGGCGATCCGGCCCGAGGCGATGCTGCCCGCGCTGCCGTTGCCGATGAAGCCCTCGAAGCCGTCGGGCACCGGCTGCAGCCGGGCGGCGTAGTCGTTGTACATCACTCCCGCGAACACCCCGGTGCGGGTGCCGCGCAGCGCCGAGGGCGACAGGCCCGCCCCTTCGATCGCCTCCCAGGAGACCTCCAGCAGCAGCCGCTGCTGCGGGTCCATCGCCAGGGCGTCCCGCGGCGAGATCCCGAAGAAGGACGGGTCGAAGTCGGCGGCCCCGTGCAGGAAGCCGCTCTCCTTGACGTAGTACGTGCCGGCGTGGTCCGGGTCGGGGTCGTACAGCTTCCCGAGGTCCCAGCCGCGGTCGTCGGGGAAGGCGCTGATGCCGTCGGCGCCCCGGTCCACCAGGTCCCAGAGCCCGTCGGGGGTCTCGACGCCGCCGGGGTAGCGGCAGCTCATCCCGATGATGGCGATCGGCTCCCTGGCCTGGGATTCGAGTTCGCGCAGCTGTGACCGGGCCGCGCCGAGCCGCTGCCGCGTCTGCTGAAGGTCGGCGGTGGCCCGCTTCAGGTAGTCGCGGAGCTCGTTCTCGTTCGCCATTGTGGGCGTCTCCTCCTCGATCGGTGGCGCTGAGCGGGCGTCATGGCCGGCTCAGGAAACCTCGGTGTCCTGGTCGATCAGCGCGAACAACTCCTCGTCCGTGGCCGAGGCGAGGCGTTCACCGGTCATGACGCCGCCCGGGTCACCGGGCTGCGGGTACAGGCTGGCAAGAAGCACTTCCAAACGGGTTCTAAGCGCCGTACGGGCCGCCTCATCCGGATCAGCCGCCGCCAGACCTGCTTCGACCCGCGCCAACGCGTCCAGGATCGGGTCCGTCGCCACTCCGTCCGTGTCCACCAGTTCCGCTCGAAGGAAGCCGGCGAGAACCAGCGGGCTCGGGTAGTCGAAGATCAGGGTCGCGGGAAGCCGCAGACCCGTCGCGGTGGCCAGGCCGTTGCGCAACTCGACCGCGCTGAGCGAGTCGAATCCGACCTCGCTGAACGGTCGCTCGCTATCGACGGCGTCGGCCGAGGAGTGCCCGAGTACGGCCGCGATCTGCGCCCGCACCAGACCGAGAAGGATCGCGTCCTGATCGGCCGCACCGGCTTCTGCGAGGCGCGCGGCCAGCGCCGCCGCCGCGCCGCCCTCCCCCGGATTCGCGGCGCGCCGCCTGGCCTGGCGGATCAGTGCGCGGAAGAGCGGCGGCACCGGACCGGTGCCGAGCTGGGCCCGCAGCGCAGGGACGTCCACGTCCATCGGTACGAGCACCGGGTCGGGCAGGGTACGGGCGGTGTCGAACAGCGTGAGGGCGTCCGTGGTGGACAGCGCGCCGAAGCCGCCGCGGCTCATCCTGCGCCGATCGACGTCGGTGAGGTCGCCGAGCAGGCCGCTGGACTGCTCCCACAGACCCCAGGCCAGAGAAGTGGCGGGCAGGCCGAGAGAGCGGCGGTGACGGGCCAGTCCGTCCAGGAACGCGTTGGCCGCGGCGTAGTTTGCCTGCCCGGCGTTGCCGAGAGTGCTCGCCGCCGAGGAGTACAGCACGAACGCGGCCAGGTCGAGGTCCTGGGTCAGGTCGTGCAGGTTCCAGGCGGCGTCCGCCTTGGGGCGCAGCACGGTGGCGAAGCGGTCCGGGGTCATCGACTCCAGGACGCCGTCGTCGAGGACGCCTGCGGTGTGCACGACCGCGGTCAGCGGGTGATCGGCCGGGATGCCCGCCAGGACCGCGGCTAGCGCGTCGCGGTCGGCGGCGTCGCACGCCACGACGGCCGCCCGCGCGCCGAGTGCTTCCAGCTCGGACACCAGCTCGGCGGCTCCCGGCGTGTCCCGGCCGCGCCTGCCGGCGAGGACCAGATGGCGCACGCCGCTCATGGCCAGGTGCCGGGCGAGCAGCCCACCCAGCGTGCCGGTGCCGCCGGTGATGAGCACGGTGCCGTCCGGATCGAACCTGGGCACGGGCCCGGGTTCCGCCGGGGCGGGCACTCGGACCAGCCGGGGCGCGAGAATCTCGCCGCCGTACAGGGCCAGCTGTGGTTCGGTCCCGGCGAGCGCGGCGAGAATCGCGGCACCGTCCGGGGGGCCGTCGAGGTCGAGCAGGACGAAGCGGCCGGGGTGCTCGGCCTGGGCCGTGCGGACGAGGCCCCACACCGACGCGCCCGCGAGATCGCCGATCTCCATCGCCGCGTTCCTGGTCACGATGACCAGACGGGAACCGGCGAAGGCGTCCTCGTCCAGCCACGCGCGCACCACTCCGAGCACCTCCGCGGTGATCCGGTGGACGTCGGCGGGCAGGTCGTCCGTACCCGCCACCGGCAGGAGCACCAGGTCAGGCATCCGCCGGGCGGCCCGTAGCCCGTCGAGGCCGGCGTGGGTCTCGGCCACGGCGCCGGCCTCGCGCAGGGCCCCGGCCAGCTCGGGATCGCCGAGGACGGCGCAGGTGACGGCGGGCGCGGCACCGGTCTCGGCTGGGGACCAGTCCACGCGGAACAGCGACCGGTGGTATTCGGCGCGCCGCGTTCCGACGCCCGCGGCGGAGATCGCCCTCAGCAGCAGGGACTGCGCCGAGACGACCGGGCGGCCCTCGGCGTCGGCGGCGGTCAGCGAGATCGTGTCCGGCCCCGCAGGGGCGAGCCGGACGCGCAGGCTCTCCGCGCCCGAGGCCCGGAGCGAGACGCCGCTCCAGGAGAACGGCAGGTGCCCCTGGCCTTTGGCGGTGACGAAGTCGCCGAGCCCGACGGCGTGCAGCGCGGCGTCCAGCAGCGCGGGGTGCAGGCCGAACGCCGCGGCCGCCGCCCGCTGGTCCTCCGGCAGCGCGACCTCGGCGAAGATCGCGCCGTCGAGCGTCCAGGCCGCGCGCATCCCCTGGAACGCGGGGCCGTAGCCGAACCCGTTGTCCTGGAGGCCGTCGTACAGGCCGGTGACGTCGATGGCCGTCGCACCCTCCGGCGGCCAGACCGCCAGGTCAGCGGCAAGGGCCGCGGCCTCAGGTACGAGGACGCCGGTGGCGTGCAGGCTCCACCTCTCGTCCTCGGTTTCGTTGTGGGCGGAGTGGAGGGTGAGGGTGCGCCTGCCGTCCTCGTCCGGCGCGCCTACGGCCACCTGGATCCGGACGGCGCCTCGCGGGGGGATGACGAGCGGGGCGGCGAGGGTGAGCTCCTCGATCGCCGCACATCCGACCTCCTCGGCGGCGTGCAGGGCCAGCTCGACGAACGCGGTCCCTGGCAGCAGTACGGTGTCCTGCACGGCGTGGTCGGCCAGCCAGGGATGTGTCCTGAGCGAGAGCGAGCCGGTCAGGAGGTGGCCGCCGGTGCCCGGCAGTTCGGCGGTCGCGGCGAGTAACGGGTGCTGCGCCGTCCACAGCCCGGCCGACGCCACGTCTCCCGCCTTCCATGAGGGTTCGACCCAGAACCGCTCGCGACGGAACGCCCGAGTGGGCAGCGCGACCCTGCGCGCCCCGGTACCGGCGAACAGGGCGGCCCAGTCCGGTGCCGCTCCGCGAACGTGCAGGCGGGCCAGCGCGCCCAGCGCCGTACGCACCTCGTCGTGGCCGCCGCGCAGCATCGGTGCGGCGTCATCGACAAGCCCGGAGAGGACCGCGTCGGGACCCAGCTCCACGAAGGTGCGCACGCCCTGGGAACGCGCCGCGCGCACGGCGTCGGCGAACCGGACGGTCCCGCGGACCTGGCGCACCCAGTAGTCCACCGAGCCGGGGGCTCCGCCGTCCGCGGTGGGCAGGAACGGCACGGCGGGCTCGCCGGGGGCGAGGCCGTCGATCGCTGCCAGGAAGTCATCCAGCATCGGCTCCATCAGCACGGAGTGGAACGCGTGGCTGGTGTTGAGCCGCGTGGTCTTGCGCCCCTTCGCGGCCCACGCGGTGGCCACCTCGGCGACCGCGTCCGCCTCGCCGGACAGCACGACCGAGGCCGGGCCGTTCACCGCGGCGACCGACACGGTGGGAGGCAGCGACGCCCCGAGTTCGGCCTCGGACGCCTCGATCGCGATCATCGCGCCGCCCGCGGGCAACGCCTGCATCAGCCGCGCCCGCGCCGTCACCAGCGCGCAGGCGTCCTCCAGGCTCAGGATGCCTGCGGCGTGGGCGGCGGCGATCTCCCCCACCGAATGCCCCACCACCGCGTCGGGCCGGACGCCCCACGACTCCAGGAGCCGGAACAACGCCACTTCGAGGGCGAAGATGCCCTGCTGGGCGAACTCCGTACGGTCGAGGTCCGCACCGCCCTCGAACACGACCTCGCGCAACCGCGGGTCCAGAAGCCCCGCGGCCGCGTCGAACGCCTCCGCGAAGGCCGGGAACGCCTCGTACAGCTCGCGCCCCATCCCTGGCCGTTGCGAACCCTGGCCGGTGAACAGGAACGCGATCCCGTCGCCCAGCGCGGGGCCCTGGCTCACCAGGCGGGACGGGTGGCCGTCGGCGAGTGCGCCGAGCCCGTCCAGCAGCTCGTCCCGGTCGGCGGCGACCACAGCGGCCCGGTGGTCCAGGGCGGCGCGGGCGCTCGCGAGAGTCCACGCGACGTCGGGCAGCTCCAGGTCCGGCCCGGCGGCGACCGCCGCACGCAGCACCGCTGCCTGGGCACGCAGGCCCTCCGCGTCGCGCGCCGACACCACGAAGGGCAGCACCGGCAGCGACCCGTCCCCGATGGCGGGCGCGACGGCGGGCGCCTCGACGGATACCTCGGCGGGCGGCTCTTCGAGGATGACGTGCGCGTTGGTCCCGCTCACGCCGAACGACGACACCCCGGCCCGGCGCGGCCGCTCCCCCGGTTCCCACGGCTGTGCCTCGGTCAGCAGCTCGACCGCCCCGGCCGTCCAGTTCACGTGCGGCGACGGCTCATCGACGTGGAGGGTCTTCGGCAGTTCCCTGTGCCGCATGGCGAGCACCATCTTGATCACGCCCGCGACGCCCGCGGCCGCCTGGGTGTGACCGATGTTCGACTTGAGGGAGCCGAGCCACACGGGCCTCTCCCGGTCCTGCCCATAGGTGGCCAGCACCGCCTGCGCCTCGATCGGGTCGCCGAGTGTCGTCCCCGTGCCGTGCGCCTCCACGACGTCCACCTCGGACGCCGACAGCCCCGCGTCGGCCAGCGCCTGCCGGATGACGCGCTGCTGGGACGGGCCGTTGGGCGCGGTCAGCCCGTTGGACGCGCCGTCCTGGTTCACCGCGGAACCCCGTACGACGGCCATGACCTCGTGGCCGTTCCGCAGAGCGTCCGACAGGCGCTCGACCAGCAGCACGCCGACGCCCTCCGCCCAGCCGACGCCGTCGGCCGCGGCGGCGAACGACTTGCACCTGCCGTCGGGGGCGAGCCCGCGCTGGCGGCTGAACTCCACGAACCCCGCCGGAGTGGACATCACCGTGACACCGCCCGCCAGCGCCATCGCGCACTCGCCGTTGCGGAGCGCCTGCACGGCCAGGTGCAGGGCGACCAGTGAGGACGAGCACGCGGTGTCCACGGTGATCGCCGGACCCTCGAAGCCGTAGGTGTAGGCGATCCTGCCCGAGACGACGCTGGCGGCCGTGCCCGTGCCGACGTACCCCTCGACCTCCTCCGACACGGTGGCGAGCAGCGAGCCGTAGTCGTGCGCCGACGTCCCCGCGAACACGCCGACCCTGGCTCTGCGCAGCGCGGTCGGGTCGATCCCCGCGCCCTCGAACGCCTCCCAGGACGCCTCCAGCAACAGCCGCTGCTGCGGGTCCATGGCCAGCGCCTCGCGGGGCGAGATGCCGAAGAAGCCGGCGTCGAACTCCGTGGCGCCGCTGACGAATCCCCCCTGGATCGAGTACGTCGTGCCGGGCCGCGTCGCGTCCGGGTCGTACAGCGCGTCGATGTCCCAGCCGCGGTCATCAGGGAACGGGGAGATGGCGTCCGTACCGGTGGCGACCAGCCGCCACAGGGCATCGGGCGAGCCGGCCCCGCCCGGGTAGCGGCAGCTCATGCCGACGATGGCGATGGGCTCGTGGCTCGCGACCGCGAGCTGCTGCGTGCCCGTCACGCCGTACTCGCCGGTCAGTTCCGCGTCGAGGCGGGCCGCCAGCGCCGCCGGGCTCGGGTGGTCGAAGACCAGCGTCGCGGGCAGCTCGCGGCCGACCGCCGCGGCCAGTTGCGTACGCAGCTCGACGGCGGTCAGCGAGTCGAAGCCGAGTTCCTGGAACGGGCGGTCGGGGCGCACCTCGTCGGCCGACCCGTGGCCGAGCACCGCCGCGGCACTGGCACGTACGAGGTCGGTCAGGACACGGAGGCGTTCTGCGGGCGGCGCCCCCGCCAGGCGGGCCGCGAGAGCGCTCGCGGCGGGTGCCGCCGCTTGCGCGGGCTCCCGCGCGGGTTCGACGAACGTGCCGGACGCGGTGGACTCCAGCCAGTAGCGGCGCCGCTGGAAGGCGTAGGTCGGCAGGTCCACCCGCTGGGCGCGCACGCCGGCGAAGTAGGCGGCCCAGTCGGGTGTGCCGCCGCGCGCGTGGACCCTGGCCAGCGCGGCCATCAGCGACGGGGCCTCCGGCCGGTCGGCGCGCAGGGACGCGATCGCGGCCGTGCCCGGCGGCAGGAAGTCCTGCGCCAGCGCGCTCAGCACACCGTCGGGGCCCAGTTCCAGGAAGGTACGGACGCCTTGATCGTGCAGCGCCGTGACACCGTCGGCGAACCTGACGGTCTCCCGCACGTGCCGCACCCAGTAGTCCGGATCGGTCACGAGGCCGGGTCCCGCGAGGGCGCCGGTCACGTTGGACACCAGCGGGACGCGCGGCTCGGCGAAGGCCAGCCCGGAGATCGCCTCGCGGAACTCGGCCAGCATCGGCTCCATCAGCGCCGAGTGGAACGCGTGACTGGTGTTGAGCCGTTTCCCCTTCTCCCAGTGGGAGGCGACCTCGGCGACGGCGTCCGCGTCGCCGGACAGCACCACCGAGGCGGGGCCGTTGACCGCGGCGATCGACACGCCGTCGCGCAGCACCGCCCTGACCTCGTCCTCCCCTGCCCGGACGGCGACCATGGCGCCGCCGGCGGGCAGCGCCTGCATCAGGCGTCCGCGCGCCGCCACCAGCGAGCAGGCGTCCGCCAGGGAGAACACCCCCGCGACGTGCGCGGCGGCGATCTCGCCGATGGAGTGCCCGAGCAGGTACGCCGGGCGCAGGCCCCACGACTCGACCAGGCGGAACAGGGCGACCTCGACCGCGAACAACCCGGCCTGGGCGAACCCGGTGAGATCGAGGTCCGGCCCGCCGCCGAGCACCAGCTCGCGTACGCGCGGGTCGAAGCCCGCACAGACCTCGTCGAACGCGCTCGCGTACGCAGGGAACGCCTCGTACAGTTCGCGTCCCATCCCGGCGCGCTGCGAACCCTGTCCCGAGAGCAGGAACGCGACCTCCCCGGAGGCGGCCGCGTCCCGCACGACCGACGGCGCCTGCTCCCCCGCGGCGATCGTCCTCAGCCCGGCCAGCAGGTCCGCGCGGCTCTCCCCGAGCACCACGGCGCGCTCGGTCAGGGCGGCGCGGGTGGTGGCCAGTGCGACGGCGACCGAGACCGGGTCGGCGTCGCCCTCGGCGACGGGCAGCAGGCGGGCCGCCTGCGAGCGCAGCGCGGCCTCGGTGTGGGCCGAGAGCACCCACGGCAGCACCGCGGGGACGGTGCCGGACCCGCCGCTCTCCTCCTCCTGCGGCGGCGCCTGCTCCAGGATCACGTGCGTGTTGGTGCCGCTGATGCCGAACGAGGAGACGCCGGCGCGGCGCGGGCGGCCGACCTCCGGCCACGGCCGGGCCTCGGTCAGCAGCTCCACCGCGCCCGACGCCCAGTCGACGTGCGGGCTCGGCGCGTCCACGTGCAGCGTCTTGGGCAGCATGGCGTGGCGGATCGCCTCCACCATCTTGATCACGCCGCCGACGCCGGCGGCGGCCTGCGTGTGGCCCACGTTCGACTTGAACGAGCCGAGCAGCAGCGGCCGGTCCGCCGGCCGCTCCGCGCCGTAGGTGGCCAGCAGGGCCTGCGCCTCGATCGGGTCGCCGAGCACGGTGCCGGTGCCGTGCGCCTCGACGGCGTCCACCTGGTCCGAGGTCAGGCCCGCGTCGGCCAGCGCCTGCCGGATCACCCGTTGCTGGGCCGGGCCGTTCGGAGCGGACAGGGCGCTGCTGGCGCCGTCCTGGTTCACCGCCGTGCCCCGGATGACGGCGAGCACGGGATGCCCGAGCCGCCGCGCGTCGGAGAGCCGCTCCACCAGCAGCATCCCGGCGCCCTCCGCCCACGCCGTGCCGTCCGCCGCGGACGCGAAGGACTTGCAGCGCGCGTCGGGCGCCAGCCCGCGCTGGCGGCTGAACTCGATGAACCCGGTGGGCGTCATGATCACTGTCACGCCGCCGGCCAGCGCCATCGTCGTCTCGCCGCGTCGCAGCGACTGGCACGCCAGGTGCAGGGCGACCAGCGACGACGAGCACGCCGTGTCGACGGTGATCGCCGGCCCCTCGAACCCGAACGTGTACGCCACCCGACCGGAGGCGACGCTGCCCGCGTTGCCGCTGCCGAGGTAGCCCTCCACGATCTCCGGCACCGACGTCAGCCGCGCCGCGTAGTCCTGGTACATCACCCCGGCGAACACGCCGATCCGCTCACCGCGGACGGTGCCGGGGTCGATGCCGGCGCGTTCGAACGCCTCCCAGGACGTCTCCAGCAGCAGCCGGTGCTGGGGATCCATGGCGAGCGCCTCACGCGGACTGATGCCGAAGAACCCCGGATCGAACTCCGCAGCATCCCCGATGAAGCCGCCCTCGCGCACGTACGACTTGCCTGGCACCGACGGGTCCGGGTCGTAGACGTCGTCGGCGGTCCACCCCCGGTCGGACGGGAACTCCGCGATGGCGTCGCCGCCGTCCGCCACGAGCCGCCACAGCTCGTCGGGCGAGGTAACGCCGCCGGGGTAGCGGCAGCTCATGCCGACGATCGCGATCGGCTCCCGGTCGCGTGCCTCCAGCTCGTCGACCCGGCCCCGGGCGTCGCGCAGGTCCTTGGCGGCCTGCTTGAGGTACTCGCGCAGCTTGGTCTCGTTCGGCATTCGATCACTCCTTGGCTCGCGGTCGGGGGCGTTCACAGGGGCCGCAGCTCGTCGAGCACGCCGAACAGTTCGTCGTCGGTCGCCGCGTCGATGTCGTCGTCCCTTCTCTCGCCGGGCCCGGCGCCCCATCGCGACAGCAGGTCCTTCAACCTCAGCGCGATCGCGGCGCGGGCCTCCTCGTCGCCGGTGAACGGCGCCAGCGCGGCCTCCAGGCGGTTCAGCTCCGCGAGGGCGGGGGCGAGCGCCGCGCCCTCGCCGGTGCCGAGCCGCTCGGTGAGGAACCCGGCCACCGCGTTCGCCGTGGGGTGGTCGAACACCAGCGTTGCCGGCAGCCGCAGGCCGGTGGCCGTCTGGAGGCGGTTGCGCAGCTCGACCGCGGTGAGCGAGTCCAGGCCCAGGTCGAGGAAGCCGCGGCCGGGCTCGACGGCGTTCGGTCCCGCGTGGCCGAGAACGCTTGCCGCCTGGGCCCTGACGAGGCCGAGCAGCACCTGGGTCCGGTGGGCCGGCTCCAGCTCGGCCAGCTGCCGCCGCAACGCCTCGCCCGCGTCCTGCGTCCCTGCCGCGCTCCTGCGCAGCGGGGCCCGGACCAGGCCGCGCAGGAGCGGGGGTACGGCGGCGTCCGCGCGCGGGCGCAGGGCGGACGGGGCCAGCCGCACCGGGACCAGCACCGGCTCGCCGGTGGCGACAGCCAGGTCGAGCGCGGCCAGTCCCTCCTCGGCGGTGAACGCCTGGGATCCGGTGCGGCGCAGGCGGTCGCGTCCCGTGGCGCCGAGCGTTCCCGTCAGCTCGCTGGTGTCCGCCCACAGGCCCCAGGCCAGCGACTGCGCGGGAAGGCCGGCCGCGCGGCGGTGCCGGGCCAGCGCGTCGAGGTAGGCGTTGGCCGCGGCGTAGTTGGCCTGTCCCGGCGTGCCGAACGTGCCCGCCGCCGAGGAGAAGAGCACGAACGCCGATAGGTCCAGCTCGCGGGTCAGCTCGTGCAGGTGCCAGGCCACGCCGGCCTTCGCCCGCAGGACGGTGTCGATCCTGTCCGGGGTGAGCGCCTCCACCACGCCGTCGTCGAGCGCGCCCGCGGCGTGCACGACGGCGGTGAGCGGATGCTCGGCGGGCACGCCGGCGATCACTTCGGCGAGGCGATCACGATCGGTGGCGTCGCACGCGATCGCGGTCGCCTCGGTGCCCAGGGCGGCGAGGTCCGCCAGGAGCTCGGCGGCGCCGGGTGCGGTGCCGCCGCGGCGGCTGAGCAGGACGATCCGCCTGGCGCCATGCGCGGCAAGATGGCGGGCGACGAGCGAGCCCAGCGTCCCGGTGCCACCGGTGATCAGCACCGTGCCGTTCCCGAAGTCCCAGGGCCCGGCCTCAACCTGGGGCGCCGTAGGCAGCGGAACCAGCCGGGGCACCAGCGGCCGGCCGGCGCGGACGGCGATCTGGTCCTCTCCCGCCGCCAGCGCCATGGCGACGGCGTGATCGCGGCCCTGTTCGTCGGCCGGGTCCTCGACGTCGAGCAGGACGAACCGGTCCGGGTGCTCGGCCTGGACCGTGCGCATCAGCCCCCAGGCCGCGGCGGCCGCGAGGTCCGGCACGTCCGCCGCCACGTCCGTGGCCACCGCGGCCGAGGTCACGATGGCGAGCCGGGCCCCGTCCCGGTGCTCCTCGGCCAGCCACGACTGAACCGTCCCGAGCACGGTACGCAGCACCTCGCCGACGTCGCCGTCCCCGGCGACCGGTGTGAACACCGTTTCCTGAAGCCCGGCGGGCGGGAACGCGGGCAGAGGCGTCCAGTCGACCCGGAACAACGACCCGGACCGGCGCCCGGCGCCGCGCACCTGGCCGGGCACGACAGGGCGGGAGGTCAGCGCGTCGATCGCGGCGACCGGCGCCCCGGACTCGTCGGCGACCTCGACGGCGAGGGTCTCAGGACCTGACGGCGCGAGCCGCACCCGCAGCGCGCTCGCCCCGGCGGCATGCAGCCGGACGCCGGACCACGAGAAGGGCAACCGGCCGGTGCCTTCCTCGTTGAGCGCGCCGAGGGCGACGGCGTGCAGGGCCGCGTCGAGCAGAGCCGGGTGCACCCCGAAGCGGGCCGCCTCGCCCTGGTGCTCGCGCGGCAGCGCGACCTCGGCGAACACCTCGTCCCCGCGCCGCCACACCGCACGCAGGCCCTGGAACACCGGCCCGTAGGCGAAACCGCGCTCCGCGGCGCGCTCGTACACGCCGTCGATCGGGACCGGCTCGGCGCCGGTCGGCGGCCACAACACGAGTCCTGACGGCGGGGCCGCGTCGCCTGGCACGGCGAACCCGGCGGCGTGCCGGGTCCACTGGTCGTCCAGCGGCGGCTCGTCGTCCGGCCGGGAGTGCAGCATGAGGGCGCGGCGGCCGGTCTCGTCGGCGGGTCCCACGGTCAGCCGGATCCGCACCGCGCCGTCGTCCGGCAGCGCCAGCGGCGCCTCCAGCGCCAGTTCCTCCAGCTCCCCGCAGCCGGCCTCGGCCGCCGCGCGCAGCGCGAGCTCGACGAACGCGGTGCCCGCCAGGAGCACCGTGCCGTGGACCGCGTGGTCGGCCAGCCAGGGGTGCGTACGTGAGGAGAGCCGCCCGGTGAACACGAGCCCGCCGTCCTCGGGCAGGTCCACCGCGGCGCTCAGCAGCGGGTGCGCGGCGGCGGTGAGGCCCGCCGCGCCGAGGTCGGCGGCCGGAGGCGCGGACGGGAGCCAGTAGCGGTCCCCCTCGAACGGGTACACCGGCAGCGGCACGGCGCGGGCGCCACTGCCGTCGAACGCCTTCGCCCAGTCGGCCGGGACCCCGCGCGTGAACGCCTCCGCCACCGACCGCAGCATCCGCGCGGGGCCGCCCTCGCCGCGGCGCAGCGATCCGGTGGCGACGACCTCCTGCCCGGCGTCCTCCGCGGTCTCCTGCACGGCGGTGGCCAGCACCGGGTGCGGGCTGCACTCGACGAAGACGCGGTGACCGTCGGCGAGCAGCGCCCGCGTCGCCCGCTCGAACTCGACGGTCTGGCGCAGGTTGCGGTACCAGTACCCGGCGTCGAGACTCGCGCCCTCGGCGGGGCGGCCGGTGACCGTCGAGTAGAAGGACACCTCGCCAGCCTTGGTCCGTACCGGCCCGAGCGCTTTCATGAAGCGCTCCTCGATCGCCTCCATCTGCTGGGAGTGGGAGGCGTAGTCGACCGGGATCCTGCGGACCCGCACGCCGTCCGCCTCGCAGGCCGCGACGAACTCCGCCAGCGGGCCGGGCGGCCCTGAGACGACCACCGACGCGGCGCCGTTGACGGCGGCCACCTCGACCGGTCCGCCCAGGTTCGCGATCCGCTCGGTCACCGCCGCGACCGGCTGCGCGACCGAGACCATGCCGCCGGTCCCGGCCAGGCTCGCCAGCTCCCGGCTGCGCAGGGCGACCACCTTGGCGGCGTCGTCCAGCGAAAGCACTCCTGCGACGCAGGCCGCCGCGATCTCGCCCTGGCTGTGGCCGGCCACCGCCGCCGGCTCCACACCATACGATCGCCACACCGCGGCCAGCGACACCATCACCGCCCACAACGCCGGTTGCACGACGTCCACGCGCTCCAGCAGGTCAGGCTCGGCCAGCGCCTCGAACAGGTCCCAGTCCACGTAGGCGGCCAGCGCGTCCGCGCACTCCCGCATCCGCGCCGCGAACACCGGCGAGGACTCCAGCAGCTCCAGCCCCATCCCCGCCCACTGCGACCCTTGGCCAGGGAACACGAACACCACCCCGCCCCCGTCGGCGCGCGTGGCCTGGGTGAGCGTGCGGTCCGGCTCGCCCACGGCGAGCGCGGCGAGGCCACGCAGCAGCTCATCGCGGTCGGCGCCGATGACCACCGCCCGGTGCTCCAGCACGGAGCGGGTACGGGCGAGGGAGAACCCGACGTCCACCGGATCGGCGTGGATCGGGTGGGCGTGGATCGGGTCGGCGTCGATGTCGCGTAACCGGGCGGCCTGGGCCCGCAGCGCGGTGGCGGTCCTGGCGGACAGCACCCACGGCACCACCGGCGGCGGGGTGCCGTCCCGTTCGGGGAGCCGGGTCTCCGGCGCCTGCTCCAGGATCATGTGGGCGTTGGTGCCGCTGACGCCGAAGGAGGACACCGCGGCCCGGCGCGGCCGTCCGGTCTCCGGCCACGGCCGCGTCTCGGTCACCAGCTCGACGGCGCCCGAGTCCCAGTCGATGTGCGGTGACGGCGCGTCCACGTGCAGCGTCTTCGGCAGTTCGCCGTGGCGCAGGGCCTGCACCATCTTGATCACCCCGGCCACGCCGGAGGCGGCCTGGGCGTGGCCGATGTTCGACTTGACGCTGCCCAGCCAGAGCGGCTCGGCCGCCGCGCGCGCCTGACCGTAGGTGGCCAGGAGCGCGTGCGCCTCGATCGGGTCGCCCAGCTCGGTACCGGTGCCGTGGGCCTCGACGGCGTCCACCTCGGACGGGGTGAGCCGCGCGTCGGCCAGCGCCTGGCGAATCACCCGGCGCTGGGCGGGGCCGCTGGGCGCCGACAGCCCGTTGGAGGCGCCGTCCTGGTTGATCGCCGAGCCGCGGATCACCGCGAGCACGGTGCGTCCCGCGGCGAGCGCGTCCGTCAGGCGCTCGAGCACGACCACTCCCGCGCCCTCGGCCAGGCCCATCCCGTCCGCCGCAGCGGCGAACGCCTTGCAGCGGCCGTCCGGGGCGACCCCGCGCTGGCGGCTGAACTCGATCAGCACGGCCGGGGTCGACATGACCGTCACGCCGCCCGCCAGCGCGAGCGAGCACTCCCCCGCCCGCAGCGACCGGCATGCCAGATGCAGCGCCACCAGCGACGACGAGCACGCCGTGTCCACGGTGATCGCCGGCCCCTCAAGGCCGAGGGTGTAGGCGATCCGGCCGGACAGCACGCTGCCGGCCTTGCCGGTGACCAAGTGTCCTTCCAGACCATCCGGTGCGCTCTGCAGGGCCCCGCCGTAGTCGGAGAACCCACCGCCGACGAACACGCCGGCGGGCGTGCCGCGCAGCGACGCGGGGTCGATGCCGGCGCTCTCGATCGCCTCCCAGCCGACCTCCAGCAGCAGCCGCTGCTGCGGATCCATCGCCAGGGCCTCGCGCGGGCTGATCGAGAAGAAGCCGGCATCGAACCTGCCGGCGTCACGGTAGAAGCCGCCGCCGGTGGCGTAGGTGGTGCCCTGGCTGTCCGGGTCGGGGTCGTAGAGCGCCTCGACGTCCCATCCGCGCTCGGCGGGGAACTCGCCGACCGCGTCGCCGCCCGCCCGTACCAGCCGCCACAGGTCCTCGGCCGAGCGGACGTCGCCGGGGTAGCGGCAGCCGGTGCCGACGACGGCGATCGGCTCGTACGCCCGCTCCTGCAGTTCGGTGAGGCTCTGCCGGGTGTCGCGCAGTTCGGCGGTGGCCCAGCGGAGGTACTCCCGCATCTTTTCGGCGTTCTCGGGTTCGGTGATGTCCATAGTGGTGCTCCAAAACGCGGGAGAGTCAGGAAGAACGCAGCTCGTCGAGGGCGGCGAACAGCTCGTCGTCGGTCGCCGAGCTCAGATCGCGCTCGGCCGGGCCGTCGCCGGGCCCGGCGGTGAGGTGGGTCAGGAGGGTCTTGAGCCGCATGGCGAGTTCTGCGCGGGCCGCGCCGTCCGCGACGCCGCCGGCCAGCGCCGCCTCCAACCGGCCCAGTTCGGCCAGGCCGGTTGTCCCGCCGTCCTCGGGGGACAGTTCGGTGAGTACGTGCGCGGCCAGGGCCTGCGCGCTCGGATGGTCGAAGACGAGCGTGGCGGGCAGCCGCAGCCCGGTCGCGGTGGCGAGCCGGTTGCGCAGGTCGACCGCGAGAAGCGAATCGAACCCGAGCTCCTGGAACGCCTGGGACGGGTCGAGCGCGGCGGGCGTCGCGTGCCCGAGCACGGCGGCCGCGATCCCGCGAACCAGCTCCAGCACGGTCCGCTGCCGCTCGGCGGCGCCCATCGCGGACAACCGTTCCCGCAGTTCCTGCGAAGCCGGGGTCGCGGCGGCCTCGGCCTCAGCGGCGAGGATCCGCCGTACCTCGTCGATCCCGGCGAGCAGCGGGCTCGGCCGCGCCGAGGTGAACGCGGCGGTGAAGCGTTCCCAGTCGACATCGGCCACCGCGACGCAGGTCTCGTCGAGGTCCAGCGCCCGCTGCATGCCGCGCAGGCCGACGGCCGGGCTCATCGGCGACAGCCCGTGCCATTCGGGGTTGAGATCCATGAGGTCCTCGACCACGACGCCGTCGTCCAGCACGTGCCGGGCGTCCCAGACGCCCCAGGCGATCGAGGTGGCCGTGCGTCCGCGCGCCCGGCGCCGCTGCGCGAGCGCGTCGAGGTAGGCCGAGCCCGCCGCGTAGGCGCCGTGGTCGCCGCTCCCCCAGACGCCCGCGATGGAGGAGAACAGGACGAACGCGTCGAGGTCGCGGTCGGCGAAGATCTCGTCGAGGTGGGCCGCTCCCGCGACCTTCGCGCTGAGGACGTCGGAGAACTCCTCGACCGACGACTCCGCGAGCGCGGTGAGCCTGATCAGCGCCGCCGCGTGCACCACCGACCGGATCGGCCCGCCCTCGGCCTCGACCTTCTCGACCAGCGCGGCGAGGGCGTCGCGATCGGCGACGTCGCAGGCCGCCATGGTCACCTTGACCCCGGCCATGGTCAGTTCCTCGGACAGCTCGGCCATCCCCGGGGCGGCGGCGCCGCGGCGGCTGGTCAGGACGAGGTGGTCGGCGCCGCCCTCGGCGAGCCATCGGGCGATCGGCGCGCCGAGCGCGCCGGTCGCCCCGGTGACCAGAACGGTGCCACGCGGCCGCCGGCGCGCAGGGAGGACCGCGGGCCGGGCAGCCCGCACCAAGCGCCTGCCGTACGAGCCGTGCTCACGCAGCGCCACCTGGTCCTCGGCGCCCGCGGTGACCGCGGCGTGACAGCGTCGCAGCACGTCCTGACCGGGGTCGGGCGGCAGATCGACCAGGCCGCCCCAGCGTCGCGGCTGCTCCAGCCCGATGACCCGACCCATGCCCCAGGTCTGCGCCTGCACCGGGTCCGGCGGCGCGTCCGCCGCGCCGGCGCTGACCGCTCCTCGCGTCACGCACCACAGGGGCGCGCCGATGTCCGCGTCGGCGAGAGCCTGCGACAGCACCAGGCCCGACACGAGCCCGCGCGAGACGCCCGGCAGGGTCCCGAGTTCGCCGCGGTCGAGGGCGAGCAGGGACAGCACTCCTGCGAGTTCCACCTCGACCTCCCCGGCCTCGGCGCGCAACGCGTCGGCCCGCAACGCGTCGGCCTGCGACGCCTCCGCCCGCAGCAGGGAGGACCACGCGGCCCGGTCCACGTCCGGGCCGGCCACCACCACCTGCGGCGCCTCACCGCCGGGTCCCGAGAACTCGGCGATCAGCCCGGCGACGACCGGGTCCGTGGCGGCGGACTCCGGCACGACGAACAGCCACCGGCCCGACTGGACGGCGGGCACGGGGTCGGGGATGGGCGCCCACTCGACGTGGTAGCGCAGGGAATCGACGGCGGACTCGTCCCGGCGGTCCGCGTGCCAGCGGGCGAGCGCGGGAAGCACGGACGCCACCGCCTCGCTGTCGGCGTCGAGCACGCCCGCGAGGGCGTCCGCGTCGGCGTGCTCGACCGCCGTCCAGAACTCGGTGTCCATCGGGCGGTCGCCGTGCGACGGCGACTGGAAGTCGAGCCAGAACCGCTGGTGCTGGAACGGGTAGGAGGGCAGGGCCGTGGCCCGGGCCCCGGTGCCCGCGAACACGGCGGGCCAGTCCACGGCGACGCCCGCGACGTACACCTCGGCCGCCGAGAGCAGGACCCGGTCCATGCCCCCGTTGTCGCGGCGCAGGGTGCCGGCGGTGACGACAGGACGCTCCATCCGTTCGGCTGTCTCGCCGATCGCCATGGTGAGCACCGGGTGCGGGCTGCACTCCACGAACACGCCATGCCCCGTCTCCAGGAGCGCGGCCGTGGTGTCCTCGAACTCGACGGTCTGGCGCAGGTTCCTGTACCAGTAGCCGGCGTCGAGCCCGGAGGTCTCCAGGAGCCCACCCGTCACGGTGGAGTAGAACGGCACGCTGCCCGGCCGCGGCGCGATCGGGGCGAGCAAATCGCGCAGGCGGTCCTCGATCCGGGCGACGTGCGCGGAGTGTGACGCGTAGTCGACCGGGACGAGCCTGGTGCGGACGCCCTGGGCGCGGCAGTCCTTGTCGAATCGGGCCAGCTCGTCCGCGCCGCCGGCGACGACGACCGAGGACGGGCCGTTGACCGCGGCGACGGACAGGCCGGCGTAGCCGTCCAGCCGCCGGCGCGCCGCCTCGGCGCCGAGTGCGACCGAGAGCATCCCGCCCTCGCCCGCCAGGTCGAGGATCGCCCGGCTCCGCAGCGCGACGACGCGGGCGCCGTCGCCCAAGGACAGCGCGCCCGCGACGCAGGCCGCGGCGATCTCGCCCTGGCTGTGCCCGAGCACCGCGTCCGGCCGGACGCCGAGCGACTCCCACACCGCGGCGAGGGAGACCAGGATCGCCCACAGCACCGGCTGCACCATGTCGACCCGCTCCAGCCCCGCGCGCTCGCGGACGACGTCGAGCATCGAGAACTCCACGTACGGTTCGAGCGCCGCCGCGCACTCGGCCATCCGTGCGGCGAAGACCGGCGAGTCGTTCAGCAGGTCCGCGGCCATACCGGTCCACTGCGACCCCTGACCAGGGAAGACGAACACCACCTTTCCCGGGTTTCCCGCGACGCCCCGGACCGTCCTGGCGTCTTCGCCGCCCTGCGCCAGCGCGGCGAGGTGGTCACGCAGGTCGGCGGCGTCACGGCCGACGACGACGGCACGGTGCTCGAACTCCGTCCTGGTCGTGACGAGCGAGAAGCCGAGATCGGCCGGGCTCGCGGCGTCCGCGGAGGTCCGCAGGTTCCCGGCCTGGGCACGCAGCGCGCCAGCGGTCCTGGCGGAGAGCACCCACGGAACGGCGGGGAGCCCGGCAGCCTCGGTCGCCATGGGTTCCGGCTCGGGCGCCTCTTCCAGGATCAGGTGTGCGTTCGTGCCGCTGATCCCGAACGAGGACACTCCGGCTCTGCGCGGCCGGTCCCCGCGCGGCCAGGGTCGCGCTTCTGTGAGCAGATCGACCGCGCCCGCTGTCCAGTCGATGTGCGGCGACGGCTCCTTGACGTGCAGAGTACGCGGGAGCGTGCCGTGGCGCAGGGCCAGGACCATCTTCATCACCCCGGCCACGCCGGACGCGGCCTGCGTGTGGCCGACGTTCGACTTCACCGAGCCGAGCCACAACGGCTCCTCCCGGTCCTGCCCGTAGGTGGCCAGCAGCGCCTGCGCCTCGATCGGGTCGCCGAGGGCGGTGCCTGTGCCGTGCGCCTCGACCGCGTCCACGTCGGACGTCGCGAGCCCTGCGGTGGCCAGCGCCTGACGAATCACCCGCTGCTGCGAGGGGCCGTTGGGTGCGGTCAGGCCGTTGGACGCGCCGTCGGAGTTGACCGCGGAGCCGCGGACCACGGCGAGCACCGGATGCCCGTTGCGGACCGCGTCCGACAGCCGTTCCAGCAGGACCAGGCCCACGCCCTCGGCCATGCCCATACCGTCCGCGCGGGCCGAGAAAGCCTTGCAGCGGCCGTCCTGGGCCAGGCCGCGCTGGCGGCTGAAGAGCACGAACGGCGCCGGGGACGCCATCACCGTCACCCCGCCCGCCAGGGCGAGCGAGCATTCCCCCGTCCGCAGTGACTGGGTCGCCAGGTGCAGCGCCACCAGCGAGGACGAGCACGCCGTGTCGACCGTGACCGCCGGCCCCTCGGTGCCGAAGGTGTAGGCCAGTCTTCCGGCGATCACGCTCATCGCGGTGCCGGTGAGCAGATGCCCCTCGGTGCCCTCCGGCGGCTCGGCCAGTCCCGCCCCGTACATCGACGACCCCGCGCCGACGAAGACGCCGGTCCTGCTTCCTCGCATGGAGCCGGGGGTGATCCCGGCGGCCTCGAACGCCTCCCACGAGGTCTCCAGGAGGAGCCGCTGCTGCGGATCCATGGCCAGGGCCTCGCGAGGGCTGATCCCGAAGAACCCGGGATCGAAGTCGCCCGCCCCCTCGACGAAGCCGCCCACCCGTACGTAGGTCTTGCCCGGAGCGTCCGGATCGGCGGCGAAGAGACCCTCCGTGTCCCAGCCGCGGTCGGCCGGGAATCCGGTGATCCCTTCCCCACCCTCGGCCAGCATCCGCCACAGGTCGTCCGGAGAGGTGATCCCTCCGGGAAGCCGGCAGCTCATCGCGACGATCGCGATCGGCTCGTCCGTCACCGTTTGGATGGCGGGGGCCGGTTGGGCGACCGCCGGTCCGCCGCCCAGCTCGGCGGCGAGGTGCCGGGCCAGCGCCTCCGGGCTGGGGTAGTCGAACACGAGGGTCGCGGGCAGCCGGAGACCGGTGGCCGCGCCGAGCCGGTTACGCAGCTCGATCGCCGTGACCGAGTCGAAACCGAGGTCCTGGAAGGCCCGGTCGGCATCGACCTGGTCGCCGGAGTCGTATCCGAGCACGGCCGCCACGTGCGCTCTGACGACGCCCAGCAGCGCCTCCGCCGTCACCGCGGTCTCCGTACCGGAGGCGGGGACGGGAGCAGGGACGGCGACCAGCCGCCGGACCTCGGGGATCTCGCGGAACAGCGGGCTCGGGGTGCCGGACACCGCGACCACGCGGGCCCAGTCGATGTCCACCACGACCGCGCTGGTCTCGTCGTGGTCGAGTACCCGCTGCAGCGCGGCGATCGCCAGGTCCGGGTCCATCGCCGGGACGCCGCGGGACAACATCCGGTCCTCGACCGCGCCCGTCGCCATCCCGCCGGCGGCCCAGTGCCCCCAGACGACGGCGGTCGCGGGCATCCCCTCGGCCCGACGCCGCCGGGCCAGCGCGTCCACGAAGGCGTTGCCCGGGGCGTAGTTGCCCTGCCCTGCCGCGCCGAACATGCCGCCGAAGGAGGAGAACAGCACGAACGCGGAAAGGTCCAGGTCGCGGGTGAGCTCGTGCAGGTTCACCGCCGACTCGGCCTTCACTCTCAGGACGTGCTCGACCTGGTCAAGCCGCAGCGACTCCAGCAGCGCGTCGTCGAGCGCGGCCGCGGTGTGCACGACGGCGGTCAGCGGCCGCTCCGCCGGGATGCCGTCGAGAAGCCCGGCGAGGGCGGCGCGGTCGGCGAGGTCCACAGTGGACACCGTGACCTCGGGGCCGAGAGCGGTCAGTTCCGCGACGAGTTCGGCCGCGCCTGGGGCGTCGAGGCCGCGGCGGCCGGTGAGGATCAGATGCTCGGCGCCGTTGCGGGCGAGCCACCGCGCCACGTGCCCGCCGAGTGCGCCGGTGCCGCCGGTGACCAGAACCGTTCCGGCCGGTCGCCAGTCACGCTTCTGGACGGTCCCGCCGTCCGCCACGTGGGCGAGCCTTCTGGCCATGACCCCGGACGACCGGACGGCGAGCTGGTCCTCGGCGCCGGGGGCGGCGAGCACCGCGCTCACGCGGTCGGCGGCGCGGCGGTCCGCCGTCGCCGGGAGGTCGATCAGGCCGCCCCAGCGGTTGGGGTGCTCCTGGCCGACGACCGGCCCGAGGCCCCAGACGAGGGCCTGCTCCGGGTCGTCCGGCGGATCGGCGGGCCCGGTCGTGACCGCGCCGCTGGTGCAGACCCACAGGGGCGCCTCGATCCCCGCGTCGCCGAGCGCCTGAACGAGCGTGAGCGTTCCGGCGTGCGCAAGCGGTACGGCCGGGTGACGGGGATGGCGTCCCTTGGCCAACGCGAGCAGCGACACTACTCCGACCGCCGCGGCCTGGCCGGTCGCGGTCTGGCCGTCCGCAGCCTGACCACCCACAGCCTGGCCGGTCGCGATCTGGCCGGTGAGGTACGCCGCCAGCGTGTCCCGGTCCGTGGCCGGATCGACGGGGAGCCGTCCGACCTCGGCGCCCTGAGCGGTCAGCGACGCCTCAAGGGCGGCGGCCCATGCGTCGCCGGAGCCGTCCGCGGGCTCCAGCAGGAGCCATCGGCCGGTGGGCCGGGCGGCGGCCGCGGGCGGCAGGGGCCGCCAGGTGACGCGGTAGCGCCAGCCGTCCACGGCGGACCGCTCCCGCTGCCGTCTGCGCCACGACGACAGCACCGGCAGCACCGAGCCGAGCGCGGCCCGCTGTTCGGCGTCGGCGTCCAGGTCCTCGGCGAGAGCGGTCAGATCGTCGCGTTCGACGGCGGTCCAAAACCGGTCGTCCACCGGTTCGGCGGAGCGCGGCTGTGCCGGCTCCCGGTCGCTGGGCCAGTATCGCCGGCGTTGGAAGGGATACGTCGGCAGATCCACCCGCGCCGCCCCACCACCCGCGAACACCACCCGCCAATCCACCGGCACACCCGCCACGAACACCTCAGCCAGCGACCGCGTCAACCGATCCCGGCCACCCTCACCCCGCCGCAACGTCCCCACCACCACAGCCGCCTGCTCAACCGCCTCCTCCACCCCGACAGCCAGCACCGGATGCGCACTACACTCCACAAACACCGAATGACCCTCGGCCAGCAACCCCGCCACCGCCCGATCAAAACGCACCGGCTCCCGCAGATTCCGCCACCAATACCCCGCATCCAACCCCGCGCCATCCACCACCCCACCGGTGACCGACGACACGAACGGAACCGACCCCCGCCCC
>NZ_BSSE01000010.1 GCF_030268965.1 Microtetraspora sp. NBRC 16547 | reverse complement strand
TGCTGAACCCTGATGGGGAGGCCGATGACGCCGAGGCCGACTACCGGCAGCGTTTCCTGCTCGTGCGGGAAAGCTCCACCGGCGGCCTGGAGGGGGAGTTCCGGCTGCCCCGGGAGGCGGGCGCGCGGCTTCGGGCGTTGCTGGATGCGTACGCCAAGCCCAAGGCCGAGGGTGATGATCGGCCGCTGCGGGTGCGGAACGCCGACACGCTGATCGCGCTGCTGGAACACCAGATCGGCACCGAGCTGCTGGTTCTGATCAACGCCGAGTCCCTCCCCGACGACCCACCGGCAGCCCCCGGCAACGACACCCCGGCCCAGCGCACCCCGGCTCAGGGCACCCCGGCCCAGGGCGCCGACACGCAAGAGGCGGCCACGCACGACATGGCAGCCTCCGACCACGGCGTCTCCGGCCGTGGTGTCTCCGGCCCTGGCGCCGACGCGCAAGCTGCGGCCACGCAGGACGTGGCGGCCCCGGACAGTGCCGACCACGACAGCATCGGCTCCGAGGAGGCTGCCCGCGACACGGCCGCCCCGGCCAGCGGCGCACAAGACATGACAGCCCGCGAGAACACCGCTGCCCGCGAGAGCGCCGACTGCGACGAAGCCGGCCACGGCACCACCACCCAGGGCGCGGCAGCCCGGGAGAGTACTGACCACGCCCAGAGCGGGCAGCACACCGCCAGGCAGGACGCCACCATGCAAGGCACGGCCGCGCCGCAGGATGCGGCGGACCGAGACACGGCTGCCGGAAAGACGACCGGCCAAGAGGCGGCCACCGATGGAGCAGCGGCAGCCGTTGGCGACTCGGCCGCCGATGACACCCAGACGCGTCACACGGCTGCTCACCTCAGCGGCGCAACCACCGCGGCCGCGAGTGCGGCTGGCGCCAGGACCGAGAGCGGACCTCCCGCTACAGCCTCGGCATCAGACACAGATGAGCCGCCCACGCCACGACAAGAGCCGGTCAAAGCACGGCGCGAACGGGAGCCGTCCGCAAGCGAGCGGAACACGCCCGGGCAGGAACGCGGGCCGTCCGGCAAGGGTCGTGGCACGACCCGGGATAACGCGTGCACGACAGCGGACGGACGAGACCGGACGCAAGCCACGGGCGGCCCATCGCGAGATACAGCGAGTACATCGCGGGACAGGCGAAGCACGTCACGGGACACGGCGAGTGGGCCACGCGGTAGGCGGAGCACATCGCGGACGGGGCGGGTGTCTGACTGGGTGACCCCTGGCGGGCTGATCTCGGGCCGGACGCTGCCCGGACTGCTGCTGGCCACCGGACAGTTCCTCCCCGTCACCGACATCCACCGACTGGCATCCACCTCCAGCCTCACCCGCCTGGTCATGAACGCCGAAGGACAGGTCCTGGACGTCGGACGCACCGTCCGCCGCGCCACCAGAACACAGCGGCGAGCCATCCTCGCCCGCTACACCACCTGCATGGTCGACGACTGCCACCTACCCGCCCACCTCTGCCAGATCGACCACGTCCAAAACTGGAGCGACGCAGGCGCCACCGACCTCGACAACCTCGGACCCACCTGCCAATTCCACAACCGCGACCGCTACCAACACCCCGACCGCTACCAACTCCACCGCGTCGGCGACAACCGATGGGCATTCACCTACATCGGTCGCCGTCCTGCCTGATCAGGTACTGCTCGCGTGGGAATGGAGGGGTCGGTTCAGCGATCGCGGCGGTCCCGCCAGGCGTTGACGGCCGCCTTGATCCAGTGGCCAGTCGGGGGTCGAAAGCTCGGCAGGGCCATACGGCGAGTGAGCAATGATCAGACCCTGTGGATGGCCCTCGGCGAGGTGACGCGAACGGGGCGATCGCCTTGAGCCACCTGCGTGTTCCGGGGGAAGGATCCGACGCATGGAAGTACTGAGCAGCCGGATACTGATCCGCCCTCTGGACCTCGGTGCGAGCCAGAACTTCTACCGAGACGTGCTGGGTCTGGCCGTCTACCGCGAGTTCGGGCCCCCGCAGGGGCGGGGCATCGTGTTCTTTCTCGGGCAGGGCTTCCTGGAAGTCTCCGGGCACAGTGACGAGCACAGTGACGAGCACGTTGGGCACGGCAGTGACAGCGGTGGTCACAGCGGTGGTCACAGCGGTGGTCACAGCGGTGGTCACAGCGGTGGTCACAGCGGTGGTCACAGCGTCGAGATCTGGCTCCAGGTACGCGATCTGGAGGCGGAGCATCGCCGGCTACGGGACGCGGGGGTGACCATAGTCCGCCCGCCCCGGACGGAGCCGTGGGGACTCGCCGAGATGTGGATCGAGGACCCCGATGGCGTACGCATCGTGCTGGTCGAGGTCCCTGTCGACCACCCGTTGCGCCAGGACGTCCGTTAAGACGTGCATCGAGAACTCAGCCAGGTGACGGCCGCGGCGCCCCGGCACCGTTGTCGACCACGATCACCAGTGTCTCGTGACGGGGAAGCGAGGCGCGCCAGCTCGTCGCGTCGGAGGGCCGTCGGAGGGCGCCCAGGCCACCCCGGATCAGCCCGCCCAGGAAAGCAGCGGCTCGATATGCTCCGGTTGCCGCAGCGACCGCAAAGCCTGCCGTTCGAGCTGGCGAATCCGCTCCCGGGTGAGCCCGAGCCGGTCGCCGATCTCCTGGTAGGTGTGCGTCCTCCCGTCGCCGAGGCCGTACCGCAGGGTGACGATGTACGCCTCACGGTCGGGCAGCATGTCGACGAGGGACCGCAGCTGTTCGGCGAGCACCCGGCATTCCAGCACCTCGGAGACGGGGACGACCTCGGCGTCGGCGATCAGGTCGCCGATTCTCGTCTCGCCGTCCTCGCCGACGACCATGTCCAGGCTGACTGTGTCGTGGGCCAGGCGGCGCAGCTCGGCGAGCGTCTCGACGGACTGCCCGGCGGCCGCGGCCACCTCCTCTTCGGTCGGCTCGTGGCCGAGGTGGCCTTCGAGGTGACGTTCCGCGCGGGTCACCTTGGAGAGCTGTTCGAGGATGTGCACCGGAAGCCGGACCGTGCGGCTCTTGTCCGCCAGGCCGCGTTCGATGGACTGGCGGATCCACCACATGGCATAGGTCGAGAACTTGAAGCCCTTGGCGTAGTCGAACTTCTCGACCGCCCTGATCAGGCCGAGGTTCCCTTCCTGGATGACGTCCAGGAGCGGCCATCCCCGGTGGCCGTATTTCTTGGCGGCGGCGACGACGAGCCGGAGGTTGGCGCGGAGCATGTGGTCCTTGGCGGTGTCGCCGTCCCTGACGAGCTCCTTCAGCTCTTCCAGGTCGCTCCGCTCGGAGGCTTTCGGCTCAGGGACGGCGCCCGCCAGATCCTTCCCAGTGGTGTCGCCGCGCTCTGGGGCCTCTGCCGCACCGGCCTCCGCCTGCTCGATCAGGTGCTCGGCGTACAGCCCTGCCTCGATGCGCTTGGCGAGATCCACCTCCTCTTGGGCGGTGAGGAGCGGCGTCCTGCCGATCTGGCGCAGGTACTGGCCGAGCAGGTCCTGCTCGTCGAAGGGCTCGTGCGGCTCCGCGCGGCCGGTGCCCGCATGTCCGCGCATCCTGGTCACCTCTTCGTTCCCCAGGTGGCATCCCAGGCGGCTCCCCCGGGTTCTTCCACGTCCGCCTACCCAGCAGGTTCCCCGGCATTCCATCTCGGCGAGTTTCGCCCGCGCCCGTCGGGTAGCGGACGCCTGCCACCACACGGCGGCGACACGGCACCACAACACGGCGACCGCGACACGATGCCCGCGACAGAGGGAGGAATGTGATGGCCTTCATCGACCGAGAGTGCGTCCGGCGGCTGATCGAGGCGCCGGATCCCGACACGGCACTGGTGTTCGTCCGCGGGGAGTGCCTCGTCCTGCCGGACGCGGAGATCGACGAGGTGCACCGGAGGCTGATCATCGCCCGCCGCCGTGACCTGACGGCGCACCTCCACGGGGACACGATCACCGACCAGCAGCTCGACCTGCTGGCGGAGCGGCTCGACAACGTCGTACACGATCTGGGCGCCTGACGTTCACGGTGCCCCGTGGAGGCCCTCCCGGAGGGTCAGTCCTCGCCCTCCGGGAGATCGGGTACGGCGTGGCCGAACCGGAACACGCGCTGGGGGTCGTGGACCTCCCTCAGCCGGGCGAGCCTGCGCAGCACCGGCCGGGGCCAGACCCGGGCGATCTCCTCGGGGCGCGTCGCCGTTCCCTGGAAGTTCAGCAGGCATCCTCCGGTCAGCCACGGTTCCACGGCGCCGATCAGGGCCCCGGCGGCGCCGGGGATCACGGACGCGAAGAGCTCCGGCACGGGAGCGCCGATGATCAGCAGGGAGAACGCGGCGTCCCGTCCTCCGACGGCGTTCTCCGGCCGCGCGGGCCGGGCCAGCGCCCCGCCGAGGTGGCGCACCTCGACCACGGCGAAGGGCGCCTCCACTTCCGGCCCGGCGGTGGCGAGGATCGCGTCGACGGTGTCCGCGGTGAGCTCGCGGAGCAACGCCCCTCGCTCCCAGGAGGGCATGGGGTCGGTCGGGTCCTGGTGGATGGAGCCGATCGCGGCGAAGGGCATCGGGGCGACAGCGTCGATGAGCGGGCTGCCGACGGCGCGCATGGGGGCGAGCAGCCGCTCCCCCTCGTGCGCCTCGCCGATGTGCGCGAACCGCAGGTGGGCCACGAACCGGCCGCGCAGCATCGGGGGCAGCTCGGGCAGCGGCGGCAGCCGGAGCAGCGCGACGGAGGTCGTGGTGGTCTCCGGCAGGGTGCCGACCCAGTCGCGGTAGGCGTGCAGCACGCGTGACGCGTCCTCCGCCGGGAAGAAGATCCCGCCGCCGTACAGCGTGGCTACGGGGAAGAGATCGATGGTCATCGAGGTGACCACGCCGAAGCTGCCCTTGCCGCCGCGCAGTGCCCAGAACAGGTCCGGCTCGCGGACCGCGTCGACAGTCCGGGCTTGGCCGTCCGCGGTGACGAGGGTGAGCTCGCGCACGTGGTCGGCGGCGAAGCCGTACGTGCGGGCGATCGGCCCGGTGCCGCCGCCGAGGGTGTAGCCGATCGCCCCGACGCCCGGCGCCGAGCCGCACAACGGCGCCAGGCCGTGCGGCGTGGTGTGCTCGATGACCTCGGCCCACGTCGTGCCCGCGGCGATCGTGGCGGTACACGCCGACGGGTCCACCGTGACGGCGTGCATCCGCCCGGTCGTGATCAGCACGGCGCCGTCGACGGGCATCACGGCGCCGTGGCCGGTGGCCTGGACCGCGACCGGCAGCCCCTGGCGGGCGGCGAAGCGCACGGCGGCCTGGACGTCCCCCACGCCGGTGGCGCCGACCACCAGGGCCGGGGTGTGGCGGATCGCCACGTTGAATCCGGTCACTTCGGTGGTGAAGCCCTCGTCCCCGGGCAGCAGCACCGGGCCGTCCACCTCCCGTCGAAGCGATTCCGCTTCGCGTGACAGCCCCGCCGGGTCGCCGGTGATGACGCTCATCGTCCTGCTCTTTCTCTCCTGGCCCGCGGGCCTGACGTCGGCGGCCTGGCGGCCGTGTGTCACCTTTCTCTCACCCGGCGCTTGCTGATTTCTTGGAAATCACCTGTAGCGGGACTGCACCGCACTCTTCGAGACTCTTCGAGGTCACGCCGGCCCTGTGCCGTCCGAGGACGTCCGAGTGCCTTGGCGGTCGCATCGATCAACTCGGTAGCGCGCGCCGCGGCGTCGGAGCCCTGTCTGGGGGTCAGGAGGGCTTGGATCCGGTCGTAAGTGGGGAGGCCGGCGGCGACGGGCTCGCCCTCCGCGACGGCCAGCGCGGTGGTCACCGCGGCCTCCAGCGCCGCCCGGAAGAGCAACGAGCCGCAGCTCACCCGCCGCACCCCCAGTTCCGCCAGTCTCTTCACGGTGTGCCTCCCCGGCAGGAACAGCACGTTCACCGGCACGTCGACACCGCCCACGAGTGCCCGGATGTCCCCCTCCTCCGCCACCCCGGGTGCGAAGATTCCGTCGGCTCCCGCCTCCGCGTAGGCCCGGCCCCTGGCCAGGGCCTCCTCCACCATCGCCTGCCGGGCCGATCCGGCCGGATCCTCTTCGGTCGCCGGGACGGTGCCGAGCCAGAACGTGTCGGTCCGAGCGTTGACGAACATGTCCGGCACCGCTGCCTTGATCGCCGCGATCAGATCCTGCACGGCGGGCACGGGGGCGAGACCCCCGTCAGGCCGCCCGTCCTCCAGGTTCACCCCCACCACGCCGACCGCGGCCAGTTCGGCCGCCAGGTCACCCACTTGCCGCGGGTTTCCCCCGAAACCGCCCTCGATGTCCACGGTCACCATGCACGGCAGCCCCGTCAGCCGCCGGGCGAGCGCCACCGTCTCCTCCCTCGTCTCCCCTGCCGCGTCCGGCTTCCCGACCGCCCCCGCCACGCCGAGGCTCGTCGTCCCCACTGCCGCGAAGCCGGCCTCGACCAACATCGCCGCCGACGCGAAGTCCCACGCGTTGGGCAACACCAACGGCCCCCGCCCGTGGTGCATCTCCCTGAACAGCCCGAAGTCCCGGCCGCCCGCCGTACGCGCTGTGCGGCGGGTGCGACGGGTGCGGCGGGTGCAGCGGTCTTCCGCGAGCGCGTCGAGGACCCCCGCCGCCAGGGCCAGGGCCATGTGATCGCCGGGGCACGGCCGGAGGCCATGGCCGAACGTGAGATGAGCCGAGGAGCGCCCCGGGGCGAACCGGTCGGGGTGGGCGAACACCGAAGCGTCCCTGTTGGCGGCGACCAGGTCGAGCACGACCACCGCACCTGCTTCGACGTCGACGCCGCCGAGCGTCACCCGTTCCGTGGCCACGCGCCGCATGGCCTTAACGGGCGGATCATGGCGCAGGGTCTCCGCCAGTAGGTCGTCGATCCCAGCCGGATCAGGATGTCCGCTCAGGTGCCGGGCGGCGTCGCGGATCAGTCCGGCGGTGGAGTCGCACGCCTGGACCAGCAGCATGACGGTGGTGGCAAGAACTTGCGGATTCGGGTCGCCCAGCAGGTGCGCCAGCCGTACCAGCGCCTCGTCCGCCGGGGCGTCGGGCCCGGTCCCGGGGAAGTACGCCTCGGCGATCACACCGACGAGTTCGGCGACCTCGGCACCGCGTGGAGCGCCGAGTGCGGTCGCCAGTACGGCCACTGGCACCCGCCTGGAGATCGTGTCAAGGCCCGAGCCCGCCAGAAGCGACTCCCGCGCCTGTTCGCCGGCCATGGCACGCAGCCGTACCAGGTCCAGGGACGCGAGCGCGTCGACGGCGTCGCGACGCCGGGCCGCGTGGCGACGGCCGTTGCTGAAGCGGCTGACCGCGCCGCGCAGCCACCTCATCCCCAGCTCCGTCCCATCGTGAGCGCACGCGGGGACGGGGACGACGAACCGCTCGTCGGAGAGCACCGCGCACACCTCGGCGTGCCGGCTGACGATCCACTGCCCGCCTTCGAACCTGGGCGGAGTTCCTGATGTCATGCCCTCGACGCTAGGCCCGGGACGTTTCGCCGACCGCCGAAACATCCCGGGGCCGCGTCTCAGGCGAGGAGCCCGTCGCCGACCCAGCCGTTCGGCGCGCAGCCGGGCGGGATCGCGAAGACGGCCGAGCCGATCGGTACGGTCCACGCGTTCAGCAGGTCCGCCTCGTCCAGCATCTGCTGGATGGGAACGAACTGGCGGGCGATGTCGGCCTGGTACGACGCGAACAGCAACCCGGAAGCGGATTTCCCGTCGGAGGTGGCCGCTTCGTCGTAGTTGTACGGCCTCCGGTAGATCCGCATGCCGGGATCCTGGACGCGCGCCCGCCTGATGTGGGCGTACTCCGAGATGATCGGGAATCCGGCCGGACCGAGCCGTGCGAAGTCCGGCTCGTCGTGCTCGGCGCTGCCGGTGAGGGGCGCGCCGTTGTCGAGGCGGCGTCCCACGCTGAACTCCCTGGCCACCCGGTCCGCGGCGTCCCAGGTCTCGAGATCCATGTGGATGCGGCGCAGCACCAGCGTCGTTCCGCCGTGCAGCCACTCAGGCCCGTCGCTGATCCAGACGGCGCGGTCGAAGTCCGCCGTGCCCGGGGCCGGGTTGACGGTCCCGTCGAGCTGGCCCATCAGGTTGCGCTGGGTCGTCCCGGGGGCCTGGACCTGCGGGCTCCTACGGAATCCCCGCTGGGTCCAGCGCACCTTGGCGAAGGCCCGCGCGTCCTTCACGATCATGCGCAGGGCGTGCGAGAGTGTGACGCCGTCGTCGGCGCAGATCTGCACCAGCAGGTCACCGTCGTTCCACCGCTTCTCCAGCCGGTCGATGCTGAACGCGGGCAGGGGCGCCACCGTCTTCGGCTTCAGGTGCTCGACCCCCGCCGCCTTGAACAGTCCGGGCCCGAAACCGAACGTGACCGTCAGCCGGGCCGGATCGACCGCGAGTTCGGGCTCGACGTCGGCCAGGGCCGGCCGTCCCTGTGTCAGGCGGCGGGCGTCGTCGGTGAGCAGCCGCATCAGCCGCCCGATCGCCTCCTTGTCGACGCCGGCGCGCAGGTCCAGGCCGAGGAAGGCGGCGTACGCCTGCGGCATCGTCTCGATCCCGCTCTGGTGCTTCCCGTGGAAGGGTTCGACGGCCTTACCCGCCGAGAAGGCGGCGGGAGAGGCGGTGACATCGGGGGCGGCGGGGGCCGAAGCGGAGGAGCGGGAGGAAGGGGTTGTGGGGGAACCGGCGGGCGCACACGCGGCGAGGGCGCCGACCGCTGTGGCGGCGCCTCCCGCGAGTAGTCCCCTCCGGCTCAGTCGGGGCTCACTCATGACGATCAGCTGTGCTCCTTGCTCATGTCGCCCATCGCGCCGGCGGCATCGCCGACGTCGGCGTGGTCGCTGCCGTGGTCGCTGCCGTGGGAGTCGCCGGAGCCGTCGGTGTGCGAACCTCCGTGGCCCGTTCCGGGCTGGTAGTTCTCCTTGCCACCGGCGAACTCCTTGCCGATCGCGGTGAACTCCAGCGTCGCGCCGTCCTTGAACGCGAGCGTGAAGGCGATCTGGTCACCGGGCTTCACCGCCTTCGTGACGCCCATCATCATGATGTGGTCGCCGCCCGGCTCCAGCTGGTGCGTGCCGTGGGCGGGGATCACGAAGCCACCCTTCTTGGGCTGCATGATCGTCTTCCCGCCGGACTCCACGACTTCGTGCAGCTCGACGTCCGGCGAGAGCGGGGAGGCCGCGGACATCACGGTCACGTCGGTGTCGCCGTTGTTGACCAGGGTGCCGAAGGCCGCGGTCATGCCCGACTTGGTGCTCTTCACCCACGGGTCGGTCACGGTGATCGCGGAGCCGGGAGCGGCCTGAGGGGTGGACTCGGCGGCAGGCTGGACCGCGGCCTGGTTCTCGGGCTGGGCGGCGGGCTGCGAGCCACAGGCGCTGATCACGGTGATGAGGATCGCGGCGGGTGCGATGCGACGAAGGAACATTGCCGTTGCCTTTCTTCGACCCGGATGGCGTGCCGGTTGTGCCGGGGCTGTGCCGTACCGGATGTGAGGTTGTCAGGGAGGGCGATCCGCCGGGTGGCGGGATCGCCGCCGGTCGCTGGTCAGGCGACCGGCCGTACGAACGAGGCGGCTCCGCGAGCCGGTCGGCGGTTCATGCCGACCGCTGCGCGACCTGATCGACTGTGTGCTGACCGGTCGAGAACGGACCGCACTGGCCGCGCACGAGTGACGGGGCGGCGCCGACCAAGTGGACCGCCCAAGTGGACCGACCAGTCGAGCCGAGCAGTCGAGCCGAGCAGTTGGACCGACCAGTTGGACTGACGGGCAAGACCACCGGGAACGAACCGGCAGGACTGACCCGCGGCCCCACTGCTCAGGACCGACCGATCAGACTCGCTGGGCAGGACCGACCGCACAGGGCTGACTGAGCCGCGCTGGCTGAGCGGAACGGACCGAACGCCGCCGACGGCGTGGCCCGAGGCGCGGAATCGGCCACTCAGGGCCGGATCACCGCACTCACCACACTCACCGCACTCGCCGAACTCGCTGAGCCGACCGCGGGATGCGACCGGCCTCGCGACCTTCCACGTACCCCAGTGCATGTCAGGACATGTCCGAACGCGTGACCGTGAAGGGGCCACTTGACAAGGTTCGGCCAGGTCCGCCACATGCCGATATGCCGGTACATCGCGGTCATGTTGCTACGGAGTTCAGCGTGTTTCACGGCGCGCGCCTCCGCGAGCCGTTCCCACAGAGCGAGCCAGTGCAGTGTGAAGCCAGTGCAGCGTGAAGCCAGTGCACAGCGACGTCAGTGCGCGGCGGCGGCGACCACGGGCGGGCCTCGTCGGCTCACCGCGTGCCGCAGCGACCGGGTACGGAGGATCTCCGGCTCGGTGGACCGGCAGGCGTGGAACGGCGTGGACGCGGGGACGAGCAGGATGTCCAGCAGCAGGAACAGCCGGGCGGCGAGCCGCCGCAGCAGCGACCACAGCATGGCCTCGCCGCGGGACAGCCACAACGCCGTCAGGCCGACGGCCCAGCCGTGCGTGATGAGCATGCCGAGGCCCGGCACCAGTCCGGAGTGGAGGTGCGCGCCGACCTCGCTCGCCTGGCCGTACGACGTCGCGGTTCCGACGGCGAACAGCAGGTGCAGAGCCACCTGGAGGCCGCCGAGCAGCGGCAGGATCACGGCCAGGCCGCGCTCCCGCCCGGTCCAGGGAAGAGCCGCGGCGAACGCGAGGGCGAGACCCCCGGCGACCATCGGCCCGGAGAGCGGCCCGGAGAGCGAACCCCCGCCGAACAGGTGCGCGATCACGCCCAGCCCGACACACACCGCGGCGAAGGCCGTGGTGCGCGCAAGACGGAAGGGCGTAATGGCAGACATACTGCCGTTATCGTCCCACGAGGAGTGGCCGGTCTCCCAACCGCTCCCGCGGTTCGGCGGAGATCGACCACACCATCGACCACACCACCGGGCTCACCACCGGGCTCACCTCGGTCACATCAGGTAGCGGAACCACAGATACGGCGTCGCGATGGCGACGGTGACAATGGTGACGATCAAGCCGTATTTCGTGAACTGCCAGAAGCTGATCGGCGTACGGTTCCGGGCGGCGATGCCCAGGACGACGACGTTCGCGGCGGCGCCGACGGCGGTGGCGTTGCCGCCGAGGTCAGCGCCGAGCGCCAGCGCCCACCACAGCGCCTGCGCCGGCCCGTTGCCGCCGTTGGCCTGGACGAGGTCGGCCACGATCGGGCTCATCGTCGCGACGTAGGGAATGTTGTCCACGATGGCCGACAGCCCGGCCGACGCCCAGAGCAGCAGCATCGTGGCGAATCCGAGCCGGCCCTCGGTGGCTCCGACCGCCGCCTCGGAGATCTTGCCGATGACGCCGGTCTCGACCAGCGCTCCGACCATGACGAACAGCCCGGCGAAGAACACCAGTGTGGGCCACTCGACCTCGCGGATCGCCTCCTCCGTGGTGACCCGGGTCGCGGCGACCAGCACCCCGGCGCCCAGCAGCGCCACCACGGACGGCTCATAGTGCAGCACCGGATGCAGCACGAACGCGGCCATCACCAGCGCGAGCACCACGAGGCTCTGCCACAGCAGCCTGCGGTCGGCGATCGCCTCCCGCTCGTTCAGCGCCATGATCTCCGCCGCCCGGTCGGGGTCGTACCGGAACGAGTTCCGGAACATGATCCGGCACAGCCCGATGAACACCACCATCAGGACCACAATGAGCGGGGCGAGATGGATGAGGAAGTCGTTGAACGTCAGCCCGCCCCTGCTGGCGATGATGATGTTGGGCGGGTCGCCGACCAGCGTGGCCGTTCCACCGATGTTGGACGCCATCGCCTCGGCGATGAGGAACGGCGCGACGTTCAACGCGAGCCGTTCGCAGACGAGGAACGTGACCGGAGCGATCAGCAGCACCGTCGTGACGTTGTCGAGCAGCGCGGAGGCGCAGGCGGTGATCGTCACCAGCAGCACCATGAGCCGGAACGGGCGGCCCCGCGCCCGCTTCGCCGCCCAGATGGCCAGATATTCGAAGATGCCCGTCTGCTTCAGCACCCCGACGATGATCATCATGCCGAGCAGCAGGAAAATGACGTTCCAGTCGATCCCCGTGCGCTCGGAGAAGAACGCCGACTGAGCTCCGGTGGCGTGGATGAGCAGCATGATCCCCGCGCCGCCCAGCGCCGCCGCGACCCGGTGGATCCGCTCCGTCGCGATCAGCGCGTACGTGCAGACGAACGCCACGACCGACAGCCATGCGGTAACCGTCATGAAGCGACAACCCGGTCGAGCAGGGTCTGCAGTGTGACCGCTCCGAGCAGGCGGCCGCCGTCCACGACCGCGACCAGCGGGCTGCTGGTCCGCGCCATGAGCGCGGCGATCTCCAGCACCGTGGCGTCGGGATCGGTGACCGGCAGCTCGCGCGGCTCCTCCGGGAGGCACTCCCGGACCGTGCGGCCGGCGAGCGAGCGCAGGAACGCGTCGGCGTGCGCCTCGTCCACGACCCTGGCCAGCGCCGGGTCGTCCTGGCAGTAGCGCGGCACGGCCAGCCGCAGCACCTGCGTGCCCGGCAGGACCGTGCGCGGCCGCCCGCCCTCGTCGACCACGATCAGGCCGGGGAGATCCTGGTCGGCGAGTAACCGCGCCGCCTCGATCGTCGGCGTGTCGAGGGTGACCGTCGGGAAGTCCGTGGTGAGATCGCGAGCTCGCATGGGGGTCCTCCAGGGTCGGCGAGAGCAGCGCCGACCAGACTTCCCGGCTCACCCCCCGGGAACCTATCAAGCCACGACCCGTCAAAGAAAACGGGGATCCCCGGACGTACGCGATCGGCGGCCCCCTGCCCGGCCGGGTCAGACCCTCCGGCAGCGGAGCAGGAGCATGGCCGCGTCGTCGTGCAGGGGAGCGTCCACGTGCGCGACCAGGTCGAGCCGGAGCGACTCGAGGGCCGCCTCGGGGTCGTCCTCTTTCAGCAGGTGGGCGCGGTCGGCGAGCGGGTAGAACCGGCCCGTGCGGTCGCGCGCCTCGATGACGCCGTCGGTGTAGAGGAGGACCTGGTCTCCCGCGGCGAACGGGATCTCGAACGGGGCCGGCCCGTCCACCCCCAGTACGGCCAGGCCGAGGGGCGGCGCGAAGACATCAGGCTCGACGAAGGCGACCTGACCGTCGGCCCGAAGGATCAGCGGCGCCGGATGGCCGTAGTTGAGCAGGGTCAGTGTCCCGTCGGGACGAGCCTCCGCCACGATCGCGGTGACGAAGTCCTCCCCTGTCAGTCGCCGGTTGAGCGCCTTCTCCACGCGGGCGCTGACCCCCAGGAGATCCGGCTCGTCGTGCGCGGCCTCCCGGAACGCGCCGAGGACGAGCGCCGCGGTCTCCACCGCCTCCAGGCCCTTGCCCTGAACGTCACCGACGATCACCCGGACGCCGTTCGGGCCAGTGACCACCTCGTACAGGTCACCGCCTATGCGCGCCTCCGCCGCCGCGGACGTGTAGGAGACGGCCGCGCGGAGGTGCCCGGCCCGCCGCGGCACCGGGCGCAGCAGGACGCGCTGGGCGACCTCGGCGACGGAGCGCACGTTGGCGAGTTCCCGCTCGCGCCGCTGCCGCCCGATCGTGGCCAGGGTGCTGGCGACGGTCACGCCGATGATCGAGATGATGCTCAGGTCACTCTCGGGGGCGCGCAGCAGGTTGTTGTAGACGGCGAGAAGCAGGGACAGCAGCAGGGCGATGCAGCCGATCAGCATGGTGCGGGGGACGCCGCCCACCAGGCTCGCGAACGCCGGACCGATGGCCAGCAGCGAAAGGAAGACGTACTGCGACCCGGCGAGGATGTCGGCGGCGGCGATAATGCCCATCATCACGAAGGGCAGCATCGCCATCAGCGGCTGTGCTCGGGTCACGCGGGCTCCGGCCGCCGGCGTCCGCCGGAACAGGTGAATCCTGGCTGGCGATTCTGGCCGTGCGTCACTGTGTGCCTCCGAAATGTCACCGGACGCGGCTGCCTGCCGGCCAGGCCTCCCCCGCGCGCCGCCGTCACTGTAACAAGGGACGTCATCCCGGAACAGGCGATACGTCCACTGGACGACCAGGTTAAGGGCCGGAGGCGGAGGCCGTTCAGGAGACCCGGCCACATTGGATCATCGGATGGATCACCGCGTGAGCCGCCGCGCGGGCACGGGCGGCGGTCCTCGGCACCGTCGATAGGGTGACGAGGTGGATCAGGGCACATACAAGGGCACAGGTCACAGCGCAGATCACGGCGCGGACCACGGCGCGGACCACGGGGCGGATCGCAGCACCGATCACGGCGCGGATCACCGCACGGACCGTGGCCGAGATCACGGCGGGGACCGTGGCAGGCGGGACGCCAGTGCGAACACCAGTGGGGACGCCGGCAGGGACACCGGGGCGGACATCGGCCGGGAAGGGGCGCGGGGGCTCCTCTCCGGGGTGGACGCGCGGCGGTTCCGCCAGGCCCTGACGCTGCTCTGTGAGGGCGGCTGGTGGACGCTGGCCGATCTGGTCCGGGTCACCGCCACCTCAAGGCGGGGGATCGAGGCGCTGCTGCGCGAGGTCCCGATCCAACGTTCAGGCGAGCGGTTCCGCCTGGCCCCCGGAGAGGTCCGCGCGTGTCGCGAGCTGCTCGGAGACGAGTCCGTGGCGGTGCCGGGCCTGCCCGCCGACCCGGTCGGCCACCTGCTCCCCCAGCACGCGGACCTGCTCGCGCGGATGGAGCGGCTGATCGCGGAGGCCCCGCGCGGCCTGCACGTGCTGGACCACGTGGCGGCGACGCCGGAGACGGTCGTGCGCCGGGCGCTGCTGCTCGGGGCGAGGTTCTGGCTGCCGGGCGCGCGGCTGCTGTGCGTGGGCGACCACGATCTGACCTCGCTCGCGGTGGCGCTGCTCCACCCCGACGTCGAGGTGACGGTGGTCGACATCGACGAGCGCATCCTCGCCTACATCGGCGAGCAGGCCGCGCGGCTCGGCCTCGATGTGCGGACCCGCTGGGCGGATCTGCGTCTCGGTCTGCCGCCGTCGGTCCACGAGTACGCCGACCTGGCCATCACCGACCCGCCGTACACGCCGGAGGGCATCGGCCTGTTCGTCGCGCGCGCCTGCGAGGGGCTGCGGGATGTGGAGCAGGGCCGGATCCTTCTGGCGTACGGCGCAAGCGAGCGGACGCCGATGCTCGCCCTGAAGGTCCAGAACGCCCTCCATGATCTCAACCTCGCCTACGAGGCGATGTATCCGGACTTTAACCGATATTTCGGGGCAGAGGCCATCGGCTCGGCCGCCGATCTGTACGTCCTCCGTCCGACGACCAAGACCCGGCCCGCCGTGGCGGCGCGGACGGAGCGCTTCGCCGCCGCGATCTACACCCAGGGTCCCCAGTCGGTGGAGTCCCAGTCGGTGGAGTCCCGCACAGTGACGCCCCAGCCCGCCGAAGCGGCGCCCGCGGAGCCGGGCCCGGCCAAGGCGGCGGCCGGAACCGACGCCCTGGTGGAGTTCGCGCCCGGAGTCCTGGTGGGCGACTGGCCGAAGGACGTGCTCCCCCGCGTCCCGAGGGCCCGCCTGTCCACCTGGCTCGCCAAGCCGTATGCCGCCGCTCCGGAACGCGTGGCGATAGCCGTACCGGCGGGGGTGGAGGGCGCACTGCTCCGGCTGCTGCTGGCCACTCGGGCGCACCACGTACGCGCCTACCTGAGCGGGCCTCCCGGGGATCTCGCGGCGCTGTCCGAGTCACTCTCACCCGTCTACGAGCTCACCGCGCACGGTCACGTCCTGGACGCGGTGCGACGGCCGCAGCCGCGGGAGGACGAGGCGGACACCGGAGAGATCATCCTGCGCCGGATCCTGGACAACGCGCACGGCAAGCTGGCCAACACCTGGCGTGAGGCTCTGACCAGGCTTCCCGGCGGGCCGACCAAGAAGCAGGCTCGTTCGATCATCGCCGGCGCCGCTCCGTGGTCCGCCGACGTCACGCCTCTGGAGCTGCCCGCGCACCGGCTGCGAGAACTGCGTTCCGCCGTGGCCGCCTCGCTGCGCCTCTGACCAGGGTGAAGTCGGCCGCTTCGCGATCGCGCGGCCGAGGACGGCCGGGACGTCGAGGCGGGGCCGCGTGCCTGACACCCGGCTGTCCTCCCGGGTGTCAGGCGCAGCGTGTCAGGCGCCGAATGTCAGGCGCTGAATGCCGGTGAGCGTCAGGCGCGCAGGGCGTCGCTCACGAGTTCGCGGGCCTCCTCCTGCACCTGGCCGAGGTGCTCGGGACCGTGGAACGACTCAGCGTAGATCTTGTACACGTCCTCGGTGCCCGAGGGACGCGCCGCGAACCAGGCGTTGGCGGTGCAGACCTTCAGCCCGCCGATGGGCGCCCCGTTGCCGGGCGCGGTCGTGAGCACCTCCGTGATCGACTCGCCCGCGAGGGTGTCGGCGGTGACCTGGTCGGCGGACAGCCTGGACAGCACCGCCTTCTCCTCGCGCGTGGCGGGCGCGTCCACCCGCGCGTACGCCGGGTTCCCGAAGCGCGTGACCAGGTCGGCGTACAGCTGGCTGGGCGAGCGCCCGGTGACGGCGAGCATCTCGGCGGCGAGCAGCGCCATGATGATGCCGTCCTTGTCCGTGGTCCACACCGAGCCGTCGCGGCGGAGGAAGGACGCGCCCGCGCTCTCCTCGCCGCCGAACCCGAGGGACCCGTCGAGCAGCCCTGGCACGAACCATTTGAACCCGACGGGGACCTCGACGAGACGCCGCTTCAGGCCGGCCGCGACCCGGTCGATCATGCTGCTGCTGACCAGGGTCTTGCCGACCCCGGCGGCTGCCCGCCAGCCGGGCCGGTGGCCGTACAGATAGGAGATCGCCGCGGCCAGGAAGTGGTTGGGGTTCATCAGCCCGGCGTCGGGGGTGACGATGCCGTGCCGGTCAGCGTCGGCGTCGTTGCCGGTGGACACGTCGTAGGCGTCCCGGTTCGCGATCAGGGACGCCATCGCGTACGGCGAGGAGCAGTCCATGCGGATCTTGCCGTCCCAGTCGAGCGTCATGAACCGCCAGGTCGGATCGACGAGAGGGTTCACCACGGTCAGGTCCAGCCGGTGCCGCTCGGAGATCTCTCCCCAGTAGGCCACGGACGCGCCGCCGAGCGGGTCGGCGCCGATCCGCACGCCCGCGTTCCTGATCGCGTCCAGGTCGAGCACCGACCCGAGGTCGTCCACGTACGCGGACAGGAAGTCGTACCGGCCGGTCGTCTCGGCTGCCAGGGCCCGCGCGTACGGCACGCGCCTGACTTCCTTCAGCCCGCCCGCGATCAGCGCGTTGGCCCGGTCCTGGATCCACCCGGTGGCGTCGGTGTCCGCCGGGCCGCCGTTCGGCGGGTTGTACTTGAAGCCGCCGTCGGCGGGCGGGTTGTGCGACGGGGTCACCACGACCCCGTCCGCCAGGCCGGATGTACGGCCGCGGTTGTGGGTCAAGATGGCGTGCGAGACGGCCGGGGTCGGCGTGTAGCCGTCCCTGCTGTCGATCAGCACGGTCACGCCGTTGGCGGCGAACACCTCAAGCGCGGACACCCGCGCGGGCTCGGACAAGGCGTGCGTGTCGGCGCCGAGGAACAGCGGCCCGTCCACCCCCTTCATCGCCCTGAACTCACAGATCGCCTGACTGGTGGCAAGGATGTGGTCCTCGTTGAACGCCGTGTTCAGCGCCGAACCGCGGTGCCCCGACGTCCCGAAGGCCACCCGCTGCCCCACCTGCTCGGGGTCCGGGTGCAGCGCGTAGTACGCGGTGACGAGACGGGCCACGTCGACGAGATCGGACGGCCGGGCGGGCAGTCCCGCACGCTCATGGGCCATGGGCTTCTCACGCTCCTTCAATGCCGGCCCCACTCGGGCCGGCACACCGGCCTTCACGCGGGCCGCCACGCTGGCCCGCGTGTTGGCCGGTCACAACAGAACACTCACAAGACCTACAGATCAGTCTGCCGCATCGCCACCGGCCGCCCGATGCCCGCGCCTCACCTTGTGGACGAGCCGCTCGCGGCGGCGTCCCCGGTGTTCTCACCGCGCCCGTCCCGATGCGGGACGGCCTCGGCCGGAGAAGATCGGCAGGCCTTCGAACATACAGCGGACACACGGTCCGGGACGATCCTCAAGGTGTGCGTCGATGGGCCTCATGCGTGACAAGGTGGAAGAACCCACCCAACCGGGAGGCACCGAGCTCCGCGTCTTCGCGCCTCCTGAGGAGGCCGCCGGCTGATCCGGCGGAGGCCCCGGCCTCCGCCGTCAGTGGTCGAGCGGGGGCGACTGGAAAAGCCAGATCACCATCTATCGAAATAACCCCGCCCAGCGCCCCCTCGCCGTACTCAGGCCGGTCGCGTACCCGAACAGCCTGTGCAATGTGCAGGTTCGCGTCCGCAAGAGCGGATTCTTCACAAGATATTCGACAATGGGTAAGATCATCCTCCTGCCCGGCCACGCTGATCACCCGGGCCGATTTTCCATGCTGACGGGGCCCGCGAAGGACGCCCCATGACTGGACGGAGAGATCAAGCATGAGGCGGGCACTGGTCGCGTTAGGCGCTGGCTTAGGTTTGCTGGGCTCCACTGTCGTCTCCGCACCGGCTCAGGCCGCGGACGTGGTAGCGGCCCCCCTGGCCTCGACTGCGGCGACCGCTCGGGAGGTCGCGACGTTCTGGCTCGCCGATGGAGCCGCCAACTTGAAGAGCGCCACGCCCTACGCCGTACAGACCGTGGCCCACAGTGAGCAGACGTCCACCCCCATCGTCCCGGACGGCAAGCCCGGCGTGGTCCCGCCGGCGCCGGGCCCGACCTCGCCGAAGGGGAAACTGCCCACGACCTCGGGCAAGGTGTTCTTCCTCGGCGCCGACGGACAGCCGCACTGGTGTGCGGGCACCGCCATGATGTCGCCTTACCGCAACCTCGTCGCCACGGCCGGTCACTGTGTGAAGGACACTCAGAGCGCCGGCGCCATGCTCGACAAGTGGGTCTTCGTTCCCGGCTACTCCGAGGGAACCACCCCGTGGGGCCTTTACGTCGGAAAGCAGGCCTTCGTCCATTACGACTTCGACGTGTACGAGGACTACGACCGCGACTTCGCCTTCGTAACTGTGTACAACGGCGTCGTCCTGTCTTCCTCCGGCATGCTGACCGACAGCGGGAGGCTGGTCGAAAACGTCGGCGGGCAGGGCCTCGCCTACAACCAGACGACGACTTCTTCTATCGACGTCTTCGGCTACCCGGCCGGACCCAACCCCGACGGAACCCAGCCCTACACAGGCCAGACCCTCGAACGGAGCTACGGCAAGACCTTCAACGCCATGGCTCCGGACATCAACGGCGAGCAGCTCATCGGCGTCGACTCCCCCTTCACCGGTGAAGGCTCCCTCGGCTCCGCCTGGCTGTACAACTACAGCAATGGCAACCGCTCCGGCTACCTCAACGGCATCACGATCAGCGTCTCCGACACCGACGGCGACAACCGCTACGACACCAGTGTCTCCCCGTACTTCGACGGCGAGTTCTTCGGTGTCTACAGCGCGGCCAAGAACCTCTGGAGCGGCACCATCGTGTAGACGGCCGCCGGACCCAGCCGGGTCCGCACACCGATCGGCGCGCGCTGACGGGCATCCGCCCCGGGGGCACGTGGCCGGCCAAGCGCTGAATCCCCGCACGACTGCGCCCCGTCGCCTGGATGGCGGCGGGGCGCTTTTCCTGATCGTGCGTCACACGTGCGCGTTGATCTCGGCCCACCGGGTGATCCCGGAGGATCCCCGACAGGCGTCTCTACAAGTCGTGGGCTACTTTGAGGCGCCCAACGTCTCGATCGCGCCGATCATCAGGTCCCAGAAGCGGTCCCGGTCGAGGATCAGGCCCACGTTCGCGTTGGGCTCCCAGTCCATCCGCCCGTGCAGGTCCGCGACCGTGGCGCCCCTGGTGTACGCGCCTTCGAGCTCGATCCGCAGCCCCACCCGCGCGTACGTCATGACCTGAGGGTCGATCAGGTACGCGATGGTGATCGGGTCGTGCAGCGGCGGCGCCTCGAAGCCCCACGCCTGGTGGTAGCTCGACCCGAAGAAGGTGAGCAGCTCCACGCAGACGCGGGCCAGCGGGGTGTCGAGCGCGGCGATGCGGTCGAGGACGTCGCGGGTGACCAGTGCCTGGTGGCTGACGTTGAGCCCCACCCACGTCGTCGGGACGCCGCTGTCGAGCACCTCGGCCGCGGCCTCCGGGTCGGTGACGATGTTGAACTCGGCGTACGGGGTGTGGTTGCCCCGCTCCGTCGAGCCCCCCATGATCACAATCTCGCGGATCCGGTCCCGGTCGCCGGGGTAGCGCCGGAACAGGGTGGCGATGTTGGTCAGCGGCCCGATGGCCACGATCGTGACCGGCTCGTCCGCCGCCGCGAGGGTGTCGTGGATGAGCTCGACGCCGTGGCGCGGGTCGAGAGGCACATTCGGCTCGCCGAACGCCGGGCCGTCCAGCCCGCTCTCCCCGTGCACGTAGTCGCCGACCTCCAGGGTCCCGGTCAGCGGCCGGTCGCAGCCGGCCGCGACGGGCACCCCGGTGACCCCCGCCAGGCTGAGCATCCGCCTGGCGTTGAGCGCCGTCTTCTCCACGGTCTGGTTCCCCGCGACAGTGGACACGGCGAGCAGGTCGATCGCCGGGTTGGCCACCGCGAGCAGGATGGCCATGGCGTCGTCATGGCCGGGGTCGCAGTCCAGGATCACCGGGATGGGCACGTCAGATCTCCTTGGCCAGCCAGCGGACGGCGCGGGTGAACAGGGTCGCGTAGCCCTCCCACGCCATGAACTCCTCAGGGCACCAGTGTGGCGCGATGTCCGACGCCCACGCCAGCGTGCGGCCGGCCCCGGCCTCGCGTACCGAGAGCAGCGGGTCGCCGCCGACCGTGGCGAGCAGCGTGGCGTCCTCGGGCACCTCGAACCTGTTGTACCCGAGCAGCGCGGGCCACTCGGCGGGAAGTCCGGCCACGATGGGGTGCGAGGGGTCGACGAGGGCGCCGGGCACGCCCTGCGGCGTCTCCACCCGGTCGTCGTACCGGGAGATCCGGGCGGGCAGCACCCGCTCGACGGCGGTGCCGCTGTAGGCGGCCTTGGCCTCGAATCCCTGGAAGCTCAGGTAGCCGCCCGCCATCGCGAGGCCGCCGCCCTGCTCCACCCAGTCCGCGAGCAGCTCGATGCGGTTGACCGTCTTGCCGCAGGACAGCCAGGTGTCGGGGTGCAGCAGGATGCTGTTGGCGCCGATGTCGGAGAGCACGATGACGTCGTACGCGGAGAGGGCGTCGAGCGTCCCGGGGAACAGCTTGGGCACGTCGTGCGCCGGGAGGTGGTCGACCTCGACGCCGTCGGCGACCAGAACGTCCCGCAGCGGCTCGAAACCGGTGTGGTAGGTGGTCGAGGTGAACGCGTCGAAGCCCTTGTAGTGGGTCGATACGCTCACCCACGATTCGCCGGCGACCAGCACGCGGGTCATGGGGATGTCTCCTTCAGTGGGTGTCGATTGTGTCGGGGTGTGGAATGGGGACGCGGCGCATTGGGCCGCGCCGCGCCGCGGCACAGCCGGCGCGCCGCGGGATGGCAGCGCGCGGCGAGCTGTCAGCGCGCCGCGGCGGCCAGGAAGAGGTCGCGCGGGTTGTCCGCGAGCATCCGCGAGGTGTCCGCGGGAGTCAGCCCGTGGCGGTGCAGCCGCGGCACGAAGTGGGTCAGGATGTGGGCGTAACCGGTGCCGCCGTAGCGGACCAGCATGGTCTTGAGGAACACGTCCTGGGACAGCAGCACCCGGTGGCCCAGCCCGGCGCGGTGCAGCCACGCGATCGCGGCGGCGTTGTCGTCGTCGCACGGGGACTGGCCCTCGCCCGGATAGTCGTATTCCATGCCGCACATGTCGTACCCGAGGTACGCGCCGCGGGTGGCCAGCGCGACCTGGTAGTCGCGGTCCCGCCCGCTCGGGTTGAGATGCGACAGCACGGTGGCCCCAATGCTGCCGCCTTCCTCGGCGATGACGTCGAGCACGCGGTGGCCGTGCCGTACCCAGCCGGGCAGGTGCACGGAGAGCGGCACCCCGGCGCGGGCCTGCGCCCGCGCGGCGCCGCGGAGGACCTTCTCCTCCTCTGCGGTGAAGTCCGGGGAGACGCCGATCTCGCCGATCACGCCGGCGCGTACTCCGCCGACGCCCTCCGTGAGGTCGCGCACGATCTCGTCGGCGACGTCCGCGACGCTCATGTCGCGGACCCGCGCCGGGTGGGTGCGCTCCAGGTAGAAGCCGCAACCCATCACGATGTTCAGACCGGTGGCGCGGGCGATCGCGGCCAGCTCGGCCGGGGCCCGGCCGATGCCCTCGGGGGTCACCTCGAGCAGAGTGCGGCCGCCGCGGGCGGCGAACCGCGCCACCTCCTCGATCGCGACGTCGGTGTCGTCGAGGGACACGTTGTCGCGGGAGAGGTACGGATCGTTGCGCAGCCGGCCGAGGAACTCCATCCGCAGCGGCGAATCCGCGATCAGCTCGCCCTCGGAGTCGCCCTCGTGGGCCGGGTGCCAGGCGCTGGCGCCGTCGTTGCGCAGGTGCTCGTGGCAGAGCGTGATGCCGAGCTCCTTGACGGGGACCGCGCCGAGCACCGTGGTCACGGTCACCGCGGTGCTCGCGGTGCTCGCGGTCCCGGCGTGCCCGGCGTTCCCGGTCACAGGGGTCATTTCCGCACCGCTCCGAATCTGGCCCAGACCTTGCTGTTGGCGAAGATCGCCAGCAGGAGGATGGAGCCCTGCACGATCTGGACGTAGAACGGCGAGACGTGCAGCAGCACGAGGCCGTTGGCGATGACGCCGAGGGTGAGCGCGCCCAGGATGGTGCCGAGCATGCTGCCCCTGCCGCCGAACAGGCTGGTGCCGCCGAGGACCACGGCGGTGATGACCTCCAGCTCGAACCCGGTGCCCGCGTTCGAGGAGCCGGAGCTGAGCCGGGTCGCGATCAGCACGCCGGCGAGGGCGGCGGCGAGGCCGGTGAGCACGTAGACGGCCAGCCCGACCTTCCGGGTGTTCACGCCGGTGCGGCGCAGCGACTCGCCGTTGGAGCCGAGGCCGATCACGTACCGCCCGAACGGCGTACGCGTGAGGGTGAGCCAGCCGACCGCCGCGATGACGACGGCGAAGATGACCGGGACCGGGATCCCGGCGACGCGGCCCTGCCCGAGCTGGACGATCCACAGCTCGCCGTCGATCGGGGTGGAGTACCCCTCGGTGGCGCGCAGCGCGGTGCCCCGCATGATCGACAGCATGGCCAGCGTGACGATGAAGGGCGGGATGTTCTGGTACGACGAGAACCAGCCGTTGACGAAGCCGATCAGCGCGCCGAGCGCGAGGATGGCGACCAGCGCCAGGGTCGGATTCCAGCCGTGCTGCAGCACGATGGCCAGCAGCGATCCCGACAGCGCGACCGTCGAGCCGACCGACAGGTCGATGCCGGAGGTGCTGATCACGAACGTCATCGCGACCGCGACGATCAGCGTGGGCGAGATCTGCCGCAACAGGTTGAACATGTTGCCCGTGGTGGCGAACCGGTCGGCGGAGAACGCGAAGAAGATCAGCAGGACGACCAGCACGACGCCGATCGCGATCGTCTGCGCGTGCTTGCCGATGTGGGCGTTGGCGCGGGCCGACCTCGTGGTCACGACCCGCTCGCTGGTGGCGGTCACCGTCGCGCTCCCTCGGTCTTGTCGTGCTCCTGCCGCCCCTGCCCGCTCTTCCCGGGGTCGATCTGGTCGTGGGCGACGATCTCGGAGACGAGCCGCTCCAGGCTGGTAGCCCGGGCGTCGAGGTCGGCCCGCAGGGTGCCCTCGTACATCACGCAGAGCCGGTCGCAGACCCGGAACAGGTCCTGCAGGCGGTGCGTGATCAGGATGACCGAGACTCCCTGGGCGGAGACCGTCTTGATCAGTTCGAGTACGGTCTCGACCTCGGCGACGGCCAGCGCCGCGGTGGGCTCGTCGAGGATGAGCAGCTTCGGGCCGAAGGTCACCGCGCGGGCGATGGCCACGGCCTGGCGCTGCCCTCCGGAGAGGCCGCCCACCGGGATGTCGGTGAGCGGGATCCGGATGTTGAGCGCGTCCAGGTGGTGGCGGGCGTCCTTGTGCATCTTCGCGATGTCGAGCAGCAGGCCGCCCGCCTTGCGGGGCTCGCGCCCGAGGAAGAGGTTGCCGGCCACGTCGATGTCGTCGCAGAGCGCGAGGTCCTGGTAGACCATCTCGATGCCGAGCTCGCGGGCGTCGCGCGGCGTGGCGAACGAGACCGTCCGCCCGTCGAAGACGATCTCACCGGAGTCCGGCACGACCGCGCCCGCGAGCACCTTCATGAGGGTGGACTTTCCGGCGGCGTTGTCGCCGACGAGCCCGATCACCTCACCCGGGCCGACGCGCAGTGTCACGCCGCGCAGCGCGTCGACCATTCCGTAGCGTTTGCGGATGTCGCGCATGACCACCCGGTCGACGGTGCGCTCGGCGGCGCCGTCCGTTGAGGCCACGGGTTTCACCTCCTCTGCTTTCCGTCCGGTTGCCGGTGCCGTCTCGTCGCTCACTTGAAGGTGGCCCGGTACTGGTCGACGTTGTCCTTGGTCACGATCGTCACCGGCACGTCGATCTTCTTCTTGGCCTGGTCGCCGCCGACCAGGGCCTTGGCCTCCTTGACCGCCTCGTAGCCCTCGGTCTTCGGGTCCTGCTGGACGACTCCGGCGACGAACCCGGCGTCGATGCCGCTGATCGCCTCCTTGGTGAGGTCCCAGCCGAAGACCTTGACCCGGTCGGCCGCGTTCTGCGACTTCACCGCGGCCACGGTGCCGAGGAGAGCCGGCTCGCCGGTGGCGTAGACGACGTTCATGTCGGAACGGGAGGTGAGCAGGTTCTCGGCGGCCGTCATGGCGGCCTCCTGCTTGTTCTGGCCGTCGACCGTCTGCACGATCTTCGAGCCCGCGCCCTCGACCGTCTTGACGAAGTCGTCCTTACGGATGTTCTGGATGAACGAGTTGAGCGCGCCGACGACGCCGATCTTGGGCTCGGAGAGGTTCTGCGCCTTGGCCCAGTCGTTCACGAACGCGCCGGCCTGCTGGGCGGCGGCCGCGTTGTCCACGCCGACCTGGGTGTCGACGGACGGGGAGTCCACGATGGCGTCGACCGCGACGACCTTCAGCCCGGCATCCTTGGCGATCTTGACGGCGGGCTTGATGCCCTCGACGTCGATGGCCACCACGACGACGGCGTCGAACTGCTGCTGGACGAAGTTGTCGATGGCCTCGTTCTGCTTGGCGGGGTCGTCGTTGGCGTTGAAGATCGTCAGATCGACGCCCGCCTCCTTCGCCGCCTGCTGGGCGCCGGCGTTCATCTCGTTGAAGAAGATCGCCTGCTGGTTGATCTGGACCAGCCCGACCTTCGGCTTGCCTCCGCCGCCCGAGGCCGCGGTACCGGAGTCGTCCGTGCCACCGCACGCGGCGGCCAGCAGGCCGGTCGCGAGAAGTGCGGTCGCCGTGGTCATGCGGGTGAGTCGAATGGATCGTGCCATCGGATCAGCCTTTCGGGGGCCGCTCAATAGGAGCCGCAAGGAAAAGTGTGGGGAGTGTGGTAATCGATTACCAATTTCTGGGATGCTAGCGAGCAGGCCAAACGGGCGTCAAGGTGACGTAAGCCCCAGAACGATCTATCGTTCTGCTGAACTCCATCAGTGATGGAGCTCACAGCACGGCGCACCGCCGGGTTGGCCCGACCGCGACAGGGAAATCGATTACACGGTGATTACTCGATGGGCGTGACAATCCACGACGTGGCCCGAGCGGCCGGCGTCTCCGTGGCCTCGGCGTCCCGCGCCCTCTCCGGGCGCCGCAAGGTCACCCCGGACATCGCCGAGCGCGTGGCACGCGCCGCCGCCGAGCTGGGATACCAGCCGAACGCGGTCGCCAAGGCGCTGCGTGACCAGACGACTGGGACGATCGGCATGATCGTGCCCGGCATCGGCAACCCGTTCTTCACCACGATCGTGGAGGCGGTCGAGCACCAGCTCCAGCAGACCGGGCGCGATCTGCTGCTGTGCGCCTCGCAGTACCGCCCCGACATCGAGGCCAGGCGGCTCGACACGCTGCTGGCCCGGCGGGTGGACGGCCTCATCATCAGCCCCTGCGACATCGAGGCCAGCGTCCCCGCGGTGCTGAACGCCGCCCGGCGGGTCCCCCTCGTCCAGGTCGACCGGCACATCGAAGGCGGCGGAGCCGACTGGGTGGGCGTGGACGACGACTCGGCTCTGGCGCAGGCGGTCGACCACGTGGCCGAGGGAGGCGCGCGGCGAGTGGTGTTCGTGGGCAGCCGCCTGATGAACTCCTCGGCCCGGTCGCGGCTGTCCGGCTTCGAGCGCGCCGCCGCCCGTGCGGGAGTGGCCACCGCGCCGCCGCTGCTCGGCGAGTTCACCCTCGAATGGGGCATCGAGGCAGGCCGCCTGCTGCTCGGCGGTGACGCCATGCCCGACGCGGTCATCTGCGGAAACGACCAGATAGCCGTCGGCCTGGTGCGCGCTCTCAGGATGGGCGGCGTCCGGGTGCCCGACGACGTGTCGGTCGTGGGATTCGACGACGTCGGCCACGCCGCGATGTGCGACCCGCCGCTGACCACGGTCCGCCAACCGGTCGAGGAGATGGCCGCGGAGGCCGTACGCCTGCTCGGCCAGGTCCGGATGGGCGCCCCGCGGCCCGCCCAGCGCGTCGCGATCGCCCCCCAGCTCGTCGTACGTGAGACCAGCCGTCCGGTGACCGCCGGCGGCGGAAAGGAAGGGGGAGCCGCGTGAGTGAGGCGGTAGAGCTGGCCCGCGAGCTGATCAGGATCGACTCGGTGGGCGGCGGCGAGGCGGCGGTCGCCGAGCCGCTCGCCCGACGCCTGTCGGCGGCGGGTTTCGACGTCCGGGAGCATCGCTACGCGCCCGGCCGTACCGGCCTGGTGGCCCGCTGGGGAGCCGGTACGCCGGTCGTCCTCACCGGGCACCTGGACACGGTGCCGCTGGGCGGCCAGGCCTGGGCGCATGATCCGCACGCCGCCGAGGTGGACGGCGACCGGCTGTACGGGCGCGGATCCAGCGACATGAAGGCCGGGGTCGCCGCGCTCGTGGTCGCCGCCGAACGGCACGTACGCGGCTCGGGGCCCCGCGCGGCCCTGGAGGTCGTCCTCACCGCGGGCGAGGAGACCGGCTGCGAGGGCGCGATCGACATGATCGCCCTCGGGATGGTCGGGCAGGCACGGGCGATGCTCGTGGCCGAGCCGACCGCCAACCGCGCCCTGCTCGGGCACAAGGGCGCGTTGTGGCTGAAGGCGGTCGCCCGCGGCCGGACGGCGCACGGCTCGATGCCGCATCTGGGAGACAACGCGATCTACAAGCTGGCCCGCGCGATCGGCGCGGTGGAGCGCTTCGACCCCGGCGTTCCCGCGCATCCGTGGCTCGGGGCGCCGACGGCCAACGTGGGCACGGTGCACGGAGGGATCAACGTGAACTCCGTCCCCGATCTCGCCGAGGCGACCGTGGACATGCGCACCGTCACCGGTCAGGACCACGCGGAGCTGCGCGAGCGGCTGGGGAACGCTCTTGGCGGGGAGACGTCGCTCGAGGTGCTGACCGACCTGCCCGCGGTGTGGACCGACCCGGACGACGCCTTCGTCCAGGCGTTGCTCGCCGCGGGTGCCCGGCCACCGGGCGACCGGCCCGCGGCGAGCTACTTCACCGACGCCTCGGTGCTGGTCGCGGCCTGCGGCGGGGTTCCCGCCGTGATCTGCGGCCCGGGTGAGCCCGAGCAGGCGCACGTCACCGACGAGTACTGCGAGATCTCACGGATCGAGGAGGCGGTCGAGATCTACGCCGGCGCCCTGGCTCGTCTCTGACGAGTCAAGCCCTGCCGCGCATGGCGCCCGGCTCGCCCCAGCCGTCACGCCCTCGGCGGATGGACCTGTCACGCCGGAGGCGTCTGGTGCGACGCTCAGTCATCGTGGACTTTCGCGGACGGTACGGGAACCCCTCCGGAACAGGTGATCTTGACGGTCACCTTGTCGGCCTCCGACTCGAACTCCACCTTGACCTCCCGATCCGGTCCCCGGTCCACGTCGTCGGCGGCATACCCCTGGGCGGGGCTCCACGACAGCAGGGAGGCCAGACCACCGTCGCAGCTCGCCACGAAGGACCCGCCGGGGACGGTGAACGCGCGACTGGCGCCGCCCGTCACGGTCACGGACGGGCTCGGCGACATGATCCGCCCTGTCGGGGAGGGGGTCGGCGCCGTGATCCGCCCTGTCGGGGACGGGGTCGGCGTGACTGTCCGCCCGGGCGCGGTGGCGGCGGCGAGCGCCCGGTCGACGTCCGCCTGGCTCATGGGCGACACCACCTTCTGGGTCAGCCCCTCCCCGAGCAGGGAGATCGCCCAGGTGCTGGTCACGGTGGCGACGGCGGCCGCGATCAGCCAGCCGAGGATCCCGATGAGCGAGCGCCGGTTCACGCTGCCAGCCTGCCAGGCCCGACGCTAACGCTTCCCTAAATCCCTCCCAACCTTGCCACCCCCGCAGCCGGTCGGTCCGTCCAGCCGCGCTGTCGGCGCGGTCGAGGCGGCTACGCCGAGCTAAACATGTAGATCGGGGTCGGCCGGATGGGCGGCCGCGGCGGTGTCTGACAGGGCGACCACTTCGGACAGGGTGGCGATCGCTTCCTCGGCGGATCCCCCTAGGCGGATCACCTCGGCGAGATAGGCGCGGGCCTGGCTCCTGATCAGCTCCGCTCGCGCCATCCGAGGTTCGGGTTGCGGCAGAACGCGGGTGCCGCCCCCGCGCTTTCCGGTGACGTATCCAGCCTGCTCCAGCTCCTTGTACGCCCGCGCCACCGTGCCCGTCGCAAGGCCGAGGTCGGCGGCGAGCTGACGCACCGGAGGCAGCCGAGTGCCGACGGCCAGCACCCCGCACTTGATCAGCTTTGCGAACTGTGCCCGGATCTGCTCGTACGGAGGTGAGGGACTGGTGACATCGACCTCGATCATGATGGTCTGATCGTGGGCCGGGAGAGCAACTCGGCCAGGTACCAGGTGGCCGAGCCCGCGGCGAAGAGCGCGACCCCCAGGAGACCGGACGCCGCGGGCGCGACCCAGCCGGCGAAGTCGCTGTGTCTGAAGAGGGCTTCAGCGGCGACGAGCGCGACACCGATCAGCGGCAGGGCCACGCAGAGGCCGTAGGCCGCGGTGACCACGCGGGCGGAGTGGGCCCGCTGCGCGTCGTCCACGGCCCTCGCCGCCACGTCGAGGCCCGGGCGTCCACGCTGCACGACGCGATGCACCACCAACGCGGAGAGCAGGAACGCGGTCGCGAGCACAGCCAGCATGGGCCACGCGTAGAACCAGCCGGGCCACGGACCGGTCACGCTGCGCACCGTGCCGTCGGGGCTGCTCATGGCCAGCGCCCGCCCGGCACGCCCCATGTCGTCGGCGCTCGCCGTGACGGAGGTGACGGACAGCAACACGGCGGCGACCAGCGAGAGCGCGCCGGCCAGCCACGCGGAGAACCTCGGCAGGTAGTCACGCGCCCTCCTGATCTCCAGTGACGCACCCCTGATCGGCCCGTGGGGGCGTGGCGCGGCGAGCTCTCCCGCCAGCGTGCCGAGCAGAAGGCCGATGCTCAGGACGGGGGCGGCCAGCATGGGCCCCCGGCCGAGGCCGTCCCAGCTCAACACGAGCCCGGAAGCTGCGAGGCCGGCCACCAGCCCGGCGAGCCGCGCCCAGAAGAGCCGTGTCGTCGTGACGCGCAGCGCAGAAAGATCAGTGCCAACCGGCACCCGGACCACGCGGTTCAGCGATATCAGCACCGCGAGGAGCCCGGCGACCGGCACCAGCAGCGCCACAAGGCCAAGGGGGACCACAGAGCCCATGCTTTCTCCTTTGTATCAACCGAGCGATACAAAGACTGCCCGATCCGGCCACTTGTCGCAACCCTTTGATACAAACCGCGACGCTAACGGTTCCCTAACTCCGCCTCAACGCGAGGAGGAAAGGGGCAGATACACCGCCGCGTCCCGGTTAGCGTGGTCACCGTGGCGCAACTGCTGCTGGTGGAGGACGATCCGGCCGTCCGGTCCGCCCTGATGCGAACCCTCACCGAGCGCGGCCACGCGATGACCTCCGCCTCCACGGGGATGGCCGGCCTGCGGATGGCTGTGGAGAACCGTCCCGACCTCGTCGTCCTCGACCTCGGCCTGCCCGACGTGGACGGCTACGAGATCATCCGTATGCTCCGCGCGGTGAGCTCGGTGCCACTGATCGTCGCCACCGCGCGCGACGACGAGCTGGAGATCGCCCGCGTGCTCGATGCCGGCGCCGACGACTACCTCGTCAAGCCGTTCGGCGCCGTACAGCTCGACGCGCGGATCCGCGCCGTGCTGCGCCGCCTACACAGCGGCGAGGACGACGGCATGCGGCCGCTGACCGTGGGCGAGCTGCGCATCGATCCGCGCGGCCGCGAGGTGACGATGCGCGGCAGGCCGCTGGATCTGCGCCCCAAGGAGTTCGACCTGCTCTGCTACCTGGCCACGCGTCCCGGCCAGGTAGTCAGCAAGCGCGAGCTGCTCACCCAGGTCTGGCAGGTGCCGTACGGCGGAGCGGACAAGACCGTGGACGTCCACCTGTCGTGGCTGCGGAACAAGCTCGGCGAGTCCGCGCAGGAGCCCCGCTACATCCGCGCCGTCAGAGGTGTGGGCGTCAAGTTGGTGGATCCCGGCGCATGAGGCGGCGCCTGCTCGTCCTGGTGGCCTCCACGATCTCCCTGGCGCTGGTCGCCTTCCTCGCGCCGCTGGCGTTCCTGGCCGGCGTGCTCGCCGCGGACCGGGCGACCGCCGACGCGCTCGTGCGCGCCCAGTCGCTGGTGCCCGTGGTCTCGGCGGGCGGTCAGGCCGGGCTGGAGCTGGCGGTGGAGCAGGCCAACAGCGGGGGCGGCTTCCCGCTCACGGTCTTCCTGCCCTCGGGCCGCGTCCTGGGCGCGCCGGCGGCCGAGTCGGACGCGGTACGGCTCGCCTTCACCGGACGCAGCCTGACCGCGCAGGCCCCTGGAGGCCGGGAGATCCTCGTCGCCATCCAGGGGACCTCGGCGCGCACGGCCGTCATCCGCACGTTCGTGTCCGACGTCGACCTGACCCGTGGCGTGGCCCGGGCCCGGACGATCCTCGGATTGCTCGGCCTGGGGCTGCTTCTGATCAGTCTGGTGGTCGCCGACCGGCTGGCCCGTTCGCAGGTACGCGTCATCTCGGGGCTGGCCGGGGTCTCGCACCGGCTCGCCGCCGGCGAGCTGTCCGCACGCGTGCCGGTCGAGGGGCCGCCGGAGGTGCGCGAGGTCGCGATCGCGCTCAACCACCTCGCCGGACGCATCCGCGTGCTGCTCGCCCAGGAGCGCGAGGCGGTGGCCGACCTGTCCCATCGCCTGCGCACGCCGCTGACCGCGTTGCGGCTGGAGGCCGACGCGCTGCCGGAGAGCGAGCAGGCCGCGCGGGTGGCCGCCGCGGTGGAGTCAATGGAGCGGATGGTCACTCAGGTGATCAAGGAGGCACGGCGCTCCCGACAGGACGCCTCCGGCGAGTGCGACGCGGCGCTCGTCGTCTCCGAACGACTGGACTACTGGTCGATGCTCGCCCGGGACCAGGATCGCCGGGTCACCCGGGACCTGGCCGGCCCGCCGCTCCCCGTCGGGCTCACCGGCGAGGCCCTGGCCACCGGCGTGGACGCCCTCCTGGAGAACGTGTTCGCGCACACGCCCGAGGGCACCGCCTTCGCCGTACGACTCGACCGCCGCCAGGGTGGCGGAGCGGTGCTCGTGGTCGCCGACGACGGGCCGGGGTTCGGCGGGGACGATCCGGCGCGGCGCGGCGTGAGTGGAGGCTCGTCCACCGGCCTCGGGCTGGACATCGCCCGGCGGGCCGCCGAGCGGTCGGGCGGCTCCCTCGACGCGGCGACCGGGCCGACCGGGGGCGCCCGGGTCACCGTGGAACTCGGGCCTCCCCCGGATTAGGGGGCTGACGAGCTCTTCCTCCTGCTGGCTTTGTTCGCCGAGATGGAGCGCATCTTCACCGCCGAGCGCGCCGCGCACGCCCGCAGTGTGGCCGAGGCCAAGGGCAAGCACGTGGGGCGCCCCGTCGCGCACCCCGCCGAGAAGATCGACTACGCCCGCCTGCTCAAGGCCGAAGGCGACTCGCTGGCGCAGATCGCCGCCAAGACCGGTATCCCCAAGACTTCGCTCCATCGCTACCTGTCCATCGAGAGGCGCGACGGCTCCTGACCTAGCGGCCGCGATCTGTTCGCAGGGCGCCGCCGCGCGCGGCGGTCAGGGCGACGTGCACCGCCTGGTCGGCGGTCGTCTCGTCGACTGGATCGGCGGTAATGAGCAGGCGCAGGTAGATCGGCGCGACCAAGGTCTTCAACAGCTCGGCGGGATCGGTGTCTCCGGGAAGTTCACCGCGCTGGATGGCGCGTGCGACTACGGGTTCGGCTCTGGCGAGGCGGTCGTCGAACACCTGGCGCCGTGCTGCGGCGATCTCCGGGAGATGACCTGCTCCGGTGAACATTGCGGCGAGGATGGCCTGCCCGGTCGGGCTGGTGAACGTCTGGACGATCGAGCGTGCCAGCGCTCGCAGGTCGGTCTCGATTGCTCCGGTGTCGGGAACAGGAATGTCCATCGCCATGTGCTCAGCTAGGGCATCGGTGAGCAGGCTCTCGCGATCCTCCCAGCGCCGGTAGACCGTCGTCTTGTGGACCCCGGCGCGTTGTGCGACGTTCTCGACGCTCAACGCGGCATAGCCCTTGTCCACGAGTTCGGCGAGCGTGGCGGCGTGGACGGCGGCGCGTACTTTGGCGCCGCGGCCGATCGGCCGGGCAGAGGGTTGATCAGACTGCATTGCAACTCCAAGTTGCGATATCCGCAGGGCGGGTGACAAGATGAATGTATCGCAACTCGGAGTTGCGATACATTCGTCCCCTTGAGGTGGCACATCATGCGTAACTCTCGCCCCTGGACCTTCCACGCCATCCCCGACCAGACCGGACGGGTCGCGGTAGTGACCGGAGCCAACAGCGGCATCGGCTACGTCACCGCCCGCGAGCTGGCCCGCCATGGCGCGCACGTCGTGCTGGCCTGCCGTGACCCCAGACGCGGCCAGGCCGCCCTCGCCCGCATGCAGGATGAGCTGTCCGGCGCTCACCTGGAACTGCGGCGTCTGGACCTGGGCAGTCAGGCCTCCATCCGGGAGTTCGCCGCCGGCTGGGACCGCGGCCGGCTTGATCTGCTGGTCAACAACGCCGGAGTGGCGATGGTGCCCTACGCCCGGACCGCCGACGGGTTCGAATCGCAGTTCGGCATCAACCACCTGGGCACCTTCGCCCTGACCGGCCTGCTCCTGCCGCACCTGCTCGCCGCGCCCGATCCACGGGTGGTCACCGTCAGCAGCGAAGGTCAGCGCTTCGCCCGCTTCGACCTGGAGAACCTCAACGCCGAACGCCGCTACCGCACGGCGTTCGCCTACGTGCAGTCCAAGCGGGCCAACCTCTACTTCGCGATGGAACTGCAGCGCCGAGCCGACGCCGCCGGGCAGAAGCTCCGCAGCATGGCCGTCGCACCTGGACTCACCCGCACGAACGTGCTCACCGGCGGCGCCAACAGCAGCAGGGGACGGCTGCATGCGACCCTCACGCGCCTGATGGTGCGCGTGGCCTTCCGTCCCACCCCGGAAGGGGCAAAGACCTCCCTGTACGCAGCGACCGTGCCGGACCTGCCCGGCGGCAGCTACATCGTTCCCAACGGTGTACTGCAACTGGGTGGCGAGCCCACTCGTCGAACTCGCGAGCGCGCCATCCGCGACACCGCCACAGCCGCTCGCCTTTGGCAGATGTCCGAACGGCTTACCGGCCTCACCTACGCCCTATCCGCCGCTAGAGCGACACACCTGCCATAGCGTTCATCGGGGTACAACGTCGGCCGGTCGTTGATCATGTTGAGCCACGTGACACCGCGCGAGCGATCGAAGAATTTTTTGTTCGGGCGTGTGTAGATCGAGGGCACCGGGACCACGAACCGCATCCCGTCGATCGCCGCGACCAACCCGCCGCCGAGCGCCTGGGCGAAACCGATTTTGCCCTGCTCGTCGATGAGCGGACCATTGGCCAGAGTGTAGGTCTCCGCCGACAGGTAGTTCTGCACCACGTGCGATAACCGTCCGCGTTCCAGCGCGGGCGTGCCCGCCTTCACCATCGGCGCGCCAGCACTTCGTCGGGCACGTCCAGCGGGTCGGTCAGAAAGCGACCGACGTACCGGGCTGTCGTTAGCTGGAGGGCTACGCCGAGGCGGGCGTGTGCCCCACGTCGCTCGGCGATCAGCGGCCGTACGCGGCCGCCTCACCATCACTCAAGAACTCAACCGGCATAGACGCCGAAGGTAGGGCAGGCCCGGCAAGCAGGACGAGAGGAAGATCAAATAGCTAGCTGTGGCCACCCGCTAACGGGACTTTTCGTTCGGATGCTCGCCATGCCCCGATTAGGGAGTGTTTCGTCACCGGCCCCGGCCGCTGCCCGCGCCCGGCTCGGCGCACCGGGCTCGGGCGGGGGGTTCCGCCGGACCCGTACGGATTAACGTGCCGTTAGGGCTCCCGAAGCGCACCGCTATGACGACTCCCGGCAGTCTTCTGGTGTCAGCACGGACACCGATTCGCACCGGAGGTCAGAATGCGCAAGCTTACGATCGTCGCAGGACTCGCCACGGCGGCCGCCATCGCCGCCGGGGGAACCGCGGCCTTCGCGGCGGGTAAGCCGCCCACCGCCTCTCCGTCCGCGCCGAAGGCTCCCGCCGTCTCAAACGAGCAGGCCGTACGGGCGGCCCTGGCCGTGGTACCCGGCGGCTGGGTCACCGCCACCGAGCTGGAGGACGAGCACGGCCGCCAGGTCTGGGACATCGAGGTGCGGACCGCCAAGGGCGCCGAGCGGGAGATCACCGTCGACGCGGTCAAGGGCTCCGTCCTGCACGACGGAACCGGCCACAAGACCGACGACAGGGCCGGCCGCGAGGACGACGACAAGGCCAGCCACAAGACCGAGCGCAAGGACGGCCACGAGGACGGCCACCACCGTCATGCCGGCGACGACGACGGCAGGGACGACGACTGAGGTCCTCCCGCCTCCCCTCACCGCCGTACGGTCACCGCCGGCGGCGGAGGCGGCCGGCGTTCCTCACCACGCGATCTCCCCTGATCTCCCCTGATCTCCCCCGCTGACCGGGCGGCCCGGGGCCGGCGTGCGCTGGGGCCGCCAGCGTGCGCTGGGGCCGCCGGCGTGCCGCGCGTGGGAGCGCGGCTCCTGGGTAGGCATCATCGGAGCGGAGTCGCCGCAGGTCAATCAGGTGCTTCGGGGCGCGCGGGACACCACCCGCCGCCTCGTCCCGGGCGTGCCGTGCCCGCGCCCGGGCCGCACGCACCGAACCCGCGACACTTCGGCCGCACGGACCTCTGGCGGCCCGCATGTGCCTGACAATGGCCTGACGCGCCCAGCCTTCATGAGGAGAACCGTGAATCCCAGAGACAACCTCGACGTCGCCACGAGCGCCAGGGAGATGGCGGACAACGCGCCGCCCGGGTCCCTGCACCAGGCGGCGGCCGCGTCGGTCGCGATCAGTTGCGCCACCGCGCGCGATATCGACCAGGCCCGCGTCGCGCTCGACGGAATCACGCCCGACGAAGTACGGCGGGCCGCGATCGAGCTGTTCGACCGGCTCGCCGCAACGGGTGACGAGCCGGACGCGTCGGCGCCGTAGGACCGCCGTAGGACCGCCGTAGGACCGCCGTAGAACCGTTGCAGAACCACGGAGCGGCGTCAGAACACGCGGCGCAAGATCCTGGCGGCGGTGCGGGTGAGCAGCTCGACCTCCTTCTCGTCGAAGCTCGCGTCACCGCCCGCGAGGACGACCCGGGGCACCACACGGGGGTAGGCGAGGATGAGCCCCTCGGCGACGACCACCCCGCGCGGCCCGTCCGGCGTGAACAGCCTGCCGCCGTGCACCGCGAGGATCGGCCGGACGGTCACGTCGACGCCGGACTCGCGGGTCAGCAGCGTCGACATGGTGGCCGCCGCGTCGGTCAGGCCCTTGGCCACCGAACTGCCGAACTTCTCGTCGAAGAAGAGCTTGTCGCCGTACCGGGCGATGTAGACGTCGGGGCCCCATGCCTCGTTGTCCACGATCCACACGCCGCCCGGCCCGATCACGAGGTGGTCGATCGAGGCCTCGCCCGGTACGGCGCGGCCGTCCAGCACGTTGTAACCGCGCCGGCGCAGGCCGCGCCGGAGGAGCTTGCCGGCGCGGACCTCGCCGCGGCGTTTGCCCCTCCACACGGCGGTCGACTCGTGATCCCACCAGACGAATAGCAGGTCGCCTCCGGCGGCGACGGCGGCGCCGAGCAGGGCCATCAGGACCGGGGAGAGCGCAAACCGCATCGACAGCAGGAGCCCGGCCACGGCGCCGACGCCGGCGATCCAGCGGCGCCGTCGTATCCGCGCGGGCCGCGCCTCGACCCAGAACTGCTCGTACCACCACTGAGGGGAACTTCCCTTGAACTTCTCATCCTGCACGACATAGATGGACCTACTGGGCACCAGGCACCCCCGAGAGTGAAGTGGGAGAAATGCGCTTGATCACGCAATACCCGGTAGATCTCCACCGCTCGACGCAGGTTAGGGAATTAACCCAGCAAAGCCATACACATCATGCCGAATCGGTCACCATTGGACACATCGCTCAAAGCGACACCATCGGCACCGTATGACACCACCGCACGGCGAAGCGACTCCCATCGCCCCGCACCACCACAGCACCGCACATGTCGAACGCGCCCACTGTGCCGTCCACGCAGGCGCCCACCGCGACGCCGATCGTCGCCGGACGTCCGGATGCCCGTTCCCGACCGCGGCCCCCGGCCCGGCCGTCGCGATCATGTCCAGGTCGCCGGGGTCGTCGGTGACGGCCCGCGGCGAACGCGGGCGGTCACGCCGTCAGAGGTAGAGCCGCTGATCGCGCTTGTGCTCGTCGTAGCGTTCCCGCGCCGCCCGCGCCTCGGGGAGGGTCGACACCTCGGCGACCGGGACGTCCCACCAGGCCTGCGCGCCCGGGCCCTCGCCCGGAACGGGCTCGACGTATACGACCGTCGTGGTCCTGGCCGCGACCGCATGGGCGAGCGCGGCCCGCAGGCCCTCCGAGTCCCTGGCCGTCAGCACGTCCGCGCCGAGGCTGGCCGCGTTCGCGGCCAGATCCACGGGGAGCCGATCGCCGTCCAGCTCGCCCGACTTCCCGCGCAGGCGGTGGGCCGTGCCGAGCCGCCGCGCGCCCACCGACTCCGACAGGTCGCCGATGGAAGCGAACCCGTGGTTGTCGACCAGGACGACGACGAGCTTGACGCCCTCCTGCACGGCGGTGGCGATCTCCTGGGCCATCATGAGGTACGACCCGTCACCCACCAGAACGACCACCTCGCGCTCGGGCCGGGCCAGCTTCACGCCCAGCCCTCCGGCGATCTCGTAGCCCATGCAGGAGTAGCCGTACTCGACGTGGTACTGCTCCGGGTCGGCCGCCCGCCACAGCTTGTGCAGGTCGCCGGGCATCGAGCCGGCGGCGTTGACGACCACGCCGCCCTCGGGCAGGTCGTTCACCACGTCGTTGACGATGCCGAGGAGCACGGGCTGGGTGAGCTCGTCCCCGCCGACGGCCCGGCCGATCTCGGCCCGCCAGCCGTCCGCCAGGCGGGCCGCCCGCGCGCTCCACTCGGGATCGGCCCGCCAGGCGGCCGCGCCGACCGTCCTGCCGACCGCCGCGTCGAGGGCGAGCAGCGCCTCTCTGGCGTCGGCGACGAGCATCTCGCCCGCGTTCTTGGCCGCGTCGAACGCGGTGACGTTGACGTTGAGGAACCGGGCGCCGCCGAACAGCGTCCGGGAGGCGGTGGTGAAGTCGCTGTAGCGGGTGCCGACGCCGATCACCAGGTCGGCCTCGCGGGCCAGCGTGTCGGCGGCCTCCGTGCCAGTGTGGCCGATGGCGCCGACCGCCAGCGGGTGGTCGTGCGGAAGCGCGCCCTTGCCCGCCTGGGTCTCACCGACCGGGATGCCGTGCCTTTCGGCGAAGCACCGCAGCTCCTCCCACGCCTCGCTGTACCTGACGCCGCCCCCCGCCACGATCAGCGGCCGCTCCGCGGACTCGATCGCGCGTACGGCCCGGGCCAGGGCGGCGGGTTCCGGCACCGGGCGCGGAACGTGCCAGACCCGCTCGCGGAACAGCTCGTCCGGCCAGTCGTACGCCTCGGCCTGCACGTCCTGCGGCAGCGCGAGCGTGACCGCGCCGGTCTCGGCCGGGTCGATCAGCACCCGCATCGCGGCGAGCAGCGCGGACGGGAGCTGCTCGGGCCGGTTGATCCGGTCGAAGAAGCGGGAGACCGGGCGCAGCGTGTCGTTGACCGTCACGTCGTAGCAGCGCGGGTCCTCCAGCTCCTGGAGCACCGGGCCGGCGGCCCGGGTGGCGAAGACGTCGCCGGGGAGCAGCAGCACCGGGATCCGGTTGATCGTGGCCAGCGCCGCCCCGGTGACCATGTTGGTCGCCCCGGGGCCGATCGAGGTGGTGCAGGCGAAGGTCGACAGCCGGTTCGCCGCCCGCGCGTACCCGACGGCGGTGTGCACCATGGCCTGCTCGTTGCGCGCCGGATAGTACGGCAGCGCTGACCGGGTGCCGGCTCCCTGCTCGGCGAGCGCCTGGCCGACTCCCGCGACGTTGCCGTGGCCGAAGATGCCGAAGCATCCCTCGATCAGCCGCCGCTCCACGCCGTCCCGCTCGCTCCACTGCCGGGACAGGAAGCAGACCAGCGCCTGGGCCGTGGTGAGTCTCATGATGACGTACCTCCCGATATCTCCAGCAGGCTCGCCGCGGTTGACGACGTCCACCGGGACCGGCGGCACCTCCACGGTCTCCCTCCTGGTCATGCCCAGCACGCCGGCCGATCCGCGCTTGACGATCGCCAGCTCGACGCCGGCGTCCAGCAATGCCACGATTTGTCATGACATTCTGACATATCATCATCGTCCAGCCGATTCGGCGCAAACCCCGCCACCGGTATGAAGAGCGCCATCGCGCATCAAATAACCGCAGGTCAGCGCGTACACACTAGATGCGGGACGCACTTACCAAGGCCGCCGGAGGTTGATAGACGTTGATGCACACGGCGTGACGCCCGCTGTGGCCAAGAGGGGGGTAGGCCATGAGCGCACCAGCGGTTACCGCTGCCCTGGACGAGGTGCACATCCTGTGGACCTCGGAGGGAATGAGCTGTGACGGGGACACGGTCTCGGTGACCGCCGCGACCCTGCCGAGCATCGAGGACGTCGTGCTCGGTCTCGTCCCCGGCCTGCCGAAGGTGCACCTGCACAACAAGGTGCTGTCCCCGCAGGTGGGCGACGAGTTCATGGCGGCCTTCCACCGCGCCGCGCGCGGAGAGCTGGGCCCGTTCATCTTCGTCATGGAGGGCTCGATCCCCAACGAGAAGATCAACGGTGAGGGCTACTGGACGTCGATGGGCAACGACCCGGTGACGGGCGACCCCATCACCGTCAACGAGTGGATCGACCGGCTCGCGCCGAAGGCGTGGGCGGTCGTCGCGGCCGGCACCTGCGCCGCGTACGGCGGCATCCACGCGATGGCCGGCAACCCGACGGGGTGCATGGGACTCGCCGACTACCTCGGCGCGGACTTCCGCTCGGCGGGCGGGCTGCCCATCGTGAACGTGCCCGGCTGCCCGGTGCAGCCGGACAACTTCATGGAGACCCTGACCTGGCTGCTCTACCAGGCCGCCGGCCTGGCGCCGATGATCCCGCTCGACGAGCGGCTCCGGCCGACGTGGCTGTTCGGCAAGACGGTCCACGAGGGATGCGACCGGGCCGGGTACTACGAGCAGGGCGACTTCGCCAAGGACTACAACTCGCCGAAGTGCCAGGTACGGATCGGCTGCTGGGGTCCGGTGGTCAACTGCAACGTCACCAAGCGCGGCTGGATGGACGGCATCGGCGGCTGCCCCAACGTGGGCGGCATCTGCATCGCCTGCACCATGCCCGGCTTCCCGGACAAGTTCATGCCGTTCATGGACGAGCCGCCCGGCGGGAAGGTGTCCTCGGCGATGTCCAGCGTGTACGGGCGGATGATCCGCAGGCTGCGCGGGATCACGAACACGACGGTGAACGAGGAGCCCCGCTGGCGCCACAACCGTCCCAAGCTCACGAGCGGGTACGCCCCGCGCTGGCCGCAACGGTAGTAGAGGGGAACGACACGGTGGCAATCCGATCGGAGAAGGCGCCGGAGGAACAGCGGACGCTGGTCGAGATGTCCTGGGACCCGATCACCAGGATCATCGGCAACCTCGGCATCTACACGAAGATCGACTTCAGCAACAAGGAAGTCGTGGAGTGCAAGAGCACATCGTCGCTGTTCCGGGGCTACAGCGTGTTCATGCGCGGGAAGGACCCGCGCGACTCACACTTCATCACCAGCCGGATCTGCGGCATCTGCGGCGACAATCACGCCACCTGTTCGGTCTACGCGCAGAACATGGCGTACGGCATCAAGACCCCGCCACTGGGCGAGATGATCATCAACCTCGGCGAGGCCGCCGAGTACATGTTCGACCACACGCTCTTCCAGGACAACCTGGTGTTCGTCGACTTCTGTGAGCAGATGGTCAAGGAGACGAACCCCGGACTGCTGCGCAGGGCGGAGACGACCGAGGCGCCGCGCGGCCACATCCACGGCTACCGCACGATCGCCGACATCATGCGCGCCTTCAACCCGTTCACCGGGGCGGCCTACCGCGAGGCGCTGCAGATGAGCCGGCTCACCCGCGAGATGTTCTGCCTGATGGAGGGGCGGCACGTGCACCCGTCCACCCTCTATCCCGGGGGCGTGGGGACGGTCGCGACGCCGCAGCTGTTCACCGACTACCTGGTGCGGCTGCTGCGGGCACTGGACTTCATCAAGAAGGCCGTCCCGATGAACGACGACGTCTTCGACTTCTTCTACGAGGCGCTGCCCGGCTACGAGGAGGTCGGCCGGCGGCGCGTCATGCTCGGCTGCTGGGGCACCTTCCAGAACCCCGACGTGGTCGACTACGACTACCGCACGATGAACGACTGGGGCCGGGCGATGTACGTGACCCCCGGGATCGTCCTGGACGGCCAACTGCTGACGACGAACCTGGTGGACATCAATCTCGGCATCCGCATCCTGCTGGGCAGCTCGTACTACGACGACTGGGAGGGCGAGGAGACGTTCGTCACCCACGACCCGCTCGGCAACCCGGTCGACCAGCGGCACCCGTGGAACCAGACGACGCTGCCCCGGCCGCAGAAGCGCGACCTGGAGAACGGCAACTACAGCTGGGTCATGAGCCCCCGCTGGTACGACTCCCGCAGCGGCGAATACCTCGCGCTCGACACGGGCGGCGGCCCGATCGCCCGGCTCTGGACCACCGCGCTGGCCGGCCTCGTGGACACGGGCACCGTGAAGGCGACCGGCCACAGCGTGCAGATCAACCTCCCGAAGAGCGCGCAGCTACCCGAGATGCAGTTCGAGTGGAAGATCCCCCAGTGGTCCAACACCATCGAGCGGGACCGCGCCCGCGCCTACTTCATCGCGTACGCGGCGGCGATGGCGGTCCACTTCGTCGAGCAGGCGCTGGGCGAGGTCAGGGCGGGACGCACCAAGGTCTTCACCGACTTCGACGTCCCCGAGGACGGGATCGGTTGCGGCTTCCACGAGGCGGTCCGCGGCGTCCTCTCGCACCACATGGTGATCCGCGACGGGAAGATCGCGAACTACCATCCGTACCCGCCCACGCCGTGGAACGCGAGCCCCCGGGACATCTACGGGACGCCCGGGCCGTACGAGGACGCGGTGCAGGGCATGCACATCTTCGAGGAGAACGGCCCGGAGAACTTCAAGGGCATCGACATCATGCGCACGGTGCGCAGCTTCGACCCGTGCCTGCCCTGCGGCGTGCACATGTACCTCGGCGAAGGCAAGGTGCTCAAGAAGGTCCACTCCCCCACCCTGGGCACGAGCGTGTCGGGCTGAGGTGGGACCGATGTCACCGCACATTTCGCTGAACGACGAGGAGGCCGCCGACCACGCGCACCGCGTGGAGGCCCTGCTGGAGCGGATCGAGTCGATGACCGACCCGGACGCCCGCGCCACCGTCACGGAGCTCCTCCAGCAGCTCCTCGAGCTGTACGGCGAGGGCCTCGCCCGGATCATGTCCGCGGCCACGGCCGCGGGTGGCGCGGCGCTGGGGAGCACGCTGGCGGCGGACGAGCTGGTCGGGCACCTGCTCCTGCTGCACGGCCTGCACCCGGAGGACGTGGAGACCCGCGTGCGCGCGGCGCTGGAGCGGACCGGCCCGCGCCTCGGCGGGGCCACCGCCGACCTGGTCGGTGTCGAAGGCTGCGGCGAAGGCGGTGGCGAGCGAGGGACCGAGGGAGGAGTGGTCCGGGTCCGCCTGCGCGGGCGCGGCGGCTGCCGCTCCTCCGCTCCGGCCCTGCGCGCCGCGCTGGAGGAGGCGATCCGCGACGCCGCGCCGGAGATCGCGCGGGTCGAGGTCGAGGAGGCCGCCCCGCCGGCGGCCGTGATCCCCGTGGACAGCCTCCTGCGGGGCCGTTCCGGCACCCGGACGTCGTGAGGCGGGCGTCATGGAGCGACGGATCACGATGAACGCCCTGCGCAGGTATCTCGTCCGGCCGCAGGACGCCCGGTCCCCGGCGGAGCCGCGGCGGGACGCCTCGGAGGGGAACGTCTCGGAGGGGGACCTCTCAGGGCGGAGTGTCCCCGGGCGGGATGTCCCAGAGCGGAGCGTCTCGGGGCGGTGCGATCTGTGCGGCGTGCCGGTCGCCGACGACCACCGGCACCTGATCGACCTGTCCAGCCGCGAAATCCGCTGCGCCTGCCGGCCCTGCGCGACGCTGTTCGACCGGGCCGAGAGAGGCGGGCAGCGGTACCGCGCCGTCCCCGACCGGCGCTGGTACCTCCGCGGCTTCGCCCTGGACGACGCGGCGTGGGACGGCCTGCACATTCCCGTTCAGATGGCGTTCTTCTTCCACGACTCGTCGGCGCGGCGAGCGGTGCTCCACTATCCCAGCCTGGGAGGACCCGTCGAGTCCCCGCTGGCCCGGCCGACCTGGGCCCGGCTGGAGGCGGCCAACCCGGTGCTCGGCGGGCTGGCCCCCGACGTGGAGGCCCTGCTGGTCAACCGTACGGGGGATGCGCGCGATCACTGGATCGTGCCGATCGACGACTGCTATGCCCTGGTGGGCCTGATCCGTACGCGCTGGAAGGGGCTGGCCGGCGGGCCGGACGTCTGGCGCGAGATCGGCGGCTTCTTCACCGCCCTGCGCGGACGGTCCAGGACCGTGGACGCCGGCGGCGGCACGCACGACGGGAACCGACCGGAGGGAGCCAAGCAATGACCAAGTCGAGGACGAAGTCGAGCACCGGGTCGAGGACCAGGTCGAACAGCGGGGCCGGCGGCGGGACCGCCACGAGGACCCCGGTCAAGAAGGGGAAGGCGGCCGAGCCGATCAGGACCGGCCGGCCCATGATCCGCCCGGACGCGACCGCGCACCTCAAGGGGATCAAGGAAGGCAACGCGGCGGGGAACTACGCCCACCAGCGGGGCCACCTCCCTGACGGGCGCTCGACGGCGGCCAGGTCCACCGGCATCAACCCGCGCGCGCACGACCCGATCGACCCGCGCATGCCGAACCTCTCCCCGGCCTGAGGTGGAGGGGAGCATCCGATGACGACGACGGCCTGCCCGCCCGCGGTGCGGATATCGGTCGAGGGCGTGGAGGCGGCGGAGTTCGCCGCCGTCCCCACACTGCGGTTCCAGGTGCGGCTCGACAGCACGGGCCCCGCCGAGATCCGCTCCGTCGCCCTGCATACGCAGCTCCGCATCGCGGCGGCGCGCCGTTCCTACGACGCCGTGGCGCGCGACCGCCTCGCCGAACTGTTCGGCGGACCGGAGGACTGGGGCCGCGCGCTGCGGAGTCTGCTGTGGACGCACGCCGCGACCCAGGTCCCGGCGTTCCGCGACGGCGTCTGCCTGACCGAGATCCCGGTGACCTGCACGTACGACTTCGAGGTGGTCGCGGCCAAGTACTTCCACGCCCTGCCGGACGGGGAGGTCCCGCTGGAGTTCCTCTTCAGCGGCACGATCTTCTACCTCGACGGCGGGTCACTGCGGGCGGCCCGGATCCCGTGGGACACCGAGGCCGAGTTCACCATGCCGGTACACGTCTGGAAGGACCTCATGGACCACTACTTTCCCGGCAGCGCCTGGATGCGCCTCGACCGCGCGGTCTTCGACCGGCTCTACGCCTACAGGGTGCGCAACACGCTCACCGGCTGGGACGACGTGATGTCGGCCCTGCTCGAAGGGCGGTGAGCGGGCCGTGGACGCGGTGCGACTGATCGCCCAGGCCGTGCTGTACGAGGGCTACCTGCTGTGGCCCTACCGGCAGTCGGCGCTCAAGAACCGACAGCGGTGGACAATCGGCGGCATCCACCCCCGGGCGTACTGCGCGGAGGGCGGCGACGCGTGGTACGCCCAGACGCAGTGCCTCGTCGAGGCGGCGCCCGAGGACACCGTGGACGTCGAGGTGCGTTTCCTGCACGCGGTCGCGCACGACCCGGCACGGCCGCGCGACGACGGGCACGGACTGCGGCTGGAGCCGGTGCCGGAGCTGATGGCCGGCGAACTGCGGCACGTCGCCCGCGAGGAGGCGACCGAGCGCGAGGTGCCGGTGTGCGGCCTCCGCCTCGGCTCGCTCGCGGACCGCCCCCATCGGGTGCCGGTGGACTTCCCCGCGGGCCGCGAGGTCGAGTGGCTGTCGGACCCGTCCGGACGCCGGGTCGGCGCGATCGTCCGCAGCTGGCGGAAGGTACGCGGCGAGGTGGAGATCCGCGCCGAGCGGTCGGCTCCCGGGCTCTTCCGGCTGACCGTCCTGGTCGTCAACACGAGCGGCTGGGAGGGAGACTCCCGCGAGGAGGCGCTGAAGCGGACGCTCCTGTCCTGCCACACGGTGCTGCGCGCCAACGGCGACGGCGGCTTCGTGTCGCTCATGGATCCCCCGGCCGAGCTCCGGTCGTTCGCCGAGGGCTGCCGGAACATCGGCGTCTGGCCCGTCCTCGTGGGACCGGAGGGCACGCGGGACACGATGCTGTCCGCGCCGATCATCCTGTACGACCACCCCGAGATCGCACCCGAGAGCCCCGGCGACCTGTTCGACGCCACGGAGATCGACCAACTGCTGACCCTGAGCGTCCTGTCGCTGACCGACGAGGAGCGGCGGGAGATCCGCGAGGGTGACCCCCGGGCGCGGGAGATCCTCGACCGCTGCGCCTCGCTCACGCCGGAGCAGCTCATGCGGCTGAACGGCACCCTGCGGGACGTACGGCCCACCCGGCCGACCCGCCCGAACCGACCGTCACGGCCGATGGTCGGGGAAGGGCCGGGGACGTGAACATGAACTTCTGGACGCGCATGGAAGGGCGGGGGCCGGACACGGTGGTCGTGGACGGCGTGCCCGTCGGCCCCGGCAGCCGGGTCCGGCTCCGGCCGCGGCTGGGGTCACGACAGGGGTCCCAGCCGTCCCGCGCGGACATCTTCGACCTCGCGCTCGACGGGCGGATCGCCGTCGTGGAGGCGGTCGAGCAGGACGACGAGGGCACGCCGCATCTCGCGGTCACCCTGGAGGACGATCCCGGCCGCGACCTCGGGGAGGCGCGGCTGCCCGGCCACCGCTTCTTCTACACGGCCGACGAGGTCGAACCGCTCGCCGCCGACTCCGGCGCCGAGCGGCCGGTCCGCGTCCTCGTCGCCGGGATCGGCAACATCTTCCTCGGCGACGACGGCTTCGGCGTCGAGGTCGTCCGCCGCCTGGAGCAGGCCCGGCCGCCCGAGGTGCCCGAGCTGCCCCCGGGCGTGGACGTCGTCGACTTCGGGATCCGCGGGATGGATCTGGCCTACGCGCTGCAACGGGACTACGCCGCCGTGCTGTTCGTGGACGCCGCGCAGCGCGGTGAGCGCCCGGGGACGCTCACCCTTCTCGAACCACGTCTCGCCGACGAGCGGGGCGTGCCGGTGGAGACGCACGGCATGGACCCGGTGCAGGTCCTGCGCCTCGCCCGGGAGCTCGGCCGGATTCCTCCGCGCGTCCTCATCCTGTGCTGCGAACCGGCGACGGTGCTGCGGGGTACGCCCGACGAGGACGTGCTGGTCGAGCTCAGCGCCCCGGTGCGGGCGGTGGTCGGCGACGCCGCGCGCTTCGTCGTCTCGTTGGTCGCAGATCTGATCGCGGAGTGCGGCGGGCCTGGTTCTGCTGGTTCGTGACGGACATCCGGGAGAGCACCCGGAGGAACGGAGTATGCGGCGATGAAGAAGCTCAAGGTGACCGCCGTGGTCCTGGCCTGCGCCGCGGCGGCGCTGCTCGTCATGATGTGGCCGGACATCCGCCGCTACCTCAGGATGAGGCGCATGTAGCGCGCCCGGGGCACGCGCTTCAGCAGGACCTGTCCTCGTCGGGCTCGCGGGCCGCGCCCTCGGCGGCCGGGCGGCGGTTCTCGATGAGCGGCGCCAGCCGGCGCATGTAGTAGTCGAGCCTCCTGCGCGTCTCCTCCAGCGTGCCCAGCCAGCTCAGCAGCTCCGCCCGCCCCTTGGCGGTGATCCGGTAGATGCGCCGCGCCGGGCCGGCGCCGGAGGGCGCCCAGTCGGAGCACAGGCAACCGTGGTGCTCCAGCGAGCGCAGCGTGCGATAGACGGTGCTGGTGTCACCGTCGGTGATGCCGAGGGGGCGTAGCCGCTGGACCAGTTCGTAGCCGTGGTCGGGGCGCTCACCGAGGAGCAGAAGCAGGCAGGAGCTCAGTAGGTTCCTCGGTTCGAAACCGCTCACTCCGGACCACCGTTCTGGCTGTTCGTTCCGGCTGCTCGTTCCCCGCTGCTCGTTCCCGGCCGCGTTTCCGCGGCTCGTCCCGACTGCTCGTTCCGCTGACGACTCGTTTCGTACAGCTGAGGAGCCGTTCGGGAATGCGAGCGGGATGGGAATTCCGGGATTCGGCGTGTGGATACCCGTATGGGCACACCCTCGCACGCCCTGCGACATATCCGGATTCACATCCTTTCCCCAGAGCCTCACCGCCATTGCGCAAATAGGCGGCAACGCGAGCACGCCGAAAAGGCGATTTCGAGAGCGCGGGATGAGTGAGCGCGGCGGGATGCCCGAAAAATGCCGTTCGTAACCAGCCGGAGCGGAGTTAAACCTGCCTTTACTTGATGCTCGACGACTGCTGAATATGCGCTAACTAATCTGGCGCAGATGATTCCGCCGAGCCAGGTGTGACACCTGTGCCGGTTGTGACGGGGAGAAATACGATGAATCAGCTTACGGAGACCGCCACACGGGGTGGCGCCTCCCTGCGAGCGCCGGAGCTGTCCTCCAAGAAGGGCGTCAAGCGCTGGATGGCCTCGCGCCGCTGGTACCTGGCGCTCGCCGTGGTGGCCGCCTGCTACTCGGCGGTCCAGCTCCTGGTGACGGCCCGGGTCGGGCTGGGGTGGGACGAGAGCATCTACGTTAGCCAGGTCACCCCTGGCCTCCCCCCGGCCTGGTTCAGCGCGCCGCGCGCCCGGGGCGTCCCCCTGCTGGTCGCGCCGGTGACCTTGTTCACCTCGTCGGTCATCGTCATCCGCGTCTATCTCAGCCTGCTGTCGGGCCTCGGGCTGTTCCTCGCCTACTACCCCTGGGTGCGGTTGCGCCCGGGCGCCGCCGTTCCCGCGGCCGCCGCCCTGTTCGCGGGGCTATGGACGTCGCTGTTCTACGGCAGCGAGGCGATGCCGAACATCTGGGTCGCCTTCTGCGCGGTGGCCGGCGCGGGCCTGTTCAGCCTGTACAAGCGGAAGTGGTCCCTCGTGGGGATCGTCGTCGCCTTCGCCATCGCGTCGCTGGTCCGCCCCACGGACGCGTCCTGGCTGGCGCTCCCCCTCGTGGGGTACGGGCTGGTGACCAGGCGCTTCCGCGCGGTCGTCGCAGTCGTCGCGGGGCTGGTCGTCGGCTGGGGCGAGTGGTTCGCCGAGGCGGCGCTGAAGTACGGCGGCCCGTTCGCGCGGCTGTCCGCGGCGGGCGCGAAGAACGAGGCCGGGCTCCACTTCAGCCTGGGCGAGCACCTGCGGGCCCTGGACGGGCCCATCCTGTGCCGCTTCGGCCACCCGTGCGGTGACATCCCGCTCGCGCACGTCGCCTGGTTCGCCGCCATCCCGGTCCTCGCCGCTGTCGGCCTGTGGGCCGTCCGCAAGCCGGCGCGGCGGCGGCCGCTGCTCATCGCCACCGCCTCCGGAGCCGCGCTCGCGCTGTCGTACATCTTCACGATCGGGTACGCCGCGCCGCGGTTCCTGCTGCCGGCCTACGCCCTGCTCGCCCTGCCCGTGGCCTGCGGCCTGGCGTCGGTGGCGCGGGCGCGCGTGGGGCGCGTTCTGGTCGCCGTCGCGATGGTCGCGTTCTTCGCGCTCCAGGGAGGCACACTGCTCGAGCGGGCCGAGATCGAGGGCGCCGCCCGGGAGCCCGACCGCCTCGCCGCCGAGGCGTTGCGCGGTCACGGCATCACCCGGCCGTGCTTCCTTTACGGCCACGCGGCCATCCAGGTCGGCTACCTGAGCGGCTGCGGCATGGTCGGGATCACCACGAACTACGGCGGGTACGAGCTTCCCCGGCAGATCGACGCCGCGCTCACCCGCGGCGAGTGGGTCGGCGTCCTGAGCAACAGGAAGGACACGCCGGCCGCGTTCCTCTCGATCTGGCACCGCGTGCCCCTCATCACGGTGGACGGCCAGCGGTGGTACCTCTACCGGCCGCCGCAGGCCCGGTAGTCCCCGTACGCCGGGGCGAGCGGCGGGGTGCGGCGGCGGGGTGCGGCGGCCGGAAAACGCTGATCAGAGGCGTTCGATGATCGTGACGTTCGCCTGGCCGCCGCCCTCGCACATGGTCTGCAGGCCGTAGCGGCCACCGGTGCGCTCCAGCTCGTGGAGCAGGCTGATCATCAGCCGGGCTCCGGTGGCGCCGAGGGGGTGGCCGAGGGCGATGGCGCCGCCGTTGACGTTGACCCGCTCGGGGTCGGCGCCGGTCTCCTTCAGCCAGGCCAGCACGACCGAGGCGAACGCCTCGTTGATCTCGACCAGGTCCATGTCGCCGATCTGCATGCCGGTCTTCTTCAGCGCGTACGCCGTGGCGGGGATCGGCGCGGACAGCATCCGGATGGGGTCCTCGCCGCGCGCGGAGAGGTGGTGGATGCGGGCGCGGGGCCGCAGGCCGTGCGTCCGCACCGCCTCCTCGGAGGCGATGAGGAGGGCGGCGGCGCCGTCGGAGATCTGCGAGGCGACCGCGGCGGTGAGCCGCCCGCCCTCCTCCAGGGTCTTCAGCCCGGCCATCTTCTCGAGCGTGGTGTCGCGGCGCGGGCCCTCGTCGTGCTCGACGCCCTCGATCGGCTCGATCTCCCTGGCGAAGCGGCCCTCGTCGATGGCCCGGATCGCGCGCCGGTGCGACTGGTAGGCGAAATGCTCCATGTCCTCGCGGGAGATGTCCCAGTCACGGGCGATCATCTCGGCGCCGCGGAACTGCGACACGTCCTGCCTGCCGTACCTGGCCTGCCAGCCGTGCGAGCCGACGTACGGGCCCTCGGTGAAGCCGAGGGAGTCGGCGGCGCCGCGCGAGGCGAAGGCGATGGGGATCTGCGACATGTTCTGCACGCCGCCCGCGACCACGAGGTCGGAGGTGCCGGACATGACGGCCTGCGCGGCGAAGTGCAGCGCCTGCTGGGACGAGCCGCACTGCCGGTCGACGGTGACGCCGGGCACCTCCTCGGGCAGCCCGGCGGCCAGCCAGCAGGTGCGCGCGATGTCGCCGGCCTGCGGGCCGACGGTGTCGAGGCACCCGAAGACCACGTCCTCCACGGCCGACGGGTCCACTCCGGAACGGGCCATCAGCGCGTTCAGCGCGTGCGCGCCGAGATCGGCCGGGTGCACGCCGGACAGGCCGCCGCCCCGCTTGCCCACGGGAGTGCGCACCGATTCGACGATGTATGCCTCCGCCATCAGAACTCCTTTGGTTGAAGGATCCCTTCCAGGACCATCGCGAGGTACTGCCTGGCGATCTCGTCCGCGGACAGCGGGCCGTCGCTCCGGTACCAGCTCGCGGCCACCCAGACGGTGTCGCGGATGAACCGGTAGATGAGGCCGGTGTCGAGGTCGGCGCGGAGCTCGCCGTCCATGACGCCCCGGTCCAGCACCGACAACCACACCTCCCTGAACCGCCGCTGGCTGTCCAGCAGGTACGAGAAACGCGGATTTGTCGCGAGGTGTTTTGATTCGTTCTGATAAATCACGACTGCTGGGCGATGGCGGTGGATCGTCTGGAACGACGCGCCGATCAGCGCCCGGAAGGTGTCGCGGGCGCCGCGGCCGGAGCCGAGCACCTCCTCGTAGACCGCCCACATGTCGGCGAGGAAAGCCGACAGGATCTCGTCCGCCATCGACTCCTTGGAGTCGAAGTGGTAGTAGAGGCTGCCGCCGAGAATGCCCGCCGCGTCGGCCACCTCACGGACGGTCGTGACCGCGTATCCCCGCGAGGCGAAGACCTCGGCCGCCGCGGCGAGCAGCTCGGCCCGCCGCTCGGCCCGTGCGGCCGCGGTGCTCTCGGAGTCTCGGCGACGTGGACTCATGGAACGGGAGACCTTTCGGTGCGCTGCTCGGGGATGCCGGTCACGGATGCTGACTGGACACGGAGACGACCTCTCCGGTCATGTACGAGGAGTAGTCGCTCGCGAGGAAGACCATCACGTTGGCGACCTCCCACGGCTCGGCGTACCGGCCGAACGCCTCGCGCCTGGTGAGCTCGTCGAGCAGCTCCTCCGTGGTCACCTTGGCCAGGTGGGGGTGCATGGCGAGGGAGGGCGCCACCGCGTTGACGCGCACCCCGTACGGCGCGGCCTCGATCGCGGCGCACCGCGTCAGCGCCATGACGCCGGCCTTGGCCGCCGCGTAGTGCGCCTGGCCCTCCTGGGCCCGCCAGCCGATCACGGAGGCGTTGTTCACGATCACGCCGCGCTCTCGCGGCTGCATCCGCGCCAGCGCGGCACGGGTGCAGCGCATGGTGCCGGTCAGCGTCACGTCGAGCACCCGGCTCCACTGCTCGTCGGTCATCTCGACGAGCTTCGCCGTGCCGCCGAGGCCGGCGTTGTTGACGACCACGTCGGCCGGGCCGAAACGCTCCTCCGCGACCGCGAACAGATTCCGCACCTGCTCCTCCGAGGTCACGTCGCACGGCACCGCGGTCACCGAGGCGGGATCGAACTCCTTCTCCAGGGCGGCGAGGCTTTCCGACAGCCGCCGCTCGTGGGCGTCGCTGATCACCACGCGGGCGCCCTCCTCCAGCATCCGGCGGGCGCAGGCGCCGCCGATGCCGGTGCCGGCGGCCGCGGTCACCACCGCCACCCGGTCACGGAGCAGACCGTGGCCCGGAACATAAGACGGCTTCATCCCCGGCCCTCCTCACTGAGCTTCACATGGGTTACCCTACCAAACAATTGTTAGAAAGAATGAGGGGTCCCGATGACCGTAGTGCGCTACGAGCGGCGCGGGCCGGTGGCGGTGGTCACCATGAACCGCCCGGAGTACCGCAACGCGCAGAACTCAGCGATGACCTACGCCCTGGACGAGGCCTTCTACCGGGCGGTCGCCGACGACGAGGTCAAGGTGATCGTGCTGGCCGGCGAGGGCGGGCACTTCTCCGCCGGGCACGACATCGGCACGCCGGGACGGGACGCGCACGTCACGTTCGAGCGCAGGGCGAGCCTCTGGTGGGACCACGTGGGCAAGGAGGGCGCCGAGAGCCGCTTCGCCCGCGAGTCCGAGGTGTACCTCGGCATGTGCCGCCGCTGGCGCGAGATCCCCAAGCCGACGATCGCGATGGTGCAGGGCGCCTGCATCGCGGGCGGGCTCATGCTCGCCTGGGTGTGCGACCTGATCGTCGCCTCCGACGACGCGTTCTTCGCCGACCCGGTGGTGCGCATGGGCATCCCCGGCGTGGAGTACTTCGCCCACCCGTGGGTGATGCCGCCGCGGATCGCCAAGGAGTTCCTCTACACCGGCGACCGGATGCCCGCCCGGCGCGCATACGAGGTCGGCATGGTCAACCGCGTTGTCGCGCGCGACGAGCTGGAGACCGAGACCTTCGCGCTGGCCGAGCGGATCGCCGCCATGCCGCGCCTCGGGCTCGCGCTGACGAAGAAGGCCGTGAACCAGGCCGAGGACCTCCAGGGCATGCACGCCGGGATGGACTCGGTGTTCGGCCTGCATCACCTCGCCCACGCGCACAACGCGGAGACCTCGGCCGACTCCCTGGCCGGGATGGACCCCAAGAGCATGAAGGCCGCCGCTGATGGATCTTGACCTGTCGTCCGTCGAACCGTTCCGGGCCGAGGTCCGGGACTGGCTGCGCGCGCACGTCCCCGGCACTCCCCTGCCCTCACTGGAGGTCGAGGAGGGCTTCGCCGCGCACCGCGCCTGGGAGCGCGAGCTGCACGAGGCGCGCCTGTCCGTCGTGTCCTGGCCGGCCCGGTACGGCGGGCGGGACGTGAGCCCGCTGGAGTGGCTGATCTTCGAGGAGGAGTACTACGCGGCCGGGGCTCCGGGCCGGGTCAGCCAGAACGGCATCAACCTCCTCGCCCCGACCCTGTTCAACCACGGCACGCCCGAGCAGCTCGACCGGGTACTGCCGTCGATGGCCTCGGGCGAGGTGATCTGGGCCCAGGCGTGGTCGGAGCCGGGCGCGGGCAGCGACCTGGCCTCCCTGCGCGCCACCGCGACCCGGGTGGACGGCGGCTGGCTGCTCAACGGCCAGAAGACGTGGAGCTCCCGCGCGGCCTTCGCCGACTGGGGCTTCGGCCCGTTCCGCTCCGACCCGGAGGCGCAGCGGCACCGCGGCCTGACGTACCTGATGTTCCCCCTGGACGCGAAGGGCGTCACCCGCCGCCCGATCGGCCGCATCGACGGCAAGCCGGCCTTCGCCGAGCTGTTCTTCGACGACGTCTTCGTGCCCGACCGCGACGTGATCGGCGCGCCGGGTGAGGGCTGGCGGGTGGCGATGAGCACCACCGGCAACGAGCGCGGGCTCACGCTGCGCAGTCCCGGCCGGTTCCTGGCCGCCGCCGACCGCCTGGTCGATCTCTGGAAGGAGCGCGCCGACCCCGCCGACACGGCGCTGCGCGACCGGGTGGCCGACGCGTGGATCAAGTCCCGTGCGTACCGGCTGAAGGGGTTCGAGACCATCTCGCGCACCGAGGACGTCGGGGCCGAGTCCAGCATCAACAAGATCTTCTGGTCGGAGCTCGACGTGGCGCTGCACGAGACCGCGCTCGACCTGCTCGGACCGGACGGTGAGCTCGACGGCGAGTGGCTGGAGGGCTACGTCTTCTCCCTCGCCGGCCCGATCTACGCAGGGACGAACGAGATCCAGCGCAATGTCATCGCCGAGCGCGTGCTCGGCCTGCCCAGAGCGGGACGGTGACCCGTGGCACGCGACCGTGACATCGACGGCGGCATCGACGGCGGCGCGGGCGGCACCGACGGCGACATCGACGGCGGCGCGGTGACGACTTTCGGGAGGCAGCCGTGAAGTTCCTGCTCGACGCCGAGCAGCGGCTGTTCGGCGACACACTGCACAAGCTCCTGGCCGAGGCCGGCACGCCGGCCGTGATCCGCGACTGGGCGGCGGGGACGCGCGAGCCGGGCTTGGCCCTGTGGCGCTCGCTCGCCGACGCGGGCGTCCTCGCCGTCGCCGTGCCCGAGTCCGCGGGCGGCGCCGGCCCGCTTCCGGTCGAGCTGGTCACCGCCTTCCACGAGCTGGGGCGGCACGCCGTGCCGGGGCCGTACGCCGAGACCGTCGCCGTCGCCGCGCTGCTCGACCGGCTGGACCTACTGGACGGCCTGGGGGCGGTCGCCGACGACCGGCTGATCGGGCCGGCCGGCGAATGGTCGGAGGGCAAATGGTCGGAGGGCGTCGCCGAGGGAAGGACGGTCGCCTCGCTCGCGCTGCCCCCGGCCATGCCGTACGCGCTGGACGCGGACGCGGCCGACATCGTCCTGCTGGTGGACGGCGACGAGCTGCGCGCGGGGGTGCCGGGCGAGGCACGGTCCTCCCTCGACCCCGCGCGGCGGCTGTTCACCGTCACCGGGGGTGACGTTCTCGCCTCCGGGCCCGCGGTGCGGGCCGCGGCGGAGGCGGCGTACGACATGGGCGCGCTCGCCTGCGCCGCCCAGCTCGTCGGGGTGGGCCGCGCGCTGCTCGACGTCTCGGTGGCGTACGCCACGACGCGGCGGCAGTTCGGGCGGCCGATCGGCGAGTTCCAGGCGATCAAGCACCACCTCGCGAACGCGCTCGTGGGCCTGGAGTACGCCCGCCCTCTGGTGCACGGCGCGGCCCTCGCCCACGGCTCGCCCGACTTCCCGCGTGACGTGTCCGCCGCGAAGGTCGCGGCGTCGGAGGCGGCGTACGCGGTGGCGAAGATCGCCCTTCAGGTGCACGGGGCCATCGGCTACACCGACGAGTACGACCCGAGCCTGTGGATCAGGAAGGCCCGCGCACTCCGCTCGGCGTGGGGCTCCCCCGCCGCCCATCGCGCCCGAGTGATCGCCGCCCTGACCTGAGCCGGACGTATTTGCGCGGCGGCCGTTCCGGCCGCCAGGCTCCCGCATCACGCGGAACGCCGTCCAGGCGGGGGCGTTCATGGGCTGAGCGGCGTTGTGGCGGCATCGGACACCACCTTGACTCGCATTCCGCTTGGCGGAATGCTGTTCCAGAAATATTTCGCCGGAGTCACCGACGTCAACAGATTGCGATCAGCCGTCCGAACGCCGTGAAGGAGACCAGCATGACGACCGAAGCGCCCCGAATCGCGGAGCTCGACGACCCGGCCGGCAACCTGGAGGCGCTGGTGCGCACCCGGGCCGGAACCGACGGCGGCGAGTACACGATCTGGTGGACGGGCGACGTCTACAGCCAGGTGCCCGGCGCGGACACCCGCAGGCTGTTCGGGTTCGTCGGCTTCAACGTGGCCCGCGCCGTGGCGGTGGAGGGCGGTTACGACCTCCTCACCCGGGAGGCGGCCTTCTACCTCGACCCGGTGACCCGCGAGATCCTCGAGACCTGGCACAACCCGTTCACCGACGAGGACGTGGACGTCCTGCACGTCTGGAACGACCCGGTCAACCAGCGCTTCCGGCTGCAGTCGCCGTACGGCCCGTGGCACGCGCCGTACACCGATCTGGGCGAGACGGTGGCGTTCAACCTCGACATCCCCATCAGCGCCCCTTCGGCGCTGCCCGTCGCCGAGTGGCCGAAGAACTCCGCCGACGACGTCTACCGCGCGGTGGAGCTCTTCCAGTTCTACGCGCCACGCGCGGAGCTGCTCGATCCGGCGATCGCCAGCGTGCGGTGCGACGTGTCGTGGATGCGGCTCTCGGCCTGGCTGCCGTGGATGGAGATGGCGCAGCGCCCCGGCAGTCTGGTCTTCCACTGCCGGGGAGCCAAGCTGGACGCCTACGACGACCTGCCGTCCGGCGTGCGTGCCTACGTCGAGAAGAACCATCCCGAGTACGCCCACGCCCCGGAGGAGTTCACCGCCCCGAACGAGACGAGCTGGACGTACTTCAAGAAAATGCGCAAACCGGCCTGAAACCCGCGGCTCGCCGGGGTCAGTCCGCGAGGTTGGCGCCGAGACCGCGCAGGACGTCGGCGGCCTGGGTGACAATCCCGTCGATCAGCTCCTCGCACGAGGGCAGGTCGTCGATGAGCGCCACGACCTGGCCGGAGGCCATCACGCCGAGGTCCGGGCGGCCGTCCACCATGGCCGCCTTGAGCAGCATCGGCGTGTTGGCCGCCATCAGGACCTGGGACCAGGTGAGCTCCTTGCCGTGCTTCATGGCGAGCCCGTCGCGGATCATGCCGGGCCAGGACATGCCCGAGATGCGGCGGAACCTCGCGGCATTGCGCACCGCGCGGAGCAGGCCGGAGACCCGGCCCGCACGCTCCAGACCGTTGACCAGCGGAGTGCGCAGCACCCGGTGCGGCATGCCGTCCACCTGGCGGGTGACCACGGTCTCCGACATGCCGAGGTAGGTCCGCTTGACCGAGTCGGGGACCGAGCTGTCCACGGTGAGCAGGAAGCGGGTGCCCATGGCCACGCCGGCCGCGCCGTACGCGAGCGCGGCGGCGAGACCGCGCCCGTCGAAGAAACCGCCCGCGGCGATCACCGGGATGCCGACCGCGTCCACGACCTGGGGCAGCAGCAGCGTGGTGGCGACCGCTCCGGTGTGGCCGCCGCCCTCGCCACCCTGGACCAGTACGGCGTCCGCACCCCACGCGGCGACCTTCTCCGCGTGCCGCCGCGCGCCGACCGACGGGATCACCACGACCCCGGCGTCCTTCAGCTTGGCGATGAGCTCCTGGCGGGGGGCCAGCGCGAACGAGGCGACCTTCACCCGGCTCTTGATCAGCAGGTCGACGCGCTCGCCGGCGTCCGAGGCGTCGGCACGCAGGTTCACGCCGAAGGGCGCGTCGGTGCGCGAGCGCACCTCCTCGACGGCGGTGGCGAGCTGGTCGAGCGTCATGGTGGCCGAGGCGAGGATGCCCAGGCCGCCCGCGTTCGCCACCGCCGAGACCAGACGCGGACCCGCCACCCACCCCATGCCGGTCTGCACGACGGGGTGGCGCACACCGGTGAGCCGGGTCAGCGGCGTGTCCAGGACCTGGTCGATCACGCCCGGACCTCCAGGTCCCGCAGGCTCCTCGGGTCGAGCACCTCGCGGATCAGCCGCAGCTCCTCGTCCGTCGGCTGCCGGGTCTCCGGCACGTCACCGTCGATCACGAGGTCGAACCCGGTGGCGGCGACGACCTGCTCCACCTCCACACCGGGGTGGACCGAGACCAGCCGCATCACCCTGTCCGGGGTGCCGAAGTCGAACACGCCCAGATCGGTCACCACCCGGCGCAGGCCGTGGAAGCGGGACGCCTCCGGGCCCAGCTCTGCCGCCCGGTCGTAGCCGACACCACTGACCATGTCCACCTTCGGCACGAACACCCGCCTGGACTGCTTGGGGATCCAGTAGCTCGTCGTGTTGCAGAACGTGTTGCCGGGGGCGCCGCGCACCCCGAGCAGCTGCGACGTGGGCCGTTCCCAGGCTCCGATGGCCGAGATGTTGGTGTTGCCGTACCTGTCGATCTGGGAGGCGCCCAGCATGACGTGCCGCCGCCCGTTCTGCACCAGCCACAGGTGGTCGCGGAACGGCATCCAGCCCTCGACCGGGCCGGCGGGCGCGCCGATCGGCACCGGTTCGGCGGTGAGCAACGCGCCGCCGTCGGTGGTCAGCAGTCCGGGCTCGAAGGTGTGCCGGGCCAGCCGGGCGCCGAGGATCGAGCAGGTGCCCATCGCCGCGGCCAGGATCTCGCCGTCGCCCCGCCACGCCTCGGCGCAGGCCGTCACGCAGATCTCCGCACAGGTCGCGCTCATCGTGCCCTCTCCCTCTGCTCCTGGTGCTGCTCCTCGTGCCACCGCACGACCGCCTCCTGGTAGGCCGTCTCGTCCCCGGCCAGGAACCGGTCCGCGAACGCGGCCCACGCCTCGGGGTCGGCCGCCGACCTGGCGTAGTGCCGCTGGAACGCCTCGTCGCGGCCGTGATCCGGCCCGCAGTCGGTGAAATGGCCGCCGTTCGGGGTCTCCACCACTCCGGCCGTGTACATGCGGCTGATGAGCAGCGTCTGCGGCGGGCCCTCCAGCTTTCCGGGCTCCACCAGGCGCTCGCAGCTCACGTAGCAGCGGCCCGCGGCCTTGGCCAGCATGTCGTCCATGTACGGGTCGGGACCGAGGTACTGGCCGTTGCCCCGCGTATCAGCCCGGTCCATGTGCACCAGGGCCACGTCCAGCGTCAGCGCGGGCGCCGCGACGAACTCCTCCTGATCGTCGTACGGCGAACGGACGGTGCGCAGCTCCGGATTCACCCGCATGACGTCCGAGCCGAGACCCGCCCGGGTGGGCAGGAACGGCAGCCGATGCGCGGCGGCCAGCAGGCCGAACATGAACATGCCCTCGTCATACTCCGTGAACTCGATCGCGCCGTTCTGCCTGGCCGCCCTGAAATGGGGCTCCAGCGGCACGGAGTCGAGCGTCACGAACGGGGCGATCACCTTGCGGACCTTGCCCGCGGCGCACAGCAGGCCCACGTCGGCCCCGCCGTACGACACGATCGTCAGATCCTCAAGGGGCGAGCGGTAGATCGCGCGGACCAGGGCCATCGGCTTGCGCCGGGCACCCCAGCCGCCGATGCCGATCGTCATGCCGCTCTCCAGCGACCCGACGACCTCCTCGATCGTCATGACCTTGGTGCTCACGAGTCGCTCACCACTCCTCATTCGCCGCGCGGGCGGAATCGTTGACGAAGCTGTCGCGGTGCCGGTCGCCGGCGCCCATGAGGTTGAGCTCGAACGTGAAGCCCTGCTCGAAGCGGTAGCTGCGGTGGACGTCGACCGGGTCGATGCCGTTCAGCGACTCCTTTGCCCGCCGGATCACATAGGGGTCCTTGCCGGCGATCTGGGCCGCGACCTCGAAGGCAGCGTCTCTGAGCCGGTCACGGGGCACCACGTCCAGCACCGATCCGAACGCGTGCAATTCGGCGGCCGTGACGTTCCGGCAGGTGTACACCATCGCCCGCATCAGGTGCTGCGGAACCAGCCGGGCCAGATGCGTGGCCGCACCCAGCGCGCCGCGATCGACCTCGGGCAGCCCGAAATAGGCGTCATCGGAGGCCACCACGACGTCGGCGTTGCCCACGAGGCCGATGCCGCCGCCGAGGCAGAACCCGTGCACGGCCGCGATCACCGGCACCTCGCACTCGTACACCGCGGAGAACGCGGCGTAGCAGCCCCGGTTCGCGCCGACCAGCGCGTCGAAGCCGGAGGTCGCCTGCATCTCCTTGATGTCCACCCCGGCGTTGAAGCCGCGACCCTCGGCGCGCAGGACGACGACGCGGGTCTCCGGCTCGCGGCCGGCCTGCCGCACGGCGTCGGCCAGGTCGAACCAGCCGCGCACGGTCAGGGCGTTGACCGGCGGCGCGTCGACCACCACCTCGGCGATGCCGTCCCCATGGTTCCTGGTGGAGATTCCCATACGCTACCTTTCCACCAAACATTTGTTAGAAATGACCGTAGCAGAAGGTACCGTGCCTGGACACGGCCCGCCTTCCCGACCGCCGCCGGCAAGGAGAGCTGAGAATGATCTGCAAGGACCGCGTCATCATCGTCACCGGCGCCGGGCGTGGCCTCGGCCGCGCGCACGCCCTGGAGTTCGCCCGTCAGGGTGCCAAGGTCGTCGTCAACGACCTCGGCGTGAGCCGGTCCGGCGAGGGCGGCTCCGCCGCGCCGGCCCAGCAGGTGGTCGAGGAGATCCGCGCGCTCGGCGGCGAGGCCGTCGCCGAGGGGTCCGACATCGCCACCGACGCCGGGGCCCGGGCGCTGGTGAGCACGGCGCTGGAGACCTTCGGCCGGCTGGACGTCCTGGTCAACAACGCCGGATTCCTCCGCGACCGCATGCTGGTCAACCTGTCCGAGGAGGAGTGGGACGCCGTGATGCGGGTCCACCTCAAGGGACACTTCCTGCCGCTCAAGCACGCCGGCCTGCACTGGCGGGCGGAGTCCAAGGCGGGTGGCCGGCCGGACGCCCGGGTGATCAACACCTCGTCCGGCGCGGGCCTGCTCGGCAGCGTGGGGCAGGGCAACTACTCGGCCGCCAAGGCCGGCATCGTGGGCCTCACCCTGGTCGCCGCCGCCGAGCTCGGCCGGTACGGCGTGACCGTCAACGCCATCGCCCCGGCGGCCCGCACGCGGATGACCGAGCAGGTGTTCGCGGCCACGATGGCGGCGCCGGAGGAGGGCGCCTTCGACGCGATGGCGCCGGAGAACGTCTCCCCGCTGGTGGTGTGGCTTGGCTCGGCCGAGTCGAGGGACGTCACCGGCCGCGTCTTCGAGGTCGAAGGCGGCCGGATCTGCGTGATGGACGGCTTCCGGCGCGGCCCGTCCACCGACAAGGGCGCCCGCTGGAACCCGGCGGAGCTGGGCGCGGAGATCGGTGGGCTGCTGAAGGAGGCCGCCCGCCCCGAGCCCGTCTACGGCGCCTGACAGCCCGGGCTACACCACGCCGCTCACGACGCCGGTGACCACGCCGGTCACCGTGTCCTCACCGGGCGGTTCACGCGGTCGTTCACTGGGCCGTCGCGCGGCGGCCCGGGCGGGCGCGCCACAGGCTCGCCGCGCCCAGGGCCGCGGCGACACACGCCACCGGAACCGCGGGCAGCATGTAGCGGTGGTCGAAGTCGAGCGCGGCGATCGGCCCGACGAACAGGAACATCGCCGCGGCCCACGGCAGCAGCGCCGGACGCCGCCGCCCGATCGCGCCGAGGCCGCCGAGCAGCAGAACCAGGCCGAACAGCGGGCCGTGCAGGGCGTTCGGGTAGCGGTACGCCGCGAAGAACCTGTCGTAGGGCTCGACGGACGCCATGCCGCGGATGGCGGGGTCGTACGCGACCCGGACCTGGTGGATCAGCGGGAACGAGGGCAGCGGCCAGGAGCCGACCGGGAACATCAGAGCCGGAACGACCCGCTTCGGGTGGCTCACGGGCGTCCACGCGAAGGCGAGCGACGCGTCGGAGACCACCTCGCGGAGGTAGTCGAGCGGCTGGGCGGCGATGGCGCGCAGCGCGAAGGACCTGGCCAGGTCGTTGTGGGAGAAGCGGTCGCCGGGCAGCCGGTTGAGCGATGTGTCCGCTGCCCACACGTACTCCCCGGCGGCGTCGACGACGGTGCCGTTCGGGCAGAGCCGCGCCTCCTCGGCCGGCGGCTTGATCTTCGAGCAGTCGGCGAACGTCATGGTGCGCGCCCACAGCGCCACTCCGTCCGAGCCGCTGAGCGCGAAGCGCCCGTGGTGCTGCTGATACCAGCCCGCGTAGGCGGCGAGCGGCAGCGTCCCCGCGACCGCCAGCGCGACCACCTGCCGCCATCCGACCCGCTGCAGGACCAGGTAGAGCACGAACAGGACGAGCAGCGGCGCCGCGGCCGTCCGGGTCAGCCCGGCCACCGCGAGCAGCACCCCGGCCACCGCGGCCGACCGCACCGAGGGCTTCGCCCGCCACATGAGAACCGTCAGCGCGGCGATGACGAGGAACGTGACCTGGGTGTCCGAGAGCACGGAGTGTTCGAGCCGCACGAACGACGGGTCGAACAGCACGGGCAGCGTGGCCAGCGTCGCGCCCCACGCGGGCAGCGAACGGCGGCGCAGCAGGAGATAGATCATCAGGCCCATGCCGAGCCCCATGACGTGCTGCACGCCGACCACAAGCGAGACGCTGTGGAACGGCCAGAGCAGCCGCAGGAAGAACGAGTAGCCGGCGGGATGGAACGCGCCGCCGGGCTTCAGGTGGACGGCCGTGTCCAGGTACGTGAACGAGTCGTACCAATACAGCTGGGCGGTGTTGTAGCCGAGCATCACGACGGCGCGCAGCGCCGCCGCCAGGGTGATCACGACGACGAACAGGCTGTGGCCCGAGCTGAGCGCCCGGCGCAGGCGATGGCGCGCGCCACCACCCTTCGTGACGCCCTCCGTGACGGGTTCGGCTTGTTCCATCTGGACGCCACCCGGTGAGGTGAGCATGGATGGTCCCCCTGATTCAGGGCCGGGCGGTTCCCGGCATCAGAGGAGAACTGAAACCGATGATCGCTAAACTCGGCGTCACCTGATCCGGTTACGTCCGCGTTATGGCGTTGATGGCATGGTGGCGCGATTCGACGGCGTTTTCGACGAACAGCTCGACGGCATCGCATGACATAGGGGGCACGTTGCGGGTATTGGTCGCCGAGGACGAGCGGATGCTCGCCGACTCGATCGCGGAGGGGCTGCGCGGGGAGGCGCTCGCCGTGGACGTCGCCTACGACGGGGAGGCGGCGCTGGAACGGGTGCGGATCCACGACTACGACGTGCTGATCCTGGATCGGGACCTGCCGGGCGTGCACGGCGACGAGGTGTGCCGGGCCGTGGTCGCCGACGCCGCGGCCGTGCGCATCCTCATGCTCACCGCGTCGGCTGACGTGCGCTCCCGGGTGGCGGGCCTCTCCCTCGGAGCCGACGACTACCTGCCCAAGCCGTTCGCGTTCGAGGAGCTGGTGGCCCGGGTCCACGCGCTGGGCCGCCGGGTCCGGGCGGCCGATCCGCCGATCCTGGAGCGAGCGGGCATCCGCCTCGACTGGGCGCACCGGCAGGCGTTCCGGGACGGGCGCTACGTGCCGCTGGCGCGCAAGGAGTTCGGCGTGCTGGCCGAGCTGCTGCGCGCCCGCGGGGCGGTGGTCTCCGCCGAGACGTTGCTGGAGAAGGTGTGGGACGAGCACATCGACCCGTTCACCAACACGGTGCGCACCACGATGATGAAGCTGCGCCGCAAGATCGGCGACCCGCCGGTCATCGAGACCGTCACCGGAGCGGGGTACCGGATCCCATGAAGAGCAGCGTCCGGCTCCGCTTCGCCCTCGCCTGCGGCGCGGTCTTCGTCCTCATCGGCGTCATCCTGGTCGCGGTGCTCGCCTTCGTCGTACGGCAGAGCCTGGAACCGCGTGACGGGCTCCGGCAGCCCAAGTGGATCCGCGCCGCGGGGAACATGTACCCGCCCCCCAGCGAGCCGTACTACGTCGCAGGGCAGCGGGTCGCGCAGGTCAGGCGCATCTACCAGGCCGACACGATCAAGAACGTACTGGTCTGGGGCGGCGTCGCCGTCCTCGCGGGCGGCGGGCTGGCGGCGGCGGCCGGCTGGCGGGCCGCCGGATGGACGATGCTCCCCGTGCGGTCGGTCACGGCGCGCGCGGTGCGCGTCGCCCAGAGCCACGACCTCACCGAACGCATCGCCCACACGGGGCCGGACGACGAGGTCAAGGAGCTGGCCGACACCGTCGACATCGTCCTCGCCCGGCTGGCCCGCTCGTTCGACGGGCAGCGGCGGTTCATCGCCAACGCCTCGCACGAGCTGCGCACGCCGCTCACCATCAACCGCACCCTGGTGGACGTGGCGGTCCGGCGGCCCGACGCGAGCGAGGACGTCAAACGGCTCGGCGAGTCCCTGCTGGTGGTCAACACCCGGCACGAGCGGCTGATCAACGGCCTCCTCGCCCTGGCCGAGGGCGAGCGGGCGGTGCTGGACCGGCGGCCGTTCGACCTGGCCGACGTGGCCGAGCACGTGCTCGACCTGGCCGCCGGCGAAGCCAAGGAGCAGGGCGTGACCGTCCACCGGCTGCTCGACCCCGCCCCCACCGCGGGCGAGGCCGTCCTGGTCGAACGGCTCGTGCAGAACCTGGTGGAGAACGCGATCCGGCACAACCACACGGGCGGCGAGGTGTGGGTGTCCACCCGGCGGCGGACCGACCGGGTGGAGCTGGTCGTGTCCAACAGCGGCCTGCCCGTGCCGCCGTACGAGATCGAGACGATCTTCGAACCGTTCCGGCGGCTGCACGGCGACCGGCTGCGCTCCGACCGGGGCAGCGGGCTCGGGCTGTCCATCGTCCGGGTGGTCGCCGAGGCGCACGGCGGCACCGTGACCGCCGAACCCCGCGAGGAGGGCGGCCTCACGATCGCCGTCGAGCTGCCGCAGGAGAGCGCCTGAGACCCCGGGGCGTGGGGCCGGGCACCGGACCGTCGGCCTGCCGTGCGCTTCAGGAGCGCAAAGGCAGGCGGAGCACGAACCTGGCGCCGCGCGGGGAGTCGCCGATCGTGAGCGTGCCGCCGTGGCTCTCCGCGATCTGCCGGGCGATCGGCAGGCCGAGGCCGGTGCCCCCGGCGTCCTTTCTCCGTGAGGCGTCCAGCCGGGCGAAACGCTGGAAGACGATCTCCCGTTGATCGGGCGGGATGCCGTCGCCGTCGTCCACCACTTCGAGCACCGCTGATCCGTCATCGCGAGCGACCTCGACCGTTACGTTGCGCTCGGCGTGGCGCTCCGCGTTGTCGAGAAGGTTGCCCAGGAGCCGAGACAGGTGCAGCGGATCGCCGTCGACCACCACGCCGGGGGTGAGCTGCTCGGTCACCGTGACCTTGCGTGCCCGCCGTACCAGCTCGGACTTCACCAGCTCGGCCAGGTCGACGGGTTCGCGCCGCCCGGGAGCACCCGCGTCCAGGCGCGCGATGTCCAGAAGGCTGGTGACCATGACCTGCAGCCGTTCCAGGCTGTCCAGCGCCGTACGCGCGGTGCGCGGCCAGTCGGTCTCCTCCGGGTGGAGGAGCGCCTCATCGAGCTCGGTGTGCATGGCGGTCAAGGGGGTGCGCAGATCATGGGACGTGTCGGAGGCGAAACGGCGCTGCTGTTCCACCGCGCGCTCCGCCCGGTCCAATGTCTGGTTCGCCCGTTCCGCGAGCCGGCGCAGCTCGTCGTGGAACCAGGGCACCGGAACCCGCTGGCTCAGGTCGCCACCGGTGATCTCGGCCAGCTTGGACGTCATCGCGTCCACCGGTTCGAGCGTGCTGCTCACGGCCCGGTAGGCGGCCAGGGCGGTGACCCCGACCAGCAGGAGCCAGCCCGCGATGAGCAGGCCCAGGAAACGGGGGCTGATGTACCAGGGGACGTCGGAGACCGCCATATGGAGCCGCCAGAGCCCGTCGGACACGTGGAAGGGGAAATAGACGCCGATCTTGCACTCGCCCGGGAAGGCCCGCAGGTTGCAGATGTCGCTGGTCGCGATGTTGTCGGCGCGGTAGATGAGCCTCTCCATCGGTGGCGCGCTGGCCACGTTCGGTGTCGCCGCGACGAGGGCGCCAGAGGGGTCGAACACCTGGATCGCAATGTCCGGATCCTTGGGGAGATGGGAGACTGTGCCCTTCTGGCGTACCTCCTGACTGATCTGCACAGCCTCGGCGACGAGGTCCTTCGAGTAATATTCCCGGACATTGTCCCGTACGCTCACCAGGATGAGCGCCGCGATAACAGTGCAGATCAGCGCCATGACGGCGGTCGTCATCACCGTCAAGCGGGTTCTGATAGAGCATCGCTGCCATATGCGCACCGGGGCCATGACATCGCCACACTAGGACAGCTTTTTTCTGTTAGCTGGAGATTTAATCCCAAAAAAGGATAATTAGTGGCCGGCGAACACGTCCCTTGCCCCACCCTCGATCAGGTGCCCGCTCGGCGGGGTCACCACGCCTCAGGTGTCGGTGTCCCTGGGGTGGCGAGGCGAGGCATAGACCAGGTGGACGGTTCGCCGGGACTCGTCGACGAGGTAGCGCACACGACCACCCGCGGTGACCTCATATTCCCACTGTGGATATTCACAACCGCCCAGCGTCCCGGTGGCGAGGCGGCCCCGCAGCCGGTGCTGCCGGTCCGGATCTTCCAACGACAGCGGGGCATCGCGCAACGCCTCGAAGCAGCGCCGGGAGTTGCCCGCGGCTTCGGCGCACAGGTCGATCCATCCCTTGGCCGCCTCATTGGTGGCGAATCTCAGGTGCCATTCGTCACCGACCGGCGGCGGGGCCACGGTGTCGCCGCGCTTGGGACTCACGGAGCGGACACCTCGCCGTGGTCCTCATCGGGCAGCGCGCGGGTGAGCTGCGCGGTCAGCGCGGGATCGGCCAGGATCCGTGCGGTGGCACGCCATTCGACGATGATTCGGTGCAACGTGGCGTGGACGTCCAGATCGACCGCGTCCCGCGTGGTGTCGACGAGCTCCTGGACGAACTCCCTCGTCTCCTCCGCAGCGAGGTGCCGGACCCACGGGAAAACCGATGGCAGGGCGTGCAAGACCGCGCGGGTGCCTTCATCGCTGGCGAGCAGTGCGGCGATCATGCGAGCCGCGATATCCGCGGTCTCCTCCCGCTGCCGGTCATGCCGCGCCGTGGAGATGAACAGGTCTTCTCCGTCGCGGCGCTTGACGTGCACGCGATGACACCGATCGATGGTCTCGGCGACACGCTTCGAGTGCTTCGACAGATCGGAGAACGGGACAGTGGGCACGGTCATACCGCACCATACTTCGGAACACGTTCCGAAGTAAAGGCCGTCCCGTCCTCCGATGCCGCTCGGGCGGCCCGGGTCAGGCGCGCGAGAGTTCCGCCTTCTGCACCTTGCCGGTCGCGTTCTTCGGCAGGCCCTCTACGATGACGACCTCGCGGGGCACCTTGAAGTTCGCCAACCGGTCCCGGCAGTACTCCACGAGCGCCTCGGGCGCGAGGTCGGCGCCGGGGCGCGCCACGACGTAGGCCCGGCCGACCTCGCCCATCCGCTGGTCGGGAACGCCGATGACGGCGACCTCGGCGACCCCTTCGTGGCGGGCGAGCACCTGCTCGATCTCGGCGGGGTACACGTTGAACCCGCCGACCACGAACATGTCCTTCGAGCGGCCGGTGATGGTCAGGTTGCCGCGCGTGTCGAGGCGGCCGCGGTCGCCGGTCACGAGCCAGCCGTCCCTGATCGCGGCGGCGGTCGCCTCCTCGTCGTCGAGGTAGCCGAGCATCACGTTGTAGCCCCGGACGAGGACCTCGCCGTCCTCCCCCGGCGCGACCTCGCGGCCGTCGCCGTCGACGACCTGGATCTCCACGCCGTCGATGACACGTCCGGCCGTGTTCGCCACGGTCTCGGCGTCGTCGTCGAGAGAGCACGAGGTGACCGTGCCGCACGACTCGGTCAGTCCGTACGCGGTGACGACCTGGGGGAACAGCTCGGCCCGCATCCGCTGCACCAGCGCGACCGGCACCGTCGACGAACCGGTCACCGCGAGGCGGAGCGAGGACAGGTCGAACCGCGACCTCTCCGGCGCGTCCAGCATCGACACGTAGATGGTCGGCGCACCGGGCAGCACCGTGATCCGCTCGGCCTCGATCAGCCGCATCGTCTCGGCGGCCTCGAAGACCGGCTGGAGCACCATCGTGGCGCCCTGAAGCAGACAGGCGAACATGCCCGCCTTGTAGCCGAAGGAGTGGAAGAACGGGTTGACGATGAGGTAGCGGTCGCCGTGGGTGACGCCCGTCCGGCCGCACCACGACCGGTAGGTGCGGACGTTCTGCTCATGCGTGCACATGGCGCCCTTGGATCGGCCCGTCGTGCCCGAGGTGAACAGGATGTCCGCGACGTCCTCCGGGGACACCGACCGCGCCCGCGCCGCCGCCTGCTCGTCCGTGACGGAGGCCGCCCCGCCGACGAACTCCTCCCAGGGGGCGGCCCCCGGCCGCGGCCCGGCGTCGTACGCGACCACCGTGCGGAGGTCGGGCAGCCCCGCGCCGGCGCCCCCGCCCTCGCCCGTGTTTCGCTCGCCCGTGTTTCCCTCGTCGGTGTTCCCCTCGTCCGTGTTCCCTACGGGCACACCCAGCATGGACAGGTAGCCGTTGCCGAGGAACCCGTCCTCCACGAACAGCATCCGGGCCCGGCTGCGCTGGAGCAGCCACCGCGCCTCGTCGCCCTTGTACCTGGTGTTGATCGGGACGACGACGGCGCCGGCCGCGAGCACGCCGAGGGCGGTGACCATCCAGCGCAGGCTGTTCGGCGCCCAGAGGGCGATCCGGTCTCCGCGCCCGACGCCGTGCGCGATGAACGCCCGCGCCGCCTCGCGGGCCCGGTCCCGCAGCTCCGCGTACGTCACCCGGACCGGGCCGTCCACGACGGCCTCGACGTCCGGGAAGTCGCGCGCGGCGCGCTCCAGGACACCCGGAATCGTCAATGTGTCGTTGTCGATCATGAGCTCCCTGCCTCGGTGGGGACCTGTCGGGCTCCGGTGGCGACCTGCCGGACCTGCCGGGATGACCATCGTGTCGCCCATTCCCGGCGGCCGGGGCGGTCGTCCCGCTGGGTGGTACCCGGCCCCCGCCGGGCGGTGCCCCGCCGTAGCCTCCGGGGAATCGGATCGACGTCGACGAGAGGACCGCGGTGAACACGACGGTTGACTTCAGCGGCCGTGCCGTACTGGTGACCGGGGGCACCAAGGGCATCGGGTTCGTGATCGCGGAGGGGTTCCTGGCTGCGGGCGCCGAGGTGGCCGTGTGCGGGCGCAACGAGCCCGACGTCCTGCCGAACGCAGGCGGCCGGACCGCGCGGTTCTTCTCGGCGGACGTCCGGGACGCCGCGGCCGCCGCGGGCCTGGTGGAGAGCGTCGTGGCCGCGTTCGGACGGCTCGACGTGCTGGTGAACAACGCCGGAGGGTCGCCGGAGGCGGACGCCGCCACGGTCTCGCCCCGGTTCGTGGAGCGGATCGTGGACCTGAACCTGCTGGCGCCGTTCTACGTGGCGCAGCCGGCCAACAAGGTGATGCGCGAGCAGGAGACCGGTGGCTCGATCATCAACATCGGCAGCGTGTCCGCCCACGACCCGCAGCCCGGCACCGCGGCCTACTCCGCCGCCAAGGCCGGTCTGCTCGGGCTGACCCGTGCGCTGGCGCTCGAATGGTCCCCCAAGGTGCGGGTCAACCACATCACGACCGGGCTGATCCGCACCGAGGCCGCCGCGCACGTGTACGGCCCGGACGAGGGCGCCGCGGTGACGAAGGTGATCCCGATGGGCAGGATGGCGGTGCCCGCCGATGTGGCGGACACCTGCCTCTACCTGGCCGGCGACCTGGCGTCGTACGTCACGGGCGCGGACATCGCCGTGCACGGCGGCGGCGAGTTCCCGGCCCGCTACCTGGTGACCCGCCCCGCGACTCAGTAACCCGGCGCGCTACCTACTGACCCGGCCCGCTACTCCGTGGCGCGGAACCGGGCCCGGCCACCTGAGATCGCCGTCCTCCCGTCCGCGGTCACCTCGAAGTGCACGGCTGTCCCGTCCTCTCCGCCCGTCCAGCCCCGCGCGTCGAGCCGGTCGCCGGGGAAGACGGGCGCGGCGAACCGCCCCTCCAGCTCGACCAGGTCGGCGGGATGCGCGCCCACGGCCGCCGCCAGCGGCAGGGTCACCGCCGCCAGCGTGCACAGGCCGTGCATGAACGGCCGGGGCATGCCCGCCGCCTTCGCCGCCTCCGGGTCGATGTGCATGTGGTGCCGATCGCCCAGCAGGCGGTACAGCGCCGTCTGGTTGGGCGAGGTGCGGATCTCCAGCTCGTGGCCGGCGGGCGTCTCGCGCGGCTTCGGCCTGGAGGGACCGCGCTCCCCGCCGAAGCCGCCGCGGCCCGGCGCGAACAGCGACCAGGTGGCGAGGAAGTACTCGCTCTCCACCTCGACGTCGAACACCGCCGCGCTGCCCTTGTCCCACACGTCCGCGACCCGGGCCCGCATCGTCAGCTCGCCGGACGCCGGAAGCGGCGCGCGCGCCAGCAGCCGCTGGGAGCCGTGCACCGCCGTCGTGATGTCGAACGCGCCCAGCGAGCCGAGCGCGTCCGGAGCCCACTGGGCCTGCGTCAGCGCGAACGTGGGCAGCACCCGCAGCCGCTCCTCGAACACCAGGTCCAGGTCGGTCGCCGCCGCGCCGACCGCGAGCGCGTAGAGGATCACGTCCCGCTCGTCGTAGGCGACCGTGCGCTCGCCGAGGTCGCGGCCCGCCCACGAGCCCGCGTTCTGTTCGCTCACCTCGGCCGTTCCCGCGCTCATTCGTCGGCTCCCAGCACCAGACCGCTGGTGGGCACGCCCGTACCGGCGGTGACGATCACGTTGCGGACCTCGGACGGCTGGTTCACGGACGTGCCGCGGACCAGCCGGACCGCCTCGGCGACGCCGTTCATGCCGTGCAGGTACGCCTCGCCGAGCTGGCCGCCGTGGGTGTTGCACGGCAACCTCCCGCCGACCTCGAGGTTCCCGTCGGCAATGAAGTCCTTGGCCTCTCCCCGCTCGCAGAAGCCCAGCTCCTCCAGCTGCGGGAGCACCAGCGGCGTGAAGTGGTCGTACAGGATCGCCGCGTCGATGTCGCCCGGCCCGAGGCCGCTCTGCCCGTACAGTTGCTGCCCGACGAGGCCCATCTCCGGGATGTCGGAAATCGTGGGCCGGTAGTAGCTGGTCATCATGTGCTGGTCCTTGCCCGATCCCTGGGCGGCGGCCCGGATGATCGCGGGCGCGTGCGGCAGGTCGCGGGCCCGCTCCGCGGAGACCACGACCAACGCCTGGCCGCCGTCGGTCTCCTGGCAGCAGTCCAGCAGGTGCAGCGGCTCGGCGATCCAGCGCGACGCCTGGTGGTCCTCCAGCGTGATCGGCCGCTGATAGAACCAGGCCGCCGGGTTGTTCGCCGCGTGCCTGCGGTCCACCACCGCGACGCGGCCGAAGTCCTCGCTGGTCGCGCCGTACTCGTGCATGTAGCGGCGGGCGAACATCGCGACCCACTGCGCCGGGGTGGCCAGGCCGAACGGTGTCATCCACGAGTACGCGGCGCTGTCGGCGCCGGTGTCCATCGCCCGGCCCGCCTGGCCGAGGCCGTACCGCTCGCCGGACCGCTCGTTGAACGCGCGGTAGCAGACGACCACGTCGGCGACGCCGGTGGCGACGGCCATCGCGGCCTGCTGGAGCGTGCCGCAGGCCGCGCCGCCGCCGTACCCGATCCGGGAGAAGAACGTCAGCTCCCCGATGCCGGTGTTGCGCGCGACGTGGATCTCGGCGTTGGTGTCGGCGGTGAACGTGACGAGGCCGTCGACGTCGGACGGCTTCAGCCCGGCGTCGGCGACGGCGGCGAGCACCGCCTCGCAGGCGAGCTGGAGCTCGCTGCGTCCGGAGTCCTTGGAGAACTCGGTGGCGCCGATGCCCGCGATCGCCGCGGCTCCGGACAGGGGGCTGGGGCCGGTCACGCGTCATCTCCCTTCGGGAGCCGTACGACGACGGTGCCCGTCACGTGCGGACCGATCGCGTTCACGCCGCGCACGGCGACCTCGACCCGGTTCTCCGCGTCGTCCTTCGCGGTGACGTCGCCGGTCAGCACCATCGTGTCGCCGGGATAGTTGGGCGCGCCGAGCCGGATCCTGATCGCGGTGACGACCGCGGCCGGGCCGGCCCAGCGGGTGACGAACCGTTCGACCAGGCCGTTGCTGGTCAGGATGTTCATGAAGATGTCCTTGGATCCGCGCTCGACCGCGAGCTCGGGGTCGTGGTGCACGTCCTGATAGTCACGGCTGGCGATGGCGGTCGCGACGATCAGGGTCCTGGTCAGCGGGATCGACAGCTCGGGGAGCCGATCGCCGACCGTCACCTCGTCGTACGTCAGGCCCGCCTTCGCGACGCGCTTCTCGGCGGACTTCGCCGCGGTCTTTTCGGCGTGCGTTCCGATGGGCGCGGTCATGACACCACCGGCCCGGCGGCCAGCACCGTGCCGAGGCGGGCGAGATCCGCGCCGGCGCCGCCGAGGGTGCCCGCGATCTGTTTGCCCCAGAGGAAGTACCGGTGCACCGGGTAGTCGACGTCGACGCCGATGCCGCCGTGGACGTGCTGGACACGGTGGACGACGTTCAGCCCGGCCTCACCCGCCCACCACTTGGCGACCAGGGCGGCGGCCGCGGCGGGCTCGCCCTCCTCGATCGTGGTGACGGCCTGCCACAGGGCGACCCCCATGGCCTCGATGTCGATGTAGCAGTCGGCGAGCTGGTGCTGCACCGCCTGGAACGTGGCCAGCGGACGGCCGAACTGCTTCCGCTCGCTGAGGTAGCCGGCGGCGAGCCGCAGCGCGCCCTGGGCGACGCCGAGCTGGACGGCGGCGAGCGCGACCGAGGCGCGCTCGACGGCCCAGTCGAGGACGCCGGTCCCGGGCTCGCCCACCGCCTGCGCGGGGGCGTCGGAGAGGATCAGGTTGGCGCTGAGGTCGTGGCTCGTGGTCTCGGCCCGCTCCCAGGTCACGCCGTCCGCGTCGGCGGCGACCAGGAACAGCCCGGTGCCGGTCTCGGCGCGGGCGGCGACCAGGACGTGCCCGGCGCCGAAGGGCGACGGCACGACCGCCTTGACGCCGGTCAGCCGCCAGCCGTCGCCGTCCTGCCCCCTGTCATGTCCACTGCCCTGTCCTCCGGGCCGGCCGCGGTCCTTCGTGGCCGCGCCCTGTGCCACACGCTGCGTCACACACCGGGCCACACACTGGGGCTCGCCGGGGGCGTACGGCCCGAACTCCTCCAGCGCCACCGTGAGCCGCGACGATCCCTCCACGAAGCCGGGCAGCAGGCTCTCGCGCTGCTCGGCGGTGCCGTGCGCGGCGATCGCCAGCGCGCCGACGGATGCCGCCCACAGCGGCACCGGGGCCACGACACGGCCCTGCTCCTCCAGCAGGACGCACAGCGCGCCGAGTCCGAGGCCGGCGCCCCCGGCCTCCTCCGGCGCCGCGATGCCGAGCAGGCCCGCCTTGCCCAGCTCGGCCCACAGGCTCTCGTCCACACGCGCCGGCGAGTTCTCCACCTCCCGCACCCGCTCCGTGGTGGCGCGGTCGGCGAAGATCTTCCGTGCCAGGTCGCGGATCGCTTCGAGCTCTTCGTCAAGGGTGAAGTTCATCAGTGACCTTCCTGGGCGACCGGCCGGAACACCGGAAGCGACAATTCGGGGTCTGGGTCCAGCCATTCGAGGACGACCGGCATGTCGATCTCGACCTCCTCCGGGGTGACACCGACCAGGTTGGTGATCAGCCGGGTGCCTTCGGCCAGCTCCACGACCGCGACGATCATCGGGAACTCGAACGCCGGATGGCGGGGATGGTGGTTGACCACGAAGCTGTAGACGTGCCCTCGGCCGGATGCCTCCACGGTGTCCCACTCGAACGAACCGCACTCCGGGCAGCAGGGGCCGGGCGGGTGGCGCAGCGTCCGGCACGCCGCGCACCGCTGGATCAGCAGCCGGTGCTCGCGCGCCGCCTCGAACCAGAACGCGTTGTCCTTGTTGAGCGCGGGGCGGGGTCGCCGCGCCTTCGGCTCCGGCGTCTCGGCGGGCTTCGTGTCCGGCTTCGCGTCCGGCTTCCCCACGGGCTTCGCGTCCGGCGTCTCGGCGGGCGTCGCGTCCGGCTTCCCGGTGGGCTTCTCCTTCGGCCGGAACCGCAGGATGCGCCAGCGCTGCACGGCCACGACCTCGCCGTCCTGGTCGTGGTACGTCCGCAGCGACGTGATGAAGCGGCCCGCGCCCAGGGCGGTGGTCTTCTCCGGCGAGATGGACTCGACGACCTCCCGCGCGGCAACGTGGTCGCCGGGCACCAGCTCGCGGTGGAACTCGAACTCCGAGTCGGTCGCCACCACCGAGGTGTAGCCGCCCTCGGCGAGCAGGTCGGTCAGCTCGTCGGCGGGGCCGCCGCCGCCCTTCGCCGCCGTCGTCGCGGCGTACCCGCGCATCGTCCACGCCTGGATCATGGAGGCGGGCGCGACGATCCCGTCCCTGCCGGCGTCGCGGGCGGCCTCCTCGTCCAGATAGATCGGGTTGTCGTCCTCCATGGCCTCGACCCAGTGTCGGATCATCGGCCGGTTGACCGGCTCCTGGCCGGACTTCAGCGGGTTGATCTCGCGGCCGACGAAGGCCCGCAGCCGCTCCTCGTACGTCTCGTTCATGCGCCGCGCCCCAGCCGGGGCAGGCCGAGCCCCTGGGTGGCGACCATGTCCCTGAGGATCTCGTTCACGCCGCCGCCGAAGGTGTTGACGATGCCCTGCCGGGACAGTTGCTCGATCTGCCCGGCGAGCACGGCACCGGGCGACTCGGGACGGATCCGCCCGGCCGCGCCGAGGATGCCGGTGAGGGTGCGCTGCACGTCGATGTGGGTCTCGGTGCCGTACGCCTTGGCCGCGCCAGCGTCGGCTCCGGACAGGGTGCCCCGCGCCACCGCGCTGGTCATCTTCCAGTTCAGCAGGCGCATCGCCTCCAGCTTGGCGTAGGTGCGGGCGAAGTCCCGCTGGACCCACGGCAGCTCGATGGCGCCGTTCTCCTTGGCCCAGCCGAGGACGCTCTCCCAGAGCTGGATCATGCGCCCGCCGAGGGCGGCGAGCCCGATCCGCTCGTGGTTGAGCTGGTGCGTGATGAGCCGCCAGCCGCCGTCGACCTCGCCGACCACCTCGGTGGCGGGCACCCGGACGCCGCTGTAGTACGTGGCGGTCACGACCATGCCGCCCACGGTGCGGATCGGGCTCCACGAGAACCCGGGCGCCTCCGTCGGGACGATCAGGATCGAGATGCCCTTGTGCTTCGGCGCGTCCGGGTCGGTACGGCAGGCCAGCCACACGTAGTCGGCGGTGTTCGCGCCGCTCGTGAAGATCTTGCTGCCGTCGATGACGAACTCGTCGCCGTCCTGGACCGCTCGGGTGGTCAGGGACGCCAGGTCGGTGCCGGCGTCGGGTTCGGTGTAGCCGATCGCGAACACGATGTCGCCGGAGAGGATGCCGGGCAGGAAGCGCTTCTTCTGCTCCTCCGACCCGTGGCTCATCAGCGTGGGGCCGACCGTGTTGACGGTGACGAACGGGAACGGCAGCCCGGCCCGCTGGACCTCGTCGAAGAAGATGTACTGCTCCTCGATCGACCGGCCCTGCCCGCCGTACTCCGCCAGCCATCCGACGCCGAGCCAGCCGTCGGCGCCGAGCCGGCTGACCACTTCGCGGAAGCGGTCACCCCCGACGCCCGCCTCGCCGACCCGGCGGCGTTCGTCCTCCGGCATGAGACCCGCGAAGTAGCTTCGCAGCTCCTTGCGCAGCTCTCGTTGCGCGGCGGTCTCGCGCAGATCCATGTTCCGCTCTCCTACTTGGGTTGCTGAGCCGGGACGGGCTACGGCAGGAATCGCCGGCGCCCGTTGGCGTGGAACTCCTCGCGCAGCGCGGTCTTGTCCTCGCCGGTCATCAGGGTGTAATGGGGCTCGCCGCGGCCGACCCAGCGGTACACCGCGTCGTCGGTCCGCCAGCCGTCATGCTGCATCTCTTTCTTGCGGAGCTTGCCCGAACCGGTGGCGGGCAGCGCGTGGGACACCCGGACGTAGCGGGGCGTCCCCTTGGTGCCGAGGTCCGCCTGCTCGGCGAGGAAGGCGGGCAGGCCGAGGTCCTCGAAGCCCACCCCCTCGGGAACCTCGATCGCGGCCATCACCTGGTCGCCCGACCGGGCGTCGGGCACCCCGAAGACGGCGGCGGCGACGATCTGCGGGTGGCGGCGCAGGACGCGTTCGCTCAGGAGCGCGGAGATGTTCTCCCCGTCCACCCGGATCCAGTCGCCTGAGCGTCCGGCGAAGTAGATGTAGCCCGCCTCGTCGACGTAGCCGAGGTCGCCGGTCCAGTACCAGCCGTGCCGTACCCGCTCCGCGTTCGCGGCGTCGTTCTTGTAGTAGCCCTCGAACTTCGCCGCGCCCTCGGTGTCGACGATCTCGCCGATCGCCTCCTCGGCGTTGGTCACCCGGCCGTGCTCGTCGAGCGCGGCGCGGGGACGCGGCTCCCTGGTCTCCGGGTCGACGACGACGACACCGCCGTGGGCGGGCCGACCCAGCGCGCTCGCGGGCCCCTCGGGCGCGAGCCGAATCATGCCGGACCCTTCGCTCGACCCGTAGCCCTCGATCAGCCGGCAGCCGAAACGGCGCAGGAACTCGGCCTGGTCCTCCGGCGAGGCCTCGGTGCCGAAGGCGTGCGTGAGCGTGTTGTCCGCGTCGTCCGCCGCCTCCGGCGTGGCCAGGATGTACGCGATGGCCTTTCCGACGTACGTGAAGAACGTGACCCCGTAGAACCGGACGTCGGGCAGAAATCCGGACGCGGAGAACGTGGGCACGAGGGTGACGCAGGCGCCCGCCGTCAGCGAGGGCGTCCACAGTGCCATCACCGCGTTGCCGTGGAACAGGGGCATGCAGCAGTAGGTGACGTCGTCCCGCGTGACGCCGAACTTCGCGCAGTTGGCGTAGCCCAGCGCGGCGAGCCGCCCCTGCGAGCAGATCGCGGCCTTGGACGCGCCGGTGGTCCCCGACGTGAACAGCAGCAGCATCCGGGTCGCCGCCGTGATCTCCGGGTCGCGCACCGGCTCGCAGGCGTGCGCGGCGACCCGCCCCGCGTACTCCTCGCCGTCCACGAGGAGGAAGCGGTCGCGGTCCACGCCGATGTCGAGGCCGTCGAGCAGCTTCAGCCCGGCCTCGTCGGTGATGACGAGCTGGAGGTCGGCATGCCTGACCTCCTGCTCCAGGTACGCGCCGCGACGGGTCGAGTTGATGCCGACGATCGAGGCGCCGCTGAGCGCCGCCGCGCCGAGCCAGAAGACGTACTCCGGCACGTTGTCGAGCAGGACCCCGATGTGGAAGGGGCCCGGTGCCCGCAGCTCCCTGGCGAGGGACGCCCGGGCGGCGCTCTCGCGCACCACCTCGTCCCAGGTCCAGGTCCGCTCGCGGGTCCGCAGGCCCGGGCGGTCGTCGCCCACCCGGTCGAGCAGCAGGTCGGCGATCGTCTCGTGTCGCACAACGCAATGGTGATGTGGGCCCGCCTGCGCAGGCCGGGCAGTCCCGCTGACCGGGAAAACGCGTTCGGCGGCGCGCTCGAAAACCAGAATTGGCGGCCAGGAAGACGGACTCCCCGCGGCACGAGAGGGAACTGATGTCCACGTCGACAGATCCGAGAGCGGCTGCCCTCGCCGCCATGACCCGACTCACCGGTCCCGGCGGCGATTTCGAGCTGGTCGAGGAGGACGTCCTCGGCGCGCGCATGCAGGTCTTCAAGAACCGCGCCCGCTCGCTCGGAGAGGTCCTGGCCGACTCCGCCCGGTTCGGCGACCGCGACTACATCGTGACAGCGAGCGAGCGGCTGAGCTTCGCCGAGCACCTCGCCCAGGTCGCGTCGCTGGCCACCGCGCTCCGCGACGAGTACGGCGTGCGCCCCGGTGACCGGGTCGCCGTCAACGCGGCCAACTCCCCCGCCTGGATCGTCTCGTTCTGGGCCACGGTCGCGCTCGGCGCCGTCGCCGTGGGCTACAACGCCTGGTGGTCGCGCCGCGAGGTCGCGTACGCGATCGGCCACACCGAGCCCGTGGTGCTCATCGCGGACGCCAAGCGCGCCGAGCCGGTCGAGGGCGACGTGACCATCCTGACCGTCGAGGACGACATCCCCCGGCTGGCCCGCAGTCATCCGGACGCCGCCCTGCCCACCGCCGACGTCGCCGAGGACGACCCCGCCGTCATCCTCTACACCAGCGGGACGTCCGGGCGGCCGAAGGGCGCGGTCCACTCACACCGGAGCGTGACCTCGGTCATCGAGTACCACCGGATGAACGACGCCATTGCCCGCGCGTTCGGCGACCCGACCGACTCCGCCGACCGGCGCTACCTGCTGGCCCTGCCGCTGTTCCACATCGCCGGCCTGCACAACCTCGCCGTGCCCCGCCTGGCGACCGGCAGCGCCGTGGTCATGCACCAGGGCGCCTTCGACGTGGACCGGGTGCTGCGGCTGATCGAGAAGGAGCGGGTCACCAACTGGGGCGCCGTGCCCACGATGGCGCACCGGCTGATCGAGCACGGCGACCTGTCGGCGTACGACCTCTCCTCGCTGACCGCCTTCGCGCTGGCGTCCGCGCCGTCCTCGACCGCGTTCAAGGAGCGGCTGCGTAAAGCGTTGCCGGTCGCCCGGCAGGCCCTGGTGGACAGCTACGGCCTGACCGAGACCTCGACCGCCGTGTCCGTGGCGACCCCCGCTGACCTCGCGGAGGCGCCCGGCACGCTGGGCCGTCCCACCGCCACCGTACGGGTGGAGATCCGCGACCCGCTGGGCGAGCCGCTGCCCGAGGGTGAGGAGGGCGAGATCTGCGTGCGCAGCCCGTTCAACATGCTCGGCTACTGGAAGGACCCGGCGGCCACCGAACTGACCATCCGCGCCGACCGGTGGCTGCACACCGGCGACATCGGCGTTATCGAGCAGGGACGGCTCCGCCTCACCACCCGGCGCTCCGACCTGATCCTGCGCGGCGGCGAGAACGTCTACCCCGCCGAGATCGAGAATGTCCTGGCGGAACACCCAGCGGTGCTGGAGTGCGTCGTCATCGGCGTCCCCCACCCCGACCTCGGCCAGGAGGTCATGGCCGTGGTCGTCACGAACGGCGAGCACCCCGTCAGCGAGGAGGAGCTCCGGGCGCACACCCGGGGCGAGCTGGCCTACTTCAAGGTGCCGTCCCGCTGGCGGATCACCACGGAGCCGCTGCCGCGCAACGCAACCGGCAAGGTGGTCCGCCACCACGTGGAGATCTCCGTGAGCGGCCGCTCCTCCTGAGTGGTCCGGCCAGAAAGAAGCGGAACCCCGCCCACGTGGCGGGGTTCCGCCGTCCTGCCTCCCCGAAGGGAGCGCACCCCACTCCTGCGCGACCCGCAGGTCGATGGGGACTATTCGCTCACCGAAGTCGGGAAGGAGTAGTAAAGCCACTCGCTGTAAAAGGGTCCGAAGTGGTCCTGCCAGTCGGCGCGCACGGACGCGAGCCACTCATCGTTGTCACCGGCGAGCGCCGCTTCGGCCTGGGCCACGGCAGCGGGGATGTCGTGGGCGACCAGATCACGCACCTCCTGCTCGAGATCATTGCCGGCGATTGAGATGATCTCCCCCGTCTCCAGCAGAAAGAACTTCCCCTGCTGCTTGTCCAGGTGGGCCATGGTCTTGTCGACGCATGCGGCGAATTCGCGGTCCGCAAGCCCCTGGCCCACCACCTGCAGGAGGTCTCCGAGCAGTTTCGAGCCACCGGCGAAATCCGCGGCGATGCCGATGCGCGCGCTCCAGATCATGGACGGAACGACAGCCGTCTCACGTCCGACCAGCAACTTGTGCGCGAGCGGGATACTCCAATTGTGCTCAGAGATGCACCGGACCGGCGTCGGAATGTCCCCCACGCTGGGCAGCGAGTCTGCGGAGTAGAGGTAGGAACGGTTGGCCATGGCCGCGACCATAACAGCGCCAGCCGACAAGAAACGGACTATGCATGGCCGTCAGCGCCCGAGGAACGGAAGCCTCGCGGCCGGTCGGCTTTCCCCTTGGAGCGATCCGCATTCACGGGCCCGGTTCTCGATGCGATCGAAGTCCGTCGTGATGTGGCGAACCAGGTCGGTGGGTAGGGGTGCGGCTAGACGTCCAGGAGCCGAGTGGGGGCATCATGAACGTACCGCGAGGGCAGGTCCTGGTGCTGTACGGCATCGCCGGGGATCTCGCCGAGAAGATGGTCATTCCAGCGCTGTATCGGCTCACCGCCCGCGGCATACTCGACGTCCCGGTCATCGGCGTGGCCCGCGGCTATCGGGACATCGCCACGCTGCGGCAACACGTCCACGACAGCGTTACGACCGCGTACGGACAGGTCGATGAGGACGTGTTCGGCGCGCTCGCCGAGAGGCTGGTGCTGGTCACCGGCGATGTGACCGAACCGGCGGTCTACACCGAACTCGCGCGGCACATCGCCGACGACGCGTTCGCCGTCCATTTATCTGGCCGTGCCACCTCCACTGTTCGCGCCGATAGCCGAAGGATTGGGCGCCGTGGGGCTGAACACCCGGGGCCGGCTCGTGGTGGAGAAGCCGTTCGGTCACGACCTGGCCTCCGCGCGGCAGCTCAACACGCACCTGCACCGGTACTTCTCGGAGGAGCGGTTGCTTCGCGTCGACCATTTCCTCGGCAAGGAGCCGGTCCAGAATCTCGTGATGTTCCGCTTCGCCAACAGCCTGCTGGAGCCCATCTGGAACCGCGACCATGTCGCGGCCGTGCAGATCACGATGGCCGAGGCGTTCGACGTCGCCGGCCGGGGGGCGTTCTACGACGCGGTGGGTGCCGTCCGCGATGTCGTGCAGAACCACCTGCTGCAGGTCCTGGCGTACCTGACGATGGATCCGCCGGCCGACGACAGCGCCGAGACCGAACGCGATGAGAAGCGTCGGCTGATGCGCGCGATACGGGCGATCGATCCGGACGATGTGGTCCGGGGCCAATACGCCGGCTATCTCGATACGCCGGGGGTGGCCGCCGGGTCGACCACCGAAACCTACGCCGCGATGAAGCTGTGGATCGAAAACTGGCGCTGGGTCGACGTCCCGTTCCTGATCAGGACGGGTAAGGCGCTCGCGGTCACCAGCACCGAGGTCGCGGTCCGGCTTCGCCAGCCGCCCTGCATGCTGTTCTTGTCCGGCGACGCCGGCCGCCCGCGATCCAACATCGTACGGTTCCGGCTGGAACCCGATCCCGGGGTCACCTTCGACCTGCTCGCCAAGGCCCCGGGCGAGGCCGACGCGATTCGCGACGTGCCGGTGTCGGTCGACTTCGCGGCCCAGCCGGGTCAGGCGGAAAGCGCTTACGAACGGATCCTCGCGGACGCGCTCTCCGGCGACCCGCGCCACTTCGCCCGCCAGGATGTCGTGGAAGAGGAATGGCGCATCGTCGATCCCATCCTCGACTTCGAGACGCCACCGGAGAGGTACGCGCGCGGCGGGTGGGGGCCGTCCAGCGCCGACCGCCTCACCGACGACGGCCGCTGGATCCCCACGTACGTGCGTACGTGACCGGGATCGATCCGCAGGTGGGAGACGATCAACCCGCAGGACACCGTCGCGTTTACTTTCCCGCCCGGTGGAGGTGATAAAACCGGCAACCGGCAACCCAGGGATCACACCGGCGCGGCCACGCCCAAGTAGCCTGGATGTCGGACATGTCAATACTGCCATTGCAGAGAGTTCGCGCCAGAGTCTCGCGCCGACCTGCGATCTCCGGGATCGGACCGGCACCGCCATCGCGCACCGCCAGGTTTCCGTCAGGAGGAGGCCACGCAGATCATGACCAATCTCGACACACTTTCCATCAACACGATCCGCGGCCTGTGCATGGACGCGATCCAGGCCGCGGGCTCGGGGCACCCCGGCACTCCGCTGGACATCGCTCCGGTCGCCTACACGTTGTGGCAGCGTTTCCTGCGGTTCGACCCCGCCGACCCGATCTGGCCGAACCGCGACCGGTTCGTGCTCTCGGAGGGTCATGCTTCGGCGCTGCTGTGGTCGCTGTTCCATCTGACCGGAGTCCATGCCGTCGATCCCGACTATGAGATCCTCGGCCGCCGCGCGGTCACGCTCGATGACCTGAAGTCGTTTCGCCAGCTCGGCTCGCACTGTCCCGGCCACCCCGAATACCGCCTGACCAGCGGTGTCGAGGCGACAACCGGTCCCCTCGGCCAAGGCGTCGCGACTTCGGTCGGCATGGCGATCGCGGGCCAGTGGCTCGCCGCCCGCTACAACCGGGACGGCTTCCCCCTGTTCGACTTCGACGTGTACGCGCTGGCCGGCGACGGCTGCATGATGGAGGGGATCTCCTCCGAGGCCGCCTCGCTCGCGGGCCACCTGCGGCTGTCCAAGCTGTGCTGGATCTACGACTCGAACCGCGTGACGATCGAGGGCTACACCGGGATCACCTTCACCGAGGACGTCGCCGCGCGCTTCCTCTCCTACGGCTGGAACGTGACGACCGTGGCCGACGCGAACGACATCGACGCAGTGAGCCGGGCGCTACACACGTTCAAGGCCGAGACCGAGCGGCCCACTCTCGTGGTGGTGCACAGCCATATCGGATACGGCTCACCGGTGGAGGACACGCCGAAAGCTCACGGAGCGCCGCTGGGCCCGGACGGCGTGCGGGCGGCCAAGCGTTTCTTCGGCCTGCCGGAGGATGCCGACTTCTTCGTCCCACCGCAGGTCTATGACTGGTTCGCCGAAGGAATCGGCACCCGCGGCGACAGGGCCAGAACCGCGTGGGAGGACAGCCTCAAGGCGTACCGTGACGCCCATCCGCGGGCGGCCGATGAGCTTGAGCGCATCCAGCGACGGGAGCTCCCGGACGACTGGGAGGCGGCGCTGCCCAGCTTCCCGCCGGACCCCAAGGGGATCGCCACCCGTGACTCTTCCGGCCGTGTGCTGAACGCCCTGGCCCAGGCGGTGCCCTGGTTGCTGGGCGGCTCGGCCGACCTCGCGCCGTCGACGAAGACACGTCTGGTCTTCGACGGCGCCAAGGACTTCCAGCCCGGCGACCGCTCAGGACGAAACCTCCATTTCGGTGTACGGGAGCACGCGGCGGCCGCGATCGCCAATGGCATGGCGCTCACCAAGCTGCGGCCGTATTGGTCCGGGTTCTTGATCTTCTCGGACTACGCGCGCGCCGCGATCCGCCTGTCCGCGCTGATGGAGATCCCGGTCCTGCACATCTTCACCCACGACTCGATCGGTGTCGGGGAGGACGGTCCCACCCACCAGCCCGTCGAACAGCTCGCGTCGCTGCGCGCCATGCCGGGGCTGCTGGTGTTCCGGCCCGCGGACGCGAACGAGGTCGTCGAGACCTGGCGAGTGGTCGCCGGACTCCACCGGGAGCCCGCGGCGCTGGTCCTGTCGCGGCAGGCCCTTCCCACCTTCGATCGATCCGGGCTCGGCGCCGCGTCCGGAGTCGCGAAGGGTGCCTACGTACTGGCGGACGCCCCGTCGGGCGCCCCGGACGTGATCCTGCTCGCCACCGGATCGGAGGTGGCGCTCGCGCTGGCCGCACGCGACGAACTGTCCGCCGAAGGCATCGGCGCCCGCGTCGTGAGCATGCCGTGCTGGGAGCTGTTCGACCGTCAGCCCGAGGAGTACCGCGACCAGGTGATCCCGCCGGACGTCACGGCCCGGGTCGCGATCGAGCAGGCGTCGACGTTCGGCTGGGATCGCTACATCGGCACCGGGGGCGCCGTCGTCGGGATGCACACCTTCGGCGCCTCCGCACCGCTCAAACAACTGCTCACCAAGTTCGGGTTCACCCCGGAACGCGTGTCGCAGGTCGCCCGCGAACGCGTGGCCGGCCGCCGGCCGTCCCGCCGATGATCGGAGAAACCGATGCCGACCGTCCCGCTCCGTGAGCGAGCTTCGTGGAAGGCGCTTGAGCAGCACCACACCGAGATCGGCGGGCGGCATCTGCACGAGCTGTTCGCCGAGGATCCCCGCCGTGGCGAGCGCATGTGCGCCGAGGCCACCGGGTTGTATCTGGACTACTCGAAGAACCGCGTCACCGACGAGACGCTGCGCCTGCTGATCGAGCTCGCCCGGGAATCGGAGCTTGAGCAGCGCAGGGACATGATGTTCCGGGGCGAGCCGATCAACACCTCCGAGCACCGGTCGGTGCTGCACATCGCGTTGCGGATGCCGGAAGGCGCCTCGCTCACCGTCGACGGCGTCGATGTCGTCCCGGAGGTCCACGACGTCCTCAACCGGATGGCGGCCTTCGCCCGGCAGGTTCGCTCGGGGCAGTGGAAGGGCTACACCGGCAAGCCGATCAAGAACGTCGTGAACGTGGGCATCGGTGGCTCCGATCTCGGGCCGGTCATGGCCTACGAGGCGCTGCGCCACTACAGCCGGCGCGATCTGACGTTCCGGTTCGTCTCCAACGTCGACTCCACCGATCTCATCGAGGCGACCCGCGACCTGTTCGCCGACGAGACGTTGTTCATCGTCTGCTCCAAGACGTTCGGCACGCTGGAGACCCTCACCAACGCTCATTCGGCGCGCGACTGGGTGATCGGCCAGCTGGGCAGCGAGAGCGCGGTCTCCCAGCACTTCGTCGCGGTCTCGACCGATGCCGCGCGCGTCGCAGAGTTCGGCATCGACCCCGCGAACATGTTCGGCTTCTGGGACTGGGTCGGCGGCCGTTACTCGATGGACTCCGCCATCGGACTGTCGACGATGATCGCCATCGGTCCCGAGCATTTCGGTGAGATGCTCGGGGGCTTCCACGAAATGGACGTGCACTTCCGCACGGCTCCGCTCGAAGTGAACCTGCCGGTGCTGCTGGGGCTGCTCGCCGTGTGGTACGTGAACTTCTTCGGGGTGCAGACCATCGGCGTCATGCCGTATGAGCAGTATCTGAAGCGGTTTCCCGCCTACCTGCAACAGCTGACGATGGAGTCGAACGGCAAGCATGTCAGCCGCGACGGCCGCGTCGTCGACTATGACACCGGCCCGGTCTACTGGGGTGAGCCGGGCACGAACGGCCAGCACAGCTTCTACCAGCTGATCCACCAGGGCACCCGGCTGATCCCGCTCGACCTGATCGGCTTCGCCAAGAGCCTCAACCCGCTGGGCGACCACCAGGACCTGTTGTCGGCGAACGTCTTCGCGCAGGCGCAGGCACTCGCCTTCGGCCGGACCGAGGAGGAGGTACGGGCCGAGAGCACGGCGCCGGGCGTCGTACCGCATCGGGTCATGCAGGGCAACCGTCCCACCAACGTGCTGCTCGCCGAGCGGCTCACCCCACACCGGCTCGGCACTCTCGTGGCGCTCTACGAGCACAGCGTGTTCACCCAGGGAACGATCTGGGGGATCGACTCCTTCGACCAGTGGGGCGTCGAGCTCGGCAAGGTGCTCGCGGGACAGATCGCGCCCGAGTTGCAGGCCGCAGCCGAGCCCGAGCTCGCCCACGACTCGTCGACCAACTGTCTCATCCGCCGCTACCGGAGGCTGAAGAAGATCTAGGGGATGCCATGACGACCGCCAGACCGATGAAGCTCGGCATGGTCGGGCTCGGAAGAATGGGCGCCAACCTCGTCCGACGGCTGATGCGCGACGGCCACCGGTGCGTGGTCTATGACCTCGACGAGACAGCCGTGCGGGAACTCACGGGCGAGGGCGCGATCGGAGCGACCTCGCTCGAGGACCTCGTGGCCAAGCTCGAGAAGCCACGGGCCGTCTGGCTCATGCTGCCCGCCGCCGTCGTACAGCCGACGCTCGACGAGCTGGTCCCGCTGCTCGAACCGGACGACACCGTGATCGACGGCGGCAACTCCTTCTACCGGGACGACATCGCCCGCGCGAAGCGGCTCGCCGCACAGCGGCTCCACTACGTGGACTGCGGGACCTCTGGCGGGGTCTGGGGCCTCGAACGCGGCTACTGCCTCATGATCGGTGGCGAAGACGCGGCCGTACGGAGACTGGACCCGGTGTTCCGCACCATCGCGCCCGGTAGGGGCGACGCTGAACCCACGCCCAGCAGAACGCGGAACGGGACCGCGCCCGATGGCTATCTGCACTGCGGACCCAGCGGTGCCGGCCACTTCGTGAAGATGGTCCACAACGGCGTCGAGTACGGGATGATGGGCGCGATCGCGGAGGGGCTGTCCATCATCCGGCACGCCAACGTGGGCGAGAAGGGCCGCGCCACCGACGCCGAGACCGCTCCTCTTCGAGATCCCGAGGCGTATCAGTACGACATCGACGTCGCCGACGTCGCCGAGGTCTGGCGGCGCGGCTCGGTCGTCGGGTCATGGCTCGTCGACCTGATCGCCGACGCGCTCGCCCGGTCACCTCAGCTCGACGGCTTCGAGGGCCGCGTATCCGACTCTGGCGAAGGCCGTTGGACTGTGAACGCGGCGATCGACGAGAGCGTGCCCGCCCCGGTCATCACGTCGGCGCTCATCGAACGATTCGAGTCGCGCGGGCTCGGACACTTCACCGACGCGGCGCTGTCCGCGATGCGCAGCGAGTTCGGCGGCCACGCCGAGAAACGCGGATGACGAAGAGATGCCCCGCTGCGAAGAAGGACGCGGCGAGACGTCCTATTTCGCCCTCGTTTGGTCCGGCCACGCATGCCAGCGGGCTTGTGCCGATCCCCTTGGACTTCTGGACCCTGCTCCGTCTCAAGAGCCAGTACGAAGCAAGCTGGTCGTCGGCTTGGCGGGCAGCTCCGGCAGGGACCACTCGGACGGCGGCGCGAAATCACACCAGCTCCCGTCGAAGGGGAACCGCCCGGTCTCCGCCAGTTGGGCCACCCGGTGGCCTTCATCGCGGATGGCCGCAGCTTCCTCGGCTGTCCAGTAAGCGGGATGACCGATCTTGTCGGTGAAGGACCGCTCGTCCTTCCATCTCCAGCTCCGATCCGATGCCACAGCGATGTCAAGCTCGAGATCACTGATGTCGATGTCCTCACCTCGCCGAACACGCCGCTCCAGATTCACGTACCACCCCTGGAAGAGCGGTCTCCGGGAGAGTCGCTTCTTGGAGAACAGCCACCAGACGGCGTGCGCCGCCCCGATGGGCTGGTAGATCAAAGCGCTTCCCTGACGCCAGCGGTCGACGCGGAGCGGATAGCCGTTCACCGGCCGGTCCTCTGGCGGAATGTCGCGCAGATGCGCGCCGTCGGGCAGGTCAGCTCGCCAGACCGGTGATCCGGTGGCCAACCACAACAGCAGGCCGTGCTCAGTGTGCTCGACGACCCGGACCGGACTCACCGTACTCAGGTGCCCGCCGAAGTAGAAGTTCCACCGAAGCGTCTGTCCCAGCTCGATACGCACGCCTTCGATCATGGCAGCGGCGGCATCCGTGTAAAGCAAACAGAATCCGCCCGGTGGGCGTAGGAGGCAATCGTCACTGCCATGCTCGACACATGACTCTTCGGCATAGGCAGCCCTCACCGCGGTCGTGACCGGCGCGCATCCCCACATGCCGTGCCCAGCCCCTCGCGTGTCTGATCAAACGTGCTGCCCGGCGGCATACCCGGGCCCGGCGGCATCCGCCGGGCCCGGCCACCTACGGAGTCAGCGGGGGCGTGGGAGGTGTTTGGCGATGAACAGGCCCTCGGCGCTGACGCAGACCTCACCGCCGGCCGAGATCGTGCCGGTGGTCCAGATCTTGCAGCCGTCGACCGCGACCTGGCGTCCCGTTACGGTCAGCGGCTCGAACAGCGGCGTGGGCCGGTGGTAGCGCAGGGTCAGCTCGGCGGTCATGCCGGACGGGCCGCCCCAGGCGTTGGCCACGCCGAGCGTGTGGTCGAGCAGCAGCGCGGAGACGCCGCCGTGCACGAACCCGGGCGGTCCCTGGTACGGCATGCCCAGGACGACGACGCCCTCGATCGAGCCGTCGTCCTTGCCGGTGAGCTGGAGCGGAGGCGCGATCGCGTTCTCCGGCCCGGTGACCGGATCGTGCCGGGTCACGCCCTCACCCCGCCACATGTCGACCATCCGTTCCTCCACGGCGGGAGCGTGCTCGTCGAGGTAATCGGCGACGGCGTTCAGCCGCTCCGCCACCCCGGCCATCTCGGCGTCCGAGCAGTCGCCGGCGTGCAGCAGCGAGGCGATCACGCGGCGGGCCGCGGCGACGGCCGCGTCCACGCCCTTGTTGTTCGCCTTGGCGGTCAGCTCCGGATGCGTCTCGCTCATGCCGTGACCTGCGCCGTCGCGTGCGTGAGCACGGGGGCGTCGTCGCGTTCCGGGCAGGTTGAGGTCAGCACCAGCCGGTCGTCCTCGCGCCACACCGTGGTCCGGATCGTCTCGCCCGGGAACAGCGAGCCGGCGAACCGCACCGACAGGCCGGTCAGCCGGGACACGTCGCCGTCGAGCACGCCGTCCACGATCGCCTTGGCGACGATGCCGTACGACGCGAGGCCGTGCAGGATCGGCCGGTCGAAGCCGGCCGCCCGCGCGAACCCGGGGTCGGCGTGCAGCGGGTTGAGGTCTCCGTTGAGCCGGTACAGCAGGGCCTGCCGGGCCGTGGTGGGCGAGTCGAGCACGTGGTCGGGCTCCCGTTCCGGCGCCGCCCACGGGGTCTCCGGCCCCGGGTCGCCGCCGAAGCCGCCCTCGCCCCGCGCCCAGATCTGCATGGTCGTGGTCCACAGCGGCTCGCCGCCGGGGTCGGCCGCGGACTGCTCCATGACGATGACCGCGGCCTTGCCCTTGTCCCAGACGTGCGCCACGCGCGAGGTGACGGTGGCGGCGCCGGAGGCGGGCAGCGGCCGGTGCGTCGTGAGGCCCTGTCCGGCGTGCAGGATCCGGCGCAGGTCGATGTCGATGCCGGGCAGGTGCATCGCGGTGGGACCGCGGTCCCCGGCGGAGATGCCCTGACCCGCGACCATCGCGAAGGTCGGGAGCACGCGCAGGCCGCGCTCGTAGGTGTAGGGCAGTTCGGGGTCCGCACCGCGGCCCGCCCCCAGGCTGAGGTGGTAGAGCAGCACGTCACGGCTGGTCCAGCCGATCTCGCGGACCGAGGGCGGCGCGCCGAGCGCCGTGGCGACGTCGATCGGCATGGCTCAGCCCTCCCTGCCCGTCTCGGAGCCGTCCAGCGTGCCCGCGCCGTACAGGGTGACGACGCAGGCGCCGCCGAGCCCGAGGTTGTGCTGCAGGCCGACCTTCGCGCCGTCCACCTGGCGGGCGCCGGCCTCGCCGCGCAGTTGCCAGGTCAGCTCGGCGCACTGGGCCAGTCCCGTCGCGCCCAGCGGGTGTCCCTTGGAGATGAGGCCGCCGGACGGGTTGACGACCCACCGGCCGCCGTACGTCGTGGCGCCGGACTCGGCGAGCTTGCCGCCCTCCCCCTCGGGGCACATGCCGAGCGCCTCGTACGTGAGGATCTCGTTGATCGAGAAGCAGTCGTGCAGCTCGATGACGTCGACGTCGTCGATGCCGATCCCCGCCTGGGCGAAGACCTGCTCCTTGGCGGCGCGCGTCATCGGGGCGCCGACGACGTCGATGTCCGACCTGGTGGCGAAGGCCTCCTCCGTGTCCGTGGTCAGCGCCTGGGCGAGGATCTCGACCGCTCGGCCGGCGAGGCCGTGCTCGCGGACGAAGCGCTCGCTGACGACGACGGCCGCGGCCGCGCCGTCGGAGGTCGGCGAGCACTGGGACCGGGTGAGCGGGTCGTGGATCGGCTTGTCACCGAGCACCTGGTCGAGCGTGTACTCGCTCTGGAACTGGGCGTAGGGGTTGTTCACCGAGTGCCGGTGGTTCTTCACCGCGACGGAGGCGATCTGCGCGGCGGTCGTGCCGTGCCTCTCCATGTGTTCGCGGGCGGCGTTGCCGAAGAACTGCGCGGTCATCGGCGCGTTGGCCCAGCCGCGCTTGGGCACCATCACCTTCAGGTGCCGGTCCACGGTGGTCACCTTGGGCATGCCGCCCGAGGGGTTCAGGGCGTCCTTCGTCATCTTCTCGAAGCCGACCGCGAGCGCGACGTCGGCCAGGCCGGCCTGGACCCACTCCCTGGCCAGCATCAGCGCCGTGGAGCCGGTGGCGCAGTTGTTGTTGACGTTGACCACCGGGATGCCGGTCAGCCCCACCTCGTAGAGGGCGCGCTGCCCGGCGGTGGAGGGGCCGAACACGTAGCCGACGGCGGCGCGCTCCACGGCGTCGTAGCCGATCCCGGCGTCCGCGAGCGCCGCGCCGACGGCCTCCGCGACCATGTCCGGGTACTCCCAGTCTCGGGTCTCGATCTTCTCGAACTTCGTCATGCCCACGCCGATGACGAATGTCCTGCTGCTCATGGGGTCTTCCTTCGTGTCCGGGGGTATCAGGCCTTGGCCGTTCAGATCCGTTCGATGATGGTTGCCGTGGAGTGGGCGCCACCCGCGCACATGGTGATCAGCGCGGTGGACGTGCCGCTCCGTTCCAGCTCGTGCAGCGCCTGGGTGATCAGGCGGGCGCCGGTGGAGCCGACCGCGTGTCCGAGGGCGATGGCGCCGCCGTTCACGTTGACCTTGTCCATGTCGGCCTTGTGCACCTGGGCCCACGAGAGCACCACCGAGGCGAACGCCTCGTTGATCTCGACCAGGTCGATGTCGGAGAGGGCCATCCCCGCCGCGCGCAGCACGTGCTCGGTGGCCTGCACCGGGCCGTCCAGGTGGTAGTAGGGATCGGATCCGACCATCCCGGACGCGACGATGCGGGCTCGGGGCCGCAGGCCGAGCGCCGCCGCCCTCTCCGCGCTCATCAGCAGCACGGCCGCCGCGCCGTCGCTGATCTGCGACGAGTTCCCGGCGGTGTGCACGCCGTCGGGGATGACGGGGGCGAGCTTCGCCAGCGCCTCCAGGCTGGTCTCGCGCAGCCCCTGGTCGCGGGTGACGACGGCGGTCTCCCCCGTCGGGCCCTCCTCCCCCATCACGGGCGCCTCGACCGGGATGATCTGGCCGTCGAACCGGCCCTCGGCCCACGCCCTGGCGGCCCGCTGCTGCGACACGAGGCCGAACGCGTCCACGTCGGCGCGGGTGATGCCGCGCTTGCGCGCGATCCGCTCGGCGGCGGTGAATTGGTCCGGCATGTCGAGGGACCAGCCTTCGGGGAAGGGGCTGCCGGTCTCGGGCGTGAGCGCCTGGCCGAGGAAGACCCGGCTCATCGACTCGACGCCGCAGCCGATGCCGGCGTCGATCGCGCCGGACGCGATCAGACCAGCGACCAGGTGTACCGCCTGCTGGGAGGACCCGCAGGCGCAGTCGATCGTCGTGCACGCCGTCGTGTACGGCAGGCCGGCGTGCAGCCATGCCTGGCGGGTGACGTTGTTCGACTGTTCCCCGGCCTGGGTGACGCATCCGCCGATCACCTGTCCGATCACCGGGCCGATCGCGTCCAAAGCCACGCCCGTCCGGTCGAGCAGGCCCTTGTGGACCCGGCCGAGCAGATCGGCGGGGTGCAGGCCCGACAGCACGCCCCTGCGCCTGCCGACCGGCGTGCGCGCGGCGTCGACGATGACGGCCTCAGCCATGGGGTTCTCCTCGATTCAGTGGTTCCCGTCCACGCCGGCCCGGATCTGCGGGCAGGCCTGACGGCGACACTAGAATCAATTCTTATTCGCCACAATGCTCGTGTCCCGGTGAGTGGCAACCACAGCTCGGCGGCCGACGAGCCCCCTCCACTGAGTGGGACGCCACCTCGGCCGAAATTAGAATACGTACTAGTTTTATGCCCTCATATCGTGATCGGACAGGAGCAGGGACATGAGCCCAAACGTCAGCTTGGAGGGCAGGACCGCCGTCGTCACCGGCGCGGGTGCCGGACTCGGCCGCAGCGAGGCGCTCGCGCTCGCCGCGCGCGGCGCCAATGTCGTCGTCAACGACATGGGCCCGGCCGCCGACGAGGTCGTGGCCGAGATCAAGGCACTTGGCCGGGAAGCCGTCGCGGTGACCGGCGACGTGAGTGACTGGTCCATGGGCGACCGCCTGGTCCGGACTGCGGTGGACACGTTCGGCGGCCTCGACATCCTGGTCAACAACGCGGGCGTGCTCCGCGACAAGATGCTGTTCAACCTGACCGAGTCCGACTGGGACGACGTCGTCCGCGTCCACCTCAAGGGGCACGCGGCGGTGTCCCGCGCGGCCGCCACGTACTGGCGCGAGGCGAGCAAGGCCGCCGGCGGACCGGTCTACGGCCGTGTCGTCAACACCTCCTCCGAGGCGTTCCTCTTCGGCTCCGCGGGCCAGCCGAACTACTCGGCCGCCAAGGCGGGCATCGTGGCGCTGACCCTCTCGACCGCCCAGGGCCTGTCCCGCTACGGCGTGCGCGCCAACGCGATCTGCCCGCGCGCCCGCACCGGCATGACGGCGCACGTCTTCGCCGACGGAGGGAACACCGCCGGAGGGCTGGACATCCTGGCCCCCGAGCGGGTGGGCACCTTCGTGAGCTATCTCGCCTCGCCCGCCGCCGACGAGATCAACGGCCAGGTGTTCGTGGTGTACGGCGACATGGTCGCGCTGATGGCGGCCCCGACCGTCGAGCGGAAGTTCACCGCGGCCGACGGCGTCTTCTCCGTGGAGGAGTTCGACTCGCAGATCACGCCGTACTTCAGCGGCCGCAGCCCGTACCAGAACTACGCGGCCTACAGCGTGGCCGAACTCGACATGACCGGGATCCCGAACGCCGCCGCGGCAAAGAAGTGACTCACGCGGCGGGGGCCGCCCCCTCCGTGTACATGCGGTTCCCCCGCCTGGCTCTCGCCGGCCGCGTTCGGTCAGTAGACGTCCGGGCCGCGCACGGTGGCCTCGGCGCCGCCGTCCACGTACACGACCTGCCCCGCCATGTGGGTGTTCGCCGGGCTGATCAGCCAGCGCAGCGCCTCGCCGATCGCCTCGGGCCGGGCGTGCCCGTTGAGGGGCATGGGGACGGCGGTCGCCATGACCGCGCGCATCGCCTCGTCCGCGAAGAGCGGCGCCGTCATCGGCGTGAGCACGATGCCCGGGGCGATCGCGTTGAGCGAGATGCCCGTGCCCGCCCACTCGGGCGTGACCGCGACGCGGCGCAGCCACCGCGCCAGCGACGACTTGGACGACGGGTAGAGCAGCGCCCCCGCCTCGCGCTCGATCGCCCGCTCCGCCAGGGCAACCGCGGCGTCCTCGTCGCCGCCCAAGCAGGCCGCCACCACGTCCGGGTCCACCGCGTGGGTGCCGGCGATCGAGCACACCACGGCGGCGCGCGGCGCGGGGGCGGCGGCGAGCGCCGGGCGCAGCCCCTCCAGCAGGGCGACGACGCCGAAGTAGTTCACCCGCACCGTCAGCGGGGTGACCCCGGCGACGCCCGCGCAGGCGACCACGCCGTCGAGCGCGCCGCCGGCCAGCCGCAGCACCGACTCCACCGCCAGCGCCCGCCCGTCCCGGGTGCCGAGGTCCGCGCACACGTCGGCGTCCTTCAGATCGATCCCGATCACCTGGTCGCCCTGCTCGCGCAGCAGTCCGGCCAGTGCTCTGCCGATGCCAGACGCCGTACCGCTGACGGCGATCTTCCGCGTCATTCGTCCGCTCCCCTTCCGAGTCGTGCCCGGTAGCCTCGGACGATAGCCGTACGGCGGGCCGCCTGACAGCGGATCCCGGTCATCAGGACGAGCCGGAACGGCTCAGCCGCCGGAGGAGATGATCCCAGCCGCCCGACAGGCGCGCACGGTGAGCCCGCGGCAGTCGAAGGACTCCACCTGCGGAGCGCAACCACCACCGCGAGCACCCAGTCCTCGGACTCCCCTCCCCGGCCGTCGACGAAGAGCCGCTTGGCCATGGTCAGAGCGCCCATACGGTGGGCGATCATGAACTCGAACGAGAGGGGCGTCCCAGCCGGAGGCTGTCACACAGAGTATCGATATAGATCAATTGACTTACGGTCAGGCGGTGCGTAAGTTCCAAGCGCTGGGTGATCTTTACCCGAGATCGGAGCGCTTGTGCACAACCCCCTACTCGGTCGACTCCCATGGGCATCAACGCCTCGCGAAAGCAGTCGTTGCCGGACTACTGATGACGCCCCTTCTCGTCATCACCTCCACACCGGCAGCGCCAGCGGATCCAGGCTCATCACCGGCAAGGGGATCACTGACTACAGCAACCGCGAAAAGCCTACCTCTGGAACCTTCTTTTTCCCCTGCAAGCAGGGTTTCACTGACCTCCAAACTGTAGTGAACCCGTTCGGCGGAGACATCAAGAAACGGAAGATCGACTAATGGAGAGGCCCTATGCGCCCGCTTCCATCCCGAGGAGGGCCGCTTTAAGTCTGCTTTTTGTCAGCCAGATCGCGTTACTGGCAGGCTGCGGCAGGCAGCCGTACTGGGATCAGGTCCTCAGAGCGACAGTCTCGGATGACGAGCGGACCATCGTCGCGATAATGACCATAGGGCCTCCTAAAGCCGACAGCACCTCCTGTTACGAGGTGACGGACAAGGAATCCGAGGAATCTGCCACCCAGGTGAGTATCTCGGTCCAGTTGCGTGACAACTGCGCACCGGTCTTCCCCTGGCAGGAGGAATTCCATACGCTCGAAGGCTACGGGCTGGAGGTGGAATTCCGACTGAAAGCACCGCTGGCAGAGCGGAAGATCATCGACAAGGTCAGTGGCGAGCCGGTCACCGTCATCGACGGATGACCGCTCGTCTGGAAACAGACTGACAGGCTCTCCGTGGCGGAAGTCCCCTTCGCGCATCCGGTCGGAAACGCGGTCACCCAGGAGGGCGATCTGTACTGGACCGGGGGCAAGACAACCGATGAACTCTGCGGCTGGAAAGTGACCGACCTCCCCCGTCTACACCGTGCGATCTAACGGGGATATCGTCGAGAAGGATATAAACAGCGGGGAAACGACATGACCGAGTCGAACCCGCTCGCACCCTGCCGCCATTATTTCATCGATATCCACGACGCCATCAAAGCCTTCGGCGGGGATATCAAGAATTCAGACCCTGGACACCTGCACGCCCGCCTTTCCCTGGCAGCAGAGAAACATCATCCTGCTTGGACATGCGTTCAAAGTAGACCTACGCTTAAAAAAGCCACTGGGGAATCGTACTGTCCTTGAAAAGGAAATCAAACAGGAGGTGCGGGTAGACCTACCTTCCGCCGGCTAATGTTATGGAGCGGTCCGCACAATCACTCCGCCATAACTCAATCTCTCAAAATGGTCCGGCACTCCCACGCGGGCGCCGGACCATTCGGCCATAAGATCAGAATGCTGCGCCGAAGGGCACTTCGCTCCAATTCTTGGATCCGCAGGCGCTCGCGCGGGTTAATCCCGACCTGACTGTAGGAATTGGACGCACAGACCCTTGCGGCGCCCCCTCTCCTCGTGTGAGTACGGGGTCAGGCGTCGGCGGCGTTGGAGCGGGGACCGAGCAGCAGCCGGGAGGCGAGCCGGATGTCGCTCTCCATGTCCGGGATCGAGGCCCGACCGTTGAGGCTGGACTGCAGCACGCCGTACCAGCACTGCATGAGCAGCCGGACCAGGGTGACGTCCTGCGCGGTGGGGTTGTCGATGCCGAGTGCCCGCAGGACGATGTCGCGGAACGTGCTGTCGATCCGGCCCGCATCGGCGACCGCGGCGGCGTTGGCGGCGAAGGACGAGTTGAGCATCGCGGTCGCCAGCGCGGGCCGGCGCAGCAGCTGCCTGCTCGCGCTCACCAGCAGATCGCCCACCGCGTCCTCGGGGCTGGTGCCGGGCTTCGGGCGGGTGACGCTCTCGTTGAGGCGATCGACCTGCTCGGCCATCACGGCGGTGAACAGGTGCGTCTTCGACGGGAAGTAGCGGTACAGCGTGCCGATCGCAACGCCGGCCGCCTTCGCGACCTCGTGCATCTGGACCCGTTCCAGGCCCTTGTCCGCCGCGAGGTGCGCGGCGGAGCGGAGGATGCGGAGATGCCGGGCGCGCTGCTCGGGCGAGCTCGGCTCAGCCGGCGGCCTGGCTTCGGCGATTCTCGGCACGCTCTCCCCCCTGGTCGTTTCGACAAGACATTACACACGGGTTCTGGTGAATCCGTGAACGGGTCGATACCGGTGAGTGGGATGCGACGGCCACCGTGATGCCGCGCTGCGGTTGCCTGAAGGCGGACAGCGAGAGCGTTCGCGGAAGGACAGGCGGCATGGCCGGTACGGAGCGATGGGACGACGGGTACGACGTGGTGGTGGCCGGCTCCGGCGCCGGCGCCATGACGGGAGCTCTGGCGGCGGCCTCGCGCGGTCTGCGCACCGCTGTCCTGGAGAAGACCTCCCTGCTCGGCGGTACCTCCGCGTACGCCGGCGCCGCCGTCTGGCTGCCGGGCACCCGGGTGCAGGAACGGGCGGGCATCGGGGACTCGACCGAGTCCGCGCGGACCTACCTGCGCGCCCTGCTCGGCGAGGACACGGACGGGAGGCAGGAGGCGTTCCTGACGACAGCGCCGGAGGTCGCCGAGTTCCTGGAGCGCGATCCGGCGATCGAGTTCGAGTGGCGTCCCTTCCCCGACTACTTCGCCGCCCCCGGCCGCATGGACATGGGACGGTCATTCGTCCCGCTCGACCTGGCCGCCGAGCGGCTCGGCAAGCTCGCCTCCCTGGTGCGTCCTCCGGTGGACCGCGACCGGGCCGGGCAGGGCCACCCCGACGCGCCGCTCTCCCAGGGCCGGGCCCTCATCGGGCGGCTGCTGCTCGCGCTGACGAACACGGGGAACGCCACCGTGCGCACCGGCACCCGACTGCGTCGCCTCGTCGTCGAGGACGGCCGGGTGACCGGCGTGGAGGCCGAGACCGCGAGCGGCCCGGTGCGGATCCGCGCGACGCGCGGCGTGCTGCTGGCCGCGGGCGGCTTCGAGGGCAACGGCGAGATGCGCGCCGAGCACGGCGTCCCCGGCGACGCGGGCTGGTCGATGGCTCCGGCCGGGGCCAACACGGGCGACCCGATCCTGGCCGCCGTCGCCGCCGGCGCCGCCACGGACGTGATGGACCAGGCGTGGTGGTGCCCGGGCGTGGAGGACGAGAGCGGCCGCGCCTGCTTCACGCTGGGCTTCCGCGGCGGCCTCGTGGTGGACGCCTCGGGGCGCAGGTTCGCCAACGAGTCGCTCCCGTACGACCGGATGGGCCGGGAGATGGCCGCTGCCGCGGACCGGGTGCCGGCGTACTTCGTCTTCGACTCGCGGCACGGCGGGCGGCTCCCGGCGATCTCCGTGCCGGGCGCCGCGGGGACGAACTGGCTCCAGGCCGACACCCTCGGCGAGCTGGCGGAGAAGCTGGGCCTGCCCGCCGCCGCGCTGGCCGCCACGGTCGAGCGGTTCAACGGCTTCACCCGGGACGGCGTGGACGCCGACTTCCATCGAGGCGAGGACCCGTACGACCTGTTCTTCGCCGACCGGTCCCGGGACGGGGACCGGGGATCGAACCCGTGCCTGATCTCGGTCGACCGGCCGCCCTATTACGCCGCGCGCCTGGTCCTCAGCGATCTCGGCACGAAGGGCGGCCTGCGCACCGACACGGAGGGCCGCGTGCTGGACGGCGCGGGCCGCCCGATCGAGGGCCTGTACGCCGCGGGCAACACCAGCGCCTCCTTCTCGGGGCGTGTCTACCCGGGCCCGGGGGTGCCGATCGGGTCGGCGATGGTCTTCGCCTATCGGGCGGCGCGGGACATGGCAGGAAACACGGCCAATGACATGGCCGATGACATGGCCGATGACATGCGACCGTCCGCACCCCCGGGACCGTCCGGTGACGTGCCGGAGGCGGCGCGACGTGTCATCACCGTCGACACGACGGACCTCGACGCGCTGCGCGCCGCCCTGGCCGGCTGGCTGACCGAGCGGCTGGGCGCCGACCGGCCGGTCCGCCTCGGCGGGCTGACCCGGCCGAGTCACTCGGGCATGTCGAGCGTCTCCGTCCTGTTCGACGCCGAGTGGGCCGTCGCCGGTGAGGACCACCGGGCGCGCCTGGTCGCCAGGCTGGCGCCGCGGGCGAGCGCGTTCCCGGTCTTCCCCGGCTACGACCTGCGCCGGCAGTTCGATGTGATGCGGGTGGTGGCCCGGCACACCGACGTCCCCGTCCCCGAGGTGCACTGGCTGGAGGAGTCCGGCGACGTCCTCGGCGTGCCGTTCCTCGTGATGAGCCGCGCCGACGGCCGGGTCCCCGTCGACAACCCGCCGTACGTCTTCGACGGGTGGCTGCACGACGCGACCGCCCGGGAGCGACGCGAGGTCCAGGACGCGAGCGTGGGGGTCCTGGCCGGGATCCACGGGCTGGAGCGGGCCGCCGACCTGCTCCCCGACCTGCTCCCCGACCGGGCCGCCGAGGCGGGCGAGGACGCGCTGCGCAGCCATGTCGAGCGGGAACGCGCGTACTACGAGTGGACCCGCCGTTCCGACGGCGTGCGCATCCCGGTGATCGAGGACGCGTTCACCTGGCTGGAGGAGCACTGGCCGGCCGATCCCGGGCCCGCCGTGCTGCTGTGGGGCGACGCGCGGGTCGGCAACATGGTCTACGGCGGGACGCGGCCCGTCGCCGTGCTGGACTGGGAGATGACGACCCTGGGACCCCGCGAGATGGATCTCGGGTGGTTCGTCTTCCTCCACCGGTTCTTCCAGGACATCGCCGAGATGCTGGAGACGCCGGGCCTGCCGGACTTCTGCCGCCGCTCCGACGTCGTCGAGGAGTACGAGCGGCGCACCGGCCACCGGGTCCGCGATCTCGACTTCTACCTGACGTACGCCGCGCTGCGGCACGCGATCGTCATGTCCCAGGTCAAGCGCCGGGCCGTCTGGTTCGGCGAGGAGACCACACCGGCGACGCCGGACGAGTACGTCCTGCACCATGCCGCGCTTCGGGACCTCGTGGCCGGAACCTACTCCTGGGAGAGCTGAATGAGACCTGCCCCTCTGGACGAATACCCCATCCACCAGTCACCGCTGTCGATGGCCCAGGTCGCCGCCACCGACCGCAACTTCTACGACCGGTGCTACTTCAACGCCCACGACCGCACCGGAGAGGTGTTCCTGGTCACCGGTCTCGGCGTCTATCCGAACCTCGGGGTGACCGACGCCTTCGCGACGGTGCGGCGCGGAGACGAGCAGTGGGCGGTGCGCTTCTCCGACGCGCTCGACGACCGCTCCCTGGAGGCGAAGGTGGGCGCCTACCGGGTGGAGGTCGTCGAGCCGCTGCGCAGGATCCGGGTGGTCTGCGAGCCCGCGGACCGCTCCGTGTGCTTCGACCTCACCTGGGAGGGCGCGTTCCCCGCGGTCCTGGAGGACCGGCACGTACTGATGTCCGGGCCGAAGGCGATCCTCGACGCCACCCGGTTCGCGCAGGTCGGCGCGTGGTCGGGCACCCTCAGCGTGGACGGCGAGGATCTCCGGGTCGGCCCGGAGGTCTGGGTCGGGAGCCGCGACCGCTCGTGGGGCGTCCGTCCCGTCGGCGACGCCGACCCGGCAGGACGGCTCGCCGACGAACCCCTCGCCGGCCATTGGTGGGTGTACGCCCCCTTGCGGTTCGACGACTTCGGCCTGCTCGTCATCGCGCAGGAGTCGGCCGACGGGACGCGCACCCTCAACCACGCCACCAGGGTGTTCCCGGACGGCCGCGTCGAACAGCTCGGCTGGCCCCGGGTGGAGATCACGTACGCCCGCGGCACGCGTCATCCGGAGTCGGCGCGCCTGCACCTGACCACTCCCGCCGGCGAACCGGTGCTGGTCGAGATCGAGACCCTCACGTCGATCGCCCTGAGCGTCGGCGCCGGGTACGGCGGAGACCCCGACTGGACGCACGGCCAGTGGAGAGGCCGCGACTGGTCGAGCTCGTCGAGGTACCAGCTCAAGGACCCGGCGATCACGTCCCGGCTCCCGTTCGCCACCGTGGACCACGTCGCACGCGCCACCTGCGACGGCGCGGTCGGCTGGGGCATGTTCGAGCACGCGAACATGGGCCGCCACGACCCGAGCGGGTTCGCGGACTGGTTCGCGACGGCCCCGTAGTCTCCGCGTAGGTTCCGCGCGGCTCAGATCATGTTGTCCTCTACGGCAAGGCCGAACTCGGCCTTGCCGTACATGGCCAGGGCGCGCTCGACGTCGTTGGCCACGTGGACGCTGCCCGCGTGGGCGTCCCGCCAGGCGCGCTCGATGGGGTTGCCGCGCTGGAGCGAGTTCCCGCCGGCGGTCTTGAACAGGATGTCGATCGCCTCAAGCACCCGCTCGGTGGCGCGCACCTGGTCCCGGCGGGCCCGCAGCCGCAGCTCCATCGGGATCTCCACACCGTCCACGGCGTGCTGGTAGACCTCGCGGACGTTGCGGTCCATCTGCAGGATCGCCGCGTCGATCTCGGAGGCGGCCCGGGCCACCGCCACCTGGGCGAACTGGTCCTCGGCGAACCGGCCGCCGCCGAGGCTGAGCCGTACCCGGTCGCGCATCGCGCCGATGTAGGACGCGTAGCAGCCCGCGACCGCGCCGACCACCGGCGCGGTGATCGCGGACGTGAAGAGGGTCGCGAAGGGCATCCGGTACAGCGGGCCGGTGTTGACCTGCTGACCGGGACCGCGCAGCTGCGCCTGTTCGTAGTTGCGCATCGTTCGGTGCTCGGGGACGAACGCCCGCTCGACGATGATGTCGTTGCTGGCGGTGCCGCGCAGCCCGATCACGTCCCAGACGTCCTCGATCCGGTAGTCCGCGTGCGGGACCACGACGGTCATGAAGTCGACCGGCCTCCCCTCGGCGCCCACGATCAGGCCGCCGACGAGCGCCCACGACGCGTGCTCGCAGCCGGAGGAGAATTTCCACCGCCCGGACAGCTCGTAGCCGCCGTCCACGGGGGTCAGCCGCCCGACCGGCGCGTACGACGAGGCCACCAGCGTGTCGGGGTCGTCGCCCCAGACCTCGTCCTGCGCGGCCTCGGCGAACAGGCCAAGCTGCCACGGGTGGACGCCGAGCACGGAGGCCACCCATCCGGTGGAGCCGCACACCCCGGATATCTCGCGCACGACCTCGTAGAACTTCACGGGATCGCTCTCGGCGCCGCCGTACCTCCTCGGCTGCAGCATGCGGAAGACGCCGGCCTCGACGAGCTCCTGGATCGTCTCCGCCGGAACCCGGCGGTTCTGGTCGGTGGACATGGCCCGCCCCGCGATGGACGGCAGCAGCGCGCGAACCGACTCCAGGACCTCGTTGCTCATGAGTTGCGTCTCCGTGCACTCTCGACATAGGGGCGCAAACCATGATGGTGCGTCGGGTGCGCTGAGCACGACCCGGGGCATCCCGCCCACTGGGACTTCCGGTCCGGCCCCCGGCCGTGGCGACCTACCTTTCCCATCGAGAGAACCTGCGTCCCGAAGGGTGGGGGTCAACAGTGACCGCAGTCGGATCCGAACACGACGGTGTGCGTGCGATCGAAGCCGAGGCCGCGCCTACGCGATTCGCCCGAGGATGGCACTGCCTGGGGTTGTCCAGCCGGTTCACGGACGGCAAGCCGCACACCGTCAAGGCGTTCGGCCAGAAGCTGGTGGTCTTCGCGAGCGGCGACGGGAAGCTGAACGTCCTTGACGCGTACTGCCGGCACATGGGCGGGGACCTGTCTCAGGGAACGATCAAGGGCAACGAGATCGCCTGCCCGTTCCACGACTGGCGCTGGGGCGGCGACGGCAAGTGCAAGAGCATCCCGTACTCCCGCCGCGTCCCGCTGCGCGCCCGTACGGCGGCGTGGACCACGATGGAGCAGGACGGCCTGCTGTTCGTCTGGAACGACCCGGAAGGCAACCCGCCGCCGGCGGACGTCACGATCCCCGTCATCGAGGGCGCGACGCGTGACGACTGGACCGACTGGGTCTGGTCGGAGACGATCGTCCACACGAACTGCCGCGAGGTCGTGGACAACGTCGTCGACATGGCGCATTTCTTCTACGTGCACTACTCGTTCCCGACGTACTTCAAGAACATCTTCGAGGGGCACACGGCCACCCAGATCATGAAGGGCAGCGGCCGTCCGGACGCCCGCCCGCCCGCGAGGAACGGCGAGCCCCAGATGACCGGCAACACCTCCATCGCGACGTACCACGGGCCGTCGTTCATGATCGACGACCTGACGTACCACTACGACACGATGGACATCAAGTCCGTCCTGATCAACGCGCACTACCCGATCGACGCGAACTCGTTCGTGCTGCACTCGGGCATCATCGTGCAGCGCAGCGACGCGCTCGAGGGCGAGGCCGCCGACGTGATGGCCAGGAAGCTGGGCGACTTCATCCTCAAGGGCTTCGACCAGGACATCCAGATCTGGAAGAACAAGACCAGGATCGACAACCCGCTGCTGTGCGAGGAGGACGGGCCGGTCTACCAGCTCCGCCGCTGGTACGAGCAGTTCTACGTGGACGTCGCCGACGTCACACCGGAGATGGTGGAGCGCTTCGAGTACGAGCTCGACACCACCCGGCCGGTGGAGGCGTGGCGCAAGGAGGTCGAGGCCAACCTCGCCCGCCGGGCCGCCGAGAGCCAGCCCGCATGACGATCCGCGAGGACAACCGCCTGCTGGACGGCGCTCCCATGCTGCCGCTTCGGTGCGCGCAGTGCGGCACTCGCGTGCGGGTGCGCAAGTCGAGCTGGCATCAGACGAGCATCCAGTGGGATGCGGAGGCGATGGACGCCTGCCTGGAGCGGCGGGCGTCCACTCCCGGCGGGGGGCCGAACGGCGGCCGGTTCCCCTCCTGCGAGGCACTGCGGCAGACAATCAAGCAGGCCGCACTAGACGGCGCCATCCCCGTGCCGGACGACCACTACGGCCCGGTGGCGACCGTCCCGGAAACGCCGTGACGGTGGCCCTTGCTCGTCCCCGACGCACTGCCGCCAAACGCCTCCTCCCCACCCGGGCCGCGTCGGCGTCACTTCGCATTTCCTTGGATGCCCAGGGTAACGAGCAGGCGCCACACATCCGTGGACGGATCACGATGCAAGATCGGGCACTCAGGGGCGTGCCCCGAGCGTGACGACCACGCCTGGGGAGACCACTGTTCGATGCCACGGCCGACCGGCTCCGTCCACGCACGCCCGGGGGTGCAGCCACCATGAGCGCAGGCGGCGACAAGACGCCGAGCATGGGCCACCGCGTCCCCCTCCCGCCCTCTCAAGGCATCGCGCCGAGCGCCCCCGAGGCCCTTGTCGGCTCTCTTGTCGTAGGTCCTGAAAGCGGTCGCGCCCTTGGCCTGCCGCAACTTCTCGATCACAAGCTTGCTGCTGCCGCTCTGCGCTCCTCCGAACGGCTGGAAGTGCAATAACAGCCAGAGATCGAACGACGGGTGTGAGAAGGCGAGCTCGACGCCCGACGCGGCCGCTGCCGCGACCGCCTGCGGGATGTCATCCCACTGGTCGCGATCGAACAGCGCCCATGCCTCGTCCTCAGAGGCCGCTTCCTGTACTGCCGCGACCACCTCGGAAGGAGTCATCCCGTTCTTGCGATAGACGGGTTGGACCCGGAAAGGCCGCCTCATCCCCCGTCACCGTCTCCGAACTCCTCATTCAGAAATCGGAGATAGTCCGGCTCCGTTGATTCGCCTTCGCAGGCGACATAGACCACGCGCGCCCCACGATGACGAGAGCCTGCCCGCGGTGTCAGGGGACGCTCGTCCTCCATATGCCCGCGCCTTTTCCGCCGTGGCCGTTCCTGCCCCTTCCCCGCCTGTCTACTCATGCCGTCGCCCTCGCCTCCTGCCAGGACAGCTCGCGGGCGATCTCTCCTGCGGTGACCCGTGGCACCCCACCGTAGCGACCCCGCAGATAGCCACGCTCGAGGTTCTCCTCCTTGCGTGGCTTGGCCTCCGTCAACGAGTACAACTCCGTCTCCCCGGAGCGTTTCTTCGCGGTGATCCACACCTGGTCACGGCTCACGGGACGGTCGAGTACCGCGCTGCCCAACAAGGTCGCATCATGCGTGGTGAAGATCAGCTGCGCGCCGCGTGGATTCGACGCGGGATCTTGAAAGACCCGCACGACCTCCGCGGCCAGCGTCGGGTGCAGGCTCGAGTCCAGCTCGTCCACCAGAAGGACGGCTCCCCTGTCAAGCACGGTGAGCATGGGTCCCAGGAAGGCGAACCAGGCGTGTGTGCCGAGTGACTCCTCGGTACGGAATTCCAACGGTGTCTCCCCGCCATCCGGCATGCGATGCCACAGCCTGATCTCGCCGGTCTCAGGGTCGGTGTCCAGGCGGGTGATCCCCAGGTCTGCCGACCGCATCAGTCGCACGATGCGTGGCCGGTAGGTCTCCGCTTGACCCGGCTCCGCGAGAAGACGTCTGGTTTGTTCCACTCGGGCGCCGAAATCGCGCTCCGATGTCACCAGCCACAGATTGTCAAGGAACCAGCGGTGTATCGCCGACAACTGGGGATCGTTGAGTGTGGCTCCCACTGACAGGAACAGCGCGTTCGGACGGGTCAGCCTCACCAGGGACTCCCGCTCCCCCTTGAAGCCCTCGCCCCTGAAGATGAACTCTCCACCCTCCGAATCCGGGCGCCCCGCCTCCCGATCGAACCAGACATTCCGCCGCCCATGCGGATACGCATGAAGCCATTCCGCCTCCACCCGCTCGTCCGACAGTTCGAAGCCATACGTGTAGCGGACACGGTCCTGACCCAGCACGAGATCGACTTCGAACAGGCTCGTCTCCTCCCGGGACGCGGCGTCGAGCTTGAACGGCTGACGGGGAACCGTCCGCGGCTCCTTCGCCCAGTCCGCGAAGGAGTCCCGCACCGCTTCCCTCATGATCCGGAACCCACCGAGCAGATTGGACTTGCCCGACGCGTTGGCTCCGAACACGCCCGCCACCGGCTGGACCAGAACATCCCGCCCACGATGCCGGAGGCCGGTCTCACGGCCCGTTCCCTCGTCGAACTCGGTGGCGATCAGGGACAGCTCATGCTCGTCCCGGATGGAGCGGTGATTGGCCAGCCGGAAACGGATCAGCACGCGAACCTCCTACTGAAACACGGCCCTACACCCCGTCATCTTCATCCTCATGCGTAGAGTCCGCATAGAACAGCCTATGACCCCTCTCTTCTGAGAACCAGAGGGCGGCGACTCCAACAAATCCCGCGTGGATTCACAGGCGCGGGGTCCCGCGGCGGCCGGGGGCGTGCGGCTAGCCTCGGGCGTACGGCGCCCTCGTCGCGGGCCGCCGATGTGGGAGCGCCGCGTGGGGCACGGCCCCGGCCGCGGCCCGTGGATCGGCCGCGACACCCGCGTGGAGGAGGTCTCCCGTGCTGCTCAGCCGCCTGCGCGTTCCCGGCCGGGTGCCCGCGGAGTGGCCGTTCACGCTCCCCGCCGTACGGCACCTGGCCGGACGCGGCGTCCGGCTCACCGCCCCCGTGGCGTTCCTCGTCGGTGAGAACGGCTCGGGGAAGTCCACGATCGTCGAGGCGATCGCCGACGTGTGCGGCATCAACGCGCACGGCGGAAAGGCGGGCACGAAGTACGCCAGCCGTGGCCCCGCCACCCCACTCGGCCGGGTCATCGACGCCGACATGACCGCGGCCGGGCTGCGGCTGCTCCACGGCCCCCGGCTCCGGCGCCGGGCGTTCTTCTTCCGCGCCGAGACGCTGTTCACTCTCGGACAGAACGTCTCCGGCCGGTACGGCTTCTGGGAGGACGACCTGACCGAGCAGTCGCACGGCGAGGGCTTCTTCACAGTCCTGGACCGGATGGTGTCCGGGCCGGGGCTGTACCTGATGGACGAGCCGGAGGCCGCGTTGTCGTTCACCTCGTGCCTGCGGCTGATCGGCCTCATGGACCAGGTGGCCCGCGACGGCGGCCAGATCATCTGCGCCACTCACTCGCCGGTCCTGGCCGGTCTCCCCGGGGCACAGATCCTGGAGCTCGGCGACGAGGGCATCCGCACGGCCGAGTGGGAGGGGTTGCAGCTCGTAAACCACTGGCGCCGCTACCTGGCCAGGCCGGACTTCTACCTTCGGCACGTCCTGTCCGACCCGGCTGACTGAACCTCCCGCGGCCGTACGGCAAGGGCGGCGGCGACGCTCTGCCGGTGCGCCGCCGTTGGCGCGATGCTTGCGGTCCGCTCCCGCACATCGCGCTGCTCCTTCGCAGGAGCGTCACTGCCTCCTGCTCAACGACGACAGAGCGATGGGATGAGCGCGGCGATGGCATCGAGGATCCGGTCGACCCCGTGCCGGAAGCGCTCCTCGGGGCCGAGGTGGGCGGTGCGGGAGTCGAGAACCGATCGGTTGAACAGCGGGAAGGCGCCGGATTCGACGACCTGGCGCACGTACGGCCCCATGTAGTCCCGCTTCCAGCGCCCGGGATCCAGGCCGGTGCGGCGGGCCTCCTCCAGCCAGCCGATCTCCCGGCGGATCGCGCTGTACGTGTAGTCGTTCAGCATGCCGACCAGGCCGGTGATGTCGTCGATGTCGAGCCCGGTCCCGTCGAGCGAGCTGAGCGCGAACTCGTGCACGCGCAGCAGGTTGGGGCCCAGCGTCGGCCGGCTGGTGACTAGCGCGATCAGCCAGGGGTGGCGTAGGCCGGCGGCGCGGATCTGCCGGGCCAGCAGCGTCAGGTCGCCTCGCCAGTCACCGGACGGGCCGCCGGGAAGCTCGATCTCGACCATCGCCAGGTCGATCATGAGGTCGAACAAATCGTCGCGCCGGGGCACGTAGCGGTAGAGCGACATGGCGCCGGTGCCCAGCTCGCCCGCGACCCGCCGCATGGTCGCGGCCTCCACCCCCTCGGCGTCGGCGATCTGGACGGCCGTCCGGGTGATCTGCTCACGGCTGTAGCCGGGGCGCCGTCCCGGCCCGGAGCGCTCGTGCCGCTCCGGCTGCATCCAGATGCTGGTCGGTTCCTCGTCGGCCATGCGCGCCTTCCTTCTATTTGCGTACATAGTACCTGAATGACTATGGTCCATTTCACGTACGAGGTACGCGAAATGGAGGACGTGTGGATCGATCTCTTCGCATGGGCGTGATCGGCGTGATGCTGGGCATGATCACAGCCCCGTTGGACGGCATGATGCTCGGGCCCGCGCTGCCGGCGATCACCAAAGATCTCGGCGGTCTGGAGTACTTCTCCTGGGTGGCGACGGCCTACCTGATCTGCATGGCCGCCTCGACGCCGATCTGGGGGAAACTCGGCGACCTGTACGGCCGCAAGGCGGTCTACATGGCCGCCATCGCGGCCTTCCTGCTGGGGTCCGGGCTGTCGGGAACAGCGCAGGACATGATCCAGCTCATCGGCTTCCGGATGGTGCAGGGCCTGGGCGCAGGCGGCCTGATGACCGGGGCTCTGGCGCTGATCGGTGAGCTGGTGCCGCCCCGGCACAGCGGCAGGCTCATGGGGCTGTTCGGGGTCATGATGCCGATCGCCTTCATCGCCGGGCCGTTGCTCGGGGGCCTGTTCGCCGATGTGGGCTGGCGGTGGGCGTTCTTCGTCAACCTCCCGATCGGCGCGGTCGCCTTGCTGTTCATCGGCGCCGCCGTGCGGCTGGAGCCTCGCCGGATCAGGGCGCGGATCGACTACCCGGGGGCGCTGCTGCTGACGGTGGCGCTGGTGGCGCTGAGCTTGGTCGCCAGCTGGGGCGGCACCCAGTACGCCTGGGGTTCGGTTGCGATCCTTGCCCTGGTCCTGATCGGGCTGACGGCGCTGGTCGCCTTGGTGCACGTGGAACGGCGCGCGGCCGAGCCGATCGTCCCGCTGCGCCTGTTCGCCGACCGCAACTTCACTCTCGCCCAGGTCATCCGCTTCCTCGGCGGCGTCGGCATGGTGGTGGCGGCCACCTTCCTGCCCCAGTACATGCAACTGGTCCACGGCGCCTCGCCGATCGCCAGCGGCCTGCTGATCCTGCCCGCGATGCTCGGCATGGTCGCCGTGCTGATCGGCACCGGCCGGCTGATCAGCCGCACCGGCCGCTACCGGATCTACCCGATCCTCGGCGGCGCCACGGTGGCGGCCGGCATGCTCGCGCTGCTCCTGCTGCGGCCCGGCGTCAACCTGGCGCTCGCCTCCGCTCTGACACTGATCGGCGGGCTCGGGGTGGGCCTGCTGATGCAGTCCACCACGATCATCACCATCAACAGCGCCGCACCGCGCGACATGGGAGCGGCCAGCGGCTCGGTCACCCTCTGGCACACCATGGGCGCCTCGCTGGGCGTGGCCGCCCTGGGTGCCTTGTACACCGCCCGGCTGCAGGACACCCTCATCGACCGCCTCGGCGCGGCAACCGGCGCCCGGATCGCCTCCGGAGAACTGACGCCCGGCGCGCTCGCCGAGCTCCCCCCTGCCGCGCGGGAGGCGGTTCGCCTCGCCGTCTCCGACGGCATCCACGCCATGGCCCTCGGCACCGCCGTGCTGGGCGCCCTCGCCTTCGCGCTGGCCTGGTTCATCCGCGAGGTTCCCTTGCGCGACCGGACCTCGTCGCCCGAACCCGTTACCGCGGCCGCATGAGGCAGCCACCCATGTCACACAGTGTGAAAGTCCAGCTCGTCATGGACGTCATTTGCGTCCACTCCTACCTCGGCTACACCCGCTTCACCCGCGCTGCCGACCGGCTCAGGGCCGAGGGCGTGCAGGTGACGGTGGAGTTCCTGCCCTTCGAACTCGCCCCAGGCGCCCCGGCCGGCGGACGGCCGCTCCTGGCGGTCCTGGAACAGACCTTCGGCCCGCAAGCAGCCGCCGGCGCGCTCGCCTTCGCCGAACGCGCGGCGCGCGAAGGCCTCCGCCTGGAGTACGGCAAGGCGATCGCCACCGGCACCTTCGACGCCCACCGTCTCATCGCCGAGGCCGCGCGCCAGGACAAGGCCGAGCCGATGGCCGAGCGGCTCTTTCGCGCCCACTTCACCGACGGGCTGCACATCGGCGACCCCGCCACCCTCGCCCGGCTCGCCGCCGAGGTCGGTGTCACCACCGGCCACGTGCCTGCCACCGACGTGCGCTCCCGGCTTGACCGGGTACGCCGCCTTGTCCTGTCGCGCGGCATCACCGGCGTACCGGTCTTCCTCATCGAGAACCTGCTCCCGCTCACCGGATCCCCGACCGAGACCACCCTGCTGGCGGCCCTGCGTCAGGCCGCCACCACGAACGGAGAAACATCATGAACACTGACCCGCTGAGGCTGGCCATCATCGTCGGCAGCATCCGCGACGGCCGCCTCGGCCCCACCGTGGCCACCTGGTTCGCCGGCCAGGCCGCCTCCCGCTCGGATCTCGACGTCGACGTGATCGACCTGGCCGACGTGCCGATCGGGTCGAGCGCCCCGTCGATGTCCGTACCGGAGCCGGTGCTGAAGGCCCTGGGAGAGCTGACCCCGCGGCTGGAGGCCGCCGACGCGTTCGTGGTGGTGACCCCCGAGTACAACCACAGCTACCCGGCCGCGCTGAAGAACGCGATCGACTGGCACAACCAGCAGTTCCATGCCAAGCCGGTGGCGTTCGTCTCCTACGGCGGCATCTCCGGAGGCCTGCGCGCGGTGGAGCACTTGCGGGCCGTCTTCGCCGAGCTGCACGCCGTCACCACCCGCGACACCGTCAGCTTCCACGGCGCCTGGGAGTGCTTCGACGGCAACGGACAGCCCAAGGACCCCGTCGGCCCGGCCGCGGCCGCCAAGACTCTCCTGGACCAGGTGACCTGGTGGGCGCGCATCCTGCGCGACGCCAAGACCACCACCCCCTACACCGTATGAACTGGAAGGGCATGATCATGACGAATTTGGACGGAAAGACGGCGCTGGTGACCGGCGCGAGCCGGGGCATCGGCCGCGCGATCGCCACCCGGCTGGCCCGCGAAGGGGCCCGCGTCGGCGTGCACTACGGCGGCAACCACGCGGCCGCCAGGGACACCGTCGCCACCATCGAGGCAGCCGGCGGGCAAGCTTTCGCCGTCAAGGCCGAGCTAGGCGCGCCCGGCGACGCCGAAGCCCTATGGGCCGCCTTCGACGCCCACGCCGACGGGCTGGACATCCTGGTCAACAATGCGGGCATCCTCGGCGGCCAGGCCGAGATCGACGGCGTCACCCGGGAGGGCTTCGAGCACCTGTTCGCCGTCAACACCACAGCCCCGTTCTTCATCACCCAGCTCGCCCTGCCACGGCTACGCGACGGCGGGCGGATCATCACCGTGGGCACCATGCTGACCCGGGGGGCGGCCATGCCCAGAGCGATCGACTACGCCATGTCCAAGGCCGCGCTCGACGTCCTCACCACCGCCCTGGCCAAGCAGCTCGGTCCACGTGGCATCACGGTCAACACCGTGGCACCCGGCGTCATCGACACCGACATGCACCAAGGACGCCTGGTTGGCGAGGCTCTGGCCTGGCTGTCGTCCCAGACGCCCCTCGGCCGGCTGGGCACCCCGCAGGATGTGGCCGACACTGTCGCCTTCCTGGCCTCCGACGACAGCCGCTACATCACCGGACACCGGCTCGACGTCTCAGGCGGGACGACCATGTAGATCCATGCCACCAGGCAACTGAACACTCGTCTGCTCGCTGCGACCCGGTGAGCAGACGAGCGCCCACCCGCGCTGGGCTTGATTATCCGGAACCTGAACGTCAGCGGGCTGATCACGGTGACGGCTCGGCGGCGCCGTCGTAGGCTGGCCCGGCCCAGACGTTGTTGACGAGGAGGTCGATCCGGCCCCGCCACCCCGCTCGGCCGGGTCATCGACGCCGACCTGACCGCGGCCGGGCTGCGGCTGCTCCACGGCCCCCGGCTCCGGCGCCGGGCGTTCTTCTTCCGCGCCGAGACGCTGTTCACCCTCGGGCAGAACATCTCCGGCCGGTACGGCTTCTGGGAGGACGACCTCATCGAGCAGTCGCACGGCGAGGGCTTCTTCACGGTCCTGGACCGGATGGTGTCCGGGCCGGGGCTGTACCTGATGGACCCGTACGGCGAGGGCGGCGGCGACGCAGGCCACGGGCACGACGGGCAGGACGTAGCGGTGGTCGCACCCTGCTGCACTTGATCGGCGGCATGGACCTGCCCGACGCGGGAGAGATCGTCATCGACGATCGGCCGCTGCCACGGCGGAAGCTGGACGCGCACAGGCGCCGCGTGGGCTTCGTCTTCCAGCGCTTCCACCTGTTGCCCGCCCTGAGCGTGCTGGACAACGTGCTCGCCCCGGTCCTGCCGTACCGCGTGGACTTCGACAGGAAGGCGCGGGCCCGCGAGCTCCTCGAGGCGGTGGGGCTGGCGGGGAGAGAACGCGCGACACCTGGCGAACTGTCGGAGGGCAGCAGCAGCGGGTGGCGATCGCCCGCGCGCTCATCGGCAGGCTCGGGTGACCCGCCTGGTCGCCGCACAGCTGAGACACCGCGTCGGACGAACCCTGGTGCTGCTACTCGGTGAACGGTCCTCCGACATGGTCAGGGCCAGCTATCTCTCCGAGATCCACGGGGGATCACCATGGACCAGCTCAGGAAGATCAGGAGCCACTTCCTGGATAGGAGTTCCGCGGGGTGCCTGAGCCACTGGACCTGGACGAGCTCGTAGAGCTCTTCACGCTGCTTCCGGATGATCTGGCAGCGGTGGCGAGGCGGGTGGAGAGAGCGCGGATGCGGTCGACGAGCTCGGGCGGCTCGTGCACGTCGAAGTCGACGTCCATCAGCGCCACCCAGACGGCGAGTTCGTCAAGGTCGTTCGCGCCGCTGGACAAGGTGCAGGACCGCTCGTCGATCGGCTCGATCGTCCCCACCGTGGCCGGCATGTGCTCGGCGACGACCTCGGCCGGAGCGTGCATCGTGAAGCGGCCCTGGTACCGATAGGGGGCGCTGGAGATCGACCGGGACATGTAGGCCGCCAGGTCGGAGTCGGGCGGGTCGCGGGGGACGAACCGCGGTCCGTTCGGCGTCCGCAGGGTCAGGCGGTCCACCCGGTAGGTGCGCCAGTCGGCCCGGCCGGTGTCCCAGCCCAGCAGGTACCAGTGCCGCCCCGAATGGACGAGCCGGTAGGGCTCGGCGGCGCGGACGCTCTCCTGCCCGTCGTGCGTCCGGTAGTCGAACCGCAGGGTCTCGTGGTCGCGGCAGGCGGCGGCGATCGCGCTCAGGGACGCCGGGTCCACCACCGAAGCCGCCCGTCCCATCGGCACGGTCATCGACTGCAGCGCGTGCACGCGATGCCGGAGCCGGGACGGCAGCACCCGCTCCAGCTTGGCCAACGCCCGCATGGACGTCTCCTCGATCCCCGACACCGAGCCCCCGGCCGCCGTCCGCAGCCCCACCGCGACCGCCACCGCCTCGTCGTCGTCCAACAGGAGCGGCGGCAGGTCCGTGCCTGCGCCGAGCTGGTAGCCGGGCGCGCCCGCGGTGGCGTGCACGGGATAGCCGAGCTCGCGCAGCCGCCCGACGTCACGGCGGACGGTCCGCGCGGTCACGCCGAGCCGCTCCGCCAGTTCCGCACCCGACCACTCCCGGTGGGTCTGCAGGAGCGAGAGCAGTCTGAGCAACCGGGCCGATGTCTCCAACATGTTCTCCAGATTGCCCTATTCCTAGGACTGACCCTGTCCTAACCCGTCTCTAGCGTGTTCTCCATGACGTTCACCACGGAGATCAGCCCGTTCCGTATCGACATCCCGCAGTCCGCGCTCGACGACCTGCACGACCGGCTGGCGCGCACCCTCTGGCCCGACGAGCTGCCCGGCGTCGGCTGGTCGTACGGCATCCCGGTCTCGTACGTGCAGCGGCTGGCCGAGTATTGGCGCAGCGGATACGACTGGCGAAAGCACGAGGCGGCGCTCAACGAGTACCCGCAGTTCACCACCGAGATCGACGGCCAGAACATCCACTTCCTGCACGTGCGGTCCCCCGAACCGGACGCGCTGCCGCTGGTCCTCACCCACGGCTGGCCCGGCTCGATCGTCGAGTTCATGAAGGTCATCGGCCCGCTCACCGACCCCCGCGCCCACGGCGGCGACCCCGCCGACGCCTTCCACGTCGTCGCCCCGTCCATCCCCGGCTTCGGCTTCTCCGGTCCCACCCGCCAGACCGGCTGGGACCTGCGCCGGGTCGCCCGCGCGTGGGCCGAGCTGATGAGCCGCCTCGGCTACGAGCGCTACGGCGCCCAGGGCGGCGACAGCGGCTCGGTCATCTCCCCCGAGCTCGGCCGCGTCGCCCCCGACCGGGTGGCCGGCGTGCACGTCAACGGCGCGCTCGGCTTCCCGACCTTCGACCCGGCCGAGATGGAGGGCCTCACCGAGACCGAGCAGGCCCGCATGCAGATCTACGCCGACGACGACCGCTCCGGCTACGCGATCATCCAGGCCACCCGGCCGCAGACCGTCGCCTTCGGCCTGCACGACTCCCCCGCCGCCCAGCTGGCCTGGATCGTGGAGAAGTTCAAGGAGTGGACCGACCCCGCGCACGACCTGCCCGAGGAGGCGGTCGACCTTGACCAGATGCTCACCGACGTGACGATCTACTGGCTGACCCGCACCGCCGCCTCGTCCGCCCGGCTCTACAAGGAGGGCTCGGCACAGTGGGGGATGCCGGTCGAGCGCTCGGAGGTCCCGCACGGGGTCGCGGTCTTCCCCGGCGACGGCGGGATCCGGCGTGTCGCCGAGCGCGAGCACAATGTGATCCACTGGTCGGAGTTCGACCGGGGCGGTCACTTCGCCGCCATGGAGGCCCCCGACCTGCTGGTCGACGACGTCCGGGCGTTCTTCCGGAAGGTCCGCTGACCACGGGCTCCGCGTGGCGGCTGTGATCAGGCTCGCCTACCCCTCGGTGACGAGGGTGCCCCCGGGGAGCGGCCGTCCCGCGGCGGCGCGCCCGGCCCTGCGGCCGAAGAAGGTGCCGTCGCCGAGCGAGGTGCCGCTGATGTAGCCGTCGCCGTGGATGCCGGAGCTGGCCCGGCCCGCGGCGTACAGCCCCGGGATCGGGCGGCCCGACTGGTCGAGCACGGCGCCGTCCACGGTGGTGTGCAGACCGCCGAGCGTGAAGCCGGCGACGCCCGTGCCGGAGCTCTCCCGGTCCCCGGCGCCGAAGCCGCGGCGCGGGTCGATCGCGGCGTACGGCGGCCTGAGCGGCCGGAGCCATTTGGCGTCCTTGTGGAAGTAGGGGTCCTCGCCCCGCTCCGCGTGCCGGTTGTAGACGCCGACCGTCGACTCCAGCGCGCCGGGCGGCATGCCGAGCGACTCCTCCAGCTCCGTGAGCGTCTCCGCGACGAACCGCGGGCGCACGCCCCACAGGTCCCGCTTGGGGATGTCCTCGTAGCCCTCCTCATCGAGGATCGCCCAGTAGGGCCCCGGCTGGTGCAGCACGGCGGCGACGCTGAACAGGCCCGGGTAGACGTCCTCGTTGACGAACCGCTGCCCGAGCCCGTTGACGAGCATGCCGCGGGTGAGCATCGCGGGCAGGGCCGTCAGCGCGATCTCCACGACCGACATGCGGCGGGTGGCGGCGCCGGCCGCGGCCGCCATCCGGATGCCGCTCCCGTCGTCGAGGCCGTCGCTGACCTTGCCGTGGCCGAGGAGCACGGGGGCGTGCTGCCTGAGCAGCTCCTCCGAGTCGACGAATCCACCGGTCGTGAGGATGACCGCCCTGCGCGCGCGGTAGGTCAGCGGCGCGCCGTACCTGCGGGCCACTACGCCGGCCACCCGGCCGTCGTCGCCGATCACCAGGTTCGTGGCCTGGGTGTCCGCGTGGGCGACGGCGCCCGCCTCCGTGGCGGCCGCGACCAGTTTCTCCATGATCATCCATCCGCCGAACGACTCGGTCGCCGGACGGTGGCCGCGCGGCGCCGGGCGAGCGATCGTGTTGTACGGCCAGGCGTTCTCGCCCAGCCACATCAGCCCGTCCTGGGTCGGCGGCATCCAGCTCGGCGCGTCGTAGAGGCTCTCGTTGAAGGTCAGCCCGCGTTCGCGGAACCACTCGAAGTGCTCGACGCTCCCGTCGCAGTAGAGGCGCAGCTTCTCCTCGTCGGCGTGCGGCCCGAGCGCGGCCATCAGGTAGGCGAACATGTCGTCCGGCGTGTCCTCGAAGCCGCACGCCTTCTGCACCGCCGTGCCGCCGCCGAGGTACAGCTCGCCGCCCGACACGGCGGACGAGCCTCCGGGGCCGCCTGCGCGTTCGAGCACGAGCACGTCGGCGCCGGCCGCGGCCGCCTCGTACGCGGCGGCCGCGCCGGCGCAGCCGAACCCGACGACGAGCACATCGCATTCGTGGTCGAACCCGGCGACGGACGCCGCCGGGACCGGCTCGACCGGGGGGAGGGAGCTCACGAAACCACCCTCAGGACCGTGGGACGAAGGCGGCGAGCGGCTCGGAGCCGGACCAGTCGTGCCCCCAGTAGCTGTCGGCGGTGATCTCCTCGGCGGTGTAGTACGTCTCGTCGACGAGCATCCCGTCGCAGCCGTACTCGATGTCCCAGCCTCCGGGGGCGCGGACGTAGAACGACACCATCTTGTCGTTGGTGTGCCGGCCCAGCGTCGAGGAGATGGAGAAGCCGAGCTCGCGCACCCTGTCCAGGGCCATCCCGACCGCGTCGAGGGTGTCGACCTCGACCATGAGGTGGACCAGGCCGGGCTCCTCGCCGTGCGGCGCGGGGCAGACGGCGAGGCTGTGGTGACGCTGGTTGACGCCCATGAAACGGATGCGCATCACGGGCACGCCGCCCTGGCCGCCGCCGACCTTCATGGCGCCGCGCGGGAGGAAGCCGAGCACCTCCGTGTAGAAGGAGACGGTCTCCTGCATCGCGGTGGTCGGCAGGACCACGTGGCCCATCCCCTGCGGGCCGGTGACGAACCGCTGGCCCCTGCCGGTGAGCACCGGGCTGTGGTCGAGGACGGGGCCGAAGAAGACCTCGACCGGCGTGCCGGCCGGGTCCTCGAAGGCGATGACCTGCTCGGCGGAGCGCTCGGCAGCCGCGGCCTCCGACAGCACCTTGACGGCCGTACCGGCGGCCTCGACCGCGCGGCCCACCGCGGCGAGCGCGAACTGGTCGCGCACCTCCCAGCCGACGGCGAGCACCCGGTCGGAGTCGCCGGGCAGCACGATCAGCCGCGCCTGGCGCTCGTCCATCCGCAGGTACAGGCCGTCGGGATCGGGGCCGATCCCCTCGGCGAAGCCGAGGCCGTCGATCACGAGTTCGCGCCACCGGGCGATGTCCCGTGTCTGGACCTTCAGATAGCCGAGCCCTCGGATCTGCATCACTGTCCTCAATCCAATCTGCCGGCGCCTCGGTCGAGCGTGGAACTCGTCCGGTCCGCCCCCCGGACAGGGCGGTCCTCTCTGTTCCCCAAGGTGACAGAGCCGCCGCCGGGCCGCCCCCGGCCTCCCGCTCAGTGAGATCCCCGCCCGCGGACTAGTGCCCCAACCGGCAAGGTTTGCCCGGAAGGAGCGGTGTCCAGGGTGGTGCATCGCAAGGCGGAGGAGGAGGTCGTAGCGGAGCCTACGGCCGACGACGACAACGCAGCGAGGTGCCGCCCTGGGCGACGCGACGGGGCAAAGATTGCCGGGCGGGGCACTAGGTGTGCTGTCCAGGCAGCACCTGATCACCCCACTCCGTCACCGGAGCGAGGAGAGGGCGCTTGGCCGTGCGGCCGTCGCCCGACGAGCGGCCACGCAGACGGCGGCCGATCCACGGCCCCGCGAACGTGGCCAGCCAGCGCAGCTCCGCCCGCGACTTTTGCCACACGCTCGGGGCAGCCAGCGGGGGAAGCGGCGACATCCAGGTGTCATCGCTGCCCGGCAGGGCCAGGGCGTGCGCCATGGCGGCGGCGATCCGGGCGTGGCCGAGCGGGCTGGCGTGCAGCCGGTCCTCGCTCCAGATCCTGGCGTCGGTGGTGAACGCGAGCGGGTACGTGTCGATCACGGTGACCCCATGACGGGCGGCGGCCTCGCGGATGCGTTGATTCATGTCGAGCACGCGGGGCAGGAGCGGGCGGGCCAGCGGGGCGATCTTGCCGATGTCGGGGAAGGTCACGGTGATCACGTGGGCGCCGGCGGCGGTCAGGGCGGCGTACATGTCTTCCAGCGCGCCCGTCACCTCGGCGGCGTCGAAGCCGGGCCGGATGATGTCGTTCATTCCCGCCATGACCGTGGCCAGGTCGGGGCGGAGCTCCAACGCGGCGGGCAGTTGCTCGTCGCGGATCCGGGCGGCCTGGCGGCCCCGTACGGCGAGGTTGGCGTAGAGCAGGCCAGGGTTGGCGCGGGCCAGGTGCTCGGCCAGCCGGTCGGCCCAGCCGCGGTGTCCGCGCACGTCGTCGCGGTCGCCCAGGCCCTCGGTCTGGCTGTCGCCGAGGGCGACGTATCGGTGGTGGGTCACGACGGCTCCTCTCCGGCTCGGGCGGCGCGCTCGCTCAGCGTCTCGGCGGTCTGCAGGCACCAGTCACGCATCTCCCGCTCCAGCCGGCAGCCTCCCAGGCAGGTGAGGTACGGGCCGACGCGCTCGCCCCGGCGCAGGAACGACTCCTCGTCCATGTCGCCGCGCAGGCGCACCAGCATCTTCTCGAACAGCGCGAGCTTGGCCTCGGCCTCCTCAGCACGCCGGCGGAGCTGGTCGATCAGGGACGCCGGGTCGAGCACGTCGACCGCGTGGACCTTCACGATCAGGTCGTCGCGGATGAGCAGGGGCTTGGCCGGGGCCGCGGCGTAGGCGGCCAGCTCGTTCATCCCGGCCTCGGTCACGGTGAAGACCCGCTTGTTGGGGCGTTCCCGCTGGACCACCTCCCGCCCCGCCACCAGGCCGTCGGACTCCAGCTTGGCCAGCTCGGCGTAGAGCTGCTGGGGGGCGGCGTACCAGAAATTGGAGACGCCCACTTCGAAGATCTTGGTCAGCTGATAACCGCTGTACTCGCCGTCCAGCAGCGCCGCGAGCACCGCGTGTCGCAGAGCCATCGGCTAGCCGCACTCATGATGATGAATAGTCATGGATATGACTATAAATGCCGCGGGCGGCTGGGGCCAGTGGCCGGCGAGGGCCGGCCCCAGCTCACCTGTCCGAAGCCGGACCGGTCACCCTGGGACAGCCGATCTAGATCATGGAGCGCATCGGGCCGTGGGGCGGCTCGATGTCGAGCTGGGTCAGCGCGGACACGTGGAAGACCGCACCGGGCACGTGGATGGCGTGTGCCAGGCCCATGTGCGCGTCCCGCCAGAAACGCTGGATCGGGTTGTCCATGCGCATGGCGTTTCCTCCCGAGCGGGCCACGATCTCGTCGACCGCGCGCACCGCGCGCCAGGCCGCCGCGACCTGGGTCCGCCGGCCGACCGCGCGCTCGTCGAAGGTGACCTCGCGGCCGGAGGCCACGAGGTCGTACATCCGCGAGACGTTGTCGAGCAGCGCCGACCGGGCCGCCGCGATCTCGGCCGCAGCCTCGCTGATCGCGAACAGCACGTACGGATCGTCCTTGATCTTCGTCCCGGTGACCTGGACCCGGCCCTTCTGGTACGCCATGTGGTGCGCGAGCGCGCCCTCGGCGATGCCGATCACCGAGGCCGTGATGCCGAGGGGGAACGCGGCCGAGAACGGCAGGTGGTAGGTCGGGTTTGTCAGCCCCGCCTCCCTGGCCGCGGAGCCGTTCACGACCTTGTTGTACTGCAGGACCCGGTACTCCGGGACGAACGCGTCCTTGACGATGATGTCCTTGCTGCCGGTGCCGCGCAGGCCGACCACGTCCCAGGAGTCCTCCACGATCTGGTAGTCCGATCGCGGCAGGATCAGGTGCATCAAGACGGGCGGCTGGGCCATCTTGCCCTCGTCGTCACCGAGGAAGCCGCCGAGGAAGATCCAGTCGCAGTGGTCGGTGCCGGACGAGAACTGCCAGCGGCCGTTGAAGACGTATCCGCCGTCCACCGGCCGGGCGACGCCCATCGGCGCGTACGGCGAGGCGATCCACGTGTCCTGGTTCTCGCCCCAGATCTCCTCCTGCACCTTCGGGTCGGCGAACGCCATCTCCCACGGGTGCACGCCGACGACACCGGCGACCCACCCGGTCGAGCCGTCGAGGCTGGCGATCTTTATCACTGTCTCGGCGAAGTCCCGGGGGTGGAACTCGAATCCGCCGTAGGTCTTCGGCTGGAGCATCCGGATGACGCCGGATTCGCGCAGCACCTTGGCCGCCTGGTCGTCCAGCCGGCCGAGCGCCTCGTTCGAGGTGCCGAGAGCGCGGAGCTCCTCCGCGCGCTGCGTGACCGCCTCGAGTACCTGGTTCGTCATGCCTCTTCCCGCTTCCCCGCGAGTGCGACCGCGATTTCGATGAGCTGGTCTTCCTGTCCGCCGACGAGCTTGCGCCGCCCGGCCTCGACGAGGATCTCGGCGCCCGAGACCCCGTACTTCCCGGCCTGGCGGTCGGCGTGCTTCAGGAAACTGGAGTAGACCCCGGCGTAGCCCATGGTCAGCGTGAGCCGGTCGAGCAGGCACTCGCCGTCCATGATCGGGCGTACGACGTCCTCGGCGGCGTCGATGATCTTCAGGGTGTCGATGCCGGTGCGGATGCCGAGCTTCTCGGCGACCGCGGCGAACGCCTCGACGGGGGTGTTGCCGGCCCCGGCCCCGAACCTGCGGGTCGAGCCGTCGATCTGGAGGGCGCCCGCGCGTACGGCGAGCACGGAGTTGGCGACCCCGAGGCCGAGGTTCTCGTGACCGTGGAAGCCGACCTGGGCGTCCGCCCCGAGCTCGGCGACCAGGGCGGAGATCCGGTCGCTGGTCTGCTCCATGATGAGCGCGCCGGCGGAGTCGACGACGTACACGCACTGGCAGCCGGCGTCGGCCATGATCCGCGCCTGCTTGGCCAGGACCTCCGGCGGCTGGCTGTGCGCCATCATCAGGAAGCCGACGGTCTCCAGGCCGAGGTCCCTGGCCAGCCCGAAGTGCTGGACGGAGATGTCCGCCTCGGTGCAGTGCGTGGCGATCCGGCAGACGCTCGCGCCGTTCCCGGCGGCCTCGCGGATGTCGTCCTGCACGCCCAGGCCGGGCAGCATCAGGAACGCGATCTTCGCCCCCTTGGCGGTCTTGACCGCCGTCTTGATCAGCTCCTGCTCGGGCGTGTGGCTGAAGCCGTAGTTGAACGACGAGCCGCCGAGCCCGTCGCCGTGCGTGACCTCGATGACCGGCACGCCGGCGTCGTCGAGGGCGCCGACGATGGACCGGACGTGCTCGACCGTGAACTGGTGCTGCTTGGCGTGCGAGCCGTCACGCAACGACGAGTCGGTGACCCGGATGTCGAGGTCGGCGCTGTAAGGCATGGCAGGGTCTCCTTGTACGTAGGCGAACTAGGACGGCACGCGCTCGGAGACAACGCGCTGCGCGAAGCCCTCACCGACCTTGGTGGCGGCGGCGGTCATGATGTCGAGGTTGCCGGAGTACGGCGGGAGGAAGTCGCCGGCGCCCTCGACCTCCAGGAAGACCGCGACGCGGGCCAGCCCTCCACTCACCGGCGTCGGGTCGTCGAACTGCGGCTCGGCGCGCAGCCGGTAGCCGGGCACGTACGCCGCCACGGTGGCGACCATGTCGGTGATCGAGGTGGCGACGGCGTCGCGGTCGGCGTCCACGGGGATCGCGCAGAAGACCGTGTCCTGCATGAGCATCGGCGGTTCGGCCGGGTTGAGGATGATGATCGCCTTGCCGCGCGCGGCGCCGCCGATCGTCTCGATGCCGCGGCTGGTGGTCTTCGTGAACTCGTCGATGTTGGCCCGCGTGCCGGGGCCGGCCGACGGGGAGGCGACGCTGGCGACGATCTCGGCGTAGGCGACCTCGGTGACCCGGGAGACCGCGTACACGATCGGGATCGTGGCCTGGCCGCCGCAGGTGATCAGGCTGACGTTGGGCGCGTCTAGGTGGGCGCCGAGGTTGACCGCGGGCACGACGGCGGGGCCGAGCGCGGCCGGGGTCAGGTCGACGGCCTTGATGCCGAGCGCCGCGTACTTCGGCGCGTTCTCCTTGTGGATGTACGCGGAGGTGGCCTCGAACACGAGGTCGGGCCGCTCGTCCTGGGCGAGCAGCCAGTCGACGCCCTCGGCCGAGGCGATCAGGCCGTGCGCGTCCGCCCGCTTGAGGCCGGGGCTGTCGGGGTCCACGCCGATCATCCAGCGCGGCTCGATCAGGTCGGAGCGGAGCAGCTTGTACATCAGGTCGGTCCCGATGTTGCCCGAGCCGACGATGGCGGCGGTCGCCTTGGTCACTGTCTCCACCTAATTCTCCACGTCATTCGAATCGAGCGGTCACGGAGCCGAGCCCGGCGAACTCGGCGCGGAAGGTGTCCCCGGGGCGCACGTCCACGGCGCGGGTGCAGGATCCGGGGAGGATCACGTGCCCGGCTTCGAGCTTCACTCCGAAGGAGGCGACCTTCCTGGCCAGCCAGGCCACGGCGGTGGTCGGGTTCCCCAGCACCGCGTCGGTGTTGCCGCGGGCGACCTCGGTCTCACCGGAGCGGGAGTACAGCACCGCCTCGATGCCGGACGGGTTCAGCTCCTTGGGGCTCACCCGGGCCGCGCCGAGGAGCACCCCCGCGGAGGACGCGTTGTCGGCGATGGTGTCGGCGAGCCCGATCTTCCAGTCGGTGATCCGGCTGTCGATGAGCTCGATGCTCGGCACGATGTACTCGGTGGCGGCGAGGACGTCCTCCTCGGTGCAGTTTTCGCCCGGCAGGCTCGCGCCGAGCACGTAGCCGATCTCGACCTCGATCCGCGGGTAGCAGTACGCGCCGGTCTCGATGGGCGTGTCCTCCGACAGCACCATGGTGTCGAGCAGGTGCCCGTAGTCGGGCTCGTCGACGCCCATCATCCGCTGCATCACCAGGGAGGACAGCCCCACCTTGTGCCCGTAGACCCGGGCTCCGGCGGCGAGCCGCCTGCGGATGTTGATCAGCTGGATCTCGTACGCGTCGACGACGTCGATGTCCGGGAGGGACTCGGTCAGCGGACCGATCGGCTTCCGCTCCCGCTGTGCCGCCCACAGCCGGTCGGCCGCGGACTCGCGTTGTGCCGCCTCCAGCATCCACTTCCTCCTGGGTCGTCGGCCCGTGCTCGGATCGGCAGGGCTCCTGAGTCAAAGGTTCCAGCCGGGGATCACCGGGCGTGCCGCGTCTCCCGCTGAGTGGGAGTCGCCGGTGGAGAGCCGGGAGCTCAGGCGTCGAAGGTGACTCTCAGCCGTTCGGTGACCGGGATCGCCTGGCAGGCCAGGATCAGGCCGTCGGCGAGGTCCTGCTTGTCGAGCACCGTGTTGTGCTCCAGCGTTACCTCGCCCTCCAGGAGCACGCAGGCGCACGCGCTGCACGAGCCCTCACGGCAGGAGAACGGCGCGTCCAGGCCCGCGTCGAGCAGCACGTCGAGCAACTTGTTGCCGCGCGGCCAGGGAACGGTGCGCGTCTCGCCGTCCAGCTCGACCTCGACCTCGCTGACCGGCCCCTCCTCGTCGATGACGACGCCGGGGTCGGCGAACGGGTCGCCCGCGAGCGACGTGAAACGCTCCATGTTCACCCGCCGGTCCGGCACGCCGAGACCGGCGAGCACCGCCACCGTGAGGTCCATGAACGCCGTTGGACCGCACACGAACGCCTCCCGGTCGGCGTACGGCCGGGCCAGCGCGGCGAGTCCGGCCGCCGTGGGCAGGCCCTGCACGGACTCCAGCCAGTGGACCACGCTCAGCCGGTCGCCGTACTCCGTGGTCAGTGCGATCAGCTCGTCCCGGAAGATCACCGAGTTCTCGTCCCGGTTGGCGTAGATCAGCGTGACCGCGCCGGAGCCGCCGTGCAGGCAGGACTTGAGTATCGACATGACCGGCGTGATGCCGCTCCCTCCCGCGAAGAGGAGGAAGTCCCGGTCGAGCGAGTCGGGAGTGAAGGTGCCGGACGGCCGCAGCACCTCCAGGGTGTCCCCCTCGGTGACGTTGTCGCAGATCCAGTTCGACGCGTAGCCGCCCCTGACCCGCTTGACGGTCACCTTGAGCTTCTCGCCGCGAACCGGGGAGCTGCACAGGGAGTAGCAGCGGGCTGCCCCGCCCTCGCGTGTCGTCGGCACCCGGATGGTGAGGAACTGTCCTGGCCGGTAGCCGAACCGGCCCTGACCGTCCTCGGTGGGCTCGAGCACGAGGGAGTGCGCGTCGGCGGTCTCCCGGATGACCTCGACGACGCGCACGGTCAGCGGCCCCGGCTGGGTCATTCCGTGGCTCCCGCCGCGCCCGTGACTCCCGCGGCATGCCGGGCGGCGATGTATCCGAACACGATCGAGGGACCGATGGTGGCGCCGGGACCGGCGTACTCGTTGCCCATCACCGACGCCGACGTGTTGCCGGTGGCGTACAACCCCTGGATCACCGAACCGTCCTCGCGCAGCACCCGGCTGTGCTCGTCGCACACCAGACCGCCCTTGGTGCCGAGGTCGCCGGCCTCGATCCGGAACGCGTAGAACGGCGCCCGGTCGATCACGTCGATGTTGGGGTTCTTGAGCGTGGGGTCGCCGTAGTAGCGGTCGTACGCGCCGTCGCCGCGGCCGAAGTCCTCGTCCTTGCCGCTCCTGGCGAAGCCGTTGAACCGCTCGACGGTCGCGGTCAGCGCCTCCGGCGGGACGCCGATCTTCCCGGCCAGCTCCGCGAGCGTGTCGGCGCGGAACGCCAGGCCCTGGTCGTAGAACTTCTGCGGGATCGGCATCCCAGGCAGGATCTGCGCGAACGGGTAGCGGGCCCGGGCCTTCGCGTCCATCACGAACCACGCCGGGACGTGCCCGCCCGCGAGCTGGTCGTGGACGAAGTTCACGTACGGCGACGACTCGTTGCTGAACCGCCGCCCCTCAGCGGACACGATGATCGACGGCGGGATGCAGCGTTCGGAGACGAGCGGGATGGTCGCCCCCGCCGGATGCCGAACGGCCGGCATCCACCACGCGTCGTCCATCAGGTCGAGGGCGGCGCCGAGCCGCTCCCCCACCAGGATGCCGTCTCCGGTGTTCTCCCTGGCGCCCATGCTGTAGTCGTCGCGGCCGCCTTCGGGCAGGTATTTCGCGCGCATCTCGGGGTTGTGGTCGAACCCTCCGGTGGCCAGCAGAACGCCCTTCCTGGCGCGCAGCCGCACTGTCCGCGTGGGCTCCTGGCTCCCCTTCTCTCCCCGGCGCTCCGCGACGATGCCGATGACCCTGCCGGCGTCCGGGCCGCCGTCACCGACGACGAGCTCGGTCATGGACGTCCTCAGCCGCAGCGGGACCCCCGCGTCCTTGAGTGCCATCCGCAGCCGGGCGACGAGCGCGCGCCCGCCGGTCGCCATATGGCGGCGGCGGATGACGTTGGAGGAGACCCGCCAGGCGGCCACGACCGAGGCCCACCGCCCGCGCCAGGTGCGCTTGGCCATCGCCAGGTCGTGGTAGTCCTTGCTGGTGATCCAGAGGCCGAGCGGGCCCTTCATGTTGTTGGGGCGCTGGAACCGCTCGTCGTCGCCGAGCTCGCGGGTGTCGAACGGGACCGCCTCGATCGACCGGCCGAGCGGGCGGCCGCCCTCCAGCTCGGGGTGGTAGTCGGCGTACCCCTTCGTCCAGAAGAAGCGCATCCACTTGCTCCTGCCGAGCAGCTCCATCACCGCCGGGCCGTTGTCCACGTACGCGTCGAGCCGCGCCGCGGGCACCCGGCCCCGTGTGAGCAGGTCGAGGTAGCGCCGGATCGACACCCGGCTGTCGTCGTGGCCCTTGGCCCGAAGGGTCGGGTTGTTGGGGATCCAGATGCCGCCGCCGGAGAGGGCGGTGGTGCCGCCGAACCTCGTGCCTTTCTCGACCACCAGCACGGACAGCCCGCAGTCGACGGCCGTCAGCGCGGCAGCCATACCGCCGCCGCCGCTGCCGACCACGATCAGGTCGTACTCCTCGTCCCACTCGGCGCTCACGCGTTGTCCTTCCGGGTGAGGAAGGCGAGCACGACGCTCTCCCAGGCGTCCTTCTGCTCGATCATCACCCAGTGCCCGCAGCTGGGGAACACGTGCACCTCGATGTCGGGGACGGTGCGCATCGGCACGATCGCCATGTCGAGTGGGCTGACCCGGTCGTCGCGGCCCCAGGTGAGCAGGGTCCTGGCCTTGATCTTGTGCAGCATCGCCCAGTACGGCGGGGCGTCCGAGGCGGCCAGCGCCGCCGCGCGCGCCGCCGACGCGGCCCTGCCGTACATCCTGCGCGCGCTGGCGAGCGTGTCGGGATCGGTGGCCTGGGCCCACCGCTCCTCGATCAGCTCCTCGGTGACCAGGGCGGGGTCGTAGACCATGGAGTTCAGCCACTGGACGAGCGCTTCACGCGTGGGGTTCTCGGTGAACTCCATCAGCAGGTTGATGCCCTCGCCCGGCCCGGGGCTGAAGAGGTTTCTGCCGATCCCGCCGATGGTGATCAGCCGGCGGACGCGGTCGGGATGGCTGATCGCGAACTGGGCGCCGATGATGCCGCCCATGGAGTTGCCGATCACGTCGACCTGGTGGAGGCCGAGCCCGTCGAGGAAGCGGACCACCGCGGAGTTCGCGGCGATCATCGGGTGCTCGTCGGTCGAGTCGCTCACGCCGAAGCCGGGGAACTCCAGGATCAGGCAGCGGAAGTGCTCGGCGAACACCGCGAGGTTCCCGCGGAAGTTGCGCCATCCGGTGACGCCGGGGCCGGAGCCGTGCAGCAGCAGCAGCGGCGGGCCGTCGCCGGCCTCGTGATATCGCAGGACTCCCTGGTCTGTCGCGAGCTCGCGCAACGTCGACTCGTAGGTCGGCTCCGTGGTCATCATCCGCTCCGGTCATAGGAATGTCAGCTTGCTCGGAAGGTAACCAGCGGCGGCCCGTCACGCCCCGGGTCATCCCGATGAGCGAGACGACGGCCGCCCCCGCCCGCCCTCCGGGGAGGCGTCCACGGCCGCCGATGTGACCTTCCACTCATCGGGATGGTCTTCTGCTCGGCAGGTGGCTCGGCCTACGTTCTTTCCTGGGCCACCGCAACGGCCGTGACTACATGAGGGGAACCCATGACAGCCGAGACCCCGCTCTCGACGGAGCCCGTCGACGTCGCTCCGCCCACGCCGCTGGAGCTGCGGCGCGCGATGGGGGCGTTCGCCAGCGGTGTCACCGTGGTCACCGGAATCGACGACGGCGAGCCGGTGGGCTTCGCCTGCCAGTCGTTCGCGTCGGTGTCGCTGGAGCCGCCGCTGGTGCTGTTCTGCGCCGACCGGGGCGGCCGCGCCTGGCCGCGGATCCGCAAGGCCGGACGGTTCTGCGTGAACGTCCTCAGCGAGGAGCAGGTCGACGTCTGCCGCCGGTTCGGGTCGAGCAAGGGCGCCAAGTTCGACGGTCTCGAGTGGGACCGCACCCGGTGGGGCGCCCCCGCCCTGCGCGACGTGCTGCTCCGCGTGCACGCCGAGGTGGCGGACGTGCACGTCGCCGGTGACCACGACGTGGTGATCGGACGGGTGCTCGAGGTGGAGACGGTCGCCGAACAGCGGCCGATGATCTTCTTCAAGGGCCGGTTCGGCCTCGACGAGGACGAGCCGCAGATCGGGCCGAACCTGTGGGGCTGGGGCGACCACTGGGGGTGACCCCGGCACGCCGCGCGGCTCCGGCCGGCGCACCGCGCGGGGGACGTGACCCGGCCCCCGCGCGTGGCGATCACATCCAGTCGCCGTTCTGTCCGGTCTCCAGGAGCCGGTTCATGGTCTCCGACGACCAGGTCTGGTCCGGAACCGCCACCATGAGGCGGGCCCGGCGGGGCGCCGCGAGGTCGGGGAAGAGGGCCAGCGAGGCCTGCCGCGCGGCGTCGATCACCAGCGGCGCGACCTTCTCCAACGGCGTGCGTGTGTCGCCCACCAGGGAGATGCTGGCCACCGGGCCCTCATAGCCGCGGATCGCCGCGGCGACGCAGGCGATGCTGGGAAAGCACTCCCCCCGCTCGAACGCGAGCCCGTGCCGCTGCCGGATCCGGTGCAACTCCTGGTGCAGGACGCCCATCTCGCCGATGGTGCGGTTCGTCATCCGGCTGATGGAGCCGCTGATCCGGGACTCGACCTGCTCAGGTTCGAGCCAGGCCAGAATCGCCTTGCCGAGCGCGGTGCAGTGTGCGGGGGCCCGGCCGCCGACCCGCGAGGGGACCGAGGTGGCGAACCTGCCGCCGACCTTGTCGAGGTAGTACACCTGAGCGCCGTCGAGGACCGCGAGGTGGACGACCATTCCGGTCCTGATCTGGAGGTCGTGCAGCAGCGGCGCGGCGGCCTCGCGGATCTCGCCGTGGCTCCCGTCCCTGCCGCCGAGGCCCAGCGCGCGCCGTCCCAGGCGGTAGCCGAACGAGGTGTGCTCCAGCCAATGGAGGCGGACGAGCTGGTCGAGGATGCGGTGCGCGGTCGAGCGCGGGAGGTGCGTGCGGCGCGCCACGTCCTCCAGGGTGAGCCGGGTCGAGCGGCCGGCGAACGCGTCCATGATCAGGGTCATCCGTTCGACCATGGACGGGGGAAGCTCTCGGCGCGCCGGTGCCGCGGCCTCGGGTGAAGGACTGAGGGTCATAGCGTCCTCCTGGCCAAAACTGAAATGAATTCTTGTTACCGCGAATGTAGCAACGAGACGCGCCCGGCGGAAGGGCGAGATGTTTGCGACAACCTGGCCGGTTCCGACCGATGGCGCGTCCGGGGGCGGGGGTGCGCCGCCGGTAATGTGAAGCGGTGCGCACTCGGCGGGAGACCGGCAGGAGCGCGGTCGCGGCGGTGCTGCCCAAGCTCGTCCTGCTCGCGTCCGTGCTGCTCGGCATCGGCCTGAGTCACGCGACCGCGCACTACTGCGGGATGCCGATGTCCGGCGCTCCCCTGTCGCACTCCTCCATGCAGGGCATGCCTCCGACGTCCCCCATGCGGGCGATGTCCCAGGCGTCCGCCATGGACGGCAGCCGCCCTGGCGCCTCCATGGACGTCGCCTCGGCACACGAAGCCTCGGCGGTATCGGCACTGGCGTACTCCACGGACTCGTCCAGGACTGGGGTAGCGACTCATGAGGGGACGAGTGGGGCGAATCCGTTCGTGCTGTGCCTGACGGCGGTCGCCGCGATCCTGGTCACCGTGGTGCTGGGCCTGATCTTCGCGGGACGCCTTTCCGGAGCCGCCGGCGAACGGGAGCGGACCGCCCGGTTGCCCGCCGTACGCAGATCGCCGTCGCCCTTCGCCCTTTCACTCCGACGCGTCACGGTGCTGCGCGTATAGAGGCCCCCGCCGGGCCCGGCGATCGACGGCCCTCCTCGGGACGGCGTACCGCCTCGCCCGGTTCTCGCGGACCCTCTATCCATCAGCGAACCGTGAGCGGAATTTCCCATGCCATCGATCGATCGACGGCTCTTCCTGCGTGCCGGCCTGGCCGCCGCAGCCGGTGGAGCCCTTGTCACCGCGTGTTCCCGCGAGAACACCGCCTTCGTCCGGCCCGACGGCGACGAGGTGCGCGCCGCCGAAGCCGCGCGCCGTCCCGGCAAGGTGCGCGAGTTCCAGTTGCTCGCCCATGAAGGGCAGGCAGACCTGGGCGGGCCCACCGTACGCACCTGGATGTACGGCGACCGCATCCCAGGCGAGCCGATCCGGGTCAGGGCCGGCGAGGTCGTCCGGGCCCGCCTGACCAACCGGCTGCCCCAGGAGACGACCGTCCACTGGCACGGCCTCGCCCTGCGCAACGACGCCGACGGCGTGCCGGGCGTCACCCAGCCGGCCGTCCCGGCAGGTGGCGAGCTGGCCTACGAGTTCACCGCCTCCCATCCCGGGACGTACTGGTTCCACCCGCACCACGGCACCCAGCTCGACCGAGGGCTGTACGCGCCTCTCATCGTGGAGGATCCGGCCGAGCCGCTGAGCTACGACGAGGAGTGGGTCGTCGTCCTGGACGACTGGCTGGACGGTGTCACCGGAACGCCCGACGAGGTACTCGCCGAACTCACCTCCATGGCGGGCATGGACCACTCCGGAAGCACCCCAGGCGGAGGCGGGGGTCACGGCGGTGGTCACGGGGGCGGTCACGGGGGCGGTCACGGTGACATGGCGATGCCCGCCCCCTCGCCCTCGGCCTCCTCCAGGTGGCCGCACATGATGATGAACGCGGAGAGCGACTTTCTCGGCGGGGACGCCGGGGACGTCTACTACCCGCACTTCCTGGTCAACGGCAGGGTCGCCGCGTCCCCGGAGACCCGTACGGCCAAGCCGGGCACCCGGCTGCGGATCCGGCTGATCAACGCGGGGGGTGACACGGCGTTCCGGGTCGCGCTGGGCGGCCACGCCATGACCGTGACACACACCGACGGCTATCCCGTCGCACCGGTGGAGACCGACGCTCTGCTGATCGGCATGGGCGAGCGGTACGACGTGTTGGTCACCCTCAAGGACGGCGTGTTCCCCCTGGTCGCGCTGGCGGAGGGCAAGCGCGCGGTCGGCCGAGCCCTGGTGCGCACGGCCGCGAGCGCTCGCGCGCCGGAGGCCGACGTCCAGCCCACCGAGCTGGACGGCCGCCTCGTCCCCTACGACGCGCTCGTCCCGGCGGACGCCGTCCGGCTGGCCGGAAAGGCCCCGGACCGCACGATCACGCTGACGCTCACCGGCAGCATGGCGAAGTACGACTGGGCGATCAACGGCAAGAAGTACGACCCGAAGGTCATCGAACCGGTCCGGCCAGGTGAGCGGGTGCGGCTCTCGTTCGTGAACCGCAGCCTGATGTGGCATCCGATGCACCTGCACGGCCACACATTCGCCCTCGGGACGAGCGGCGTGCGCAAGGACACCGCGATCGTGCTGCCCGGTGCGACAGTGAACGCCGACTTCGAAGCGGACAATCCCGGCATCTGGATGATCCATTGCCACAACGTCTACCACGCCGAGGCCGGGATGATGACCCTGCTCGGCTACCGGGCCTAAAGGGGACTTACGATGATCAAGAAGTTCGGCCTGGCCGCCGGGGCGCTGCTGCTCGCGGCGGGACTGACCGCATGCGGCACGGACGAGCCGGCGGGGTCACGGTCACAGGACACACCGCAGAGCGCGGCGCAGACCGCCGATCCGGGCGTCGGGCACGTGCACGGCCTGGGCGTCGACCCGGCCACCGGCAAGGTGTACGTCGCGGGACACTACGGCCTGTTCACCGTCGAAGGCGGGGAGCTCGCCCGGGTCGGTGACCGCGACGCCGACCACATGGGCTTCACCGTCGCCGGCCCCGGGACGTTCTACGCCAGCGGCCACCCGTCCGCCGAGGACATCGCGGCGGGGCGGCCACCGCACCTGGGGCTGATCCGTTCGGCGGACGCCGGAGCGACGTGGGAGCAGGTGGCGCTGGCCGGGAAGGCGGACTTCCACGCGCTCCAGGTCGCGGGCACGACGGTGTACGGCTACGACACACAGACCGGCCAGGTCTGGCGGGGCGAGGGCGGGACGCTCACCCCCGGGGCCCGCCTCGACCTGCTCGACCTGGGGGCGGGAGCGGGAAAGCCCGGCACCGTCTACGCCACCACCCCCGACGGAGTGAAGGTCAGCATGGACGCCGGCAAGACCTTCCGCCTGCTGAGGGGCGCACCGCTGCTGTCGTTCCTCGACGTGGCTGACGGGAACGTCCTGATCGGGGTCGCGCCCGACGGCCAGGTGCGGACCAGCGCCGACGGCGGCACCACGTGGAAGCCCGAGGGTCGGCTGCCCATGCAGGCCGTCGCCTTCACCGCGGTCTCCGCGAAGCACCTGCTCGCCGCCTCGATGGACGGCACCGTGTACGAGTCGACGGACGGAGGCGCCGGCTTCACCACCGTCTACCAGCCGTAACCCTCGCCGCGTGACATCACCGCTCGGAGATCTCGGAGCCGGAGTTCCGAGAGCTCCGAGCGGGGTCATCCGACGCCCCGGACGACGGCGCGCGTGATGCTCCGGGCGATCGCGGCCAGCACGATGTCGGGGCGCAGCCGGTTACCGTCCCGCAGCACGACACCCCTGCAGCCGCTCGCCGCTCTCAACGACCAACGCGGGCGCATCACCCCGGCCGGCCGCCTGCGAAGATCAGGGCGCTGGTGTGTGACTGCACATCCGATGTCACCTGTCGGCACCCACGGGCCGTGTTCGAACTGGCGTGAAGTGCGTGCCGCGGGCGGCGTCCGGGAAGCGGGGCGCACCACCCGCGATCTTCGGCTGAACGGCGCACGGGAACAGGCGGTCTGTCATGCAGTCAATGCTCTCCGGGTTCCTGCCCATCTGGATGATCGTCGCGGCCGGCTGGGTCACCAACCGCTTCGGCATCCTCGGTAGTGGAGCGCAAGCGGTGCTCGGCCGTTTCTCGTTCACCATCGCCATGCCGGCGTTGTTGCTGCTCGACCTGTCCGCCGCCGAGATCCGCGACATCGCCGACCCGGGCGTCGTCGTGTTCGCCGCGAGCATGTGCACCGTGTTCGCCGCGGGACTGCTCCTCTCTCGCTGGGTCTTCCGCCGCCGCCTGGGCGACCAGGCCATCGGCGGGATGGCGGCGGCCTACGTCAACTCGGCCAATCTCGGCATCCCGGTGGCGGTGCATGTGCTTGGCGACTCCTCTTTCGTTATTGCCGCCGCGCTGTTCCAGATGCTCTTCATCACTCCTCTCATCCTCGTGCTCGCCGACCTGGACGTGCACGGAAGCAGCTCGGACGATGGCGCCGGATCGTGGCCATCCCCATTCGCAACCCCATCATCGTCGCCTCCTGTACCGGTGTCGCCCTGGCGATCCTCGGCCTGCAGCTGCCGTCCCCGGTGGCATCGCCACTGCGGACGGTCGGCGCCGCAGCCATCCCGACGGCGCTGTTCGCGCTGGGCATGTCGCTAAACACGCAGGAAAGGCCCGACGCCTCGGGGCGTACCGAACGGCTGTCGCTGGTCGGCCTGAAGGTCATCGTCCAACCATTGGTGGCTTTCCTCCTCGGCGTCCTACTGCTTGGAGCCGAGCGAGAGGCGCTGCTCGCCCCTGTGCTTTGCAGTGGCCTTCCATCCGCCCAGAACACCTACATCTACGCGGCCGAGTACCAACTGAACACCGACCTGGCCAGGGACGCCGTCCTGCTGTCCACGCTGCTCTCGATGGTCTCGCTGTCGCTGATCGTCTATCTGCTCTCCTGAACGAGCGGCGGGGGCGTGGCTTCTATCCTGCCCGCATGCTGATCGCAGATGAGGAAGTAGCCCTCGCGCAGCGCGAACAAGAGCCGCTGTCGTGCGTGCCATGTACGGTGCATCGCTGACGCGCTTCCGAAATCCTGCGGGCGGCTTCGCTACGACTGCTGACATTGAAGCGGCAGCGCTTCCCGCGATCGGCGCGGGCCTGCGCCTCGACGAGGCGGAGCTCGGGTGGGTGACCAACGCCTACCTGCTGGCCTTCGGCGGTTGCATGCTGGTCGGCGGCAGGGCCGTTGACCTGCTCGGACCCCGCCGCGTCTTCGGGGTCGGCCTGGCGGTCTTCACCGGCGCGTCGGCCCTGGCCGGGTTCGCCCCGTCGATGTGGCCGCTGATCGCCGCTCGCGCGCTGCCGGGCGTCGGAGTGGCGATCGTGGTTCCCGCGCGGCCCGCGCCACCGTACCGGCCGGACGGCTCGACCTGCCTGGCACGGTGACCGGTACGGCGGCGCTGCTGCTGATCGGGTACGCCATCGGCGCCCTGGCCGACCCCGGCACGCGGCCTCTGGCCTGGCTGCTCCTCGCCGCCGGTGTGATCCTGCTCGCGGCATTCGTACGAATCGAGGCCGCCGCAGCCGAGCCGCTGACGCCGCTGCGACTGTTCCTGGTACGCGAGGTCACCGGTTCGGCGATCGTCAACGCACTCGTGGGAGCGGCACACGTACCGGCCTTCGCGCTGCTCTCGCTCTACCTGCAGAAAGCCAGCACTTCACCCCGATCGCCTCCGGCCTCGCGGTCCTTCCTGTGGCCGGCGGCCTGGCCCTGCAGGCGATTGCCCTGGCCTGGTTCGCCACCGCCTCGGCCCTGGCCGTACTCGGCTGCGTCCTCGCCCTCACCCTGCTCCGCGGACGCTCCGCGACAGCCCTACGCGCGGAACCGGAGCCCGCCGCCAAATGACGGCATGACCCCTGCTGAACGCGGCGGGACCGTGCATCGGATCAGGGACGGCGCCCGGCGGCCATGAACAGCGGAACCGCGAGAAAGAGCCGCCCGGTCCTGGCCCGTTCGGCCTGCTCGGCGGCCCACGCGGCGGCCCGTTCCTCTGTGACGGCACCCGCCGTACAGGCCGCGTGGGCCATCCCCGACGCCATGGGCAGCATCGTCGCGTCCGTGAACACGGCGGTATACGCCTCTACGGTGACGTCGTCGAAGCCGCCGTCGAGCAGCAGGTTCCGATAGCGGCGAGCCGCGCGAGGAGCGGCGACGGTGTCGGCACGGGCGTGCACGATCGTCCGGGTGAGGAGCGGGTCATCGGAGTCGATGACGACGGTGTCCCAGTCCTGACCGATGAGGACGACATGCCCACCGGACGCGAGCACCCTCCGGGCCTCGGCGAGCGCCCGCGCCGGGTCATCGAGCTCGTGATAGACCTTGTCGGCCCGATAACCGGCCAGCTCTCCGTCATGGAAGGGCAGCCGACAGGCGTCACCGATGCGGAGATCCGCGTGGGGGCGTCGCCGTCGCGCCGCGTCGATCACCCGTTCGCTGTGGTCGATCCCGATCGCTCTCACGTCGCGACCCGCCAGCTCCTCGACGGCCAAACCGGAACCGCACCCCACATCGACCGCCGATACCCCGGGGGCGAGCTGGAGCAGTTCGTACGATCGGGCCCGGAACTCGGCCGAGCCAGGCCTGGAGTCGACCGCATCGAGAAGCCGGATCAGCTCGTCGACGGCGTCATGCTTGCCGTTTGTATTGAAGTCGTTGGACATGCGATCGAGGATCCGACTTAATGCCGACATGAAGTCAAATGACGTGATGACCATCGGCGAAATCGCCGGACATTTCGGGCTGGCGACGCACGTTCTCAGGCACTGGGAGGCGATGGGACTGCTCACCCCCACCCGGGTCGAGGGCAGCCGCCGCCGCTACGACCATGACGACCTCTACCGGGTCGCGGTCATCATGCGCGCCAAGAAGGCCGGCTTCACTCTGGACGACATACGAGAGATGATCAACACAGAGGATCCGGCCGCTCGGCGTGACATCCTCCTTCGCCGCCATGCGGAGCTGGCACGACGAATCGCCGGAATGCAGGCGTCGCTCGACCTGATCGAATGCGCGCTCGGATGCGATCACGACGATGTCATCGGTTGCGCGCACTTCCAGACATTGATCGAAGAACGCGTCGGCCTCGGGATCTCCCCGCGCAAGTAGCAGCGGCGCCCCCCAATTCACCGCCCGCTGCGACCCCCACTCCCCGCGCATCTGCCGCAGTCGAACGGCCGCACCGCGCCTGGCGAACCATCGACGACAGCCGCACCATGGCGGTCACCGATCGCCGCACCGGATCGGGTGGCCGCTTCGCTGCGCCACGATGAACCGCCAACCAGACCATCGCCCTCGAAACGACCAGCCCTACCCGCCGGACCCAAATACGCCTTATTCCACTAGCCTCAACGGCTCGTAACTGTGACTCCAGATGATTTCTTTCCGGCGCCTTATAGGACCCGCCTGGGCGGCGTTTTTGTCGGTGGCGGTTGTTAGCGTTCCGGTGTGATTATCGAACGGCAGCCGATCCCCGCCGGCCTGGAGCTGATGGCCCCCGGCGTGGAGCTGGCCGCCGTGCTGGATGGGATCGATATCGCCAGGCTGGACGGCTTCGACGCCGTGATCGTCATGCAGGCATACGCCCGCCTCGAAGCGCACATGCAAGCCCGGAAAGCCACCGTGATGGCCGAGGTCGGCCTGTATGAGATTTCCGTCTCCGGCATGGAGAAAATGGCGGAGCCGGACAAGAACTCACCCGATGAGGTGAGGTCGGCGTTGGGGCTCACCCGCCGGGCCGCCGAGCGGGAATACGGTTTCGCCTACGACCTGAAAGTCCGTCTCCCGCGGGTGCGGGATGCCCTGTCGGCGGGTTTGATCGATAAGGCGCGGGCGGTGGTGTTCTGCGACTGGCTGGAAGACGTCCCCGTCGAGCTCGCCCGCGCTGTTGCCGATCATCTGCTGCCCAAGGCGGGTAAGTGGACGACGAGTGAGCTGCGGGAGAAGATCAAGAAGTTGTTGATCGCCGCGGATCCGGCCTGGGCGCGCCGTAAGTATGAGCGGGCTGTTCACCAGCGGCGGGTGATCGGGGTGCGGCATGCCGATGGTTCGGCGAGTATCACTGGCGAGCAGTTGCCGGTGGATCAGGCGGCTGCTGCGATCGCGCGGGTGGATGCGATCGCGGTGCGGGCGAAGAAGAGTGGCCTGCACGCCCCGATCGATCATGTGCGGGCGGATGTGTTTCTCGGCTTGCTTGAGGGGAGCATGTCGGGCCTGGACGACGATGCGATCATCGCTGTCCTGTTCGCCAACGCCGCCCGCAAGGCGGCCGGTGAGGAGGACGACTACGACGATCAACTCTCCGACGCCCCCTTCGACGACCCCGACCCCCACGGCTCGGACCCCGACCCCCAAAGCTGGGACGACCCCGACTCCCGCGGCTGGGACGACCCCGACCACACCGGCGACGACTTCGACGGCGACGACGGCGACGACGACGGTGGCCGTGGTGACAGCGATGACGGCTGTGGCGATAGCCACGGGGGCACCCCCGATGACGGCGGCGGCGGTGGCCCTGGCGGCTGTGGCGCTGGCCGCGCGGATGCCCCCAGTGACGGCGACGACGGCGATGACGGCTGTGGCGATAGCCACGCGGATGCCCCCAATGACGGCAACGACGGCGGCGGTGGCCATGGTGGCGACGGTGGCCCTGGCAGTTGTGGCGACGGCCGCGCGGACGACCCTGACGACGGCGGCGACGGCGGTGGCGGACGGCCGGCCGCCGGCGGAGGCGGTGGCCATGGTGGGAGTGGCGACGGCGACGGCGACGGAAGCGAGGACGACGGCGACCGGGACGGCAGCAAGGACAACGGCGATGGAGACAGCGGCCATGGTGGCCACAGCCGTAGCCGTAGCCGTAGCCGTGGTGACGGTGGCGCTGGGAGTGCTCAGGGCAGCAGCGTGAAGTCGAGCGCGGGCGTGGTGGAGCCGGTGGGGTTCGCGGCGGGTGAGCTGCGGGTTCAGGTGTCCACGCTCATGCACCTGGACGACCTGCCCTCAGAGCTTGCCGGGTGGGGGCCGATTCACGCTCATCTGGCCCGCAGGCTCGCCAAACGACAGATCGGCGGCGAGTGGCGGTTCGCCATCTGCGATGAGGACGGTCACCTCCTCTACGCCGGGATCACTCGCCGCCGCCCCGCGGGGTGGCCCCGCCGCCCGGCCCCTCCACCGCCATCACCTCCCGCATCCCGCCCGGCCGCTGGTCGCGAACGGGACGCCGGCCCCGTGGGTGGCCGCGGTTCCCCGCCGGCGCTTGGTCCGGTTTCAGCCGCGCCGTACGCGTCCGATTCCTGTGAGGCGCCCGGCCCCGGCTGCGCGCCCGGCATCTCATCCAGACTCCGCTCCGCAGCTGATACCGCTTCCGCAGGCATCGGCGGGACAAGGGCGAAGCCTGCCCGCGAGTCGGACCAGGAGCCGCAAGGGGATCCCCGCGCGAGGGCTGTGTCGGTCCGCCGTCGTGGGATCGTCGAGTTGCAGTTCCCGCTGTCGCTGCTGCGGGCGCTGTACGCCGACATCTATGCCCAGGGTGGCTGGGCCGGTGTGATCGCTGACGTCATGCGCCAATACGACCAGGCCATCGAAGAGAGCTTTCCGACCGACGATGACGGCCACGGCCACAGTGCGGGTGACGGTGCTGCGGGTGATGGTTCGGCAGGTGATGGTTCGGCGGGTGACGCTTCTGTTGGTGACGCTTCTGCGGTAGACGAAGCTGCGTGGGACGGCGCTGCGGGTGACGGCGCTGCGGCAGACGGGCCTGTACGGCAGGGCGCTGTGGAGAATGACGCTGCCGGAGGGTCTGTGGTCGGCTGTGGGGCGGCTGGTGGGGATGAGCGGCGGCGGTTCCCCACGGCGGGACTGCGGCGGCGGATCGAGATCCGCGACAGGGTCTGCTCCCATCCCGGCTGTCGTGCTCCGGCCACCCGGTCGGAGCTGGATCACACCCGCCAGTACGCGCACGGCGGTCTCACCACCGAGGACAACCTGGCTGCCGCGTGTGCGCATGACCACGATCTACGCGACAACGGCTGGCGGGTCGTCCAGACCGCGCCAGGACATGTGACGTGGATCAGCCGCACCGGCCACCACTACCCGGTCCAGCCGCCGCCGATCATCGAATCCCTGCCGGAGCCCTTCGCCCCCGGAGGCTGGGCCATGCCCGGCCGGTCGGGAACCGGCGGGGTAGGCGGGCTCGCGGCCTTCGGGTACGGCGCGGGCAGCATCACCGACCCCGCCAACGACGAACTCCCGTTCCTGCCGACCTGGACCTACGAACCCGCCTGGTGGGAAGAACCCATCCCCGCACCGAGCCCGGCGCAAGAGACCGGACCCGAAACCACGTCCGGCCCGCCAGCCGACCCGGCCGACGACATCCCGCCCTTCTGACCCGGATCTTCCACGCCACCCCGTTTCAGCGGACGCGGTGGCCACGGCGTCACCGGCTGCGGCTCCGGCGCCGGCCCCGGAGGACGACATCCCGCCCTTCTGATCCGAATCTGCCACACCACCCCGTTTCAGGGGAAACAGCAGTATGCGGGCCAACACGGGCGGGTCATCCAGAGCGCACCAGGACATGTGACCTGGATCAGTCGCACTCATGGCAGCGAGGCAAGGGATCGTGCGGCGGCGAGCCGAGGGCGGCGGCGAACTGGGGGCGGTGGCGAGCCGAGGGCGGCGGCGAACTGGGGGCGGTGGCGAGCCGAGGGCGGTGGCGAACTGGGGGCGGCGGCGAGCCGAGGGCGGCGGGGAGCGGAGCGGAGGTGGGTGGTTGTGGAGGCGCGCGTAGGACCGTGCCAGCAACCACCGCGCCCGCGATGGCCGCGACAGCGGCATCACCGGGACGCAACTATCACGGCGCGCCGGAACAACCACCCACCGCAGTGCAGCGACAGGTCACGACAGCGGATCACACCACGCGCCTGACTTCCGACGGCCGGCAGAGCGGGCCTCGACCTTCCGACCGGCACCGCATCCGGCACGCAAGATCCGGACGTCAGCGATGGGGCTCCAGCCTGACCGGCGGGAGATACTCCTCCACCAGCTCGCGCTCCCACCACGCGCCGGTCGCGCGCCGCTCCTGCCGGGTGGTGAAGCTGTAGCGGTAGAGGAGGGCGCGGACGAAGGTCGGCGGCGCGTCCGGGAACGGGTCGTCACGCAGCAGCCGCAGCGTCGCCAGGTCGTTCATCAGCAGCTTTCGGACGAACGGCACGAGCCACGGGTGGGCGTACGCCGCCGACAGGCCCGCGAACCACATCAACCAGTCCAGCCTGAGGTGGTAGGGCGCGAACTGTGGCGGCCGCCGCCCCAGGGCGCCCGGTTTGCCCTTGAAGCCGTACTCCCGCCACACGGTCTCCGGCGTGACCTCCGGGTCTCGGGCGCCCTCGATCACCACCTCGTAGCGCGCCCTGGTGACGCTGCCGAACGCGCCGTACGTGTTGACCAGGTGGAACGGGTTGAAGCTGGCGTTCATCAACTGGTGCCGCGACACGAGGTTGCGCGCCGGCCAGTAGCTCAGCACGACGATCAGGACGGTCGCCGCCAGGACCGTTCCCGCGAACCACAGCGGTACGGCCGTGGGGTGCGGCGGCGGCGCGAGCCCCGCCATCCGCACCAGGTCCCCCCAGGAGACCACCGACGCCGCCAGCACGACGGTCAGCCAGTTCAGCCAGGCGAAGTTCCCGGACAGGATCAGCCAGAGCTGGGTGGCGATCATGATGCCCGCGGCCACGCTGGCGTACGGCTGGGGCGCGAACAACCCGAACGGCGCGACGAGCTGGGCGAAGTGGTTGCCGGCGACCTCCACGCGGTGCAGCGGCCCGGGAAGCCGATGGAAGTACCAGCTCAGCGGGCCCGGCATCGGCTGGGTCTCGTGGTGGTAGTACAGGCAGGTCAGGTCGCGCCAGCAGCGGTCGCCGCGCATCTTGATCAGACCGGCGCCGAACTCCAGCCGGAACAGCAGCCAGCGCAGCAGCCACAGCATGAGCACGGGCGGGGCCGTGTCCGCGTTGCCGAGGAAGATCGCGAGGAAGCCGGCCTCGCACAGCAGCGACTCCCAGCCGAAGGAGTACCACACCTGGCCCACGTTGACGATGGACAGGTAGAGGACCCACAGGACGGCCCACAGCGGCATCGCGCCCCACAACGGGACCAGGTCGGCGAGTCCGGCCAGCAGGGCCGCGGACAGCGCCGCCCCGCTCCCTGCCAGCACGGCGAAGAACCGGTCGGAGTAGTGGAGGTGGAAGACGCTCGGCGCGCGGCGGAACGGCACCCGGCGCAGGAACGCGGGCACCGGCGTCAGCCCGTTCGCGCCGAGGAGCGCGGGAAACTGGTTCACCGCGACGAGGAACCCGAACAGGTAGATCGCGGCCAGGCCCCGCTGGAAGACCAGCCGGCTCAGCCAGTAGTCCGGCGCCGCGAACCAGTCCGTGAACCAGTCCATGATCCCCACTCCCCCACCGGCGCGAGCCCGAATACCCGCCGCAGCGCGGTGCGCGCCGCGTGGTAGCCGCACATGCCGTGTACGCCGGGCCCCGGCGGCGTGGCCGACGAGCACAGGTAGACCGCCCGGTCCGGGGTGGCGTACGGCACCCGGGCCAGGATGGGGCGAAACAGCAGCCGCAGCCGGTCGCACCGGCCGCCCGCGATGTCGCCACCGGTGTTGTTGCGGTCGCGGGCCTCGATCTCGGCGGGCCCGGCGGCGGCGCGGGCCAGGACGCGGTCACGGAATCCGGGAGCGAACCGCTCGATCTGGCGTTCGATCGCCTCGGTGAGGTCGCCGCGCCAGCCGTTCGGGACGTGCCCGTAGACCCACAGCACGTGCCGGGCGTCCGGCGCCCGGGTCCCGTCGAACAGGCTGGGCTGGGCGGCGATGAGGAACGGCGTACGCGGCGCGGACCCCCGGCAGGCGGCGCGGAGGGCGGCGCCGATCTCCCCGAACGTCGGGCCGAGGTGGACGGTGCCCGCGCGGGCGCAGGCGTCGGCCTTCCACGGCACCGGCTCGGACAGCGCATAGTCGATCTTGAAGACGGCCGGGCCGTGCCGGTAGCCGCGCAGCCGGGCCGCGTACCGTTCCGGCAGCCTGTCCCCGGCCAGGGCGGCGAGGTCCTCGGGCATGACGTCGAGCAGGTACGCCCGGGCGGCGGGCAGCTCGGCGAGACTTCCGACGGGACGTCCGGTCTCGATCCGGCCGCCGAGCGCGCGGAGGTACGCCGCCAGCGCGTCCGACAGCGCCTGGGAGCCGCCGCGCGGGAACGGCCAGCCCACGTCGTGTGCGGCGAGCGCGAACAGCAGCGCAACGCCGCCGGTCGCGGGCGAGCCGAGCGGCGCGATGGCGTGCGCCGCCAGCCCGGCGAGCAGGCCCCGGGCGCGCTCCCCGCGGAACAGGCGGGCGAGCAGCGCGGCGGGCGCGACCGCGCGGAAGCCGAACCGCGCGAGCCGCACCGGATGGCGGGGCAGCCCGTCGAGCGGCGCGCGCAGCACGTCAGGCGCGAGGTCGCTCCACCTCCCGAGGAACGGCCGCACCAGGCGGAGATAGGCGTCCCCGTCGGCATCACCGTCCCGCGTGTCTCCACCGAGCGAGGCCGCCGTCTCCTCGGCGGAGCGGGCCAGCGTCGCCGCCGACCCGTCGGGGAACGGATGGGCCAGCGGGAGTGGTGGCTCCACCCAGGTCAGGCCGTACCGGTCCAGCGGCAGCGCGGCGAACGCGGGCGAGCCCGCGCCCAGTGGATGGACGGCGGAGCAGATGTCGTGCCGGAAGCCGGGCAGTGTCAGTTCGCCGGTCCGCGCCCCGCCGCCGACGGTCGCCGCCGCCTCGTACACGCGTACGGACAGGCCGGCCCGGGCGAGCGTGACGGCCGCCGTCAGCCCGTTCGGCCCGGCGCCCACCACCACCGCGTCGACCTCGGTCGATCCGGCTCCGGGCTCGGTTCCGGCCATAGTCCGTGACTGCCCACGGCGGCGATCCTTACCCGGGGCCGGGTCGAGCGGATCAGGTCAGCCCGGAGCAGGTCTGGGCGTCGGCGTCCTTGGCGGCGCCGGGCACCCAGCGGACGTTCGCGAACGACGCGGAGAACGCCCCGTCCGTGTAGACGAGGAACGGCGTGTTGACCGCCTCCAGGTCGAGACCGGCCTCCGCGAAACAGGCGATCGGGACCTTGACCGTCGCCGTGGTCCCCGTGGGCAGCCGCTGGAACAGGGACGTCGCCGCCACCTCCGACATGCACGGGTAGACGCAGTGCACGCCCAGCACGGTCCGCGCCGCCGGGGGCCGGTGGACGATCACGTCGAAGACCAGCGCCGCGCCGGCGTTGAGATAGCCGCGCAGGTCGGTGCCGCCCGCCGGGTCCTGCATGTAGATCTGCCCGGGGCCGCCGCCGGTCCAGGTCACCTTCAGGCCGTCCTGCTGCACGTTGACGTCGGCCGGGACCACGCTGATCACGGAGTGCGCCGCCTCGCCGTCCACGCCGATCTCGGTGCCGCCCCAGTTGTCGGCGGAGCCGATGTAACTCCGGTATGGCGCGACGTCCGTACGGTTGTGGATCTCCAGGTCCTCGGTCGCGGTGCCGCCGCCACCGTTGCCGGAGCACCCGGCCGCGGGCGACGTCTCGTCGAGCGTGCCGACGGATCCCGCCTGCCCGTCGCGCAGGCCGTACCCGAGCGGGAAGAGCGGGTCGTAGCCCTCGTCGCCCGCGTTGAGCGGGGTCTGGCACGCGGTCTTCGGCCAGGAGTACGGAAGGGTGCCGGTGAAACCGCCGCCGGGCCTTCCCCCGTGCCGGGACCGGACGAGCAGGTCGGCCACGCCGCCGCCCTCGGTGCCGGGCAGCCAGGCGACGACGAACGCGTCCGAGCGGTTCAGCTCCTTGTTGACCCACAGCGGGCGGCCGGTGACGTAGACGGTGACCACGGGGACGCCCTTGCCGCTGACCTTGTCCAGCACGGCGAGGTCGCCGGGATAGAGCTTCGCCGCCTCGAGCGAGCGCCGCCCGATGTCTCCGACCCCTTCGGCGTACGGCGTCTCGCCGATCACCGCGATGACCGCGTCGAACGTGGTGGGATCGACGTCGTCAGCCGTCTCGGCGAAGGTCACGTTCGCGGCGCCGAGCGCCTCACGCAGCCCGCCGAGGATCGTCGTGCCGCCGGGGAAGTCGGCGTTGGTGTTGCCGGTGCCCTGCCAGGTGAGGGTCCAGCCGCCGGTCTGGTTCTGCAGGCTGTCCGCGCTCTTCCCGACGACCAGGACCTTCGCGTCCGAGGCCAGCGGCAGGACCTTGCCGTTGTTCTTGAGCAGGACCTGTGACTCGCGCACGGCCTTCCTGGCCAGCGCCTTCGCCTCCAGCGCCGACGCCGACCCGGCCCCGGCGCGGGCGGACGGCTTCGGCGCGTCGAACAGGCCGGCCCGCAGCTTCACCCGCAGGATGCGGGTCACCGCGTCGTCGATCCGCGCCATCGGGATCTCACCGGCCTCGACCTGCGCGACGGTGTTCGCGATGAACGCCTTCCAGTCGTTCGGCACCATCACGACGTCGATGCCGGCGTTGATCGCCCGCGCGCAGCTCGCGTTGGTGCACCCGGCCACCTGGCCGATGCCGTTCCAGTCGGAGACGACGACGCCGTCGAAGCCCATCTTCCCCTTGAGAATGCCGGTCAGCGCCCGCTCGCTGCCGTGGAGCTTGCCCTCGTCGATGCCGAGGTCGGCGTTGGTCCAGCTGTTGAAGGACGCCATCACGGTCTGTGCCCCGGCGGCCAGCGCACCGTAGTAGCCCTGACCGTGAATGTTGATCATCTCGGCCTCGGAGGACGGGTTGACGCCCTGGTCCTGCCCCTTGAGGGTGCCTCCGTCGCCGATGAAGTGCTTGGCGGTCGCGATGACGCTCCGCTCCCCGATGCCGCGCGGGTGGTCGCCCTGCAGCCCGCGGACCATCTCGTATCCGTAGGCGCGGGTGATCCGGGGGTCTTCGGAGAAGCCCTCGTACGTGCGGCCCCAGCGGTCGTCCCTGACGACGGCGAGCGTGGGCGCGAACGCCCAGTCCTGGCCGGTCGCCCGGATCTGCGTGGCGGTCGCGGCCCCGATGTCCCTGACCAGGCAGGGGTCGTGCGCCGCCCCGAGCCCGATGTTGTGCGGGAAGACCGTCGCGCCGTAGACGTTGTTGTTGCCGTGCACGGCGTCGATGCCCCAGATGACCGGGATCTTGGTCCGGGTGGCGACGGAGGCCGCCCAGTACGCGTCGGCGAGGTCGAGCCAGGCCCGCGTGGACGCGTGCTTGTCCCGGCCGGGCCAGGAGCCGCCGCCGTTGAGCACCGAGCCGATGCCGTACTGACGGACCTCCTCGGGGGTGACGGCGCCGATCTCCGGCTGGGTCATCTGCCCGACCTTCTCGGCGAGCGTCATGCCGGCGAGGATCTTCGCCACCCGCTTCTCGTCGGCCGGGTTCCTCTTGATCCGGCTGGTGACCTTCGGCCAGTCGGCGAGCGTGGCGAGGTCGCCGTCGACGCGGGCGCACCCGTCGCGGCCCAGGGGCGGCGCCCCGACCACCGGCTGGGCGGGGCTCTCACCCGCCCCCGCGTTCGCGCCGGGAACTCCGGCGAGGCTCCCCGCCAGTACGGCGAGGCCGGCCAGCACCGCGGAGGTGCGTCGACGCGCCCGTAACCGGGCGAACGGTCGTGTCATGGGGGGTCCGTTCTCAAGAGGCGGCAACGGCGATCGTGACGGCCCCGTGGGCCACCGCGTTGCGCAGATCCTGATCCCGGCGCGGCGGTCAGTCAACAGTCTGAGAGCGCTCTCTCAACGACACCGCCGCTGACCTGGAACGCTGTCTTTCACTCGGAACACCGCAGGAGAGCGTTCTCTCGCCGAGGTGCGAACGCGACGCCGTGAGGGCGGGGCGACGCCCGCGTGGCTGTGATCGGCCAGCGTGCGCCGCGGCGGGGCGCTTCCCCGCGCCCCGCCGCACAACGCGCGGGATTCAGGCCGGGAACGCGGCCACGTCCCGGTCGAAGTGGCGGTGAACCTTGATCGCTTCGGCGAAGTCCTGGACGAACGGGTCGCCCGCCGCCTCCGGCCCGACCACGCCCTGCCGGTCCGGCAGCCGGGCCGCGTCAAGCAGGGCGCCGCCGCCCTGCAGCGCGCCGACGGCCTTGCCGTGCTTGAACGCCTCGCGGACGAAGTGGATCGCGTACCCGTCCCCGGCGAGCGCGCCGCCGTCGGCCAGCAGGACCGCGTCGTAGAGCACGGAACCGGCCGAGGTGAGCTGCCGGTCCACGGTCAGCGTCCCGGCGGTCCCCTCGTGCGGCGCGAGCAGCTCGCAGACCGCGCCCTGGCCCTCCAGCGCCTCCTTGACCGGGGTGAGCGCGCCCGCGTCGGTGGCGTCGGCGACCAGGATCGCGATCTTGCGGGTGGCGATCGTCTCGCGGGTGGAGTTGGCCTGGCTCAGCGCGGGCGACGACCTGCCGTGGTTGGGCGGGCCCGCGGCGGGCTCCGGCATGCCGAGTCCGGCGGCGACCCGGGTGGCCAGCTCGTGGTCGACCTGGACGAGGTGCTCGACGACCTTCTCCTTGATGTACCGCCGCTTCACGTGCCCGAGCTCGAAGCGGAACGCGTTGACGATGTGGTCCTTCTCCCAGCTCGACATGCTGTTCCAGAAGAGTGTGGCCTGGGTGTAGTGGTCCTCGAAGCTGGGGCTGCGCTTGCGGATCTTCCGGCCGTCCACCCGCTCCTGGTAGTGCTGGAACACCCCGGACATGTCGCCGCTCAGGATCCCCGACATCGGGCAGCCGCCGTTGATGGAGTTGATCGAGTAGCTGGTCTCGCTCTGGTGGATCATCCGCTGGTTGTAGCCGTCGCGCTGGTCGTTGTGCACCGGCGCGACCGGACGGTTGACCGGGATCTGCGCGTGGTTGGGCCCGCCCAGCCGGATGAGCTGCGTGTCCAGGTACGAGAAGTTCCTGGCCTGCAACAGCGGGTCGTTGCTGAAGTCGATGCCGGGCACGACGTTCGCGGTGCAGAAGGCCACCTGCTCGGTCTCGGCGAAGAAGTTCTGCGGGTTGCGGTTGAGCACCATCCGGCCGACCGGACGCACCGGCACGATCTCCTCAGGAATGATCTTCGTAGGGTCGAGCAGGTCGAAGTCGAAAGCGTGCTCGTCCGACTCGGGCACGAGCTGCAGGCCGAGCTCCCACTCGGGGAAGTCACCGCGCTCGATCGCCTCCCACAGGTCACGCCGGTTGAAGTCCGGATCGTTGCCCTGGATCCGCAGCACCTCGTCCCAGAGCAGCGAGTGCGTGCCCAGGAGGGGCTTCCAGTGGAACTTCACGAACGTGGCCCGCCCCTCGGCGTTCACCAGCCGGAAGCTGTGCACGCCGAACCCCTGCATCATCCGGAAGCTGCGCGGGATCGCCCGGTCCGACATCAGCCACATGACGAAGTGCATGGTCTCCGGCTGGCACTGCACGAAGTCCCAGAACGTGTCGTGCGCCGACTGCGCCTGTGGGATCTCGTTGTGCGGCTCCGGCTTGACCGAGTGCACGAAGTCGGGGAACTTGATGCCGTCCTGGATGGGGAAGACCGGCATGTTGTTCGCGACCAGGTCGTAGTTGCCCTGCCGGGTGTAGAACTTGGTCGCGAACCCGCGCACGTCCCGTACGGTGTCGGCCGAACCGCGCGAGCCCGCGACCGTGGAGAAGCGTACGAACACCGGCGTGACCAGCGACGGGTCGCACAGGAAGTCGGCCACGGTGTACTCGGCGAGCGACTCGTACACGCGGAACTGGCCGTACGCACCCGAGCCCCGCGCGTGCACGACGCGTTCGGGGATGCGCTCGTGGTCGAATCGGGTGATCTTCTCCCGGAAGTGGAAGTCCTCCAGGAGGGTCGGTCCACGCTCTCCGGGCCGGAGCGAGTTGTCGGTGTCGTCGATCAGCACGCCCTGGTCGGTGGTGAGCCGGGTGCCCTGGAGATCGACGCGGTATTGGTCGAGTTGCCGCTGCTTCTCGTCCTTCTCAACGGTTTCCTCGTGCTGCACGGGTCCCCCTTCACGGTTCGTAGGCTCGTATCCGCTTGGGGGGACCTTCGGGTCTATACCCTCGTGCACCACGTCGGCTAAACGGGTCGACTAAACGGGGATCAGGCGGTCACCGCCCCGTCAGCGTCCGGTCCGCGCAGCCCCGCGATCAGGGCCTCCGCGTCACGGACGAGGACCGCGCGGGCGGTCGCGTCGGCCACGTCGGCCGCCGTGTCCCGGAACTTCTCCAGGTGGTGGATCGCCTGCTCGGGGTGCTCCTTGACGTCCTGGTGGTTCGCCGCCTTCAGGAAGTTGCCGAGCTGTGCCCCTAGCGGGCCGTCGATGGAGAACCGCTCCAGCAGGGTCTCCAGGTCGCCGAACGACGTGGACACCGTCAGCGTCCTGACCCGCTCGGCGGTGTTGCCCGCCTTGTCGGTCGCGGTCACCGTCACGGTGTGCGCGCCGAGCGCCAGCGTGTGCAGGTCGAGCGGCTCGCCCAGCTTCAGCTCCTCGCCGTCGAGGGTGGCCGTCACCGTGTCGATCCCCGAGCCCTCGTCCGCGCCTTCGGCGGTGACGGTGATCCGGGCGGCGTCGCCGTACTCGCCGTCGTCGTTCAGCCCTCCGACGGTCAGCGTCGGCGCGGTGGCGTCCAGCTTCAGCGTGATCTTCTTCGCCTCCTCCTTGTTGCCGGCCTTGTCCGTGGAGCGGAACGACACCGTGTGGGTGCCGTCCTTCTTGACGGTGAACGGCTCGGTGTAGGCGGTCCAGTCGCCGTCGCCGACGCGGTACTCGGTCGACGCGACCCCCGAGCCCTCGTCCGTGGCCGTCAGGGTGACGGCCACCGGCGCGGTGTGCCAGCCGCTCGGCCTCGCCTCCGGGTCCAGCGAGGCCGCGGTCACCGGCGCCTTCTCGTCCAGCCCGAGCTCCTTGATCCGGATGTTGCGGAACGCCACCTCGTCGCCCGCGCCGTGGTTCTGGATGCCCACGTACCCCTGCTGGAGCGAGCGGGCGGGGTCGGTGTTGGTGAAGTCGTTGATCAGCACGCCGTTGAGGAAGACCCGCAGGCGCTCCCCCTCGACCCGGATCTCGTACGCGTTCCACTGGCCGGGCGGGTTCAGCGCGGCGTCGCGGGCGGCGAGATCGGCGGACTTGAAGCCGTAGACGGACCCGGTGGTCTTCTCCGGGGCGTCCGTGGCGTCGATCTGGATCTCGTAGCCGTTGTTCACCGCCGACCACGGGTCGTCAGAGGCGGGGAAGCCGACGAACACGCCCGAGTTATCGTCGCCACGCATCTTCCAGTCGAGCTTCAGCGAGTAGGAGTGGAATTCCCGCGCCTTGTACCAGAAGAGCCCCATACCGCCCTGGGAGGTCAGCGTGCCGTCGGCGTTGGCGAAGCCACCCGGTCCCGCCTGCTCCCAGCCGGTCGTGGAACCGTTGTAGATCGCGGTGTAGCCGCTCTCCGGCCGGCAGTCCGCCTTGGCGTCGCCCATGGCGTACGCGATGCCGCCGCGCAGGTGCTCGCGGAAGGCGGGCTCGGCGAAGGAGGCCGCGGTGTGCCCGCCGCCGGTGTAGAAGGAGCGTCCTCCGTCGTACGGCTTGCACCAGGCGATGGGGTGGTCGGCGCCCATCTTCCCGCCGGAGTAGGTCGACTCGTCCAGCGTGGCCAGCACGTGGGCGGTGGTCCGGGCGTTGGACCTGTAGTCGTACCACTCGTCGGTGCGGGTCCAGGTCGGGCCGAGGTGCGCGGTGGCGGGGTTCGCCCGGTCCTCCACCTTGACCGTGGCCTGCTGGATCGCCGGGTGCGAGGCGAACCAGGCGCCGACCAGGCCGCCGTACCACGGCCAGTCGTACTCGGTGTCGGCCGCGGCGTGCACGCCGACATAGCCGCCTCCGCCCTTGATGTAGGCCTCGAACGCCGCCTGCTGGGCGTCGTTCAGCACGTCGCCGGTGGTGCTGAGGAAGACGACGGCCTTGTACTTGGCGAGGTTGGCGGCGGTGAAGGCGCCCGGGTCCTCGGTCGCGGTCACGGAGAAGCCGAGGTCCTTGATCGCCTGGATGCCCGCCGGGATCGAGTCGTGCCGGAAGCCCGCCGTGCGGGAGAAGACGAGCACGTCGCCCGAGCCGCCGGGGCCGCCGGAGGCCGGCAGGACGAACTTCTGCGCGGCGCCGCCGTCGCAGGTCCTGATGACGAGCTGGCCGGTGTCGGCGCCGTCGAGGCAGCGGCCGGACTGCGGGTTCTTCAGCGAGCCGTTCGGTCCGGCGGTCCACTGCTGGGCACCGGTGTTGTTGCAGGTGTAGATCTGCACCTTGGTGCCGTCGGCCGTGGCGCCGCCCGCGATGTCCAGGCACTTGCCCAGCGCCTTGAGGGTCGTCCCGTCGACGGTCCAGACCTGCGCGCCAGTGCCGTTGCAGGTGTACAGCTGCACCTTGGTGCCGTTCGCGCTGTTGGCCCCGGCGACGTCGACGCACAGCCCGCCGGGCCCGGCGATCGGGCCGATGGCCGGGCCGGTGCCGCGCGGCTCCTTCAGCAGGGTGAAGTCGTCCACGTCGAACAGCGCGCCGGAGCCTCCGGTGAAGACCAGGTAGAGCTCGGTCGTGCCGGCCGGGGCTCCGGCGAGCGTGGCGGAGACATCCACGAAGGTCTCCCAGCCCCCGGTCACCGGCACGGACGCCTTGCCGAGCAGAGCGCCGGTCACCGAACCCGCGCGGACCTCGATCGCGCCGCCCACGCCGCCTGAGGAGACGCGCGCGGTGAAGCCCTTGGCATCGCTCAGCTCGTACGGCTTGAAGGAGATCCAGTCGCCGTTGTGGACGTCACCGACCGTCTTGCCGCCGTGCGCCGACGCCTTGTTGATCTGCGAGACGCCGGACATCCCGGTGTAGTGCTCGGCCTGGCGGTGCCGCGGCTGCAGGATGTGCTGGGTGTGGGTGGTCAGCCCGCCCTTGTCGGTGTACTCCGCGTCGAACACCGCGAAGATGTTGGCCGCGTCGTCGTGCTCTCCGTCGGTCGGGATGGTGAGCTCGCCCGTGCAGCCGTTCTTCGAGGTGATCTGGTGGCCGTGGCTGTCGTGGCCGAGGACGTACGTCATCGTGACCTTGGCGCAGTCGACGTCCCCGTCCTCGGGGTCGGTCACCTTGATCGTGAACGGCACGGTGTCGCCCCACTCGAACAGCCGTCCGGGGCCGGGCTTCTCGATGGTGACGGTCGGCGCGGTGTTGCCCACCGTGATCAGCACGCTGGCGCGGCCCGCGTTGCCGCCGGGGTCCTTCACGGTCAGCGTGGCGGTGTACTCCCCGTCCTCGGTGTAGGTCTTGGTCGGGTTCGGCTCGGTGGAGGACGTTCCGTCGCCGAAGTCCCAGGCGTAGGTGAGCGGCTCGCCCTCGGGGTCGGCCGATCCGGCCGAGGAGAAGGCGACGGTCAGCGGCGTCTTGCCGGATGTCCTGTCGGCCTTGACCACCGCGACCGGGGAGCGGTCGCGCCCCTTGATGTACTCGATGCGGTACAGCGCGGAGTTCGCGTCGCCGCCGAAGTAGCCGGAGCCGTAGTCGAGCACGTACAGCGCCCCGTCGGGGCCGAAGGCGAGGTCCATGACCTGCGTCCCGGTCCACGGGAAGTTCGCGATCTCACCGCGGGTGCCGTCGGCGGCGACGTCGATCGCCTTGATCCAGCGGCGGCCGAACTCTCCGGCGAAGAAGTGGCCGTCCAGCTCCGCGGGGAACTTGACCTGGGAGTCCAGGTCCGGGTCGTAGCGGTAGATCGGGCCGCCCATCGGCGACTCCGACCCGCCGCCGAACTCCGGCGGGCTGCCCTCGTCACCGCCGTACTTGATCCACGAGGGCAGCGCGGGCGGGAGCTTGTCCATGCCGGTGTTGCGGAAGGAGCCGTTGGTGGGGCCACCCGCCGCGCAGTCGTACTTCGGCCCCGAGGGCCCGGACGGGAAGGTGAACGCGTTGTAGGTCTCGGCCAGGGTGTTGGTGCCCGTGCAGTACGGCCAGCCGTAGTTGCCCGGCCTGGTGACGCGGTCGAACTCGACCTGGCCGCCCGGTCCCCGGTTGGGGTCGGAACTGCCCGCGTCGGGGCCGTAGTCGCCGACGTAGACGATGCCGGTCTGCTTGTCCACGCTCATCCGGAACGGGTTGCGGAAGCCCATGGCGTAGATCTCCGGCCGGGTCTTGGGCGTTCCGGGCGGGAAGAGGTTCCCCTCCGGGATGTCGTAGCTCCCGTCCGGCTTGACCTTGATGCGAAGGATCTTGCCGCGCAGGTCGTTGGTGTTGCCGGCGCTGCGCTGGGCGTCGTACGCCGGGTTGCGGTCGGGCCGCTCGTCGAGCGGGGAGTAGCCCGCCGAGTCGAACGGGTTGGAGTCGTCGCCCGTGGACAGGTAGAGGTTTCCCTGGGCGTCGAAGTCGATGTCACCGCCGACGTGGCAGCAGATGCCGCGGTCGGCGGGCACGTCGAGCACCTTCACCTCGCTGGCCATGTCCAGCGTCCAGTCAGTCTTGATCTTGAACCTGGACAGCCGGTTCACGCCCTGCCAGGCGGAGAAGTCGGCGCCGGTCGCCGGGGCGTCGCCCGCCGGGGTGTTCAGGCGCGGCGCGTAGTAGAGGTAGATGAACCGGTTGGTGGCGAAGCCGGGGTCGGCCGCCACGCCCTGCAGTCCCTCCTCGTCGTGGGTGTAGACGTTCAGCGCGCCCGCGACCGTCGTGTTCCCCGTCGCGTCCGTACGGCGCAGCGTCCCGTCGCGTGAGGTGTGCAGCACGGAGAGGTCGGGGAGCACGGCCATCGTCATGGGCTCGCCCATCTCGGCGACACCCTTGGCCAGCTCGACGCGCTGGTAGTCCGCGGGATCGATGGCCGCATGGGCCTGGGCGGGTGTGGCCGCCAGCGTCATGGGAAGCACGGTCAGGCTCGTGAGAGCCAGGAGTAAGGCGCACGTCTGCGCGACCCAGCGGGTGGCGCGCGTGGTTCGCCGCCTGGGGGGCATGGCGGAGATTCCCTTCACTCGGGGGAGGTCACGTCCCGGCCCGGTGAGTCCGGGCACGGACGTACGGGGACTGAACGGGTGACGGAGCGGGGGACAGAGCGGGGGACGGAACGAGGGACGGAACGGCGACGGCGGAAGGAGGGACGGCCGGGGCCCGGGTGGCACTCCTCCGTCCCGACGCCTCGGCGCGACGGCGGAACGGACGACCGGGCCCGGCTGCCTGGAGCAGCTACAGGTGCACGAAATCCGGCGATACTCGACTTATGTCGTCCATATTTCGGGACGCTAAGCCTGACTTCCGCCGAGTGTCAACAAAAGGTAAAGATCTGCTGCTGTAACATCACGATGAAGCATCGGGTTCGATGTCCGTTGATGGGAGGCGCGTTGACGCACGGCACACTGAGCGAATCCGGCGGCCCGGCCGCGGGCGCGGGCGCCCTGCTCGCGATCCTCAGGGACGGCCAGGCCCGGACGCGCGCCGAGCTGGCCCAGCTCACCGGCCTGGCCCGGTCCACCGTGTCACAGCGGCTCGACGTCCTGATCAACCACGACTGGATCGTTCCCGCCGAGGACACGATCTCCTCGGGCGGGCGTCCGGCCACCGCCTTCGCGTTCAACCGCGGCGCCCGCGTCGTGCTGTCGGCCGACCTCGGCGCGACGCACGCGCGGCTGGCGGTCACCGACCTCGGCATGGCCGTACTGGCCGAGCGGGCGGCCGAGCTGCCGATCGAGCGCGGCCCGGAGCCGACCCTGTCCTGGCTGGTGACGGCGTTCGAGGAGATGCTCGCCGAGACCGGGCACCCGCTCTCCCAGATCTGCGGCGTCGGGATCGGCCTGCCCGGGCCGGTGGAGCACGTGTCGGGCCGGCCGGTGAACCCGCCGATCATGCCCGGCTGGGACGACTTCCCGGTCCCCGAGTGGCTCGGCGCGCGGCTCGCCGCCCCTGTCCTGGTCGACAACGACGTGAACATCATGGCCCTGGGCGAGCACTGGATCGCCAGCCCGGAGGTCGACCACCTGCTCTTCGTGAAGATCGGCACCGGCATCGGCTGCGGCATCATCGCCGACCGGCGGCTGCACCGGGGCTCGCAGGGCGCGGCGGGCGACATCGGCCACATCCGGGTCACCTCTGCGGGCGACGCGCTGTGCCGGTGCGGCAACTCCGGCTGCCTGGAGGCGGTCGCGAGCGGCGCCGCGATGGCCGCCCGGCTCCGCGACGCGGGCATCGAGGCCGCGGGCAGCCGCGACGTCGTACGGCTGATCCGCGGGGGCAGCGCCCAGGCCGCCCAGGTCATCCGGCAGGCCGGGCGGGACATCGGCGGCGTCCTGGCCGCCATCGTGAACTTCTTCAACCCGTCGGTCATCGTCGTCGGCGGCGACATCGCCGAGGCGGGCGAGCACGTCCTCGCCGGGGTACGCGAGGCGATCTACAGCCGTTCGCTCCCCCTGGCCACCCAGCACCTGACCATCCGGGCCAGCGAGCTCGGCGACCGGGCGGGCGTCATCGGGGCCGCGGTCATGGTGGTCGAGCACGTGCTGGCGCCGGGGACCGTCGACCAGGCGGTCGCGCCGACCGCGCATTGACCGATCGGTGATCGGGCCGTAACAATGAGGGCACCCTGATCCCCCGGTGACGGTGGCACGTCGCGAGGATCGGCCGGCCTCCCGCACTCCCGACGTGTTCGGCGCACGCGTCCTTGCCGAAAAGGACGACAGCGATGACTGCACACGAAGAATCGATCGAGACCTCCGACGCCCTGCGCCGCGCGCTCGGCCTGAGCCGGCGGCGCTTCCTCGCCGCCACGACGGGCATCACCGCGGCGGCCACCCTGGCCGGGACGGGCCCGCTCACGTCGGCCGCCCGCGCGGCCACGAGCGCGGCCGGAGGCAACGGCGTACTGGTGCCGCCGGGCAAGCGCGGCATCATCCTCTACACCGTGCGCGACGCGATCGGCCGCGACCCCGGCTCCACCCCGCTCGCGTCCGGCTTCCGCCGGGTGTTCGAGGAACTGGCCCGGATGGGTTACAAGCAGGTGGAGTTCGCCGGCTACGGGCAGCATCGGAACGCCGAGGGCGGCGCCAACCTGGAGAGCGTCGAGGGCGCCCGGCTGCTGCGCCGGTGGCTGGACGACAACGGCCTCCAGGCGGAGGGCAACCACGGCTTCATCCCCGGCTCGTGGCCGCTCACGCCGGCCGACCTCGACCGGTTCAAGCTGCACCTGGAGATCGCCGGCATCCTCGGCCTCGGGCACATGGGCACCGGCGGCGACCCCACTGGCAGCGCGTACAAGGGCGACTGGGACGTGGCCGCCGAGAAGTGGAACCACCTGGGCTCGCTGGCCTCCGCCGCCGGGATCAAGCTGTACACCCACAACCACGACGCGGCGTACGGCTTCCTCCTCGACAGCGGCCCGCTCGACGCGGCCGGGCGGCCCACCCGGTCCTCGGGCATCCGCAAGCTGGAGTACTTCCTGACGATCACCGATCCCGCGAACGTCTACCTGGAGATGGACATCTTCTGGGCGCATGTGGCCCAGTTCAAGTTCCGCACGTACACCGCCCCGGACGGGTCGACGCAGACCGCCGTCTTCGACCCTCTCGCGGTGGTGCGGGCGCAGACGAAGCGGTTCCCGCTGTTCCACGCCAAGGACGGCAAGTACAACCCGGCGAGCGGCAACGGCTACGACATGGTGCCGTTCGGGACCGGCGACATCGACTACGCCGCCTTCTTCGCGAACATGGGGGCCAAGGGCTACCACAACCCGATGTACGAGCAGGACAACGCCCCGGGCGACGCGACCGATCCGGGCCGCTCGCTCCGGTATGCCGAGCTGAGCTACGCCAACATGGCCGCCATGCGCGGCTGACCCGCCGGCCCGTCCTCCTCCCCCCGCGCCCCCGCGCTCACCCGTCGCTCTGTGCCACCTCCGGCTCGGCCGGGGCGCGCAGCGTGCCGGCGTGGGCGCGGGCGCTCACGCCCTTCTCGTCCTTCCGTATGGTGTACGGTACGTTGTACGGAAAAGAAGAAGGGATCTGAGCTTGTATCAGCCGAGTGACGAGGAACTGAAAAGCATCGAAGACTGGTTCGTCCAGTACGACGCGCTGGCCGATCAGGGGGAGATCGAGAAGCTGGCCGATCTGGCGGTCTTCCCGATGAACCTGGCCACCGACGTGCCGGGCGCCTTCGCGGCGGTCCGGCAGTGGACGCGCGAGGAGTACATCGAGGCGATGAAGGAGGCCATGAGCGGCGGCACGGCGGGACTCGAACTGGAGTCCACGAGGACGCCGCACTTCATCAGCCAGAACCTCGTGCTCGTGAAGACCACGGCGACGATGACGATCGAGGGCCGGCGGGAAAGCATGCACTACGCCGACCTGCTGGTGCGCACCGAGGACGGATGGGCGTTCCAGACGATGGTGCAGGGAGGTTGGGGACACGGCTGGCCGCCGGCGAAACGCGGCTGATCCCGTTCACACCCCAGCCCCTGAAGGGAGCATCGGGCGCTCCCGTAAACTGGCGCCCCGTCAAGGGATGTCCGTACTGATCCGGATTGACGATTTTCGAGGTGAACGTGATGCCGGCGGGAGCCGCACTTCCCGACCTGACGGGACTCGGCGAGGGGTTCGGCGCGTTCTGGCGTGAGCGGCACCTGTGCACGCTGACCACCGTGCGCCCCGACGGAACGCCGCACGTGGTGCCGGTCGGCGTGACGCTCGACCCGGCCGCGGCGATCGCCCGGGTGATCACCTCGCGGGGTTCACACAAGGCCCGGCTGGTGGCCGCCGCCGGGCCCGACGGCGTGGCGGTCGCGGTCTGCCAGGTCGACGGCCGCCGCTGGTCCACGTTGGAGGGACGCGCGGTGATCCGGGACAGCCCTGAGGAGGTCGCCGACGCCGAGCGCCGGTACGCGCTGCGTTACAAGGCCCCGAGGGTGAATCCGCAGCGCGTGGTGATCGAGATCCGGGTCGCCCGGGTGCTCGGCAATGTCTGAGCCGAGCGGCCGGATCACCGTCGTCGGCGTCGGAACCGACGGCTGGAGCGGCCTCGGCCCGGCGGCCCGCGACGCCCTGCGGGCCGCCGAGGTCCTCATGGGCAGCGCACGGCAGCTCGACCTGGTGCCGAAGACCGACGCCGAGCGGGTGACGTGGCCGTCGCCTCTGCTTCCCGCGCTGCCCGGGCTGCTCTCCGAGCGCCGAGGGCGAGCGGTGTGCGTCCTGGCCAGTGGCGACCCCCTGTTCTTCGGCATCGGATCGAGCCTGGTCCGCCTGCTCGGCGCCGACCGGGTACGGGTGATCCCGCACCTGTCGTCGTTGTCGCTCGCCTGCGCGCGGATGGGCTGGACGGTCCAGGAGACCGAGGTGGTGAGCCTGGTCGGCCGTCCCGACGAGCTGCTGCATCCGGCGGTCCTTCCCGGGCGCAGGGTGCTGGTGCTCGTCGCGGGGAGGGCCGCGCCCGCGCGGGTCGCCGCGCTGCTCGCCGGGCGCGGGTACGGCCGGAGCCCGATGACGGTGCTGTCCGACCTCGGCGGCCCCGACGAGAGCCGGAATTCGGGTACGGCGGAGCGGTGGCATCACACCGACCCGTCCGAGCTCAACGTGATCGCGGTGGAATGCCGGGCCGACCCGGGTGTGACACCGCTTCCCCGCGTCCCGGGACTGCCGGATGACGCGTTCGAGCACGACGGGCAGCTCACCAAGCGGGAGGTGCGCGCGGTCACCATGTCCCGGCTCGCGCCCGTACCCGGCGAGCTGCTGTGGGACGTGGGCGCGGGGGCGGGGAGCATCGCGATCGAGTGGATGCGCAGCCACCCGGCCTGCCGGGCGATCGCCGTCGAGAGCCGGCGCGAGCGGGCGGAGCGGGCGACCCGCAACGCGGCGGCGCTCGGCGTGCCCGACCTGCGGATCGTCGTCGGCGCCGCCCCGGACGCGCTCGCCGGGCTGGCCGTTCCCGACGCCGTCTTCGTCGGCGGCGGCGCGACGGCTCCCGGCGTGCTGGACGCCTGCTGGGCCGCACTCCGGCCCGGGGGCAGGCTGGTGGTCAACGCGGTCACCCTGGAGTCGGAGGCCGTCGTGACCGGCTGGTACGGCAGGCTCGGCGGGGACCTGGTACGCCTCGCGGTCAACCGCGCGGCCCCGGTCGGCGGCTTCACCGGCTGGCGGGCCATGATGCCGGTCACCGTGTGGTCGGTAGTGAAACCGGTGGCCCAGCCGGACGCGGGGCCGGGCGAGGAGGAGCGGTCGTGACGGGCACGGTGACAGGCGCGGTGACGGGCACGGTGACAGGGACGGGGACGGTGACAGGGACGGCGATGGACACGGTGACGGACACGGTGCCGGGAATGGTGCACTTCATCGGGGCGGGACCGGGCGCGGCCGACCTCATCACCGTGCGCGGCCTGCGCGTGATCGCCTCGTCTCCGGTGTGCCTGTACGCCGGGTCGCTGGTGCCTCGGGAACTACTGGAGGACTGCCCGCCCGGGGCGCGCCTGGTGGACACGTCGAAGCTCAACCTGGACGAGATCATCGCCGAGATGGCCGCCGCGCACGCCGCCGGACTGGACGTCGCACGGCTGCACTCCGGTGACCCGTCCGTGTTCAGCGCGATGGCGGAGCAGATGCGGCGGCTGGACGCCCTCGGCGTGCCGTACGACGTGGTGCCGGGCGTGCCGGCCTTCGCCGCCGCGGCGGCCGCGCTGAAGCGGGAGTTCACGGTGCCCGGAGTCGGGCAGTCGATCATCCTCACCCGTACGGCGGCGCGGGCGACCCCGATGCCGGAGGGCGAGGACCTGGCCACACTGGGCGCGAGCCGGGCGACCATGGTGCTGCATCTGGCCGTGCAGCGGATCGAGGCGGTCGTCGAGGAACTGCTCCCCGCCTACGGCGCGGACTGCCCGGTCGCGGTGGTGGCCCGGGCGAGCCGGGACGACGAGGTGATCCTGCGCGGCACCCTGGCCGACATCGCCGAGCGGGTCCGCTCAGCCGGGGTGGTGCGCACGGCGGTGATCGTGGTCGGCCGGGTGCTGACGGCGTCGGCGTTCCCCGACAGCCACCTCTACTCGGCGGAACGGTGCCGCGATTGACCGGCGCCGCCCCCGTGGTCCTGAACGCCCGCGCGGCCGACGATCAGGCCAGATCTGTCGATGACCACGACGTCCACCTCGACCGGCGCGCCGCGCAGCACCTCCAGCGCCGTCCCGAGCGCCCGTTCCGCGACCAGGTCGCCCAGGGGGAGGCCGGTCTCCTGGCAGAGCCGCAGCGCGTGCAGCGCGGTGTTCGCCTCGCGTACGCGCTCGGCCAGGGCCGGGTCTCCTCCGGCGCCGAGCACGAGCGCGGCGAGCAGGTCCGGGTTGACCTGGGACCGGCCGGAGTGCAGGTCGAGGTGCCCGTCGGCCAGCTTGGACAGCTTGCCGATCCCGCCGGCCACCGTGAGCCGGGGCACTGGATGGCGGCGCAGGTACTTCAGCACGGCTCCGGCGAAGTCGCCCATGTCGAGCAGCGCGTCCTCCGGCAGCCCGTGGAGCTCCGCGGCCACCCGCTCGGAGGTGCTGCCGGTGCAGCCCGCCACGTGCGTACGGCCGGCGGCCCGTGCGACGTCCACGCCGCGCCGGATGCTGTCGATCCACGCCGAGCACGAGTAGGGCACCACGACTCCGGTCGTGCCCAGGATGGACAGGCCGCCGAGGATGCCGAGCCTCGGGTTCCAGGTGCGGCGGGCCAGCTCCTCGCCGCCCTCGACGGAGATCTCCACGACCACGTCGCCGGTCCCGCCGCAGCGCGCGGCCACCTCGGCGACGTGCTCGCGCATCATGCGTCGCGGCACGGGATTGATGGCGGGTTCGCCCACGTCGAGCGGCAGCCCGGGCTTGGTCACGGTGCCGACGCCCGGCCCGGCCAGGAAGGTGACGCCGCTCCCCTGGGCGCCGTGCCGTACGGTCGCGGAGATGAGCGCGCCGTGCGTGACGTCGGGGTCGTCGCCCGCGTCCTTGACCACCGCCGCCGTCGCCGCCCCCTCGCCCAGCCGTTCGCGCGCCAGGGCGAACGCGGGGCGTTGCCCCTTCGGGAGGACGATCTCCACCGGGTCGGGGAAGGCGCCGGTGAGCAGCGCGGTGTAGGCCGCGGTCGTCGCGGCGGTGGCGCACGCGCCGGTGGTCCATCCGTGACGCAGTGGCGTGCTCATGGCGTCGGCCTGATCGAGGTGAAGGGGATGACGGAGGTGGAGCGATGACGGAACGGCTCCTGATCCTGGGCGGCACCGCGGAGGCCAGGGGCCTCGCCGAGCGGCTGGTCGGGCTTCCCGGATTGCATGTGGTGTCCTCGCTGGCGGGCAGGGTCGCCGATCCCCGGCTCCCGGCCGGTGAGGTGCGGGAGGGCGGTTTCGGCGGCCCCGACGGGCTCGCCGCCTGGCTGCGGGAGCACGCGATCGACGCGGTCGTGGACGCCACCCATCCCTTCGCCGAGCGCATGACCTCCTCGGCCGTCACCGCCGCGTCTGAGACGGGTGTGCCGCTGCTGGTGCTGCGCCGTCCCGGCTGGCGGCAGGGGCCGGACGACGACTGGTGCTGGGCGCCCACGCTCGAAGCGGCCGCCGAGCTGCTGCCCGGCCTGGGCGAGCGGGTGTTCCTCACGACCGGCCGCCGCAGCCTGGCGGTCTTCGCGGGCCTGGACGACCTGTGGTTCCTGGCCCGGTCGGTCGATCCGCCCGCGCCGCCGATGCCCCGCCGCACGCACGTGGTGCTCTCGCGCGGGCCGTACACCGTGCCGGGAGAGCTGGCGCTGATGCGCGAGCACCGCGTCGAGGTGCTGGTCACCAAGGACAGCGGCGGCGAGATGACCACGGCCAAGCTGGCCGCCGCACGCGAGCTGGGCCTTCCCGTGGTCGTCGTACGGCGGCCGCCGCCGCCTGACGGCGTCCCGCTCGTGGAGACCGTCGAGGCGGCCGTGGCCTGGGTCGAATCTCACGCCGGGTAGCGGCGCGGGGTGTAGACGACGGGCCGCCCGCCCCGATCGGCGACCCGCGTCGTGGACGAGCCCACGATCAGCAGACAGCGCATGTCGATCTCGGCCGGGTCGAGGGCGGCCAGCTCGACGACTCGGACGCTCTCGCCCGAACCGCCGACGTCCCGCCCGATGACGACCGGCGTGTCCGGGGCCCGGTGTTCGAGCAGCAGGTCCCGCGCGGCGGCCACCTGCCAGGTACGGCTCCGCGACGCCGGGTTGTAGATCGCCAGCACGAGGTCGGCCTTCGCCGCGGCGCTGATCCGCTCCGCGACGACCTCCCACGGCTTGAGCAGGTCCGACAGCGACAGCACGCAGTAGTCGTGGCCCAGCGGGGCGCCGGCCCGGCTCGCCACGGCCTGCGCGGCGGTCAGACCGGGCACCACGCGCACGGCGACGTCGGCGAACCTCGGTTCGGCCGCCGCCTCAAGCACCGCGCTGGCCATGGCGAACACCCCAGGGTCTCCCGAGGAGACGACGGCCACCCGAGAACCCGCGGCGGCGAGCTCCAGCGCGTGCGCGGCCCGTTCGGCCTCGACCCGGTTGTCCGTGGGGTGACGGCGCTGGCGCGGGTTGGGCGGCACCCGGTCGAGGTAGGGCCCGTAGCCGACCAGCTCGTCGACGGCGGCGAGGGCGTCCTGTGCCTCGGGGGTCAGCCACGGCCGCCCCGCCGGGCCCAGCCCGACCACGACCACCTCGCCGCGCCCTTCCCCGCCGGCTTCCGTGCCGGTCGCCGCACTGGCCCCCGTGCCGGCCTCCGTACCGGCCTCCGTACCGGTCCGCGCGGTACGGGACTCCGTCGCGCGACCGGTCGCGGGCGTGAGGGGACTCGGCAGCAGCGCGAGCGAGAAGTACGGCACGGTGGCCGGATCGACCTCGGCCAGCGGCTCGATGCGCTGCTTCTCCGTCGTGGCCCGCTCGACGTACCACGCATCGTCGAGACGTCCGGCCTCGGCGAGGGCCGTACGCACCTTCTCGAAGGTGCGGCCGAGCTTCAGCACCGCGGCCGAGTCGGCGGCGGCGAGCCGCTCGGCGAGGACGTCCGCGGGCAGGGTGCCCGGCAGCACGGTCAGCGTCTCGTCCCGCTCGACCAGCGGGCGGCCCAGCACCGCCGACGCCCCGCTGACGGAGGTCACCCCCGGCACCACCTCGGTCGGGTAGCGGTGCGCGAGCCGCTTGTGCATGTGCATGTACGAGCCGTAGAAGAGCGGGTCGCCCTCGCACAGCACGACCACGTCCCGGCCCGCGTCCAGATGCGCGGCCAGCCGGGCGGCGCACTCGACGTAGAAGTCGTCCAGCGCGCCCTGGTATCCCCCGGGATGGTCGGTGGTCTCCGTGGTCACGGGATAGATCAGCGGTTCCTCGATCTGGTCGCCCCGCAGGTACGGCAGGGCCACCGACCTGGCGATGCTGCGCCCGTGCCTGGCACTGTGGTAGGCGATCACATCGGCCGCGCCGAGGAGGCGCGCGGCCTTCACCGTCACAAGTTCCGGATCCCCGGGCCCCAGGCCCACCCCGTACAGGCGCCCGAGCTCTCCGCTCATGCCGTTCACTCCTCCTCGCTCGCGATCGCGTTGACGGCCGCCGCGGCCATCGCGCTGCCGCCCCTGCGCCCGTGCACCACCAGGTGGTCCAGGCCGGACGGGTGCTCGGCCAGGGCCACCTTGGACTCCGCGGCCCCGATGAAGCCGACCGGGACGCCGAGCACGGCCGCCGGACGGCCCGCGCCCTGATCGACCAGTTCGAGCAGGCGGAACAGCGCGGTCGGCGCGTTGCCGATCGCGACCACCGCGTTGTCGAGCCGGTCGCGCCACAGTTCCAGCGCAGCGGCGCTACGGGTGGTGCCCAGGCGTTCCGCGAGCTCGGGAACCCTCGGGTCGCCGAGCATGCAGAGCACCTCGTTGTCCGCGGGAAGGCGACGCCTGGTCACGCCGGAGGCGACCATCATGGCGTCGCACAGCACGGGAGCACCGTTCCGCAGCGCCTCGCGCGCCGCCGTCACGACGCCCGGCGACCAGGCGAGGTCGTTCACCAGGTCGACCATGCCGCAGGCGTGCACCATGCGAACCGCCACCTGGGCCACACCCGGCGGCATGCCGCTCAGGTCGGTCTCGGTGCGGATGGTGGCGAAGGACCGGCGGTAGATCTCCGCGCCGTCCCGGATGTAGTCGATCACGTTCCCTCTCTGGTCGCCGCGACGGCGGCGCTCGTCTGCTCGGCGTCGGCGAATGTGCGGCTGACGCCGTCCACCTCGACGCGGTATCCGTCCCCGATGGCGATCACGTCCACCACCCGGCCACGCGGGCGCCCGCACCTCCGCTCGCAGCCCGCCCAGTGCGCGGGAAGCAGCCCCCCGTCACCGGACGGTGAGCGTACGGCATCGCCCGCGACACCCGCATGGTGCGAGCCGCCGGCATCGGCATGGCCGTCCGCCTGCGGGCCGCTCTCAACGGAGCTGACCTCGGCACGAACGTCGGCGTGGACAGCGGCATGGATGTCGGCATGGATGTCGGCATGGATGTCGGCATGGATGTCGGCATGGATGTCGGCGCGGGCCTTGGCGCAACCGGGCCGGCCGGCGCAGGCGGTCACGCCGAGCCACGGCGACGCCGGATCGCCGACGAGGCCCGCGTCCGTGAGCCTCGCGCGCGATTCGTCGACCGCCGACGGCGGCAGATCAGGTATGACGATCGCCCGCCAGGGCGTCACCCGCACCTCGCCCCCACCCGCGTCGGCCGCCTGGGCAAGCGCCTCCGCCTGGGCCGGCGTGAGCCGCCCGAGCGGTGCGAGGACGGTGAGGGCGAACCTCCCGTCACGCTGCGCGACGACACCCACCACGCCAGGGCCGGTCGTGACCGTGACCCCGGTCGTGTCGGCTGAGATGTGCCACGTCGGGTTCTCGGCCTCGCGGCCGCCCGCCGTCCGCTCCGGCCGTACGGCGGAGGCGGACGACAGGCGGAGAAGTGGCTCGGCCAGGGCGGCGCGGGCCGAGACCCGATCAGGGCCGTCCGCCAGCTCGGCGAGCCGCCAGGCGCCCGAGCCCTGCTCGGCACGCTCGGCCAGGAACGCCTCCGCTACGGCGAGCAGGCCCGCCACCGCCGCGCTGACGGGTGCGCGCAGGCCGCAGTCGGCGCCGGCGAGCAGCAGTGCCACCTGCGACGCCTCTCCCGATGGGTGTTCCGGCTCGGCTCGCGGAACGTCCGCCGGCTTCGCCGCGGGCTCGACCGGTAGCAGCGTGACATCGGCCGCGAGGCCCGCCATGTCGCCGGATCCGTCGTCCAGGGCGAACAGGAACCGTCCGGGCAGGCTAGCGAGCGCGGGGCGGGCGCGGAGTTCGCGGTCCAGGTCGGCCACCAGTGGGCGCACGTCGATCCTGCTCTCCGGACTCCGCCCGGCCAGCGGCGAGGCCACGATGTTGCGTACGCGCTCGTGCGTCGCGGACGGCAGCAACCCTGCCGCGGCCATCCGCGTGGCGAAGTCCGGTGACCCGGAAGGCCCGGGACCCGCGTCGGCGGCGGATCCATCGGCTCCTCCGGCGGCGGAATCGTCTGGCGGAAGCGGGAGGCCGCGCACCTGGAGGTTCGCCCGGGAGGTCAGCTCGATCACGCCGGATCCGAGCTCGCGGGCGGCGGCGGCGACCACGCGGAGCTGGTCCGCCGTGACCGCGCCGCCGGGCGTCCGGACCCGTGCCAGGCCACCGTCGGCGGCGGCGTGCACCTGAAGCGCTCCAGGGCAGGCATCGGACCGCGACCGTCCAGAAAGGTCACCGATGAACACGCAGAGGATGGTAACGCCCTATTTCCCGGCGGATGTCCGCCTGGCATAGTGTGATCTCAGGCGATGGCGCAGGGAGGAAGCCGGTGTGAAACCGGCGCGGTCCCGCCACTGTAACCGGGGAGCGAACCCCACCGAAGGCCACGGTCCGGCGACGGACGGGAAGGCCGGGGTGAGCGTCGATCCGGGAGCCAGGAGACTCCTGCCGTCGTGACGACCACGACCTGGGGCGAGGACCCCAAGGGAGGATTTTTTCGTGCGCTCTGTGCCGCCGCCCTGCGGGCCGTCTGATGTGCCGCTCGTGTCGCCCGCGCCCACCGAGCCGGGACCTGTGCGGGACGCGTCCGCTGAGATCCTCCTGCTGTCGACGTCCGACACCGACCTGCTCAGCGCGCGGGCGAGCGGCGCGGGCTACCGGCTGGGCAACCCGGCCAGGCTGACCTTCGAAGACCTGCCCGCGCTGGTGGAGGGCGCCGGCCTCGTCGTCGTACGGCTGCTCGGTGGGCGGCGGGCCTGGGAAGAGGGGCTGGACGCGCTGCTCGCCGGCCCCCGGCCGGTCGTGGTGCTCGGCGGCGAGCAGGCGCCCGACGCCGAGCTGATGGAGCTGTCCACGGTGCCGGGCGGCGTCTGCGCCGAGGCGCACGCGTACCTCGCGCACGGCGGCCCGGCGAACCTGGCCCAGCTCCACGCCTTCCTCTCCGACACGGTGCTGCTCACCGGGCACGGGTTCGCCCCGCCCGAGCCGCTGCCGAGCTGGGGACCGCTGGAGCGCACCACCCGGCGTGCGGACGGCCCCGTGATCGGCGTGCTGTACTACCGCGCCCACCACGTGGCCGGGAACACCGCGTTCGTCGAGACGCTCTGCCGGGCGGTCGAGGACGCGGGCGGGCAGGCGCTGCCCCTCTACTGCGGCTCGCTGCGGACCGCCGAGCCCGAGCTGCTGGACACCCTCCGGCGCGTGGACGCCCTGGTCGTCACCGTGCTCGCGGCGGGCGGCACCCGTCCGGCGACCGCGTCGGCCGGAGGCGACGACGCCGCGTGGGACGTCGGCGCGCTCGCGGAGCTGGACGTGCCGATCCTGCAGGGCCTGTGCCTGACCACGGGACGGGACGCGTGGCGGGAGGACGACGACGGCCTGTCCCCGCTCGACGCCGCGTCCCAGGTGGCGATCCCGGAGTTCGACGGGCGGATCATCACCGTGCCGTTCTCGTTCAAGGAGATCGACGCCGAGGGCCTGACCGTGTACGCGGCCGACCCCGAGCGGGCGGCGCGGGTCGCCGGCATCGCCGTACGGCACGGCCTGCTGCGGCACGTCCCGGCGGCGGAGCGGCGGATCGCGGTGATGCTCTCCGCCTATCCGACGAAGCATTCGCGGATCGGCAACGCGGTCGGCCTGGACACCCCCGCCAGCGTGGTCCGGCTGCTCGCGGCCATGGAGAAGACCGGCTACGACCTCGGCGCGGGCTTCCCCGGGGTCGCGGACCAGAACGGCGACGCGCTGATTCACGCGCTCATCGCGGCGGGCGGCCAGGACCAGGACTGGCTCACCGAGGAGCAGCTCGCGGCGAACCCGGTGCGGATCCCGGCCGCGCGGTACCGCGCCTGGTTCGCGACGCTACCCGAAGACCTGCGCGCGGACGTCGAGGGCCACTGGGGGCCGCCGCCCGGCGAACTGTTCGTCGACCGGTCCCGCGACCCCGCCGGGGAGATCGTGCTGGCCGCCCTCCGCGCGGGGAACCTCGTCGTGATGGTCCAGCCGCCGCGCGGGTTCGGGGAGAACCCGATCGCGATCTATCACGATCCCGACATGCCGCCGAGCCATCACTACCTGGCCGCGTACCGGTGGCTGGCCGACGAGTTCGGCGCGCACGCGATCGTGCACGTCGGCAAGCACGGCAACCTGGAGTGGCTGCCCGGCAAGTCGGCGGGGATGTCGGCGTCCTGCGGGCCCGACGCCGCGCTCGGCGACCTCCCGCTGGTCTATCCGTTCCTGGTGAACGACCCCGGCGAGGGCACCCAGGCCAAGCGGCGGGCGCACGCCGTACTGGTCGATCACCTGGTGCCGCCGATGGCCCGCGCGGAGACGTACGGCGACATCGCCAGGCTGGAGCAGCTGCTGGACGAGCACGCCTCGATCGCGGCCATGGACCCGGCCAAGCTCCCCGCGATCCGCGCGCAGATCTGGACGCTGATCCAGGCCGCCCGCCTCGATCACGACCTGGGCATCGCCGACCGGCCGCACGACACTGAGTTCGACGACTTCCTGCTGCACGTGGACGGCTGGCTGTGCGAGGTCAAGGACGCCCAGATCCGGGACGGCCTGCACGTGCTCGGCGTCGCCCCCGAGGGGAAGGTCCGGGTGGACCTGGTGCTGGCCATGCTCCGCGCCCGCCAGATCTGGGCCGGCCAGGAGGCGCTGCCCGGCCTGCGCGAGGCTCTCGGCCTGGCGGAGGACGGCGCCGCCGCCCGCGTGACCGTGGACGAGGCCGAGTCCCTGGCCCGCGCGCTCGTCGAGGGCATGGAGGCGCGCGGCTGGGAGCCGTCCGCCGTGCCCGCCGTGACCGCCTCCGTACTCGGCACCACGAAGGCGACGGCGCAGGAGGGAGCGGCGGCGCAGGAGGGAGCGACGGCGGAGGACGCGGTGCGGGAGGGAGCGACGGCGGATGCCTCCGCTCCCGAGGTCGTGGCCGCGGTGGAGAAGGTCCTCGGGTTCGCGGCGGAGGAGATCGTGCCCCGGCTCGCCCGGACCACGGACGAGATCGACGCGCTGCTCCACGCGCTCGACGGCGGCTACGTCCCGGCGGGGCCGAGCGGTTCACCGCTGCGCGGGCTGGTCAACGTGCTCCCGACGGGGCGGAACTTCTACTCCGTCGATCCGAGGGCGGTGCCGAGCAGGCTGGCCTGGGAGACCGGGCAGGCGATGGCTGACTCGCTGCTCGACAGGTACCGGAGCGACACCGGCGAGTGGCCGCGCTCCGTCGGCCTGTCCGTCTGGGGTACCAGCGCCATGCGCACCTCGGGCGACGACGTGGCCGAGGTGCTCGCGCTGCTCGGCGTGCGGCCGGTCTGGGACGAGGCGTCCCGGCGGGTCGGCGGCCTCGAACCGATCCCGGCGGCGGAGCTGGGCCGTCCCCGCGTCGACGTGACTGTGCGCGTCAGCGGCTTCTTCCGGGACGCGTTCCCTCATGTCGTCACGATGCTGGACGACGCCGTACGGCTGGTCGCGAACCTGGACGAACCCGCCGAGGACAACTACGTGCGGGCGCACGCGGAGGCCGACCGCGCGGCCCACGGGGACGACCGGCGGGCCACGTTGCGGATCTTCGGGTCCCGCCCGGGCGCGTACGGCGCCGGCCTCCTCCCGCTCATCGACAGCCGGAACTGGCACGACGACGCCGACCTGGCCGAGGTGTACGCCGTGTGGGGCGGCTACGCCTACGGCCGCGACCTCGACGGGATACCCGCCCGTCAGGACATGGAGAACGCGTACCGGCGGATCGCGGTGGCCGCCAAGAACATCGACACGCGCGAGCACGACATCGCCGACTCCGACGACTACTTCCAGTACCACGGCGGGATGATCGCCACCGTGCGCGCCCTGACCGGCCGGGCACCCGCCGCGTACGTGGGCGACAGCACCCGCCCGGACGCGGTCCGCACCAGGAGCCTGCACGAGGAGACCGCGCGGATCTTCCGCGCGCGGGTGGTCAATCCCAACTGGCTGGCGGCGATGCGCCGCCACGGTTACAAGGGTGCGTTCGAGCTGGCCGCCACCGTGGACTACCTGTTCGGGTACGACGCCACGACCGGCGTGGTGGCCGACTGGATGTACGACCGGCTGGCCGCCGCCTACGTCCTCGACCCGGAGAACCGGGCGTTCATGACCGAGTCGAACCCGTGGGCCCTGCACGGCATCGCCGAGCGTCTGCTCGAAGCCGCCGACCGCCGGATGTGGGAGCACCCGGACCCGGAGGTCCTGAACGCGCTGCGCGAGGTCTACCTCGAAATCGAAGGCGACCTGGAGGACCGCTGAGGGTCAGCCGCCCGCCGTCGTTCGTCAACGGGTCTCCCGCCCGGGGAACAGCGGGGTTAGGGTCGGCAGATGCCCGTGAAAGCGCGGTTGTCCAAACGGCTCGCGCGACGCCTCGCGCTGGGCATGGCGATCGCGGCGGCGATCCCGGCCGTGCCGGTGGCGGCGCTGATCGTCCTGCCCTCCCCCACCCGGACCTTCTGGACCCTGGCGGTGTTCGCCCGCGAGTACAGCCTGCTCGGCGCGCTGGCCGCCCTGGCGGCGACGGCGGCGGCCGTCATCGCGCTGTGGCTCGGCGCGCGGCGGGCGGGCGCGGTGACCACCGCTGTGGCGGCACTGTGCCTGGTGGCCACGCTCGCCCCCGTGGTGACCGCCCATCGCGACGCCCGCCGGCTCGGCGTGCCCCTGTCCTACGCCGCCTACTTCCAGCGCCCCGCCACCGCGGCGGATCGCGGGCCGGACGCCACCGTGGCCTACGCCCGCATCGGCGGCACGGAGCTGCAGCTGGACGTGTGGCGCCCCCGCTCGCCGGCGGAGAAGCGCGGCCCGGCGGTGGTGCTCGTCCACGGCGGAGGCTGGACCAAGGGGCAGCGCGGCATGACGCCCCGCTGGAACGAATGGCTCACCGAGCACGGCGCCACGGTCTTCGACATCGACTACCGGCTGGCGCCGCCCGCCACCTGGACCCAGGCCCCGGGCGACGTGCGGTGCGCCGTCGGCTGGGTCCGGCGCAACGCCACCCGGTACGGCGTCGATCCCGGCCGCATCGCGTTGATGGGCATGTCGGCCGGCGGCCACCTGGCGCTGCTGGCCGCCTACGCCTCCGGCGACGCGGTCGGGGCGAACGCGTTCCCGCCGAGCTGCGAGACCGGCAGCACGTCGGTCAGCGCGGTCGTCTCGCTGTACGGCCCCTACGATCTGGCCTACTCGTACGGCCTGGCCGTCCCCTGGTGGGCCGAGAAGTGGCTCTCGGACGGCGAGGGGCGGGGGATGCTGTACGACTTCGTCGGCGGGTCGCCAGAGAGGGAGCGCGCGGCCTACCAGACCGCGTCGCCCATCACCTACCTGGGGGCGGACGTGCCGCCGACCCTGTCCATCCAGGGCGGGCACGACCAGATCCAGTACCCCGACGACGGCCGCCGCGCGGCGCGCCTGGCTCAGGAGGCGGGCGCGTCCCACCGGTACGTCGAGATCGAGTACGCCGGCCACGCCTTCGATCTCGCCTGGGGCGGCTTCGGCGCGCAGATGGCCCGAGCCGAGATCGGCGGCTTCCTCCAGAGCACCATCCGGACGGGGTGATTCAGCCGCCCGCGGGGGCACAGGCGGCGACGAGGCGTGCGCCTACGCCGCACAGGTGCTTCCTGAGCAGCCCAAGCCAACGGAGGCGATCGGGATCGATGAGATCCGCCGGGGCCGTCCCCGCTGGGAACTCGACCCGGTCACCGGGAAATATCGGCTTGTCGCGGACCGATGGTGGTTGCGGGCAGACGGGGTCACCGCAGGCGGTGTTCGGTTGTGCGGGGCCATGCCCGAGCATCGAGGCCGGGGCTCTGCCGGCGGGCTCCTGCATGTCGAGGACCTCACGGGCGCAGGTTTCCGGTCGCGGGACCCCGGCCGGTTCACCACGGCAACCTGCGCCCGCTCCTCTTTTCACCGCATCTCGGACGCGGCGACAGCCTTCATCGAGAGGCCGACTTCACTCAGGGACGGACGAGCAGCACGTTGCCGAGCGAACGCTCCCCGGTGGCATCGGACGGACGATTGACGATGCCGGCGCCCGAAGCGACCATGACGCTCGAACCGCCACCGTCGAGATTCATCGCCTCGCGCGCGCCGAGCAGCTTCATCAGTTCAGCGGTCTGCGCGATCCCCAGGCCCTCGCTGTATCCGGCCTGCCGACCGTCGACGACCACCAGCATCAGCCTGCCCTGGTCGTCCATGCCGATCATCGATCGCGGATTGCCGCGTACGGCCCAGTTGTAGGTGAACGTCTGGTCCTCGCCTTCGCGGATCAAACCATCCGCCGCGGCGTTGACCGACACCTTCCCGTCTCGGACAAGGGCGGGCCCGACCTGCAGGATCGTGGTGCCCGGGGTCAGTGCGACCTTGCGGCCCTTGCTGTCCTCGACCCGTTCGGTGAGAGTCAACTTCGTTCCCACCTTGGTGTGCTCCAGCAGCCAGTCGGCGCTGTCACCGATGGCCTGGATGGTCGATCCGCCGGCGGGCACGCCGGCACCGCGCGTGGCGTTCACCGCGATCACCTTGTCATGCGCGTCGAGCACGACCTCAGCACCGGCACCGGTCGGCGTCGCTCCCCATTCAGGGGTGAATTGCACCAACTCACTGCTGTCAGTGCATTTCAGGTCATGCTGCGGCTTCTCGGTCGGCAGGTCACCACCCACGCCACCGCAGTTCCAAATCTCACCGGGCACGCGGTTGACGCCGTCGATCTCGATGGTGTCCCGTCCGGCGCGGAGCGTCACATGGGCGGTGTAGGTGTCCACATCGACCGCACGGCCACCGTGGGTGATCTTCACCCCGGCCCGACCCTGGGTCGCCGCACCGAGCAGCTTGCCGTCCTTGACAAACAGACCGCCCGGAGCACTGTTGTAGAACCACTGGGCGTTGATGCCGGCCACGGCGCCCGCCGCGGCGGCCAGGTCGGTCAGCTTCTCGGTGCCGTTCAGGGTCGGTCCGAAGTCGGTGCCGACGGTTCCGCCGAACTCGCGGAAATCCACCCGGAGCACGTGGACCTTCTGCGGCGCGGTGGCGTCGGTGCCATCCTGCGCCGTGTAGCGCGTGCCGCCCGCGAAGCCGGCTGCTCTGAGCTTGGACAGCATCGCCGAGGCGTCACCGCTGGTCGCGTACTGCCCGATCCGTACGATCCATCCGAGGGTTCCCGCAGGGTGATCGGCATAGGCAGGCGAGTCGACCTGTTCGGTGCGCGGATCGAACCCCTTGCTCCGTAGTGCCTGGGCCACCTGATCGGCGATCTTCTTCGGCCCCAGCGCGGTGTCGGCCACGTTGAGCGGGCCGTCGATCGTGGCCGGCAGGTACACCTGGACGGTCCAGTAGTCGTCGGCGTCCTTCGCCCCAAGCGACATCGAGGTCAGGGTCACCCCTGGCGTCACGGTGGTCGTCACCGACGGCGCGCTGAGAGGCAACGATTGGCCGAAGAAGGGCGTGTCGGAAACGCCAGCAACGGTGTAAGACTGCGGCAGCGCAGCCCCCGCGGCCGGTGCGGCCACAGCCGCGGTCAGAACCGTCGCAACCGCGGCCATCATAGGAATGGTATTTCTGCGCATAAGCATCCTTTGTCCGTTGAACATCCGCACCAGGGAAGTCAACAACTCACGGATGTCCCGTAACGCAACGCCAGGCACTGCACAGGCGAAACTGATCACTCGCCCAGGTGAACGGCAGCGCCGCTGGGAGCGACCATCCGTGTGCGCGCCCGCCGCGGTGACGATTTTCGATCGGGCCATCATCCGGAGATCACGCCCGTCTTCACCTCCACGCGGGACGAGATCTCGCTCGGCCTGGCGATCCTCGGCAGGCGATCGTCGAGGTCGCACCGTTCAAGGCCATGCGGCAACGCCGGCGACACTCCTGATCGCCGCCGACGGTGCTAGCTGTGACGCCGGCCGCCGCTCTCCGCTGGCGGTCGGCGGCAGGCGGCGACCAGGCGTCCAGCCAGTTCGGGGCTGCCCGCCCAGTGCAGGTGGAGGTAGGACGCGGCGAGGAGAGGCTCGACGAAACCGTCGGCCGCGCCGCGCCAGCGGAACAGCGGCCGCTCCGCGTGCGCGGGGTCGGTGGCCGTGCGGTGGAACTCGTGCCCCCGGTAGCGCTCGCCCTCCCGGGTGAGCACGGAGTCGGCGGTCGCCACGGCGTCGCGGTAGCCGAGCGTGAGCCTGCCCGTCATCGTCGCGGTGACGTCGAGCCGCCCGCACATGGGGTGGCCGTCCAACTCGCGGGCCAGATAGAGCAGTCCCGCGCACTCGGCCACGATCGGTCCGGCGAAGGCCGCCACCTCACGCCGCAGCGGTTCGTTCGCGGACAGCTCCGCCGCGTACATCTCGGGGAAGCCGCCGCCGATGACGATCGCCCCCGCGCCCTCCGGCAGGCGTTCGTCCCTGAGCGGGTCGAACGTCACCACGTCGGCGCCGGCGGCGGCCAGCAGCTCGACCTGCTCGGCGTACCCGAAGGTGAACGCCGAACCGCCCGCCACCGCCACCACCGGCCGCCGCCCGGATGGCCGCGAACCGGTGTGCCACTCAGACGCCGAGGGACTCACGGCCATGCCCAGGAGCGGCACCGTGGGATTCCAGGGGGCCTGCGCGAGGGGCGGCGCGGAACGCGCCAGCGCCACGAGTTCGTCGAGGTCGCAGGAGGCGGCGATCAGCGCGCCCATCCGGTCCACCGCCGCCACCGCGTCCTCCCGGCGCTCGGCCGCCGGGATCAGCCCGAGATGGCGGGACGGGGTCGCCACGCCGTCCACCCGGGGGATCACGCCGAGCACCGGCACACCGCTCTCCGCCAGCGCGGACCGGCAGATCTCCTCGTGCCGCTCGGAGCCGACCCGGTTGAGGATCACCCCCGCCAGCCGTACCCGCGTGTCGAACGACGCGAAGCCCTGCACCAGCGCGGCGACCGAACGGCCCTGCCGGGCGGCGTCCACCACCAGGACCACGGGCGCGCCGATCAGCCGTGCGACGTGCGCGGTGGAGGCGAACTCCTCCAACCCGGCACCGTCGTACAACCCCATGACACCCTCGACCACGGCCAGGTCGGCGTCCCGCGCGCCGTGCAGGAACAGCGGGGCGACCAGTTCCTCACCGGTCAGCCAGGGATCGAGGTTGCGACCCGGCCGTCCGGTGGCGAGCGCGTGGTAGCCGGGGTCGATGTAGTCCGGCCCCACCTTGTGCGGCGAGACCCGCAGCCCCCGCGCGCGCAGCGCCGCCATCAGCCCGGTCGCGACCGTGGTCTTCCCGCTGCCCGAGGACGGGGCGGCGATCACCAGGCGCGGGATCACCATTCGATGCCCTTTTGACCTTTCTGCCCGGCGTCCATGGGGTGTCTGACCTTGCCCATCTCGGTCACCAGGTCGGCCGCCTCCACCAGCCTCGGGTCGGCGTCCCTGCCGGTGATCACGACGTGCTGGACGCCCGGCCGCGCCGTCAGCGTGTCGACCACCTCCGCGATGTCCAGCCAGCCCCATTTCAGCGGGTAGGTGAACTCGTCGAGCACGTAGAAGCGGTACGTCTCGGCGGCCAGGTCGCGTTTGATCTGCTCCCAGCCCTCGCGGGCGTCGGCGGCGTGGTCCTCCTCGCTGCCGGGCCGCTGGATCCACGACCAGCCCTCGCCCATCTTGTGCCAGGTCACGGGACCACCCTCGCCGGAATCGCCGAGCACCCGCAGAGCGCGCTCCTCGCCGATGCGCCACTTGGCCGACTTGACGAACTGGAACACCCCGATGGGCCACCCCTGGTTCCAGGCGCGCAGCGCCATCCCGAACGCGGCGGTGGACTTGCCCTTGCCAGAGCCCGTGTGCACGATCAGCAGCGGCCGGGTACGGCGCTGCCGCGTGGTGAGCCCGTCGTCGGGCACGATGGCCGGCTTGCCCTGCGGCATCTCAGACCGCCCTCCTGTAGTCGTTCCGGTATTCGCCGCGCTCGGCCCTGTGCTCGCGGACCAGGGCGCCGAGGCCACCCGCGGCCAGCGCGTCGAGCCGTACGGCGGGCGCGCCCAGGCGGGCCGCGAGGTCGAGCGCCAGGCCCAGCCGTACCGGGCCGCTCTCGCAGTCGACCACGACACCGGCCGTGCCGGCGAGCCGCGCGGCCGCTCCGGCCACGTCGGTCCCCGCTGTCGCGCGGCCGTCCGTGACGACCACCAGCAGCGGCCGCCGGGCGGGATCGCGCAGCCGCTCCACGCGGAGCACCTCGGCGGCCCGCCGCAGTCCGGCGGCCAGCGGGGTACGGCCGCCGGTCGGCAGCTCCCGCAACCGTGCGGCACCGGCCTCCACCGAAGAGGTCGGCGGCAGCACAAGTTCGGCACCGGAACCCCTGAAGGTGATCAGCCCGACCTTGTCCCGCCGCTGGTAGGCGTCCAGGAGCAGGCTCAGCACGGCGGTCTTGACCTCGCGCATGCGCCGGCGCGCCGCCATCGAGCCGCTCGCGTCCACCACGAAGAGCACGAGGTTGCCCTCCCTGCCCTCGCGGACCGCCTCGCGCAGGTCAGTGTCGCGGACCAGCAGGCCCGGCCCGGTACGGCCGCGTTCCCGCTGATACGGCGCGGCGGCACGCAGAGTCGCGGACAGATGCGGCCGCTGGAGCCGCCCGGAGGGGACGCGCGAGCCGGTGGTGCGGCCGTTCGGGGTGCGCCCCCGCGACCGCCGCCCCGAGGCGCCGTCTCCGAGCCCCGGAACCTGGAAGGCGCGTACCCGGTACGGATCCGCGGCGGCGATCACCCGCTCAGTGGAGGGACGATCCGCACGGCCGTTCTCCTCCGGCGCACCCGGATCGCAGACGCTTGCGACGCCGGAGCCGAGAGAGCCGCCGTCGGGACCGCCGCGCCCGCCGGCTGCACTGTCGCCGTCATCGTGGGCGGTTTCAGCGGTGACACTCTCGCCTCCGTCGTCCGAGCCGCCGGCATCCGGGCCGTGCTCCGGAGCGCCCCCAGGTCCACCGGGACCGTCAGGGTCGTCGTCGGGATCCTGGTCAGCGTGCTGGGACAGGAGGTCGTCGAGGTGGGCCTCGTCCAGGCCCGGCGCGTCGAACGGGTCACGCCTCCGGCGGTGCGGCAGGGACAGCCGGGCGGCCTCGCGCACGTCCTCGGTCGTCACCTTCGTACGGCCATGCCAGGCCGCGAGCGCGATGGCGGCGTTGGCGGTCACCAGGTCGGCCCGGAGCCCGTCCACCTCGAAGGCCGCACACACCGCGGCGATCTGACGCAGCCGGGCATCCGGCAGGACGACGTCCGCCACCCGCTCCCTGGCCTGGAGGATCCGCCCGGCCAGGGCCGACTCCTCGGCCTCCCAGCTCGCCGCGAAGCCCGCCGGGTCGGCGTCGAAGGCCAGGCGGCGCCGTACGACCTCGGCCCGCTCGGCCGGAGCGCGGGACGCCCGCACCTCGACGGTCAGCCCGAACCGGTCCAGGAGCTGGGGCCGCAGCTCGCCCTCCTCGGGGTTCATCGTGCCGACGAGCAGGAACCGCGCCGCGTGCCGCACCGACACCGACTCGCGCTCGACGAAGCAGGTGCCGAGCGCGGCGGCGTCCAGCAGCAGGTCCACGAGTTGGTCGTGCAGCAGGTTGACCTCGTCCACGTAGAGAACGCCCCGGTGGGCGGCGGCGAGGAGACCGGGTTCGAACGCCTTGACCCCCTCGGTGAGCGCCCGCTCGATGTCGAGCGCGCCCACCAGCCGGTCCTCCGAGGCCCCCACCGGCAGCTCCACGAGCGCGGCCGGGCGTGCCCGCCGGCCCTCGCCCGCGCCGTGCGGGCCGTCGGGGCAGGACGGATCTGGAGTGGAAGGATCGCAGGCGAAGCGGCACCCGGCGACCACCTCGACGGGAGGCAGCTGGGCGGCCAGCGCGCGGACGATGGTGGACTTGGCCGTGCCCTTCTCCCCGCGCACCAGCACGCCGCCCACCCGGGGGGAGACCGCGTTGAGAATCAACGCCAGTTTGAGATCGTCGAGCCCCACGACGGCGCTGAACGGATAAGCGATGATCACGAAGGTCCCTTCTGGATAGTCCTGTCAACGCGTCCTGCCGGCGCGTCCGTGTCCGCCCGTCCTGTCAGGGCGTGGGGCGCGGGGGCTCCTGCTCACCGGCACCAGACGTACGGCAGGCCACGCGCGGGCCCGGCACCGCCGGCAGGCCGGGCACGGCGGTCAGGTCAGGACCCGGCGCGGCGGCGGACGGCGCCGGGCGGGCAGATCGCCGCACGTGGGCGTACCGGGCCGGAGAAGCCGGAGAAAGGGTGGGAGTGCGAGATGGAGATGGTCGGCTCGCTCATCGATGCCTCCTTGGGATGACGCGTCCCGCCAGATGAGGACGCGGCGGCCAAGTGACCTGGCTCCCGGAGCTCACGCTCCGGATACAGTGGCGCGACCGCACCGGCATCTCACCGGATTTCCCTCGGACCACCGCGAATCCTCGGGAACGTATCCCGCGGGGACCGCGAACGTCAACTTTGCGCCGCTTCCCGCCATGACAGTTAACTTGTCAGGGACACCACCCGAGTCGCCCGCGGTGATCGCCGCCGTGCCACCGCACGACCGCACTCCCACACGACCGCACGGCGCACGGCCGCGCAGCCGCACGGCACAGACCGGACTGGCGATGCGACATGGACCACCTCTCCATACCTGAGACCGCGACCGGCGGCACCTCGGAGCCGACCGGCGAACGGACCGTCGGTGACCGCGTCACCGATCCGGGCACGGTCGCCGATCCGGGCACGCTCGCCGACGTCCTCGCCGACGTGGCCGGGTTCAGCGCGTACTTCGAGATCGAGACCGGTCCGGCAGGGCCTGACGCCCTGGACTGGCGGCCCCTCGCCGACCTGTGCACCGGCACGGACGCGCTCGCGGCGCTGATCGACGGCGTCGCCCGGCGCCTGGACACCGCCGAGACCAGGATCGCCGCCTCGATCCTGTACCAGGGCCTGGCCGCCCGGCTGTGGTCGCCCGCCGTCGCCGCAGCCATCGCCCACGGTCTGGTGCTCGACCTGGATCCCGTCCGGATCCTGTGTCGGCCGGTGCCCGCGGGGCCGCTGCCGCTGCGCGCCGTGCGACCGGCCGGATGGTGGGCGGACGATCGGGAGCGGCTGGCCGGCCCCCGCGCCCGGTCTCACTCCCCGTCTCCCGACCCGTCCCTCTCCCGGACTCTGCCCGTGTCCCTCTATCGCACCGTGATGACCGGGCTGCTGGAGCCGCTGGCCGGAACCGTGCGACGGATCACGAAGATCGCGCCGGGCCTGCTGTGGGGGAACGCCGCCTCCGCGCTGGCCGGAACCATTCGGGTGATCGCCCTCCAGCGTCCCCCACTCGCCGAGCGCGCGCTCGCGACCGGCCACGAACTGCTCTCCCTGGGCGTACTCCGGGGCAGCGGCGCACTGGCCGACGCCACGACCCGGCACCCCTTCTTCGTACGGCGCAGCTGCTGCCTCTACTACCGCCTGCCTGGTGGCGGCAAGTGCGGCGACTGCGCGCTGCTTCGGCCCTTGACCGAGCTCGACTGACGGCCGGGGCCCGTACCTACCGAGCGGAGGCGCACGATGAGTCACACCGTCGTGGAGGAACCCGGAACCGGCACGCTGCACGTCTGGCCGCTGCCCACCGATGAACAGACCCTCCTGTCCCTGGTCACCGACATCTTCCAGAAGCACTGGAAGCACATCTGGTTCGGCGTGATCATCCAGGGTGCGGCCTGGGAGGTCGCCGCGCCGAACGCGCCCGAGCGGATCAGCATGTTCGACGGCTACGTCACCGTCGACTTCGGCCGCTGGCACTTCCACCTGTGCATCGGCGAGCACACGGCCAGCGGTCCTGAACTGGGACGGATCCGTCGCTGCGCCCGCGCCGAGCTGTACCGCTCCATCGGCCCGGACGGCTGCCCGACCTCGTGGGGCGTGCGCATGTTCAACGGGCGGGACGAGCAGCTCATGACCGTGCTGCTGCCCAATCCCTTCCTCACCGACCGCCAGCAGATCCTCGACCCGCCGGACTACGATCGGCTGGCCGTCTGGGACGAGCTGCGCGCAACCTATCTCGGGCTGGAGCCGGACCCTCTCGACCGGACCGGCAAGGGTTTCCAGCACCCCTGACCGGCGCCCTGCCTGTACGGGGCGGGCCGCACGGGAACCCACGGAACCGCACCCGCCGCTCGCGCGGGCTCCTGCCTTGTAGATGCACGTGCGACCAGTTCGCAGTTACCCCGCCTTGTCCATGACAAGAGATCGGGCTTACGCTGAAGCCGCCTCGGCAAACGGGAAGTCCGGTGCGCGCCCCATTCGGGACGCCAATCCGGCGCGGCCCTCGCCACTGTGATCGGGAATCGTCTCGCTCATCCGCGTACGCGGAAGCCACTGGGCGACAGCCGCCTGGGAAGGCGAGCGAGATGTGCCAACCCGTCAGCCAGGAGACCGGCCAAGGCACGGAAACACCATCCACGAGGTGCTGGAAAGGTCGGGTTTCACCATGCACATCGCCGAGGGGTTCCTGCCCCCCTTGCATGCGGCGGGCTGGACCGTCGCCGCCGCTCCGTTCGTCGTCCACGGCGTCGTCCGCCTCAATCGTCAGATCCGGGAGAACCCCGAGGCGAAGCTGCTCGTCGGAGCGTCGGGCGCGTTCTGTTTCGTCCTGTCCGCGCTGAAGATCCCTTCGGTCACCGGCAGCTGCTCCCACCCCACGGGCACCGGGTTGGGCGCCATCCTGTTCCGGCCTCCGGTGATGACCGTGCTGGGCACGATCACGCTGCTGTTCCAGGCGCTGCTGCTCGCCCACGGCGGGCTCACCACGCTCGGGGCCAACGCGTTCTCGATGGCCGTCGTCGGCCCGTGGGCCGGATACGGGGCGTACGCGCTGGTCCGGCGCATGGGCGGAGGGCTGCTCGGCTCGGTCTTCGCCGGAGCCTTCGCCGCGGACCTGGTGACGTACTGCGTGACGTCGGCCCAGCTGGCACTCGCCTTCCCCGACCCGGCTGGCGGCTTCACCGGCGCCCTGAGCAAGTTCGGCGCGATCTTCGCGGTGACCCAGATCCCGCTGGCCGTCAGTGAAGGGCTGCTCACCGTGCTCATCGTGCGCCTGCTCCGCTCCACCAGCGCGGCCGAGCTGATCCGGCTCCGCGTCCTGAAGGAAGGCCAGGCGGCGTCGTGAAAGACCTCATGAATCGCCTTGTGCGGCGCCTTGTGAAGCGCGACACCCTCATCAACCTGCTCCTGCTGGCCGCCGTCGCCGCGCTCGCCGTACTTCCCCTGGCGATGGGAGCGGGCGAGGGGCGCGAGGAGCCCTTCGCGGGGGCGGACGCCCAGGCCGAGGCGGCGATCGGCGAGCTCGCGCCCCACTACAAGCCGTGGTTCGCCTCGCTGTACGAGCCTCCGTCGGGGGAGATCGAGTCCGCGCTGTTCGCCTTGCAGGCCGCGGTCGGCGCCGGGTTCCTCGGTTACTACTTCGGCGTCGCGCGCACCCGCAACAGGCTGCGGCACGCGTCGGCGGGGGCGGGAACCCCGTTGGCGGGGGCGGCGAACGCGCTGGCGGGGGCAGGGAACGCACCGTCGGGAGCGGGGCGCGACGCCGCCGAACCCGGCGCGCCCGCCTGCTGAGCGCGACGTGCTCGCCATCGACGCCGCCGCCTACCGGAGCCCGTGGCGGCGGCGCCATCCCGCGGCCAAGGCGGTCCTGGCGGGAGGACTGCTCTTGAGCGCCCTGCTGCTGCCGCCCTGGCCAGGCGCGCCCATCACGGCGGCGATCACTCTCCTGGTCGCGCTGGGCTGGGCCCGCGTGCCGCCGCGCGCGTTCCTGCGCTCGGCCCGCGCCCCGCTCGCGTTCATCGTCACCGGCTCGGTGACCTTCCTGGTCAGCGTGGACGCGTCCGGGCTCGCCTGGGCTCCAGGCGGCGCGGCACGGGCGGGCGAGGTGATCGGCCGCTGCGTGGCGGCCGTCTTCTGCCAGCTCCTGTTCGCCATGACGACCCCGCTCGCCGACGTGCTGCCCCGGATCGCGCGCCGGCCGGGTCTGTCCGGCGTCGCCGAGGTGGCCGGGCTCGTCTACCGCATGCTGTCCGTGGTCCTGGAGACGGTCGACGCCGTACGGCGTGCCCAGGTGGACCGGCTGGGCACCCTGTCGTGGCGGGCCCGGTGGAGATCCGTCACCGGGCTGGCGGCCCAGGTCTTCGTCCTGTCCTTCGACCGGGCCCGCCGCCTGGAGGACGGCCTGAGCGACCGCGGCTACACGGGAAGTCTCGCCGTCAGCGTCGAGAGCCTCCCCCTGACCGGCGGCTTTCTCGCGGTCGCCCCGCTGCCCGGGCTCGTGTCGGCCGGACTGACCCTCATGCTGACCTCCGCGTCGGCCTTCGTCTGATGCCTCCGTTTGACGCCTTCATCTGAAAGGGATGGCCGCATGACCGCGGTACTCGCCGCCGACCGGCTCTCGTACTCCTATCCCGGGTCTCCCCCGGTCTTCTCGGAGCTCAGCCTGGAGGTGTCCCAGGGGGCCGCCCTCGCCGTACTGGGACCCAACGGAGGAGGGAAGACCACGCTGCTGCGCCTCCTGTGCGGCGGCCTCCGGCCGACGGCGGGCCAGGTCATGCTGCACGGCCGTCCCCTCGGCTACGGGCGCGCGGCCCTGAGCGAGTTCCGCACGCAGGTCCAGTTCGTCCACCAGGACCCGGACGACCAGCTCTTCGCCGCCACCGTCGGTCAGGACGTCTCCTTCGGCCCGTTGAACCTCGGGCTGCGACCGGCCGCCGTGGCGGCGCGCGTGACCGCGGCGCTGGAGGACATGGAGATCGTCCCGCTGGTGGAACAGCCCACTCACCTGCTGTCCTTCGGCCAGCGCAAGCGGGTCGCCATCGCGGGAGCGCTCGCCCTGCGCCCGGTGGTGCTCATCCTGGACGAGCCCACCGCCGGGCTCGACCCGGCGGGCACCGAGGCGCTGCTTTCGACCTTACGGCGGCTGGGCGCGGGCGGGACGACGATCATCGCGTCCACGCACGACGTCGATTTCGCCCACCGATGGGCCGACGACGTCGCGATCATCGCGAGGGGAGCGCTCCACTCCGGACCGGCGGACCGCCTGCTCACCGACTCCGATCTGCTGCGCGACGCCTCGCTCCGCCCGGCCTGGGGGCCCGCGGTGGGGCGAGTCCTGCGTGCCGTCGGGGGCCTACCTCCCACCGCGCCCGACCCGCGCAGCCCCGAGGAGGTGCTCGGCGTCGAGCCGGAGACCCGCCCCTGACCGCCGGCCCCGGCTCTGTCCGTCCGGGAGCCGGCCGTCAGGTGGCGGCCGTCAGGTGGCGGCCGTCAGGGCCCGACCATCAGGGCCCGACCGCCGTTCTCATGAACGTGCTACCCCCGGCTCTGCTCCTGCTGAGCAGGGGGATTCCCACGGCTGTTGCGCAGCCAGATGACCGCCCCGACCACCGCCAGGGCGAGGAGCCCGCCCCAGATCCATCCACCGGCGCCGCGTGACGTCTCCGCGGGTTCGACCGCCGAAGCGGACACCTGCGCGGCGGGAGCGGCCGCGCCGGAAGGCGCCGCGGCCGACGCCGAGGCGGGCGAGGTCGAGGAGGGCGAGACCTCGGTCGAGGCGGCGACGCTCGAAGCCGAGATGGAGGCCGCCGGTGTGGCGGCCCCGGCGCTTCCCGATCCGCTCACGGTGAACGGGATCTCCCCCTCGATGGGGTGGCCGTCCGAGGAGACCACGCGCCAGGCGATCACGTAACCGCCAGGCGTCAGCGGCGCGGTGACGTCGGCGAGCACCTTGGACCCGTCGACGCGGGGCGTGCCGACCTGGACCGGCTTCCCGGCGCTGTCACGCATGATGACGACAGGGAACCGCACCTGGGAGCTGTAGTCGAGCTCGATCTTCTTGAGGTCGTCGACCTGGGCGTTCTGAGCGGGGGAACTGCTCTTCAGGCTGTCGTGGGCCTGGGCGGCGTTCGCCGTCAGGACGAGGAACATTCCGCAGCCGAGCGCCGCCACAAGGCCGTTGCGGATGAATCGTGGCAGGAATGCCATCACTGACTCCATGCAGAGAATCCCGGATCATGCCGGGAAAACCGAAAAACGCTCACGCCACATCGCGGAGCGTACGATCACCGGGCGCGCCGGGTTTCAGCCGTTCAGCGGCTCAGAGCCGGCGCTGGGCGCGGCGGCGGACCGCGCCGATGGATCGCCGCCGCGACCTCCCTGCCGACATACGGCCCGGGCTCGGACGGCGGTACGGCCCGGCCCGGCGGCGAGAACGTCCCGACCGAGACGGCGCGGATCCAGCGCAGTACGGCGAACGGGGCCGTGTTCCACAGGCGCAGCATGAGCCACACCGCTCTCTCACCGCGATACAGCCACCAGCCGGTCGACGCGGCGAGCACGAGGTGCGCCAGCGGCATTCCCACGCCGAGATGGCCGCCGTGCCCAGCGCCGGAGAGCACGACCGGCGCGGCCGGTATCGCGGCCATGCCCGGCACGATCCGCACGGCCGGCATGGGGGTGGAGGGCATGGGGATGGAGGGCACGGGGGTGGAGAGCATCGTCGTCGCGGACCAGGCGAACAGCTCGTGCAGCAGGATCTGCGCGCCGATCGTCGCCGTCAGCACCACCTCGGGGCCACGCTCGCGGCCGTTGAGCGCGTAGGCCAGCGCCAGGGTGCCCACGGCGCCGAGCGCCATCACGTCGGGCGGGACCGAGCCGCCGCCCGCGACGGCGTGTCCGGCCGCGGAGACGACGACGCACACCGCCGCGAAGACGATGGCTCGCGGCAGGCGCAGGGCCGGCACCTCGGGTGACACGCTCAGCATCCTTCCAGCAGGGTACGTCGGTGAGAAGCGCGGCCCGCCCGTCGACGACCCGGCCCGTCCGCTTCCCCGCCCGTCAACGGCCTGGCTCTGCCGGTGCCGGGCCGTGGCGTGAGAGCAGGGCCGGGACTCGTCACCGCCCGCCGCGTCTTCGCCGCCTAGACATATCCGGCGGCCGGAAGCGTCTCGTCCCGCAGGCGGAAAGTGCGGCTCTCCCGAGGCCCGAGCCGGGCGGCCCGGCCGCATACGGTCACCGCCACGGTGTCCGGGCCGTCGTCGGCGCGGCAGATCTCGATCCCTGCGGGGTCGGCCTGGATCGCCAACTCCGCGCCCCGGCACCGGATCCGCAGCGAGAGCATGGCCAACCGGTCGGGCAGGAGCGGATCCAGGTGCAGGCCGTCGTGGCGGATCTCCAGCCCGAGGTAACAGCGTTGGAGCAGGTCGAGGGTGCCCGCCATCGCGCCCAGGTGCACGCCCTCGGCCGTGGTGCCGCCCTGGACGTCGCCGAGGTCGGCGGTGAGCGTCTCCGTGAAGAACCGCCAGGACCCCGACCGGTCGCACCGGGCCAGCACCCAGCCGTGGACGACCGCGCTCAGCGTCGATCCGTGGCAGGTGCGGGCGAGGTAGTAGTGGATCGTACGCGGGATCATGCCGGGCTCCGTCCGGTAGCCGAGCCGGTCGAGGATCTCCCCCAGCTCCCGGGCGGTGAGCAGGTAGAACAGCATGAGCACGTCCGCCTGCTTGGACGCCTGGTAGCGGTTGGTGCTGTCCCCCTCGGCCTCCAGCTCGCGGTCCAGCCGCCGCACGCCCCGGTAACGCGCCCAGTCGAGTTCGAGCAGCCCGGCGTAGCCGGTGAACTGGCTGATCACTCCGTCGTCGTGGAAGTCCACCCGCATCCCGCGAGTGATGTCGTCCCAGCGTTCCGTCTCGGCGGCGTCGAGGCCGAGCCGCGTGACCAGCTCCTTGTACGCCCGCCGCGGCAGCAGGTCGAGCGTCTCCTGCGCCCGCAGGAGCAGCCACACCGTCATCACGTTCGTGTACGCGTTGTTGTCCAGCCCGGGGAGGGCGGCCCCGGGATAGGCGTCGTGATATTCGTCGGGTCCCATGACGCCGTGGATCTCGTACCGGCCGGAAGCGGGGTCGAACCGCGCCAGCGAGGCGAAGAACCGGGCGATCTCGATCAGCAGCTCCGCGCCGAAGTGGGCGAGGAACTCCAGGTCGCCGGTGACCAGGTAGTGCTGCCACACGTTGTAGGCGATGGCCAGGCCGACGTGGCGCTGCAGGCGCGAGTGATCCGGCAGCCACCGGCCGGACCGCGGGTTGACGTGGAGGGCCTGCGTCTCCTCCCGCCCGTCGCCGCCGCTCTGCCAGGGGAACATCGCCCCCGCCAGGCCCACGGCGGACGCGGCGGCCCGCGCCTCGGGCAACCGCCGCCAGCGATATCGCAGCAGGCCGCGCGCGATCTCGGGGAAGCGCAGGTTCAGCCAGGGCAGCACGAAGAGCTCGTCCCAGAACACGTGTCCCCGGTACGCCTCACCGTGGAGGCCGCGCGCCGGGACCCCCACGTCGAGGTCGGCAGTGTGCGGCGACAGCGTCTGCAGCACGTGGAAGATGTTCAACCGGACATTGCGCCGCGCCTTCCAATCGTCGACGTCCAGCCGGGCCCGCCCCCACAACGCGTCCCAGGCGATCTGGTGCCGTTCGAGCAACGGCTCGAACCCCGGTGCCAGCCGTACCCGCCGGACCGCCGTCTCGACGGGACCGGCGACGGCGTGGTCGCGGGACGTCACCAGCGCGACGGTCTTCACGACCACCGCCGGACGGCCGCGATCCAGCTCCAGGACGTGCTCCCGCGCGATCAGCTCCGGATCCCGCGCGACCTCGTGTCCCGGCGCGCGGGCCTCCACGCGCGCGGCGAGAGCGATCACGACCGCTGAGGTACGCGTATGGGCGCGCAGCCACAGGATGTCTCCGTCCGTCCCGGTGGCGTGGGCGGTCAGGTGGTCGCCGCGCAGTTCGTGGTAGCGCGGCACGCCCCGGTTGGTCACCCGGCCGTCGAGCGCGGCACGTACGCGCAGCGGGCCGGACCAGTTCTCGGCGGTGAAGGTCGTCTCCAGCGCGGCCAGCTGCGGATCGGCCATGGAGACCAGGCGGCGCTGCCGGACGGCGGTGATCCGGCCCTCCTCGTCCCGGAACCGAACAAAGCGGTGCAGAACGGCGTGGCGCAGGTCAAGGTCCTGCCGATATTCCAGCAGGTGGGCGGTGCGCGGCGAGAACCACTCCGAGCCGGTCGTCGCGAAGGTCAGGGGCAGCCAGTTCGGCGCGTTGACCATGTCCTCGTTCGTCACGTCGTACCCGGCGACGGTCGAAACCAGCCGGTCATAGCAGCCCGCGATGTACGTCCCGGGATAGTGCACCTCGTCGGCCAGGGCCTCCGGCGCCGCCCCGCGGGTGGCGAAACGGCCGTTGCCCAGCGTGCAGAGAGCCTCGCGCAACCCCTCGTCGTTGGGGTCGAAGCCCTCATAGGTCAGCGTCCAGGGTTCCATCACGCGCCCCTCCTGACGAGCAGCCCTTCCCCCAGTGCCCGACGGTATGCCGCGCCGCCGCCCGCGCCGCCGTCTGCGCGGCCGGAGGATCCGGCGGCGGGGATGCCCCGGTGGTGGCGGCGCGGTGGTGGCGGCGCGGTGGTGGCGGCGCGGTGGTGGCGGCGCGGTGGTGGCGGCGCCGAGGCGCCGGAGGGACGAGAGCCCGTTCCCTGTGGGCACAAAGACCCTGTTTCGTACCACCGCCCGAGCCGAGGCTGGAGGCATGAAACGAGCGGCCTCCGGTGAATGCGACGTCCTTCTACGCGACGGCGGGATCGCGCATCTGCGCCCGCTACGCCCGGCGGATCGGCCCGCGCTACGGGCGCTGGTCGACCGGACCAGCGAGCGCTCGGCGTACCTGCGGTTCTTCAGCGGCGGCAGGGCCTCCGCCCATGTCTACATCGATCGCCTGACCGAGCCCGGCTTCGACGGCCACGCGCTCGTGGCGCTGATGAACGGCCGGCTCGTGGCCGTCGCCGAGTACATGCCCGACGACACGGGCCAGGTCGCCGACCTCGGCATCCTCCTCGACGACGGCGTGCACGGCCAGGGGCTGGGCACCCTCCTGCTGGAGCACCTGGCCCTGGACGCCGCCGAGAGCGGAGTGCGCGAGGTGATCGCCGACGTCCTGGCCGAGAACCGGCCGATGCTCGAAGTGGTGCGGGACCTGGGCCTCGAAGTCGGACGGAGCCACCACGGCGAGCAGGTGGAGCTGCACATCACGCCGCGGCCCACCCACCGCCTGCTGATGAAGGTTGAGGAACGCGCGCACGAGGCGGAGCGTGCCTCGCTGGCCCGGCTGCTGTCGCCGGAGTCGGTCGCCGTCATCGGCGCCGGCCGCGACCCCTCCAACGTCGGTCACCGCGTACTGCGCAACCTGGTCGACGGCGGCTTCCCCGGCCCCGTCTATCCGATCAACCCGCGCGCCGACCTGCTCTGCGGCCTCCCCGCCTACCCCGATCTGGACAGCGTTCCCGGGCCGGTCGGCCTTGCCGTCGTGGCCGTGCCGGCGGAGGCCGTACTGGACGTGGCCCGCGACTGCGCGCGGATCGGCGTGGGGAACCTGATCGTGGTTAGCGCGGGCTTCGCCGAGGCCGGCGACGCGAAGCCGGAGGCGGAGCTGCTGGCGATCTGCCGCGAGGCGGGGATGCGCCTGGTCGGCCCCAACTGCCTGGGCGTGGTCGACACCGGGTCGCGGCTCAACGCGAGCTTCCTGCCCACGCCTCCCCCGCCCGGGCGGCTGGCCCTGATGTCGCAGTCGGGAGCCGTCGCGGTGGCGCTGATCGACCGCGCAGCCGAGGTCGGCCTCGGCCTGTCCGGCTTCGTGTCCGTCGGCAACAAGGCGGACGTGAGCGGCAACGACCTGCTGGAGTATTGGGAGGACGACGACCGCACCGACGTGATCGGCCTCTATCTGGAGTCCTTCGGCAACCCGCGCCGCTTCGGCCGGATCGCCCGCCGGGTCGGCCGTACCAAGCCGATCGTGGTGGTCAAGAGCGGGCGCAGCGCCTCCGGCGACCGCGCCGTCCGCTCGCACACGGCCGCGGCGGCCACCCCGGACATCGCCGTGGACGCGCTGCTGACCGGCTCCGGAGTGATCCGCGTGGACACCGTCCAGGACCTCCTCGACACGGCACGGCTCCTGGTCGGCCAGCCGCTTCCCGCCGGGCCGCGCGTGGCGATCGTCGGCAACTCCGGCGGTCCCGAGGCGTTGACGGCCGACGCCTGCGAGCGGCAGGGGCTGGAGGTGCCCGAGCTGTCGGAGGAGACCCGGCAGCGGCTGCGCGCCCGCCTGCGGCCCGGGGCCGCCGTGGGCAATCCTGTCGACCTCACCGCGGACGGCGACGCCGACGAGCTGGCCTTCGCGGTTGGAACCGTGCTGGCCGACCCCGGCGTGGACGCCGTCATCGTGGTCTACACGCCGCCGTTCGGCTCCGGACGCGTCCGCATGGAGGCGGCGATCGACGAGGCGACGCGGGACACGGGAAAGACGGTGCTCGCCTGCGTGGTGGGCCACGACGGGCTGATCGGCGGCCGGGTGCCCACCTACGCCTTCCCCGAGCAGGCGGTGCACGCCCTGGCCCGCGCGGAGTGCCACGCCCGCTGGCGCGCCCGGCCGGAGGAGCCGGAACCGGAGACGGACTCCGAGAAGGACCGGCGTGCCGTCGCGGCGGCGGAGGAGATCGTCGCCCGCGAGCTCGCCCGTACTCCGGAAGGCGGCTGGCTCGACCATCGCACCGCCGCGCGGCTGCTCGCCTGCTACGGCGTGGACGTGATCGAGTCGATCGGCGTGGACGACCCGGAGAGCGCGGCGGAGGCGGCGGCCCTGGTCGGACTGCCCGCGGTCCTGAAGGCCACCGGGCCCGGCATCGTCCACAAGAGCGACGTCGGAGGCGTACGGCTGGGCCTGCACACCCCTGAGGACGTCGCTGCGGCCTACCGGGAGATGGCGGAGCGGATCGGCCCCGCGATGACCGGCGGGCTCGTGCAGCGCATGGCGGCCGGCGGCATCGAGATGATCGTCGGCGGCGTCCGGCACGCGGCCTTCGGCCCGCTGGTCATGGTCGGCATGGGCGGCGTGACCGCCGAACTGCTGGCCGACCACGCGTTCCGGGTGCCGCCGCTCACGCACGGCGACGCCGCGGACATGATCAGGGAACTGCGTTGCGCTCCCCTGCTGTTCGGCTACCGGGGTCGCCCGGAGGCGGACGTACGCGCGCTGGAGGAGCGGATCGTCCGGATCGGGCGGCTGCTCGACGACCTGCCCGAGGTCGCCGAGCTCGACATCAACCCGCTGATCGTCACTCCGCGCGGGGCCGCGGCGGTCGACATCCGGGTACGGATCGCGCCCGCCGCTCCCCCGCCCTCGCCGTACCGCCGGCGGCTCCGATAAGGCGGCTCTGACGAGGCGGCGTCGGTGACGCGGCGCCGCCTCACGCCTCTCGGGCCAGCCGTACGGCGGTGACGCCGCTCAGGGGGCGCCGCTCAGGGGGCGCCGCTCAGGGGGCGCCGCTCAGGGGGCGCCGCTCAGGGGGCGCCGCTCAGGGGGCGCCGCTCAGGGGGCGCCGCTCAGGGGGGTGCCCCTCTGGAGATGCCGCTCAGGGGGTGGCCTGCGCGGACGTCCGGTCCGCGGGCCGGGAGCGCACCACCGCGACGGGGCATCGGGCGTGGTGCAGCACGCCGCGGCTGACCGAGCCGAGCACCATCGCGCCGACCCCGCCCCTGCCGTGGGAGCCCACGACGAGCACGGCCGCGTTCTTGGCCGCCTCGACCAGCGCGGCGACCGGGTGATCGCAGATCACCTCCACCTCGGCGGACACGTCGGTATATCTCGCCCGCCAGGCGGCGAGCCGTCCCGCGGTGAGGCTCTCGCGCAGTTGCTGCATCTCGGGCAGGTCGTAGACGAACCATCCGGTGTAGATCTCGGGCGGCAGCCGCCATCCGTGCACCGCGCGCAGCAGGCAGCCGCGCAGCCGCGCCTGCTCGAACGCGTAGGCCAACGCGGGCTCACACTCCTGCGACTCGTCGACGCCGACGACCACCTCGGGACGGGCCGCCTCCGTGTGGCCGGGCCGTACCACGACGACGGGGACGGCCGCGTGACCGGCGAGTTGCGTGCTCACCGAGCCCAGCAGCATCCCGGTGAACCCGCCGCGGCCACGGCTGCCGACCACCAGCTCGGACGCGCTTGCGGCCTCGCGGATCAGGACGCGGGCCGGGCCTCCTTCGAACAGCCGGGTGGACACGTCGAGATCGGGGTGCCGTCCCAGCGCGAGCCGCTCAGCCTCCAGGAGGAACTGGCCGCCCGCCCTCGTCAGGGCGTCGTCCAGGCCGGGAATCGGGTAGGGCGGGCTGGCGTACGGCAGGCGGTAGACGGCGTGGACCACCCGCAGGGGCGCTCCCTTCTTGGCCGCATCGTCGGCCGCCCACGCGACGGCGGCCGAGGCGGCCGGGGAACCGTCCGCGCCGACGACGATCGGTTCGGCCATCTCTTCCCCTCTCCGTTCTCACGTGGCGCGACTCCGGCGGCTGAAGTACGAGGCCAGCGCATCACATCGGCGCCCCGGTGAGCAGGGCCGAAGGTCCCCGGCGACCGGTCCGTACGGCCAGGCGTACGGCATGTGTGCCGCCATGTGTGCCGCCATGTGTACGGTCATGGCCTCCGGCCGCCGTTCGTCGATCGACCGGCCGGAGCCTCAGGTGAGGATCGGGATGAGCCCGATCGCGAACACCAGGTAGAAGCCGGCGGCCATCCCAAGCCGGAGGGGAGTCAGCCTGTGGGCGCGCATGTTCGCCAGCAGGTAGACGATCGCCGCCATCGTGACCAGCCCCGACCACAGGAGGGCGCCGTCGAACTTCCAGGCGGTGAACAGCAGCCCCAACCCGCTCGGCACGGTGGCCTGGATCATCATGGCGCCGGAGATGTTGGCCAGGGCCAGTTTGGTCTTCCCCTGCCGGATCCAGATGATCGCGTTCATCGTCTCAGGAAGCTCCGTGGCGATGGGAGACAGCAACAGCGCCGTGACGGAGGCGGACAGCCCGATCATCGGGCCGATGATCTCCAGCTGGGTCACGAAGAGATGCGACGCGAAGAAGATCACCACGAGGGTGACGAGGGTCTGGGCGATCACCGCCCAGGTGGCCGGCGCGGCCGCCTTGGGCTGGAACTTCAGCGGCTCCAGCTCCACCTCCAGCTCGTCGTCATCATCGTGGCCGCCGCGGATCTCACGCCAGAAGTACACGGCGTAGGCGGCGAAGAACAGCAGACCCAGCACGGGCTTGAACGCGAACGCGACGAGGCCGAGCCCGACCTTGACGATGAAGATCGGCAGGAACCACGTCTGGTCCTTGGCCAGGCGGGCCATGTCCCGCGCGGTTCCGAGCGCCTGCGCGGAGTCACCCGGAGGATCCACCTCAACCTCGCCGGAGCCTCCGGCGATGACAGCCGCGCGCCGCCTGCGCCGATGGAGCAGCAGGACCACGCCGCTCACTCCGTACGCGACGGTGGCCAGGGCCAGCGGGCCGCCCATCGCCGCGCCCACCCCGATGTTCTTGGCCTCCTCCGTGCCGCCGGTGGTCACCGCGACCAGCGTCACCACGGATTCGGGCAGTGCCGTTCCGAAAGCCGCCAGGATGGTGCCAACCGCCATCTTCCCGACGTTCAGCCGCTCACCCAGCCACTCGACCGCGTTGACGAACCACTCGCAGGACAAATAGATCGCCACCGCGCAGGCGATGAGCAACAGGACATGTATCACGACCTCGTCCAACCTTCCCGCGGTCGCGAGGTCCGAGATCGACCGGCGCGGGGGCGGCGGCACGGCTTCGGCCCCGCGACGCGCACACGTCGTCGACAATGGGCCGAAGGTCTCGCCCGCCTGTTTCAGATCACAGGCCCGGCCACCGGGAGCCGGGGGCTCCAGCGTGTCGACGACCGGTTCGCGGGGCTACTCCCCTTCGCAGCGGCCAAGCTTACCCCCTCTTGACCGGGATCTGCCAGCCGGCGACCAGGTATTCCCCCGGCGGTCGAACCAGGGCAAGATGAAGCATGGTCAGGCTCGACGGCGAAACGCCCCCGGACATCCCGCACCTGTGGGGGCAGGAGCTGCGCTCGTTGCGCGAGGCCACGGGCGCCCCGATCGCCTTCGGCGGCCCGGTGGTGGACGGCCGGCTGTGCCTGGCACACTTCGACGGCACCCGGACCCGCCTGCTGTCCGGGCTCGCGGTGTCCCCGGGCGCCGGGGTCGGCGGCCGCGCCTGGGGCGAACGCCGCGTGGTCGGCGTCGACGACTACCGCATCGCGGACGACATCTCCCACGACTACGACTTCCCGGTCCTGACCGAAGGCATCCGGGCTACCGTCGCGGCGCCCGTGCTCGTCGGCACGACGGTGCGCGGCGTGATCTACTCCGCCGTCCGCGAGAGCCCGGGCCTCGGCGACCGCCTCAAGACCGCGACCACGGTCGCGGCCCGCGTGCTGGCACGGAAGCTGGCCGTGGAGGACGAGATCGAGCGGCGCGTGGCCGCTCACGTCGAGTCGGTCGACCGGCTCCACGCGAGCGCGCTCGAACGGCTGCGCAAGGTCCACTCCGGCCTGCACGCGTTGCGGCAGAGCACAGTCGACGGCGTGGTCCGCGAGCGGATCAGCGACCTGCTGGAGGAGCTGTCCGGCGAGGCAGCCGGCAATGCGGCTGGCAAGGCGGCCGGCAACGCGGCCGAGAACGTGCCCGCGCTCCGCGCGCGCGAGCTGGCGGTCCTGTCGATGGTGGCGACGGGACGCACCTACGCGAGCGTCGCGGCGGAGCTCGGCATCGCACCCATGACGGTCAAGAGCTACATGCGCGACATCCTCGTCCGGCTCGACGTGCACAGCCGGCACGAGGCCGTCGTCGCCGCCCGTCGCCACGGCCTCCTCCCGTGACCCCCATCGGGGGGTGTCGCGACGGAGGAATCAAAGTCACCATGTGCGACGGACCCCCAAGGAGGCTGCGATGTCACTCGACCCCACGTCCGCCCTGCGAGCCGCACGGGACCGCCTGATCGACCTGCGCACGTCGTACGACAGCGCCGTCGCGGAGTTCTCGTGGCCCGATGTGGGCGACACCTTCAACTGGGCGCACGACTGGTTCGAGACGTGGGCGCGGGACGACGAGCGCACCGGCCTGGTGATCGTCGAGGAGGGCGGAAGCCGCTCCGCGTACTCGTTCGCCGAGCTGTGCCGCAGGTCCGACCAGGTGGCCCGCCATCTCGCGGCCGGCGGAGTGGGCCGCGGCGACAGCGTCGTGGTCATGCTCGGCAACCAGGTCGAGCTGTGGGAGTCGATGCTCGCGATCATCAAGCTCGGCGCGGTCGTCGTGCCGACGACCACGGCGGTCGGGCCCGCCGAGCTCGTCGACCGGCTCGACCGTGGGAACGCGAAGGCGGTCATCTGCAACGCGGCCGACGCGCCGAAGTTCGAGACCGTTCCGGGGTCCTACCTGAAGGTCGTCGTGGGAGGCGCGGTCAAGGGCTGGCGGGAGCTCGCGGCGGCGTACGAGCTGGAGGCCGCGCCGCTGCCGCACCCGGGCAACGCGAGCGGGGACCGGTTGCTGCTCTACTTCACGTCGGGCACGACCAGCAGGCCGAAACTCGTCGAGCACACCCACGTGTCCTATCCCGTGGGCCACCTGTCGACCATGTACTGGCTGGGGCTGCGGCCCGGGGACGTCCACCTCAACATCTCCTCGCCGGGCTGGGCGAAGCACGCGTGGTCGAACTTCTTCGCCCCATGGCTCGCCGAGGCCACCGTCTTCGTCTACAACTACTCGCGCTTCGACCCGGTGGCGCTCCTGGCGCAGCTGCGATCCGAGAAGGTGACCACGTTCTGCGCCCCACCCACGGTGTGGCGCATGCTCATCAACGCCGACCTGTCCGAAGCCCCGGTCGCGCTGCGCGAGGCCGTCGGCGCGGGGGAACCATTGAACCCCGAGGTCATCAACCAGGTCGAGAAGCGATGGGGGCTGACGATCCGGGACGGTTTCGGGCAGACCGAGACCACCGCGTCAGTCGGCAACTCCCCCGGCCAGCGCGTCAAGACGGGATCCATGGGCCGCCCCCTGCCGGGCGTCCCGGTCGTCCTCGTCGACCCGACGACCGGCGAGAAGGTCCCCGGCGAGGGCGAGGGCGAGCTCTGCCTCGACCTGTCCCAGGCCCCGCTGACCCTCATGACCGGATACCAGGGGGACGAGGAGCTCAACGCCGAGGCGATGGCGGACGGCTACTACCACACCGGAGACGTCGCCAGCCGGGACGCCGACGGATACATCACCTTCGTCGGACGCACCGACGACGTCTTCAAGGCCTCCGACTACAAGGTCAGCCCCTTCGAGCTGGAGAGCGTCCTCATCGAGCATCCCGCCGTCGCCGAGGCCGCCGTCGTTCCCGCGCCAGACCCCGTCCGCCTGGCGGTGCCGAAGGCGTACGTCGCCCTGGCGCCGGGTTACCAGCCCGACGAGGAGACGTCGCGGTCGATCCTCGCCTACTCCCGGGAGCACCTGCCCCCGTACCTCCGCGTCCGCCGCCTGGAGTTCTACGACCTGCCGAAGACGATCTCCGGCAAGATCCGCCGAGTCGAGCTGCGAACGCGCGAGGAGCAGCACTCGGGCACGCGACTGGCCGGCGAGTGGCGTGACGACCAGTTCGACCTGTCGGGCGGGTCCGCGGAGGAGCCGGCACGGCAGGAGTAGAGGTCCAGATCCCGGCACCCGCCTGGTCACCTGGCTGCGGCTCCGCCTCAGGGACGGAGAACCCTCTCCCTAGTCCCACCAGAAGGCCCACGCGTTCGCGCCGACCAGTCGCTCGGCGTACGACCTGAGCGTGCCGTCGGCGTCGCCCTGCTGGATGTTGTCCGGACAGAACACGAAATGCTCGGCCGCCACCCGCAGCGCCTCCTCCGGCGTCGTCGGCGGCGCGGCGACGCTGAGGTAGAGGGTGTCGAAGCCGACGGCGACCACCCGGACGCCGAAGCGCTCCTCCCAGCTGCGCAGCATCGCCGACAGCGGCGGCGTCTCGTGACGGTTGATCGGTCCCAGCCAGCCGATCACGGTCAGCGCGTCCGCGCCTCGCCCGGCCGCCACCAGGCCCAGATGCGCCGGCCGCCCGGCCATCTCCCGAGCGAACCGGTCGGCGACCGCCGACGGGTCCTCGGTGACGGCCGCCACGGGAGCCAGCCCCGGACACTCGCGGCCGAACGGTTCGAGATCCTTCAGGCCGAAGACCTGGTCGTCCCCATCGGCCTCCTCCGTCCAGCCTGACCACTCCTCGGCCACGAACGCCGCGGCGTCGTGCTCGTCGATCTCCGCCACCGGCCACGGCGTGAGCTCGCCGTCGGCCCAGGGACGGTCGTCATCCCCGTCCGCCAGGTCGTGCAGCAGGAGCAGCGGCCACAACCCCGATCGCGGATGCTGGTCGCGGAAAGCGGACCAGACCCTTCCATCGACAGGCTGGGAGCTCATCCACAGGACCGGCCGCTCGAAGTCCGTCGCACCGGGGGTGACCATGGACGGATCCGGGGCCACGAGGCGACCGGCGGGCGGCGTCACCTCCAGCGTGCGGCGTACGCCGTCGTCGGGCAGAAGCCGCGCCAGGTCGTCAGGAAGCATGGTCTCGGGCATCGGAACTCCTCGGAACTCCACGTCGGTCTCAACTCCCCGGAACCTGTGAGGCGTCTCCCCCACGTTCACGCGGGAACAAGCGGACCGTACCGAGCCGGTACGACAAACACGCGACGGCAGAGGAGCCGTCCTTACACGCCGCCCCGCCTCAGGGGGCGGTTCAGGAGGGAGTGCTCGCCTGGAACACCTCGCCCTGGCCCGAGACCGTCGGAGGCCGTGGAGGCGGCCCTCGCCGGGTATGCCCTGGCCAAGCTGCGTTTCCGGTTGACCGTTCAGATGTTCAGGAGCCCCGATGCATGACGACCGCGATCTGGTCGAAGCCCGCCTCAAGCGCGTCCTCGACGAGCGCATCCGGCCGGCGGTGTATCCCGCGTCCGTGCCGCTCGACGTGGCCGTCTGGCACGCGCCCGGCGAGCCGGTTCCGGTCGCCGAGGGCCTGTCGGCCGTACCCGGGCCCATCGCGGTCGGGGACGAGTGGGGCCCGCCGTGGGGCACGAGCTGGTTCACCGTCACCGGCGTGGTGCCCGCCGAATGGGCGGGGAGGACCGTCGAGGCGATCCTCGACCTCGGGTTCGACGAGAACATGCCGGGCTTCCAGTGCGAGGGTCTCGTCTACCGCCCCGACGGCACCCCGGTGAAGGGTCTCAACCCGCGCAACCAGTGGGTACGCGTCGGGGCGCCCGTCGAGGGCGGTGAGGAGGTGCGGCTGCACATCGAGGCCGCGTCCAACCCCGTCGTCCTCGACTACCACCCCTTCCTGCCGACCACGCTCGGCGACAAGGAGACCGCCGGGACCCGGCCGCAATACCGGCTGGGCCGCATGGACCTGGCCGTCTTCGACGAGACCGTGTGGCAGCTGGTGATGGACCTGGAGGTGCTGGGCGAGCTCATGCGGGAGCTGCCGGTCGAGGGCGCCCGCCGCTGGGAGATCCTGCGCGCCGTGGAGCGGGCGCTCGACGCGGTCGACCTCCAGGACGTGAACGGCACCGCGACCGCCGCCCGTGAGCGGCTCACCGGGGTCCTGTCCACGCCCGCCGAGCCGTCCGCACACCGGATCAGCGCCGTCGGCCACGCGCACATCGACTCGGCCTGGCTGTGGCCGCTCCGCGAGACCGTGCGCAAGGTCGCCCGCACCACGTCCAACATGACCGCGCTGCTGGAGAGCGAGCGCGACTTCGTCTTCGCCATGTCGCAGGCGCAGCAGTGGGCCTGGGTGAAGGAGCACCGGCCCGAGGTCTGGGCCAGGGTGACCAAGGCGGTGGCCACCGGGCGGTTCGTCCCTACAGGCGGCATGTGGGTGGAGTCCGACACCAACATGCCGGGCTCCGAGGCGATGGCCCGGCAGTTCGTGCACGGCAAGCGGTTCTTCCTGGACGAGTTCGGCATCGAGAACGACGAGGTGTGGCTGCCCGACACGTTCGGCTTCGCCGCCGGGCTCCCCCAGATCATCAGGGCCGCCGGGTCGAAGTGGCTGCTCACCCAGAAGATCTCGTGGAGCCGGACCAACACGTTCCCGCACCACACTTTCCTCTGGGAGGGCATCGACGGCACCCGGATCTTCACCCACTTCCCGCCCGTCGACACGTACAACTGCTCGATGAAGGGCGGCGAGATCGCGCACGCGGCGCGCAACTTCAAGGACAAGGGCGTCGCGCGGCGCTCCCTCGCCCCCACCGGCTGGGGCGACGGGGGCGGCGGCACCACCCGCGAGATGGTCGCCAAGGCGGCCAGGATGCGCGACCTGGCAGGCTCGGCCACCGTCACCTGGGAGACGCCCGCCGAGTTCTTCGCCAAGGCCGAAGCCGAATACCCCAACCCGCCCGTCTGGGTCGGCGAGCTCTACCTCGAACTCCACCGCGCCACCTTGACCAGCCAGGCCAAGACCAAGCAGGGCAACCGGCGCAGCGAGTCCCTGCTGCGGGAGGCCGAACTGTGGGCCGCGACCGCCGCCGTACGGGCCGGGCACCCTTACCCGTACGAGCAGCTCGACCGGGTCTGGAAGATCGTGCTGCTCCACCAGTTCCACGACATCCTGCCCGGCTCGTCCATCGCCTGGGTGCACCGCGAGGCCGAGAAAACCTACGCGGCCGTGGCCGAGGAGCTGGACGGCATCATCGACGCGGCGCAGCGCGCCCTCGCCGGTGATCCCGCCGGGGGCACGCCGCTCCTCTTCAACTCCGCACCGCACACCCGCGAGGGCGTCGCGGCGGGCGGCGCCTCCGCGCCTCTCCTCGTCGGCGGCGCCACCGGCGTCCGCTCGCGTGACGCCGTCGGCGAGAGGGGCGGCCACATCCTCGACAACGGCCTGCTCCGGGTGGAGATCGACGGGCGCGGCCTGGTCGTGTCGGTTTATGACCTCGCCGCCGAACGGGAGGCCGTCGCGCCCGGCGGGGCGGCCAACCTGCTGCAGATCCACCCCGACTTCCCCAACATGTGGGACGCCTGGGACGTGGACGAGTTCTACCGCAACACGGTCACCGACCTGGTGGACGCCGACGAGGTGGCGCCCGGCGAGGAGCCGGGCTCGGTCCGCGTGACCCGCTCGTTCGGCCGCTCGAAGGTGACCCAGTCGCTCAGCCTCCCGCCCGGCGCCAAGCGGCTCGACATCCAGACCGAGGTCGACTGGCATGAGACCGAGAAGTTCCTCAAGCTGGCCTTCTCCCTGGATGTGCGCGCCGAGCGGTACGCCTCGGAGACCCAGTACGGCCACACCTACCGGGCCACCCACACCAACACGAGCTGGGAGGCCGCCAAGTTCGAGGCGTGCAACCACCGCTTCGTGCACCTGGAGGAGCCCGGCTGGGGCGTGGCCCTGGTCAACGACTCGACCTACGGCCACGACGTGACCCGAGCGGTCCGCGCCTCCGACGGCGGGACGACCACCACGCTCCGGGCCTCCCTGCTGCGCGCCCCCCGCTTCCCCGACCCCGAGACCGACCAGGGCGTGCACCGGTTCCGGCACGCGCTCGTGCCGGGCGCGACGATCGGCGACGCGGTCCGCGAGGGTTACGTCATCAACCTGCCCGCGCGACGGGTGCTCGGTGACGCCGAGGTCGCGCCGCTGGTCACGCTCGACAACGACGCGGTCGTCGTGACCGCCGTCAAGCTGGCCGACGACGGGAGCGGCGACGTCATCGTACGGTTCCACGAAGCGCATGGCGGCCGGGCCCGGGCAACCCTGACCGCGGGCTTCCCGATCACCGGCGTCACGGCGACCGACCTGCTGGAGCGGCCCATCGGCGAGCCGCGGCGCGAGGGGGACGAGGGAGACACGGTGCCCCTGACGCTGCGGCCGTTCGAACTGGTCACGCTCCGGCTGAAGCGGTAGGACGCCGGACCGGCCGGCGCGGGGGTGACCGAGGTTGCGCGAGGATGGTGACGTCCTCGAGAGAGCCGCGGCTTCGTCGGCCTCGATCGAAACCCGATCTCGAATCCGTTTCACGTCGATGGAGGGTTAACGCCATGGCCGGCACGTCGACCGGAGCCGGGCAGCCGATGTTGGAGCGGCGCCTGGGCCTGACCGATGCCGTGGTCATCGGCCTGGGATCGATGATCGGCGCCGGTGTCTTCTCCGCGCTGGGGCCTGCCGCGGCCGCGGCCGGTCCCGGCCTGCTCCTGGGACTGGCACTCGCGGCGGTGGTGGCATACTGCAATGCCACTTCCTCGGCTCGGCTGGCGGCACGCTACCCGGCCGCCGGCGGGACCTACGTCTACGGCCGCGAGCGCCTCGGAGACTTCTGGGGCTACCTGGCCGGGTGGGGCTTCGTGGTCGGCAAGTCCGCCTCCTGTGCGGCGATGGCGCTCACCATCGGCTCATACCTGTGGCCGTCACAGGCGCACGCGGTGGCGGTGGCCGCCGTCGTGGCGCTGACCGCGGTCAACTACGCGGGAGTGCACAAGTCCGCCTGGCTGACGAGGGCGATCGTCGCCGTGGTCCTGTCGGTGCTGGCCACGGTCGCGGTCACTGTGGCGGTCTCCGGCGAGGCGGACGCCACCCGGCTGGACATCGGCTCCGGCGCCACCTTCGGCGGGGTGCTGCAGGCAGCGGGCCTGTTGTTCTTCGCCTTCGCCGGGTACGCCCGCATCGCCACGCTCGGCGAAGAGGTCCGCGACCCGGCCCGCGTCATTCCCCGCGCCATCCCGCTTGCGCTCGGCATCACTCTGGTCGTCTACACGGCGGTGGCGGTCGCGGTGCTGGCCGTGCTGGGCGGTACCAGCCTGGGTGAGGCCACCGCCCCGCTCGCCGACGCGGTCCGCGCCGCGGGTCTTCCCGGCTTGGTACCGGTGGTGCGCGCGGGAGCCGCGGTGGCCGCGCTCGGCTCCCTGCTGGCGCTGATTCTGGGCGTGTCGCGCACCACCTTGGCCATGGCCCGCGACCGGCACCTGCCGCACATCCTGGCCGCGGTTCATCCGCGATTCAAAGTGCCGCATCACGCCGAACTCGCCGTCGGCGGCGTTGTGGCGGTCCTCGCCGCGACGGCGGACCTCCGCGGCGCGATCGGGTTCTCGTCATTCGGGGTGCTGGCGTACTACGCCGTCGCCAACGCCGCCGCATGGACCCTCTCCCCCGCCGAGGGCCGCCCCGCACGGATCGTGCCCGTGCTCGGGCTGGCGGGCTGTCTGGCCCTTGCCTTCGCCCTGCCGGTCTCCTCGGTGGTCTCCGGGGCCGCTGTGCTGGCCGTCGGCGCCGCGGCGTACGCGGTGCGCCGAGCGGCCGCCGCCCGCAGGGCAAATAGATAGAGTCACCGGGCCGCACCCGCAGCCCGCCATCGTCGACAACGAAAGCCGGTCGGCGCGGTGGAGCACCGTGCCGTAGCCCTGGCGCCGGGGCAGGCCGCCCCGACGCCTGCGGTCACTGTTCGCGCATGCCCCAAGGGGTGCCGTACGCGGTCAGCAGATCGAGGAAGGGCCGAGGCGGAAGGGCTTCCGGGCCCAGGACGCCGGCGCCGGACCAGGTGCCCGCGGCGATCAACTCGAGGGCCACCACCGGGTTGACGGCGGTCTGCCACACCACTGCCTGGGAGCCGTACTCCCGCATGGACCACTCGTTGTCGACCACGTGGTAGAGGTAGACCTCGCGCGGACTGCCGTTCTTGGTGCCCTTGACCCAGGTGCCCGCGCACGTCTTGCCGCGCATGCGCTCCCCGAGGGTCGCCGGGTCGGGCAGGCATGCCGCGACCACGTCGCGCGGGGAGACCATGACGGGGGCGCCGCCCTCACCCGGGACCTGGACCGGCTCGGTGCGGTCGAGGCCCAGCAGATGCAGGGTCCGCAGCGTCTGGATGAACTCCTCGCCCAGCCCGTACTTGAAGGTCACCCGCTTGGCGTCGACCCAGCGGGGTACGAGCAGGACCTCCTCGTGCTCGACGTTGACGCACTCGACCGGGCCGATGCCGTCGGGGAAGTCGAACACCTCCGGCTCGCTGAAGGGCGGGGTGGTGAACCAGCCCCGGTCGGCCTCGTAGACGACCGGCGGGTTGAGGCACTCTTCGATGGTGGTCCAGATGTTGAACGAGGGCGCGAAGTCGTATCCCTCGACGGTGAGGTTGGCGCCGTCGCGGATGCCGATCTCCTCGATGTGATCGAAGAGCTCGTCGGCGGCGTACCGGGCGAAGACGTCCGACAGCCCCGGCTCCACACCGATGCCGACCAGCGCGAGCTTGCCCGCCTTCTCCCACTCGGCGGCCATTTCGAACTGGGCGTCGCCGAGCTTGACCCCGCACACCTCGTGGGGACGCTCCGGGTGCGGCCGGGACAGCGACATCGCCATGTCCAGGTAGTGCGCACCGACGCTCAGCGCCGCCCGGAACAGCGGCATCACGAAGCGCGGGTCGGTGGCGTTGAGCAGGACGTCGCAGCGGTGCGCCTCCAGCAGTGCCACCACGGCCGCCTCGTCGCTCGCGTCGACCCGCTCGGCGCTGAAGCGGGTGCCCGCCTCCCCGAGCGCGGCGACGGCCGCCTCGGCGCGGGACTGGTCGTAGTCGGCGACGACCATGTGGTCGAAGAACGACCGGCGGGCCGCGATCCGGGTGATCGCCGTGCCCACACCACCGGCGCCGACGAGCAGAACACGCATGACAGAACCTTCCCCTTTCCAAGGCGCACGCCTTCGGTGCGCCCGATCCAACGCCACCACCCCTTCATACGTCAATGGTGTTGGCATAAGCTCCCGGGTAACGGAGCAGGAAACAGGATGAGGAGGGAGCACCGTGCCCAAGCCGGTGGTCTCGGAGTCGGCGCGGCAACGCCGCCGCCCGACAAAGAACGGGATGGTCCTCTCAGAGGAGCTGATCGTGCGGACCGCGCTGCGCATGCTGCGCGAGCACGGCTCCGCGGGTCTGAGCGCGCGACGGCTCGGCACGGCCCTGGGTGCCGACCCCAGCACGCTCTACCGCTACTTCACCGGCATGGACGACCTGACCCTGGCCATCGGCGACATGCTCATCGGCCAGGCGATGGCCGGCTGGCACAGCACCGGCGACTGGCGCGCCGACCTGCGCGAACTGGGCCTGCGCATCCACGCCGCCTACCTCGAACACCCACAGGCCGCGGTGCTGACCGCCAACCGCATAACCGGCAAGTCTCACGAGGTCGCGGCCGACGAGGCGATCCTCGGGCTGCTGCGGGGCGCCGGATTCCCGGACCGAGACGTGGTCCGCATCTACCACGCCTTCATCGACATGACCCTGGCCTTCGCCGCGCTGGACGCGGCGTCCCTGGCGCTGCCCGTGGAAGCACGCACGGCAGACGAGGAGATCTGGCAGGCGACCTACGCCCGCCTGCCGGCCGCCACTCACCCCAACATCGCGGCGGTCGCCCCCCTGCTGGTCGCCGGCATGAACGACAGCGCCTACCCCGCCGCCCTGGAGATGCTGCTCGGCAGCGCCGAGTCCCAGCTCGCCGCCGGCCGAAAGGGTTAAGTCGCCTCGAAGTCGCTCGGGAGCCGGAACCCGAGCTGAGCGTAGATTTCCAACTGGTCGTAATAGATGCGCTGGCTGGCGATGAGGTCGTCCTCGACGTTCCAGAAGCAGCAACAGCGCAGGCTGACGCTGCGGCCCGTCGGTGCCAGTATCTCGCCGCCGATCATCAGGTAGGGCCCCGTCTGCCTGCCTGAGATCAGCAGCTCGGCCGCGACGACCTCACCACAGGTGATCTTCTCCCACACAGTGAGCCCGAAGTCGGGAAACCCCTGCCAGACGTGCAGAAAGTAAGAGCCGATCTCCTCGGGGCTTCCCGCCTCCATCACCGGGCCGACCATGGCCGCGTCGGCCCGGTAGCACCGCATCACCTCGTCGAGATCATGGGCGTTGAGCGAGCTGATCAGGCGGTCCACGACGTCTGACATCGCCGAAGCACCCCCTTCTCCCGCCGGCCTACCGAGACAGGGCATCACCAGGACGAACAGCCGCCCCCGTCTGTCCGGGCGGATGGCCGTTCAATACCCCTCCGAACGTTCCGCATGCGGCGGACCGTCACACCACCGGGCTCACGTGACACCACCGGCGGCGGACGTCAAACTCCCCGTCCGGCGAGGTCAGACCGCGGTCGCCGGCCCTCCCGCTGGAGGCATCTGGTCGAAGGCCGACAGGTGGCGCTGCCGGGCGGCTGTGAGGTGCTCGCGCATCGCGGTCGCGGCGGCGTCCGGGTCGCCGTGGGAGATGGCGGCGGCTATGCGCTCGTGCTCCGCACGGGTGTCGGAGGCCGTCGCGACCGGGAAGTACAGGCGGTGCAGATGCAGGTGGGCGTGGAGCCGGGTGATGGCGTCGCGGAGCAGCGGGCTACCCGCCACCTCGGCGATGAGGTCGTGGAATCTCGCGTCCTGGGCCGTGAACGCCGGGTTCCTCCGCTGTCCGTCGCCTACCTCGGTGGTCGCGGCGGCCTCGGCGGTGATCTTGTCCCGCTCGGCGGCGGAGGCGCGGGCCGCCGCCCGGGCGGCGGCCGCGCTTTCGAGGAGCAGCCGCATGTCGAAGAGGTCGTCGAACTCGTTCCTGGTCAGCAGAGGTGTCGTCGTGTAGCCGGACAGCGGGCGCTTGCGCACGAGGCCGTCGGATTCCAGCCGGGCCAGTGCCTCTCGTACGGGGGTGGGAGAGACGTCGAGTTCCCTGGAGAGAGCGTCGATGTTCACCCGCTCACTGGGCGGAAGCGCATGGTCCATAATGAGCGTTTTGACCGTCTCGTACACATCCTCGGTCAGGGTAAGTCGCCGTGCCGGTGGGACCCGGAATCGGGTTTCCTTCGCCATCTCGTCTCCTCCGAGCCCTTGACTGGGGACGGCATATGCATGTACATATTACCAGCACAATCTTTCCTATAGGATCCATGATCCGCCGTCGCCCCCCGAGGAGAACCGCATGAGGCGCACCGCGCTGGACCGCATAGGCGCAGGTCTCGCTGTGCTCGCACTTGCCGTGACCGCCACGGCGTGTACGAAGAAGAGCGACGACGCCGGCGAGGCCACCGCCAAGGGGATGGCCATGGACCAGGTGAAGGTGGCCTTGGTTCCAGGCGGCTCGCACCCGTACTTCCAGCCGTGGAAGGATGCCGGAGCCAAGGCGAAGTCCGAATTCGCGCTCGGTGACGTCACCTACAACGAGACCGCCGGCTGGGACCAGACGAAGCAGAACGACGTGCTCAAGTCCCTCGCCGCACAGGGCTACAACGCCTTCGGCGTCTTCGGTGTCTCGCCCGACAACATCAACTCCACCTTCGAAGATCTCAAGCATCAGGGCTACCCTGTCGCCTCCCTCGCCTCCTGCCCCGCCGGTGACGCTAACAAGGCCGACTTCTGCCTGTCCACCGACGTCGAGCTCGCCGCGTACAAGGCCGCGAAGGCCGCCATCGACGCGATCGGCGGCGCCGGCAACCTCGTCCATCTGACCGGCAACAAGGTCGACTCCAACACCCAGCGCCGCATCAAGGGTGTGGAGAAGGCGGTCGCCGAGACCAGCGGCAAGGTCGTCCTGCTCCAGAACGTCACCGACATCGACAAGGACCTGCAGAGCGCGCAGAAGGCCGTCGCCGACCTCCTCGCCGCCAAGGGCAGCCAGATCCAGGGCATCGTCAACACCGCCTACAACCCGTCGGTCGCCTCCGCCGAAGGCGTCCGGCAGGCGAAGCTGCCCATCAAGGTCATCGCCATCGACGACGACAAGGCGATCCTCGACGGTCTCCGCGACGGCTCCGTGGCCGGCACCGTGCTGCAGAACCCGGTCGGCCAGGCCTACGTCGGTTCGTACGCCCTCGCCAAAATCGCCGGCGGCTGCACGATGGCCACGCCGGGCATCGTCATCGACTCCGGCTCGTTCGTCGTGACCAAGGACAACGTGGACAGCTACGAGGCCGACCGCACCACCACCACCGACGAACTCAAGAAGCAGTTCGACGCCGAGTACCTGACGTGCAAGTGATGTCCACGATCACGCACGCTGAGGCGTACCTCGTCGACATCGCCGTCGAGACCGTCCGCACCGACGCCGTGCAGGCGTTCCTCAAGCAGGAGACGCTCTTCGTCGAAATCCGCACCGCCGACGGCCGGCACGGCACCGGCTACTCGTACACCATCGGCACCGGCGGCACCGCGGTGCTCGCGCTCCTGCGCGACCACCTGGTGCCCCGCCTGATCGGCGCTGACGCCACCCGGGTGGAGGCGATCTGGCGCGACCTCCACGCCAGCACCCGCGCCACCGCCGTCGGCGCGATCACCTCACTGGCCCTGGCCGCCGTCGACACCGCGCTGTGGGACCTGCGCGCCAAGACCGCCGATCTGCCCCTGTGGGTGCTGGCCGGCGGGGCCAAGGACCGCATCCCGCTCTACGACACCGAGGGCGGCTGGCTGCATCTCAGTGTCGACGAACTGGTCGCCGGGGCGAAGGCGTCCCAGGCGACCGGCTGGCAGGGTGTCAAGCTCAAGATCGGCAAGCCCGACCCGGCCGAGGACGCCGAGCGGATCGGCGCGGTCCGGGCCGCCGTCGGTGACCGGCTCGACGTGATGGTCGACGCCAACCAGTCGTTGACCGCCGCCGAGGCGATCCGCCGGGCACGGCTGCTCGAACCGCATGGGCTCACCTGGTTCGAAGAGCCGCTACCCGCCGACGACGTGGCCGGTCACGAGCTGCTCGTCCGCTCGACGAGCATCCCGATCGCCGTCGGCGAGTCGATGTACTCGATCGGGCAGTTCGCCGAGTACCTGCGCCGCCAGGCCGCGGGCATCGTCCAGGTCGACGTCGCCCGAGTCGGCGGGATCACCCCGTGGCTCAAGGTCGCTCACATGGCCGAGGCGTGCAACGTGGCGGTGTGCCCGCACTTCCTCATGGAGCTGCACCTGAGCCTGTGCGCGGCCGTGCCCAACAGCCGCTACCTGGAGTACATCCCGCAGCTGCGCGCGGTGACCCGGACCGAGATCCTCGTCGAGGACGGCCACGCCCTCGCCCCGACCGCGCCCGGCCTCGGCATCGACTGGGACCGTGACGCGATCGATGACAGGAGAGTCGCGTGAGAACGGCTTCTCCCCAGCCGCCGACGGCCTCCGCGCCGTCGGCGGCGCCCCCCGGCGCGCGGTCGCGCGTCCTGCCGTTCTGGGCCAATCCGCGCCTGGGCCTGGTCATCGTCATCGCCGCGCTGGTCGCGCTCTTCTCATCGCTGAGCCCCGCGTTCCTCGATCCCAAGCTCACCCTCGCGCCGCTGCAGGCCGACGTCAGCGTGTACGTCGTCGTCGGCCTGGCCCAGCTCGCCGTGCTGTCCCTTGGCCACATGAACATGGCCGTCGGCCGGATGGCCGCGCTGTCCACGTTCGCCATGGGACTGGCGTACGACCGGCTCGGTGTGCCGCTGCTGGTCGGCCTCGCCATCGGCCTCGCCGTGGGGGCGGCCATCGGAGCCCTCGCCGGTCTGGTCATCGCCAAGACCGGCGTGAACTCCTTCGTCGTGACGCTCGCGCTCGACTTCGGCCTGCTGGGCCTGGTGACGATCCTCTACACGCAGGCGACCGACGGTGTGGCGTTCGCGGTGAAGCCGGCCGGACTGGCCGAGCTGCGCTTCGACACCTTCGCCGACTACTGCGCGGGCGAGTTGTGCGGCCCGCGCGTCCCGCTCGTCGTACCGTTCGCGCTCGTCGCGGCGCTCGGCGTCGGGCTGCTGTTCCGCTTCGCGCGCCTCGGCCGGGAGATCCTGATGACGGGTGCCAATCCAGTCGCGGCCGAACTGTCCGGCATCCCCACGCACCGGCGGATCGTCGCCGCTCATGCCACCAGCGGCCTGCTCGCCGCCCTCGCCGGCTTCATGCTCGCCGCCAACAACGGCGCGTTCTCCGCCAGCATCGGCGAATCGTTCCTGCTGCCGTCGTTCCTCGCCCCGGTGCTCGGCGGCACGCTGCTCGCCGGTGGCGCGGTCAGCGTGCTCGGCACAGTGCTCGGGGCGACCCTCACCCAAGTCATCTACAAGGGCCTCAATCTCCTGCAGTTCTCGCTGGAGGAGCTGAAGCTCTACATCGGCCTGGTCCTGCTGGCCGCGCTGTCGCTGGACCGGCTGCGCGCCGTGCTCGCCGAGCGCAGGGCGGTGTCCTCGTCATGAAGAACCTCGTGATGAAGAACCCCGTGATGAAGAACCGCGCGCTGAAGAACCTCGTGCGCACGAACGAGTTCACCCTCGCCGTGATCGCGATCGTCGGCTTCGGCGCGCTCGCCGTCGCCACCGATCTCAACCTGCTCACCGCCGGCACGATGGACGCGTTCCTCCGCTTCCTCGCGGTGCCGATCGTCATCGGACTGGCCCAGATGGTGGTGCTCGTCGTCGGCCAGATGAACCTCTCCGTGGGCGTACTGACCGGCTTCTGCGCGATGGCGTCGGCGTGGTTGCTGGTCGAAGCCGGCGTGCCCGCGCCGTTCGCGGTGCTCGCCGCCCTGGCCCTCGGAGCGCTCGTCGGCCTGGTCAACGGACTGCTGGTGGTCTTCACCCGGCTCAACGGGTTCATCGTCACTCTCGCCACGATGACGATCCTCGAAGGGCTGCGCTACGGAGTGAACGGGACCGGCACCTATCAGGGTTACTCGCCGGGCCTGCGTGCCCTGGGCGGGGCGTCGGTGCTCGGCGTACCCGTGGTCTTCCTGTTGGCGGGGACGGTCGCCGTCGCGACAGCGCTGTTCTTCCGCCACTCGGTGCCCGGGCGTCGTCTGCTCGCCTCCGGCGGCAACCCCTTCGCGGCGCGGCTGTCGGGCATCTCCAACGACCGGGCGCTCGTACTCGCCCACACGCTGTCGGGCCTGCTCGCTGGGGTCGCCGCCGTCATCGTGGTGGCCGCGTTCGGCACGGTGAACGCGTCGATCGGCGACGACCTGCTGCTGTCCAGCTTCGCCGCGCCGATCATCGGCGGGGTCGCCCTGGCCGGCGGCGTGGTGAGCGTGACCGGCACGGTGCTCGCGGCGTTTCTGGTGCGGCTGGTCGACGTCACGCAGGCGCAGTTCGACATCAACCGCCGGTGGGTCGACCTCATCATCGGCGCGGTCGTGCTGGGCGCCGTCCTGCTCGGCCGGGCCCGCGACAAACTCACCGGAGGTGCGCGATGAGCATCGTGTTGTCGGCCGAGAAGCTGGTCAAGACCTTCCCCGGTGTGCGGGCGCTCGACCAGGCGACGTTGACCCTGACCGCCGGCAGCGTCCACGCCCTGCTGGGGGAGAACGGCGCCGGCAAGAGCACCCTGATCAAGCTCCTGACCGGGGTGTACCGGCCGGACGGCGGACGTGTCCTGCTGGCCGGGCCGGACGGCCCGCAGGAGGTGCACTTCGGCAGCCCGCAGGACGCCCAGCGGGCCGGCGTCGGAGTCGTTCACCAGGAGCGGAACCTGATCCCGGCGTTCAGCGTCGCGGAGAACATCTGCCTGCAGCACCTTCCCCGGCGTAAGGGGCTGGTCGACCGGGCCCGCGTCCGTTCGGAGGCTCGGCGCTGCCTGGAACTGCTCGATGTGGACATCGACCCCGATACGCCGGTGTCGCGGCTGTCGGTGGCGCAGATGCAGCTCGTGGAGATCGCCAAGGCGCTCTCGGCCGACTCCAAGGTGCTCTTGCTCGACGAACCGACCGCGTCGCTGACGGGTGACGAGGCCGACCGGCTGTACGCCATCGTGCGCCGGCTGCGTGACCAGGGCCACGCCGTCGTGCTGGTCAGTCACAAGCTGGAGGAGATCTTCGCGGTCGCCGACACGGTGACCGTCCTCCGGGACGGCCGCAGCGTCGCCGAGGCCGAACCGCTCGCCCGTCACTCCCGTGACCAGATCGTCGACCTGATGGTGGGCCGGGCCTACCAGGAGGTACGGCTCCCCCAGCGCACCGTCGACCCCTCGGCCGAACCGGCGCTGGTCCTGGACGGGGTCTCCACCTCCGCCGGGCACCACGATGTCGGCCTCACGGTGCGCCCGGGCGAGATCCTCGGCCTGTACGGACTGGTCGGTGCCGGTCGCAGCGAGTTGGCCAAGGCCCTGCTGGGACTCGAGCAGATCACCGCCGGCGAGGTACGGGTGCACGGGAAGACGGCCCGCATCCGCGATGTGGGCGACGCGCTGCGGCGGCACCGCATCGGCTACGTCACCGAGAACCGCAAGGAGGAGGGGCTCTTCCTCGACCAGACGATCGCGCGCAACATCGCGGTGACCGTATGGCGGCGGCTCTCGCGCCTGGGGCTGGTGCGCGACCGCGCGGAGCGGGCGCTGGTCGCCGACTACACCGAGCGGCTGGGCATCCGGCTCGCCTCGCCCGACCAACTCGCCGGACAGCTCTCCGGCGGCAACCAGCAGAAGGTCAGTCTGGCGAAGTGGCTCGCCGCGGACTGCGACATCCTCATCATCGACGAGCCGACAGTGGGCATCGATGTTCGCACCAAGGCCGCATTCCACGAGCTGATCGCCGGACTCGCCGAGCAGGGCATGGCCATTCTGCTCATCTCGTCGGATCTGCCCGAGATGATCACTCTCGCCGACCGCATCGCGGTGATGCGCGACTTCGCCGTCGCGGGCGAACTGGTCAACGATCACGAGTACGACCGGATGAGCCAGGCGGTCATCCGGCTGATCCACGGTTCGCAGGAGGCCGCGTGACAGAGCGGGAGAAGGGGCCGGAGAAGGGGCCGGAGAAGGCGACGCAAAGGGCGACGGAGAAGGTCCGGCTGGGGCGCACCGACGTGGAGGTGACCCGGTTGGGCCTCGGGCTCGCGCCGATCGGCGGATTGTTCACCGCCGTGGGCGACGAGGCCGCGCGGGCGACGGTCGAGGCGGCCTGGGACCTCGGGCTGCGCTACTTCGACACCGCCCCGCTGTACGGCTGCGGGCTCTCCGAGCGCCGGGCCGGGGCGGTGCTGTCGGGCAAGTCGCGGGAGGAGTTCACGCTGTCGACCAAGGTCGGCCGGTTGCTCGTGCCCCGCGGTGCCGACACGCAGGAATTCTGGGCGGAGTCGAGCGACCTCACCCCGGTTTTCGATTTCTCCCACGCCGGGGTGCTGCGCTCGCACGCGGAGAGCCTGCTGCGGCTGGGCCTGGACCGGGTCGACATCGCACACATCCACGACCCCGACGACCACTTCGCGGAGGCGATGAGCGGGGCATACCCGGCGCTGGCGGAGCTGCGCGCGCGAGGACAGGTCGGTGCGGTCAGCGCGGGCATGAACCAGGCGGGAATGCTGGCGGACCTCGCCCGGGCAGGCGACTTCGACTGTCTCATGCTCGCCGGGCGCTACACGCTGCTGGACCAGTCGGGGCTGGACGAGCTGCTGCCGCTGTGCCGGGAGAAGGGCATCTCGGTCCTCGCCGCCGGAGTGTACAACTCGGGCCTGCTCGCCGATCCGAAGCCGGGCGCCCACTTCGACTACGCCCCGGCCGACCGTGCGCTGGTCGATCGGGCGCTGGCGATCCGGGCGGTGTGCGAACGGCATGGAGTGCCACTTCGCGCGGCGGCGATCCAGTTCCCGCTCGGCCATCCGGCGGTCGCGAGCGTCGTGATCGGGGCCCGGAGCCCGGAGGAGATCATCGACAACACGGCGATGTTCGACTGGGACATCCCGGGCGCGATGTGGGCCGATCTGAAGAGGGACGGCCTGCTGCCGGAGGAGGCACCGACACCGTGATCATCGACGCGCACCATCACCTGTGGACCGCGGACTACCAGTGGCTCGCCGAGCCGGGCCTGGAGGCGATCCGGCGCGACTACACCATCGCCGACCTCACGCCCCGGCTGGAGGCGGCGGGCGTCACGGCCACCGTTCTCGTCGAGGCGGGCCGCTGCGACGCCGCCGAGACCGCCGAGTTCCTCGCGCTGGCCGCCACGACGCCGCGCATCGCGGGCGTGGTCGGCTGGGCGTCACTGACCGACCCCGACCTGCCCGCCACCCTGGCGGCCTACCGTGACCTGCCCGGCGCGGCGAAGTTGGTCGGCATCCGCGATCAGGTGCAGGGCGTCGACGATCCGGGGCACCTCGCCCGCCCCGACGTACGAGCGGCGCTGGCCGGCTTCGGCGCCGCGGGGTTGACCTACGACCTCGTCGTCCATGTCGGGCAGTTGGCCGCCAGTGCCGAGGCGGCGCGGGCCACCCCGGGCACGGTCTTCGTCCTCGACCATCTCGGCAAACCGCGGATCGGCGCGGGAGCCGAGGGGTTCGCCGAGTGGCGGGCGGCCGTGGCTCCCCTGGCCGCCTGCGACAACGTCGTCGCGAAGCTGTCCGGCCTGCTGGTGGAGGCCGGACCCGGCTGGAACGTGTCCCTGATCCGGCCGTACGTCGAGGCCGCCCTTGAGCTGTTCGGCGCCGAGCGGCTCATGGTCGGCTCCGACTGGCCGGTGTGCGAACTCGTCGCCTCGTACGCCGCCGCCCTGGAGACGGTCGACGCCTGCCTGGGCGGGCTGTCGGCGACCGAGCGGGCCGCCGTCACGGCGGGCACCGCGATCCGTACCTATCGTCTGGAGGTTGTCTCTTGAAGCTCATGCGGGTCGGACCGATGGGGGCCGAGAAGCCCGTGCTGTACACCGAGGGCCGTCACTTCGACCTGTCGTCGATCACGGCCGATCTCGACGCGGCGTTCTTCGCCTCGGACGGGGTGCGGAGGGTACGCGAGGCGACCGGACTTCCGGAGATCGACATCGAGGGACAGCGGATCGGGGCGCCGATCGCGCGCCCGGGCGTGATCCTGTGTGTCGGCCAGAACTACGCCGCCCACGCGGCCGAGTCCGGCGCGGAGCCGCCCACCGTCCCGATCGTTTTCTACAAGGCCCCGAACACCGTGGTCGGGCCGTTCGACGACGTGCTGATCCCCCGCGGTTCCGCGAAGACGGACTGGGAGGTGGAACTGGGCGTGGTGATCGGCCGACGCGCCCGGTACCTGTCCTCCCCGGATGAGGCGCTCGCGCACATCGCCGGTTTCGTGCTGTCCAACGACGTGTCGGAGCGGGACTTCCAGCTCGACCAGTCCGGTGGCCAGTGGTCGAAGGGCAAGTCGTGCGAGACCTTCCAGCCGCTCGGACCGTGGCTGGTGACGCCCGACGAGATCGTCGATCCGCAGGCGCTGGGGCTGCGCTCATGGGTCAACGGCGAGGCCCGGCAGGACTCCTCGACCAAGGACATGATCTTCGATGTGGCGTACCTGGTGTGGCACCTGTCCCAGTACACCGTCCTGGATCCGGGAGACCTCATCAACACCGGTACGCCGCAGGGGGTCGCGCTGTCTGGCCGGTTCCCTTACCTGGCGCCGGGTGACGTGATGGAGGTCGAGATCGACGGCCTCGGCCGGCAGCGTTCGGCCCTGAGGAGCGCCTGATGGCCGTGATCGTCGCGGTCGACACCTTCGATGTGCGGTTTCCGACGTCGCGCGAGCTGGACGGCTCCGACGCGATGAACCCCGACCCGGACTACTCGGCCGCGTACGTGGTCCTGCGCACCGACGAAGGGCCGGAAGGGCACGGGTTCACGTTCACCATCGGCCGCGGCAACGAGATCTGCCGAGCGGCGATCGAGGCGCTCTCCCCCTTCGTCGTCGGAGCCGACCCCGACGCCGTCGACCTCGGCGCGTTCGCCCGCGAGCTCACACACGACTCGCAGTTGCGCTGGCTGGGGCCGGAGAAGGGGGTGGTGCACCTCGCCGCCGCCGCGCTCATCAACGCGATGTGGGACCTGGTCGCCAAGCGAGCCGGCAAGCCCGTCTGGCGCTACCTCGCCGACCTCACCCCCGAGCAGATCGTCGACCTCGTCGACTGGCGTTACCTCACCGACGCGCTCACCCCCGAAGAGGCGCTGCGGATCCTGCGGGCCGCCGAGCCGGGTCGTGCCGAGCGGATCGAGGCGTTGCGGACCCGCGGCTACCCCGCGTACACGACCTCACCCGGCTGGCTGGGGTACGACGACGACAAGGTGGTCCGGCTGGCGAAGCAGGCCGTGGCCGACGGGTTCACCCAGATCAAGCTGAAGGTCGGCGCCGACCTGGCCGACGACGCCCGCCGCTTCCGGGTGGCGCGCGAGGCCGTCGGCCCGGACATCCGGATCGCGGTCGACGCCAACCAGCGCTGGGACGTCGCCACCGCGGTCGACCGGATGACGGCGCTGGCCGAGTACGACCCGTGGTGGATCGAGGAGCCGACCAGCCCCGACGACGTCCTCGCCCACGCCGCGATCCGCACCGCCCTGGCCACCGCCTCGCCCGAGGGCGGGCCGATCCGGGTCGCGACAGGGGAGCACGTGCAGAACCGGGTCGTGTTCAAGCAGCTGCTGCAAGCCGGCGCCGTCGACTTCGTCCAGATCGACGCGTGCCGGGTCGGCGGAGTCAACGAGAACATCGCGATCCTGCTGCTGGCCGCGAAGTACGGCGTGCCGGTGTGCCCGCACGCCGGCGGTGTGGGGCTGTGCGAACTGGTCCAGCACCTGTCGATGTTCGACTACGTGGCGGTGTCGGGCACGACCGATGACCGGGTCATCGAGTTCGTCGACCACCTGCACGAGCACTTCCTCGCCCCGGCGATCGTCCGCGACGGCCATTACGTCGCGCCGATACTGCCCGGATTCTCGGCCGAGATGCGCGCGGACAGCATCGCCACCTACTCCTACCCCGACGGGCCGGCATGGGCATAGTCGACGTCGACCTGGCCACCGGGCGGGTGAGCACCCGGCCGGTCGAGGGGTACGGCGGCTCGATCCAGGCGTTGCGCCTGCTTCTCGACGCCCTGCCCGACCTGCTGACTGATGTGCCCGACGTGCTGACTGATGTGCCCGGCGTGCTGCCTGATGGGGGCCGTCGGGGCGGAGCTCCCGCCGATGTGGCCGCTTCGGAGGCGGCGGGGCGCCTGGCGGCCGACGCACCGAGCGCGCTGGTCGCCTCCAGCGTCGCGGGCGTCGCCGCGCCCGGGCTCGCCCGGGTCGCCGCGGTCGGTGTGTCACCGCTGTCCGGCGGGGTCGCGGAGACCCGCGCCGAGGGGCCCTTCGCCGCGGGCCTGCGGGCCGCGGGCGCCACCGGGGTGGTCCTGCGCGGTCGCGCGGAACACCCGGTGTACGTCCTGGTCACCGGAGGCTCGGCGAGCCTGCACGACGCCGCCGACCTGTGGGGAAGCGACACCTGGACGGCCACCGACGCGCTCGTCGCCCGGCACGGCCCGAACGCCGCCGTCGCCGTGATCGGCCCGGCGGGAGAAGCGGGCACGCCGTACGCGTCGGTGGTCACGTGTCGGCAGCACCCGCTGCCGCGCCTGGGCTTCGGCGCGGTGTGGGGTGCCAAGAACGTCAAGGCCGTCGTCTGCGTCGGCACCGACCGCCCGCCCGTCGCCGATCCGCTCGCCCTCGCCCAGATCACCGGCTGGTACGCCGAGGAGGCCCCGCGCAATCCACTCGCCGGCTGGCAGCACAACGCGCCCGGCTTCGGCGTGTGGCCCACGGTCGGGCCGGACGCGGTCATGGCGCCCGCGCCGGAGCCCGACGGCGTCGCACCCTGCCCCGGCTGCCCGACGGACTGCGTGAAGACGTTCCAGGGTGCCGGGCTTCACCAGGAGGCCCTCGCCGCGCTCGGCCGCGACCTCGGTATCACGGACACCGCGGCCGTCCTCGATGACAACGCGCAGTGCCTGCGCCAGGGCGTCGACCCGGTGTCGTACGGCGAGGCGCTGCGCGCCGCCGGCCGTACGCCCTTCGACGGCGGGGCCTACCCGCCGCCCGGCCCCGACACCGTCAAGGGGGTGGCGCTGCCGCCGTTCGACCCGCGGCAGCAGCCCAACCTGGGCCTCGGCTACGCGGTCGCCCCGTTCGGCCCGCGCTACGACGTGTGCGAGCACGACCTCGATTTCGACCCCGAGCACGGCCTGCCGTACGCCTATCCGGAGGTACGCCGGCTGGGGGCGCGGGTGCCCCGCCCGGCGGGCGAGATCGATGTGGAACGGACCGCGGTGCTGATGGCCCTGTGGTCGGGCCTGGACGCGCTGGGCGTGTGCGTGTTCGCCGCGACTCCGACCCGGCCGCTGACCCTGGACCGGGTGGGTGATCTGGTGGAGGCGGTCACCGGCGACCGGCCCGACGTGCTCGCCCTCGGTTACCGGCGGCTGCGGCTCATGGCCGAGATCAATGCGCGCCTGGGCGTGCCACCCGCCGCGGACACTCTGCCCGAGCGGTATTTCGACACCCTCGACCGCGCGGCCTTCCAGGCCGCCGTGCACCGGCTTCGACGACTACTTGGATTGGACGGAGATTCTTGTGATGTTTGACGGTTTGGTGGCCGTGGTGACCGGGGGCGGCTCGGGAATCGGCCGCGCCTGTGTGGAGGCGCTCGTCGCCGACGGCGCCCGGGTGGGGGTGTTCGATCTGGATCCGGGCGCGCCGGACGACCCGCGTGTCCACGGGGTCCGGGCCGACGTGGCCGACCGTGCCTCGCTCATCGCGGGGATGGAGTCGGTGGCGGAGGCATTCGGCGGAGTGGACATCCTGATCAACAACGCCGGGATCTCGGCTGTCGGCACCGTCGAGGACAACGACGACGCGGAATGGGCACGCGTCCTGGACGTGAACGTGACGGGGGTCACCCGGACCACCGCCGCCGCCCTGCCCTATCTGCGCCGGTCCGAAGCGGCGGCGATCGTCAACGTCTCCTCTATCGCGGCGGGCGCCGGCCTGCCCAAGCGGGCCCTGTACTCGGCGTCGAAGGGCGCGGTGCACGCGCTGACTCTCGCCATGGCCGCCGACCTGGTCGGTGAGGGAATCCGGGTCAACTGCGTCGCTCCCGGAACGGTCGACACTCCGTGGGTGGCGCGGCTGCTCGCCAAGGCCGACGACCCGCAGGCCGAGAAGCGCCGGCTCGCCGCCCGCCAGCCCACCGGCCGCCTGGTCACCGCGCAGGAGGTGGCCGCGGCTGTGCTGTACCTGGCATCGCCGGCCGCCGGGGCGGTGACGGGCATGTCCCTCGCCGTCGACGGCGGCATGTCCGGCCTGCGCCTGCCGGCCCGCGGTTGACCGAGAGTTCCCGGTATGGCCATTCACGCGGTCGTGGCGCGTGGTGGAACTCCTCGTGGCGCGGGGTGCTCAGCCGCCGCCGAACTCGTACTTGGCCCAGTTGACCGACGCGGAGCTCGCCGACCAGATGCTGCCCCTACAAGCAGCACTGATCGACGAGCTCGGCGTCTGGTCTACCACCGCGGCGACCTAGTAGTACTTCGTTAGATCGATGATCACTTAACGTGATCATTTTGATGAGTTACTTCGGGATCATGCTGTCGTGACACCTGACGAGATGGCGCTGGTACGCCCGCGGCTTGAGAAGTTTGCAGAT
>NZ_BSSE01000009.1 GCF_030268965.1 Microtetraspora sp. NBRC 16547 | reverse complement strand
TTTTGCCGTCGAGGATGAGGTGGGGGACGCGGTCGGCGGCGGCGTGTTCCAGTGCTTCGTGCAGGTCGGGGGCTTGGTCGGCCAGGACGTCGATGACCTCGTGCAGGTAGCGGTAGGCGGTGGCCTGTGACAGTCCGAACGCGATGCCGTGCAGGCGGAGGTTGGGCTTGGAGCGGAACCAGGCCAGGGCGAACAGTGCCTGGTAGAAGCAGGTCAGGCGCCGCGACCCCTTGGGCGTTCCGCGGTGGCGGCGTTCGGCGTGTAGCAGGCGGCCGACGTAGCGGACCAGTTCACGGGAGACGTCGAGCATGGCAGGATAGGCGATCACGTGGAGCTTTCTCGGTGTGAGGATCTTGTGGTGAGACCCCTTCTACCGGAAGCTCCACGTTCTTTTTGGGGCTCCTGACATTCATCCGCATATCTGCACGAGCGTGCCTGTTCCTGTCAGACAAAGCCCTGATGTCCGAGTCGATCTCGGTGAGAAAACGTCAATGCATTCAATAATGCCGATGCGGCTCACCACTGCCGCCCCTACGGCCCGGACACGGCGTTGGCGGCATCAAGGCCGGAACCGACCTCGCGCCAACGGCGTCGTGCACGCGCCCCCTCACGCCATCACGGCTGCGCGAGCTCACCTGGCCGCCGAGTGTCTCGGGCTGGCGGAGTTGCCCGATCTCGGCGGGTTGTTCAATGTTGGGACCTTCTGGCGGCACGAGGTTGCTCGCCTCCGCGAGGGCCGATGCTGAGCAACGTCGCGGCCGCCGGTGGGTTACCTGCCTCGGCTGTCGCGGTCGCAGCCGCGTACGCAGGAATCCCTACCCGCCGACTACAGCGCGGCCAGTGCCCGCGCCGCGATCATCGCGGGATCCTGCCGCCGCTCCCGGAGCGCTTCGGAGAGTTCGGCGATCGTCGCCTGATCGAGCGCGGCCATGGCGCGCCGCCGGGCATGGTGACGATCAGGGTGCAGTCGGCGGTGTCGGCGATGGCGACCTCGCTTTGCCCGACCCCGACGGTCTCCACCACGACGACGTCCAGGCCGAGGGCGTCGAGCACGCGCACGGCGGCGGGCGTGGCTTCGGCCAACCCGCCGAGGTGTGCCCGGCTGGCCATCGACCGGACGTAGACGCCGGGGTCGCCGATCAGCGACGCCATCCGGATCCGGTCGCCGAGGATCGCGCCCCCGGTGAACGGACTGGACGGATCTCCCGTAGCGGCCCGCCGTACGGCGTGCGGCGGGCCACGTGGCACGTGCTCCGGCACGGTCAGCGTGCCGGTTACGCCGCGGTTGGGTGATTAACCGGCAAAACGGTGCACGGCGCCGGCATACCCGTCCGCGACGATCGTCTTCGCCATGGGCTCGTAGTCGGCCTGGTCCGGCGGCGCGAGCGTGCCCAGGCCATCGACATACCGGTTGAACATGGAGAACATGGCGGCGATCAGCACCGTGTCATGGATCTCCATGTCGGTCGCTCCGTGCTCGCGGGCGGCGGACACCGCCTCCTCGGTCACGGCACGCCCGCTCTCTCGCACGAGCGCGGCGATGTCCAGCAGTGCCCGCATCTTGGGCGAGACGTTCGCGGCATGCGGGTTGACGCAGGCCTGGACGACCTGCGGCATGCCATCGGGAAGCTGTTGCGCCGCGACCGCTCCGTGGATCGAGCCGCAGAAGTGGCAGTCGTTGAGCCGCGACACGTATGTGGCGATCAACTCGCGCTCACCCCGGGACAGCGTGTTCTCGCCCCGCATCAGCACGTCGGCGAGGTCATTGAGGAGGCGGCCGGTCTCGGGCCGGTACAGCATGAGGCCCACGATGCCAGGGGCGTCATTGTTGAGGGAGATGTGTGGCATGTCACGATCTTCGCTACCGGATTGGCAGTGTCAATAGTCCCGGGCGAATCGTTTCCGCGAGTGCGTCCTGATCTCTTTGCGACAAGGGCGGTGATACCCACGCTGCGGGACGACGTTCGGCTTGACCGCGCGGGCGGGAACTGCCCACACCCGCCGAGATCATCGAGAAGCTGGAGTTGTGGTGAGCACGGAGCCCCGTTCTCACCACAACTCGGCCCCTCCCCCTTCGTCTGCCCTTGAGTACTGTTACGCCTCCATCAGGTCGTTGACAGCGCGATATGCCTGGTCGATGGCGCCATGGGTGTAGGCGAACGCCCCGGCGTCGGAGTTGGCGATGGCGATGCGACCGAAACGCCTGCGTGCGATGGCGAACGGCTGCTGCTCCTCAGGCAGGAAGATCGCTGGATCGTCCAGCGAGTTGTATTCGTAGGCGTAGCCGTGTGCCCAGCGGTTCACGGTGATCGCGGTGATGTCGCGGGCCGGGTCGAATCCGCCGGGTCCGAGGGCGCGGGCCATCACGTCGCGGATCTCCCGCTCGAAGGTCTCGAACGGTGTGCGGATGAGTTCGCCCCGACCTGCACGGTGCTGGGCGCGAGCCGGCAGTCCAGGCTTGTTGGGTGTCTTGGACAGAGTGACGATGTTCGGCTGGGCGGGGTCGCGCGGCGACTCGTACGCACCGAGCCGGGTCGCCGGGTTGAGCCCGAAACTGTTCCAGTACATGCTCGGCGTCGTCACGCGTGAGACACCCAGGTCGACGAACGGCTGCCAGTTACGGAGCGCTACGCGGGCGTACAGCAACGGCACCTTGGCGCCGTACCGCATCGCCGCGACTTGCTCGGCGGGCAACCCGTCCACGATGTAGGAGGACACCGAGTTCCAACAGGCCATCACGGCGTGCCGAGCCTGAACGCGATAGCTCTTGCCGTCTTGGGAGTAGACGACCGCCACGCCGCGGGAGCCGCCGGGGGCTCCGGTGTGCAGGACGTTGACCGCCGTGCTGCGCAGGCGAATGCGGATCCGTTCGTTCGGCGCGTCCAGGTGACCATACTTGGCCTTGGCGGTGACGATGTGCTCCATGTCCTCGTTGTCGAAGACTTTCGGCACCAACTGGCTGACCAGCAGCCGCGCCACTGACGCGTTTCCATCGGGGAAGTAGTAGTAGTCCTCGTCGGTGGCTTCCAGCTCCATCCGCGGTGTCCGGCCGATGCCGGGGAACGGGGTGGGAGCGAGTTTCAAACCGGCGAATCCCGGCTGGCCCACGGCCCACGCGTCGCCCGCGGACACCGCCCCGATGTTCACACCCCACAGGCCGCTCGTGCCACGCTGAAGGAACTCGATGGCCTCGTCACCCACACCGGCCTTCTCGCGCAGGTAGCGCTCGTAGCTGATGCGGGCCAGCACGTCCTTCTTCTGTGCGTCGTCCAGGCCGGGCAGATAGTCCTCCTGGGCGGTGTAGACGCGAGCGACGTCGCTTTTGCCCTTGTCGGAAAGAGGCAGGCGGGCGGCAATGGATGTCCACGACTCCCCGGTGTCGCGAATCACCAGCTGGTCGGTGCCGTAACGCTCGCTGTTGAAGAAATAGCCCGACTTCAGCCCGAGAGAGGGGTAGAACCCCGATTCCGTGACGCGGCCGAGGCGATCCAGGTCGATGCCGATGTCCTGGAGCAGCCCCAACGCTTGTCTGCTGAACGTGCTCGGACTGTCGATGTTGACAGTGCCGCCGTTCGACAACATGGTTTCGCCCCGGACCTGGAACTCGTTCCGCCGGGCGTGACCGCCGAAGTCGTCCAGTGCTTCCAGAACCAATATCCGCGCGTCGCGGCCGAACGCCTGCCGGTAGAACCAGGCCGTGGCCAGACCGCTGATACCGCCGCCGACCACCACCAGGTCGTAGTCCTCGCCGGTGTCCCGGATCTGTCCCGGGTCGAACGAGCCGTCGCGTACGGCGTGCCCGACATCGAAGGATCCCGCCTGCTGGCCGCGCAGCCCCGTCGTCGACGGAGGGTAGCCGTTACCCCCGCCCGCGTACGTGTTCGCCGCGGCGGTGCCGGTCAGCCCCGGGAGGGCCGCCGCCGCTACGACACCCCCCGCCCCGATGGCCATCCCGTTGAGGAAGTCGCGCCGCTTGATCCGTCGCCCCATACCGAGCTCATGATCGCTGAAACGTCCCATGGACCCACCTTTTTCGTTGGACCGTGGGTCTGGATTCTTGATCTCACCACCGAACTTTGACAAGTAATCGGGTGAGATGAATCACAAGAACGACGAAAAACGACATCCAGCAACCGCCACAACAACCGCTTTCGAAGATCACCAGTATCCGTCCCCGGTGCGCCCGACGCTCGCAGGCAGGCCCACTGGCGAAGTGACGACCAGCCGCAGTGCCGTCCCGCCGGCGAGGTTTCAGGCAGCTCCAGGACGGCGTCCGGATTGTCGAGGAGTTGCTGGATAAAAACGCTTCGCCCGCCTTGCGTTCATGGGCGATGATGGGTCGGTGCCGCGTATCGAGACACCGTGGGGACCGTGGGAGGCGGCGCCGCTGGATGCGGTTGTCGCGCTCTTTCAGAACCTCGCTGCCCCGTGGTGGGTGAGCGGTGGGTACGCGATCGAACTGGCGGTCGGCCGCTCTTTCCGCGAGCACGCAGACGTGGACATCAATGTCCTGCGCCGTGACCAGCTCGCCGTACGCGCGTTGCTGGCCGATTGGGATGTGTACGCGGCCGATCCGCCGGGAGAGCTGCGGCCGTGGCCGGTCGACGAACCGCTGCCGCCCCATGTCCACGACATCTGGGTGCGTGAGCACCCAGGCGGGCCGTGGCGATTCCAACTGATGCTTGAGGAGGCCGACGGCGACGAATGGGTCTATCGGCGCGATGCACGCATCCGCTGCCCGCTCGCCTCGGTCGGCATCTCCGCGCAGGGCTTCCTTCGCCTCACTCCGGAGATCCAACTGTTGTTCAAGGCCAGGGGCACACGCCCCAAGGACGAACTGGACTTCGAGCAGGTGCTGCCCCACCTGACCCGGGAGCAGGCGGACTGGCTGCGTGAGGCGTTGGCGACCGAGCATGGCAGGCACCCATGGCAGGAACGACTCGGCAGCTGATCGAGCATGGCAGATCCCGCCTCCCTCACAGACGAGGAAGACTGGAGCGGCGGCTTCGACGGTGACAAAGGCCGAGCCGACACGGCCGAGGAACTCCTTCGGAGTGGCTCGTTGCAGCCAGGTCTGGATGGCGACCAGAACGGTGACGCCTGGCCCTTGCCGCTGTACGCGGACGAAACCATCGGTGGTAGTGCAGGCACCACAGGCATCGCCTCGACGCCATCGTGACCCCCACCGACCTGCCCGCGCCCAAGCTCGACTACAAGGGCGAAGGCGGCCGCGTGTTCGTGTCCCGTCGGAGTTCTCCCCGGGTTCTACGCTCCCGGGGCTCTACGTGGGGATTCGTCGCGGGGTTCTGCCCAGGTCGGTGGCGGTTACAGGCCGAGCGCGGCCAGCGCGGCCCGCCAGTCCTTCGCGATGGCCTTCTGCGCCGCAGTGAGCCGTACGGTTGCCGCGCAGACCGCCTTGTGCAGCCTGGCGCGTGGATTCTTGGCATGCTGCTGGGCCGGCCCGTGGGAGGGGCCGGATCACCGGGTGGCCGCCGCGATCATCTCGCCGGTCGCCGGTCGCCGCTCGCCGATCGCGAATGGCGGATCACGCACGCGGCTCGCGGCTCGCTGGTCGCGGGCCGTTGTTCAGTGATCGTTGGTCACCGTCTATCGGTCCAGCGTCGGGGACGGAACTTGGAGTACCGGTGGAACCGCATCGACACCGTCCCGTCCCCCTGATCGATCACCTCTACGCGATCGGGGTGACGGGACTTCCACTTGTTGTCCGCCGCGCACAACGGCGCGAGGTTGTCCAAATCCGTGCGGCCGCTCGGGTACCACGGCTCGATGTGGTCGATCTCCGCCAGATACGCCGGGACATCGCAGCCTACGCGGCAGCAGGTCCGGTACTTGGCCAGGATCGCTTCCCGCTGATCAGCCGAAGCCAGCCGGCGCGCCCGCCCGAAGTCCTTCACGATCCCGTCAGCGTCGCGGAGCACCCGCCGTAGTTCAGCGGTGTAGGCCATCCGGCGCGCGTCCACGGCCGGGATAGCGGTGCCGTCCTCCAGAAAGGCCGGCTCCTCCGACTCCCCGGACAGGGTCTGCTCGGTCACCGATACGTGCATCACCGTACGCCGCCCACCCTCCGACAACCGGATCGCCAAGGCGTCGGCCATGCGGCGGGCGTGGCTGCGCATGTCAGTGCCGTCGGTCTTCACCGCCAGAGGCTCCAGCCACGTCTTCAACTGCATCTTCAACTCCGGGTCCAGCAGCCCGCTGACGCGACCCATCCCATCCGCGGTCTCGGCGATCGTCAGGTGCTGGCGTTCGGTCTTGGCCGCCGCCCGCGCCAGCCTGCCCTCCGGGTCGATGGTCTCGATGATGGTCTGGCCAGCGCGGGCCACGTCCTCCACCGTGGACGCCGACGCCCGCGCCAGCTCCACCAGGATCGGCTCGGCCAGCACCGTCTCCGCGTCATCCAGGTGCCGGGTGGCGGAAGCGATCGTCGCCGCATACCCGAACGACAGCCGGCCGGAGGCGAACAGACCGGCGGTGTGCGGCAGGCGCGGCAGCTGCCGCGCCAGCGTGACGCGTTCTCCGGCACGGGCGGTGCGTGAGCCGGTGGCCGCCGCCAGCCACGCCCCGATCGACCGCCGCCCAAACAACTGGTGGCCCTTCCCGGCCTCGGCCAGGCGGAGGCGGGTCGCGATCGCGGCTTCGGCCAGATCGATCGCCCGGGCCAAGGCCACGATCTCCGCCATCGCCACCTCAACCTCAACCCCAGCCCCGGCCCCAGCGCCAGGCGCGGCGCCAACACCGGCACCGGCCCCCGCGCCAACCCCAGCCCCGACCCCGGTCTCGGCTCCGGCGCTAACCCCAGCGCCAGCCTCAGTCTCGCCTGGCACCTCCCCCGCAGCCGCGGCCAACCGCTCGGCACGTGCCAGCAGGTCAATGACGTCTCGTCCGGCCAGTTTCAGGTCGGGCCAGTCCCCTATCCGGCTATCACCCCCAGCAGCATCCGGACCTGTGGCGTTCTGGCCGCCACCGCCGGCGTTGCGTCCATCAGTGTCTCGGCGGTCGGTGGTAGCGCCCCGGCCGACAGCGTCCTGGCCATTCCGACCAGCGCCTCGGCTATCACGGCCAGCACCTTGGCGATCAGCAGCAGCGGCCCGGCCATCGGCGCCAGCATCCCCACCGGCCCACCCGCCACCGCGTCGTCCGTCAATCCCTCGCCGACCCTCGTCCCAGCGGCCCCGGCTCTGTCCGTCCGCGCCCTGCCGGCCCCAGTCTTTCCGCTGCCGATCATCCTGACCGGCACGCAGGGGACGGCTCGCGGACAGCTCCTCCAGGGTGGGGCGGCGGCCCTGCCAGATCCCATCCCAGGCCGACAGGTCGTCACGGCCGTACCCAGGCCGCGGTAGCTCGTCCCGGCCGGAAAGAGCACGACTATCGCCCCCGAGGCGCGGCGGCTCACCACCGGCCTCTTCCCTTGGCTCGGCCGTCTTCTCGCGGGACCGGTCGGGCTCTATGGGAGAGGGCGCGATCGGCGATCGCGCCGGATCCGAAGGCCGTCCACCGCTGTCAGGCTTCTGGTCTTCTGCCGTCTCCGGGAGGCCGAGCAGCCGACGGGCCCAGGACAGCGTCTCGTCCGGCTCGCGTCGCGCAGCTCGCCCCTCGGGGCGCGTCGTGTCGTGAAGGGCGGAATCAGGGGCTCCTCCGCGGCCGCCGGTGCTGCGGGCACGATCGAGGAGCCCGGCACTGCGGGTGCGATCGAGGAGCACCGCACCGTAGGAGTCACCGGAGAAACGATCCGACGGTTGGCGTCCACCGATGAACGGCGTGTGCCACCTGGACCCGCGCCGCCGCCGCGGGGACGCGGAAGACGCGGCGGACGGTCGGGACGGAGGAGCGTCCTCCGGTCGGCGCGACAACAGCACGCCACCCGAAAACATCATCTCTTTGCGCCTCCCCTCCCGCTCTGGCGATCGGACCCTCTGCGAGGATATCGTTCACACGTTCGATATTCAACTCTGAGTAGTCGCGCTTGCACTATTTGTGAGCAACGTGGACGGCATTCCGCTTGGTGGGCATTCATGAGGGGAGAGGTCACGGTGGTTCGCCACCGAGGCCGGCTTCTCTGTCGTCGGCGTTGTCACTGTCGTCGGCGTCGTCACTGTTGCCCCGGGACCAGGTGACCTACAGCTATGGCCGGCAACGTTGACGCCGCCCAGTTTGCGCGGCTTGCGCCCACGTGCCAGCCCGCCGCCCGCGTGGGCCAGGTGTACGGCGAGCAGGACCCAGGCTGTCGCCACTGCGCCCTTTCAGCGCCGTGCCCACCATTCGGTTCGCACCGTCGGCGACAGGTGCCAGCGCGGTCGACAGCGAATCGGCCAGGCCGATCAGCCGTTGGCCCGCGCCAGGCGTTCTTCTCCGGCGAACGTGGCGACGATCTTGGAGCAGGCCAGCCAGTGCGCTGTCTCCACCACACCCTCCGTGACGCGCGGATCGGCCCCCCTTCTTCGTGACCACCCTCACTCACCGTCCCGGAAACGGTCCCGAAACTCGGAGTGCCGGCGCGCAGACCTCAGCGGGGCGCGCCGGTTCTCCAGGTCCGGACAAGCCCCTGAAGCGGATCGACGGCGTGGTGCCGGCGCACCCAGGTCAGGCCGTATACCGGGCCACCGCGACCGCCCAGGCGATGTACACACCATTGACCGCCAGCCGCGCCAGCGCGCCGGCGGGTCGGTCCAGCTTCCGGGGCCGGTCCGCCCGCGCATGCCAAAGCGCGTCCACATGGGACACCAGATAGCCGGTGATGAGGGCGGCGGCAGCCCAGCTCCCGGCTGACCGGCTGGCCGGGACCAGCACCAGCGCACCCACAACGATCTCCGCCGCTCCCGTGGCGGCCACGAGCAGACCCGCCCGGCCCAGCCACGCGGGAACCAGCGTTCGGAAGTATCCAGGGACCACAAAGTGCGCGACACCCGTCACGATGAGGAAGATTGCCAAGCAAACTGCACCGATAGTGTTCATGGCGCGATGATTCAGTCATTCCATGCCTGGGCGCTTGAACAAAACGATCGCCGCATCGTCTACGCCTCCGGCGCCGAGGCGACGATGTTCGCCGAGACGTGTGCGTTCGGTGTTACCCGTCACCGGCTGCCCGCGTGGAAGGTCGTGCTGCCGATCGGCGGCCACGCCGAACTCCTCCGCCCTGGACAGCCCATGGTGACCGCAGCCGGGCTGATCGTCCCGCCCCAGTTCGCCCACACTTGTGCGGCGACCTCGCCCTACGTCGCGTTGTTCGTCGACTCCTGGCTGCTGCCCCCCACCCCGGAGCCGATCCCGCTTGATGCCGCCGAGGTCCGCCGCCTTGTCGCCGCGCTCGGCGCCGCCGACGAGGGCGGTCCCGGCACCGCCGCGGACCTGGCCTCCGGCTACCTTGAGCTACGCACTCTCACCCAGGCTCCACCCCCGCTGGACCCGAGAGTGGCGCACGCCGTCCGGCTGTCCAGCCATCCCGAGCCGGACATCACCTCCATCGCCGCCGAGGTCGGCCTGTCAGCCCCACGGCTACGCGCCCTCGTCCGGCAGACCGTGGGCATCCCACTCACTCGCCTCCGCCAATGGGCACGGCTTCGCGCCGCGATCGCCGAGCTCCCCGGCACCACCGCGGCCATGGCCGCCGCCACCGCGGGCTTCGCCGACCAAGCCCATCTCGCCCGTACGGCGCGCGGCCTCGTCGGGCGCACGCCCGCCTCCCTGCACGCCACAGCGCTCAACAGATCCTGATCATGGCGATCTACGGGCGGATTCTCGCAATGATCCAGGTCAGGAGTGCTCGCGGTGAACGAGCAGCATGAACGTCCGGGCGTAGGACATCCCGTCGGCCGGCCGGGGCCAGTCGAGATGGGCCAGCACCCGTGAGGCCGCCTCGTGGTGGACGCCGTCGACGCGTACCTCGGCCGTCTCATCCGATCCGTCGGCACCGTGGCCGCCGCCGAAGAACGCCTTGATGCCGACCAGGCTGTCGCGTTCGAGTCCTCCGTCCAATACCGGCGCCAGGTGGGGCAGGAGCACGTTGCCCGCGGCCCAGGTCTGCACGGCCTGGTGATCGGCCCCGGTGCCCCAGCCGGTGATGCCGCCGTGGATGGCGTGCCAGCCCGGGAACCCTTCTGGGTCGTCGGGGGGAAAGTGAGCGGCAAAGGTGCCGTTCTGGGCGAGCAGTTCGAGTACGGCGCTGCCGGTAGTGCCGAGCCAGATCTGGATGGCGGTATTCACCGCCTCCTCGATCGTGGCGCCGTACCCCGCGACGCAGTCGGCGATCGTGGTGTCTTCGGGCCGGTCGACGTTGAGCACGAAGTCCAGATCGAGGTGGCCGGGGTGGCCCGTGTGATCCTTTCGGAGCGCGACGGCCACGGTCCCGGGCCCCTTGGCCAGGTGCCCCTCGACCTGCCAGGGCCTGCCCATCGCCTCGGACAGGTGCCGGGCCACCATCTCCAGCACGACATCATCGGGCAGGCGCTCGCCGTCCATGCGGTTCTCCTCTCGCTTCGCGTACGCGATCTACGACTGGAGGGTTAGCAGAACGCATCCTGGCTGACAAATCGCCGCCTGTCGTTAAATAGCTCTGATCGTGGAGATCTGCGGGCGCGGGGGAATTCGGGGCGATAGGCAGGAATTGGGGGAGATTCGCCGGTCGGTCCGCGTCCGTCCGTTGGGTGGTCCCGTACAAGGAGGCAGTTCACCGTGGTGGCTCGATCATCGGCAGGCGGGGTGGTGGTTTGCCCAAAATCCTGGCCATCAGGGAACGATCGATCATGTCAGGGCGGCAGCGACTCGCCGGCGGAGCAGGGCCTCGTGGGCGGGGTCGGTGCGCAGCGTCACGGTCAGCCCGGCGTCGGCGGCCTCGGCCAGGACGGCCAGCAAGGTGGCGAACTGTTCGGAGGGCTCGACGGCGAGCAGCTCCTCGGCGTACTCCACGATCAGGGCGACCTTCCCCGCGCGCGTCGCGTCCCGCAAGGAGTCGGTGAGGGCGTCCCAGTTGCGGCCGAAGTAGTCAGGGAAGCGCAGGGCCCGCGCCACCTCCTCGAAGAAGGCGGCGCGGGTCCGGCACGCTCGCCCGTCGACGATCGCCGGCGCCGGATCGGTGGTCACCGTCAGCCAACGCGGCAGCGGACGTGCGCCTGTCATGGGAAGTCCTAGAGCCTGTAGAAGTCGGTGTAGTGGTTCGGCGAGAACCAGACCGCGCCGGTGCTGCGGTTGACGACGATCCGGTACGCGTCGCGCGCGGCGCCCTTCGCCCGGGAGTACACGTCGTACTCGTAGTAGGTGGCGCCGCTGGGGAGTTGACCCTCGCGGTTGTAGAAGCGCCCGCCAGTGTAGTTGTAATTGCCGTCCGGCCAGGAGTACCACCCGCTGCTGGTGGGGTACCCCTTGGCGGCCCAGATCGAGTTGGCCGAACGTGCGTCGGAGCATCGGGAGATGGTGCAGGAGCCGTAGACCGACGCGTTGGCGGGGGCGATGCCCACCGCGCTGGTCAGGGACGCGATGGCGGCGAGCACGATGGTGAGCCGGACCGGCCAGGAAGGTCGGCGGCGCTGGGGAGTGTGCACGAAGCCTCCTTACGGGAGATGCGACATGGGCCGACAACCGCCAGGATCACCGCTCATCTTGGAACAATAAAGACGAAAACCGCCAAAGGGATGGTGAACTCTTCGCCTCGACGGCCTCCGCACGCTTCATGACGGGCCCGGGCCAAGCTGGCCACCTTCATCGCGATCGCGTTCCTGTGGTGTCCGGGCGCTTCGGCCGATCGCGTACCGGCCGCCCCGCGTCGGGACTGGTACGGACCGGTCGAGGGCCAGATGAGGAACTGGTATTGACCGGTTTCCATTACGGTGATCTCATATGGGCAATCCGGTGCGCATTTATGCGCATTCGGGCGGTTATGTGCACTCAAAGGAGACCGTGTGCCCCCCAACCGTCCCTTAGCCGTGACCCTCGCCGCGTCCCTTCTGCTCATCACCCCCGTCAACGCCGCCAAGGCCGCCGAAGCCGAGACCACCCCCATCGCCGTGGCCCCCACGGCTCAGCAGGCGAAAGCCCGATCCGACGGGTTCCCCATCGACCCCGTCGTCGGATTGGTCCGTACCAGTGACGGCGACCAGTATGCCGAAGCCCACGTGCGGCGGACGCTCGCCGACGCGGGCGTGAAGCGGGTCGTCGCCACCGACGGCGACGACCCGCACACCCCAGTCACGATCTACCTGGGCGACGGCGACGCCGCCCTCGACGGGCTCGGCGTGAAGAACGCCGACGGCCTGCCGGCCGAGGGATACGTGCTCGCGGCCGGGCACAGCGGCGGGCACAAGGTCATCGTGCTCGACGGCGTGGACGCCGACGGCACCTACTACGCCGCTCTCTCCCTGCGCCAGCTCATCCAGCGTCGCCAGGGCACCGACTGGATGCCGGGCGTGGAGGTGCGCGACTGGCCCACGATGCGCTACCGCGGCTCCATCGAGGGCTTCTACGGCACCCCCTGGTCGCACCAGGACCGCCTGGACCACCTGAGCTACCTCGGCGCGCACAAGATGAACACCTACGAATACGCGCCCAAGGACGATCCCTACCATCGCGACAAGTGGCGCGAGCCGTATCCGCCCGACAAGCTCACCCAGCTCGGAGAGCTGATCACCCGCGCCCGTGAGAACCACGTCGACTTCACCTTCGCCCTGTCGCCGGGCCTGTCGATCTGCTACACCAGCCAGCAGGATGTGCAGGCGCTGCTGGCCAAGTTCGAGGCCGTCTACGCGCTCGGCGGGCGCTCGTTCAACATTCCGATGGACGACATCGACGCCGGCCGCTGGAGCTGCGAGGGCGACCGGGCCAAGTACGGCAACCCCGGCGGGGCCGGAGCCGGGCGGGCCCAGAGCGAGCTGATCAACACCGCCCAGGCGTGGGCCACGGCCAAGGGCGACGTGGCGCCCCTGCAGATGGTGCCGACGGAGTACTACGACGCCTCCGAGTCGCCGTACAAGAAGGCGCTGCGTGAGGTCCTCGACCCGAAGGTCGTCGTGCATTGGACCGGCATGGGCGTCGTCCCCGCGGCGATCACCAAGGCTCAGGCCGCCGCGGCCAGGCAGGTCTTCGGCCACGAGATCCTCGTCTGGGACAACTACCCGGTCAATGACTACAACCCGGGCCGCCTGCCCATGGCCGACTACGCCGGGCGCGAGCCCGGACTGTCAGAGCACCTGGCGGGGATCATCTCCAACCCGATGAATCAGGCCGCGGTCAGCAAGATCGCCCTGTACTCCTTCGCCGACTTCGGATGGAACGACCCGGTCTACGACGCCAAGGCGTCCTGGCTGCGCGCCCTGGGCGAGGTGGCCTCCGGTTCGGACAAGGTCGTCTCCGCGCTGCGCGACGTGGCCGACCTGAGCAGCTACGACGGCACCGTCCACCACAAGCAGGCCCCGGCACTGGCCGCCGCGGTCGAGGAGTTCTGGCCTGCCTGGCGCGACGGGAAACCCACCACACTGCGGGCCTACGCCGAGCGCGTGCTGGCCGCCCCCGCCACCATCACCGCCGGGGTGAAGGACCAGGCATTCCTGGAGGAGGCCAAATCCTGGCTGGACGCCACCGAGCTGTGGGCCAAGGCCATGCTCAAGGCCCTCGACGTCCTCGACGCGGTCCGGGCGGGCGACGGCACCGCCGCGGTCAGGGCGCGGCAGGATGCGCTCGACCTCATCGCGGCGGCCAAGGCCATCCGCGACCCGCGCGCCCCGCACTCCACGACGTTCCCCCGCATCGGCGACGGTGTCCTCGACCGCTTCATCACCCAGGCCCTGGGCGAGCTGGACCGCTGGATCGGCGTGGTCGCCGACCGGCCGGCCGCCTCCAGCACGCTGGGGACGTATGCCGACAACACCCCCGACCGCATGGTCGACGGCGACCTCGACACCTTCTACTGGAGCAACAACGCCCCAGGCGCCGGTGACGCGGTGAGCGTCGACCTCGGGGCGATCAAGTCCATCGGCGACGTGGCCGTGCTCATGGGCAAGCCGAACAGCCCCAACGACTTCATCCACGACGGCGTCCTGGAGTACTCCACCGACGGCGTCGCCTGGACCAGGCTCGCCACCGGCACCACCGCCGAGGTCAAGGCGACCGCCCCGGCCGGGGCGCGCGCCCGCTACGTCCGCTACCGCGCGACCGGCGGCAACGACTACTGGCTCGTGGTGCGGGAGTTCCAGGTGGCCACCCTCGGCGACGACGTCACCCGGCTCACCGTCAGCGGCGGCCCGGCGGGCGCGAACCCGCAGGCGGCGGCCGACGGCAACCTCAGCACCGCCTGGACCGCCTCCGACGCTCCGGCTGCCGGGGACGCCCTGCAGGTGACGCTCTCCAAGCAGCGCCTGATCGACCGGGTGATCGTCCTCGGCACCGGCGAGGCCGAGGTCCAGGTCAGGACCGGAGGCCAGTGGCAGCCGATCGGCAAGCTGGCCGGGCCGTACACCGAACTCGACCCCGCTGACGTGACCGCCGACGCGATCAGGCTGGCCTGGACGGCCGGGAGCGCCGCGCCGAAGATCGCAGAGATCGTGCCCAGGTATGGCGACGTGCCGACGGCGGTGCTCTCGGCCGACCCCGCCGCGCTGGACACGATGATCGGAAAGGAGACGACGCTCACGCTCAGCGGCACAAGCCAGCGCGCCGCCGCCGTCACTGGCACGCTGTCGGTCAAGGGGCCGGCCGGGTGGAAGCTCCCGGCCGACCGCGAGATGACGCTGCCGCGCGGCGGCGAGCTGATCGCGCCCGTCGCCTTCACGCCCACGGGTTCCGGCACGCTGGAGCTCTCCTTCGCCGGGGTGACGACCACGGTCGCGGTCAAGGCCCACCGGGCGGTGGCCGAGGCCAACCTCGCCAAGGGGCGGCCGGTCGCGGCCTCCAGCGTCGAGGGCGGCACCGCCTTCGCGGCGGGCAACGCGGTCGACGGCGACCTGGCCACCCGCTGGTCGTCCGGCTACACCGACGCCGAGTGGCTGACGATCGACCTCGGCTCCGCGGTGGACGTGGGCAAGGTGGTCCTGCGCTGGGAGGCCGCATTCGGCACGGCCTACCGAGTGGAGTCGTCGGCCGACGGCCTCACCTGGACTCCGCTGGCCGAGGTGACCGACGGCGACGGCGGCGTGGACGAGATCTGGATCGACCAGGCCAACTCCACCCGCCACCTGCGCGTGCAGGGCGTCAAACGAGCGCTGGCGTGGGGCTACTCGCTCTGGGAGGTGGAGGTACACGCAGCCGCCTGATCCAATGCGCTGGCCGCGGTCGATCGGATGATCGCGGCCACCGCCGTGCCCGGCATCGTGCGCGACGGCGTCCCAGACGAGGGGCTCTGCCCAGGTCCCGCATTCGAGCGGTCAGACCAGGCGGGACGGAGGACTCGCGTGGGGGGTGGGGCGCGATTCGGCCTCCGTGGCAGGAGGCGTCGAGCGCAGCAGCCGCAGGACCGCCGCGCAGACGAGGTAGGTGATCAGCGCGACTGCCGGCATTCCGGACACGGTCGGAGCGGTGCTCGGCCACAGACTGTTGGAGAGCAGGGCGAAGGCGACTCCGGCGAATCCCGCCATGGCCAGCCACAGCCGGAAAACCTGACAGGACGCCAGGCGGGCCAGGTTGGCCGGCGTCCGGAGCGAGAGCCGGCGGGGCCGTTGGGTGCCGCGCACCTCGATCGGGCCGAAGATCGCGACGAGCAACGTGAGGACGACGCTGAACATGACCAGCATCGGGAACCTCCAGGCCAGCCACGCGGCCGATCCGGCCTCCGGAGTCGGGAGCACGCCCGCCACGTCCAGTGCGGCGGCGAGCAGGATCGCGGCGGAGATGTGCCAGAGGAAGATCGTCATGATCATCGAGTTGACGGCGACCACGGCCATCCACCGTCGGGTGTGCCGCAACCATCGTTCGGCCCGATCCCGGAGCAGTAGCGCCACCCCGAGCTGGGCGGTGGCGACCGCCAGCAGAGCCAGGCTGGGTGGGGACATGTTGTGCAGCCGCTCGCCGGGCACAGTGATCATGCTGATCGGGTAGGGGCCGGCGAGAGTGAGCAGGAGCAGCGAGCCGGTCCCGGCGAGCAGCAGCGGCACGGCGACGCGAGGGCGGGCCGGCAACAGCCCGTCCCGCCAGGCGAAACCCATCTGGTGGACTGCCAGCCAGCCGAACAGGAAGTTGCCGTTACCCCAGAAGTCATGGCCGAGGAGGCGGGCCACATCGCCGACGGCGACGAGCCCCACCAGCACCAGCGGGACGGCGAGTCCGTACCGGCGGTGGAGGGCGTACATCGGCGGGGTGAGCACGACCACGATCAGGTAGACCACGAGGAACCACAACGGGATCGAGGCGAGCCAGACCACCGTGCGAACCCGGGCGGGGTCGGCGTCGAACAGGTGAGCTGCCAACGCGCCGCCCCCCAGCACCAGCACCAGGGCCGTGGTCGGCGGGATCAGCCGGCCGCTCCGCTTGATCAGCCACTCGGCGGCCTTCCCTCCGCGGCGTCGCTCCGCGGCCAGGGAGACGGCGTTCGCGTACCCGCCGACGAAGAAGAACACGGGCATCACCTGGACCACCCAGGTGAGCGGCTGCGCCCACGGCAGATCCGGCAGCGCCGACCGGCCGATCAGCTCGCCGTGCTCGCCGTAGCCGACCACCGTCGCCAGCCAGTGCCCGATGACCACGGCGACGATCGACACGGCTCGCAGCAGGTCGATGAACCGCTCCCGCGACGGCGGCGTCTGCTCCGCGAGCCGCCGGACCTCTCGCCACGCGGTGCCCATGTCCTGCATGTTCCCCAGCAGACGTGGAGCTACCGGCAGACGAAAGCCCTGCGGCGTCGGGCGCGATGTCGAACGTGGAGGCGGCGGACGATGTGCTCTTCACGGCTGCCCGACCTGTGCTCAAATTCGATCACATCTCAGGTAACCGTCAGCACACAGAACTCGTTGCCATCGGGATCGGCCATCACCACATGACCCTCCTCCGGGCGTTGCCCGATGTCGATTCGAGTCGCTCCGAGGGAGACGAGACGGTCGACCTCCGCTTGCTGATCACCGTGCTTAGGTGGAGCGAGGTCGAAGTGCAGCCGGTTCTTCCCGGTCTTCGGCGCCACTGGCGGACCGCCCCAGGTGATCTTCGGACCGCCGTGCGGCGAGCGAATCGCGGTCTCTTGGTCCTGATCCCAGACCAACGGCCAGCCCAGCGCTTCGCTCCAGAAGTACCCGACCTCCTGTGAACCGTCGGACGCAAGCGCTCCGATGAATCCGCAGTCGGCGAGGAATTTGTTGCCCGGCGCAATGACGCAGAACTCGTTGCCTTCGGGGTCGGCGAGCACCACATGACCCTCCTCCGGGCGTTGCCCGATGTCGATGTGCCGCGCACCGAGTCCGAGCGACCTCGCCACCGTCTGCTGCTGGTCTTCGAGGGACGTGCTCGTCAGATCGAAGTGCATCTGGTTCTGGCCGGTCTTCTTCTCCTGGGTCGGAAGAAATCGGATCCGGAACCCGGTGTCATCGCTCGGCAGGAGCGTGATGCCATCGTGGGGGTCGTTGGCCATCTCCCAGCCCAGGAAGCCGGCCCAGAAGCGCGCGAGACGGAGCGGGTCGTTCGCATCGAAGCAGAGCGCGACGAGCTGTGACGTCATCCCGCATCTCCAATCTGTTGACTCACAGGCGCAGACAGGGCACGTCCTCCTGGCGCATGGCGGAAGCAACGCTAGCCCGCTCGAAGACTGCGACGCCAACGCATTATGAGTCAGAGGGCAACGCTTCCGGCGCACGATCCGCGATCAGGACAGTGGACGCCTGACTCAGGCGCCTTCGACGCCGTCAACGAACAGGAGGTGCCGGGCCAGTGCCGCCTTGCGGATGGAGTCGTATTCGCCAGCATGGAGATGTGGGGGCGGCTGGTCCGCACACGTCAGCCTGGAAAGGCAGCATGATCACCATGACGGAGCAGATTGCCACTGTGTATGTCCTGATCACCGCCGGCGACGAGGCCGAGCTCGTCACCGACCTTCATCCCAAGTCCGCGCCGCTGCGCGTGCCGGCGGCACGGATCGCCGAGCAGACCGGGCTGCCGGTGAACGAGCTGCCCGGCCGGCGCTTCACCGTGGCCACGCTCACCGTCACGGACGCGGACGGCTTCACACTGCTGGACGATCCGCGCCTCTGATCGGCGCCACGGGCGCTCGCCGGCGCCACACGTCATGCGCCGGCGTGGCGATCGCGATCGGCTCGTCGACCAGCGGCTCGGGCTCCGCCGTCTCAGCCGCGACGGCGTGACAGCGCCGTCATGGCCACCGAGTTGTGCACCGTGAACGAGACCGTGCCCGGCAGGTAGCGGTCCTCCGACCACTCCAGCGGCGTACCCGCCGGGTCGGTCGCGCGCCGCCGCTCCCGGATCAGCGGCCCGCCCTCGGCGCAGCCGAGCAGGCGGGCGTCCTCGGCGTCGGCGTAGACGAGGTCGACGGTGTGCTCCGCGTCGGCGAACACCACACCCTGCTCCGCCAGCGGCTCGGTGTGCGAGACGGCATCGGGCTCGAGGCGGACGATCATGGCGCCGATGCGCTCGGGGTAGATGGTCCGCTCGATCATGATGGGTACGCGGGACAGCGTGCGCAGCCGCAGCACACGGTAGATCTGCGAGCCGGCGAGGAGTCCGAGCAACTCGCACTCCAGCGGACCGGCCAGCCGGTGTTCCACGTCGACGGTCCGGCCGCCCGGCTCCTCCCCGATCGAGCGTGCCCAGCGGGTGAAGCTCAGCAGTTCGAAGAAGCTCTGGGTGCGCGCGGTGCCGAGCACGACGCGCCGGCTGCCACGCCGGGATGTGACCAGACCGTTGGCGCGCAGCACGGCCAGGGCCTGGCGGACGGTGCCGCGGGACACGCCGTACTTCTGGGCGAGCTCCTCCTCGCTGGGCAGGCGACCGCCCGAGCCGTAGGCGCCCGAGGCTATGGCCTCGCGCAGGTCGGCCGCCAGCCGACGGTACCGGGCTCCGGCCACGCCGCCACCCGCGCCGCCACCCGCGCCCGCCATGTGGTTCCACCTCACCCTCGTCCGTTCGCCGCCGTTCTGGCGCGACCCTACACGCTCGCCGTCCCCGCCGATCGTTCATGAGCCGGCCGGCCGCCCCGCGCACCGCCTTTTCCCGGGACCCTCGCCCGCCCGTTTCTGCGCGTTCACTTTCCGGACACGGCTCTCCGAGGTAATTGCTCGAGTTGTACAGCCAACTTCCCCGACTGGGAGAACCTCGTGACACTGCACCGCGCCCGCGCGTCGACTCTCGCCTGCTCCGCGATCGTGGCCGTTCTCGGGCTCAGCGCCTGCGGCTCCACCAGCACGGCTCAGGCCGGCGGCGACGACAAGGCCGCGACCGCGACCTCGGCCCAGGACCTCGGCGGCATGGACGCCCTTGTCGCCGCGGCCAAGAAGGAGGCCAAGTTGAACGCGATCGCCCTACCGCGCGACTGGGCCAACTACGGCGAGATCATCGACGCCTTCGAGAAGAAGTACGGGATCAAGGTCGAGGTGGAGAACCCCGACGGCTCCAGCCAGGACGAGATCAACGCCGTCACCTCCCGCAAGGGCCAGGACCGGTCCCCGGACGTCATCGACGTGGGCGGCGCCTTCGCCGTCAGCGCGGCCGAGCAGAACCTGCTGGCGCCGTACCGGGTCGCCGCGTTCGACCAGATCCCGCAGGCGCAGAAGGACGCCGATGCCCGCTGGTACAACGACTTCGGCGGCTACGTCTCGATCGGATGCGACGCGGCCCGCGTCAAGAAGTGCCCGCAGACCTTCGCCGAGCTGCTCGACCCGCAGTACAAGGGGCAGGTCGGGCTGACCGGCAACCCGACGAAGTCCGCTTCGGCCTTCGGCGCCGTCTACGCGGCGGCCCTCGCGAGTAAGGGCTCCTTCGATGACATCACGCCCGGCCTGGAGTTCTTCGCCCGGCTGAAGAAGGCCGGCAACTTCAACCCCGTCGAGTCGAGCCCCGCGACCATCCAGAAGGGCGAGACGCCGATCAGCATCACCTGGGACTACCTCAACGCGGGGTACGCCGACGAGCTCCGCGCCAAGGGCGTCGACTGGAAGGTCAGCGTCCCGGCCGACGGCGTGTACGCCGAGTACTACTCCCAGGCGATCGTGAAGTGGGCGCCGCACCCGGCCGCGGCCCGCCTGTGGCAGGAGTTCCTGTACAGCCCCGAAGGCCAGAACCTCTGGCTCAAGGGCTACGCCCGCCCGGTGCTGATGCCCGCGATGAGCGAGGCGGGAACCCTCGACGCGACCTCCGCCGCCAAGCTCCCGCAGGCGCCCGGCGACGGCACGGCCGCCTTCCCCACGCAGGCTCAGATCAGCCTGGCCAAGCAGGCCGTCGTCCAGGGCTGGTCCCAGGCTGTCGCCGGATGAACGTCCCGCGTCCGGAACGGTGGCTCGGGGTCGCGCCGCTGCTGCTGTTCGCCGTGGTCGTGTTCGGGCTGCCCGCGGCGATGATGGTGTTCGGCGCGTTCACGACGCCGGCGACGGCACCGGGCGGGGTGCGCCTCACCGCGGCCAACCTGACCGCGTCCCTGCACGGGCCCTACCTGACCGCGCTGATCGGCAGCGTCAAGCTCTCCGCCGTCTCCGCGCTGATCGCGTGCGCCGCCGGCCTCCCGCTCGCCCAGGTGATCGTGACCTCGCGATTCCGCGCCCTGCGCGAGGCTGCCCTGGCGGGGGCGGGTGTCCTCGCGAACGTCGCCGGTGTGCCGCTCGCGTTCGCGTTCGTGGCGACGCTCGGCAACGCCGGCGTGCTGACCCGGCACCTCGACCTGCTCCGCCACGGCTGGAGCCTGTACGGCTTCTGGGGGCTGACCCTGGTCTACCAGTACTTTCTGATCCCCCTCATGGTGCTCACCCTCACCCCCGCGCTGGAGGGGCTGCGGCGGCAGTGGCGGGAGGCCGCCCACAACAACGGCGCGAACGCCTTCCGGTACTGGGTGCACGTCGCGCTGCCGATCCTCGCGCCGTCGCTGCTCGGCGGCTACGTCCTGCTCTTCGGCACCGCGTTCAGCGCGTACGCGACCGCCGCCGCCATGGTCGGCAGCTCGGTGCCGCTGGTCACGATGCAGATCGCGGACGCGCTGTCGGGCAACGTCCTCGTCGGCGACGGCAACATCGCGCTCGCGCTCAGCGTCGACATGGTGCTGGTCGCCGGGCTCGTCATGGCCGTCCACCTGCCCCTCCAGCGCAGGAGCGCGCGATGGCTCGGCTGAGCGGGGCCCGATACGGCCGCGCCGCCGTGTGGCTGGCGGCCGGCGCGTACTTCCTCGTCCCGCTCGCCTGCGCCGTCGCCTTCAGCGTCGAGGACCCGCGCAAGGGTGTCGACTTCGAGGCGTACACCGGCATGTTCGGAGCCGACGGCTTCACCGGCAGCCTGGTTCTGACCGTCAAAGTGGGCGCCGCCACGGTCGCCCTCGTCCTGGTCCTGCTTCTGCCCGCGCTGATCACGGTACGGCTGACGGCGCCGCGCCTGCGCACGCTCGTCGAGCTGGTGTGCTTGCTGCCGCTGGTCGTGCCGGCGATGGCCCTGGTCGCCGGGATCAGCGCGGTGCTGCGCTGGGGACCGGACCATTTCGCCGGCACCCCGCTCTTCGACGCGTTCGTCGGGCTGCAGAACCCGGACTTCCCCGGCGTCCTGGTGCTCGCGTACACGCTGATGGCGCTGCCGCTGGCGTACCGCACGCTGGACGCCGGGCTGGCCGCCATCGACCTGCGCGTGCTCGTCGAGGCCGCGCGGGCCTGCCGGGCGTCCTGGCCGCGCACCCTCGTCCACGTGGTGCTGCCCAACCTTCGCGGCGCCCTGCTCAACACCGCGTTCCTTACCCTCGCGCTCGTGTTCGGCGAGTACACGGTCGCGGCGATCCTCGGTTACCAGCCGTTCGCCGTGTGGATCGTCGTCATCAGCGGCTCGCAGGCGCAGATGTCGGTGGCCGCGTCGATGATCGGCCTGCTCGTCACCTGGGTGCTGCTGCTGGTGCTCGCCGCCACCGGACGCGCTCGCCGCACTAAGGAGACCTCGTGACCCACCCATTGATCGATCGTGAGACCCGCACCCCGGCGCGTACGGGCTCAACCGTCGAGTTCCGCGGGCTGCACCGCGCATTCGGGTCCACGACCGCGCTGGACGGCCTGGATTTGGCGATCGGCCCCGGCGAACTCGTGGCTCTGCTCGGCCCGTCCGGCTGCGGCAAGACCACCGCCCTGCGCATCGTCGCCGGGTTCGAACGACCCGACAGGGGCGAGGTGCTCGTGGACGGCGCGGACGTCACGCGTGTCCCCGCGCACCGCCGCGACACGGGCATGGTGTTCCAGTCGTACAGTCTCTTCCCGCACCTGACCGCCGTCGACAACGTCGCGTTCGGGCTGCGGATGAGCGGTGTCGGCGGGGCCGCGCGACGCGCCCGCGCCGCCGGACTCCTGGAGCTGGTGGGGCTGCCGGAACACGCCGCCCGCTTCCCGCACCAGCTGTCCGGCGGCCAGCAGCAGCGCGTCGCGCTGGCCCGGGCGCTGGCGCTGCGGCCACGCGTCCTGCTGCTCGACGAGCCGCTGTCGGCGCTCGACGCGCAGGTACGGCTGACGCTACGCGAGGAGATCCGCCGCCTCCAGCAGGAACTCGGCATCACGACCCTGTTCGTGACGCACGACCAGGAGGAGGCGCTCTCCATAGCCGACCGGGTCGCGGTGATGCGCGCGGGCAGGCTGGAGCAGTGCGCGCCTCCGGCGGAGCTGTACGCGCGGCCCGCGACGGCGTTCGTCGCCGAGTTCGTGGGCGTGATGAGCCGCATCCCGGGACGGGCGGGGCCGGACGGCGGCACCGTGTCCGTCCTCGGCCGCACCCTGCCGGTCGACGGGACACTGCCGGGCGACGGCGAGGCGGCAGGCGAGGCCGGCGAGGTGGACGTGCTGGTACGGCCCGAAGCGGTCGAGGTCCTGGCGGACGGGGACGGCACGTCCCGGATCGTGAGTGCGACGTTCCTGGGGGCGACGACGAGGCTGACCGTGCGGCTGGCCGGCGGCTCCGACGTGCTGGCCGATGTGCCGGCCCACACCGCGGCCGCGCTCCCGGTCGGCGTGACGGCGACGGTGAGGCTGCCGGACCGGCCGGTGCTGGTGGCCCGGCGACGCGGCGGGAACAGCGGGGGTCGGCCGTGAGACGTCGCCTCCCCGCCGCCGTCCTGTTCGACATGGACGGCACCCTGGTCGACACCGAGCGGCTGTGGTGGGCCGCGGTGGAGCAGGTGGCCGCCGGGATGGGGCGGCCGCTGACCGAAGCCGACATGCCGGATGTGGTGGGACGTCCCGCAGCGCACACCGCCGCCCACCTCCACCGCACCGGCGCTCGCCTCCACCGCACCGGCGGCCCATCGGCCGGCGACCCCGGCGCGCTCGCCGCCGAACTCGACACCGCGTTCGCCGCCCGGGTCACCCGCGAGGTGGTCCCGTGCCCGGGCGTGCCGCGCCTGCTGGACGAGCTGGCGGCGGCCGGCGTGCCCATGGCGATCGTCTCCGCGTCCCCGCGCCTCGTCGTCGACGTCGTGCGCGACGTGCTGGGAGCGAACAGGTTCGCGCTGACCGTCGCCGCCGAGGACACCGTCCGTTCGAAGCCCGCGCCCGACCCGTACCTCGCCGCGTCCGCCGCCCTCGGCGTCGACCCGCGGGCGTGCGTGGCCGTCGAGGACAGCCCGACGGGCATCGCCTCGGCCGAGGCCGCCGGGTGCGCGGTACTGGCGGTGACCTCCACGGTGCGGATCCGGCCCGCTGCCAGGAGGACGGTTCTGGACTCCCTGGAACCGGTGGACCTCGCCCTGCTCGCCTCCCTCACAGCACCAGCGGAAAGGAAGTGACCCCTTGGACGACATCCGGCACGTCGTCATCCTGATGCAGGAGAACCGCAGCTTCGACCACTACTTCGGCACCCTGAACGGCGTGCGCGGCTTCGGCGACCGTCAGGCGCTGACCTTCCCGGACGGCGACAGCGTCTTCCGCCAGCCCGCCCCGTCCAGGGCCGACGGCTTCCTGCTGCCGTTCCGCATGGACACCACGAGGTTCGACGCGCAGAACGCCGAGGGCCTGCCGCACGACTGGGACTCCGGCCACCAGGCGATCAACAACGGCGCGATGAACCGCTGGACGACCGCCAAGGGCGAGCTCTCCATGGGCTACCTCACCCGCGAGGACATCCCGTACCAGTACGCGCTGGCCGACGCCTTCACGCTGTGCGACGCGTACTTCTGCTCGCTGGCGGGGCCGACCAGCCCGAACCGCCTCTACCTGTGGACGGGGACGGCAGGCCCCGGCCGCGACGGCACGACCGGCCCGTGGACCGACAACACCCCGATGCCCGACAACCCGGTCTGCGACTGGACCACGTACGCCGAGCGCCTGTCCGCGGCGGGCGTCACCTGGCGCGTCTACCACACTCCCGGGCAGGACGAGCGGCACGGCAACTACGACGACAACGCCCTGGAGTACTTCAGCCGGTTCCACACCTTCCCGAAGGACGACCCACGCCACATCGACGCCATGACGCGGTGGGACCTCGCGGCGTTCGACGCACACTGCGAGGACGGCACGCTGCCGACGGTGTCCTGGCTGGTCGCGCCGTACCTGTTCTGCGAGCACCCGGACGCCAGCCCCGCCTACGGCGCTCACTGGGTGAACACGGCACTCCAGTCGCTGTTCGCCAACCCCGACGTCTGGCGGCACACCGTGTTCCTCGTCATGTACGACGAGAACGACGGATTCTTCGACCACGTGGTGCCGCCGTTCCCTGCTCCGGGGACCCCCGAGGAGTTCGTGGACGGGCAGCCGATCGGGCTCGGCAACCGCGTGCCGCTCTGGGTCCTCTCGCCGTGGTCGCGCGGCGGCTGGATCAACTCGCAGGTCTTCGACCACACCTCCGTCCAGCGCTTCCTGGAGCTCGTCACCGGCGTGCGCGAGCCCAACATCTCGCCGTGGCGCCGCGCCGTGTGCGGGGACCTCACCAGCTGCTTCGACTTCGCCCGGCCCGACTTCTCGATCCCCTCGCTGCCGGACACGCGCGTGCTGATGGCGGAGGCGGACGCGGCCGCGGCGCTGCCGCCGGTGGAGATCCCGGCCACCGGCCGGCAGACCATGCCGGTGCAGGAGGCGGGCGGCGCTCGCCCGCACCGTCCGCTGCCCTACCGCCCCTGGGCCGACGCCACGGCGGAGCGCGGGAGCGGCGTGGTCACCTGCACGCTCGCCAACGACGGCCCGGTGGCCTTCCATTTCACGGTGTTCCCCAACATCGCGCTGCCGTTCGCGGGCACGCCGTTCACCGTGGCCGCGCACAGCACCGCCACCTACACCTGGGACGCGGCGCGCACCGGCGGGCGCTACGACTTCACCGTCCACGGCGCCGACGGCTTCCTCTGCCGCTTCGCGGGGACGGTGCCGGAAGCCGGCCGGGACGACGCCCCGCTCCCCCGGGTGTCGGCGGCTCCGTGCGACGACGACCCGGGGACCGCATCGGTGGAGTTCCTCCTGGGCAACGACGGCGGCGAGGCCACGTGCTTCACACTCACCCCGAACGACTTCGGTGGAGGGGTACGCACCCGGATCGTCGGCCCGCACGAGGAGGCGGTCCTGACGTGGCCCACCGACGGCGGCAGATACGACGTGACCGTCACCGTCGACGGGGCCACCGCCTTCGCCCGGCGGTACGCGGGCACGATGCACCCGCTGCCTCCCGATGAGGGGAACGTTCCGCCGACGCTCTCACAGTGATCCGGTCACCGCGCGCGTCGACCCCCGCTCCGCTGTCAGCGGCACAGCCAGGCCGGCGCACAAGTCCGGCAGGCAACCGCCGGCCAAGCAGATTGCAAGCCGCCTCCAAGGGAGCTTTTTCACACTATTGGCCAATTGGGGGCCTCTGAATGACTTCCGGTCATCAGTCGCAATCTTGACGGGGGAAAGAGGACGAATTGTCCGTTTATGTGACACGCGTCGAGCCGGGTACGACGGGGCGGCAGGGTGGACCGAACCCGACCGAGCGGCAAGACGGACACGGGGGCGATGGGCTGAGGTTAGAGGCACCAGGTCGCGTCCACGAAGCGATAGAGGTCCAGAGCCGGCGGACCCCGGACCGCATCGCCGTCGTGGCGGGCACCAGCCGGCTCAGCTACGCCGAGTTGGACCGCAGAGCCGACGACATCGCCCGCACCCTGGCCGAACGGGGCATCGGGCGCGGCCAACTGGTCGGCGTCTGCCTGGATCGCGACGAGTGGCTGATTCCCGCGCTCGCGGGGGTGTGGAAGGCGGGAGCGGCCTATGTGCCGCTGGACCCTGCCTACCCGGCCGAGCGGTTACGGTTCATGGCCGAGGATTCCGCCGTGGCCGCTGTGATCACCTCGGCCGCGCTGCGCCGGACCGCCATCCTGACCGGTGCCGAGGCCATCCTCGTCGACGACGTGGTGCCGGGCGACGGGGCGCCCCATGTGGCCGGAGATCCGAGCGATGCGGCGTATGTCATCTACACCTCCGGCTCCACCGGAACGCCCAAGGGCGTCGTGGTGGAGCACCGCAACACCCTGAACCTGGTGCGCTGGGAGGCGTCGGCGTACACCGCCGAGGAACTGGGCGGCATGCTGGCCGGCTCCTCGATCTGTTTCGACGCGTCGATCACCCAACTCTTCGTGCCGCTGGTCGCCGGTGGAACGGTGATCCTGGCCGACAACCTGCTCGCGCTGCCGAGCCTGCCGGCCAGGGAGGAGGTGACCACGGTCTACGGGGTCCCCTCCGCGCTGTCGGTGTTGCTGCGCGAGCCACTGCCGAGCGGGGTGCGCGCGGTGTTCTCCGGCGGCGAGCCACTGACCGGTGCCCTGGTACGGCGGATCTACGCCAACCCCGGAGTGCGTCGGGTGCTGAATCTGTACGGCCCGACCGAGTGCACCACCGCCTGCGCCGCCATCGAGGTGGGCCGGGACTACGAGGATGAGCCGCCCTTGGGTGAACCGATGGCCGGTGCATTGCTGTCGGTGCGCGATGAGGGCGGAAACCCCGTCCCGGACGGAGAGCTCGGCGAGTTGTGGATCGGCGGACCGGGGGTGACCCGCGGCTACCTGGGGCGTGAGTCGCCCGCCTTCCGCACCGAGCCGGACGGCAGCCGCGTCTACCGCAGCGGAGATCTGGTCCGCCGAGTGGACGGCGAGCTGCGCTTCGCCGGCCGGGCCGATGACCAGGTCAAGATCCGCGGCTACCGGGTGGAGCTGGGCGAGGTGGAGGCCGCCCTGGCCCGCCATCCCGAGGTACGCCGGGCCATCGTGCTGGCCGCGACCGACGACGACGGGATCGCCTATCTGGTCGGCCACGTGGCGGCGTCCGGAGTGAGCGAGCCGGAGCTGCGGGACTGGCTGCGCGCCCGGCTGCCCGATCACCTGGTGCCGACCCGGATCGGCGTGGTCGAGGAGCTTGCGCTCGCCCCCACCGGCAAGGTGGACCGGGCGGCTCTACCCGAGCTCGGCGCCTCCAGGTCAGCCGGTGCGGCACCGGTCGCGCCCCGCACCGACGACGAACGCCTGGTGGCCGAGGTGATCGCCGACGTGCTGGGCCTGCCGCAGGTCGGCGTACACGATCGATTCACCGACCTGGGCGGGCACTCTCTGTCCGCCGCCAGGGTGGTCATCGAGCTATCCCGTCGGCTGGGGCACAGCGTGCCCCTTGCGGCATTCCTGTCCGCCCCCACCGCGGCCGGCCTGGCCACCCGGATACGCCAGGCCGGACCGGGGCTGACGCGGCATGACGGGCGGACCCGGTATCCGCTCACCGAAATGCAGCGCCAGTTCTGGACCCTGAGGCAGCTCCACCCGCACAGCCCGGTCACCACGCTGGGGATCCGGCTGCGCGTGCGCGACCTCCCCGAGGCCGCGCTGCTGAGGACGGCCCTGGATGCGGTCGTACGTCGGCACGAGGTGCTGCGCAGCACGGTCGCCGTCGACGAGGACGGCGTGCCGTACGCCGTGGTGCACCCGCCGACCACCGTTCCCCTGGTCGAGCACGCCGTGGGAGAGGACCCGGACAAGGTGGCCAGGACCGCGGCGGCACACGTGTTCGACATGACGAGTGAGGTGCCGCTGCTGCGGGCCGACCTGTGCTGGCTGGGCGATACCGAGGCCGAGCTGGTGGTCGTGGTGGACCACATCGCCTTCGACGGCGGATCGGTCGGGGTACTGATGGGCGAGCTGGCCGCCGAGCTGGGCGGCGAGCCGGTCCCCGGGCCGGTGGTCCAGGTCGGCGATGTGGCCGTGCAGCAGCTGGAACAGCCGGATCTGGTGCGGCTGCGGGAGTACTGGCAGGCCGAGCTGGCCGGCGCGCCGGTGGCGGACCCGCCACCCGCGGACCTGACGGCGGGCAGGGCCATCCGGCCGCTGTCCGAGGAATTCGTGACTGGCGTGACCGCCCTGGCCCAGGACTGCGGTGCCACCCCGTTCGCGGTGTACCTGGCCGGTCTGGCCCTGGCCGGCGGTGAGCCCGACACGCTGGTCGGGGCAGTCGCGGCACGGCGGGCCCGCCCGGAGCTGACCGAGGCCATCGGCCCGCTGGTGGACACCGTGCCGGTGCGGCTGCGGCCGGTCGGCGCGCTGACCTTCCGGGACCTGGTCCGGCAGGCCGCCGACGCGACCACGCGGGCACTCGTCCACCAGGAGATCCCGTCCGCCGACCTGCCCCGCGCCCCGGTGCTGCTGGCCGTACAACACGCCGAGGTGCCGGTGCGCATGGGCGACCTGGAGCTGCTCACCGAACTGGGTTCGGGCGCCGCGGTCCACGAGCGCAGCGTGCTCGTCAACCGGACCGTGGCCGGCACCGAGCTGCAACTGGAGTACGCCTACGCCCATCTCGATCCGGCACAGGCCGAGGCGTACCTGGACAGGCTGACGTGGCTGCTGCGGTGTGCGCTGGCTGACCCGGACCGGCCGCTGTCGGCGTTCGAGCTGGTCACCCCGGGCGAGCGTGCCCTCCTGCTGGCCGCCGCGGCCGGGCCGGAGCCGCGGGAGGTTCCGGAGACGGTGCCGCAGGCGCTGGCGGTCCACACCGACGGGACCGCCGTGGTCGGTCCGGACGGGACCTCGCTCAGCTACGCCGAACTGAACGACTGGGCCGACCGGGTGGCGGCGGCGCTGCTGGAACACGGGGTCGCGCGGGGTGAGGTGGTCGGGGTCTGCCTGCCGCGCGACCACCTGATGCCGGCGGTCCTGCTGGCGGTGTGGCGGGCCGGCGCGGCGTATCTACCGTTGGATCCGGAGCACCCGGCCGAGCGACTGCGCTGGCTGGCCGAGGACGCCGGGGCGCGGGTGGTGCTCACCCGCGGCGGTGTGGCCGTTCCTGGACTGCCCACCCTGGACCTGGACCGCCTGGCGATGGTCCACGACGGACAGGGGGAGCTGCCCGCGGTCCGGGCCGGGGATCTGGCGTATGTGCTCTACACCTCCGGCTCCACGGGGACGCCCAAGGGGGTGGAGGTCTCCCACGGCAACCTGGCCGCACTCGTGGCCGGGATGGCTGCCGCGCTGAAGCTGGGGCCGCGGGATGTCCAGCCGGCCGTGGCTCCTTTGACCTTTGACGCCTCCGCGTCCGAGCTGTGGAGCGTTCTGGCCCGTGGCGGCGCCTGCGTGGTGGTGGACCGGGCCACGGCCGTGGACGGGCACGCGCTGACCGAGCTGATCGTGACGAGTAAGGCCACGGTGGTCGACCTGGTGCCCACCACGTACCGGATGCTGCTGGCCGCCGGCTGGGCCGGCGACCCGGCGCTGCGGGCCGTCGTCGGCGGGGAGGTCCTGGATCCGGCGCTGGCCGAGCAGATCCTGCCCCGGGTCGGCGAGCTGTGGAACGCCTACGGCCCCACCGAGGCCACTGTCACCTCGACCCTGCACCGGGTCCGCGCGTACGAGGCGGGCCGGGTGCCGATCGGGCTGCCGATGCCGGGGGAACGAGCCTACGTGGTCGACTCCGAGCTGCGGCTGGTGCCGCCGGGCGCGGTGGGCGAGCTGCTCTTGGGCGGCACCGGTATCGCCCGGGGCTACCGGGGCCGACCCGACCTGACCGCGACCGCGTTCGTCGACGACCCGTTCGTTCCCGGTGGCCGGTGTTACCGGACCGGGGACCTGGTGCGGTGGCGGCCGGACGGGACGCTCGAGTTCCACGGCCGCAGGGACCACCAGGTCAAGGTACGCGGATACCGGATCGAGCTGGGCGAAATCGAGACAGTGCTGCACGAGGTGGCCGACGGGGCGGTGACCGTGGTCGGCTCGGGCGCCCAGGCGCACCTGGTCGGCTACGTCGCGCCGGAGACGACCGACCTGGCCGCGGTCGAGCGGCACGTCCGGTCGCGGCTGCCCGCCCACATGGTGCCCCGGCGGTGGATCGCACTGCCGGCTCTTCCCTCCCTGCCCAGCGGCAAGGTGGATCGAGAAGCCCTGCCCGAGCCGGTCGACGACCCGAACGCCGAACGGGTGGCGCCCCGCACCGACCCGGAACGCCTGGTCGCCACCATCTGGACCGCCGTGCTGGAGCGTTCCACCATCTGGGCTGACGACGACTTCTTCGCCCTGGGTGGGCATTCCTTCGCCGCGACCCGCATGGTCGGCCGGCTCCGGGAGACGTTGGGGCTGGCCGTTCCGGTGTGGCTGCTGTTCGAGCGACCGGTACTCGCCGACTTCGCCGCCGGGCTGGAAGAACTGTTGGTCGCCGAACTGATGGACGGGAGCGACGCATGACCGAGGTTCGTCAGGACCGGATCGCCGAGTTGGTCCGGTCCCGGTTCGCCGCTGCCCATGCCGCGGCCCAAACCCCCGGCACCACACGTATTCCGGCACTCTCCCTTGTGGACATGCCGTTGTCCGCGGCCCAGGAACGGCTGTGGTTCCTGGCCCAGTTGGAGCCGGACACCCCCGCTTACAACGTGCCGCTCGCACTGCGGCTGAGCGGGCCGGTGGACGTCGCCGCCCTCGCCGCCGCGGTGCGCGAGCTGGCCGACCGGCACTGGATTCTGCGCGGCGTCATCGACGGAGCGAGGGTACGCCAGAACGACGGCGTGCCCGTCTCCGTGGTGGATGTGGACCCCGCGGCCCTGGAGCGGGAGCTGGCCGACCATGCCTGGCGCCCGTTCCGGTTGGATGCCGAGCCGCCCATGCGGGCCACGGTGTTCCGCCTCGGCGAGAACGAGTGCGTACTCGCGCTGACCCTGCACCACATCGCCACCGACGCCTGGTCGGAACGGCTGCTGTTTCATGACCTCTCGGCCCTGTACGCCGCCCGGCTCGGCCTGGCGCCCCAGCCGGAACCCCCGGCCCTGCAGTACGCCGACGTAGCCGCTTGGGAGGCCGAGCAGCCCGAGGTCGACCTGGACTGGTGGACGCGGCACCTGGCCGGCCTGCCACCGGTGCTGGACCTGCCCACCGCCCGCCCCCGCCCGGCCGTCCCCACCTGGCAGGGGGCCGCGATCGAGGTCGAGGTACCCGAGTCCCTGTCCGCCAAGGTGCGCGCGGTGGCGGGCTCCACGCCGTTCATGGTGTTCCTGGCCGGCCTGCAGGCGCTGCTGTCCCGCCTGTCCGGCAACGACGACATCGCCGTCGGGGTACCGCACGCCGGCCGGCATCACCCGGACACCGAGCGGGTGGTGGGCTGTTTCATCAACACCTTGGTGGTACGCACCGACACCTCTGGCGACCCCACCGGCGCCGAACTGCTGGCCAGGGCCCGTACGGCCGCGCTGGACGCGTTCGCCCACGCCCGTACGCCGTTCGAGCGGATCGTGGAGCGGCTGCGACCGGAGCGGAACCTGTCCGTCACCCCGCTGTTCCAGGTGATGCTGAACGTGTACGACGCCGGCGCGCCGGTGAGCCTGCCCGGGGTGGACGTCCGGGCCGAACCGTTGCCGTCGCCGACGGCCAAGTTCGACCTGAACCTGACGCTCGGCGACGACGGGAGCCGGTTCGTCGGCGAACTTCGCTACCGGACCGACCTGTTCGAGGAGGCCACGGCACGGCAACTGGTGCACTGGTATCTGGCGCTGCTGGAGGGGATGCTCGCCGATCCGGGCGCGCCGGTCCGGCTGCCCGCCGGCCCCGATCTGCGCGGCCCGGCCAGGGACCTGCCGACGGACGTGCCGTTGCACGCGCTGGTCGAGCGGGCGGCCGATGACAATCCCGACGCGACCGCGGTCGCTTCGCTCAGCTATGCGGAGCTGGACCGGCGGGCCAACCAGGTGGCGCACTGGCTGTTGGCCCGCGGGGTGCGGCCGCAGGAGCCGGTCGGGGTGCTGCTGGAGCGGCGGCCGGAGCTGGTGATCGCCCTGCTGGGGGTGCTCAAGGCCGGTGCGGCCTACCTGCCGCTGGACCCCGTCTACCCGGCGCGGCGGACCGAGGCCATCCTGGCCGACGCCGACGTTCGGATCGTTCTCACCGAGTCCGAGATCGCCGCCACCGTGGGGGAATCCGGGCATCGCCCGGACGTGGCCGTGCCGTCCGATCACCTGGCGTACGTGATCTACACCTCCGGCTCCACCGGGGCGCCCAAGGGGGTCGCGGTCGAACACCGGCAGATCACCCACTACCTGGGCGCGGTGGCCGAACGGATCCCCGCCGGGATGGCCTCCTTCGCCCTGGTGTCCACGGCCGCGGCCGACCTGGGTCTGACCAACGTGCTGTGCGCGCTGACATCGGGCGCCACCCTGCACCTGATCGACCAGGAGACGGCCACCGACCCGGTCGCGTACGCCGCCTATCTGGCCGCGCATCCGGTGGACGCGGTCAAGATGGTGCCGAGCCAGCTGGAACTGCTGGGCGTGAGCGCTCTGCCCCGGAAACTGCTGATCCTGGCCGGTGAGGCCGTGCCATCGGATCTGGTGGAGCGGATCCGGGCGGCGCGGCCTGACCTGGCGGTGCAGATCCACTACGGGCCCACCGAAACCACCGTGTCGGTGCTGGCCTGCGATGTGACCGAGGTGGCACCCGGTGTGGTGCCGCTGGGTCGGCCGCTGTCCAACGTGCGCTGTCGGATCGTGGACCCCTCCGGGAGGTCGCTGCCGCCCGGCGTGCCGGGAGAGCTGTGGATCGGCGGGCCCAGCCTGGCCCGCGGCTACCTGGGCCGACCCGACATGACCGGGCAGCGGTTCGTGGGCGGCTGGTACCACACCGGGGATCGGGCGCGGGTGACCCCGGCCGGGCTGGTGGAGTTCCTGGGCCGGATCGACGACCAGGTGAAGGTACGCGGGTTCCGGGTGGAACTCGGTGAGGTCACCGCGGCGCTGCGGGCCCTTCCGCAGGTGGCGGAGGCCTTCGTGCAGCCGGTAGACGCCGGGGCGCGGCGCCGCCTCGCCGCCTGGGTGACACCTTCCACCGTGGACACGGCGCAGGTACGGGCCGCGCTGCGGGAGCGGCTGCCCGACTACATGGTGCCGTCCGCGATCGGTGCGCTGGAGGTGTTGCCGCTGACCCCGAACGGCAAGGTGGACCGGGCGGCGCTGCCGGTTCCCGAGGCCGGCCCGGCGGTGCGGGTGCCGCTGGGCACGCCGCAGGAGCGTCTGGTCGGCGAGGTCTGGGCCGAGGTGTTGGACCTGCCGCAGGTGTGGGCGGACGACGACTTCTTCGCCCTGGGCGGGCATTCCTTCGCCGCGACCCGGGCTGTCGGCCGGCTGCGGGAACGGCTGGGCGCGCCGGTTCCGGTGCGGCTGCTGTTCGAGCATCCGGTGCTCGCCGACCTGGCCGCCGCCCTCCCCCGCCCGGGTTCGACGGCCAGGGCACAGCGGGAGCGGACGGACGGGCCGGCCGCGCTGTCCGGGGTGCAGGCCCGGCTGTGGTTCCTGGCACAGCTGGAGCCGGAGAGCACGGCGTACAACGTGCCGCTGGCGCTGCGTCTGCACGGGCCGCTCCAGGTGGAGGCGTTGCTGGGCGCGGTACGCGACCTGGCCGAGCGGCATCACGTGCTGCGCAGCGTGATCGATGACTCCGGCGCCCAGCCGGTTTCGGTGGTGCGGCCGGCCGGAGAGGTACCGGTGTCCACAGTGGACATCGACCGGTCACGGGTCGAGGACGCGGTGGCAGCGCACCTGGCGACACCGTTCGCGCTGGACCGGGAGCCGCCGATGAGGGCGGTGCTGCTCACGGTCGACGGCGAGGAGCACGTGCTCTCGCTCACCTTCCACCACATCGCCACCGACGCCTGGACCCGTGGACTGCTGCTGTCCGAGCTGTCCGCGCTGTACGCGGCCCGGCTCGGCCTGGGCCCGTCGCCGGAGCCGCCCCCGGCCCAGTACGCGGAGGTGGCACCGGTCCCCGACCTGGCCGAGCTGGATTGGTGGGCCGAGCAGTTGCACGGCCTGCCGCCGGTGCTGGATCTGCCCACCGACCGGCCGCGCCCCCCGGTGGCCGAGCCGGGCGGCGCCTCGGTGGACCTGGAGCTGCCCGCTGAGCTGAGCGAGCGGGTCCGGGCGGTGGCCACCGCCTACCGGGCGACGCCGTTCATCGTGCTGCTGGCGGGCCTGCAGGCCTTGCTGGGCCAGCTGTCGGCAGGCACCGACATCGCGATCGGCGTGCCGGTCGCCGGCCGGGACCACCCTGACACCGAGGGCGTGGTGGGCTGCTTCCTCAACACGGTGGTGGTGCGGACCGATGTGGGCGGCGAACCGACCGGCCACGAACTGCTGGCCCGGGTCCGAGAGGCCGCGCTGGGCGCCTTCGCCCACGCGAGTGCGCCGTTCGACCGGGTGGTGGACCGGCTGCGGCCGGAGCGGAACCTGGCCGCGACCCCTCTGTTCCAGGTGATGTTGAACTACTTCGCCGACGCGGGCCGGCCGAAGCTGCCCGGCCTGGAGGTGGCCGAGATCCACCTGCCCGAACAGACGGCGAAGTTCGACCTGAACTGGCACGTGATCGACAATGGGCCCGGCCTGCCGCTGCGCGGCGAGCTCGGCTACCGCACCGACCTGTTCGGGGCGGCCACCGCGGCCCGGCTCACCCGGTGGTACCTGACTCTGCTGGACGGGATGCTGGCCGACCTGGACACCCCTGTTGGCGCGGTGCCGCTGGAGCCCGTGACCGACCCGATCCTGGCCGGTGAGCCGCTGCCATCCACGGCGGGCACTCCGGTGCACCGGCTGATCGAGCGCTGGGTGGACGCCACCCCCGACGCGCCGGCCGTGGTGGGCGCGGATCGCAGCCTGACCTACGCCGAGCTGGAGACGGACGCCAACCGGATCGCCCACTGGCTGCTGGCCGCCGGGGTGGGCGCCGACGAGCCGGTCGGCGTCCTTCTGGAACCGGGGGCCGACCTGGCCTGCGCCCTGTTCGGGATCCAGAAGTCGGGCGGCGGCTACCTGCCCATGGACCCGGCCTATCCGGCCGCGAGGATCGCCACCATGCTCGACGCCGCCGGTGTGCGGGCCGTGATCACCACAGCCGAGTTCGTCGACCGGATCGGTCAGGACCGCCGGGTGCTGACGCTGGACCGGCTCCCGTCCCTGCCGCGGATCCGGCCGGAGGCCGACGTACGGCCCGAACACCTGCATCACGTGATCTTCACCTCCGGATCCACCGGCACGCCCAAGGCCGTCGCCGTCGAGCACCGCGGCGTGACGAGCTACCTGAGCGGCATGCTGCCGCGGATCGACGTGCCCGGCGGGTCGTACGCGGTGGTGTCCACTCCCGCCGCCGACTTCGGGCTCACCTGCGTGTTCGGCGCCCTGACCACCGGAGGGGTGGTTCACCTCGTGCCGCGGGAGACCGCCATGGATCCCGCCGCGTTCGCCGGCTACTTGGGCGCGCATCACGTCGACGTGGTCAAGTGCGTGCCCAGCCACTTGGAGCTGCTGGCATCGGGCGGCGACCTGACCGCGGTGCTGCCGGGCAAGCTGTTGATCCTGGCCGGAGAGGCGTGCCCGTGGGACCTGGTGGAGCGGGCCAGGGCCGCACGGCCGGGACTGCGGATCCAGAGCCACTACGGACATACCGAGTCCACGATGATCTGCCTGGTCTGCGACACCGAGGAGATCCCGGTCGAGCACCGGACCGGGATCGTGCCGCTGGGCCGACCCCTGCCGGGGGTCTACGGGCACCTGGTGGACGCGCACATCCGGCCGGTGCCGGCCGGGGTGCCGGGCGAGCTGGTGGTCGGCGGCCCGGGGGTGACCCGCGGCTACATAGGTTTGCCCGAGCTGACCGCGGAGCGGTTCGTTCCCGATCCGCTGACCGGGCAGGGGCGCTGCTATCGCAGCGGCGACCTGCTGCGGGTCACGGCCGACGGGCAGGTGGAGTTCCGCGGCCGGGTGGACGATCAGGTCAAGGTGCGCGGCTACCGGGTTGAGCTGGGCGAGGTCACCACCGCGTTGCGCGCCCTGCCCCAGATCGCCGATGCCGTGGTACTGCCGGTGGGTGAGGGGAAGGCCAGGCAGCTCGCCGCCTGGGTGACACCGTCCACCGTGGACACATCGGCGGTCCGGTCCGCGCTGCGGGAGCGGCTGCCGGACTACATGGTTCCGGCCCACCTCGTCGTACTCGACCGGCTTCCGCTCAACCCGAACGGGAAGGTGGACCGGGCCGCCCTGCCTGAGCCGCGGCCGGAGGCCGCCGAGTTCGTGCCGCCCGCCACGCCCGGCGAGGAGCTGGTCGCCCGGGCCTGGGCCAAGGTGCTCGACGTGGCCGAGGTCGGGGCGCACGACGACTTCTTCGCCCTGGGCGGGGATTCCTTCGCCGCGGTGCGCGCGGTCAAGGAGATCGGCCGCGGGCTGCGGGTGATCGACCTGTTCACCCGGCCCACCGTCGCCGAGCTGGCCGCGTTCCTGGATCACCGGGACCGCGTTCCTGGTGGGGGCGGGCTGCTCCACCGCCTGGGCGGTGGTCGCACCAGTGAGTTCACCCTGGTGTGCGTGCCGTACGGCGGCGGGTCGGCGGCGGTGTACCAACCGCTGGCGCGGGCCCTGGGCGAGCGGGTGGAGGTGCTCGCCGTGGAGTTGCCCGGCCACGACCCCGCCCGGCCGGACGAGATGCCGCTGCCGCTGGAGGAGCTGGTGGAGGTCTTGGCCGCGGATGTGGCCAAGACCGCGTCCGGCCCCATCGCGATCTACGGTCACTGTGTGGGTTCCGCGCCCGCGGTGGCCCTGGCTCGCAGGCTGGAGGCCGACGGGATCCCCGTTCAGGGCGTGATCGCGGCCGCCAGCTTCCCCACTGCCCAGCTGCCCGGTCTGGCCCGGCGGCTCTTCCGCGGTGACCGCTGGGTCTCCGACCGGATGTTCCGGGACGCGCTGCGGGCCACCGGCGGGCTGCTGGACGACATGGACGAGGCCGCCAAACACGCCGCGGTGCGGGCGATGCGGCATGACGCCGACCAGGCGCGGGAGTGGTTCGGCCGCGAGCTGACCGGTGAGGGACCGCTGCTGCGCGCCCCGATCCTGTGCGTGGTGGGGGAACGGGACCGGGCCACCGAGCTGCACCAGGAGCGGTACGCCGAGTGGGCGGCCTTCACGCCCAGGGCCGAGGTGGCCGTACTGCCCCGCGCCGGCCACTACTTCCTGCGGCACCAGGCCGAGCCACTGGCCGCCCTGGTGATCGAGCACCTGCGGCGCTGGGCATCCGGGCGGCTGCCCGACCCGGTGCGCCGGCCCGATCGGGCCGGCCTGCGCCCCTTCTACGCCGTCGCGGGCGGGCAGTTCGTCTCGGCGGTGGGCACGGCGCTGAGCTCCTTCGCCCTCGGCGTCTGGGCCTATCAGAACAGCGGCCGCATCATGGATCTGGCTCTGGTCGTGTTGCTGTCCCAGATCCCGACCGTGCTGCTCACCCCCTTGGGCGGCGCGCTGGCCGACCGGGTGGACCGGCGCCGGATCATGCTGGCCTGCGACGCGGTCTCCGGGCTGACCATGGCGGCGTTGGTCCTGCTGCTGGCCACCGACCGGTTGGCGTTATGGAACGTGTGTCTCATCGTCGGGGTGACCTCACTGGTCACCGCCTTCCAGCAGCCCGCCTATCTGGCCGCGATCGCGCAGCTGGTGCCCAAGCCCTACCTGCCCCAGGCCAACGCCATGGCCAACCTGGGTTTCGGGGTCGGCAACGTGGTGGCTCCACTCGCCGGTGGCGCGTTGATCGGCGTATTCGGGCTGTCCGCGGTGGTGGCCATCGACGTGGCCTCGTTCGGGGTGGGGGTGGCGACCCTGCTGGCGGTTCGGTTCCCCAACCGGCTGTTCCATCGGCAGGAGGAGACGTTCCGGGCGGCGCTGACCGGTGGCTGGCGGTTCCTCCGCCGGCGTCGGCCGCTGCTGGTGATGGCGGTCTACTTCGCGGTGGTCAACTTCTGCACCGCGCTGATGTGGGTGCTGGTCACCCCGGTCGTGCTGGCCATCGGCTCCCCGACCGCCCTCGGTACGGTGACCGCGGTCGGCGGCCTCGGCGCGGCCGTGGGCACCGGGGTGATCCTGGTGTGGGGCGGGACCCGACGCCGGGCCACCGGCATGATCGGCTTCGTGGTCGGGTCCGGGGTCGGCGTGGTGCTGATGGGTGTGTGGCCGGCGGTGTGGCTGATCGCGGTCGGCCTGTTCGTCCGGCTGGCCTGCATGAGCATCGGCAACGCGCACTGGCTGTCCATCATCCAGGTGAAGGTGGGGCCGGAACTGCAGGGTCGGGTCCTGTCCGTCAATGTCATGCTGGCCACGGCCATGCAGCCGCTGGGCTTCCTGGCCGCGGGTCCACTGGCCGACTGGGCCCAGCCGTACACCTCCGGCCCGGGCCGGGGGGCGGCGGCGGTGCTGCTGGCCAGCGGCGTGTTTCTCTTGCTCTGGGGCCTGCTCGGGCTGCGATACCGACCACTGCACCACTTGGAGGACCTGGTCCCCGACTCCGCACCGCCGCCAGAGGCCGAGGCCGACCTGGACGCCATCCAGGCAAAGGTGCTGACCGGATGAGCCTGGTGACGCCGGCGGACGTGAGCGCCGCCACAGCCCAGATCGCGCCGTTCGTGCGGCGCACACCGCTGCTGCACCTGCCCGGCGAACGGCTCTGGATCAAACCTGAGAACCGGCAACCCACCCGCTCGTTCAAGGTGCGGGGTGCGGTGAACGCCGTGGGACGGCTGGCCGAGAGCGGCGTCGGGCACGTCATCGCCCAGTCCTCCGGCAACCACGCCCAGGCCGTCGCGTACGCCGCCGGCAAGCACGGCCTGCGGGCGACCGTGGTCCTGCCCGACACCGCGCCGGAGCTGAAGGTGGCGGCCGCCCGAAGGCTCGACGCCGAGGTGGTGATCGCACCACCGGCGCTGCGTGAGGACACCTGTCTGGCCCTGGCCGACCGGCTCGCGGCGACGGTGGTCCGCTCCGACGATTTCGACATCATCGCCGGTCACGGCAGCGTCGGGACCGAGATCGGCCGGGATCTGTCCTGCGCCGCCACGATCCTGGTGCCGGTCTGCAACGGTGGCCTGCTGGCCGGGATCGCGGTCGCGGCCAAGGCCGTCGACCCGGCGATCAGGGTGATCGGCGTCGAGCCCGAGCTGGCCGCTGACGGCCTGGCCAGCTTCCGTTCCGGCCGGCGCACCGCCTGGTCGGTGCAGCAGACCTATCGCACCCGGGCGGACGGTCTGCGCGCTCCGGTCCTGGGCGCCCTGGCCTGGGAGCACATCCGCCGGTACGTGGACGACATGGTGACCGTGAGCGAGGACAGCATCGGGGCCGCCGTCGACCTCCTGTGGCAGGAGCTGGAGGAACGCGCCGAGCCCAGCGGTGCGGTGGCGACCGCCGCCTACCTCACCCATCGGGCCACGCTGCCGGCAGGGCCCGTGGTCGCCATCCTCTCCGGCGGCAACGTGGCAGTCCGTCCCGATGCCGACCCCCTTGCCTACGTCAATTCCGATCATGTGTGATTCGTCGATGCCGCGGACGGCCGCCCACACGCCGTGTTCGAGCAGATGGCTGTCGTCCACGACGAGTACGGGCCGTTTCCCGGCGAGAAGGCCGACGTCGTCGGCTAGACCCGATCATCCGTCCGTCACAGCGGTGTCGCGTAGGTACGCGGTGAGCGTGGCGCGGGTTTCGTCGACCAAGGCCTGCGCCTCGGTCACCGCTGTCGCCAGCGACTCCGCCGACTCGCCCAGTGCTCCCAACAGGCCGCGAACACGTCCACCGAAGTCCACCGGCGCACCCGGCAGCGCCTCCGCGACGGCCAGCGCCCCCTTCTCGTTGAGGCACCATCGCCGGTTCGCCGCGAAGAGCGCCTGCACCAGCACGCCGAAGGCCCGTGACAGGCACAACGAGACATAGAGCAGGTCGGCGCGCGCCGCGCCCTTGGCCGCAACACCGACGAGGAACGTCGCCTCCCAGGCCCCCGCCACCAACGCCTCCCTCAGCGGCTCGGGATAGGCCGCGGCCTGGCGCCGCAGACGGGTCAGCTCGCCGGCCGGATCGGCCAGGACCTGGCCGAGGGCCACCTCACCCACATAACAGGGCGACCAGAACCCGAGCGGGTGGCCTGTCTGAACGCCGACCTCATATCGGCCCTCGCGGCAGTCCGCCCAGACCTTCTCCACCCGGTCCAGGTCCCGCAGGATCCAGTCCACCGTCACGCCATCGACCTTCAGCCACGCGCCGCCGTTCACCCACGGTCCCCAGCGGCCGGGCCCGGCAATCTCCACGTCCGGTCCGGCCAGCGCCTGCAAGGCACCCAGATCGATCTCGCCACGGTAGTAGACGCCGAGGTCCCAATCCGATTCCGGCCGGTGCTCTCCGCGCGCCCGGCTGCCACCGAGCATCACCCCCGTCACACCCGACACCTCGACCAGGCGGTGAGCCATGTCCTCAATGATCGTCCGCACTGGGGTGAGTCTGGCAGCCGCCGACATGCCGAGCCAGCCGTTTTCGCGTTCGTTCCTTCAGGGAGCGAAACCGTCGTGGAGCAGAGGCAGGTTCCCAACTCCCCGATGGCTTACCGAGCGGATAGCTCACTACCTCCAGCTGCCACCTGCTGAGATCGATCCCAGGGTCAAGCTCCGCACCTACGGTCTGGAATCGATCCACGCGCTCAGCCTGTGCGTCGACGTCGAAGAGGCCATCGGCCTGCTGGTCGAGCCGACGCTGGCCTGGGACTACCCGACGATCGACGCCATCGCCGACCACCTCACCGAGCTCCTGTCCCAAGGCCGGGCGGTTGCGCCCCCGCCGCGTTGACGGGATGCGTCAGGCAATTTACGTTCGTGAGGCAGATCACATCGCCGGACGAGGGTGACGAGGGCGTCGACCTGGCGTTCGGCCTCGCAGCGAGGTGATTCATGGCCCTCGATGAGGCGACCATCGCTTTCCTCACCCAGATGGCGGAAAGCGGGACCAAACCCCTGCACGAGATGACTCCCGAGGAGGCGCGCGGCCTCACCGCCGCCCTGGGCGAAATGTACGGCCCAGGCCCGGAGATGGCGCGGGTGGACGACGTCGAGGTGACAACCGCGGTTGGGTCGTTCCCGATCCGGGTTCTGACCCCGAACGACGCTCCGCGCGCGGTCATCCCGGCCAACCAGCTCATGATCAGCCGGGACAGCATGGTCTGGTTCTGGGACCACTACGCACCCACGGCGGTGTCGCGGGAGAACCCCGATGCCTCTCCCCTGCGGGCGGCGAACCTCTCCGGGCTTCCGCCGGCGGTGGTGCTCACAGCGGAGCACGACGTACTGCGCGACGAGGGCGAAGCGTACGCGACGCGGTTGCGTGAGGCCGGTGTCCCGGTACGGCACAAGCGGTTCGACGGCCAGATGCACGGCTTCTTCAGCCTGATCGGCCTGCTGCCCGCGAATGCCGCCGGCATCGAGTACGTCGCGAAGGCGATCGAGAAACATCTGGCCGAAACCCCGGCCTGACCGCATGGCGTCCGCGGAAGGAAAACGCGGCTCCGGCTATGTGAATATCGGTCGGTTCGCGTCACATCCTTGGGCGTGGCCGATTCTCCGCACGGCGCGGAGAATCAGCGCGATTATCGGATTATACGCCGTCACATGATGATGATTTCGGCGTCCGAAATCACCTTCGCCACCACCATGCCCATCACCACACTTCGCGCGCGACCTCGCGCGGTTCTTGCCCTACCTGCAGGCCCCGCCATGACGAATAGGGGCTCGCGGAACCGGCCGCCGATCGTCGCTCCGGACAGGCGACCAGCTCGGTTGATCGCCCGGCCATCTGTCGCAGGCACTCTCGGCGACCGGCGTTGGCCAACAATCCGTCGTTTACCACAAAACAGGACGTAATGCATTCACCCGAAATGGGAAGGCACCAGCACATATCTGCCCGTTGAGGGACGCAGCACGGCTGCCCCCTATCGAGCAGAATTTTCCGACTTTCCGCGATGACAGAATTAACAATTCGCCTATATGATCGCCGATCGTGGCTGAAGGTGATCTTTCATGCCCGTCGTTGGCCGACGATCTGTTTTTCGTCATCCACCACAACGTGACGGGCCGGGCGCGGCTCCATCCGCGCCTCGCGAGCCTGGGGCTGGCGGGCGCCGTCATCGGCGAGTTGCTGCTCGCCGAGCGGGTCACTCTCGACCTCGCCCCGGGCCGGGACCGCCTCTACGTGATCACTAAGAACGCCACCGGTGATCCGCTCACCCAGAACGTGCTCGACCACGTCGTCGCCGAACCGCACCACCCGATCGTCACCTGGCTCCACTTCTTCGCCCGCACGATCTACGCCGACGTCACGGCCAGGATGATCACCAAGCAGCTGCTCAACCCCCCGGCGAGGAACCTGCTGAAACAGCAGCCCGCGACCCCCGTGGACGCGAACACGGCCGCCTGGCCGCTCGCCCGCCTCAACCTCGCCATCCAGCGGCGCAAGCCGCCCGTGATCAGGGACTGCGTCCTCTACGGGCTCGTCGTCGCCACCGGCGGAGCCGCGCGGGCGCTGCGCGAGCACGACGCCGCGTTCGCGGCCGCCACGACCGCCCTGCTCCCCGTGCCACTGCAGAGACTCATCGTCCAGACCGAGGTCGTCGTCGGCGAAGCCGTCATCAGCCGTCGGTGACCCACCTTCCCCCCCACCTCACGGAGTTCCGGATGTCCCTGACACAACAACGGCCCAGCGCCGTCTCCAGCGCCCTCGCCAAGGATCGGCTCGGCGTCCCGTCGGTCGTTTTCTTCGTCATCTCCGCGGCGGCGCCGCTGATGGTCGTCGCGGGTTCGGTCCCGACGGCGTACGAGGTGACGGGCGTCATCGGCGTGCCGTTCGCGTTCCTGATGCTGGGCGCGATCTTCGCGCTGTTCGCCGTCGGGTACGTGACGATGGCCCGGCACGTCGTGAACGCGGGCGCGTTCTACGCGTACGCCGCCCAGGGGCTCGGCCGGACGCAGGGGGTGGCGACCGCGTGGGTGGCGCTGCTCGCCTACAACGCGCTGCAACTGGGCCTCTACGGCATCATCGGGTCGGCGACCGAGCCACTGCTCCTCGACTGGTTCGGCGCCTCGCCCCCATGGTGGGTGATCGCGCTGGTGGCGTGGGCGGTGACCGGCCTGCTCGGCCTGCTTCGGGTGGACATCAACGGCAAGATCCTCTCTGTCCTGCTGGTCAGTGAGATCGCCGTCGTCCTGGTCTTCGACATCGGTGACCTGCTCCACCCCGCCGCGAGCGGCGTCAGCTTCGAGGGCTTCAACCCCGGTTCCCTGTTCGTGCCCGGCGTCGGCGCCGCGCTCGCCACCGTCGTCGCGGGGTTCGCCGGAATCGAGTCGTCGGTCGTCTTCGCCGAGGAGAGCAGGGACCGCAACAGGACCGTGCCCCTCGCCACCTACCTGGGCATCGCGATCATCGCGATCCTGTACGCGATCTCCGCCTGGGCGCAGACGGTGCCGACGGGCCCGGACGGCATCGTCAAGGCGGCGTCCGAACAGCAGACCGAGCTGATCTTCAACCAGGCGGCCGCCCACATGGGCTCCGGCGTCTCGACGATCGGCTCCGTGCTGTTCGTGACCAGCAGCATGGCCTGCATGATCGCCTTCCACAACACCACGGCCCGCTACATCTTCGCCCTGGGCCGCGAGAACGTGCTTCCCTCGATGTTCGGCCGTACGTCGGCCCGCACCGCGGCTCCGATCGCCGGATCGGTGCTGCAGACGGCGCTCGGACTGATCGTGATCATCGTCTATGCGATCTTCGGCCTCGATCCGGTCACCAAGCTGTTCTTCACGTTCGGCACCTTCGGCGGCCTCGGGCTACTGACCCTGCTCGCCATCACCTCCATCTCGGTCATCGTGTTCTTCGCGCGGAACCCCTCGGGGGAGACGGTGTGGCGGACGCGTGTCGCCCCGGGCCTGGCGACCCTGGCGCTGTGCGTGATCATCGGCATGACGCTGATGAACTTCGACACGGCGCTCGGGGTCGCGCCCGACTCAGTCATCCGCTGGATCCTGCCCGGCATCTTCGTCGTCGCGATCATCCTGGGCGGCGTGTGGGCCCGTGTGCTGAAGGCGACCAGGCCCGAGGTGTACGCCAACATCGGCTTGGGCGCGCAGGCCGTCAGCGGAGGTTCCAAGTGACGGCCGAGATCACCCGGATGACGGACGCGGCCGTGGCCGGCGAGATCGTCGCCGACAGGTTCAGCCGCGACGCGATCACCCGTTGGCTCATCCCGCCGGAGCGGGACCGGTTGCCGATCCAGCGGCGGTTCTTCGCCATGCACACCGCGCACGCGCTCGACCACGGCGACATCTACGGGATCCACGAGTCGGGTGAGCTCGCCGGGGTCGCGGTCTGGTTCACCGCGCCGTTCCCCGAGATCCCCGACCAGGAGGAGGCGATCGCCTCCTTCGCCGGGGAACACGCCGAACGCTACGGCATCCTCGGCCAGCTGATGGACAAGCTCCACCCGCAGGAGCCGCACCACTACCTGGCGTTCATCGCCCTGCGGGACGGCCGGACCGGCCGTGGTCTCGGCAGCCTGCTGCTGGAGGAGCACCACCGGCGGCTCGACGCCCAGGGGATGCCGGCCTACCTGGAGGCCGGCAGCGAGGCGAGCCGCCGCCTTTACCTCCGGCACGGGTACGTGGACATGCCGGAGCTGCTCCGGCTGCCCGACGGCCCGGTTATGTATCCGATGTGGCGCGCGCCGATCTCCCGCGTCGGCCGACTGGCGAACCGCCATGTTGAGGAGAACGGTCGAGACACCCCCGAGTGATTGCCCGGGGAAGCAGGTGGAGGCCCGGCAGAGGGGGCCTCCACCTGCTCGCAAGTGCCGGTCGGCACCCGGCCGCCGGCTCTCGCGGCTTCTCACACTGGCTTCGCGCGAGCGCCGGTCACGCATCACGGCCCTCTCTCCGGGGTACCCGGAAAGCATGACGAAGTGGGACAAAAGGGATGACATGCTCGTTCACGAGGAGGAGCCGTTCAACGCAGAGCCGCCCACATACGCCCTGGCGGAGCGGCTGACCACGCCGCTGGACGCTTTCTACAGCCGCAACCACGGTCCCATCCCCCTGACAGACACGGCCACCTGGCGACTGGAGGTGGACGGGCTGGTCGAGCGGCCGTTGCGCCTGTCGCTGGAGGAGTTGCGCTCCCGCTTCCCGGAGCGTGAGGTGATCGCGACGCTGCAATGCGCGGGCAACCGCCGTGCCGAGCTGATCGAGATTCGTGACATTCCGGGCGAGGATCCCTGGAGGTCCGGTGCCATCTCCACGGCTTCCTGGATCGGAGTGGGCCTCGCGGACGTGCTTGCCGAGGCGGGCCTGCGCCCCGAGGCCGCGCACGTCTCCTTCTCTGCGCCGGACGTGGCGCAGGAAGCGGACCCGCCCCAGCCCTACGTCGGCTCCATCCCTGTGGCCAAGGCCACCGCCGGCGAGGTTCTGCTGGCATGGGCGATGAACGGCCATCCCCTGCCCGCCGTCCACGGCGCCCCGCTGCGCGTGATCGTGCCGGGCTGGATCGGTGCCCGCAGCGTGAAATGGCTCGAGCGCATCACCGCCAAGGCCGACCCCTCAGACGGCTACTTCCAGGCCGTCGCGTACCGCATGCTGCCTCCCGACGCCGACCCGTCCCAGTGCGGTCCGGGGGCCGGCATCTCTCTCGGGCCGGTCGCCCTCACCTGCGACATCCTGCGCCCCGAGCACGGCTCTCGGGTGCCTCCCGGACCGACCGAGATCACCGGCTACGCGCTCGCGGGCGACGGCCGCAGCGTCGCGCGAGTGGACGTCTCCCTGGACGCCGGACATACCTGGACTCAGGCGAAATTGGACGCACCGGCAGGTCCCTGGGCCTGGCAGCACTGGCGCACCACCGTCGTCCTGTCCGAGGGCGAGGTGGAGATCGTCGCCCGCGCCTGGGACTGCGCGGGCACCACACAGCCCGAATCACCGGCGACGCTATGGAATCCCAAGGGCTACGCCAACACCTCCTGGGGGCGGCTCCACCTCATCTGCCGCCGCTGACCCCGGTCGCGACATCGCACCTGGTAGGCGTCGGGATCCCCGGCTCCACCAGCGCGTTCGCACCCCCGGTGCGCGGTCACGGCCGCAGGATGGCCTTGATGACTCCGCCGGCGCGCTGGTCGAAGGCCCGGTACAACCCAGGCGCGTCATCGAGCCGGCCATGATGGGTGACCACCACACTGGGACGGGCTCGTCCGGACAGCACGAGATCACGCAGCAGCACCGTGTAGCGACGGTCGTGCGTGCGACCGAACCTCACCGAAACCCCCTTGGAGAAGAAGCTCGCCCACGGCACCGTCAGGCGGCCGTCGGCGTGCCCGCTCGGGGCCGGATGGAGGTCCTTCTCGGCGTAGACACCGATGATGCCCAGATGCCCGGTCGGGTTGATCAGCCGGGCGAGATCGCTGACGACCTGCGTCGGGTTCTCCGCTCCGGGGGTCAGGCGGTCGTGAGCCTGGAATCCCACCGCGTCGATGCCCACCTGGACCCCGCTCATCGCCGCCTCACCGGGCGCCAGGCCACCGGCCCGGCGTAGCTCGCGGATCTGGTCGACCGGATCCCCCTGCCGATAATCGACGGGAACGGCACCGATTTCGCCGGCCTTGTCCAGCCGTTCGGGTACCGCGTCGACGACGTAGACCTCGGCGGCCCCCTTCAGCAAGGAACTGTAGGCCGCGAGCAGGCCGATGGTCCCCGCGCCGAACACCGCGACCGTCGCGCCCGCGGTCACCTCCCCCAACACGGTCGCGTGCCAACCGGTCACGAACGCATCAGCCAGCAACACCAGATCGTCTTCACGATCGTCGCCCGGTTCCCCGGGCACTGGGACGCAGTTGGCGTCGGCGAACGGCACCCGCAGCAGCTCGGCCTGCGCGCCGCGATAGGGCCCCATACCCGCGTAACCGTACGCCGCGCCGAAGCCGCCGGGGCGCACCCGCAGGCAGGCCGCCGACAGTCCCCGCGCGCAGTTGACGCACACTCCGCAATACACGTGGGTCGGAATCACCACCCGGTCCCCCGGCTTGACCATTTCGACCGCGGAACCGACCTGCTCGACGACCCCGAGAGGCTCATGCCCCAGGACCAGCCCCTGGGTGGCTCCCGTGCGCCCGTCGTACATGTGCAGATCGGTCCCGCAGATCGCGCTCGAGCTGATCCGGACGACGACGTCGTCGGGCTCCTCCAGCACCGCGTCGGGGACGTCCTCGACCGCGACCGAGCGGGTGCCGGCGAAGACGACGGCCTTCATACCGGCCGTCCGCTGCTTTTCGTCATCCGAACCCCATCGCTTCACCCGGCGGCCCAGCCGCACACTGATCCCCGGCCTACGCCCCGTAGTCACGACTCCTTGGTCGTCACTCACCGCCATACCCACTCGCTCACCGCCTACGAGTGCTCCGGTGCCACGACGCCTTTTTGGGCGAGGAAATGCCGTTCAACTGCCGCTGAACGGACTTCGGGTGGCGCAGATGGAAAGCCCTGGAAGAGCGCCGCGTACGATGGCCGGGTCAGGTGAATCTGGATCGGGGAGCTTGACGAACGGCATTCACATCGGAGGGGTGTGATGCGAGTTCGACGGAACCTGAACGTCCTCGCCGCAGCCGTGGTTCTCGCCGTCACCATCGCGGCGAGCGGCCACGTCGGCGGCCCTTCACCGCCATCGGCGTCAGAAGGGGTTCCGTTGCGTGACCCGCCGCAACTGGTGAGCCACAACGGGATTCTGCGGGCGCGGCTTGTCGTTGAGCGGCGGCGGGTGGAGGTGGCCGGGCGCACGTTGTCGGCCCTGACCTACAACGGCCACTACATGCCGCCCACGCTGCGGATCCGGCCGGGAGACCGACTGGAGCTGGCGATGGAGAACCGGCTGGGGCCCTACACCAATCTGCACGTGCACGGGCTACACGTGTCGCCGAGCGGCCACTCCGACAACGTCTTCATCCACATCGATCCCGGCCAGACGTTCCACTACGCCTACCGATTCCCGGGCAACCTCAAACCCGGCACCTACTGGTACCACTCACACGCGCATCCGATCTCGGCGCCGCAGGTCGCCGGGGGAATGTCGGGCATCATCGTCGTCGACGGGTTGAAGCAGTATCTGCCGCCGGGCTTGCGTCACATCGAAGAGCACGTCATCGCCTTCAAGGACTTCCAGGTCCAGGGCGACGCGATCAAGACCGAGGATCTGCACATCAGCGCACCGACCAACCGCACGGTCAACGGCCAGCTGAACCCGACCATCCGCATCCGGCCGGGCGAGATCCAGCTCTGGCGGCTGGCCAATGTCAGCGCCAACATCTACTACCGGGTCCGCCTGCAGGGCCAGCCGTTCCAGGTGATCGCCCACGACGCCAACCCCGTCGACCGGATCTGGGCCGCTGACTCGCTCCTCCTCGCGGCCGGTGCCAGGTTCGACGTGCTCGTACGAGGCGGCCCGCCCGGCCGCACCCAGTTGCAGACGCTCCCGTACAGCACCGGGCCCGCCGGCAACAAGTTCCCGCAGGCGACCCTGGCCACCCTGGTCTCCGAAGGAGAGTCGGTACACCCGCCAGCGCTGCCCACGACCGTCTTCGCGCCGACAGAGGACCTGAGCCACGCCGCCGTCGCCGCGCGGCGCACCATCGTGTTCTCCGAGAACAAAGCGGGGACCGAGTTCTACATCAACGGCAAGCAGTTCGACATGAACCGGGTGGACATCCGGTCCAAGCTGAACACGGTCGAGGAGTGGACCGTCCGCAATGACAGCGACGAGGAACACTCCTTCCACGTCCACACCAACGATTTTCAGCTGATGAGCATCAACGGCCAGCCGCATCACGGCCATGGCTGGCAGGACACCGCGAGCATTCTCCCCAGGGGACGGATCGTCATCCGGATCCACTTCCTGAACTACACCGGGAAGACCGTCCTGCACTGCCACATTCTCAATCACGAGGACGCGGGCATGATGGCGGTCCTGGAGATCGTCAAGTGACACCCGGCGGTCGACGAGTCGATGAGGTGTGTTCCACCACGCGCCCATAGGTGTGACGGGTCCGGCCGTTGACGTGGATACCCGCCCCGAGCGGGCGGGTATCCGTGTCTTGCGAGCTATGCCTCGGCGGGCGTGACGGCGCGCTGCCAGGCATCGTAACCGCCGAGCAGGTCGGACACCCGGTCCCGCCCCTGGTGCCTGAGCAGGCTGGCCGCGATGGCCGAGCGCGCGCCGCCCTTGCAGTGGACCACGACAGGACGGTCGGCCGGGATCTCGGAGAGCCGTGCGGGGAGCTCGGCGAGCGGGATGTTCACCGCGGTCTCGATGGCGCCGTTCGCGACCTCCCCCGCGTTGCGCACATCAATGACCGCCGGGGCCTCCGCCCCTTCGAACGCCTCGCGCAGCTCATCGACGGTGACGCGACTCGCCTGGGCGATCTCACCGGGAACGGCGAGGAAGGCGGTCTCAGGCTCGACCAGATATCCGGTGACCGTGTCGAGGCCGATCCTGGCGAGACGGGTGACGATCTCGTCCTCCCGACCCTGCGGGGTGATGACGATGATCTCACTTCCGGGCTTGACGACCGTGCCGGCCCACTCCGCGAAGCGGCCGTCCGCGGGGATGTTGAGCGAGCCGCGCAGATGGCCGAGCGCGAACTCCTGCGCGTCCCTGGCGTCGACGACGACCGCGCCCGCGGCCCGCCTGGCCAGGAACTCCTCCGCCGACAGGGGCCGGGCGTGCGCGTCGACGTCGAACAACTCGTGGTTCTTGCGGTTGAGCACCGCGTCGAACACGAAATAGCCGGGCGCGGGAGGCTGCCCCTCGGTGACGATGGACAGGAACTCCTCCTCGCTCATGGGCGCGCACGCGTAGTTGGTCAGCCGCTGGTGGCCGATCGTCGACTGCCGTTCGGTGGAGAGGTTCTTGCCGCAGGCCGAGCCCGCACCATGCGCGGGGAACACCCGGACCTCGTCCGGAAGGGCCATCAGCTTGCGCTGGACGCTGTCGTACAGCATCCGGCCGAGCTGGTCGGCCGTCATGCCGAGCGAGGCGAGCAGGTCCGGCCGTCCCACATCGCCGATGAACAGCGCGTCACCCGTCAGCACGCCGTACGGCACGGCGTCCGAGGCGTGCTCGTACACCAGGACGCTGATCGACTCCGGCGTGTGGCCGGGCGTCTCGAGGATCTCCAGCACGACCTCGCCCAGCTCGATCCGCTCGCCCTCGGTGAGCTTCCGGATCGGGTACTCGGCCTCGGCGCGATGCCCGTAACCGATCCAGGCGCCGGTGCGCGCGGCCATCTCGAGGTGGCCCGCGATGAAGTCGGCGTGGAAGTGCGTGTTGATCACCTCCTCGATCTTCAGCCCGCGCGCCTCGGCGTCCGCGATGTATTCCGACACGTCACGCCTGGGGTCCACGATCACGGCACGACCGCTCGTCTCGTCCCCGATCAGGTACGAGGCCTGCGACAGGCAGTCCAGGTAGTACTGCGTGAAGATCATGTCCATCCTCCTGTGGTTCAACGAGATTTCAGAAAATACCCCTGGGGGTATGTTGCGGCGACAGGACTTCGGGCCCCGCCCGATCGCGGGGCCTCCGGCCGGTCAGCGCACGGCGGGCCGTCCGGTCACATGACGGCGGATCTCCGCCATGTCGGCCGCCCTGACTTTGGCGACGAGGTCGTCGAGCGCCGCTTCGGACAGGGCTCCCGGCTGGGCGAAGAGCACGATGCCGTCACGGATCGCCACCAGGGTCGGGATCGAGGTGATACGGAACGCGCCCGCCAGCTCCCGCTCCGCCTCCGTGTCGACCTTGCCGAACACGATGTCGGGATTCCGGGCGGCGACCGCCTCGAAGATCGGGGCGAACCGACGGCACGGGCCACACCACGCGGCCCAGAAGTCCACGAACACGATGCCGTCCGAGTCGACCGTCGCGTTCCAGTTGCCCTTGGTCAGTTCTGTGACCATGACGCATTCCTCTCTGTCTCCGGGTGTGTTTGTCTCACCCGTTGGTCAGGTCCGGCAGTCCGCGGGCTCGCACGCCTCGCCGACGCCCCTTGCGTAGAAGTAGGTACGCCACGAGGGCCACGACGACCACGCCGATCGCGACCAGCACGGCGACGCCCCACACCGTGTGGAACAACGCCGGCGGCGCCTGCTGAACCAGCACGAACCCACCCATCACCAGAACGAACCAGCCGAAAGCCTGACGCAACCGGTCCGCCTGAACCCGCCCCGCGAGCCGGCCACCGATCACCCCCCCGACGACCGCGGCCACAGTCACCGGAAGCGCGATCCCCCAGTCGACCTGGACCGTCTGCATGTAGCCGGCGAGCCCGGCGAGCGACTTCATCGCGATGACGACCAGCGACGTGCCCACCGCGACACTCATCGGCATGCCACCCAGCAGCACCAGCGCCGGCACCACCAGGAATCCGCCGCCCGCTCCGACCAGCCCGGTGACCAAACCCACGACGACGCCCTCGACCGCCACGTGCAGGACCGGCAACTCACTGTGTGCCGGACGCCGCTCCGGCGACTTGCGGCCGCGGATCATGGCGGTCGCGGTGGCCACCATCATCAACGCGAACGCGGCCAGCAGCAAAGCCTCGGGCAACCGCGGCCCGATCAACCCGCCACCGTAGGCGCCGACCATGCCCGCCAAGCCGAAGATCAGACCGGTCTTCCAGCGGATGCGCCCCGCCCGGGCATGCCCGACAGCACTGACCGCGCTGGTCACCGCCACGACGAACAGGGACATCGCGATCGCCGACTTGGCCGGGACACCCGCGAAATAGACCAGCAGCGGCACGGTCAGGATCGACCCGCCGCCGCCGAACAGGCCGAGCGTCAGCCCGACCACCACGGCGGCGGCCAAGGTCAAGACGATCATGACACTCCTTTCCTATATACCCGGGGGGGTATATGGCAGACAGACGTCCCCGTCGTTTACGACAGCGGGAAGCCTCGATCAGGCCCTGGAACGCGCGGGCCGGCGAATGCACGCCATCGCCTCGTCCACGTTCACATCCCGGCCCCGGTTGTAGGGCAGCCGGGCGAGCATCATGCCCATGGCGCAGGTGTCGGTCAGTGACGCGAACACCAGACCCCCACCCACGAAGGCCCCCACGAACCGCGCCCCCGGCAGCCACAGGTCGGCCACGATCGACGTGAGCACGATGCCGCCCGCGACCAGCCGGACCTGGCGCTCCAGGCTCCACTTCTGCTTGCCGCGCACCACGGGGGCGCCGGCGGCGATCCATGCGTTCATCCCGCCGTTGAGCACGACGGCATCGGCCAGCCCGGCCCCACAGAGCTTCTCCCGCGCCTGGCCGGCCCGGTTTCCCGACTGGCAGATCAGCACCATCGTCCCCCCGGCGTCCGCGACGATCCGCCGCAACCGAGAACCGATCTGATCGAGGGGCAGGTTGATCGCGCCGTCGATGTGCGCCGAGTCGAACTCCCCCGGCGTACGCACATCGACGAGAAGCACATCCGGGTTCGACGCGATCATGGCACGCGCCGTCGTGACATCGACATCCGAAGAGAGAGGAGTGGTAGCCATCGGTCTTATTCCTTTCACCAACGTGATATACCCCCGGGGGTATGTACCAGCCAAGCCGAAGCGGCCCACAGCGGCAGGGCCGCCTACGCGAGGGCCAGGAACAGCTTCTCCAGCTCGGCCACGCTCATCGGGGGCTCCTCGCCACGCTCCTGCGCGGCCTGGCAGCACCGGAGACCGCTTGCGACGATCTTGAACCCGGCCCGGTCGAGCGCCTTGGAGACGGCGGCGAGCTGGGTCAGCACCTTCGCGCAGTCTTCCCCCGCCTCGATCATCCCGATCACCCCGGCGAGCTGACCATGCGCGCGACGCAGGCGTGTCACCGCGTCACCGACCAACATCTCGTTCATCTCCATGCCCTCAACATACCCGAGGGGGTATCCCTCAGCAAGTCGGCCGAACCCGAGGCGCCGGCCGGGCCGAGCGGACCACGACCACGACCACACACTGCACGGCCCACCCCCCGTCACCCTCGCGAGCCGGGCCGATGGCACGGGCCGTGGTGCGACGTGCTGCTCGGCTCGCCGCGATCTCCCGGCGGTCGCGGCCTCCGGCAGTGGCGGCCCGGGATATGGCCACACGGCTTGTTCCGGCTGCGGTGATGTTGCGGTCGATGGCGCCGGTGTTGGGGTGACGTCCGCCCGCCGAGGGAATGGAGGCGATGGTCTTCCCCTGACGACCTGGAGATGCCGTCGACCGGGAATTCGCGCGCGAGCTGCGAACAGGCATGATGTGATGAACCGCGATGAACGAAACGAAACACTCCATCGGCGGTGACCCTGACCTGCTGGTCAAAATGGAGCAGAACCTTGCCGAACACGCCTGTCACTTGCACCGGCATATGGAGGGCGCGACCGTCACGGAGACGAGCGACCTCCTGATCGCCGACAGCGGCCGGGACGACGACACCTTCAACATCGTCGCATGGGCGCGTCTCACTTCCGACACCGTCACGGCGCGGATCACGCAGACCCTCCAGGCTCTGGCCACCACTCGACGTCCCTTCTCGTGGTGGGTGGGCCCCGCCTCCACACCGGCGAATCTCGCCTCGCTCCTGGAAAACACTGGACTTCAGGCGTCTGAGACCGAGACGGGCATGTGGAAGGACCTACATGCGGCCCCACCCGAGCCACGCGTTGGGGATCTGGACATCCGCCGGGTGACGACCCCAGGGCGACTCGCCGATTACTCGACCGTCCTGGCAGCGAACTGGGACCCACCGGCCGCCACGGTGCGCCGCTTCTTCGCTGATGCCACCAAGTGGGCCCTTGCCCCTGACTGCCCCGCTCGCTACCTGGTCGGCTATGTTGACGGCCGCCCCGTCTGCTCGGCCGAGGTATTCCTCCACGCGGGAGTCGCTGGGATCTACAACATCGCGACCCTGGCGTCCGACCGCCGACGCGGTTACGGCGGCGCCATCACCTTGGCGGCCTTGCACACCGCGTACGACGAGGGCTACCGCACCGTGGTCCTGCAAGCGTCTTCGGACGGAGAACCCGTCTACCGCCGCCTCGGATTCAACTCCTGCGGCTGCTTCACCGAGTACTCCATCGCGCGCGCGCCGTGAACGATCAGCTCACGGGTGGTGGGACTCATGGTGGTCTCCTCTCCGGGTGAAACTTCCGTGCCGACCCGCGCCGGCGGCGAAGCGGGCGGCGCCGGCCACGCCCTCGCGCTCCACGATGGGGACGCCCGCGGCTCCCTCGGCCTGCAGCGCCTCGGCGACGGTCAGATCGAGGCCTGCGTAGGCCGAGGCGCGGTCGGTCAGCACGCACTCGAACGGGAAGGCCGCGATCTGGTCGGCGAGCTCCTGGGCGGCGTCGACCGCCTGACCGGGTTCGACGACCCGGTTGGCCAGTCCCATCGCGAGCGCCTCGTCGGCCTTCACCGGACGGCCGGTCAAGATCAGGTCGAGCGCCCTGCCCAGGCCGATGATTCGAGGCAGGCGGACGGTGCCGCCGTCGATGAGCGGCACCCCCCAACGCCGGCAGAAGACGCCCAGCACCGCGTCGCGCTCCACGATTCGCAGGTCGGCGAGCAGGGCCAGCTCAAGTCCGCCCGCGACGGCGTAGCCGCTGATCGCAGCGATGAGAGGCTTGCCGAGCTGAAGTCGGGTCGGTCCCATGGGGCCGCTGCCGCCGCCGGCTGGGTCGAGCTCGTTACGGCGGGCCGGGTCGCCCACCGCGGTCAAATCGGCTCCGGCGCAGAACGTCCCGCCGGAACCGGCGAGCACCGCCACGCGCTGACCCGGATCGGCCTCGAACTCCTCGAACGCCGCCCGCAGCTCGGCGGCCATCGGGCCGTCGACGGCATTGCGCCGGTCGGGACGGTCCAGCCAGATCGTGGTGGTCGTGCCCTCGACTTCGACACGGACATCAGCCATCACTACCTCCGCAGTCCTACAGTGGAGCAACGGAGTGACCTTATAACGTAGTATGGAAATTTTTGTCTAGGAAGATCAGCTCGATACAGCGACCGACCGTGAACTACGACGGCTGCGGACCATCCCGCCCGCTGCGGGGCGCTACACACGCTCGCGGTCCTCGGGGGCGATACCGTCTTCGTTGTCGGTCGTTCAGCTGGGAAACATCCGCCCCCGATCCTGCCACCGGCGCCGTAGATGACGACGTTCTTGTTCTCCAGCAACATTCTTGTTTCCCCTGCTGTCGATTCCCTGTGGGCGGAAAGAGGCGATGGCGGTCCCGCCCGCCCGAGGTCGTGAGCGGGCAGGACCTCCCATCCGTCGGAAGTCCTGCCCGGCGCGCACGTGAAGGGCTCTTGGCGAGCGCCCCTCACGGGGAGCCGCCCCGCCGCGCCGTTGTGCGACGGCACCGCGAACGCGCTGCGGCGCCGCCGGGCCGCGGCTGTGGTCAGGCCGCTGCCGGGCGACGGGAGGCGGGGCAGAAGCCGGGGTGGGTGCTGCCGGCCGTCTCGAGCAGGTACGAGCCGATAGGCTCGCGGCTCGAGTCAACAGCTCCAAGGCCACCGGAGAAACGCGTGCATCTGCGAGAAGTCCAGAAGCGGGCGTGGGAGAACCAGCTCGCTGAAGGGTTCAACACCACAGACGTCCCCTCGAGGCGGGACGACCGTGATCAAAGCTTCCGATGATCTCCGGGATCTCGATCTTCTGCAGATCGAGATGAACGTTCTGTGGGATGTCGACGACCATGGCCGACTTCGCGGATCTGAAGAGCTGGTTCTCGCCGTAGCCGCTGACGGCATCAGCGCGGCAGTTGCTGACACCGTGTCCGACAGCCTCGCCGGTCAGGTGCTCGACCTTGTCGCCGATACCAGCCCGACAAACCCCGGCCGGGCTCCGGCCGTTCTGGAGCAGTGCCACGCGCTCTTGGATGAGGCCGGGTCAGGTCGGTTGACGGCGACCGGAGGGCCGAGTTACCTGATATCCTCGCCCGTCCGGCTCGAGATCCCTGTCGCGGTGCTCCGATCGGGCAGTCCGACGGATGCTCAGCGCGTCCGCGCCATGCGGCCCGGCAACTGGGAGCCGGAGGAGTGGGAGGAACTCGTCGGCGGTGGCGAAGGAGCGCCGTGGTCGATGATCATCGAGGGAGATCAGGTGGTCTCCATCTGCCACACCCCGCGTAGAACGTCCGCGGGTGCCGAGGCGGGCACCTGGACCTCCCCCGCGTTCCGTGGCCGCGGCTACGCGGCAGCGACCACCGCGGCCTGGGCCGACCTGCTCTCCACGGAGTGTCCCCACCTGTTCTACAGCACGAGCGCGGACAACCATTCCTCCCAGCGTGTGGCCGAACGACTCGGACTACGCCACATCGGCTGGCTCTGGAAGCTCACACGGACTCCAGCCCCCGGCTGACCACAGCGCTCAGTTCGGAGGCGGTCACGCCGCCGCCGTAAGAGCGTGCCGTGACGAACCAGGCGTAGGAGCTCGGGGCGGCGGCCGGAGTCAGCGGCCGGCGCCCGGGATCCGGCCGGCGAGGCCGGCGTGCAGGTCCCGCAGCTCGCGCTTAAGGATCTTGCCGCTCGGGTTCTTCGGGAGCGCGTCGACGAACGCGATCGCCTTGGGCACCTTGAAGGCGGCCAGCCGCGACCGCGTGTGGGCCCGCAGTTCCTCCTCGGTGACGGCCGTGCCCAGCTTGGCCACCACGATCGCGACGACCGCCTCGATCCAGCTGGGGTGCCTGACCCCGACGACCGCGACCTCGGCGACGGCGGGGTGCTCGTAGATGACCTCCTCGACCTCCCGGCTGGCGACGTTCTCACCGCCGGTCTTGATCATGTCCTTGATCCGGTCGACGACCGTGAGGTACCCCTCCTCGTCCATCACCCCCAGATCGCCGGAGTGGAACCAGCCGCCGCGGAAGGCCTCGGCGGTCTTCTCCGGGTCGTCCAGGTAACCGAGGATGGCATGCGGGCTCCGGTGGACGATCTCCCCGACCTCCCCCGGGGGCACGTCGTTGCCGTCAATGTCCACGACCCGGGTCTCGACGTTCAGGGCGGCCTGGCCGGCCGAGCCCGCCTTGCGGATCTGGTCCTCCGGTTGAAGCATGACCGCGACCGGGGCCATCTCGGTCTGGCCGTAGAAGTTCCACAGGCGCACGCCGGGCAGCCGCTCGCCGATCTCCCTGAGCACCTCGACCGGCATGATGGCCGCGCCGTAGTAGCCCTTCCTGAGGGAGGAGAGATCGCGCCGGTCGAAGTCCGGGTGGCGCAGGAGGGAGATCCACACGGTCGGCGGAGCGAAGAACTTCGTCACCCGGTGGCGCTCCATCGCCTCCAGCACGGCGGCGGGGTCGGGGCCGGGCAGGATATGGCTGACCGCTCCAAGTTGGATGTCCGGCACCAGGAAGCAGTGCTGCTGCGCGCAGTGGAACAGCGGCATGGCGTGCAGCTCGACATCGTGGCGATCCATGCCGCCGTCGATGACGCAACTGCTGTACTGCGCGATCAGTGCGGCGTGGGACAGCACCGCGCCCTTCGGACGCGATTCCGTTCCGGAGGTGTAGAGGACCTGGGCGGGGTCGTCGGCGCCGATGAGGACGGCCGGATCCTCGGCGGCCTCGTGAGCGAGCAGCGTGCTGAACGGCTCCCACTCGTCGGCGTCCCCGTACACGACGCGGATCCGGAGGCGGTCGGCCGCCTTGACCGCGTCCCGCGCCACGGGAAGGAGCGCGTCCTGCGCGATCAGTGCGACGGCGGACGAGTGCGCGAGCACGTAGCCGACCTCGTCGGCCCCGAGCATGAAGTTGATCGGCACGAGGACCGCTCCGGCGCGGGCGACCCCGAAGATCGTCTGCACGTATTCCACGCTGTTGCGCGAGAGCACCGCGACCCGCTCACCCGGCCGCACACCTCTCGCGATCAGCGCGGCGGCCACCCGGGAGGCGTCCTCGTCCAGCTCGGCGAAGGTACGGCTGGTCCTCCCGTCCGAGACGGCGAGCCGGCGGGGATGGCGTCTGGCGGAGCGGCGCAGCAGGTCAGCGAGAGACTGTCTGCGGGCGAGGGCGACGTCCACCGCCGCTTCCGAGGGAGCCGAGAGTCCAGCGAAAGACATGAAGTTCTCCAACCGGCGCAACAGACGAAACTTCGATAGAGCGTAGTGACTTACGCCACTTTTGAGGAGATCTGTACGGGCCGGAAGCCGCCGCACAGGCCGCGCGCGGCGCCCGCCGCCCTCCCTTGATCGCCCCCCACCGCGCCAAAACACGTTGAATTGAGACATCAATGTCTCACATGAGGTATATTTGTCTCATGGCGTTCGATCGTGACCACGTACTCCGCTGCGCGGCGGACCTGCTCTCGCGCAAGGCGACCGCCACCCAGGACGAGATCGCCAAGGCCGCCGGGATCAGCCGCGCCACCCTGCACCGGCACTTCGCCGGGCGGGACGCGCTCATCCGCGCCCTTGAGGAACTCGGCATGCGCCAGCTCCAGGAGGTCGTGGACCAGGCCCGGCTGGACGACGGCAGTGCCACCGAGGCGCTGGTACGGCTGGTCGAGGCCAGCCGCCCGGTCGCGAGCTTCCTCGCCTTCCTGTCCACCGAGAACCAGCTCTTCGAGGGCGAGGAGCTCAACGAGGGCTGGCAGCTGATCGACGTCCGGATCGCCGCGCTGTTCAAGCGCGGCCAGGAGTCCGGCGAGTTCCGCATCGACCTCTCCCCGGTCTGGCTCATCGAAGCCCTCTACGGGCTCATCTCCGCCGCCGCCTGGACCATCCAGCTCGGCAAGACCGCACCCCGCGACTACACCGCGATGATCACCGGGTTGATGCTGGGCGGCCTCGAACGCCGCACCCCGCAGCCCTGATCGCGGCGGCGCTCACGACCCCCACCCTGTCGAAGGACAAACCGCACCATGACCACCGTTTCGCGGCCGACACCGGAGCCGACCGAGCGGTACGACAAGCACCCCGGCCGCTGGGCCGCGCTCGGCGTGCTCGTACTCGCCGTACTCCTGGTCGCCGTCGACGCGACGGTCCTCGCCCTGGCCACCCCGTTCATCAGCGAGGCCCTCAAGCCGTCCGGCGTCCAGTTGCTGTGGATCGGCGACGTCTACTCGTTCGTCATCGCCGGCCTACTCGTCTCCATGGGCAGCCTCGGTGACCGCATCGGCCGCAAGAAGCTCCTGCTGGCCGGCGCCACCGCCTTCGGCGCCGCCTCGCTGCTCAACGCCTACGCCACCAGCCCCGAACTGCTGATCGCCGCCCGCGCCCTGCTGGGCGTGGCCGGAGCGACGCTGATGCCCTCCACCCTCGCGCTGATCCGCAACATCTTCTCCGACCCACGTGAGCGCTCCCTCGCCATCGGCATCTGGGGTTCCAGCGCCTCGGCCGGGGCGGCCCTCGGTCCGCTGGCGGGCGGATTCCTGCTGGAGCACTTCTGGTGGGGTTCGGTCTTCCTCATCAACCTGCCGGTGATGGCCCTCCTGGTCCTGGTCGGCGCGAAGCTGCTGCCCGAGTCGAAGAACCCCGCACCCGGACCGTGGGACCTGCCCAGCGTCGGTCTCTCGCTCGTCGGCATGATCGGTGTGGTGTACGCGATCAAGAACGCCGCGTCGCACGGCTGGTCGACGCAGGTCGGCGTGGCCGGCGCGGTCGGTGCCGCCGCCCTGGTCTGGTTCGTCCGCCGGCAGAAGAGCCTCGCCGCACCACTGATCGACGTCCGCCTCTTCCGCCACCGCGGCTTCTCCGCGGTCGTCGCCTGTGACCTCTTTGCCGTACTGGGCCTGACCGGGCTGGTCTTCTTCCTCTCCCAGTTCCTCCAGCTCGTCCAGGGCCTCTCGCCGCTCCAGGCGGGCATCGCCGAGCTGCCCGCCACCGCGGGCGCCGTACTCACCGGACTGCTGGCCGGAGCGGCGGTCCGCCGGACCTCGGTCCGCGCCGTCATCTCCGGCGGACTCGCCGGCATCGGCGTCGCCCTGCTCCTGCTGACCAGGCTCGAACCGAGCACCGGCTACGGGCTGCTGCTCACCACGCTGCTCCTGGTCGGCGTCGGCGCGGGCCTCGCCTTCACCACCACCGCCGACGTGATCGTCTCCAGCGTCCCGAAGGAGCAGGCGGGCGCCGCCTCCGCCGTCGCCGAGACCGCCTACGAGCTCGGCGCGGCGCTCGGCATCGCCGTCCTCGGCTCCATCGTGAACGGCGTCTACCAGGGCTTCACCACCCCGCCCGGCATCTCGCCCGCAATCGCCGAGGCCGCGCACGCCTCCATAGGGGGCGCGGCGGAGGCCGCCGCCTCACTCGGCGGAGCCGACGGCCACGCCCTCCTGACCGCCGCCCAGGACGCCTTCACCGCGGGCCTGGCCAGTACGGCTGCCGCCGGCGCGGTGGTCCTCCTGGCCACCGCCCTGGCCGCCTGGTTCCTCCTCAAGGGACAACGGCAGGGCAGCGCCGCGGACCACCACTGAGACCCGGTCGACAGCAGGACGTGTCCGGTTCCGGCGCCACCGGCGAGCATCCTGGACGCGGCGCTACGGCGCGGGTGGGCCCGCCTTGACGCGCTGCATCAGCCGTTCCACTGAGCCCCGGTAGCTGTGGAGGTGCTCCAGCCACCACGTGGCGCCCGCCTCGGCATAGGCCCGCACCGCTGAGCCGGGCTCGCTCACCCCGATGACCGCCACGTCGAGGTCACCCGCGGTAGCCCGGTGCCGGCGCAGCTCGGTGACCTGAGCGGCCAGGGAGTCGGGCGAAAGCGTCATGCGGCCCTCCTGGTCATCTCCGGCGACGATCCAGCCGTCCCAGCGTGCGGCACGCCGAAGGGCGCCCGGCGCCGTGCCGCCGACCCACACCGGGACCCGGGGCCGCTGGATGGGCAGCGGCGCGAGCCGCACCCCGTCGACGGTGTAACAAGCGCCCCGGTGGTGCACCTCGTCACCGGACCAGAGCGAGCTCATCACGTCGAGTGCCTCGTCGAGCACGACCCCGCCGGGACGCGCTGAGCCGAAGGCGGTGAACTCCCGCGTCACGCCGCCCAGCCCGGCGCCCAGGATCGCGCGGCCGCCGCTCAGCCTGTCGAGCGTCGCCACGGTCTGGGCCAGCCTCTCCGGGCGGTGCCGGGCCACGGCCGTCACCGCCGTGCCCAGCCTGATTCGCGAGGTCGCCTGGGCCACGGCGGCCAGCGCCACCCATGGGTCGGCCGACGGCATGCCCCAGGCGAAGGCCAGATGGTCCCACACCAGCACGGCGTCCCACCCGGCGGCCTCGGCCTCCCGGGCGAGGGTGACCAGGCGTGCCGGATCTGCAAGGTCACCGAGGATCGCGACGTCGATGCCGTAACGCATGCCCCCACCCAAGCACTCGGCACCGACAGTTCCCGGGGTGCCGCCGACCGTACCGCTCGTCTGGCAGCACCCCGGAATGTAGAGGTGCTTGAAGCCCCGTCCGGCGGCCCCTCCCGTCGTCTCCGGCGAGAGGCCCGGGGCGCACGCATGAGCTGCCGATATCCGTGCTGACACGGATCACTCTCAGCCACTGGCGGGCCAGGCTTGAGGACCGTGGCACCTGCGTCCACCGGTCTGACTCCAGCGATTTTCCCCGACCTCGGCCCGTCCGCCGTGTTCACTGGGTGACAGGCCTTTGAAAGCGAGCCTCAAGGGAGCGCGTGAAAGCTCCTTCTCAGTGACGAAACATCGGAAGGACCACCAATGAGCAACCTCCGGAAGACCCTCACAGCCGTCGCGGCGATCGTGCTCGTCTCCCTCACCGCGGCCTGCAACACCACCGACGGCGGCGGCGGCGGCAAGAGCGGAGAAGGCAAGCCGGCCGGCGTCAGCAAGGTCGCAGGCGGCGCCGACGACAGTGGCACCGACGACGGTACGAAAGGTGTCGCGGGCGGCCCGGGCAACCCGGCGATCTGTGCCGAGGCGGTCGCCGCGACGGGCGACTTCATGGCCAAGGTGATGGCGGCGCCCACCGACCACGAGAGCATGAACAAGGCGATCTCGGGCCACGCCGACACACTCAAGAAGCTCTCCGAGCGGGCCGACGGTGGTCTCAAGGCGGCCCTGTCCGAGATGGTCGACGCGTTCTCCCAGCTCGACGTCGGCTCCGCCACGGCGAGCGAAATCAGCAAGAAGGTCAACCTGGCCAGCAAGAAGCTCCTGGCCGCCTGCTCCTGACCCCGCAGGCCTCCAGGCGTGCGGCCGACCAGGGCGCTCCCGACGTGGTCGTGTACGGCCGGGGGTTCCCCACCCAGGGACCGCGGAGAGTTTGCCGTCCGGGCGGCGTAATCGGCCAACATGAGGGGAGGCCACAGCGGAGGGCGGACCGCAGGGGCCCGCCACTGCTTCGCCGAACGCCGTCTGGCCAGGCACTCCCGGAGGACACAATGGCGAGAGTCGGTCAGCTGCTCGTGACAGCCGCCGTCCTGGGCACTGGGATCAGCCATGCCCTGGCGGACCTGAACCGCACGCACGTCTTCAACCCCCGCTGGACGCCGCACGCCCGCTTCCACGCGGCGTCGGCCGTCGCGACCGACGTGGGCTGGTCAATCGCCGCGCTGTGGCTGCTGTGGCGACCGGGAACACGTCGAGAACGGGATCTCGCGCTGAAGGTCGCTGCACTGCATCCGATCCTCACCTATGCGCCCTTCTACATCGCGGTCGCGCTGCCGGGATCCGAGGCCGAGGACGAGCCCGGGCAGATACCGCGTGTCGCCGGAGTGCCGGTGAACCTGTTCGTGGCCGGTGTCGCGTCGGGTCTGTCGGTACTCGGATATCTGCTGGCCCGTGCCGACGATCGCCGGAGCAGGCCCTTGGCGCCATCGTCGAATGCCCGCTCGACCGCGGGCATCCACCCTGGCGAGGTTCGTGACCACGAAGCTCTGGCAGCGGGAACGTGACGACCGGCGCCCACCCTCGTACCCGCCGCCGAACCGCGGCGTGAATGACTCCCGAACCGGGGCCGCACACTCGTTCACCGCGAGATCGTCAGAAAAGCACCGGTCACCTAGGTCCGGTCCCGCGCCGTCTCCGCGGACAGCGCCGCCGCGACCCTGGCGCCGAGGGTGACGTTGCCGCGGTAGACGTCCACGTTGACCTCCAGGCTGCGGCCGCCGGTGTCCCGCTGAATGAATTCGAGCAGGAACGGCGTCGCGGCGTTGCCGTTGATCCCCTGCCTGTCGGCCTCCGCCCACGCGCGTCGCAGCACGTCGTCGAGCACGTCCGGCGGCAGTTGCCGCGACTCGTCGACGGGGTTGGCGAGCAGGACCGCCTGCCGCAGCCCCAGTTCGTCGCGGGCGGAGATGATCCTCGCGGCCTCCTCGGGAGAGTTCACCGAATAATGCAGCTCATATCCGGAGTCCGAGATGTAGAAGCCGGGGTAGCGGCGCGTCCCGTACCCGATGACGGGGATGTTCAGCGTTTCGAACCGCTCCAGGGTCGCCCCGATGTCGAGGATCGACTTCACGCCCGCGCTGATGATCGTGATGGGCGTCACGGCGAGCGTCGTCAGATCCGCGGACTCGTCGAACGTCTCGGAGGCGCCGCGGTGGACGCCGCCGAGCCCGCCGGTCGCGAAGACCCGCACGCCGACCCGGTTCGCGAGGTAGGCGGTCGCCGCGACGGTCGTCCCGCCGTGCCGCCCGAGCCCGGCTACCACGGGCAGGTCGCGGAGGCTCACCTTGTCGATGTCGTCGGCCTCCGACAGCGCCGCGATCTGCTCGGCGGTCAGCCCGACCGTGGGGACGCCGTCGTAGACGCCGACCGTCGCGGGGACCGCTCCCTCCGCCCGGATCCGCTCCTCCGCTTCGAGGGCGACCGTCAGGTTCCGGGGCCGAGGAAGGCCGTGGGTGAAGATCGTGGATTCGAGCGCGACGACCGGCGCGCCGGTCTCCACCGCGCGCGTGATCTCATCGGAGACGTGGATCGCAAGACGTGACATACGTTCAGACCTTCTTCGAGTCGCCCACAGAGCGTGGCGTGAGCACGGGCTTCACAGGCTAGGGAGGCGTGCACTCAAGAACCAGAATGAAAAACTCGGGCTGCGATAGCTTCACGCTATGAAGTTCACTCTCAGGCAGGTCGAAGTCTTTCTCGCCGTCGCCGACTGCCTCCACTTCGGGCGTGCCGCGGAGAAGCTGCACATCTCCCAGCCCACGGTGAGCCAGGAGGTCGCCCGACTGGAACGGGCCGTCGGTCTCGCCCTCCTCGACCGCAGCCGCCGCACGGTCACCCTGACCCCGGCGGGCAGGGTCATGGCGTCCGAGGGCCGCCTGCTCCTCGACCGGGCGGGCTCCCTCATCGGGAAGGTCCTGCTCCATGAGGAATCGAGGTTGAACACCGCTCGCCTCGTGGCGTCCCCAAGCGTCGTGAACCGCCTGCTCCCAGCCGTCCTGAGCCAGGCGGAGATCGACCTTCCCACCCTCAAGATCGATGACATGGCCGTCGAGACCGGCGCCGTCTCATCGGCTCTCGCGGCCGAGCTCGCCGACATCGGCCTGGGACGGTTCCTCGACGACATGCCCGGCTTCCGCAAGGAGACGATCGCCGACGAGCCGGTCTTCGTCGCGATCAGCCGCGAACATCCGGCGGCCAGGCTGCCGGGCGTCGCCCTCCGCGACCTCGCGGACGTTCCCCTGCTCCTGTGGCCGAGAGAGCAGCATCCGAAGTACTACGACTTCGTCCTCGCGATGTGCGCCGACCGCGGGCTCGAACCGCACGTGCTCGTGAGCCCGCCCAGGATCGTCGGCTCCCGGCTCTACCTCCTGTCGCAGGGGCGGGCGTTCTCCCTCGTGCCGGGATCGACGACCGGCCACCTGTCCGAGAACGTCGTCGCGGTTCCGCTGCAGGAGCGGGCGACGCTTCCCCTGGAGATGCAGTGGCGGTCGGACGACCGGCGTCCGCAACTCCTCGCGCTGCGCGAGCTCATCCGCGGAAAGGGAGCGGAGCTCTAAGACCATGGACGATGCGGCCCAGACGATGCGATAGTCCCCCCGTGACCGCGACCACAGGCTTCCCCGCACCCATCTCACTGGCCGACGGCCTCGTGCTGCGACAGGCACAGCCCGCAGACCTCGACCAGATCGGCACGCTCCTCGCCGAACGCGGTGAACCGGCCGACGCGCTCGACCACCGGCTGGTCGTCACAGACCCCGACGCCGGCTGGTCCGCCTGCGCCGTGGTCGTCGACGGCGACCGGGTCGTCTCCACCGCGACGCTCCTCGACGAAGAGGTGCGCATCGGCAGCGTCCACCTGCCCGCCGGGCAGGTCGAACTGGTTGCCACCGACCGCGAGTACGAAGGACGCGGACTCGTACGGGCGCTCATGCGATGGGCCCACGACCGCTCCGCCGCCCGCGGCCACGTCATGCAGGCGATGATCGGGATCCCGTACTTCTACCGGCTGTTCGGCTACGAGTACGCCATCGACATACCGCCGGCGCAGACCGTGCGCACACCACCGCCCGGCGAGGGAACACCCGCACTCCGCGCCGCCCGGCCCTCCGAGATCCCCGCCATGGCGGCCCTGCAGGACGCGACCCAGAGCCGGTTCGACGTGGCCATGCCGCACTCGGCGGCATGCTGGCGATGGCTGCTGGCCCACGAGGCGAGCAACCTCTGGGTCCTCGAGCAGGCCGACGCCGTCGTCGCCGTCGGACGCACCACGCCCCCCGACGACGGGGTGCTCCTGGCCGAGGCCGCCGCACGCGACGAGGCGGCGGCGCGGGATCTGCTCCGTGGCGTCGCCGCCCTGGTACCCGACAGCGAGGTGCGGGTCGTCCATCGGGCCGGCACAGTGACCGCCACCGCCTGGCAGGAGTTCCTCGACTACGAACCGCGTAAGCAGGCGGAGCAGTACTACGTCCGCATCCCGGACGTCGCGGCGCTCCTCGGTCGGCTGCGGCCGCTGCTCTGGCACCGCCTCACCACAGCCGGGATGGATCGCACCGGCCGCGACATCGTCATCTCCACCTTCGGCGCCCACTACCGGATCCCGGTCCACGCGGACGGCCTCGGCGAGGTCGTCGCCGGCGGCGCGATGCAGAGTCCCGGAATCGTGGGAGGCGCCGGAGTGGCGCCCGACTACCTGCCCGCCCTGCTGTTCGGCCCGCACGGCATCGAGGGGCTGACCCGGATCCGGCCGGACGTCTACGCCAGGAGGGAGGAGGAGCTGTTCCAGGCACTCTTCCCACCGCTCACCGCCGATCTGCTCACCTACTACCTGCCGTACTAGGCCTGTTCGGGATTCGGATCGCGGCCGGCCGCACTCACTTGCGCCGGCGGCTGCTGATCGCGCGGTAGGTGTCCTCCAGTGCGGTGAGGGTCTCGTCGTACGTGCGCTGGGCGGCCACCCCGACGAAGAGGCAGTCGATGACGGTGAGCTGGGCGATCCTGCTGCCCATCGCGCCGAAGCGGAACGGGGTCTCGCGGGCCGCGGTCTTCAGCACGATGTCGGCCAGCTCGGTGATCGGCGAGGGGTGGAAGTTCGTGATCGCGATCGTGGTCGCCCCATGGTCGGCGGCGAGCTGCAGCGCATCCAGGACGTCGACTGTGGTGCCGGTGTGCGAGATGCCGATCGCGACATCGCCCGTGCGCAGCAGCGCTGCCGAGGTGAGCGCGCTGTGGAAGTCCCGCCAGGCGGACGCCATCAGGCCGATCCGGTGCAGTTTCTGGTGCAGGTCGGCCGCGACGAAGCCGCTCGCCCCGGCGCCGTAGAGATCCACCCGGCGGGCCTCGACGATCGCGTTGACCGCGCGCTCCAGGGCGGCGACGTCGAGGTGCTCGGCGGTCTCCGCCACCGCGCGGGAGTCGCTGTAGCCGATCTTGGCGACGATCTCCTCCAGCGGGTCGTCGGCGCTGATGTCGCCGTCGAGCGGGCGGGCGCCGCCGGCACGCGAAGCCTCCAGGGTCGCCTCGCGGGCGAGCGCGAGGCGCAGCTCGCGGTAGCCGCGCAGCCCCATGGCCCGGCAGAACCGCAGCACCGTGGTCTCCGAGGTGCCGCATTCTCGGGCGAGCACGCCGATCGGCCGGTCGGCGACGCCTTGGGGATCGGCCAGCACCGCGTGCGCGACCCGTTGCTCGGAGGGCCGCAGAGACGGGATCGCGCCGCGCAACCGCACCAGGATGCCGCTCGAGTAGTCGCCGCCGGGGTCCACGCCGCCTCCGTCGAAGTCTCTAACATGTACAGCGCAAATGGTGCAGGTCATTTCCTACTTGCTCATACCGGCGGTCAGCCCCGCGATGATCTGCTTGGTCGCGAGGACGAAGAGCACGAAGAGCGGCGCCGTAGCGAGGACCAGCCCGGCGAACAGCGCCGACCAGTCGGTCGTGTACTCGCCGAAGAACTGCGACAACCCGCGCGGGATCGTGAACTTCTCGTCGGAGCGCAGCAGCACCAGCGGGTAGAGGAACTCATGCCACAGCGGCACGAACTGGAACAACATCACCGACGCCAGCGCGGGCCGCACCAGCGGCAGCATGATCTGCCCGAAGATCCGGAACTCGCCGGCCCCGTCGAGCCGAGCCGCCTCGTCCAGCTCACCGGGCAGGGAACGGTAGAACGCCGACAGCACGAAGATGCAGAACGGCACCCCGGACGCGGCGTACAGCAGCGTGAGCCCGAGCAGCGAGTCGATCAACCCCATGGAGTCCATGAGGTAGAAGATCGGCACCAGGCCCAGCCGGATCGGCAGCATCAGCCCGGCCAGGAAGTACGCCCCGAGCACGCGGTTGCCGAAGAAGTCGTAGCGGGCCAGCGGGTAGGCCGCCAGCGCGGAGACCACCGTGCCGAGCAGCACCGCGCCGCAGGTGACGATCAGCGAGTTCAGGAAGTACGTGCTGAACGACGCGTCCGTCCACACCCGGAGGTAACTGTCCAGCGTGGGGGACGTCGGCAGCCCCAGTGGCGCGGTGAAGATCTCACTGGTCGGCCGCAGCGAATTGAACAGCATGACGACCAGCGGCAGCAGCGCGACGACCGCGTACCCCCACAGCAGCAGGTGGACGGCGACCCGCCCCGGAGCCCGGCGCGCGGACGTCACACCAGCCTCCTTTCGCGGCGGCGGAAGTACGAGGTCGCCAGCAGCGACACCCCGAAGATGAACACGAACATCAGCACGGCGAGCGCCGACGACCGCCCGATCGCCTCCACGCCGCCCTCCACGAACGCGACCCGGTAGAACAGCAGACCGAGCACGTCGGTCGAACCCGCCGGGGATCCGGTCGACCCGGCCATCGCGTAGACCAGCCCGAAGGCGTTGAAGTTGCCGATGAACGTCAGCACGCTCACCACGCCGATCGCCGGAGTGAGCAGCGGCAGCGTCACCCGCCGGAACGCCTGCCAGGCCGAGGCCCCGTCGACCCGGGCCGCCTCGTGGTACTCGGCCGGGATTCCGGCGAGCGCGGCGGAGAACAGCAGCATGGGGAAGCCCACCCACTGCCACGCGTTGACCAGGATGACGATCGGCAGCGCCGTACGTGTGTCGCCCAGCCAGGGCAACGCCCACGAGTCCAGCCCGACCGCCTCAAGCAGCGCGTTGACCGGGCCGAACGTCGGGTTGAGCAGCAGGCTCCACAGGTAGCCGACGACCAGCGGGTCCACCAGGTACGGGGTGGTGAACGCGGCCTGCAGGAACCGCCTGCCGCGGCCGTACTGGAACAGCAGGAGGGCGAAGAGCAGCCCGACCGTGTTCTGGATCACCATGGTCCCGACGAAGAACAGCGCGTTGTGCGCGAACGCCCGCCACAGTTGCTGGTCGTACGGGTAGATGCTGAGCAGGTCCCGGTAGTTGTCGAGCCCGGCGAACCCCATCTGCCGGATCCCGCGCCACTTGAAGAAGCTGTAGTCGAGCGCGCTGACCAGCGGATAGATCATGAAGACCGAGTAGAGCAGGAGCGCGGGGAGCAGGAAGACGGCCAGCACCCGCCACCGCGGCACGTACCGGCGACCGGCGCCGGTACGTGCCGCGCGACGTCGAGGAGCGCTCAGTTCCCCGGCTTGAACCACTGCTCGACACCCTTCTGCACGCTCTCGGCGACCGCCTCGGGGTCGGTCTGACCCGCGAGCATCTTCTGCACCTCGTCCCGGAAGACCGCGTCACCGTTCGGCTGGCCGTACCGGAAGTTGACGAGCAGCATGTACGGCGCGCCGTTGCCGGCGTAGTTCTTGGCCATCTCGGCCAGCAGCGGGTCCGACGGCGTGACCCCGGGGACCGCGGACAGCTGCTTCAGCTCGGTCGCGTAGAGCTGCCCGAACTCCGGCGTCGCCATCCAGTTGACCAGTTCGAGCGCCTCGGCCTGGTGGGCCGACTTGGCGTTGACGCCGAACGAGCCGTCGGCCCAGCCCGGCGTGACGGGCGTGGTCACCGGTGAGCCGGGCGGCGGCGGCGCCTGGAAGACGCCGACCTCCAGGCTCGGGTTGGCCGCGAGCACGGGCGCCAGGTCGAAGCTGCCCGTCGGGTACATCGCGGCCTTCCCGGTGGCGAACAGCGCCTGGACGTCGGGGATCTTGACGGCCACCACGTCCTTGGGGAAGTACGGCTCCAGGTCCTTGATCAGCTTGATCGAGGCCGTGAAGTCGGGGTCGGTGAATTTCTTCTCGCCGCCGACCAGCGCGTCCCGGAACGCGGTGCTGCCGTAGCGGGCGTTGCCGAAGATCTCGTGGACGATCGGCAGCGTCCAGGTGGAATCGGGCCCGGCCGCGACGGCGAACGGCGTGATCCCGGCCGACTTCAGCTTCTTGGCCGCCGCGATCATTTCGTCCCAGGTGGCGGGGGGCTGGATGCCGTTGTCGCTGAACAGCTTCTTGTTGTAGAGCACCTGGAGCGTCTGATAGGCGAACGGCACACCGTAGATCTTGCCGTCGGTGTGACCCTTGGCGCCTTCCAGCAGTTTGGCGTCGAAGCCGGACAGCGCCTCCACCTTGCCGTCCAGCGGGAGGAGCTGGTCCGCCTCGACCAGCGGCTGGAGCCCGCCGTACGCCCGGAGCTGGGCGACGTCGGGACCGCCGCTGCTGGACAGGCCCGTCGCCAGGATGTTGTTGTACTCGGTGGCCTGGAACGGCTTGAACTCGACGTGAATCTTCGGGTGCGACTCCTCGAACTTGGCGAGGATCTTCTCGTACGCCTTGACGTCCTCCACACGCCACGACCACAGACTCAGCGTGACCTTGTCAGTGCCCGCCTTGTCGCCCTGGTCGGACGCGCCGCCACCGGGCGCGCACGCCGCCAGCGCCACCGCGAGTACCCCGATCGCCCCCGCGATCCACCTTCTCCTCATGGAACTTCCTTTCGGCTCGTAACCAGTTCGGCGAGCGCAGCGCGGACCCTGCCGTCTGCGGCCTGTAGTGCGATCCGCGCCTCTTCCACGGGGGCGTCGGCGAGGAGGCAGACCAGGGCGACCTTCAGGTTCCCCTCTGCCGCAGTGGGCGTTTCGGCGCGCTGCGCCTCGGTGCACGCATCTGTCGTCCAGCCCTTCGCATGAAGGTAAATGCCATGCAAAGTCACAGCATTGTTCGGAAGTTACTTACATATGGCTGGATGGTCAATGCTTTTCGACGGGGCCGCGCGCTTCTTCAGCCCGCCCGGCTTGTACACAGGGCGCAGACGTGCACCGAATTACCGAATTCACACCACACGTGCTCATTTCAGACCCCGCTGGCCAACCCCTCGACGCAGAGTGGCTCGAGGGGTCGGCCCATAGCCGCTCAAGCGTTGACCCATTCGGCGGGCGGTGCGGGACCTTGGGCCGCGGATCCGGATGGCCCTTCGACCCGCCGGTCGTGGCCCGTTCGACCCGCCGGTCGTGGCCCGTTCGACCCTCCCCGCGGGGGCATCGCAGGCTGGACGCTGGAAGTCCAATGCGAGGAGGCTGGCAATGCGTGCGTCACTGGTCACCGGGTTCGACCGCCCGATCGAGATCCGCGATCTTCAGATCCCTGAGCTCCAGCCCGGCCAGGTGCTGGTCCGGGTCGAGGCCAGCGGGCTGTGCCACACCGACATCCACGCCGCACACGGCGACTGGCCGATCAAGCCGGCATTGCCGTTCACACCCGGCCACGAGGGCGTCGGCGTGATCGAGCAGGTCGGAGCCGCCGTCACCGGCCGCACCGTCGGCGAGCGGGTAGCGGTCCCCTGGCTGGGCTACGCATGCGGCAGCTGCGACTACTGCCTGAGCGGACGGGAAACCCTCTGCGAGTCGCAACTGAACACCGGCTACAGCTTCAACGGCTGCCACGCCGAGTACGTCGCGGCCTACGCGAGCCACGTGGTCCCCGTGCCTTCGGGCGTCAGCCCGTTCGACGCCGCTCCCCTGACCTGCGCCGGTGTGACCACCTACAAGGCCGTCAAGGTCTCCGGGCTACGCCCCACAGAACGCGCGGCGATCTTCGGCATCGGCGGACTGGGGCACCTGGCCCAGCAGTACGCACAGATCTTCGGTGCCGACACCATCGCGATCGACGTCACCGACGACAAGCTCCGCCTCGCCCGCGAGCTCGGCGCCACCCACGTCGTCAACGCCAAGACCACCGACCCGGTCGCCGCGATCCGCGACCTCGGCGGCGCCGACGTGGCCGTCGTCCTGGCGGCCGACCCCCGGGTCCTGCAGCAGGCGCATGCGTCCCTGCGCCGGGGCGGGCGCCTCGTGCTGGTCTCCTTGCCCCAGGACAACGTGATGCCCCTGCCCATCTTCGAGACGGTGCTCGGCGGCATCAGCGTGATCGGGTCCATCGTCGGCACCCGCGCCGACCTCGCCGAGGTTTTCCGGCTGCACGCGGCCGGTCGCACGACGGTCAAGTACGAGACCCGCGACCTGGAAGAGATCAACCAGGCCGTCGAGGAAATCCTCTCCGGCCAGATCCCTGCCCGGCTGGTCTTCGAGCTGTGAGGTGAGCTGCCCCGTCTCCGCCCCACCACCAGCAAAGGAGCGGGACGTCCAGGTCGGCCGGCGCGGGCCGACCTGGACGTCATGATCAGACGAGGTCGAACCGGTCGAGGTTCATCACCTTGTCCCACGCCGCGACGAAGTCCTTCACGAACTTCTCCTTCGCGTCATCGCTCGCGTAGACCTCCGCGACCGCGCGCAGCTCGGAGTTCGCCCCGAAGACGAGGTCGGCCCGGCTGCCGGTCCACTTGACCTCGCCCGTGGCGGCGTCGCGACCCTCGAACGTGTTCGCGTCCTCGGACGTCGCCTTCCACGTCGTGCCCAGGTCGAGCAGGTTGACGAAGAAGTCGTTGGTCAGCGAGCCGGGAGTCGTGGTGAAGACGCCGAGCGGCGACTGCTGGTGGTTCGCGCCCAGGACGCGGAGACCGCCCACGAGCACCGTCATCTCCGGCGCGCTCAGGGTCAGCAGGTTCGCCCGGTCGATCAGCAGGTACTCGGCCGGCAGCCTGCTGTCCTTCCCGAGGTAGTTGCGGAACCCGTCGGCGGACGGCTCGAGCGCGGCGACCGACTCCACGTCGGTCTGCTCCTGCGAGGCGTCCATGCGGCCGGGCGCGAACGGGACCTCGACATCGAAGCCGGCGTCCTTGGCGGCCTTCTCCACGGCGGCACACCCCGCGAGCACGATCAGATCGGCGAGCGAGACCTGCTTGCCACCGGTCTGGGCGGAGTTGAACGCCTCCTGGATCCCCTCCAGCGTGCGCAGCACCGTCGCCAGCCGGTCGGGGTCGTTGACCTCCCACCCGCTCTGCGGCTCGAGGCGGATGCGCGCGCCGTTGGCGCCACCGCGCTTGTCGCTACCACGGAAGGACGCGGCCGACGCCCACGCGGTGGACACCAGCTGGGACACCGACAGGCCCGAGTCGAGGATCCGGCCCTTGAGGGCGGCGATGTCCTCGGCGTCGACGAGCTCGTACGTCCGCGCCGGCAGCGGGTCCTGCCACAGCAGCGGCTCGGCCGGAACCTCCGGGCCGAGGTAGCGCGCGACCGGGCCCATGTCGCGGTGGGTCAGCTTGAACCACGCGCGGGCGAAGGCGTCCGCGAGCTCGTCGGGGTTCTCCAGGAAGCGCCGCGAGATCTGCTCGTAGATCGGGTCGACCCGGAGCGAGAGGTCGGTCGTCAGCATCATCGGAGCGTGGCTCTTCGACGAGTCGTGGGCGTCGGGGACGGTGCCGGCTCCGGCGCCGTCCTTCGGCCTCCACTGGTTCGCGCCGGCGGGGCTCTTGGTCAGCTCCCACTCGTAGCCGAACAGGATCTCGAAGAAGCTGTTGTCCCACGTGGTCGGGGTGGTGGTCCAGGTGACCTCGAGACCGCTGGTGATCGTGTCGCCGCCCTTGCCGGTGCCGTACGCGCTCTTCCAGCCGAGGCCCTGCTGCTCGATCGGGGCGGCCTCGGGGTCGGGGCCGACGTTGTCCGCCGGGCCGGCGCCGTGGGTCTTCCCGAAGGTGTGACCACCCGCGATCAAGGCGACCGTCTCCTCGTCGTTCATCGCCATCCGGCGGAACGTCTCCCGGATGTCGCGCGCCGCGGCGAGCGGGTCCGGGTTGCCGTTCGGGCCCTCCGGGTTGACGTAGATGAGGCCCATCTGAACCGCGGCGAGGGGGTTCTCGAGGTCCCGGTCGCCGGTGTAGCGCTCGTCGCCGAGCCAGGTGGTCTCGGGGCCCCAGTAGACGTCCTCGTCGGGCTCCCAGGCGTCCACGCGACCGCCGGCGTAGCCGAAGGTCGTGAAGCCCATCGACTCCAGCGCGACGTTGCCGGCGAGGATCAGGAGGTCGGCCCACGAGATCTTCCGGCCGTACTTCTTCTTGACCGGCCAGAGCAGGCGGCGGGCCTTGTCGAGGTTCGCGTTGTCCGGCCAGCTGCTCACAGGGGCGAAGCGCTGCTGGCCGGAGCCGGCGCCGCCGCGCCCGTCGCTGACCCGGTAGGTGCCCGCGCTGTGCCAGGCCATCCGGATGATGAGCGGGCCGTAGTGGCCGTGGTCGGCCGGCCACCAGTCCTGCGAGGTCGTCAGCACCTCTTCGATGTCCCGCTTCACGGCCGCGAGATCGAGGGTCTTGAACGCCTCGGCGTAGTTGAACTCCCCACCGAGGGGGTTGGCCACGGCGGGGTTCTTGGCGAGGATCTTCAGGTTGAGCCGCTCCGGCCACCACTGGCGGTTTCCGCCGCCCTGAGTCGGGTGCGGGGCGCGCTCGTGCACGACGGGGCAGCCACCTCCGGCCTCTCCCTTCGTGTCCACAACGGTTGCCTCATGGTTCTCAGACATGGGAATCCTTCCGTACTAGGCGGATCACGGTGTTCAGGAATCACGGTGTTCAGGAACTGCGGGCGGTGGAACAGTCGGGGCACATGCCCCAGTAGACGACCTCGGCCTCGTCGATCGAGAAGCCGCGGTCGTCGGACGCGGTCAGGCAGGGCGCCTCGCCGGCCGCGCAGTCGACGTCAGCGACGACACCGCACGACCGGCACACGACGTGGTGGTGGTTGTCCCCGACGCGTCCCTCGAACCGGGCCGGGCTGCCGGCCGGTTCGATGCGGCGAAGGAGTCCCGCCGCGGTGAGCGCGTGGAGGGCCTCATACACGGCCTGAAGGGAGACATGGCCCACGCGATCGCGCACACCGGAGGCGATCGCCTCGACGTCGAGGTGGTCACCGTCCCGGACGGTCTCGAGCAGTGCGACGCGGGCGGCCGTCACCCGCAGGCCGACACCGCGCAGCTCGTCGCCGGTGGTCGGGGTCCTGGGTGCGCTCATGCTGCCAAACCTACCTTCATAAACACGAATGATGCAAGATAACGAACAATCCAAGTTTAGTCCTGCGTCGGGCAACGTTCGCCCCGTTGTGGCGTGACGCGCCGTCCGGATGGGGGCCTTGGGGGCCGGCGCGTCACCGCTGACGCCCTCCGCGTGCAGGCCGCCCGCCGCCCGCACGCCGCCCGCACGCCGTCTGCACGCCGTCTGCAGGCCGTCGATCCGGCGCGACCGCTTCGCCCGGGTCCTCCGTGAACAGATCCCCGCGATGATCGCGTGATCATGTCTTGTATTCTCGGGCAATCCGTGATCTTCGAAAGGTTTACCCAATGAAGAAGGCGCTGTTCGTCGTCGCGGCGAACGTACTCGTGCTCACGTTCTGCAATACCGCCCAAGCCGCCTCGGCCAGCAGGGCCGATACGTATCCCAACTTCCGGGAGCTCGCGGCCCACCAGGCCGAAGGGAAGGACTACCGCCGCGTACAGCGCTTTCCACGTGGGTCGCGAGTGGCGCACATCGCCATCCACGGCGGTGCGATCGAGCCGCCCACCACCCAGCTGGCCGACGCGGCCGCAGGGGGCAGCTACGCCTTCTACTCCTTCGAGGGGCTCAAGTCGTCCGGCAACAGGGAGCTCCACATCACCTCCACCCGCTTCGACGAGCCCACGGCCCTCAAGCTGGTGGCGGCGGTCGACTACACCGTCTCCTGGCACGCCGCCGCAGGCGCCAAGGCGACGACGTACGTCGGCGGCCGCGACAAGGGACTTGTCAGTAAGGTCAGCGCCGAACTGCGTGCGGCGGGGTTCACCGTCGCGACCTCGGTGCCCGGCAAGATCGCGGGTGTGAGCACGCGTAACATCGCCAACAAGAACCGCAGAGGCATGGGCGTACAGCTGGAGATCAGTCGCGGCCAGCGCGAACAGTTCTTCGCCGGGGGGAAGCTGGGCCGCGCCTGGATCGAGAACCCGGCCAACCGCACCAAGGCCTTCTACCGGTACGTCGCCGCGGTCAACCGCAGCCTTCGAACTGCGGGACGGTGAAAGTGAGCGCCAGGCCGGACTTCCCGAACCACTCCTGCAGCAGCTTCTTGGCGGTTCCGTCCAGGTACATCTCGGTGATGGCCTTGTTGACCGCCTCGCAGCCGTCCAAGTCCCCGGCCTTGATGCCCACGCCGTACCGCTCGTCGGTGAACGGCGCGTTGACGATCTTCAGATCCGAGGTGGCGAAGCCGGCCAGGATGAGGTCGTCGGTGGATACCGCGTCCACCTTCCCCGCCTTCAGATCGGACATGCACTCGCTGTAGGAGGCGGCCTCGACCAGTTCCACGGCGATCTTCCGTTCCTCCTTCACCCGGCGCCAGGAGTTCGAACCGGTCACCTGGCACAACTTGCGCCCCTTCAGGTCCCGCACGCCGGTGACCGCGCTCTCCCGGGCCCGTACGAGAGTGTCCTGGTGTGCGACGTAGTACGGCCCGCCGAAGGCCACCTTCGTCTTGCGTTCCGGGGTGATCGAATAGGTGGCGACGACCAGATCGATCGAGCCGTCCATGAGCGCCTTCTCCCGCTCGGACGAGGGCACCGCGACGAACCTGGCGTTCTTCCCCAGCTTGCGGGCGATGTAGGCGGCCACATCGACGTCGAAGCCGGCGAACTCACCCTCCGCCTTCTTCATCCCCAACCCGGGCTGGTCCGGCTTCACCCCGATGACCAGGACATCCTTGTCGAGGATCGACGAGCCGGCGCCGCAGGCCGTCGCCGACAGCAGCGCTACGGCCCCTAGCAGCACCGAGGCGGTGATGCGCCGCAATCGGCCCCTCCTGGTCAGCGCGACCATGAACATCTTCCCTTCACCGGTACTCGGCGAGCCGGGGCCGGACTCCGACCAGGATCAGTAGGGCGGCGGCGAGCGCCGCCCCTGGCAGCAGAAGGTTCCAGCCGCCGAGTGCGCGGTCGCCCGCCGCCACGGCGGCGTCGAACGCCAGTCGGTGCAGCTTGGTCAACTCGACCAGAGCGCCGTCGTAGGCCCCGAACGAGGCGCCCATGGCCTGCCGCACGGCGTCCCTGTTCTTGCCCGTTGTGGCGAACTGCCGCATCTGCCGGTCATCGTGCTGGAACTGCCGGTAAAGCGTGAGCACCTTGGCCAGTGCCTCACGCTGGCCGGGCAGGGTGATTCGGTCGGCCTCCGAGCCGTAGAAGCCGAGGAAGTCCGCCTTGCCGGGGAAGGCGGCGACGCTGTTGTCCACCGCGGCGTAGTACTTGTCCAGGTTCCCGCCGGGGACGTAGAGCACCGACTGTGACTTGTCGAGGTATACCTGCTCGTAGGTGTCCGCCCGCTGCGGGTCGAGCAGATACCTGCTCTCGTCACCGTGCAGACTGTTTCCGATCGCGCGTGCCCGAGACAGCACGAGAACCGAGTCGAAGCCATCCTCCTTGGCCGTCCGCAGATCGTCGGACACCCGCTGCAGGACGAGCACTCCCGCGATGGTCAGCACACCGACGACGACGGTGGCCGCCAGCAGCGCCGGGTTGATCGCACGGCGGAACCTACGGGCCAGGAAGACCTGCAACGCGACCAGGACGGCCAGCGCGAGCGCCCCACCGAGCGCCACCCAGAACCGGCCCGCCAGCACGGCGGACGACTCGTCCGCGTAAGCGTGCCTGACGACGGTCCCGCTGTCGAGCGTGAGGTTGTACGCCTTGGGCAGCAGGTCCAACCGCATCAGGTCGGTGGCCTGGCGATAGACGTCGAGAGCCGGCCGCGAGGGGGGTCCGGCGCCATGCCGGGACTGCTCGTCCAGGAGCAGGGCGCGCGACGCGAGCCGCTCGTAGCGGCCGAGCCCGTCGAGTACGGCGCGCACGGTCAGCTGCCCCGTCGGGTCGCCGCGAGCCAGGTCGGCGGCCTGCAGCACGGCGCTGTCGGCCTGCGCGCGGCGCTGATCGTAGCGGTCCAGCGCCGCCTGGCGGCCGGGCCCGCTCTCTTCCCCGGCCAGCAGCACAGTGGCTACCTGAGCGTCCATGTCGCTCAGCGCGAAGTACAGGTCGGCGGTGGCCACCACCTGCGGGCCCGCTGTGTGCCCGATCGCCCGCAGTCCGTCCCCGGCGTGCCCCAGAGCCACACCCATCAGCGCGAACAGCAGGCCGACGGCGAGGACGGCGGCACCGGCCCCGGCGCGGATCCGGCCGGGAACCGTTCGCAGCCGCAGGGCGCGCGGCGGCGAAGGGGTGGGCGTAGGCGCGGCTACAGGCGCGGACGGAGGAACGGGCACGGACGCGGGGCCGGTGGTGGTGGGGGTGACAACGGCCATCTCAGCCCTTCCGCACCGTGATGCTGGTCCATGCGCCGACGTGGACGCGATCCCCGTCGCCGAGCGGGATCAGCGCGTTGTGCTCCACCGTCTTGCCGTTGAGCAGAGTTCCGTTTGCGGATCCCGGGTCGACGAGCTGCCACGTCCCGTCGGCCTGTGCGAGCAGCACCGCGTGCAGGTGGGAGACGCCCGGATCCTCGGGCGGCCCGGCCAGGTCGATTTCGGGGGCCAGCCCCCGCGACTGGCTGCGCCGCCCGATCCTGACCTCGGTCCCGACCAGAGGTACCCGCCGCTCCGGGCAGTACGGCGGGAACGTGACGCGGGCCGCGTCGGGGCCGCCCTGCGCGATCATCGCCTCGTAGTGGCCACGGTCCGCCTCGATCACCGCGACCCAGCCGGAGGCCGGAATGGCCGGCATGGAGGGCATGGAGGGCGTGGAGGGCTGCGTGGAGGGCGGCGTCCCCCGGTTCCCGCCGCCGAGCACGAAGTCGTACCCGCAGCTCTCGCAGAATCGGCCGCCACGAGGTGCCCCGCAGTCGGGGCAGTCGTCCATCTGGTGGGCGCCGGGCGGGACGGCCGGAGCCGAAGCAGCCGGGCCGGGCGGGGTGCCCGCCAGCAGCGCGCCGCAGACGTCGCAGTACTCCTCGTCCGCGGAGTCGTGCCCTACCGGGCAGATCGCCATGCTCAGGCCTCCGGGTCCTTGCGCATCCGGACGGTGCGGACCGACCGGGTGTCGAGCGCGATCTCGTCCGCCTTGTCGACGTCCCGCCGGAGGCGGGCGGTTCCCGTGTCAGGGTCGACCTCGATCACCTTGTCGAGCAGCTTGGCGGTCTCCTCGTTGCCGGCCTTCTCCGCGATGCCGCGTGCCTTGCCGAGCCGTGCGGTCGCGGTGTCCAGGTCGCCGTCGTTGCGGGCCTGCAGGCCCTCCTGGATGAGCGAGGCGAGTTCCTGCTGGCCGGTGTAGTGGGCCACCCGGGGATTGATGCGGGTCGACTGGACGGGGTCGTCGCTCCACTGCGCCAGGATGTTCCCCTTGGCCAGCACCTCCCCGGTCCCGGGCAGAACCAGCCGCACCAGGCCGGCGCGCATCTCCTGGCCGACGTTCCCGGCCGGCACCCGCACGTTGATGTGGTACTCGCGGGATTCACCACCCCAGGCTCCGGTGGGGTAGTCGCCGGTCAGCGCGTCCACCTCGGTGCGGCGGCCGGTCAGGTCCTCCAACGTCGGCGAGACCTGCTTGACGAAGTTCAGCTTCGCCGCGCGCGGCGTCCACAGACGCAGCGCCACGTCCGCGACCGTCTTGCCCATCGCCGCCTGGGTCATCGCCCGGAAGTCGGCCTCCAGGTCCTCGGGCCGGCGGATGTCCATCACGCTGCCGAGCAAGGTGGAGGCGATCTCGCGAAGCTCGGCGACCACCCAGTCGACGCCCACACCGCGGCAGTCGCAGACGAACTTCCCCGTACAGTACGCCAGGTTCGCGGCGAACTCCGGCGCCTTCTCGTGCTCGTTCTTTCCGTCGGTCAGCAGGATGGCATGCTTGATCGCGCCGGGGTACGCCTGCTGGAAATCGCTGAACAGATCGGCGGCGCGACGCAGCCACCGGCCCATCGCCGTCCCCCCGTCGGCCACCAGCCGGGTGACGGCCTCCCTCGCGGCGTTCCTGCTCTCCGGGGTCGCCGGCACCAGCGCCGCCCGGTCGGGGAAGACGATCTGGGCTTCGTGGTTGCCGGCGACGACCGCGAAGTGCACGCCGTCGCGGAGGGTGTCGATGGCGGCCCGCGCGGCCTTCCTCGCCTCGGCGATCTTGTCGTACGACATCGAGCCGGAGGTGTCGACGATGATGATCTCGGCGGCCTCGGCCGTGGGGGCACGCTCGATCGGGCCGCTCGCCTCGACCGTGACGATCGCGTGCACCTCCCCGCTTCCCGCAGGAAGGTATTTGTTCTGGTCTACGCGCATGGTGAAGTCGGTCACTGCTGCTCCTTCGGGAAGACCACGGTGGCCTCGGCCTGATCCCCGGGTCCGAAAGGGATCACCACGACGGTGATGTTGTCGTGTCCTCCGGCCTCCAGCGCGAGCCGCACGAGCCGCTGTGCCGCCGCGCGGGGGGTGGCGTTCAGGGCGACGGCCGCGAGCGTCGCCGGCTCGGGGTAGTAATTCCACAGGCCGTCGCTGCACAGCAGGACCACGCCCGGCCCGTCCGGGGTGAACGTGCGGATGTGCGGCACGACCTCGCCCGCGTCCGCGCCCAGCCAGGCGGTCAGCATGTGCGTTCCCGGGGTGGCGTCGTCACCGGTCAGCACCTCGGATCCGGATCCGAGCCAGTAGGCCCGGCTGTCGCCCACCCAGCCGACCGTGACCTGCCGTCCGCCGACCACCGCCGACACGTAAGTGCAGGCGGGCGCGTCCTCGCCCTGCTCGGCCAAGGCGAAGACGGCTTCGGCGGCGAGCCGTACCGCCTCCCGGGTCGCGGTCTCGGGGTCGGCCCCCTCCCCCAGCTGCTTCGCCAGGGCGGCCACGGCAGTGTCGACGGCGGTCTGGGAGGCCTCCTCCGGGCGCAGCGAGGTGGACACCCCGTCACAGACCACTCCTACGGCCACCGTGCCCGCCGCCGTGCCCGCCGCCGTGCCCGCCACCGTGCCCGCCGCCGTCAGCGCCATGGCGTCCTCGTTGCGGCTGTGCCGCAGGCCACGGTCGCTCACCCCGGCCGCGATCTCCAGCTCGATCTCGACGTGGTCGCGGCCGGAGGGCTGGAGCATGCCGCAGTTCTCGCAGTATCCGTCGGCCCCGACCGCCGGAGCGCCGCAGGCGGTGCAGCCGGCGACTCCCAGCGCGTGGCCGCACTGCTCGCAGAATGCCTCGCCCACCAGGACGAGCGTCCCGCAGGCGGGACAGGCGCCGCTCACCACAGCGTCCTCGGGCGTACGGTGTTGGCCAAATCGACGAAGTCGTGCCGCTCCTCCACGGATCGCGCCGATCTGGCCAGCGCCCGGTAGACGCGCTCCAGTTCGGCGCGCACACCCTGCTCATGCAGCGGTGTGCCCAGCAGCGTCGCCTGCCCTGATGAGGTGGCCTGACCGGTGGTGACCCGGCCGAGGGCGCTCCGCAGCACCTCCGAGAGCAGCCCGTCGCGGTCCCGGGCGTCGAGCTTCAGACTCCGCAGCCGCTCGCCCGCGGCGACGAGCTCGCCTTCGGCGGGGTCATGTCCTCGCACGGCCGCCGCCACCGCGGCCGCCTGCGCGGCGGTGCGGTGGATGGAGGTCGCGGGCACCTCGTCCAGGCCGGCGGCCGCCCCGGCGCGGTCGCCCTCCGCCAGCCGGAGCCTGGCCAGGCCGAAGCCGGCGCTCACGTATGACCGGTCTGTCTGCCAGATGGCCGCATAGTGGCGAGCCGCCTCCTGGCCCGCTCCGCCGGCTTCGAGGGCGAACGCGAGAGCCAGCCTGGGCGCGGCCTCGCCGGGGAGCCACGAATAGAGCCCGTCGAAGATGCGCGCTGCTTCCTCCGGGTCCCCCGAGGCCAGCTGCCCGACCCCCCGATACCACCAGATCCGCCAGTCTCCCGGCAGCTGCCCGGCGGCGTCCGCGAACAGCTGGTCCGGGACCGGACGGCCGAGTTCACTGAGCACCCTGATCAGCGCGAGCGTGGTCTCCGGGGTGGACGGGGCGGATTCGAGCAGCGTCACCAGCTCGGCGGGGTTTCCCGAAGTGAGGCCCGCGAGCAGGCCGGCGGCGAGGTCGAGCGGGTCCACCAGGGGGGCGGGCAACGCGGACGCGGACGCGAGGCGGTCGAGCGGGCCGAAGACCTGCCCCGTGGCAGCCGGGGCGAGCTCGGTTCCGACGGCCCGGCGCTCCGGGCCGAACAGTCCGGACTGCGCGGGGTGGGGAACGCCCTCCTCGGCGGCGCGCACCTCCCTGAGCACGCCGACGAGCTGGTCGGACATCTCCGCCGTGCCCTGGAACCGCCGGGCGGGCTCGGAGTCGGTTGCCCGCTCCAGGAACCGGCGGTAGGACTCGTACGTCTGGTCGATCGCCGGCAGTGGAGCGGCGGACCCGCCGCTGACGGGGCTGAACGGGAAGCTCAGCACCGCGAGCGTGCGCCCCACCGTGTAGAGGTCGGAACAGACTGACGGCCCGTCGAAGGCGATCTCCGGTGCCTGGTACCCGACCGTCCCGTAGAGCGCGCTGTCCGCGTCGTCGATCCGCCGCACGGCGCCGAGATCGATGAGCTTGAGCTGCTCCTCCACCTGGATGACGTTGCCCGGCTTCAGATCGCAGTACAGCAGGCCCTGGTCGTGCAGGTAGCCGAAGGCCTTGAGGATCTCCAGCCCGTAGGCGATGACCTGGGCGACCGGGAGCGCCTGGCGGTTGTCGCTTTCCGTCAGCCGCGCGCGCAGCATCTCCTGGAGCGGCACGCCGCCGATGTACTCCATCACGATGTAGCCCACCATCGTCCCGGTGCCGGGGTCGGGGTGGGTGACGAAGTTGAAGATCTTGACGATGTTCGGATGGTCCATCGCGGTGAGGAAATGCCGCTCGGCCTCCGCCGCGGCCAGCGCCTCCACGTCCCCGGTGTCGAGCAGCCCCTTCAGGACCACCCACCGGCCTTCCAGGTGCCGGTCGGCCGCCAGGTAGATCCAGCCGAGACCACCGTGCGCCAGACAGCCCTTGACCTCGTACTGCCCGCCGACGAGGTCGCCCTCGGCGAGCTTGGGCGTGAACGAGAACCGCCAGCCGCAGTGCGGGCAGAACCCCTCCGGCCGCCCCGGCTGGTCACCTCTGCGGCGGCCCACCGGCTTGCCGCAGTCGGGATTGCCGCAGAAGCGCCGGTCCTCCGGCACCTGGGCGTCGGCCAGCACCACCCCGGCCGGGTCCCGGTACGGCACGGCCGGCACCTCGACCAGGCCCATCCCGAGCTGGCCCCGGCTCGACCGGCTGCTCGACCGGCTCGTGCCGGCGCGGGCTGTACCCGACATGTCCAGCGGGATGGATGGTCTGGTCAACGGCGCCGAGGGCGGGGCCGGCTCCGGCTGTGGGGCCAGGCCGCAGGCGTCGCAGTAACCGTCCTCCACCGTGCCGCCGCACCCTGGCTGGGCGCATCTGATCATCCCGCCACTCCGATCCGGCTGATCGCCCGCTGGTAGGCGGCGATCGCGACGGTAGCCTGCCGTAGATCGCACGGTGCCGTCCAGAGCAGGGCGCGGGCCTCGCCGTACATCTCACCGAGCGCGGCATCCTCGGCCTGCCCGAGCCGGACCACCTTGGCGTGGTAAGCCTCCAGCCGGCCACGCAGCTCGTCACGGCGGCCGATGAGGCCCGCCATCGATTCGGTCGCGGTCCGCGCTCGCTCCAGCGCCTCGTCCACGGCCCGTTCCAGCCCGGTCAGCCGCTCGACCAGCTCCAGCCAGCGGTCGCCGGCCGTATCCAGCGCGTCCAGCCGGTCCCGCAGCGCGGCGGCCTGGTCCGGCAGCGCCGGCAGCGCGGGTGACGCGATCTTGACGAGTACCGTGTCCCGGATCGAGCGGGCCTCGTTCTCGGCCTCGGCGACCTGCGCGATGCGCTCGCCGAGGCGGTGGGCCCGGTCGCCGTACTCCGCCCGGATCCGCGCGGCCTGCTCCAGCAGCCCGCGACGGGCGGTGAGGTCGGCGAGCAATCCGTCGAGCTCGCCACCGATCTTGCCATCGGGGGCGGCAGAGCCGAGCGGGTCGGCGGTGACCGCCGCGCGAATCCGGTCGATCCCGGCGCCGACGCGCTCCAGATCCGGATCGTCGCCGTCCAGGTCGCGCAGCAGGTCCTGAGCCGAGCGGCGGGCAACATCGGCCTCGTCGAGCCGCGGGAGCAGCGCACTCCAGGCGTCGTCCGCGGCCGCGACCATCTCGGCGACATCGCGGTAGGCGGCGTCCATCCGCGCCACCACCGTGTCCAGCGTGATCCACTCGCCTGCGGCCCGCAGCAGCGACCGCTTCTCGACGGGCACGTTCTCCGGCTTCAGCTCCACCGACGGGCCGGCGAGCAGCCCGGTCAGCGCGGCCAGGTCGGGCTTGCCGGCCCTGAGCTCCTGCGCGCGATCGAGCACCCCCCGGTAGGCGTCGAACAGCCACCACAAGGTCACCGCTCGGGCCTGTGCCTCGTCCCAGCGGCGCCGGGTCTCCCCGGTCAGCCGCGCACCCTTGAGCAGCCGGTAACCCGGGTGCGAGTCGAGGTCCAGCAGGTCGTCCGAGATCCTGTCACGTTCCTCGGCACGGCCGCGCAGCGCGAGGTCGACTTCTTCGATGCTCATCGACGGGCCACCGGCCCTTGGCATGACCAACGTGCTTGTGCCCCCAGCGTGGGATGGACAAGATTATTCCCATCCCCATTCTTTACACAATTTTGGGATTCGCGCGCTACATCCGTTTGCTCGGCCGGTCGGTGCCCGGAGGGATGTGGTTGGGGAACGAGTCATGCGCGCTCGAGCCCAGGTGACGCACGATGGCAGAGGGGGCCGGCTGCGGGCTCCGAGGTCGGGCCTCGATCACATCTGGTGGCCGAGACGGGAGGACACACCATGAGCGAACCCATCGTGGTCGGCGTGGACGGATCTGCAGAAGCTCTACGCGCTGTGGACTGGGCCGCCGCCGAAGCCGGGCGGAGACGCCTGCCGTTGCGCATCGTGCACATCGCAGTCCACTGGGAGTACAGCATCGCGATCCGGGAACCCGGCTTGGAGGCCCCACGGCCGGAGGCCGCGGGACTGGGGGTCCTTGAGATCGCCGAGGAACGCGCCCGGACCTTCGCATCCGTCGACGTCAGTTGCCGGCTCGGCATCGGCCCCATCCCCGCCACGCTCCTTCAGGAGGCGGCCGACGCCGCCCTGCTGGTGCTGGGCCCACACGGAACCGGGGGCTTCCCCCGACTGCTGCTCGGCTCGGTGAGCCGCCAAGCGGCGGAACACGCCTCGTGTCCCGTCGTCATCGTGCCCCGGGACCCCGGCACCCGACCCGGCCGATCGGGGATCGTCGTCGGCATCGACGGTTCTGAGGCCTCCATCGACGCCGTGGGTTTCGCGTTCGAGGAGGCGTCCCTGCGCTCGGTCGGCCTGCACGCTGTCCACGCCTGGGCCCACCCGGCTTACCCACCGGAGATGCGCGCCGCCCGCTACGACACGGCGGCGGTCGAACAGGAAGGTGCCAGACTCCTGTCGGAGTCCCTGGCGGGATGGAAGGCCGAATATCCCGACGTTCCGGTCACCGAGCAGGTGGTCGAAGGCGCGCCCGCGCCGGTTCTGGCCGATGCTTCCGGCGACGCGGAACTCCTCGTCGTCGGTGCCAGAGGGCGCGGCGGTTTCCCCGGGCTCCGCCTCGGCTCGATCAGCCACGCCGTCCTCCACCATGCGAAAGGACCTGTGGCCGTGGTCCGCGGCCGCCCCCGACAAACCGCCTGACTACGAGCTCAAATCACCAGACGAGGCGCCACCCAGCACAGCATTCTTAAGCCGACGCACCTCAACGGCGTTGACAAGCTCGCGGGATGCTCAACATGACGCCCTCCTCGGCTCCCTGGTCAGGGGCTGCCCCTACCGTCCGCCTGCTCATCGGTGGTCGATTTGGCGGAGGAGGCCGACGGGGCGGGCGCCGCCTCCAGTTGCCGCTTCATCCGGGCGATCTGCTCATCGATGTCGCCTTCCGCGGAGATCCCCGCCAGCTGCGTCTGCAGGTCGTCACGCCCGGCGGGTAGCGTGGCGTCCTCCAGGACACCGGAGGCGAGGAGTTCGTCCAGGGCCCCGGCACGGGCCTCCAGCTGAGCGGTCTTGTCTTCGGCGCGCTGGATGGCCAGCCCGACGTCTCCCATCTCCTCCGAGATGCCGGTGACGGACTCGCTGATCCGGGTACGCGCCTCCGCCGCGGTGTAGCTCGCTTTGATCGCCTCTTTGTGCGTGCGGAACGCCTCCACCTTGGCCTGCAGACGCCGGCTCGCCAGCGTGAGCCGCTCCTCCTCGGCCTGGAGCGAGGTGCGCTGGTCCTGCAGGTCGCTCAGCTGGGACAGCGCGGCCGCGCGGCGGGTCAACGCCTCGCGTGCGATCTCTTCCCTACCCGCGGACAGCGCCTGCTGCGCCTGCGCTTCCAGCTTGGCGGCGGACTCCCGCACCTGGTTCAGCTGCAGCTCGACCCGCTTGCGGCTGGTGGCCACGTCGGCCACGCCACGGCGAACCTTGTTCAACAGCTCCAGCTGTTGCGAGTAGGAGTAGTCGAGCATCTCCCCAGGATCTTCCGCGCTGTCCAGCGCTTTGTGCGCCTTGGTACGAAACAGGGCCGCGATGCGGCGGGTCAGACTCATCCCCGTCTCCCTCCTACTCGCAGCCATGCGACTACACGCAGCCATGCGACTACACGGCCCGCATGCGGGCCGAGCGGCTTCTACCCATTTGCTATCTCTTCTCACCTACGCCCGGCGACGAGTGGAAGGGAGGCACGAAAGGGCGGCATGCGCCGGCACGAATCGGCCCCGCCGGCGCGCCTCCCCTTCAGCGCACCGGCGGGGCCTTTGTGATCGAACTCAGAGCGCGAGGCTCAGAGCACCGCGCCCGATCCCTCACGGGCGCGGGGCGCACTCCGCTTGCTCGTCTGCTGGGGCGGCGGCTGCTTGCTGAACCTCTCCAGCTCGATCGCCGCCGGCCCGGCCAGGAACGTCGACGACAGCGTGCCCACGAAGATGCCGATGAGCAGGGCGATCGCGAAGTCCCGCAGGGAGTCGCCGCCGAGCACCGCCAGCGCCGCCACGACGAACATCGTGCTACCGCCGGTGTTCACCGTGCGCGGCACGGTCTGCAGGATCGCGGTGTTCATGACGCGGTGGAACGGCGCCTTACGGTTCGCCGGCCACAGTTCCCGGACCCGGTCGAAGACGATGACCTTGTCGTTCACCGAGTAGCCGACGATCGTGAGCAGGGCGGCCAGGAAGATGCCGTCGATGGGTTTGCCCAGCCAAGCGAACGCGCCGACGACGGCGGACGTGTCCACGAACAGCGCGATCACGGCGGCGGCGCCGAACGTCCATCGGAATCGGACCGCCAGGTAGATGAGCTGAGCCACCAGCGCGACGCCGAGCGCGATGAGCGCGTTTCTCCGCAGTTCCTCGCCCATGCTGGGCCCGATCAGCTCGTCACGCTGCTTGGTGACATCGCCCACCTGCTTGTCGAGCGCCTGCTCGATACGGACCGCGTCGTCGGCGCTGATCTGCCCGGTCCGCACGGAGATCGCGTCGTTCGACATCTGCACGACGGCCGATGGGAACCCGGCCTCCGACACGGCCTGCCTGGCCGCCCCGGCGTCGACGGTCCGGCTGGTGGCGAACTCCATGATCCTTCCGCCGGTGAACTCCACTCCGTAGTTCAGCCCACGGGCGAACAATCCCACGGCCACCGCTACTACCAGCCCGCCCGAGATGAGGAGCCAGAGCCGCCCACGCGACATCAGGTCCGGGTTCCGCCGGGTCAGCCAGGACCTGACCCGGCCGACCGAGCCGAGACCGGACACCTTCGGGCTGATCCGGCCGATCACGAAATGGGTGAGCACCCGGGTGATCACCATCGCCGAGAACATCGAGGCGATCACGCCGATGCCCAGCGTCACCCCGAAGCCCTTGACAGGTCCTGACGCCAGCCAGAACAGCAGGCCGGCGGCGAGCAGGGTGGTGATGTTGGAGTCGGCGATCGCGCTCCAGGCGTTCTTGTATCCCCGGTCGAGCGCGGCCCGCAGGCCCCTCTGGCGCGATTCGTCGTACTCCTCCCTGGCGCGTTCGAAGACCAGCACGTTGGCGTCGATCGCCATGCCGATCGCCAGCACGAAACCGGCCAGGCCCGGCAGGGTGAGCGTGGCCCCGAGCGCCACCAGCCCCGCGTACGAGATCAGGGCGTAGCAGCCGAGGGCGACCGCGGCGAGCACACCCACCAGACGGTAGATGACGCCGATGAACACCGCGGTGAGGAGCACACCAAGGAGTCCCGCCTTGGCGCTCGCTTCGATCGCCTCGGCACCGAGCGTCGGGCCGACCGTGCGCTGCTCGACCAACTCCAGCGGCACCGGGAGCGAACCGCCCTTGATCAGCACCGCCAGGTTCTGCGCCTCCTCGGCGGTGAACGATCCGCTGATCTGGGTGGTTCCGCCGGAGATGCCGACGTTACAGCCCACCGTGTCGTTCACCTGAGGTGAGGAGATGATCTCGTTGTCGAGCACGATGGCGACCCTGCGCTTGGGGTCGCCGACCGGCTCGCAGGCCGCCTTCCCGGTCAGCTCGCGCCAGGGATCCGCCTCCTTGAAGTCGATGGTGACGAACCAGCCGAGCCCCATCTGGGGATCGGTGCCTGCCGCGGCGTCCGTGACGTCGGCCCCGCTGATGGCCACCGGGCCGAGCTTCAGCTTCTGGCCGCTCTCGTCCGCGACGGCGTCCTTGTCATCAGCCTCGGCGGCTCCGAGCACCGGGTGGAAATTGAGCTGCGCGGTCTTGCCGATGACCTTGGCCGCCTCGCGCGGGTCGAGCACGCCGGGCAGCTCGACGATGATCCGATTCTCGCCGGAGCGGACCAGGGTGGGATCGACGACTCCGAGGGCGTCCGCCCGGCGCCGGAGCACGTCGAGAGCACGGTCGGCGGCTTCGGAGTCCGCCTTGACCGTGGGAGAGTCTCTCGTCTCGAAGACGAGCTGGGTCCCGCCGCGCAGGTCGAGACCGAGGCGGGGAGCCATGGTCAGGGCCAGCAGCAGCGAGGTCGCGATGACGGCAAGCGCCGCCAGCGCACGCCACAAGGGCGCACGTGACATTCGAGCCTCCACAGGCTTGTCGTTATGAGAAACGTGTCACTGCGCTGTGGAGGGCGGCGCTCGCGCCGGGGCGATCGACGTGCTCAGAGGCACGGGCAGGCCGAGGCCCGCCGGCCCGCCCTCTCCTGTAATGAGGAGACGGCGGTACGGCACGGCCTCGGGAAGCACGGCTATGCCTCCGGACCCGGCGAACGGGCCCGAGCGCGCCTGCAGGCGGGACGTCCTGTGCTGCTGGCCCACCACGGGACCGGCAAGCTCGGTCCACTGGAGCGCCGTGTAGGCGGATCCCGCCCGGTGGGCCGCGGCGTGCGCGGCCGTCGGGGTCGCGTACGCCAGGAAGAAGATGGGCAGCAGAAGGAGCAACGCGGCGGTCAGTCTGCTCCGCATCGTTCCTCCTTTCTGCTTAACAGGTCACCGTAGCCGGGAACCCTCCCGAGTGCCCGCCACGATCCCCCCGCGTGGCGAGGTTCGGACTCTAATCCACCTCCGCGACGGCCTCGGCGAACTGCGCCGAGTACAACCGGGCGTAGGCGCCGCCCGCGGCCAGTAGCGACTCGTGCGTGCCCTGCTCGACGATCTGCCCGTTCTCCATGACCAGGATCAGGCTGGCGTCGCGGATCGTGGACAGCCGATGGGCGATCACGAAGCTGGTGCGCCCCTCTCGCAGCGAGCTCATCGCCCGCTGGATGAGCACCTCGGTCCGGGTGTCGACCGAGCTGGTCGCCTCGTCCAGGATCAGGATCGCGGGCTCGGACAGGAACGCCCGGGCGATCGTGATCAGCTGCTTCTCGCCCGCGCTGACCGTCGCGCCCTCCCCGTCGATCATCGTGTCGTAGCCGTCGGGCAGCGTGTGCGCGATGCGGTCCACGTGGGCGGCCTCCGCGGCGGCTTCGATCCGTTCGCGCGTGGCGCCTTCCGCCCCGTAGCCGATGTTCTCCGCGATGGTCCCGCCGAACAGCCAGGTGTCCTGCAGCACCATGCCGATGTTGGCGCGCAGCTCCTCCCTGGACATCTCGGCGATGTCGACGCCGTCGAGCGTGATACGGCCGCCGGTCACCTCGTAGAAGCGCATGATGAGGTTGACCAGGGTCGTCTTGCCCGCTCCCGTGGGACCGACGATGGCCACAGTCTGGCCGGGCTCCACGGTCAGCGACAGGTTCTCGATCAGCGGACGGTCCGGCGCGTAGCGGAAGGACACGTTCTCGAACGCCACACGGCCCCTGACCTGCGCGGGCCGCGCGGGCTCGTCGGACTCCGGGGACTGCTCCGGAGTCTCCAGCAGCTCGAAGACCCGCTCGGCCGACGCGACGCCCGACTGAACCAGGTTCGCCATGCCGGCCACCTGGGTCAGCGGCTGGCTGAACTGCCGCGAGTACTGGATGAACGCCTGCACGTCACCCAGCGAGATCGAGCCCGAGGCCACCTTGAACCCACCCACCACCGCGACCAGCACGTAGTTCAGGTTGCCGATGAACATCATCGCCGGCTGGATGATCCCGGAGATGAACTGGGCGCGGAAGCTGGAGGTGAACAGCGCCTCGTTGTGCTCGGCGAAGGTCTCGGCGGCCTCCTTCTGCCGGCCGAACACCTTGACCAGCGTGTGCCCGCCGTACATCTCCTCAATGTGGCCGTTGAGCTTGCCCGTCGACGACCACTGCTTGATGAACTGCGGCTGCGAACGCTTGCCGATGACCGTGGTGACGTAGACCGACAGTGGCACCGAGACCAGCGCGATGAGCGCCAGGACCGGCGAGATCCAGAACATCATCACCAGCACCCCCACGACCGTCAGCAGCGCCGAGATGAGCTGGCTCATCGTCTGCTGCAACGTCTGGGCGATGTTGTCGGTGTCGTTGGTGGCGCGGCTGAGGATCTCGCCGCGCGGCTGGCCGTCGAAGTAGCTCAGCGGCAGCCGGGCCAGCTTGGCCTCGATCCGCTCGCGCAGCCGGAACGCCGCCCGCTGCACGACCGTTGTGGTCAGCCGGAACTGCACGATGCCGAGCAGCGCCGCCAGCAGGTAGATCGCCAGCACCCAGCCCAGCACCTGGGCCAGCGCGGTGAAGTCGATGCCGTGGCCGGGCACCACGCTCATCGACGAGACCATGTCGGCGAACGTGTCCTGGCCCTTGGCGCGCAGCCCCGCCACGGCCTGCTCCTTGGTGATCCCCGCGGGCAGCCGGGCCCCGATGATGCCGGAGAAGATCAGGTCCGTCGCGTGGCCGAGGATCTTGGGACCCGTCACGGTCAACGCGACGCTGGCCGTACCGAGGGCCAGGACGACGGCCAGCAGCGCGCGCTCGGGGTGCAGCAGCCGCAGCAGGCGGCGGAGCGAACCGCCGAAGTCGAGGGCCTTCTCGGCGGGCCCGGCCATCATCCTGCCCGGGCCGAAACCGGGCTGGGGGCGGCGCGGGGGTGCCTGGGTGGTCACGAGTCCTCCTTCGTCGGTCTCATGACCAAGGTGCTGTGCCTATCTATGACCTCGACAAGCTCGGTCATGCCGCGGCCTCCTGTTCGGTGAGCTGGGACAGCACGATCTCTCGATACGTCGGGCAGGTGGTCATGAGCTCAGCGTGCTTGCCGCTGCCGACCACGCGGCCGTCCTCGAGCACGAGGATGCGGTCGGCGTCGCGGATCGTGTTCACCCGCTGGGCCACGATGACGATCGTGGCGTCTGTGATCTCCTCGGCCAGCGCGGCGCGCAGCCGGGCGTCGGTGGCGTAGTCGAGGGCGGAGAAGGAGTCGTCGAACAGGTAGATCTCGGGCCGGTGCACCAGTGTCCTGGCGATGGCCAGGCGCTGGCGCTGGCCGCCGGAGACGTTCGTGCCGCCCTGGGAGATCGGCTCGTCCAGGCCGCCGGGCAGCGCCTCGACGAACTCGCGGGCCTGGGCCACCTCCAGGGCCTGCCACAGCTCCTCGTCGGTCGCGTCCGGCCTGCCGTACCTCAGGTTGGAGGCGACGGTGCCGGAAAAGAGGTAAGGCGACTGCGGGACCAGGCCGACCGCTCGGGAGAGCACGGCCGGGTCGAGGTCGCGCACGTTGACGCCGTCCACCAGCACCTCGCCGACGGTCGCGTCGAACAGGCGGGGGATGAGATTGAGCAGCGTCGTCTTACCGCTGCCCGTGCTGCCGATGATCGCGGTGGTACGGCCTGGCCGCGCCGTGAAGCTCACGCCGCACAGCACCGGCTCCTCAGCGCCCGGGTAGCGGAAGTCCACGGACCGCAACTCCAGCTCGCCAAGGCGTCTTTCCGGGGTGACGGGGTTCACCGGCGGGTGGACGGTCGGCTCGGTGTCGAGCACCTCCTCGATGCGCTCGGCACAGACCTCGGCTCGCGGGATCATCATGAACATGAACATCGCCATCATCACCGACATGAGGATCTGCATCAGGTAGGAGATGACCGCGGTCAGCGCGCCCACCTGCATGGCCCCGTCGGCGATGCGGTGGCCGCCGAACCACACCACGGCGACGCTGGACAGGTTCACCACCAGCATGACCGTGGGGAACATCAGCGCCATCAGCCGCCCGACCCGCAGCGACACGTCGGTCAGCTGGCCGTTGGCCACGCCGAAGCGTTCGCGCTCATGCCGGTCGCGGACGAAGGCCCTGATGACCCGGATGCCGGTGATCTGCTCGCGCAGCACCTGGTTGATCCGGTCGATGCGCTCCTGCATCATGCGGAAGAGCGGGCGCATCAGCGTCACGATCACGCCCACGATGACGATCATCACGGGCAGCACGATGAGCAGCAGCGACGACAGCGCCACGTCCTGGCGCAGCGCCAGCACGATGCCGCCGACGCACATGATCGGGGCGGCCACCATCATCGTGAAGGTCATCAGCACGAGCAGCTGGATCTGCTGCACGTCGTTGGTGGTTCTGGTGATCAGGGACGGCGGGCCGAACCTGTTGACCTCCTGGGCGGAGAAGTCCTGCACCCGGCGGAAGATCGCGGCCCGCAGGTCCCTGCCCAGGGCCATCGAGGTCCGGGCGCCGTAGTACACGGCCACGATCGAGCAGGCGATCTGGATGAGCGTCACACCGAGCATCACCAGCCCGATGCGCATGATGGTTCCTGTGTCGCCCTTGACCACGCCGTCGTCGATGATGTCGGCGTTGAGTGTGGGGAGATAGAGCGTGGCCAGCGTCTGCACGAACTGGAAGAGGACGACGAGCGTGATCTCTTTCCCGTACGGCCTGAGCTGGACCCGCAGGAGACGGAGCAGCATCAAGAGAGGCTTTCTGTGGAAGGGGTGGGGGAAGGCCGCACGAGCAGCCCGTCAAGCAGGTCGGAGACGATCTCCTCGTCGTCCATCTCTCCGAACTCGCCGCCCTGGCCGAAGCCGCGGTGCGCGCTCGCCACTATCAGCATGAGCAGCAGCTGTGCCGTGGCCTCCGGGGAGCGGCGCAGCCGGTCGCGGTCCGGCTCGATCAGGGCGGCGAGCCCGGCCAGCATCCGACGCCGGCCGTCCATCATCCGCTCGCGGAACTCGGCGTCGTCGGCCATCAGCTCTCTGGGCGCGGTGATGAGGTTGGCGTTGGCGCACATCGCGGTCCGCAGCGTCGTGACCGCCTCACTCAGCCGCGCGCGCAGCTCGGTCTGCGCGCCGAGGGCCGCCAGCGCGTCCACCGCGGGCTGCGGGTCGAACGCGCTCATCAGCGCCGCCCGCAGCAGCGAGGCTTTGTCGGGGAAGACGCCGAAGATCGTGCCCTCGGCCACACCCGCGGCCTCGGCGATCTGGCGGGTGCTGATCGCGGTGCCGTACTCGCGGAGCAGAGGGAGCGTGGCGGCGATGAGCGCGGCGCGGCGGTCTTCGGGTGCCATGGCCGGCACCCTTCGCCTTTTCGTCATGCGGGTGAGCATAATGAGCGAGTACTCACTCGTTCAACCGTTTATTCGCCGGCACCGACCGGGTCACCCGGTTCAAGCACCCACCTCGGGGAGGGCATGTTCCCTTTCTCCGCGACGGGCCGCGTCGCCGTACCGGAGGAGATCGGCGCGGCGATCTCCTTCCTCATCTCGGACGACTCGCCCTCCATGGCGGGCGCGCCCCCGACCCATGGGCGCGTACCACCTTCCTGGTTTACGAGGGCCTCCGGGATCGGTGGCGGATCTTGATGTCGCGCATGTCCGTCACCGCGATCTTCAGGATCTCGTACGGGTGCCCGTGCGCGTCCAGGGCGACCATCGCGCCCAGAGCCGCCTCGTCCTCGCCGTCGTCCGGACCGGCGGGCACCTGGCAGCGGAAGGTGAAGACGGACACGCTCGCGTCGTGGGTGAACGTCCCCGCCTCGCTGTAGGCCGCGCCGCCCGCCGCCATCACGGCGGCCCGGCCAGCGTCGTCGAGCCCCGCGAACTTCCCCCTGATCGTCACCCTGAACACGGTCATCCCTTTCGTACGGCGTAGGTGAGGACGCGCTCGCCGAGCAGATCCTCGGCGACGTCCAGCAGGTCCAGCACGGCGACGGCGATCGCGTCGGGACTCTCGCCCGCCGTCGTACGCCGGCCGATCTCGGCGTACACGAGCGCGTGCAGGCAGCCGATGTGCCAGGCGACCAGACGCGGCAGCGGATCGCCCTCGGCAGCGCCGGTCTCCTCGGCCAGCACGACCGCCAGCGCGTCGGTCATCTGACGGCCAAGGTCCTCCAGGCGGGCGGTCAGCGTGGGGGCGGCCCGCATCATCTGCAGGACGCGCCCGAATCCCGCGCTCAGCCCAACCCTGCGCTCGCGGTCGTGTATCTCCTGGCGCAGCCGTGCCAGCACCGCGCCCGCCGCGGACCGGCCCGGGGGCCGCTCCCGCACGATGTCGGCCAGCCGCTGCGGGGACGCCTCCTCCGGCGGCAGGACCAGGTCCTCCTTGGACTCGAAGTAGTTGTAGACGGTGTTGACCGAGACGTCCGCCGCCGCCGCAACCTCGGCGATCGTGACCCGGTCGAAGCCGCGCTCCACGAACAGGCCGATGGCCACCTCGGAGATGCGCTGCCGGGTCTGCTGCTTCTTACGCTCCCGCAGTCCTTCCCGCATACGTGGACTCTAGTGCAAACTTTAAGTCCATTGCATATTTGCAGCGCGCTGCGGTTTCCTGACGGCTCCGCCACCTCGCCGGGTGACACGAAGCTGTCCGGCTACGCGGTCGAGGTGACCGACCGGGACCAGCTCACGCCGATGTTGGCCGCGCGCGGCTTCGGTCCCGACGCTTTCCGCGATTCCCATTTCTTCGCGGCCGACATCCGCGAAATCGTATTGACGCGGACCGAAGGATCTGTCACGGTCATCGACCTTTGGCTCCCTGACCGCGAACTCCACCACTTCACGCGCTCATAGACCACGGTCGGCACTGCCGCCGGCGCTATGATCGTCGATCGCGGCTCGCGGATCGCCTGTCGCTGTTCAGTGATCGTTGGTCACCGTCTATCGGTCCAGCGTCGGGGACGGAACTTGGAGTACCGGTGGAACCGCATCGACACCGTCCCGTCCCCCTGATCGATCACCTCTACGCGATCGGGGTGACGGGACTTCCACTTGTTGTCCGCCGCGCACAACGGCGCGAGGTTGTCCAAATCCGTGCGGCCGGTCGGGTACCACGGCTCGATGTGGTCGATCTCGGCCAGGTAGGCGGGGACGTCGCAGCCTACGCGGCAGCAGGTCCGGTATCTGGCCAGGATCGCTTCCCGCTGATCAGCCGAAGCCAGCCGGCGCGCCCGCCCGAAGTCCCTCACGATCCCGTCCGCGTCGCGGAGCACCCGCCGTAGTTCAGCCGTGTAGGCCATCCGGCGCGCGTCCACGGCCGGGATAGCGGTGCCGTCCTCCAGCAAGGCCGGCTCTTCCGATTGGCCGGTCAGGGTTTGCTCGGTGACTGATACGTGCATCACGGTGCGCCGCCCGCCCTCTGATAGGCGGATGGCCAGGGCGTCGGCCATGCGGCGGGCGTGGCTGCGCATGTCAGTGCCGTCGGTCTTGACGGCCAGAGGCTCCAGCCACGTCTTCAACTGCATCTTCAACTCCGGGTCCAGCAGCCCGCTGACGCGACCCATCCCATCCGCGGTCTCGGCGATCGTCAGGTGCTGGCGTTCGGTCTTGGCCGCCGCCCGCGCCAGCCTCCCCTCCGGGTCGATCGTCTCGATGATGGTCTGACCGGCGCGGGCCACGTCCTCCACCGTGGACGCCGACGCCCGCGCCAACTCCAGCAGGATCGGCTCGGCCAGCTCGGTCTCGGCGTCATCCAGGTGCCGGGTGGCGGACGCGATCGTCGCCGCATACCCGAACGACAGACGGCCGGAGGCAAACAGACCGGCGGTGTGCGGCAGACGCGGCAGCTGCCGCGCCAGCGTGACGCGTTCTCCGGCGCGGGCGGTGCGTGAGCCGGTGGCCGCCGCCAGCCACGCCCCGATCGACCGCCGCCCGAACAGGTGGTGGCCCTTCCCGGCCTCGGCCAGGCGGAGGCGGGTCGCGATCGCGGCTTCGGCCAGATCGATCGCCCGGGCCAACGCCACGATCTCCGCCATCGCCACCTCAACCTCAACCCCAGCCCCGGCACCGGCCCCAGCGCCAGGCGCGGCGCCAGGCGCGGCACCGGCCCCCGCGCCAACCCCGGTCTCGGCTCCGGCGCTAACCCCAGCGCCAGCCTCGGTCTCGCCTGGCACCTCCCCCGCAGCCGCGGCCAACCGCTCGGCACGAGCCAGCAACTCCATGACATCGCGTCCGGCCAGGTTCAGATCGGGCCAGTCCCCTATCCGGCTATCACCACCAGCAGCATCCGGACCTGTGGCGTTCTGGCCGTCACCGCCGGCGTTGCGTCCATCAGTGTCTCGGCGGTCGGTGGTAGCACCCCGGCCAACAGCGTCCTGGCCATTCCGACCAGCGCCCCGGCGGTCACCACCAGCGGCCGGGCCATCACCTTCGAAGCCCTGGCCAGCGCCCCGGTCATCAGCGCCCCGGCCATCCCGACCAGCCCGCAGGGGACGGTTGGCGGGCGACTCGTGAGTGGGACGGCGACCCTGCCAGATCCCATCCCAGGCAGACAGGTCACCACGGTCGTACCCGGGCCGCAGCTCGTCCCGACCGGAAAGAGAACCGCCATCGCCACCGGGACGCTGCGACTCACCCCCGCCGTCGGCCTTCTCCCCTGGCTCGGTCGCCCGCTCGCCAGAACAAGCGGGCCCTATAAAGACGGGCGTGATCGGCGATCGCCCCGGACCCGAAGGCCATCCACCGCCATCAGGCTTCTGGTCTACTGCCGCGTCCGGGAGGCCGAGCAGCCGCCGAGCCCACGACTGCGTCGTCTCCGACTCGCCGCGTCGCTCACCTCGCCCGTCAGAGCACGCCGTGTCGTCCGGCTCACCGCGTCGCGCAGCTCGCCCCTCGGGGCGCGCCGGGTTGTGTGGGGCGGGATTAGGGGCTCCTCCGTGGCCACCGAAGCCGCGGGCACGATCAAGGAGCCCGGCACTGCGGGCACGATCGAGGAGCACCGCCCCGTAGGAGTCACCGGAGAAACGACCGGATCCGATGAACGGCGTATGCCGCCTGAACCCGCGCCGCCGCGGCGGGGATGCGGAAGGCGCGTCCGACGAGCGGGACGGAGGTGCGTCCTCCGGCCGGCGCGACAGCAGCACGCCACCCGAAAGCATCATCTCTTCGCACCTCCCCTCCCGCTCTGGTGATCGGACCCTCTGCGAGGATATCGTTCACACGTTCGATATTCAACTCCGAGTAGTCGCGCTTGTACTATTTGTGAGCATCGTGGATGGCATTCCGCTTGGTGGGCATTCGTGACCGGAGAGGGCGCGCCAAGGTCTGCGTCCCTGGTGCCTGCGTCCCTGGTACCTGCATCCCTGGTGTCGCTCGGGGTCTCTGGTGTCGGCGTCATCGCTGCTGACTCCACGAGTTGGCGACGGGCGACGGTGGGGCGCCTGCGCAGTAGCGGTCAGCGAATGCCTCGGTCGCAACGCTGACGCTGCCCGTTTTGGGGCACCTTGCGCCCACGCGCCAGCCCACGCGCCAACACCCGGACCGAAGGGTTCTCATGCTGTGAGACCGAGCAACCGAAGACCGTCGACGGGATGGCCGCGGTAGTGGTCGGTAGCGGCGGCGAAGTCAGTCGGGCCGATCAGACGCACAGCCGCTCGGTGAGCGGCCATCGGCGATCACCAGGCCTTCGACCGGCCCGCCGATCAGGAAGTGACCCCGCGGCCCGGCCGTGCGATCAGGGCCGTGGCGGGGTGCCGCTCTCACGCGTCGTCACCGACATCACGTGGAGCCGCGCCCCGACGACGGCGATGGAAACCGCCCGCGGACACGCGATCAGGCGATGGCGGAGCATCGTGGATCTTCACGACGCGCCATGGACCGACGCGGACCGATCCGGCCCATCGCCTCGACGCCGAGGAGCGCCAGGGCCAGTACGGCGAAACAGGCGCCGATCCAGGGCACGGCGGGGTAGCCGAGCCCCGCCGTGAGAGCGATCCCGCCGAGCCACGGACCGACGCTGATGCCCACGTTGAAGGCGGCGGCGTTCCCGGCCACCGCCAGGGTCGGCGCCGCTGGGGCGATCCCGAAGACGCGCGAATTGAGAGCCGGGTTGGTGCCGAACCCGGCGAGCCCGAGCAGGAACACCACGATCACCACAGGGACGACGTGGCGCGCGGTCAACGCCATGAGGATCGACGTCGCCAGCACTCCCGTGAAGCCGACAGCCAGCACCCCCAACGGCCGGGCGTCGGCGGCGCGTCCTCCGATCGCGATCCCGATCAGGGCTCCGACACCATAGGTGAGCAGCACCGCCGGCACCCAGCGCGCGTCCAGCCCTGTGACCTCGATCAGCATGGCGCCGAGGTAGGAGAAGGTGCCCAGCAGCGCGGCGGTCGAGCCCGCCGTCATCGCGTACGACAGCCACAGCCGTGGCGTGGCGAGTCCGCGTAGTTCGTCGCGGACCCGCGGCGGCCGGTCGGGCCGTAGGTCGGGAACCTTGACGAGGACGGCGGCGATGGCCAGCACGGACAGCACGACGACGGCCCAGAACGCTCCCCGCCATCCCAGATGTTGTCCGATCCAGGTCCCCGCCGGGAGGCCGATCACCGTGGCGACGGTCAGTCCTCCGGCGACGACGCTCATCGCCCGGCCCCGCCGATTCTCCGGCACCAGCGCCATCGCGGTGCTGCCGCCGACCGCCCAGAAGCCGGCGTAGACGAAGGCGCCGACGAACCGGCTGGCGAACAACACGGCATAGCTCGCGGTCACCGCCCCCGTCACGTGAGCAAGGATGAAGATCGCAAGGAACGCCAGCATGGCGCGGCGACGCGGCCAACGTAGTGTGACGACCGCGAGCACCGGCGCGCCGACCAGCATGCCGAGCGCGAACCCGGAGATCAGCAGGCCTGCCTGCGGAATGGTGATGCCCAGGTCGGAGGCGATCTCGGGCAGCAGCCCGGCGAGCATCAGCTCGCTGGTGCCCTGCGCGAAGATCGCGAAACCGACGATTATGACGGCGATCGGCATCAGAGCATCGACCCGCCACTGCCATCGATCCGCTGCCCCGTCACCCAGCGGGCGTAATCGGACGCCAGGAACGCCACGATGTCGGCGATGTCGGCAGGCTGGGCCGCCCGGTTCAGCGGCGACAGCACGGCGATCGCGGCACGGCTTTCCTCGGTCGACAGCCGGGCGGCGTTCATGTCCGTGTCGGTCGCGCCCGGCCCGACCGCGTTCACGGTGATCCCGCGCGAGCCGAGCTCCTTGGCCAGCGTCGCCGTGAGCGAGTCGAGCGCGGTCTTCGACATCGCGTACGCCGCCAGCTCCGGGTTCCGGGCACCGTGGGTGAACCGGGTCGAGATGTTGACGATCCGTCCCCCGTCCCACAGCCGCGACAGACCGTGCTGGATCGCGAACGCGTCCCCGCCCGCATCCGTGATCGCGGCGACCGTCTGGGCCGCACCATCGGCGCTGCTGCCGTAGTGCACCCCCACCCGGGCACCGTCGCGCGCCAACCGCAGCGCGATCGCTCGACCGATCCCCCTCCCCGCGCCGGTCACCAACGCGGTCTTCCCCGCCAACGAACACATGACAGGACTCCCTTTTTCTAGCGAGCGTTACAGAAATGAACATAACACCTTTTCTATCGATCGCTATAAAATTGGGTCATGGTGACAGCGGCACGGGGACGTCCCCGCTCGTTCGACCGGGACGCGGCACTGGACAAGGCCATCCGGCTGTTCTGGCGACGCGGCTATGAGGCCACCTCGGTGCGGGACCTCACCGAGGAGCTCGGGATCGGCGCCCCCAGCCTCTACAGCGCCTTCGGCGACAAGCAGCAACTGTTCACGGAGGCGCTGCGGGTCTACGACGAGAAGTACGGCGGATTCATCGACCGTGCCCTCGCCGACGAACCCACCGCCAAGGGCGCCGCGGCTCGCGTGTTCGCCGAGGCGCCGGAACGCTATACCCGCCGCGACCTCCCGACCGGGTGCCTCATCGTCAGCGGGGACGCCGGCACCACCAGCACTGAGATCATCGAGCACCTCAGGCGGATGCGCGACAGCAAGGTCGACGCGTTCGCGGCCAAGATCCGCGCCGACATCACCGCCGGCCGCCTCCCCGCCGACATCGACCCGCGCGCTCTCGGCCGCTACACCATGTCCGCTCTCACCGGGCTCGCCCAGGCCGCACGCGACGGTGTCACTCGCGCCGAACTTGATCAAGTCGCCGAGATCGCGCTCCGCGCCTGGCCGTGAGGACGCGGGACGAGCCGTACCGGGCGAGTGACGACCTCATGCCGGACAACCCGACCGTCCACCAGGTCAGCCTGCCTCACGACCGCAAGGGCTACCACGTGCTTCTGGCAGTCTGGGAGGTCGCTGATACCGGCAACGCCTTCTACCGGGTCATCGACCTCGACCTCACCTAGCCCGACCCGGGGCCTACTGCCCAACCGGCATGCGGTCCTGGCCCACCAAGACAGCCAGGAGAGCGCCCCGACCTCCCGGTAGACCAAGATCGGCGATTCGCCAGCGGTGGGCCGAAGGAAGGCGGGGCGCAGTTGCGCAGAGCCTGGGACAAGCGGGCGCCCGCATAGGGGCAGACGTGGGGTCCTGGTCGGCACATCCGAACCGTGGCCCGGATCCGCGCGAGTACCTTCGGCGGGCAAACCGGCCCCTGGTCATTGGCCGGACTCGTACCGATGCCACGGCCGGTCGGGCCGAGTCCGCCGTTCTGACGAGGCGAGACGGACGGCGTAAATCGGACGATCGTCGCCGGTGACGGGGCCGAGGTAGTGGTGGCCGGTCATGTGGCACCAGGCGGGCAGGTCGAGCGGGGCCACCGGGTCGGTGGCGATGATGTGCACCACGGTCCCGGGCGCGGCGCCCTGGATGCGATCGCGCAGCTTCAGCAGAAGGGCGACGCAGAGAAGGCCGGTGCCGTCGACGGTGATGTCGGCTTCGTGCGGGGTGGAGTTGTGAGCGCTCGCGGTGGCCGCCGCACGGGTCGAGGCCGCGTCGATCAGTGCGGTGGCTGCTTTCGCGATGTCGTCGCTTGTGGTCCAGCGGCCCAGGGACAGCCGCAGTGCCCCGAGCGCTCGGCCGGCGTCCAGGCCCATGGCGGTCAGCACAGGTGACGGGGTGTGGGCGCCGCTGTGGCAGGCCGAGCCGGTGGACGCCGCGACGGCGGGGGCGGCAGCGAGGAGTTGATGTCCGGCGGCGCCGTCGATGCTGATGTTGAGCGTGTTCGGCAGGCGTTCCTTCCGCGGCCCGTTGAGCCGTACGCGGCCGGGCAGTCCGTCGGCCAGCCGGCGGTGCAGGTCGTCGCGCAGCGCTTCGATCCGGACCGCGGCGCCGTCGGCGAGTTCGTCGGCGGCCAGTTGGGCGGCGGCGCCGAGGGCGACGGCGCAGGCGACGTTCTCGGTCCCGGCCCGGAGCCCGCGTTCCTGGCCACCGCCGTAGACGACCGGCTCCAGGCGTACGCCGTCGCGCACATACAGGGCGGCGACTCCCTTCGGGGCGTACATCTTGTGCCCCACGAGGGTGAGGAGATCCACCCCCAATGCCGTGACGTCGAGGGGGATCTTCCCGGCTGCCTGAGCGGCGTCGCAATGGAACAGCGCCCCGTGCGCGCGGGCGCGGGCGGCGAGTTCGCCGATGGGCTGCAGGGCGCCGGTCTCGTTGTTCGCGGCCATGACCGACACCAGCACGGTGTCCTCGTCGAGGGCTTCGGTGAGCGCGGCCGGGTCGACCAGGCCGTCGCCGTCGACGGGCAGCAGCGTCACGCGGGCATCGTGCAGCCGTTGCAGGGCGCGGCAGGCTTCGAGCACGGCCGGGTGCTCGGTGACCTGGGCGATCACGTGTGGACGGCGCCGGCCGGAGGCCAGGACCGCACCGCGAAGCGCGAGCAGATCGGCCTCGGAGCCGGAGGCGGTGAACACGATCTCGTCCGCGCGTGCCCCGATCAGCGCGGCCACTTGGGCGCGGGCGTGGGCCAGGGCGGAGCGGGGCTCGACGCTGTAGGGGTGGTCGCTGGAGGGGTTGCCGAAGAAATGCGTCAGGTGCGGCAGCATCGCCTCGGCGACGCGGGGATCGACCGGTGTGGTGGCGTTGTAGTCCAGGTAGACCGGTTCGCCGGTCAGCCCGGGATGCGGCGGCGTGTTGTGCGTCATGCCGGTTCCTCGATGGCCACGGGGAGGGCCGCCAGCCGCCACTCCAGCATGCCGTCGTTGAGGCGGATCGCGCGTCGGCCGCGGTCTCTCAGCAGGCGGACGGCGTCGTAGGCGAGCACGCAGTACTCGCCTCGGCAGTAGACGACGATCTCGGTGTCCTCGGGGATCTCGCCGATGCGGTCGGCGAGCTCGCCGACGGGGATGGAGACGGCTCCGGGGATGTGGCCGGCCAGGTATTCCTCCACCGGACGCACATCCAGGAGCATGGCCTCCCCCGCTTCCACGCGGGCGCGCAGCTCTTCACGGCTGACCTCGCGGCCGCCGTCGTGGCCGAGGTATGCGTCCCGGGCGGCCGGGACGGCGGACTGGTGGCGGTCGGCGACCTTGCGTAGCAGGGCGAGCAGCTGGGCCACGTCGTCGCCCGCGAGCCGGTAGTGGACACGCGTGCCTTCGCGGCGGGTGGCGACGAACCCGGCCTGTTTGAGTGTCTGCAGATGCGCCGATGCCGTCGTGAGGTTCAGCCCGGCCGCCTTCGCCAGCGCGTCGACCGTGCGCTCGCCCTGGGCGAGCAGGTCGAGCAGTTCCAGACGCTTTCCATTGGCCAGCGCCTTCCCGCTGGCCGCGAACGCATCGTACAACTCGGCCTTCGCAGCTGTGTCCGGCATGGCCTCCCCCACTTCCCACTTATCCATAGATCCATGGAATATGGTAGTCGAATGCCGGCGGTACGGCACGCGGCACTCGCGGGCCTTCGGCGGCACCGCTCTGCTCACCGGTTACCTCGCCACCGGTTACGGCCTGCGCCCCGGCGACCGCCAGGAGCCCACCAACGAGACGCCTGCCGAGGCAGACAACGACTTCGACCCGCTGGCGTTCATCAAGAAGCGTTGCGGTACAGGTCCCGTCTCTCGGGCAACTGCTCGAGGCCGGCCGACTGGTAGGTGGCGACGGCGCCGACGTTGGAGCTCGGGCAGCATACGACCACGCTGGACGAACCCAGCTCCTGGAGTGCGCGCGCTGCGGCGACCGTGATCGCTCGGCCGTAACCGTGACCGCGGTATGCCGGGTGCACTCCCATCGGCTCGATCAGCCCCAGCTTGCCTTCACCCGCCGACCACACCGTCACGACCCCTACCGCCTCGCCCTGCTCATTGCGAACGACCAGGCACCGCGCGTCGACAAACGGCGCACCTGCCGCCATCGTGTGCCAGTGCTGGTCGGTGAACGTCGACCCGTCGAACGACGCCCGCAGGACCGCGGCCCACTCCTGCGCCTGTTCCGGCTCGATCACCTCGACGCGAACGCCGGGATCCGGCACAGGCGCGCCGAGGTCACGCCGAAGTAGTGTCCACGCTTCGCCACTCTCCCAGCCGTCCTTGAACAGCAGATCCTGGACCAGCGCACCCGTCGGCGCCTCGACGTAAACCTTGCCCTCGGGGAGCACACTGCGCTCAGGCGCCGACACGTCCTCGACCACCTGCCGCGCCAGTTCCTCGTCCCGCAACGCCTCCGGCGCGAAGGCCAGCCGCAGCAAATCCGCGCCGTCCAGCAGCCCGACCGCCAGAACCTCCCCAGCCCGGCTCCAGGTCCGCGTAGCCTCCGCCGTCCGCTCCGCACCGAACCGCCAGAACCACCCCACATCCCCCGGATGCAACTGCACGGGCCCTCCGTCGTACTGCCACTCCGCCAACACCCGCACCACGTCACCGAGCCCGTCGACGCCCGGCCTACCCATCTCGATCACCATCCCCCGATCACACACCACCCCACCGACCCTCCGCACCCGAATTTCCCGCCGGCAGTCAGTAATCGGCGCGATCGTTTCCTGCGCCGCCCGCAACAGGGTTGTTCCCACCTCGCCGGACAGCGGCCGGGATGTGCCTTCCACGGACACGGTCGCCGTCACCCCCGACGTCCGCGACCACCGTCCGGCCACATCCGCGAGTGCCGCGTCGAGCTCGCCGCCGTCGGCTTGTTGCTGCTGGTCGGGAGGCGAGCCTAAATGAGTCCGCGCTCCATGGCCACGACGACCGCCGCGGCCCTGCTGTCGACACCGAGCTTGGCGAAGACGTGCTTCAGATGCGTCTTCACCGTCGTCTCGCTGATCAGCAGGGCTCTGGCGATCTCCTTGTTCGCCGAGCCCCGCGCCACCAGGCGCAGCACCTCCAGCTCGCGTCGGCTCGGCCCCTGGGTCGAGGGCCTCTCGATGAGGGCGGACGCGATCGACGGAGCCAGGACCGCTCCGCCGGCAGCGGCCGTACGGACCGCCCTGTGCAGTTCCTCCCGTGGCGCGTCCTTCAGCAGGTAGCCCGCCACCCCGGCGGCCATGGCCCGCGTCACGTCCGCGTCCGTGTCGTACGTGGTCAACACGATCACTTTGATCTCCGGATGGTCCACCCGGAGCCGCTGGATCGCGCCGACACCGTCCAGGCCGGGCATGCGGAGATCCATCAGCACTACGTGCGGCCGCGCCCGCCTGGCCATGACCAACGCCTCGAACCCGTCGGACGCCTCCGCCACCACCTCGATGTCCGCCACATGGTCGAACATGCCGCGCAGCCCGTCGCGGACCACCGGATGATCATCAACGATCATCAATCTGAGGGGATGCGCAGGCATAACGCCGTCCCTTCTCCCGGGGAGGACTCCACCGTCAGCGTGCCCCCCACGCCGCCGGCCCGCTCACGCATGGCCGCCAGCCCGTAACCCGCTCTCCGCGCCGCGGGGTCGAAGCCCGCTCCGTCGTCGAACACGTCCAGCGCCACTTCGCCGTCCATGTAGGTCAGCGTGATCGCCACCCGGCCCGCCCGAGCGTGCTTGGCCGCGTTCGACAGCCCTTCCTGCGCCGCCCGCAGCAGGGTTGTTCCCACCTCGCCGGGCAGCGGCCGGGGGGTGCCTTCCACGGACACGGTCGCCGTCACCCCTGACGTCCGCGACCACCGTCCGGCCACATCCGCGAGTGCCGCGTCGAGCCCCGCGTCGGCGAGCGGGCCCGGCCGCAGCGCGTCGACCGAGCGCCGCGCCTCCTGCAGGTTCTCGCGCGCCAGCTCCTTGGCCAGCGCGATCCTCTTCTGTACGGCGTGCGGATCGGGCATCGCCTGCTCGGCCGCCTCCAGCTGGGTGATGATCCCGCTCAACCCCTGCGCGAGCGTGTCGTGGATCTCCCTGGCCAGTCTCGCCCGCTCCTCCAGGGTCCCGAGCATTCTGTTCTGCGCGCTCTGCTTGGACACGTAGTCCACGAACGCCCCGATCGCCACCACCAGACCGGAACTCCCGACGAGCTGCCAGAAGGCGTTGGGCTCGGCCAGATGGCCTCTGGCGGCGAACGTGCTGAGAACCGTCGCCACCGCCCCCACGTAGGACCAGGGACTGACCAGCATCAGGTACGGCTGGGGCATCAGCCCGAAGATGACCACATCGAAGGACCGATCCCGCGCCACCAGTGCGACGTAGAGCGCGCAGATCACCACCAGGTGGACCGCCATCGGGTTGAGCCGCCCAAGCAGATGCGGCCGCCGTACGACGAAGAAGCCGTGCCAGCCGGCCAGCAACGCGAGGATCCCCACCGTCAGCGGGTCGGGGGCCGTGTTCTCACCGAACGAAAGGATCAGTCCGAGCGCCAGGCAGGCGTAATAGAGCAGATGGAAGGCGCGCAACCAGCGCGCCTCCCAGACGTTCACGTTCTCACTCCCATCGGAAGAGCGCGGCGGCGACCGCCGTGGCCGCCACGATTATCCCGGCCAGGATCAGCAGGGGGAAGACCGCGGCGGTGCCGGACCAGGCGTCGCCGAGGGCTTCCACGCCCGGGGTCAGAGGCAGGAAGTCGCCGATCCGGCGCAGCGAGTCGGGCAGGGCCGTCCTGGGCACGGCCGCGCCCGCCAAGAAGATCATCGGGAACATGACCAGCATGCCGATCAGGCTCGCGCCTCTGGTGTTTCGTACGACGGCGGCGATCACGAAGCCGAGTGAGCAGACCATCACCGAGCAGAGCAGGAAGGCGACGGCCAGCATGAGGACGTTGCCGGGCGCCTCCGCGCCGAACACCGTGATCGCCGCGACCACCAGTAGCACCGATCCCGCCAGGCCCGCGGCGACCTGCGCAACCAATTGGGCGCCGAGCAACAGGACGGGAGAGATCGGCGTGGCGGCCAGCCGCTTGAGCACCTTGCGCTCGCGATAGGACGCCACGATGCCCGGCAACGCGCCCATCCCCCCGATGGCGACGATCATCGCGACGTACCCGGGGACCGCGCCGCTGTCGCCGCGCTTGAGCACCAGCAGCATGAGCGGGAAGGCCATCATGAAGAACAGCGAAGCGGGGTCGCGGAACAGCAGTCTGAGCTCGGTGGCCGCCAGAGCGGTGAACGCTTTCATCGGTCTGCACCCTCCAGGGCGAAGTAGGCCTCTTCCAGCGAGGCGGTCCCGGTCCGGGCGACGATGTCGTCAGGCGTGCCCATGGCCACCACGCGGCCGCGGGCGAAGACGGCGACCCTGTCGCAGAGCGCCTCGGTCTCGTCGAAGTAGTGGCTGACCAGTACGACGGTGGTGCCTACCGCCTTCAGGTCACCGACCAGTCGCCAGGTCTCGCGGCGGGCGATCGGGTCCAGACCCGTGGTCAGCTCGTCGAGCACGACCACCTCGGGGTCGCCGACCAGGGCGAGCGCGAGCATCAGCCGCTGCTTCTGCCCACCGGACAGGTCGCCGAACGCCTTCCTCGCCAGCGGCTGCAGGCTCCAGCGCTCCATCACCTGCCGCCAGTCGGCCCCCTTGCGGTAGAAGGTGCCGAACATGCGCAGCGCCTCGGCAACCTTGATCCGCTCGGGCAGCGAGCTCTCCTGCAGTTGCGCCCCGATCCGCTGGGCCAGGGCCTGCCGCCTGCGTGCCGGGTCCTCACCGAGCACCCGCACCGTGCCCGCGTCGGGTCGCTTGAGCCCGATCAGGCACTCGACGGTCGTCGTCTTGCCGGCGCCGTTGTGGCCGACCAGGCCGAACGTCTCACCGGCCCGGACCGTGAACGTCACCCCGTCCACGGCGCGTGTGCTTCCGTACGTCTTGCGAAGGTCTGTCACCTCGATGGCTTCCATGCCTCAAGGTTCACGCCGAGGCGAGTCGCGCGGCATCGCCCATCACGTCGTCCGGCATCCCCCGTTCGGAGGATGGCCGTGCTGCCGTGCCCCGTGCCGTCTCCTCACGTACGCGGATCCGCGTAGGACGAAGCCTCCGGTGAGCGGATGCCCCGCCCCCGTCCCCGCGACCACACTCGGCGCATGCTGACCGTGCTCATCCGTGCCTTCCGGGTGCCCGACATCCGGAAGAAGATCCTTTTCACCCTCGCGCTGATCGTGTTGTTCCGGTTCGGGCAGATCCTCCCCGCACCCGGTGTGAACGTCCTCGCGGTGCGGGAGTGCCTCAACGGCAACCGGGGCGGGATCGTCGACATGCTGCAGCTGTTCAGCGGCGGGGCGATGCTGAAACTGTCGGTGTTCGCCCTCGGGATCGTGCCGTACATCACCGCGGGCATCGTCATGCAGTTGCTCGCCGTGGTGATCCCGCGCCTGGAGGCGCTCAAGAAAGAAGGACGGCAGAGCCAGGCGAAGATCACCCAGTACACCCGTTACCTGACAATGGCGCTGGCGCTCCTCCAGGCGGCCACGGTCGTGTCCCTGGCCCGCTCAGGCGGCATCTTCCCGACCTGCCACCGTCGCCTGCTGCACGACCAGGGCCCGCTGATGCTCGTGGTGATCGTGGCCACCATGGTGGCGGGGACCGCCGTGATCATGTGGCTGGGCGAGCTGATCACCGACAGGGGCATCGGGAACGGCATGTCCATCCTGATCTTCACCCAGGTGGTGGCCGCGTTCCCCTCGTACGTGTCGAACATCTTCCTGCTCAACCCCTTCGCGCTGTCCGTGATGCTGATCGCAGGTGTCTTCCTGGTGGCGGCGGTGGTGTTCATGGAGCAGGCACAGCGGCGGATCCCGGTCCAGTACGCCAAGCGGATGGTCGGGCGCAGGATGTACGGCGGCACCTCGACCTACCTCCCGCTGAAGGTCAACCAGGCCGGGATCGTGCCCGTCATCTTCACCTCGTCGATGCTCTTCCTCCCGCAGCTGGCGACCCAGTTGACCGGCGGCGCCGGGCCGGTATCCGAGTGGATCGCGCGATATCTCGTCTCGGGCGACCATCCGATCTACGTGACGACGTACCTCCTGCTGATCGTGGGATTCACCTACTTCTACGTGTCGATCACCTTCGACCCGATGGAGGTGGCCGACAGCATGAAGCGATACGGCGGCTTCGTCCCCGGCGTACGGCCCGGCCGGCCCACGGCGGAGTATCTGCGGTACACGCTCTCGCGGCTGACCGCGCCGGGCGCGCTCTATCTCGGCGCGCTGTCACTGATCCCGATCATCGCGTTCGTGCTGCTGCGCGATCCGTCGACTCAGCAGAGCTTCCCGTTCGGCGGAACGACCATCCTCATCATGGTCGGAGTGGGGCTGGACACGGTGAAGCAGATCGAGGCACAGGTGGAGCAGCGCGCGTACGCGGGCTTTCTCAAGGAACCGTCAGCCCGGACCTGACCGCGAAGACGACCAGCTGGGCGCGGTCGCGGGCACGGAGCTTCACCATGGCCCGGCTGACGTGGGTACGCACCGTGTCGGGGCTGATGACCAGCTCCTTGGCGATCTCAGCGTTCGATCGGCCGGTGGCGACCCACGCGGCCATCTCACGTTCCCTCGGCGTGAGCGTTTCCAGGCCCTCGACCGGAGCGACGTCGTGGCGGCCGAACCGGCCGATGACCTTTTTGGTGACGGACGGGGAGAGCAGCGCCTCACCCGAGGCGACGACCCTGATCGCGTGGGCGAGCTCCTCCGGGGCGCTGTCCTTCAGCAGGAACCCGCTGGCTCCGGCCTGCAACGCGGCGAACACGTACTCGTCGATCTCGAAGGTGGTGACCACGACCACCCGGGTGCCGTTGAGGTCGGGGTCGGCGGCGATCGCGCGCAGCGTGGCGATGCCGTCCATGCCGGTCATGCGGATGTCGAGCAGCAGGACGTCGGGACGGGTCTCGCGCAGCAGCCGGAGGGCCGCCGCGCCGTCCGCCGCCTCACCGGCGAACTCCAGGTCGGGCTCGCGGTCGATGAGCGCCCGCAACCCCATGCGCATGACCGCCTGATCGTCGGCCAGCGCCACCTTGACCCGATCCGTCGACGGGCCCACGCGGCTGCCGTCGGCGTACGGTGCGGCCGCGCCATGCGGCGTTCCCGTGGTCACACGGTCTCCGCGGACACGGTCTCCGCGGACACGGTCTCCGCAGACAGAGGGAAACGGGCCACGACGCGGAAGCCGCCGCCTTCGCGGGCGCCCGCGGCGAAGACGCCGCCGGCGTCGGTCACGCGTGCCCGCATCCCGACCAGCCCTCGGCCTTCGGCCGTTCCGAGCGGACCGCGCCCGCCGTCGGCGATCTCCAGGACGAACTCGCCCGGTTCCGTGGCGGCGCTGACCAGGGCCGCGGTCGGACCGGCGTGCCGCACGACGTTGGTCAACGACTCGCGTACGACCCGGTAGACGGTGTCCTGAAGGTGGGCGGGAACCTCCGGCTCCGCCGGTCGCAACTCCACGGGCAGCCCCGCCGTCCGCACTTCGTCGATCAGACGGGGCAGGTCGTGATCCGGCGCGACGGGATCGATGAGGTCGAGCGCGGAACGCAGCTGGTCGAGGGCCTTCGTGCTGGTGGCACGGATCGCCTCAAGGGACTCGCGGACCTGGTCCGGCCGCTCGTCCAGCATGAGCAGGGCCACCCCGGCCTGCATGGCGATGGTGGCGAGACCGTGCCCGGCGACGTCGTGCACTTCCGCGGCGATGCGCGCCCGCTCCGCGGCGATCAGTTGCCCCGCGCTCAGCTCCCGCCGGTCCGGGTCCCGTACATTCGACAGATTCGCCTTCGACGCGACCGAAGCCGCGGGACGCCGTTCCGGCTTGACCAGGAGCGGCGGCTGAGCGGGCGGCGCGGGCAGCGACCAGCCCGTCGCGACAGCAGCTCCCGGACCGTCACCGGCCGGCGCACCAGGATCGGCAACCGGCTCAGCATCGGTGTCGTGGATGTCGCCGATATCGGCGCCGGTCGTACGATCTGGGGATGTTCCCGCGCCGGGGCGCTGATCTCCCGCGCTGAGGCGCTGGTCGGCCGTACCACGAGCCTGGCCGGGGCCGCCGAACGGCCACGGAATGGCCAGCCAGCCGACCCATGCCAGCATGAGGACCACCGGCAGGTCACGCAGCCGCCCGAGCTGGGACAGCGTCGCCGCGGCCGCCGTCAGTGAATTGCGCGGGCGGCCTTCCGGCTGCGTGTGCTCGGTCACCATCCCCCACCAGAACAGGCACAGATGATCTGATCCTAGTGCCCCTCCCGTCAATCTCTGCCCCGTCGCGTCGCCCAGAGCGGCACCTCGGCTGTTCGGCCTCAGCCGCGCACGCTCTCGCCGCTCGGCTCGTCCAGCGGCCTCAGGGCGGCCGAGGCCGCGTCGTGATCCATCCCGGTCGCCTCGAGCAGATCGACGGCGATGGAGCGCAGCTGCGCGAGAGCGACGTTCGCGGAGAAGCCCAGGTTCTTGGGCCGCTCCCGTGCGGCGACGGCGAGCAACGCCTGCCTGGCCAGCATCGGTTCGCGCCCAGCCCCCAGTTCGAGCTGGAGCAGCAGCGCCGCCTCCGAGACCTCGCGCAGCGACTCGGCCAGCGCGGCCGGCGGCGGGCTGGCCTCCCCCAGCCCCGCGAGCGTGCGGCGGGCCAGCACCCGCGCGTTGCGCAGCGCCAGGTCCACCGGTACGGAGGCGGTCTCGTACCTGGCCAGCCTGGCCCGGTGATGCCAGCGCAGCGGCGAGATCCTGATGATCTCCCTGCTGTTCTCCAGCGCCGCCGCGAACTCCTCGACCGCCGTCTGGGTCCTGCGTCCGCACTCCAGGGCCTCGGCGGCCAGGTCCATATCGCCCTTCTCGATCGCCTCCGCCGCCTGTTCCAGCAGGGTGGAGAGGGCGTCGAGCACGCCAGACAGATGCTTGCCCGCGATGGTGAGCGGGCTGGCGGGCAGCAGTGCGACCGCGGCGATGCCGATGAGGCCGCCAGTGAGCGCGTCGGCCATCCGGTCCAGCCCGCCGGAGTCCGCACCCGGCACCAGCATGGTGACCAGCACCGCGGACGACCCGACCTGCGACACGAACAGCTCACCGCTGTTCAGCAGCCCCGCGATGGTCATCGCCAGCGCGATCACGAGCGCCATCTGCAAGGGGCCCGAGCCGATCCAGGACACCAGCAGGTCGCCGATGCCCACGCCCAGACTGACGCCGACCACCAGCTCGGCCACCCTGCGCAGCCGCTGCCCGAGCCCCACACCCACGCAGATCATCACGGAGATGGGCGCGAAGAGGGGGTGGTCGTGGCCGAGCAGATGAACGGCGACGATCCAGGCCAGCGCGGCACCCACGGAACACTGCACGATAGAGGGCACAAGCAGGCCAAACGTACCCAGCCGTTTCCTCACTTGATCACTGAGCCACGTCCGCACTCCTCCACGATGGCGGATCTTTATGACATTGGGATCACATTTGCCCTGATCTGATTTGAACCATTCGGCGAATGTCAGGGTGACCACGGCCAAGCGGGCCACGAGCGGGTTCGGCTGGTCTTCCGCACTGTTGTGGATCTGGCCCTTCATATGTGAGCAATGCTCATGTATGGTCGCTGACACTATGAGGAATCGCTGGTTGTCGCCGATCGCCGTCGTGGTGCTGGCCGCCGTCATCGTGCTGGGGGCGGCGTTCGACCCGTCGGGGCTGGCCGCGCCGTACACGTGGACGGGCGCCGACCTGCTACCCGTCGCCGGGCTCTGGCAGGTGGCCGCGCTGGCCGTCTACGTGCCGCTGCTGTTGGTGGGGGTCGGGGTGCTCGCGTGGGTGGTCGCGCACGGGCGTGCCCCGCTGCATACGGCACTGCTGGTGTGGGGCGCGGTGGTGTGGTCGGCGATGGCGGCCAAGCTGATGATGTCGCTCATGATGGCCTTCGGTGATGTGGTCTACCTGGCGTGGTCGACCGGCTTCACCGGCGTCAAGGCGGCGGTCTTCGGCCTGCCGGTCCTGGCAGCCACCTGGCTCACGCAGCTCCTACGCCGCCACCTCACTCCACCCCCTTCGAGCTCGACCTCCCCGCCCTCCCCAGGGTCGGGCGCTGGGCCCGCTGCCCCGGGGTCGTTCTTCCCGCCCGCTTCGGGGCCGGGGTGGGTGGCGGCGGGGGTGGCCGTGGTCTTGGGTGCGTTGCTCGGTGGGGTGTGGTGGGGCGGCTCACCCATCGGGTACGCCATCGGCGACTCCCCGCTGGCCCCGGCACCCGAGGCGGGACCACTGGGCTGCCTCGCCGCCGTCACCCTGCTGGGCGTGGTGACCTGGGTACTGAACCGCTGGCTCAGCACCACCACCTCGCCGCGGGCCGTCGTGGCCGGGATCTCCGCGCTGGGAGCGGCCGCGACGCTGGGCCTGGTCGAGGTGGCCATCGCGCTCCCCGGCGACCTGGCGGGCGGCGACACGTTCTGGGCACCGGCGATCATGCTCCGCCTCGCCCCCGCGCTCTCCTTCGGCGCCCTCCTCGCCCTCGCGACGGCAGCCCTCGTCGCCCTCCTCCCCGCCACCCTCCCGGCGCGAAGAGCCGCCCTTCTCCCGGCCCGCAAGAGCGTCGCCATTTCTGTGCCGCTATGGATGGTGCCTGTCGTGGCCGCGGCGGCGCTCGCCGTACCGCTCCTGCAGCCCGGCACCGCCACCGCGCAGCCGCCACGCACCAAGGGCCTGACGCTCTCAGCCGACCGCAGGATCGTCGACGCCGACGGCAACGAGGTGCTGCTGCGCGGCGTGAACGTCAATCAGCTCGAAGACTACTTCCAGAAATTTCCAGACAAGGCGGTGACGCGACCGCTCACCGAGGCCGACTTCGCCGGCATGGAGCAGATGGGCTTCAACGTCATCCGCCTCGCCCTGTCCTGGTCAGCCCTGGAACCCCGGCCCGGCCACTACGACCCGGCCTACCTCGCCAGGATCTCCTGGGCCGTCGAGACCGCGGCCAAGCACGGCCTGCGCACGGTCATCGACATGCACCAGGACGCCTGGGGCAAGGGCGTCAACGCCGCCCCCGGCGCCACCTGCGAGAACGGGTCCCCGATGCACGGCTGGGACGGCGCCCCCACCTGGGCCGACCGCTTCGACGGCGCCCCCAAGTGCGAGTTCACCGGACGCGATATCTCTCCGGCCGTCGCCCGCGCCTTCACCAACTTTTACCAGGACAGAGACGGCATCCAGACCCGTCTGGTCGCCGCCTGGGGCATGCTGGCGGAGCGGTTCGCGAGTGAGCCGATGGTCGCCGGATACGACCTGCTGAACGAGCCCGGCTTCGGCGAGGCCCCGCCGATCACCTCCGGCGTCCTGCTCGGCCGCTACTACGACCGAGCGATCAAGGCCATCAGGGCGGGCGAGAAGCGCGGCTTCCCGCACCTGATCTTCTTCGAGCCGTCCGTGCTCTGGTCGGGTCTCGGCTTCGAGGTCTCGGTGCCCAAGGACTTCACCGACGACCGGCTACTCGTCTTCGCTCCTCATCTCTACAACGAGTCGATCACCATCGACCAGGGCACCGGCCTCACCATCACGAGCATCGAGCGCGGCTTCGACCTGGCGAGCCGGGCGGCGGCGTACTACGGCGCCGGGCTCTGGTCGGGAGAATGGGGTTGGTTCGGCGATGCCGCCACGGCCCCGATCACGAAATACACCGACCAAGAGGATCGGCACCGCATCGGCGGCGCATTCTGGGTCTGGAAGCAGTCCTGCGGCGACGCCCACGCCGGAGCGGAGGACGAGACCGGCGGCAACCTCATGATCGAGGACTGTGCCACCGGGAAGGACCTGCCCCCGCCCCCCGAATACGTCGCCGAGCTCTCGCGCCCCTACCCCCGCTCCGCCCCCGGCCGCCTGACCGGCCTCACGTCGGACCAGGCGAGCCTCACGGCCCAGGGCGAGGGCGCCGGGTGCGGCCTCGACGTCTGGTTCCCCGGCGGCGGCCGGCCGGTCGTCCGTAGTACCGGACTCACGGGCGTCGCCATCCGGCAGGCACCGGGCGGCTGGCGCATCACCGGCTGCACCCAGGGCGGCTACACCCTGACGGCACACCGCTAGGGAGCGTCTGACAAATGCTGCCCGTCGCGAGCGCGGATCCAGATGTGGGTGGGGCGACAACGGGACGAGGCGCCGTCTGGGGCGGCTGGACCAGGAACGACGCCGCGCGCGATCAGCGCGTGTAGGTCACCTCGGGGAAGCGGGGGGTCGGCCCGTCAAGGAGCGGGCTCCTCTTCCCGCGCAGGTGCAGGTCGAAGAACGCCCGCGGGTAGGCCCGTTGGAAGGCCAGGGCGCGTGCGGTGGGGATGGCGCCGACCGACTCTGTGACCTCCTCGGTCGTCAGCCCGACCAGCGGCGCGGCCAGCGGGATGAGCTGGACATCGTCGCCGAAGGAGTTGTGCGCGGCGCCCTTGACGGTCACGTTGAGCCGCCACCCGCGCAGCTTCGACCAGAACGTCCGCAGGGCCGGGTTCGTTGACATCCCGCCCTTGCCTGGCGTGTCCACCACCATGTACGGCCGGTCCAGCCCGGCGCCGGCGACGGGGCCGATCACCGCGCCGTCAAGGCCGAGCCCGGCCTTGATCCGCCGATCGGCGTACATGGCCGAGGAGGTGGACGCGCCGCCCAGCGAATGGCCGAACATCCCGATCCGCTTCAGGTCCAGCGCGCCCCGCAGTCCGCTGGGCAGGGGCCGCGCCTCGGCGTCGGGGTTGCGGCCCGCGTTGAGAGCGGTCAGCTCGTTCAGGACGAAGCGGACGTCCTCGGCGCGCACCCGGGCGGCCTTGGCGTAGTCGGCGATCTCGCCGCGGGGGTTCTTCGCGACCCTTCCGCCGGGGAACTCCACAACGGCGGCGTCGTAGGTGTGATCGATGGTCACCACCAGGTAGCCGCGGCTGGCCAGCTCCTCGACCACGCCGGTGCCGTACGAGCGCGAGGCGTTGGCCCCGGGCGAGTACAGCACGACGGGAAGGCGGCCGAGGCGGCCGTCGAGCGGCGCGCCCTGGCGTCCGTGCGTCGTGCCCAGCAGCAGCCTGCCGGGCGGCACGCCGATGTCGCGCAGGTAGCTCTCGGCGGCGGACGCGGGCATCCAGGGGGCGAGCGGATGGTGATCCGCCTTCCGCGCCGGGTACCACAGGCTGACCATCAACTCCCGCTTGCCGACCGTGGGCACCCAGGGGTCTCGCCGCGAACCGTCCACCAGGTGCAGCGCCACCGTGCCGATCCGATGCGGACCCGTCGGGGCGGGCAGGACCAGTCTCACCGGGGACGTCGCCGGTCCGGCCGATCCCGTCGTCTTGGACGTCGCCGGTCCGGCCGGCCCCGTCGTCTTGGGCGGCGCGTCCGCGTGGGCGGCGCCCGCCGTGGTGGTCGCGACGGCGGCCAGCACCGCCGTGACGCCGATCATGAGTCGTGATCTGTGCATGCCTTCAACGCTGGCGTACGCGTCGCCGCCCGGCATCGAACGCGAGCATGAGCCTCGCGTCGGCCCAGGAGGGTACGCCGGGGCCGGTTCCCGCCGACGGGTCATCCTTGAGAAGGAACTTTCTTTCACCCGGTGACCTGCGCCCCTTACGGTCGAGGGGTGATCGATCGCGATTCGCGCCCCCTGCTCGCGCGCCGGCTGCGCCGCGTCCACTGGGTTGCCGTGGACGCCGTCGCCGCGCTGGTGCTCGCCGTCGCCTTCGGCTTCGCCGCGAGCGCCCATGCGGGCCCGCCAGTCCTGTCGCTGCCAGCGGTGGCCGTCGCCGCCCTGCCCGTCGCGGCCCGGCGGTCGTGGCCCGTGCCGATGCTCGCCATATCGCTGGCGGGGGCCGCGGCGGGGTTGCTCATGGGCGTGGAGGCGCTGTACGTCCCCGTCGCTGTCATCCTGTACGCCGTCGGGTCGCTGGAGCCGCGGCGGCGGGCGATCGCCTGCCTTCTCCCGTCCCTGGCCGGGGTCGCGGCGGCGATGGCCCTGGCCAGGGGATCCGCGTGGCCGGGCGGCCTTTCAGAGATCGTGTTCGGCTGGCTGCTGATGGGCCTGGCGTGGACGGCCGGCCTGGCGGTCCGGGAGCAGCGGCTGCACGCCGTACGGGCGGCCGAGCAGTCGGCCGCGCGGGCGGTGACCGGCGAGCGCCTGCGGATCGCCAGGGACCTGCACGACGTCCTCGGGCACAGCATGAGTCTGATCACGCTCAAAGCCGGAGTCGCCGGCATGGTCGCCGAGGCCCGGCCGCAGGAGGCGCGCGAGGCGCTGCGGGTCATCGAGGCCACCGGCAGGGCGGCGATGGCCGAGATACGGGCCGTGCTGGGCATGCTGCGCTCCGGGGCCACCGACCCCATACCCGGGGTATCAGGGGTGGCGGAGACGGCGCCCGCGCCCGGGCTGCGGGACCTGCGTGCGCTCGCCGCCCGTGCGGGCGTCGATGTGGAGTTGACCGTGAACCTGGACGTCAAGCCGTCCCAAGGGGTGGCCTTGGCCGCCTACCGCATCGTGCAGGAGGCGCTGACGAATGTGGTCAAGCACGCGGGCGCGGCCCACTGCAAGGTGCGGATCACCTCGCCGGAGCCGGGCGTGATGGAGGTCGAGGTGACCGACGAGGGGCCGGGCTTTCCCGCCGCCGATCGTGGGTACGGGCTGATCGGCATGCGCGAGAGGTGCCTGATGTACGGCGGGAGCCTCACCGTCGGACCCCGCCCGGAAGGCGGCTTCCGGGTGCTGGCCCGCCTCCCCTGCGTACCTGGGGCGGCATCGTGACCGGCCCGATCCGGGTGGTCGTCGCCGACGATCAGCCACTGCTGCGGGCCACGCTCACCATGCTGGTCGGCACCGCCCCCGACATGGTCGCGGTCGGCGAGGCGGGCACCGGCGGGCAGGCGGTGGAGGCGGCTGCCCGGCTGCGGCCCGACGTCCTCCTGATGGACGTACGCATGCCCGGCATGGACGGTCTGGAGGCGACCCGCCTCATCCGCGCCGACCCCGCGCTGGCCGCGGTCCGCATCGTCATGCTGACCACGTTCGACCTGGACGAGTACGTCTTCCGGGCGCTGCGCGTGGGGGCCGCCGGCTTCCTGCTCAAGGACATTCCACCGGCCGATCTGCTCGCCGCGATCCGTGTCGTGGCCTCTGGCGAGGCGCTGCTCGCCCCCACTGTCACACGCCGCCTCATCGCCGAGTTCGCGCGCCGCGACGAGACCGACGCGTTGATCGCCCGCGAGCTGAGCCAGGTGACCGACAGGGAGCGGCAGGTCCTGGCCCTCATCGCCCGTGGCCTGACCAACCCCGAGATCGCCGACCGGCTGGGGGTCAGCGTCTCCACCGTCAAGACCCACGTCCGCCGCCTCCTCGCGAAGCTGTCCGTCCACGACCGGGCCCAGCTCGTCATCGTGGCCTACGAGACCGGCGTGGTCTCCCCGGCGCGACGGACATGCTCACCGACGCCTTCCGAATGACCCGGTCGAAGGCAATCCGCTGAGGCCTGTCAGCAGCGGGCTCGCCCGGCCGGCCTCCGGGTGCCGGCGCCGATGCTGCAACCGGCGCCGCTATCTGCTGCTCGCCGGCAGCGCGACCGGCCGGGGGAAGCGGGCGACGAACCGTGCTCCCGAGGGACTGTCTTCAATGGCGAGGGTGCCGCCATGGGCTTCGGCGATCTGCCGGGCGATAGGCAGGCCCAGGCCGCTGCCGCCGGCATCCTTGGCACGCGCGTCTTGCAGGCGGACGAAGCGCTGGAAGACGACTTCCCGCTGCTCGGGCGGCACCCCACACCCGTCGTCGTGGACCTCCAGCACCGCCGCGTCGCCCCGGTGCTCGACGGTGACCGTGACGGTGGAGCGGGCGTGGCGTTCGGCGTTGTCCATGAGGTTTTGCAGCAGCCGTTCCAGGCCGATCCGCTCGCCATTGACCATCACGCCGCTGCTGAACCTCCTGACCACCCTGATCTTGCTTTGCCGGTGGTCGCGCTGCCGGTGGTCGAGCTCGCCGTCCACCAGGACGGCGAGGTTGAGCAGGTCGTGCTGACCGATGATGCCCGCGTCGAGTCGTGAGATCTCCAGCAGGTTGGTCACCAAGTCCTGTAGCCGCTCGACCGATTCCAGCAGCCTGTCGCCGGTTCCCACCCAGTCGGTCTCCTCCGGCTGCATGAGCGCGTCCTCGATCTCGGCATGTATGGCCGCGAGCGGGTTGCGCAGGTCATGGGAGGCGTCCGAGGCGAACCTCAACTGCTCCTGGATCGCCGTCTGGGCCCGTTCCAACGTCTGGTTGGTGGTCTGCGCAAGCTCCTTGAACTCGTCATCATGGCGCGGCAGCGGAACCCGCTCGCTCAGATTGGAAGGCCTGATCGTGGCGAGTTTCCCGCTGATGGCGCGCACCGGTTGGAGGGTCTTGCCCATCATCCAGTACGTCCCGAGCGCGGTGGCCGTGATCAGCAGGAGTGAACCGCCGATGAGTCCGGCCAGGACGGCAGCGCTTGCGTAGAGCGGAGGCTGGGGAGCGGCCAGCAGAAGCAGCAGGGTGGCGGAAGCGCAGACCAGTGCCATGACGGCGCTCGCCATGGTGGTCACACGGGTTTTGATGGAGTAGTGATGCCATGTGTTCAAGATGATCACCCCAGCAGCGCCCTGGATGCGGCTGTGGACAGAGGTGCCCGTCCAAACAGCGGATGAAGTTCTCGCTATTCCCATATGGGCCGACCTCGGTGGCTATGAATCGCCCCGGCTTCGATGGACCTCAGGGGTTGATTCGGAGAGCGCATCCACTCTGGTCTTGGCCCTCACCCTCTAACCAGCAAAATCGGTCATTGACTGCGATTTGACAAATAATTACATTATGTTGGCAGATCGGGGGACCGCGTGCTCGAAAGGGAGACCGTCCTCATGGTACGTCGAGCCCTGATTCCCACCGTCGCAGCCTTACTTTTCCTGATCTGGGGTGTTCCATCGGCCGCCTTCGCGGTGGACGGGACCCGGACGCCGGCGGCGCCCTCCTACACGGTCAGCCTGACCAGCAACGCGTCGGGCAACACATGGACCGGACACGAGAGCATCACCTTCACCAACCCGTCCGCGGATCCCCTGACGGAGGTCTACCTCCGGTTGTGGGACAACTACCACGGCACATGCCCGTCCACACCGATAACCGTGACCAACGTGACCGGGGGCACGCCGTCCCCGCTGTCGGTCGCCTGCACCGCGCTGAAGATCGCACTGCCCGCCCCGCTCGCCCAGAACGAGAGCACCTCGATCAGCTTCGACCTGAGCATCGTGGTGCCCAGCGGCGCGGACCGGTTCGGCAGCGATGGGTCCTACAACTTCATCGGCAACGCGCTGCCGGTTCTGGCGGTCCGCGACGCGAGCGGCTGGCACCTCGATCTGTACAGCAACAACGGCGAGTCCTTCTACGCGCTCACCAGCAACTACTCCGTCACGCTCGACCACCCGACCGCGCTGCTGGTGCCCGCCACAGGCACCTCAGTCGAGACGCCGGGGACGTCCGGTCGTACGGTCACCAAGGCCACCGCCACCAACGTGCGGGAGTTCGCCTGGGCCGCCGGGCCGTTCGTGAAGACCACCAGCACCACGACAACCGGCGTCACGGTGAACGTGTACCGGGTGAGCTCGATCAGTTCGAGCAGCGCCTCCTCGATGATGACCACCGCCAAGAACGCGCTGGTCGCCCACGCCGGGCGGTTCGGGGCCTACCCGTACGGCGAGGTGGACGTGGTGCTGGACAACAACTTCTGGTTCGGCGGCATGGAGTATCCCGGCTTCGTGCTCGACGTGGTCAACTCCACGGCCCTCGCCCACGAACTGGCCCACCAGTGGTGGTACGGCATCGTCGGCGACGACGAGTACACCAGCCCGTGGCTGGACGAGTCGTTCACCGACTACGCCACCGACCTCTACAACGGCATCTCGGGCACCAACTGCTGGAACAACGTCTTCTGGCAGTCGTCGGCCGAGAAGATCAGCAACTCGATGGCCTACTGGGACGCCCACTCGAGCCGGTACGGAACCGTGGTCTACACCTACGGCAAATGCGCGCTGCACGACCTGCGGCGCACGATCGGCACGACGGCGATGGAGAACCTGCTGAGGAACTACGCCAGCGCCCACTGGTACGGGATCTCGACCACCGCCGAGTTCAAGGCCGCCGCCCAGGCCGCCACCTCGGTCGACCTGTCATCGTTCTGGGCCGCCCATCGCATTGACGGCTGAGCGAACCCGCACGCTCACAAGTCCGGGCCTCGACCGGGGTCCGGACGTCCGCGATCAGAACCCGCACCCCGCCACGACGGTGAAGACCCGTGCCAGGTTCAACGTTTCATGGCCCCATCGGCAATGGCGTCGGCCGCTTCCCCGATGGCCATCCCGACGATCTCCAGCCGCCGAACAAGCTCCCGCTCCTTCAACGCATCAGGCGTTATGTCTTCCGAGAAGATCCGCGCGATTTCGTACTGATATATCCGCCGAATCGCGCCCCCCGCCTTCTTCGCCTCCAACGCGTCATTTGCCACAGTCGAAGGCCGGGAAGCGAGGTTACGAACGGCATCCTCCAACGCCTCGATCCCCACAACCACCTGATCGAGCATCGGCGAAAACCGGATCTGGTCCGGCACCCGATAAAGATGCGACTCCCGCACGAAATCCCGCAGTGAATCCAGCACATCGCCAATAGACCGGGAAAGCCGAAATCCCCGTTCTCCCGACCTCCCCGCCGATCACCGCCATCGCCAGCCAGGCGCCCTCCTTGGTCGCCTCCACCTGGCCCAGCAACGCCTCGGTCAACGCATGCGCCCGGTCATCGCGGGGCGGGTCACAGGTCACGGGCCCCGTGGTCGTCGCCGGCTACCCCGTCGGCGCCGACGGCGACGTCCGTCCTCCCACATTCCGGGAGGACGGACATCGCCGTCTCCACGTACCGCTACAAAACCCTTGGCTCACACCGGACCGGTAGGTTTCGCGCTCCGGCCCGGGATTTCAGCCGGTCCGCACCACCCCGTCCATGGCGATAACGCCGTCCACCCTGCGCGGAAGGCCCAACGGGTTGCCGTCACGCAGTTCGGGCGGGAGCAGGCGGTCGGGGGTGTCCTGGTAGGCGATCGGTCGCAGGAACCGCTGGACGGCGGAGGCGCCGACCGAGGTGTGCGCGGAGTCGGTGGCCGCGGGATACGGCCCGGAGTGGTTCATCGCCCAGCTCACCGCGACCCCGGTCGGATAACCGTCGCAAACCACCCGTCCGGTGCGCCGGGTGACAACGTCGATCACACGACGGGGGAGATCCTCCTCCCCCTCTCCCATGTGCAGCGTCGCGGTGAGGCTGCCGGGGAGGCGGCCGAGCAGGGCGAGGAGCTCCTCCTCCGTGACGTACTCCACCAGCACGGTCACCGGGCCGAAGCACTCCTCGGTCAGCGCCTCGGTGAACATGGCACCGGGCACGCTCAGCACCGTCGGCGTCGCCGTACCGCCGGAGCCTCGCGCGTCGGCCCCGGCCAGGACGCGGACGCCCGCCTGCGCGGCGAGCTCCCGCACGCCTTCGGCGTACGCCGCCAGGATGCTCCTGGTGAGCAGCGTTCCGGCCGGCGCGTCGGCGCCGCGTGCGGCGAGCGCCTCCTGCAGCGCCGTCCCGTGCTCGCCGGCCGGAACGAAGGCGAGTCCCGGCTTGGTGCAGAACTGGCCCATCCCAAGGGTGAACGAGCCGAGCAGCCCTTCGGCGATCGCCGCACCGCGTTCCTCGGCCGCGGCCGGCGTGACCACCAGGGGGTTGACGCTGCCCAGCTCACCGAAGAACGGGATCGGTTCCGGGCGGGCGGCGGCCAGATCGAACAGGGCCCGTCCACCGCGTACCGAACCGGTGAAGGCGACGGCCGTGACATGCGGGTCGGTGACCAGCGCCACCCCGGCGGCCTGCCCGTGCACCAGGCTCACCGCGTCGGGAACCCCGGCGCGGACGGCGGCCTTGCGCAGCGCGCCGTAGGTCGCCAGTGAGGTCGCCGGGTGGGCCGGGTGGGCCTTCACCACGACGGGGCAGCCGGCTGCCAGCGCGGAGGCGGTGTCGCCGCCCGGCACACTGAAGGCGAGCGGGAAGTTGCTGGCACCGAAAACGGCGACCGGGCCGCGCGGGACCATCATCCGCCTCAGGTCCGGGCAGGGCGGCACGGCTCCGGGGTCGGGGTGGTCGATCGTGACCCCGAGGTAGCCGCCCTCCATGACGACGTCGGCGAGGAATCTGAGCTGCGCGCAGGTGCGGGCGAGCTCGCCGGTGAGCCGGGGCAGACCCAGCGCGCTCTCCCGGTCGGCGAGCGCGAGGATCGTCTCGCCGTCCTTCTCCAGCTCGGTGGCCATGTCGCGGAGCAGCGCCGCCCGGCCCGCGATCCCCAAGGCGGCCAGCGCGGGAAGCGCCGAGGAAGCGGCCGCGCAACGCGCCGCCACCTCCTGCGGCGTGGACTCGGCGCCGACCACCTCGACGGCCTCGCCGGTGCGAGGGTCGACGGAGACGACGTCCGGGATGGCGTGGTTCGTCGCAGCGTTCATCGCAGCGTTCCTTCCAGGGACTCCAGCATGGGCGCCAGGCCGCGAACCACGTCGTTGGTCAGGGTTCCGATCTCGCCGATCTCGATCTCCACGACGTCTCCTCCGACGAGCGTGAAGGGAAGGTCCGGCACCAGGCAGGTGCCGGTCGCCAGCACGGCGCCGTCCGGGAAGACGTCGGCGGCGAACAGGTATCCGGCCAGGTCGTCGAGCCGCCGGTTCAGCTGCCCGGTGTCGGCCTCACCTGACCAGGCGACGGCGCCGTCGCGACGGATCGTCATGCGGATCGGCAGCGCGTAGGGGTCGGCGACCTCCCACACCGGGCGGATGGCCGGGCCGACCGCGCAGCCACCGAGATAGATCTTGGCCTGGGGAAGGTACAGCGGGTTCTCGCCCTCGATGGTGCGTGAGCTCATGTCGTCGCAGACCGTGTACCCGACGATCTCGCCGTGCGTGTTGAGCACCAGGGCCAGCTCGGGCTCGGGCACGTCGACCGTGGAGTCGGCCCGCACCGCGACCGTGCCGCCGTCGCCGACGACCCGCCAGGCGACGGACTTGAAGAACAGCTCGGGCCGTGGCGCGTCGTACACCCGCTCGTAGACGTCCGCGGCGGCGGCGCTCTCGGTCATCCGTGCCTGGCGGGAACGACGGTAGGTGACGCCGGCGGCCCACACCTCCATCCGGCCCTCGACCGGCGCGAGCGGCTCGGCCGGGCCGTCCGAGGGTTCCGTCAGAGCCCGCTCGACGAGTTCGCGCAGGTCGGCCAGGCTCAGGCGCATCAGCTCGGCCAGCGGCAGCGGCAGTGGATGGACCAGGCCGTCGTCCGCCCGCACCCCCGCCCGGATCTCGCCGTCTCTCGCGTAGCGCACGATATGCGTCATCGGTCAGCTCCATGGAAGGGGGTGGCGGGGCGGCCGGTGGTTCCGGGTTCGACCGCGAAGATCGACCCGGCCAGCGGCTGGGCGGCCAGCTCGCCGGGGGTGAGCCGGTAGGCGGCGGAGGTCACGTACAGCACGTCACCGCCGGGGCCGCCGAAAGCGCAGCTGGTCACCTGGGTGACAGGGAGGCGGACGATCCGGTCCAGGATGCCGTCGGGGGTGTAGCGGCGGACCGTTCCGCCGCCCCACAGCGCCACCCACAGGCAGCCGTCGTCGTCGACCGTCATGCCGTCCGGCATCCCCTCGGCGGGGTCGACGGTCACGACCACGCGGCGCGAGCCCAGCTCGCCCGACGCGGGGTCGAAGTCGTAGGCGTCGACCCGCTGGGTTCCGCTGTCGATGTGGTACATCACGGTCCCGTCGGGGCTCCATCCCAGGCCGTTGGACAGCGTGACCCCGGTCAGGACGCGCGCGACGCTCCGGCCGTCATAGCGGTAGAGGGCGGCGGCGCCGGGTTCGGCCTCGTACGGCATGGTGCCCGCCCAGAGCCGCCCGGACGGGTCGCATTTGGCGTCGTTCATCCGGTTGCCCGGGCGGTCGGCCTCCACCTCGGCGACCATGCGGACGTCGCCGGCGGGCGACAGCATCGCCAGCCCGTCACGTACCGCGAGGATCAGGCCGTCGTCGCCCGCGGGCACCGCGGCGCCGACGTGCGTGCCCACGTCCACGACCTGGTCCACGCCGCCGACGGGGTCGAACGTGTGGACCGCGCATCCGGTGACGTCCACCCAGACGAGCCTCCGCCGGGCCGCGTCCCAGGCCGGCCCCTCCCCCACGTCCGCGTTGCTCCGCAACACGAGTTCGCCGTCGATTTCGCTGACCATCAGACCTCCTCCTGACCGCACGGGTCGATCGCGACCTTCACGACTTCCTGATCGGGGACGGCGAGCAGCGCGGGCACCTCGTCCAGCGACGCCACTCGCACCGGTACGAGGGCCGGGTCGATCACCCCGGACGCGAGCAGCCGTACTCCGGCGGTGACATCTTCGTCCCAGAGGTGCGCCGCCGTACCGACCAGGCGCTTCTCCTTGAGCACCACGTCGGCGAGCGGCACCGCGGCGTCCCGGCCGGAGAACCCGACGATCACCACGGTGCCGCGGGCCCGGCAGTGCCGGATCGCGTCCGGCAGCAGAGCGGGCAGGCCGGTGCACTCGAACACCGCATCCGCTCCCCTGCCGTCGGTCAGCCGGTCGATCGCGGCGGCCGTCTCCTCCGGCCGGACCGCCACAGCTCCGGCGTGGCGAGCCGCCTCCCGGCGAGAATCGGCGGTCTCGCTCGTCACGACCTGGATCCCGGCGGCCACCGCCACCCGGGTCAGCAGCAATCCGATGGCGCCCGCGCCGAGTACCAGCACGGTGCCACCGGTCACGTCACCGGCCTTGCGCAGCGCGCGTACCGCGACGGCGGCGGGCTCGGCGAGCACCGCCATCCGCGGCGGGACGTGGTCGGGGACGGGGACGCAGGTGGCCGCGTCGGCGACCATGTACTCGGCCAGCCCTCCGTCGAGGTTGAGGCCGCGTACCGCCTGTCGCGCGCAGACCCCCTCCTGGTGCCTGCGGCACCACCAACACGTGCCGCAGCCGAGCACGACGTCGGGGATGACCCGGGTGCCGACGGGCAGCCGGCTCGCGTCGGTTCCCGGACCGTGCCCGGCGATGACGCCGACCACCTCGTGTCCGAGTGCCAACGGCGCCCGGGTGCCGGTCAGCGGGTGGGGCCTCTCCACGTCGATGGCGAGCGGCCCCTCCCGGTACTCCTCCACGTCGGTGCCGCAGATTCCGCACAGCTCGACGCGGACCAGCACCTCCCCGGCCGCCGGAACGGGGTCGGGCACTTCCTCCACGCGCACGTCTCGGCGCGCGTGCCAGCGGGCCGCTCTCACAGCCGGGACACCCGCCGTTCCACGTCGTCCCGCTCGGCGACCCCGTCGCGCAGGGTGACCCCGTGCCCGGGAGCCCGGCCCGGCCGCACCTGCCCGTCCTGGATCTCCGGCAGGCCGGTGACCAGCTCGTCGTACCAGGTGCGCAGGAACGCCCTGACCGTCTCCTGGATGAGCCCGTTCGGCTGGCTGCACACGAAGTGCACGCAGCTCGCCAGCGTGGCCGGGCCGGTGCAGTCATGCGGGGCGACGGGCACGCCGTAGGCGTCGGCCATCGAGGCGACCTTGCGCGCCTCGGTCAGCCCGCCGGTCCACTGGACGTCCAGTGTCAGGATGTCGACGCCGCCGGAGTCGAGCAGCGGCTTGAAGCCGCGCCGTCCCACGCAGGTCTCTCCCGTGGCGATCGGCACGCCGTCGACCCTGGCCAACTTGCCGAACGCGTCGGCCGCGTCGGAGCGCAGCGGGTCCTCCACCCAGTACGGCCGGTACGGCGCGAGCGCCGAGATGATCTTCTCCGCGGCGGGCCTGTTCCACAGGCCGTGCAGCTCGATCATCAGTTTCATGTCCATACCGACCTCGTCGCGGACCGCGGCGACCGTCGAGAGCGCCTTGTCCATCTCGGCCGGGGAGATGTCGGTGCCGCCGGTCCGCTCGGCGGCGGTGTCGAAGGGCCAGATCTTCATGCCTCGGATGCCCTCGTCCCACAACTCGCGGGCCAGCCGCGCGGGCTCGTTGAGGAAGGCGTGCAGATCCTCGTAGCGGTCGGCGGCGCTCACCCCCCAGTTGCCGGACTCCTGCCGGGTGGACGAGCCGACGTAACCGGGTCCGGCGCACGTGTTGTAGATGCCGATCGTGTCATGCACGGCTCCGCCGAGCAGGTCGACGAGCGGCAACCCCGAGGCGTGCCCCAGCAGATCCCACAGGGCGATGTCGATCGCACCGTTGCCGCGCGTCTCGGCCCCCGCTCCCTGGAATCCGACGTAGGTGGCCAGCGCTCGCGCGGCCCGCTCCGGCGTGGGATCGGTCATCCCGAGCAGGACGGGAGCGACGCTTTCGTGCAGGTAGGCCTCCACCGTACGGGCGCCGAAGAACGCCTCGCCCAGGCCGACCAGTCCGGCATCAGTGTGCAGGCGGACGAACAGCAGGTTGGGCTGGATGGCCGGACGGATGGTCTCAAGAGCAGTGATCTTCATCCAGATCTTCCGAAGGTTGCTGAACTGCGGGGGACACGGGACGCGCGGGCGTACCGGTCAGGCGAAACGGGCCTCACGCGTGGCGACCGCGTCGACATTGGCGGCGTCGACGACCTCCGCGCCGGTGTCGTACGTCCTGGCCGGGTAGCCGGGGTCGAACTCCTCGGCGAGCAGGGCCGCGGCGATCCAGCCCTGCGCGTACGGGTTCTGCCCCAAGGAGAAGTCGATCGACTTGTCCTTGATGCCGTCCAGGACCGGCTGGATCAGGTCGAAGCCTCCGACGGCGAACTTGCCGACGAGGTTCTTGCCCTTCGCCCAGGTGGACACGTACTGGTGGTCGAAGGCGGCCATCGCCCAGCCGACGATCTCGTCCTTCTTCGAGGTGTACTTGGCGTCGATGGCGGCGACGGCCTTGGACTCGTCGGTGCTGGTGACGAGGACCTCGGTGGTGAAGGAGGTGCCGTTCTCCTTGTTGTACGCCTCGATCCCCTGCTTGATCCCCTGGATGCGCTGCTCGAGGGCGGTGCTGCCGGGCGCGAAGTTGCCGCACACGATGACGCCGTCGGACTTGCCGGTGCGCTCCTTGGCGTACTTGGCGATCTCACGGCCGCACGCGTCGCCCGCGTTGACGAAGTTCTGGCCGACGAAGCCGACGCCGAGCTTCTCGTAGCCGTCGCTGGCCACGTTGGACAGGATCACCTTCACGCCGGAGGAAGTCGCCTTCTGGATGTTGGCGTCGAAGGAGGTCTCGTCGATCCGGGTGAAGATCACACCGTCGGGCTTGGCGCTCAGCGCGCTCGCCTGGAGCTCGACGGTCTTCTGGGTGTCCTGCGCGGGCGGGCCGATGAACTGGGTCTGCCATCCCATGATCGCGCCGAAGTCCTCGAAGCCGCGCTGCACCGGGGCGAAGAAGGGGTTCTTGTCGTGCACGACGAAGATCACCTTCTTGCCCTTCTGCGGGCCGTCGGCGGCGCTGCCGCCGGACGAGGCAGCGGCCACGGACGGCTCCTTCTCGCTGCTGCACGCGGTGGCCAGGATGCCGGCGGTGGCCAGGGATCCGCTGATCAGCAGGCCCCGGCGCGACAGCGGGCTGTTCGTTGCCATGTTCTCTCCTGTTTCGGTTGGGGGGTCAGGCGTTCAGGCCGTGGGCCGAGCGCTTGGCGACGAGGTGGTTGAGCATGACGGCCCCCAGGATCAGCAGGCCGGTGGCGACCTGCTGCCAGTTGCCGTCCACGCCGAAGAGGACGAGCGCGTTGGTGATCACACCGGTGATCACCGCGCCGAGGAACGTGCCGAGCACGCTGCCCGTACCGCCGGCCAGACCGGCGCCGCCCACGACGACCGCGGCGATGACGCTGAGCTCGAAGCCGTTGCCGGTGAGGGGGTTGGCGCTGCCCAGCCAGCCGACCAGGATGATCGAGGCCAGGCCGGTCAGCCCTCCGGTGAGGGCGAAGCACATGACCTTGACGCGGTCGCTGGCGATGCCCGCCCCGGCGGCGGCGGACGGGTTGCCGCCCACGCTGTAGACGTCGTAGCCGAACTTGGTCCTGGCCATGACAAAGGCTCCGATGGCGACCACGGCGGCCATCCACAGCGTCTGCGCGGCGACGTTGGGGAGCGGGCTGCCCGCGAACAAATGGGTGAACGCCTCGTTGCGCGAGCCACGGATGGGCACGCCGTCGGACAGCAGCAGCGCGGCGCCGCGCAGTGCGGCCAGCGCGGCCAGCGTGACCACGAACGAGGGGATCTTGAACCGGGTGGTGATCAGGCCGTTGATCACACCGATCATCACACCGGTGAGGATGGCCAGCGGGGCCGCGACCCCGACGGGCACGCCCACCTTCGTCACCAGCCAGGCCAGCTCCACCGCGAGGAATCCGTGCAGCGACCCCACCGACAGGTCGATCTCGCCGACGACGATCAGGAAGGTCATGCCGGTGGCGACGATGCCGAGGATGGCGATCTGCTGGGCGACGGACAGCAGGTTGTCGGCGGCGAGGAAGCCGTCGGCTCCCACGGCGCAGACCAGGAAGATCACCGCGGTCGCGGCCAGCACGCCGAACTCCCTGGCGCCGAGCAGCCTGCGGACCAGGCTTCCACCGGAGTCGTCCACCCGGTAGGCGATCGCGATCTGCTGCTGGATGGTCATGCGAGTTCTCCGGAGGTGTGAGGGGCGCCATCGTGCGCAGCCGCCGGCGCGTTGCCGACGATGAGTCCGACGACCTCGGCCGCCGTGGTGGCCGCGACGTCGCGCATGCCCGACACCAAACCGCCGCGCATCACCACGACCCGGTCGGCGACCTCCAGGACGTGGTCGACGTTGTGCGAGACGACGACGACGGCCTTGCCCTGTTTCCGCAGGTCACGGATCAGCGAGAGCACGTTCTGCTGCTGCTCGGGTCCGAGCGCCGCGGTCGGCTCGTCCAGCAGCACGAGCTCACCGCCCTGGTGCACGGCTCTGGCGATGGCGATGCACTGGCGCTGCCCTCCGGACAGCCCGGCCACGGGCATCCGTACGGACGGGATGCGGATGCGCAGGGTGGTGAGCACTTCTCGCGCCTCGGCCCGCATCCTGCGGGTGTCGACCAGACCGAACCTGCGCGGCTCCTGCCCGAGGAACACGTTGGCGGCGACGCTACGCTGGTCGACCAGGCCGAGGTTCTGGTAGACGACCGCGATGCCGCAGGCCGCGGCGTCACGGGGGCTGCGGAAGACCTGCGGGCGGCCGGCCATCCGGATCTCTCCCTCGTCGGGCCGGTACGCACCGCAGATCACCTTCATCAGCGTCGACTTACCGGCGCCGTTGTCGCCCATGAGGCCGACCACCTCGCCGGGTTCGACGCTGAAGTCGACGCCGCGCAGGGCCTCGACCCCGCCGAAGCGCTTGCGTACGCCTACGGCCTCGAACAGTGGCATGCTCTCTCCCTTCCGAACCCGTGGGTTGGCTTGACTGGTAAGACCGGTTATGCCGAGCGAGATTTGTACCTCGAAGGGTGGTTCGTCAACCCTTTCGCACATCTCGAATCGGCAACGGCCGCGCAGGTCGCGGCAGCGAAGCCCACGCAGTATGGTGGCCCTGGTCTTACCGGCCTAACCACATCTGAGGGGGTCTCCTTGCCGGACCTGGAGGGAAGAAACGCACTGGTCACGGGCGGTGCGGGCGACATCGGCGCCGCGATGGCCGCCGAGCTGACCCGGCGGGGCGCCCATGTCACACTGCTGGACGTCAAGTCCCCGGACGAGGCACATGAGTGGATCACCACGGCCTCCGCGTACGGCGAGGTGAGCTACGTACGAGCCGACGTACGGGACCGGCCGGCGCTGGAAGAGGCGCTGGCGGAGATCGGGCGGCTGGACATCGCGATCGCCAACGCGGGGATCGTCGACTCCGCCCCTTTTCTGGAGATCACCGCCGAGCAGTGGGAACGGCATCTGGGCATCAACCTCACCGGCACCTTCCACACCGCCCAGGCCGCCGCACGGCGCATGGTCGCCCAGGGCGAGGGCGGGCGCATCGTCCTGACCGGATCCTGGGTGGGCACGGTGCCCTGGCCGGAGATCGCGGCCTACAGCGCGTCCAAGGCGGGGGTGGCGATGCTGGCCCGCTCGATGGCCAAGGAACTGGCACCACACGGCATCTTGGTCAACGCCCTCGCACCGGGGATCGTGGCCGCCGGCCTCGCCAAGTGGCAGTTCGAGAACGAACCGGCCTACGCCGCGCGGGCGAGTAAGGCGATCCCCCTGGGAGTGCCGCAGACCGCCCAGCAGGTGGCCAAGGCCGCCGCGTTCCTGTGCTCGCCGGAGGCCGATTACATCACTGGCACTACGCTGCTCGCTGATGGTGGCTGTTCGTTGTTCAACCAGGAATGATCGGATTTCACCGGAGGGCGGACGATCCCGCGATCTTGAAGGTAGCGTGGCACGGATGATGGCAGGCAGAGACGCACCCCCGCACGATGGGCGGCCTCCCACCAAGGAGAGCGTGGCCAAACGGCTCGAACTCGAGCTGCTGTCCGGGAAACATCCGGCCGGGTCGAAGCTGGAGTCGGAACGGGTGCTCTCCCAGCGGTTCGGCGTGAGTCGACCGATGGTCAGGGAGGTGCTGCGCGGCCTGGAACAGCAGGGCGTGATCGAGGTCGTTCCCGGCCGGGGCAGCTTCGTCCGCGACGTACGGATCACCGACGCGGTCCGCCCGCTGGACGCGCTCTACCGGCAGCGCAAGCCGACCTCACGCGACGTGATCAACGCCCGGGTGATGCTGGAACGGGAGACCGCCGCGCTCGCCGCCCGACATGCGACCGCCGAGGATCTGCGCGCCATCGAGGAGGCGCTGCGGCGCTTCGACGAGGCCCGCGATCTCGTCTCCCGGGCCAGGGCCGACGTCGCCTTCCACGCCGCGGTCGCCGCCGCCTCGCGCAACCCGGTGATCGAGGCGATGTTCGGCTCAATCACCACGCTCACCTTCGAGCTGATGCTGCGCAGCCTAGGCGACCCGTCGGTCTCCCGCGAGGGCGTGCCGTACCACCAGGAAATCCTCAACGCGATAGCGGCCCGCGACCCCGATGCCGCCAGCGCCGCGATGACCGGTCACCTGGATGTGGCCCTGCGCACCTACGGCGACGACCTCGACCAGAGCCTCGACCTGGTCGCCCAGCGCAAGATCGAGCAGCTCATGGACCTGTCCGAGGACTGACCCCTACGATGTTTCAAAACCCGTCACATGGACTCTGACCGCCGCATCGCAGGACGGCTACCAGGTCCGCCGATCGGCCGGCAGAACCGAGACGTCCCTCTCAACCGGCTAATGCTTGTATCTTCCGGTCAGTCGCCCCTCAGGCACAGGTCAACCCCTGATCTTGATCGCGCCTACCCTGCCCGAGGCGTCGGCACGCTGTGGGAGCACCGCCCGGTAACGCGTCTCGATGCGATCGCCGCTGTCCTGGGCCGCTCCCGAGCCATCCTTCTGGCGGAGTCGGAAGCCCCGGCCTCCACGACCGAACTCGCCCGCCGCACCGGTGTCTCCGCGGCCGGAGTCTCCCAGCACCTGACCGCCCTGCGCGACGCGGGGATAGTCCAGACGACATGCCCCGCAGCTCGGGGTCGTACAGCGCGACGCTGAGCCGCCGGCCCACGCTGGGGCTTCTGTTCATGCTCTCTTCCTTGGGCGTTGCCCGATGGTGCGCCGCACGGTTCGCCTGGTCGCGGATACCGTGATCGCCGTCGTGAGAATGGCGAGTTTATGGAGGCTCCTGAGATTTCCGAGATCCGTCGGCATCTCAGGAGCTTCTGGAGATTGGGAGATCTGCATGTTCAGCCAGGACGGCCACCGACCCGGCAGTGAGGTGGCACCCAGCCGCCGCTCCTTCCTTTACACTGCTGGACTGACCGGGATCGGCGCCGCCGCCTTGAATCTGGCGGGCGCGCCCGCGGCGTCCGCCGAGCCGCAGCGCGGCGAGGACAGGTCCGACGATGACAGAGGACCCTGGCGGGTTGACCCGGAGAATCCGAGGTTCACGCTCGTCGTGATGCCGGACACTCAGTACCTTTTCGATGGCGAGAGCATCCAGTCGGCGCCGGTCGAGGCGTCATTCCGGTATGTGCTCGACAACGCCCGCGAGGAGAACATCGTCTTCATGGCGCATCTGGGCGATCTCGTCGAGAACGCCCAGAAGAACGAACTGGAGGCGATCGGGAAGACGTTCGACGTCCTGGACCGGCGGCGTTTCCCGTACAGCGTGCTGGCCGGAAACCACGACATCAACCCGTCGACGGACGACCAGCGCGGCCCCTCGCCCTACCTGGACGTTTTCGGCCCTCAGCGCTTCCGGCGGTCACAGACCTTCAAGGGCGCCACCCCGGACGGCTACAACACCTACCACATGTTCCGCGCCGCCGGCCGTGAGTGGCTGCTGCTGGCGCTGGACTGGCGGCCGTCGGCGAAGGGCATCGCCTGGGCGAACGACGTCATCAAGAGTCACCCACAGACGCCGGTCATCTTGACGACCCACGAGCTCGTCTATGCCAACAAGTACGGGGACGAGGCACAGTTCTCCTCATTCGGCAACCGCCTCTGGAATGAACTCATCGCTGAAAACGACCAGATCTTCCTGACGCTGAACGGGCACTACTGGCCACCCGCGCGTACGGTCAAGAAGAACAACGCGGGCCACGACGTCCATGTGCACATCGCCAACTACCAGGACCGCTACTACGGCGGCTCGGCCATGATCCGGCTCTACCGGTTCGACCTGGCCAGAAACACCATCGACGTCGAGACCTTCTCGCCGTGGATCCTCGACCGGGCCGACAAGGGGCTGAACGCCCTGGAACGCCAGGAGATCGAGCGGACCGGGCCGCAGGACTACTTCTCCGTGTCGATCAACTTCGAGGAGCGGTTCTCCGGGTTCGCGCCGGTGCCGCCACGGCCGGGACGTCCGGCGAACGCCATGATGCTCCCCGGCACGGTGGCCTACTGGCGGTTCGACGGGCCCCATCAGGACGGGGAGCCGTTCGCCGACTCCGACCAGGTGAGGGACCTGTCGGGGCACGGCAACGACCTGACCAAGGTCACCGTCCCGGGCAGCCCGGCGACCGCCCTCACCTGGTCCACCCAGCACCACCCCGATCAGCCGGGGCAAGGCAGCCTGTACTTCGGCGGCAAGAAGAAGCCACTCCAGGGCGCCTACCTCCAGACCGCCCCCACGGCGCCGCTGAACACTGCGACGTTCCCATCCGGCTACACGGTCGAGGCGTTCTTCAAGCTCCCCGCTGACTGGAGTTCCAGCCAGAACGCCTGGACGGCCCTGTTGAGCCGCTGGGGCATGGGCGGCGAGGCGGGCAAGACGTCAGGCGACTTGCAGGAGCCGGTCGTCACCCTCAGCCTGTCGGACGGCCGGGCGCTTCAGTGGTGTGTTTACCCGCTGAACCTGGACGGTCCGGTCACAAACTGGGGTCATGAGCTGCCGCTCGATACGTGGTGGCACGTCGCAGTGGTGAACGACGGGCGCCGGACGACCATGTACGTCGACGGCTGCCCCGTCGCGCGAAACCCCGCCACCAAGGCGACCGGACTGTCCACGGTGGGATTGCAGTGGCTCCTCGGAGGTTACGAGTACGGCGGCAAGCTGGACCAGGTCCTGCGTGGCTGGATCGGCGACGTCCGCGTGGTCGATCGCGCGCTACGCGTCGACCAGTTCATGATCGCGCAGTGACACGTCAGGAGCGGTCCCGCGCCTGCAGATTGATCTCGTATTGACGATCACGCATGTCGCCCTGTCGGACGTAGGCCCGGCAGGGCGACAGCGCAGCAGGACCATGGCTGCTCAGTTCGCCACGCGCGTAGACGGCGGCGCGTTTGAAATCGGCGCCTCCGCTGATCGGACCTCCCTCTGATCCGTCACAAGCGGGGGCAGGTGGGTGGCGTGGCACCAGGCGAGGTACCCGGCCCCGGGAGGATGCGGACGGCACCGTCCGGCTCCGCGGCGGCGGGAGTCCCGGGACCGGTGGCTCGGTCCCGGGAGGGTCAGCTCTGCCGTAGGGCGGGCATCGGGAGCGGGATTGCGTAGGCGGTGGCGCCGCCGCCCACTCCTCCTTCGCAGGAGTTCGGGGGCGCGGTGGTCACGCCCTTCGTGGAGGGGCGTTCGGCGGCCCAGAACATGTAGCCGAGCATGCCGGGGGCCCTGCTGCTCATCTCCTGCGTCGCCCTGCTGGCCGGCATGGCGGGCGGGGCGCAGCGCGCGGCGCTGGCCGCCCAGCCCGACCAACTCGCCGCAGCCGTATGCGCTTACGCGGGCGGACGAGCCGCCCTTGTCGGCAGCGGGAGGCTCAACCAGGCGCGACAGCTGGGGCTCACCGGCAGACAAGCCGCGAACGCCAAGACCATCGTCGACGTGGCCGCCGAGCTCGGGCTGCCCGAGCGTGCCGCCATCATCGGCATGGCGACCGCGCTGCAGGAAAGCGGGCTCGACGAGAACGCCGTGGGCGACCACGGCCGCGCCTTCGGCCTCATGCAGCAGCACCCCGAGTACGGCTGGGGCAGCCGGGAACAGGTGACCGACCCGCGATATGCCGCCCGCGCGTTCTTCTCCCGCCTCGCGAGGGTGGAGGGCTGGGCGGGGAAGCCGCTCACCGTCGTGGCCCAGGCCGTCCAGCGCTCCGCCCACCCGGACGCGTACGCCAGGCACGAGGGCCGCGCGGGACAGATCGTCACCGCTCTCACTTCGACAGCCGGGCCCCGTAACGACGTGCCAAAATCCGTAGACGACCGCGACAACATCGAGGCCGCCGCACCTCTCGGGATGCCGCTCGATGTCCTCGTGGGCGAGGTGGCCGCGAACCTCGGGGGCCGGGCGATCTGCTCTCCTACGAGACCGACCCATCCGTCCCCGGTCCCGACCACGTCGGCATCGCGATCGACGCCACCCGCATGGTCCACGCGCCCTTCACCGGCAGCACCGTACGCATCGACAGCTGGGCGGGCGTACCGAGCCGGGAACGACAGTTCGCCGGCGCCGTCCGGCCCTCGTGACACCGAAACCCACGCACCCACACCGCGGCTGAGCTCCTACCGCTGCCGGCTCACGCCGGGAGGGCCGGAGGCCGCGCGCGATCACCGCGCGACGAAATGATATTTCTTCTTCCCGTCAGCCCCTTCATGCTCACTGTTCACTCGTGCCCTCCACTGTGGCCGCTCGAGACCTAAGCGCCTTTATGGGCGCTTTATCCGAACGTGATGAAAGGGACTGCACCCGATGCAGCCAGTGGCAGCACGAAAGCTGCTGGGAAGCTCGAGCATTCGAGGACGTTTCGCCGTGGTCGCCGTGGCCGCGACGCTGCTGGTCAGCGGCGTCGTGACGGCGGCGCATGCCGACCCCGACCCGGGGAAACCCGACAAGGGACGTCCCAGCCCGACGCCGACCGGCTCGCGAACCCCTCCCACCCTCAGCCCCGCCGACGGTTCGTACCTCGAGAGCACGGCCAAGGTCGCGGCCGTTCCGACCGAGGCCGGTGACAGTGTCACGGAGCTCGCCGTGGACGGCGCCGCGCTCAATGCCACCCGGACGGTGGGCGTCTCCCGGCTCCGTTTCGACGTCGGCTCGAACTCGACCGAGGCGCGCTACCACAACTACGTGCTCGTCAACGGCGCGTACCGGAGCGACATCGGCGACCACGTGAACGAGCGGGCGACCATCGAGATCCCGAACGAGCACCTCGTCAAGGGCGAGAACACCATCGAGATCTTCGCCGGGACAATCAACAGCTCCTGCGGCGTCAACTACGATGACTTCGTCCTGTCCGACGTGAGCCTCGAACTCCTCGGCGAGGTCGCGGACGGCGAGGACAACCCGTACACCTTCTCCTTCGGCGACGGAAACTGCGGCTCGAACACCTCGCTGCTCAAGCAGGCCAAACTGACGTTCTTCGTTCAGGGCGACCCGCAGGGCACCACGGGGCTCGCCGCGGACCTGGACACCACGAAGCTGGCCAACGGCGGGCACGCCATCACGGCCAAGACCGCGTCCGGGGTCACCGTCAAGAACAGCGTGACCGTGAACAACGCTCCGGCCGGGGCGCCGCGGCTGCTGCCCACGGACGGCACGCTCGTGGCGGGCGACCAGTCGGTCTTCGCGACCGTGCCCGCCGAGGGCGGAGGCGGCGTCACGTCCCTCACCGTCGACGGCGCCGAGCCCGCCACGAAGGCCACCCTGGGCAACGGGGCGGCGACGTTCAGCTTCGACGTGGGTGCGGACTCGATCGACGACAAGTACGACGACTTCCTCCTCGTCAACGGAAAGCGCATCGACCTGGGCGGCTCCTGGGCCGGGCGGCGCGTCGCCGTCGCGGTGCCCGCCCGATTCCTGGTGCCCGGCGACAACACGATCAAGGTCGTGACCGGGGACTACAAGGCGTCCTGCGGGATCGACCGCGACGACTTCACCATCGCGAACCTCGACCTCGCCCTCGACGGCGCCACCGTGACCGGCAAGGACATCAAGCCGTCGTACGACATGGGCGACGGCAACTGCGGCAGCAGCCAGACCGCCCTCCGCGACGTCGAACTGCACTACACGATCGACGCCCGGCCGGTGCACGTCGTCCAGACGCTCGGCTCGGGTGACGCGACCCTCAGCTTCACCGTGGGCAGCAACTCGATCGAGGCCCGGTACCAGAACTACCTGCTCGTCAACGGGCGGAAGGTCGTGCTCGACGGCGACTTCGTCAGCCGGCGCGTCGACTTCACCTTCCCGAACGAGTACCTCGTGCCCGGCTGGAACACGATCGATTTCGTGACCGGCACCTATCCGACGTCGTGCGGCGCCAACCGCGACGACTTCGCGATCTCGAACATCGCTCTCACCCCGGTGCGGGGTACGGCGACCGGCCAGATGCTCAAGAGCTCGTACAGCATGGGCGACGGCAACTGCGGCGACAACGTGAACCTGCTCACCGAGATCGACCTCGAATTCCTCGTGGACGCGCCCGCCGGCGGTCTGCGCGCGGACCTCGACACCACCGCCGTCAAGGACGGCAAGCACACGCTCGCCGCGGCCTCGACGACGGGGGAGACCGCCACCCGCACGCTGATCACCGACAACTCCGCGCCCAAGGTCGCCGCCAGCGTCCCGGCCGCGGGGGAGAAGATCACCGCCTCGGTCGTGCTGGACGTCACGCTTGAGGACGCCTCCGGCGTGGTGTCCGGGCCGGACGTCACGCTCGACGGCCGGCCGATCGCGCTGGGCGCCCAGGTAGGCCCCGGGCTGTCGCCCGGCGCGCACACCCTGGCCGTGACCGGCTCCGACGGCCTCGGCAACACCGCCACGCGTGAGATCACGTTCGAGTCCGCGGGCGTCCCGGACGTCCCCGCCGAGCTGGCACCGGCGGTGGGCAGCGTCGACGTGTCGGGATCCGTCACGCTCTCGGCGAAGGTGGCCGAGCCCGGCGGCGGCAAGGTGACGGCGACGTTCTCCGAGGCCGAGATCCTGACCCCGAACCAGGCGTACCAGGGCGTGGCCACGTCCGTTCCCACGACCCTGCGGGTGCCCGGCGAGGAGAAGATCAAGGCCGCCGGGCTCGAACCCGCCGACGGTGCGACGCTGGACGCGCCCGCCGGCCGGGACGTCACCTACCAGCGGTTCGACATCCAGGTGAAGGGCCACGTGGACGCCCCCGTGCTGCGCTGGGAGGGCGTCATCGACCCCGAGCGCCTGGCGTCCCTGCGGGCGTGGAACACCAAGACCAAGGCGTGGGACCTCCTGACGAGCTCCCGCGGCGCCGCCGAGGGCAACACCGCGCTCACCGCCGTCGTCGGCGCGGAGTACATCGACGGCCAGCAGGTCCACGTCATGGTGACCGGCGAGGACCCGTTCGCCGACGACATCGACCCCGGCGACCCGAACGGCTTCGCCGACCCCTCCACGTACGACTTCTCGATCGTCCACTTCACCGACACGCAGTACATCTCCGAGGGCGCGGTGGAGCAGGAGACCGCCGAGGAGCGCGCGGTGTGGGAGTCCGCCTACGCCGGCATCGTCAACTGGATCAAGGACAACAAGGACCCGCGCAAGATCTCCTACGTCGCGCACACCGGCGACATCATCGAGAACAACATCCGCAAGCCCGCGGACGAGGCCATGCGGAAGCAGGTCATCGGCGAGTTCGAGGTGTCCTCCCGACAGCAGCGCGTGCTGGACGAGGCGAACATCCCGAACGGCGTGATCGCCGGCAACCACGACAACCAGTCGGGCACCGAGAACGGGCCGGAGTCGATCTACAACAAGTACTACGGCCCCGGCCGGTACCAGACGGCGGCGCAGGGCTGGCAGCACGCCGAGTACGGCGGGCCGTGGAAGGAAGGTGACAACCAGAACCACTACGACCTGTTCTCCGCCGGCGGGCTGGACTTCGTCGTGGTCGGCCTGTCGTACGGCGTCACGCGGGAGGAGGCCGAGTGGGCCGACTCCATCTTCAAGCGGTTCCCCGACCGCAATGGCATCCTGCTCTCGCACGACTACCTCGTGCCGAGCACCAACCCGGACGGACGCGGCGCCGGATTCTCGGCTCCCGACGGCTCGATGCTGTACAAGACGGTGGTCGAGAAGAACCCGAACGTCTTCCTCATCCTCGCCGGGCACGAGCACGGCGTGGCCACCAACGTGAAGCCGAAGGTGGGCCAGGTCGGCAAGGGCGTCGTCGAGCTGCTGGCGGACTACCAGTTCTACACGGTGTCGGCCGACCGCCTCGGGCTCACCGAGGTCGGCGGATACAACCCGGACGACCAGCTCCAGTTCGGCGCGAGCTTCTTCCGCCTGCTGCAGTTCAACGTCAAGCGGTCGGAGCTGACCGTGGACACCTACTCCCCGTTGCTCAATGACTTCGGCGCCGGCGAGTTCGACCCGCTGCGCCGTTACGACGGGCGCGAGGACAACATGGTGCTCCCGGTCGACCTCACCACCCGTACGACGAGCTTCGCGACCGACTCACTGGCGATCTACAAGCCCACCCGGGTCGTCGGCACGAGCACGGTCGAGTCGGGGCAGGTCGCCTCGGTGGTCTGGGACCGCCTCAAGGCCAACACGGCCTACGCGTGGTTCGTCACGGCACGCTCCACCGGCGGCGGCGTGACCGCGTCCGAACCGAGCGTCTTCGTCACGAAGAACGAGCACGGCCGTCCCGGCGACTGGGGGCCGGACTCGCCGATGTACCGCTGGTTCCAGCGCAAGTAACCCCATCTCCGCCGCCCCGGGCCCCGGTCCGGGGCGGCGTTCCCCTGCCGGATTTCCCGTACCTTTCCCGTACTTTTTGGAGAACGAGACATGCCTCGCAGGCACCGGCTGTCCGCCCTCGTCCTCGCCCACGTTCTCGTCGGCCTGCTGGCCGGTGTGCTCGTCGGCGCGGCGCGTCCCGCCCCGGCAGCGGCGCACGACGCGACCACGAAGGCCCACGCCACGGTGACCGGGACGGGCCCGGACGTCAGGGCCGTGCTCGATCTGGAGTACGACCTCCTCATGAAGTCGGCCTGGCTGTACGCGGAGGCGTACGACGCGAAGGAGCGGACCGAGCAGCTCCGCCAGCTCAAGATCAACCACGACGCCGTCATCGACTACGTCACCCGCCGCTTCGCCGTGACGTACGACGACGCACCATGCACGCCCACGCCCGCGGGCGACGCGGACGTGCGCGAGCGCGCGAAGGTGGCCTTCGCGGTCGTTACCCTCGACTATGACTGCGCGGGCGACGGCTCGGGGCAGCACGCGATCTCCAGCGCGCTCTTCCCCGACGCCGAGAGCTTCGTGCACAGCACGGAGACGCTCGTCGGATACCGGCTCGACGGCACGACCGGCTCCGCGGTCCTGACCGCCGCCAGCCCGACGCTGCGGATCGGCGAGCGCCGGGCCGCCCACCAGGTCGGCGAGTTCTTCCTGCTCGGCGCCGAGCACCTGCTGTCCGGCCTCGACCACATCTTCTTCCTGCTCGCGCTGCTCATCGGCGCCCGCCGGCTCCGCGACGTCGTCGTCACGGCCTCCGCCTTCACGGTCGCGCACAGCATCACGTTCCTCCTCGCGGCGATGGGCGTCGTCGACGTTCCGGCGGCGATCGTCGAGCCGGTCATCGCCGTATCGATCATCGTCGTGGCCGTCGCCAACCTCCTGGGCCGCGGGGAAGAGAGAGCGGGCAGATGGCGGCTGCCGGTCGTCTTCGCCTTCGGCCTGGTGCACGGGCTGGGCTTCGCGAGCGCGCTCGACATCGACGAGAGCGGGTCGTGGGGGCTGCTCCTGTCGCTCCTGAGCTTCAACGTCGGCATCGAAGTGACCCAGCTTGTGATCATCGCGGTGCTCTTCCCACTGCTGACGCTGCTGCGCCGCACGTCCGTCGCCCGGTGGGTGACGGTCGCGATGTCGGTCCCCATCGTGGCGGTCAGCCTCTACTGGTGCGTCGACCGCGTCACCCTGCCGTTCTGACCGGGAACGGCGTATGCCCCCAATAGGCCGGATGCGGCGTAAATGCGGACAGGGAGGCCCGACCGGGGACGCGTCGCGCTCGAAGGGGAGGCCGATTTTCTCGGCGACACGCTGCGATGGCTGGTTGTCCGATCGGACCCGCGTCGGCCAACTCCCCGCCATCGACCAACTACGGCAGGGACGATCCCACCCACGGCAAGAAGACCATCAACATCCCAGGTCAAACCGTCCCTGCAATCGAGCTACACCCGTTCAGAAATGCGTCGCTGCAGGTCGTAGGTGGTCTGGTGGCACTCAGGTCTATCCCTAGATCTGCCTCCTTCAGCGCGGGTTTCCAGATCTGCCGACGGAACCAGTCAGCCGGGATGTGGCCGTCGGTCGATCGCAACCGCGGTTCGCGTGGGCTGTCCTTACCCGAGGACCGTCGGCCCGCGCGGTAGATCGCGAACGCGGCGCGGCAGTACTCACAACGGCACTTTCCGGCGGTATAGGCGCTGAGCGTGCCGTGCCGGTAACTCCGCCCCTTCTCATTCGGCTCGGTGAGACGCAGTTCGACTGGATCGGATGCGAGCCTGAGCTTCGACTTGTCCCTCGGCTCGTGCCGCCAGACGAAGAAGAGGTCATTCGGCCCGAGCTTCTCCACCTCGATGTGTGCCTCGATCTTGGCCGCTATCTGAGCGGTGAGCTTGAAGCGCCGGAACTCCTTGTCCTTCGGGTAGTCCTTCACGATGAAGCGCTCCCCGTTGGGGTGGAACTTCGGGTTCACCTCCACGACGGCGCGCGACACCGTGAGGATCCTCGACCGGGGTGCCAGATCCTTGACCCGCAACGCGGTCAGCTCGCCCCACCGCAGGCCGGTCTCGATCGCGGTCTCCACCAGGAGTTGAGCATCGGCGTCGGGGAGCGCTCGGTACAGGAGGTCGAACTGCTCAGGCGTGATGATCGTGCGTGGCTTCCGGGGAACCGTGGGCGTCTTCACGCCTCTGCACGGGTGGAGATAGGTCACCTGGTCGTTGAGTGCGGTCGTGAAGATCGCGCTGAGCAGCACTTTGGCGTATTTGATGGTCGCCGGGGTGACGCCGTTCTCGGTGCCGGTCAATCGAGGGACTCTCACCGCTGAACCAAACCCGACCGTCGTCGTGGCCGGCAAGGCCAACAGCGTCACGGTGCAGGCAACATGCACCGACACCGGCAAAAACGTCCCCGGCTTGCCGGTTCAACTCGACGGTAAGGCCGTCGGGGTCACGAAGACACCGTTCTCCTGGACCCCCGCGAAGCAGGGCACGGCAACGGGTAGCGTACTGGGCGTCCAGCGGTACACCGACGTCCAGTTCTCCCTCACAGTCACACCCCCGCCGCCGCCAAAGGGCCCGACGTGGCGGCTGAACCTGACCGGCTACCTGGCGCCAGCTTCGCCGAGGATAACGGTCAAGAAGATCGGTTGGATACTCCGGCCCTCCTGGGCCGCGCCAATCACTGCCCAGGGCGTCAACGCCACGGTCGAACTCCCCCCAATCCCCGCCGGAACCTCCCAGCCACAGGTGGGCATCGAACTGGACACGTACGACGCCGTTTACGTGAACGAAGTAGTGGAAGAGGTCCAGCTTCTCGCGCGGCTCTTCCCACCGCCTAGCCCCACCGCCGCCGCCGGGCAGAACTTGACGCTCACGTTCTTCCAATACGCGCCGATACTCGAGACCGTGGCGGACGACCTCCAAACCTCCGTGGTGTACCGGGCGACAACACAAATCTCCCTCGCACAAATCAGCTGAGGCACGAAGCGTTCCAGTCATCGGGCGAGGGACTGAAGCGCTCCGGCTTCGGTGGAGGCTCGGCGCGCCACGGCGTACCAGGACGGGCGTGGGTGGGATAGGCCAGACCAGTACGCGGTCACCGGTCGTCACCGTTCACCACCCCCGTTCCACAGGTCCAGAGCACTGGCCGCGTCCTCGGCGTTCGCGCGATCAGCAGCGCTGAGCGTGGCCGGGGCCGTCGACCGCGACCGCGCCGAAGGCGCGCCGCGCGGTCGAGTTCACATCGCGACCGGGCGGCGCACGAGAGCGGCGTGAGCGTGCTCAGGCTGGTGATGCAGGCGCAGCGTCTTCGTGCCTGAACCGGCCTGGGCGGCCATATCGGCGTCCGGCTCGACGGCGTCGATAAGTCGATGGCGAGGGTGGAACCGGCTATGGCACGGTGTGGGGGTGTCTGAGCAGTTCTCCCTGCCGCAAAGCATGGACGAGGCGATCGCCGCGGAACGGACCGGGCATCTCCTGCGCTATCTCTATTTCTGGGGGCATCGCCCGCCCAGGGGCGGCGGCGTCGGTCCCGGCTGCCTGTCGCAATGGTGGCCGGTCACCTTCACCGAGAACGGCCGCAGCTTCGCCTCCGCCGAGCACTACATGATGGCGCACAAGGCCTGGCTGTTCAGCGACGCCCCAACCGCCGAACGAATCCTCACGGCCGGCCACCCGGGTGAGGCCAAGACGCTCGGCCGCGCCGTACGCGGCTTCGATCAGCGGGTCTGGAACGCCCACCGTTTCGACGTCGTCGTGCGCGGCAACACCGCCAAGTTCGGCCAGCACTCCGAGCTACGGCGTTACCTGCTGTCCACCAGGAACCGGGTCCTGGCCGAGGCCAGCCCGAACGACCGTATCTGGGGCATCGGCCTTGCCGTCGACGACGACCGCGCCGCCTCCCCCGCCACCTGGCAGGGCCTCAACCTGCTCGGATTCGCGCTGATGGCGACCCGCGGCGCGCTGGAGACGGGGGCATGAGCTTCGGCACCTACGCCCGGCGCGTACGTGACCGGAATCTTCCGTACGGCGCGCGGTATTCCGCGCTGCGCTGCGCGGTCGAGCGGTATATGCCGCTGGGGTTCAACGCCACATGGGCCTACATCACCGGTCGCGCCGGCAACGTCCGCACCGACGAGGCCGCGCTCATCCGCGCCCTGGACGTATTGGAGGTCAGCCGGAAGGCCCGGCAGGCGGAGCTGGCCGAGTTCGCGTGCCGCCGCGGCGCGGACAAGAAACAACGGCACAGCCGTACGGTAATGGAGGAGGAGATTCGCTACCGATACGGCTGCCGCTGGCCGGGCCCGGACGCGCACGAGGCGACGCTGCGGACCGTCACAGCGCTGTGGGACGAGCACACGCGCCTGCCGTTCCCCGACGTCCCGCCGGGCCCGAAGGGTGGCCTGGTGGAACTGGATACCTCCATCGCAGGCGTGATCTGGACCTACCTGCAACGCAAAGGGAACCTGCACCCCGACCACCGGCGCCTGCTGCGGGACTGCCTGGCCGACCTTCGGGGGCTTCGCCTCAGCTTCCCCGTCTCCTCTGATTTCTTTCGATTGCGAAAGATGGCGGAACTGATCGCGCATGACGCCCTGCCGCTGATCCGCCTCGCATGGGCGGGCGATGCCGCTCACATCGCCGAGGTCTTCCTCGCCGCCCGCGCCCAGATGACCGGCCTGCCTCACCTGCGTTCCGACGAGCAGACCCGGGCCTGGGTCAGCGACGTCATGCTTCCGGCATCCGTGGTATGGATCGCCGAGCTACACGGACGGGTCGCGGGTTTCGCCGCCCTGCGCGGCGACCTGCTGGAGCACCTGTACGTCACGCCCGACGCCCAGGGAAGCGGCATCGGCACCGCACTGCTGGACGAGACCAAGAAGGCTCGACCGGGTGGGCTCGGCCTGTGCGTGTTCCAGCAGAACACCGGCGCCCGCCGCTTCTACGAGCGCCGCCACTTCACTCTGATGGAGGAGGGGGACGGCAGCGACAACGAGGAGAACCTGCCCGACGCCCGCTACCGGTGGCGGGACATCGACGAACCCCGGCAGGTGGAGCCGTCCGGGCTCAACGAGGGTCTCACCTGCGCCTTCCCTGACGTGCTCGCACACGATGTCACCGCCGTGGTCAACGCCCTCCCCACCGCCAGGCACACCCCTTCTGCCTCCTTCCGCGCGATCGTGGGCGACGACAGCCTCACCATCCCGGCACGGATCTACAACCCCGAACCCGCACCCGAGGCGCTCGGCGGTCTTTCGCCGCTCCGCCGGACGATCCTGCACTGCATCTACACCCGCCACCACGACGGCTACGTCCGCCGGCGCCACCTCCGGCAGATCATCGGCTCGCTCGAGCCATGGGTCCTCCCCTACATCGTGTACCTGATCGGGGAGTACGTCGTTGAGATCGTGACCGACATCCAGACCTCGCTCGGCGACCTCAACACCGCGGACTCCCCGGCCCGCCGCGCCTTCGGGCGCTTCCTCGCCGACAACCCCGGACTCCTCGCCCTCATCGACCAGCGCGTGGCCAGCTACTGGTCCTGCTACCACCGGTGGGATTTCCCCCGGCTGGCCGACTATCCCGGACGCCTGCTCGTCACCGCCATGCGCGCCGCCGCAACCTCTGCTGGATCCGCGCCCGTACCCGGATCCACTCGCCTTCGTAGGCCACAGCCTCCACGATCAGCGGCGACAATCCCGCAAACACCACCTTCATGAACTGGGAAAGACCATGCACGGCTCACTGCGACGCAGCAGGGCCCCCTCGTCACCACCCAATACCTGTGACAGAGCCGGAAGAGAGCCCCAGAGCCGTTGGCGCTGGACAGCCCCTTCGGTTCGTGGGGTCTGTCCATCCAGGGCCAAGACCCGTACAGTCCCCGTTCGTCGAACCCAACGGGCCATCACTCGTGGGCCTGGTTCCTGGCGCGGTGAGCGCTTCGCTGGTCCCGTAGGAACTTCTCGCTACGACCGAGGGCGGAAGGTCGCCCCCTCCTTGGAGATTTCCCGGACTCCTTCCAACGCGATAAGTCGTGGTGAACTCGGACTCGTAGGTGTCGAAATCTCCTGGATGGACGGTCGCTCACGAGTATTGAGCAGGCAGTGGCATCCGTTCGGCGGTCGCCAATCGCCCCCTCCGCTCCGGGAGAATGCAGGCATGGTTGAACAGAGCATCTGGATGCAGAAGGTCGCGGCCGACCCCGATCACTCCACCTGGTTCATTGAGCGCTTCCGTTCCATGTCTCGCGCTGGTGACGACCTCGCCGGGGAGGCCCGCCTCGTGGACGCCATGGTGCCGCGCCGCGCCCGCATCCTCGACGCCGGCTGCGGATCCGGCCGGGTCGGCGGCATGTTGGCCGAGGCCGGCCACGACGTTGTCGGCGTCGATGTCGACCCAGCTCTGATCGAGGCCGCCGAGCAGGACCACCCCGGGCCGCGCTGGATGGTCGGCGACCTGGCCGAACTCGACCTTCCTGCGCAGGGCATCACCACGCCATTCGATGCCATCGTCTGCGCCGGGAACGTGATGACGTTCCTCGCGCCGAGCACCCGTCGTGAGGTGCTGAGACGGTTCCGTGCACACCTCGCGCCGGAGGGCCGGGCCGCGATCGGCTTCGGCGCCGGCCGCGGCTACGAGTTCAGCGAGTTCTTTGCGGATGCGGCAGCCAGCGCGCTCGAACCCGACCTGCTGCTGTCCACCTGGGACCTGCGTCCGTTCGGGGACGACTCGAGCTTCCTGGTTGCTCTCCTCCGCCCTGCCTGACACAGCGGCTGAGAGCGGATGAGCAGGGGCTGCGTGGAGGAGCAGCTTGGGCCTGCCTACCGTCATGCCCGGACGTGTGATGCGCCTCAACCGCTCGACGTCGGCCCAGCTCACTTCGAGGGCGAGAATCTCGGCGTTGGTCCACCATGGCTTCCCAGTCGGCGCCGGTACGCGGCGCGTGCCCGCGCCGCCACCGCCAAGGTGGATTCGCCCGGGCGGGCGGGCAGGCCGGACGATCGGTTCGGTCCGGGCGCGTGCCTCGATCCGTGGCAGCACTGCGGCCGTGCGGGCCAGATTGCGGCGACGCATCCCGGACGAGCACTCGCACCGCTCTCCGCTCCTACCCGGTCACGCATGGGCCGTCACGGGCGTCGAGAACGAGCAGGAACGGGGCCAGGTAGCGCACGGCCCGGCCAGGAGGATCTCTCCACTGGCCAACAGGCGGCACAGACCGTCCAGGATCACTCCCGAGAACTCAGCTACGTCCGCGAGATGCAGCACGCCGCAGTGTGCGAATTAGGGGGCGGTGCCGTCTGGACGTGACCGTTTAGCATCCCGCCTCTCAGCCAGACGATCACATCCGTGAGGCTCGCGTCGCGCGCCGTCGCCGCTGCTTGGCCAACAGGACCGTGCGCGCGTCCGCATCTTGCCCCAGCCGTCGGTAGTCGGCGGCGAGCTGCTCGTACGGCTGCGGCACGGCACGTACCCGTCGCTGTCTGCACTCAACCAGGCAAGGCGCCGGGCGGCGGGCAGCATCGGGTCCAGCGCGTCGTAGACGAGACCGTCCTGCCGCCGCCGCGACCACGTCTCAGGGGCGTCACGAAGCACGCCGATGCGGGCGTGCCGCAGGTCGACGGTCCCCCCGGGTGCCTTCCGGGGGCGCAGATATAGCTCGCGGACCTTCAATTGCCAGGCGGCCAGGGCCCTACCTCCCGGAGCGGACAGCGTGGCGTCGTTGAGGTAGAGATGCCGGCCGATGTTGGGCCCGATCAGGGTGACCTCCCCTTCGGCGGTGAACCCGCGCCCGCATTGCAGGCCGCGGCCGATGGTCGCCCCCGCGGCGTCGAGTGCCTGGCCGCCGGGGTTGCGCAGGTGTGCACCGGTGAAGTCGGCAAAGGTGCCTATGCGCGCATCGGCGAACCGGATGGCGCCTTCGGCGCGGAATCCACCGGAGCAGGACAGCCCGCCGCCTATGGCCATCCCGTCGCCGTCCAGGGCGATGAGGCGGTGGCCGTCCGGACCTGCGGCGGGCGTCCTGGTGCCGTCGAGGTCGGCGCCGTCCAGGTTCAGCGATCCGGCGATGCGCGCCTGGGTGAGGTCGACCCGCCCCCTCGCAGTGAGCTTGCGCGCGTCGACGGTGCACTCGACCTGCAGTTCCTCCGCTTGAAGCGCGTCACCGCCCGGATGGATCACGGCCCCGCCACCCGGGCGTTACGCAGGCTGACCATCCCGGTGACCTCCATTCGCTTGCACAACACTCCCCCGTCGGCGAGCAGCCCGTCCAAGGTCAGCGCCGCACCTGGCCCGCGGCTTCCAGCTCGATCGCGGAGATACCGCGGCCCGCCTGCAACCGGTCGCAGTCGATCGCCAGGCCGGTTACCGACGTCCGCGCGTAGCTCAGGGTGAGGCTGCCGGCGAGTTGTGTCCCACGGAGCTCCACGAGCCCGGTGAACATGCACCCTTCCAGCCTCAGATGCCCATCGATCTGCGCGTTGGAGCCCGACAGCCCCGGCAGGTGAGAGCCGTTGAAACTCATCTGAGGGCAGCGCGTCCAGTACAGGCTCGGGTCCCGTTCGAAGTGGCAGGACAGGAACCGCGCGGAATGGCGGACGGTCGAGTACGCCAGATCCAGCCGCTCGACGATCCGGGCGCCCTTAATCCGTATGGCGGGAATCCTGTGGGATTGAGGGGCTTCTTCCCTCATCAGCAGCGCGGCGTTCACTCGGGCACGGACGGTTCGCTCCGTCCCCCAGGCCGCCCCTGTCGCCGGATCGTCCTCCTCTGGCTTGCCGGTGGTGAAGTCGACCTCCTCGCCGAACGGAAACGCCTCCCACATCCGGCGTTCAGCCTCGGACAGCTCCTCGACCCGCAATGTCGCCCCTCGCATGGACACAGACCCCTCTCTTTGGATCGTTCATCTGCTGAAGAGGGTTATCTGTGTCACGCCATCATCTTTACGACGTAGATCATGAAGTGAGTCAGAAGTGCGGACGGCGTAGCCCGGCTCGCTGCCGGACACACGCCTCCAAGGCGCCACCTGTCGAGGAGGGCTGACGCAGTGTGTCTCAACCAGCCCGAGGCGTAGAGCCGGGGATGATCAGAGGCGTACGGCGTGGGCGACGGGGTCGGCGATCCCGGGCATGCGGCGGGCGGTCACTGCGGGGCGGGGCGGTGGTCAGGCGCACCCTTCGGTGGAGACAGGGGCGGTCGCGCGCCTTCCCGCCTTGGCGGCCGTCGAAGGCTGCCGGGCCGTGAGCGGGTACCCCTTGCCCTCCAGATCCGTATCCACAGCGAAGACCATGCCGAGGGCGGATTCAACTGGTCGTCGCAACACCTCGACCGTGTCAAGGAGGATGTTGTGGCGCAGGGAAGGGCGCGTGCAGCGATCCTCGCTGGTCGCCCGCCGCTTCGGGCGCCGGGACGACCCCCGGTCAATCGGCGCGAGGAGCGGCGGCGTTTCTTGCGGTTGATCGCTGAGGGGCTGTCGAGCGAGGAGGCCGCTGTCGCGTGCGGCGTGTCGACTGGCAAGCGCGCCGGCCCAAGGTGTGCAAGCTCGCCGCCAACGGCCTGCTGCGACAGTACTTCCCCAAGGGAACCGACCTGGGTAGGCACAGCCGAAACGATCTGGACGCAGTCGCCGCCGCACTCAACAATGTTCGGCCGTGCGCATAACGTGTGGTCCCCAGATGGTCCCCTCGCGCCACGATGAGACTTCGATTGCTACGAGTGCCGAACGTACGCACTGGCCCTTGCGTCCCGCCTACCGGGAGCCATCGCTTTCCATCGTTCATGACCTGGAAACGGGTGAGAACGTCGAAGCTTGCCGCAACGGACATAAGACTCGTCGATCACGAGTCCCGCAACTGGTTTCCGTCGTAACCACTGTCCGGGCCACATCTCACTCTGCGGCGGGCCGCAACGTCAGTCGCCGCTCGGACGAAAGTAGCGAGCGCCGGCGACCGGCTCTGCTCCGGCCAGGCGATCATCATTGTGCTCGGCGGCGCATCGAGAACCGGTACACACACCAGGTCGCCGGCCAGGTAGCCGCGAGCGGATTCTGGAAGAATGGCGGTAGTCCGCCCCATGGCGATTAGTTGCATCAATTGTCCGGCATCGTGCACCTCGGGACCTTCGGTGCCGTCATGCCGCATGCCTGCAAAGCGCGGCATCGCCTCGCCGTCCAGGTCCGCCAATGTCACCGCAGCCCTTCCGGCCAGCCGGTGCCGCGCGGGCAACACCGCGATCTGGTGTTCTACCAGTAAGTCTTCGAAGTCGAGTCCGGTCAGGTCGGGCCGACCATGCAGCAGCCCGACGTCGGCGACACCACTTCGCAGCAGGACCGTCTGCTCGCCGAACCCGCAGAACAGCACGTCGACCTTGATCGCGTCTGGTTCACTCTCATAGGCGGCCAGGATTTCCGGCAACATGCCACCGTCACCGACGGCTTTCGTCACCAGGACCAGCCTGGGATCCTGCTGTCCCGCCCGCTGGGCACGACGAGCGGCCGCCGCCAGCGCGTCCAGGGCTCTCCTGCCCTCGTTGAGCAGCACCTGCCCCGCCGCCGTGAGGGTCACCCGTCGGCTGGTTCGCTCTAGCAACACAACACCCAGACGGCGTTCGAGCTGCTTTACGGCTCTGGACAGGGGCGGCTGCGCGATGCCGAGGCGATTCGCCGCCCGGCTGAAGTTCAACTCCTCAGCGACCGCTACGAAATAGGCCACCTCGCGGGCCTCCAGCCCATCCATACCTCCACGGTATCGCTCGTGATCGAGCTGGTCATGGTCCTCCACATCCACACTGTGATGAAGTCCGTTCATGACAGACGACCCCATGTGTATGCCAAAGATCGCTCTGGTCACCGGCGCAAACAAGGGCATTGGGTACGAGATCGCCGCCCAGCTCGCCGGGTTGGGAATGACGGTGCTGCTCGCGGCACGGGATCCGGACCGGGGCATGAAGGCGGCCGAGACGCTGAGATCGACCGGCTGCGACGCACACCCGATCACTCTCGATGTCACCCTGCCGGCCACGGCCTCGGCCGCCGCGACGAAGATTGCGCGGCAACTCGGCCGTCTCGATGTTCTGATCAACAACGCCGGGATCTCGGGGAGCCTTTCCCAGCAGCCACCCGGCACCGCGAGTCTCGACACGGTACGAGCGGTGTTCGACACCAACGTCTTCGGCGTGATCACGGTGACCAACGCCATGCTGCCCCTCTTGATGCGCTCCCCCGCACCGCGGATCGTCAACGTCTCCAGCAGCGTCGGATCACTGACCGCGCACAGCCCCAGCGGCCCGATGGCCTGGCTCCCGGGATCGGCCGCGTATGCCACCTCCAAGACCGCGCTCAACGCGCTGACCGTGCAGTACGCCAAGGAGCTTCGCGAAGCCGGTGTGCTCGTCAACGCGGCCGATCCGGGCGGCTGCGACACTGATCTCACCAGGCCGACCGGATTCCCCGTCCACCGCACCGCCGCCCAGGGCGCGGCGATAGCCGTACGGCTGGCGACCCTCGGCCCCGATGGCCCCACAGGCGGTTTCTTCAACGACGACGGCCCGGTGCCGTGGTGATCCCCCTGGAGCACCCGATCGATGAGAACCCCACGGTGGAGGTAAGGCAATGGTGGAAAGGTACTGGCGTCCAGGCCGCCTCACCATATGGGTGGTCAACCCCCTGGTTCGACGACTGGGCAGGGCCAGCACGCTTGAGGTCGTGCGACGTAAGACCGGCACCCTTCAGCGCGTGCCGGTCAACGTGCTCGAACTCGAAGGCCGCAGTTATCTGGTCTCCATGCGAGGTCAGACCCATTGGGTACGCAATCTCCGTGCCGCCGGCCGCTGCGCCCTCCAGAAACAGGGCCGACGGCGCGATTACCTGGCGGTGGAACTGTGCGGAGAGCAGCAGTTATACATCATCGCCGCCTACAGGGATCGCTGGCAGGTACAACGCTTCTTTGGCCAGATGCCGAGCGCAACCGACCATCCGGCCTTTCGTCTTGACCCGGTGGAAGCCAAGCCCATCGACGCTTGACCACCGGTCAAGCAGCGCCATCAGGCCAGCCACAAAATGATCGTGGTCCCTAAAATGCCGAAAGGGCCGACCCGATCAATCGGATCAGCCCTCTGAGCTGCGTCGGGACGACAGGATTTGAACCTGCGACCCCTTGACCCCCAGGAAGTAAGGGTAGGCGTCTTTGCAGCTCAACGGCCTTCAGATAGCCGCGCATGACATCTGGTTACGTGCGGATTGTTCGGCTGCATGCACGACGTGTGGTCCCCATGTGGTCCCCACACACCAGGCTTTCGCGAACCCGACTCCCGACGTGGCCGGCAGCGCCATTCTCGGTCGCTCCACCAGGTCGACGTGGGACAAGGTGATGAACCTCGACCGATTCGACCTCGTCTAATCCTGACGTCCAGGTCGGCCTGCGTGGGCCGGCCTGGACGCCCGGTCCTCGATCAGTGATCAGGAGAGTGCGGCGCAGAGATCGATCTCAGTCCCGCGGATCTTTGTGAGCTTGCGGTACCCGGTCGCGCTGATTTCAAGCCGGTAGTCGCCGTCGAGGATGAACAGGCCAGGGGCGTGGTTGCCCATCCCCGTGCTGAACCCCACCATGACGGGGCCCTTCCAGCGCCAGCTCTGCGAGCGGTCGGGGGCAACGTCGATGACGGCGTCGCCGCCCGCGTCAGCCTCGGTGGTGGCTCCCGTCTCCTTGTTCGTCAGGCGTAGCACGAACGCGCCGGTGAACTGCGTGCGCACCGTTCCGTCCTTGAAGGTCTTCAGGACGCGAAAACTTACCTCGTCGACCGCGGGCTCGCCGTGGACGGGGAAGGCGCACCGGGTGCCGGCCGCCACGTCCCAGGGTAGGGACGGGGCGGGCTTCCATGGACCGGAACGGTCAGCCGCGGCAGGCGCGGTGGACAGGCCGACGGCGCAGGCGACAGCCATTCCGACAAAAGCGATGCGACGCATGATTTGCTCCTTCGACTAGGTACCTGGATCATGGCGAAACCCACTCACCACAGACTCACCACGCCGAGGGACATGGACATCCATCTACTCGGGCCGTTCGAGATCCACCACAACGGTGGGCGCGTCGAACTGGACGTCCGCCGGCAGGAGCGTCTTCTCCTCGCCGTCCTCACGCTGGAGGCGGGCAAGGTCATTCCCATCGACCGGCTCGCCGACCTGCTCTGGGATGGGCGGGACCCGGCGACAGCGCGGCACGCCATCCACACGTACATGGGCCGGCTCAGGACGGCCCTTCGCCCTTACGGGCTGGAGATCGTCACCGCCGGAGCCGGGTACCTGTTACCCGCCGACGGTCACGCGCTCGACGCGAACCGTTTCTCCTCGCTCGCCCACCGAGCCGCCGAGGTCACCGACCCCGCAGAGCGGCTACGACTGCTGGACGACGCCATCGCGCTGTGGCGCGGCCCATTCCTTGCCGATCTCGCGGACGACCGGCTGCGGCACCGCCTCGCGGCGGCTCTCGACGAGCTGCGGCTGTCCAGCATCGAGTTGCGGGCCGAAGCCCAGCTGAGCCTGGGGCTCCATGATCAGGCCGCGGCCGAGCTGACCCCGCTGGCCGAGGAGCACCCCACCAGGGAACGGCTCGCCGCGACGCTCATGATCGCGCTCTATCGGTCGGGTCGCCAGGCTGGCGCGCTGGCCGCCTACCGTGCCACCCGCAAGTTCCTGGTGGACCAGCTGGGCATCGAGCCCGGGCGCGAGCTACGTTCGCTGAACGACCGCATCCTCCGCAACGACCCGGAGCTCGTACGGCCTGCTCCCGCCTACGCGGTCAAGATCCACGGCCAGTGGCTGCCGTGGAGCATCGGAGGACACCCCGCCCTGGAGTTCTGCAACACCTACGCCGGCTGGGGCGGGCCTCCGCTGGCGGGCTCCGAATGGCTGCGCGGCTACGCCTCGCTCGCCGCCTGGGCTGGGCACGTGGGCTTCGCAGACGACGCGACGGTACGGGAACTCCTGCGCGCAGCGGAGGAGCGTCCCGGCGAGGCGGAGGCTGTCCTGATGGAGGCCCGAGCCCTGCGCGGCCACCTCTATGCCTGCCTGCTCAACGCCGACGACGCGCACGCGTTCCACGCAGTCGCCCCGTTGGCCGACGAAGCGGCCCGGTTCGCGGTCTTCGTCAGGGATGAGGGCGGCCTGGGACGCTGGGTTCTCCCCCCATCGACAGGGTTGCGCCTCCCGCTGCACGTCGCCGCCTACAGTGCCGCCGGTCTGCTGTCCGACGCGCGCCGCTACACGGTGTGCAGGTGTCAGGGGGAGAACTGCGGCTGGCTGTTCCTCGACTCCACCGGGCGCCGCAAATGGTGCAGCCCAGCGACCTGCGGGCAGGCCCGCTAGCCCCAACGCCGTTTAGTTAAGGGCTCGCAGAGAAATAAGCCCTAGCTTGCCGGGTTTGCGTTCGTTGAGATGGTATGGGCGTGACGCAAGAGACGGTGGAGACGCTGAGGCCGAAGTTCGGGACGATCTTTCCTTATCTGGATGAACGGCAGCGGCGGCTTCTGATGGGGGCCGAAGCTCGTGCATTGGGCCGTGGCGGGATCCGGGCGGTGGCCCGAGCTGCGGATGTCCGTGAGGCGACGGTGTCGTTGGGCGTCGACCTCCGCGTGGATCACCACCGCCCGCGCTGCGGATCTGCCTCATCTGCACGCGTTCACCCGCGCCCTTGACCAGGACCGCGATGCCGTCCAGGCGGCCGTCACCTTGCCGTTCCACAACGGCGGCGCCGAAGGCGTGAACACGAAGACGAAACGCATCATGCGCCAGATGCACGGCCGATCAGGCTTCGCGTTGCTCCGCCACCGCATCCTCTTGGCCTAACGCTCCGTCACCACCGAAAGAGAGACAGAGCCTAACGGGGGCTACGTGGTGCGAGGCCCGAGCGATGGCGACGCCGCTTGGCAGATCTCTGCCTGACTGACGGTTTTGCAAGACCGACCGCCAGGTCTCTCGCTACAGCACCCGGCCGTTCCCGCTGTGTTCAGCGGGTAGCTCGGAGTCTTCCCGATCGTCATGCTGTTCCACGGGGTCGCCATCGGCATCGGTAGCAGGGTCGAGGCTGAAATCAGACGGCTCTTGGGCCTCTGCCTGCGGACCCGCGGACCTGGGAACATCAGAAGCTCATAGCTGCCGATCAAGGCCAGCGACGGCCACGCCGCGATGATCCGGCCGATCAGGCCGGGCTCGGCTATGGCGACGTCCGCGCCGGGACTGGCGAGGCTGCCGACCACCTCCATCCATCTGCGGAGGCCTAGACATAGATCCATAGCCGTGTTATCAATTCGGCCAGACTGGTCTGACCGGCCGGACCGTTCGGCGGCGGACCTTAACGCAAAAGGAGTGTGGCGTGTTATTCCCGCGGCCACGTAAGGGCTTCATTCTGTTACTCACCGGCCTGTTAGGGCTGCTCGCAGGCCTTTCAGTCGCACCCGGAACTGCCCTCGCCACGGCGGCTGCGTCTGCCGGGGCGGAGTCGGCGCCCGTGATCGTCGTCGGCCAGAACGCCGAGCCGCGCGAGCACTTGGCGGCGAAGGAACTGCAGCGCTACCTCGGGCTGCTGACGGGGGTGCTGCCGACGGTTCGGCCTGATAGCGGCGGCGCGCCGGATGGCGCGGCCTTGATCGTGATCGGGCGGGAGGACGGCAATGCCGTCCTGTCCGATCTGGTCCGCAGCGGCCGGCTCCCCGACGCCGCGCACCGACCAGGCGCTGAGGGATATGTGATCCGGACGGTCGACGTGGACGGCCGAACGGGAATAGCCGTGCTGGGTTCTGATCCGGCCGGTGTCCTCTTCGGCAGCTACCGCCTGCTGGAACAGTACGGGGTGCGTTTCTACCTGTCCCGCGATGTGCTGCCGCCCGGTCAGCAGCGCTTCGAGGTGAAGCAACTGAATCTCACCGAGGCGCCGTCGGTCGAGCATCGCGGGTTGCTGCCGTGGCACGACTTCCTGAACGGGCCGTCCGCCTATGGGCTGGAAGACTTTCAGCGGTACATCGAACAAATGAGCAAGATGCGGATGAACACGCTCGTCTTGCACAACTACGCGGGCGGGTATCCGACCGAGGACATCAACGAACCGTTCATGAGTTTCACGTGTCAGGGCCAAGGCTACGACGGGCACCTGGACACCTCGGTCGACAACCAGCGATGGGGGTTGGCCACGTCATACGCCGATGACCTCGCCTTCGACTCCGGCCGTTATCTGCCCTTCGATGTCCTGGGGTCCGACGCCGCTCGCTTTACCAGGCAGCAGCCGCAAGCACGGGAGAACACCTTCGCCAAGGCCAAGGCGATGATGAAGCAGATCATCGGGTACGGCCAGGCGCGCGGCGTGGAGGTGGTGCTGGGAGCGGACTTCGACCTCGTGCCGGCGCAGTTGCGCAGCAAGTGCAATCCGCTCGATCCGGACGTGCTCAAGCGTCGACTCGACGACATCCTGCAGACCTACCCGACGCTGAACCACATCCAGATGTACTACAGCGAGTCGAACGGTGTCACCACCGCGCAGGGCATCGAGGCATACAAGGTGATGCACGCCTACTTGGCGGAGAAGGCGCCGAACGTGCGGCTGCTGACCGGGTCGTGGTTCCAGGAGGAGCGGTTTCCGGAAATGGATGCCGCTCTGCCCAAGGACGTCATCTTCTCGACCCTCATGCCCCACGACATGAGCGTAAAGCCGCAGTGGGCCGGCCTGAGCGAGGGCCGGGACGCGTGGGCGGTGCCGTGGATGGAGTTCGACGGGGGGCTGTCCGAGCCGCAGCTTGCGGTGAAGCTGATGGAACAGCGGCTGCCGACCCTCCGCGAAGCCGGTGTGGAGGGGGTCATCGGGATCCTCTGGCGGGAACGGGCTGTCGAACCGAATGTCGCCTACCTGGCCCAGGATGGATGGCAGCCCGCCGGAAAAGCCCTGCCCGCGGGCGAGTTCTATCGGGACTATGCGGCATCGACGTTCGGCGACGCGGCGTCCGCCGCAGGAGCCGAGGCGTTCAACGCGTTGGAGGACGCCGGCGTTTACGGATACCGCAACGGAGGGGTAGTCACGCCGGAGTACACCGGGTGGAAGTTCGGCGGTGGCGCCCAGGCGGACGTCCACGCCGCCCGATACCGGGCGGTAGGAGACCGGTTCAACGCCCTCAAGCCACTGGTCACAGCTCCGGGCAACCGTGACGATCTGGAGCTCTGGGCCGAGTCCATGCGGTGGGCGGAGAAGTTCTGGACCGCCCGGTCCCGCGTGCCAGACGCGGCCGCGAAAGCCGGGCAAGGTGTATCTGACAACTACTTCCTGGTCGACTCCGGCGGGCAGGGAGAGAAGGACCTGATCGCCGATCGGTGGTACCACGGCAACACCTCCGCCGCTTCCACCTCCGGCAGGGTTGTCAACGATTTCGGGTACCCGCAGGCGATGCGGACCGAGCGTTGGTCCTCGGAGCGGTTCGGCTACACGTTCCCCATCCCGCAGGGGTACGACCGCTACCGGATCGAGCTGTTTTTCCAGGAAGGCTGGTTCGGGGTGGCGGCCCCCGGAGATCCGATCGGCAAACGGGTCTTCAACATCGAGATCGATGGCAGGTTGGTCAGGGAGAACTTCGACATCGCCAAGGAGGCCGGCGGTTCGCTGCGTGGGGTGAAACTGACCTACGACGTCGTCGTTCCCGCGGACCGTCAACTCGACATCGACTTCGTGCCGGTGGTGTCCAATCCGGCGGTTGACGCCGTGCGCGCGTTCCCGATCGACGCCGACGGCAACGCGTTGCCCGCGACGTATCCGCCGAGCCACGCGGAAGAGGCGTGGAAGGATCTCAAGCACAGCGGATTCCGCGAGGCGATCGACGCCTACCAGAAATCGGTGCGCGACCTGCCCCTGCTGGGTGGACTCGTGTCCGCCGCCGGAGGGCGCTGGTACTCCAGCGACACAGAAGGCACATGCCCCCGATGCACTAAAGACCCATACGTGACGTACGAGCGGCGTGTCGTGGAGCAGTTGCCGGCGGCGCCGCCGACCGGTCTGGTCGTGCGGGGCACCCCGGAGGGGGCGGTGCTCACGTGGCGGCCGTATCCGGGCCGAGCCGGCGAGGTAGCGGGTTACCGGGTGTACCGGGCACCTGCCTCCGGCGGCGAATTCACCCGTCTCACGGCGGCCCCGCTGTCCGAGACCAGCTACCGCGATGACGTCGACGGTGAATTCCGGTACGCCGTCACGGCCGTGACCAAGGCGGGAGTGGAGAGCCCGCGCTCCTATGAGGAGACGGTGGCCGCGGGTGCGGCGGACCGCACCGCGCCGTACGTGCTGATGATGCCCTCGCGCAGCCAAACCACGCGACATGAGGCGCTGCCCGTCACCGCGACGCTGATCGACGGGCGTACCCCGCAGCACCTGGCCGCCACGCTGCGGTGGCGGCTGATGGGGCAGCAGAAGTGGGACGCGGTGCCGATGCGGACGAACGTGGTCGGCCGGGCGACGACGTTCGTGGCCGCGATTCCGGCGTCGGCGTTCGCGCCAGGCAAGCCGGTGGAGTACTACGTTGAGGCGAGCGATGGGGCCAACACCGGGCACAGCCCGGCCAACGACGGCATCCATTCCGTGACCGTCCTGGAACCCGCCGGTCCCACGGTCGGCGGTGTCGAGAAGATCACGGTGCAGGATGAGGCGGAGTCCAAGCTGGTGAACTGGTCGGCCGCAGACGGGCCCGTCTTCATCTACGAGGTGTATCGGGGTTCCCATGAAGGGTTCGCCCCAGGTCCGGACACCTATCTCACGTATGTGCCCGGCGTACAGCGGGAATTCCGTGACGCGACGGCCGAACCCGGACGCAAGTACGTCTACAAGGTCGTGCCCGTCACCTTCGAGGGCCGAAGCGGCCCGGCCAGCCCACCGGGACGGTGACGATCGTGCCGGTGAGTGCCCGCACCGAATGATCGGATGACGATGTGTCCCGTGGATCTTTCTGACCCGCTGCGGTCGCCCAGGCGGCGCCTCGCCGCGGCAAAGATCCACGGGACACTGCGGGTGCCGATAAATCATCCGCCCGGGTCAAGCCGTATCGCGGTACTCCCTGAGGACTCCTCCAAGTCGATCATTTCGGCAGACGTCGAGCAGTGCGATCGGGGCTGGGCCGCTGTTTGGACGCCTCATCCGTGACCGGGACGCCAAGTTCACCGAAGCCTTCGACGCCGTGCCGGCCGATGCCAGAGTCGCCGCCCATCCCCCAGCCGGCAAGGAGCGATCACCCCATGGCGATGAAAGAGCCTGTGGAGGTCACGGATGAGGAGCATGAACATCTCATCGGACGAGTCGCGGCGATCGATGTGGCCAAGGCGTTCGGCAAGGTGTGCACTCGGGTACCGCACCAGTCCGCGTCCGGGCGCCGGGTGACCAAGGTGTGGGACGTGGAGGCCACCCTGAACGCGGTCACCGAACTCAGCGACCGACTGGCCGAGTTCGCCCGCGGCAGGATGCGCGCCAAGACCCAGCACTGGTCGAAGCGCTCGGCGGCCAGTTCGACGACCACCACGCCGAGCTCGCGGCGCTGCTACTGGCCCAGATCGACGGCCTGGACGTGCTCGGATCGAGCAGCTTCTGGACGATCTGCCTGCCGCGCACCCAGATCGCGCCCCAGACGACAGCGGCCGGGACGGAGATTCCTCCGCGAGCACCGGTGACCCTCCCGAGATCGCCACGGCCGGTCGGCCGGCGCTGTCGGCTGTCGAACGGCTCGATGAGATTCCCGGCATCGGCCCGGCGGTCGCGCAGGTTCCCGAGGAGAGCAAGGCGCACACTGCCCGGCTGGGTGCACAGGGCGGCCTTGCGGTCAGCTCCTGCGCGGCGGCCAGTTCGGCCCGCCGGCGTGCCGCTCGCCGGCGTCGATCTGGATCCGCTCCGCAGCGTCAGTTGGGCGACTCGAGCGCGGCCAGTGCCTCCCCGAGAACAGAGGCGACATGCGATTCCGCCGTGGCGGGAACCTCATGGAACCCTCGCTCGGGATCGTAGGCGATGTCGAGACCGTTCTCGACCAGGTGGTTCGCCCAGCGAAGTGCGGTATTGAGCTTCTCCTTCGGGATCGTACGCCCTTGTGTCACAGAGGACAGATTGCGCAGGTTTGTGGCGGGGCCGGATTGGTTGTGCTCGCGCCGCAACTTCCAGGGAAGAGCACGGCTGTGGTCGGTCATCCGCTTGGAGAGCCCGGCGGCCCTCTTGGCCTGGAGGATGCCGGACTCGGTCACGCCGAAGCGGGCGGCGAGGTCGGCGTTCGACCAGCCCTCGGCGATCAGGCGGGCCAATTCCTCATGATCGACCAGCGGTTTCCTACCCATGATCGACAGCTTAGGTCCGCCCGAGACCCGCGGGTACGCACATAGCCGGAATCTGCGCTAAGGTTGGTCTCGCCCGGGCAACCGGACAACGGGACGTAGCGCAGCTTGGTAGCGCACTTGACTGGGGGTCAAGGGGTCGCAGGTTCAAATCCTGTCGTCCCGACCGCGTTTACGCAGGTCGGAAGCCTGATCACTTTCTAAGTGATCAGGCTTTTCTGCTGTCTGACCGTCATCTGACCGTGGACCAGAGCCTGCCGGATCGTTCTGACCGCTGCCCGACCATGCCTGATCTGACCAGCGGGTTCGCGCTCAGCGCCGCCGCTCGTACGGCTGTGTTCAAATGAGGTTCCGGGTTCAGGATGAGGGAGCATCACTGCAGACCCTCCAAGGCGCCGGAGCTGTGCGGGAGAGTCAGCGCGTTGAGGTCGGCGGCCTGGTCGTGGCGCAGCCCGTGAGTGAAGGAGCGCAGGTACGGGGCAGCTCGTCGATGTCGATCTTCGTCATCCACTCCTGCAGATCCTCGTCACGATCGGCTCGGGAGTTCCGCCGCTTCAAGCTCACCCCGCAGATCGCCGCCAAGCTCAAGCAGTACATCAAGGACAACAAACTGGAGCGCGACGACCTGCTCTTCGTCTACCGCCCCGAAGAGCTCGCACCGCAGGCGGCAGCACAGCAAGTCGAGCATCTGGGCCTCACCGAACCGAACGCCGCCGGGCAGCGGTATCGGCATGGCACGCTCAGCGCGTACTCCGCGGGCAAGTGCCGTTGCCAGCACTGCAAGAACGCCTACGCCGTCTACCGGGCAGAACGACGAGCCGCCGGCAAGGACGACCCGCGGCAGGCTCGGCAATGGGACCGCGACGGCCACATCCCCCGCCGCTGGTTCCGCGACCAAGTATGGCGCCCCGCGCTGGCCGCCTCCGGGTTGGAGTTCAAGGTCAAGATGCACGATCTCTGCCATGCCCATGCCTCCTCGCCGGCGGCGCCGACCTCCAGGTCGTCAAACAACGCCTCGGCCACGGCAGCATCTCCACCACCGAGAAATACCTCCACACCCTCCCCGACGCCAACGAAACCGCCCTCGACGCCCTCGCACGCACACGATCGCGTTCCCGAAGTTGAGAGGAGCCAGCACAAAGCAGCCAGATGAGCAACAGCTCGATTCCACATGCGGCGATATCATTCAAGCGATACTTTCACCTAGGTGATCATGGCTGCTGCAGCGAACCTCCCGGGTTTTCTGCACAACCGGAGGTTCGCTGCAAAACACCGCCCGAATCGCTCGGATAATAGGCTGCTGACCTGCGCCTTTATGCTGGGGTCCTCATCGCCCCTACGAGGGGTCGCAACATCGTGAAAGTCAACTTATAGACCCGACCCGCGACGTCCTCATCGCCCCTACGAGGGGTCGCAACCACACCCCAAACAGAGTGCGCCCGTCGTCAGTCTGGGGTCCTCATCGCCCCTACGAGGGGTCGCAACTCGTTCGCGTGGTACACATACGCCGACGACTGGAGGTCCTCATCGCCCCTACGAGGGGTCGCAACGCGTCGACGTCCGGGTGGTGCAGGAGATCCTCGGGCGTCCTCATCGCTCCTACGAGGGGTCGCAACCCGTTGAACAGATGGGGAGCAGTCCAGACCCGTCAGTCCTCATCGCCCCTACGAGGGGTCGCAACGCGAGTGGGCAATTCCGGGGCGGGTGCAGAGCCCCAGTCCTCATCGCCCCTACGAGGGGTCGCAACGCAGCAACACCTTGGCCTCGTTGGTGCGGCACTTCCGTCCTCATCGCCCCTACGAGGGGTCGCAACATCCCCACTCTGGCGCCATCACTGTCGAAAACGTGTCCTCATCGCCCCTACGAGGGGTCGCAACGCTCAATCGAGCCGATGCGCCAGTGCCGCATCATGTCCTCATCGCCCCTACGAGGGGTCGCAACAGGGGTGCGGCCACGTCCAGCGGCATCCGGGCTAGTCCTCATCGCCCCTACGAGGGGTCGCAACATCGTCGGCAGTGTCTCGTAGGCGTACTGACGCACCAGTCCTCATCGCCCCTACGAGGGGTCGCAACACAAAAGCGACTCTCAGGTCAAGCCGCATTGGGGTCCTCATCGCCCCTACGAGGGGTCGCAACAGAAGAGCGCTGTCCGTGGCCGTGTAAAAGTCTCCGCAGGTGGCCCGTTCGAGGTCGCCACTGGTGGCCAGTGAAAAGTCCCCACCCTTCATGTGTGTCACCACCGGGGGGGTGTGCCCTGAACGGTGATCGTGACGGTGTCTAGCCAGTCACCGACCACCGCCCAGGGGGCCTTCCACGTCATGAAATCTGCGGGGGAAGTCATGGATGTCATCGCCGCCTACCGCGAGGTAGGCACGTATCGCGGGGCCGCTGCGATGTGCGGCACCACACACAAGACGGTCAGACGCATCATCGAGCGTGCCGAGGCCGGGGGCAAGGCACCCGACCGTAAAGGCCGCGGACATAACTACGACGCGGTCGCCGGCCTGGTCGCGGGCAAGGTGAAGACGACCCAGGGGAAGATCTCGGCCAAGCGGCTGCTGCCGATCGCGCGGGCCGCGGGCTATGAGGGGTCGGCGCGTAACTTCCGCCGTCTGGTCGCCTCGGCGAAGAAGGCCTGGCGGCGTGACCACCACCGGGGGCGGCGCCCAGCAGTCTGGACGCCGGGCGAGACGCTGGTGATCGACTGGGGGGACGCCGGTGGCGGGTTGCACGTGTTCTGCGCGGTGCTGGCCTGGTCGCGCATCCGGTTCGTCAGGTTCGCCGCTGATGAACGTGCCGCCACCACGCTGGCCTTGCTGGCTGAGTGTTTCGAGGAACTCGGCGGAGTCGCCAAGGTCGTGCTGGCCGATCGGATGGGCTGCCTGAAAGGCGGCGTGGTCGCCAACAAGGTCGTGCCGACCGCGGACTACGTCCGTTTCGCGGCGCATTACGGGTTTCGGCCGGACTGGTGCGAGGCGGCCGACCCGGAATCGAAGGGGATCGTGGAGAACCTGGTCGGCTATGCCAAGCGAGACCTGGTCGTGCCGCAGGCGCCTTTCGATGACCTTTCCGCTGCGAACGTCGCGGCCCGCGTGTGGTGCACCGAGGTCAACGCGGTGGCGCATTCGGAGATTTGCGCGGTCCCATCTGAGCGGCTGGAGCGCGAACGCGAACTGCTGGGCGCACTGCCGTCGCTGCGCCCGGTCATCGGCACGAGCGCGGTGACCCGGAAGGTGGATCGGCTCTCGTGCGTGCGGTTCGGCTCGGCCCGCTACTCGGTGCCCACAACGTTGATCGGCGCTGTGGTTGCTGTGGCAGAGGCCGGTGGCAGGTTGCTGGTCACCGACATGGCCAGCGGCCAGGTCGTTGCCGAGCATGGCTTGGTCGCGCCTGGGGAGGCGTCGGTGGCCGATGAGCATTACGGCCGAGCGCGTAGTGCGCCGCGCCGGGCGGTACGGCCCAAAACCGAGGCGGAGAAGGCGTTTTGCGCGCTCGGTGACATCGCGGAGCGGTTCATCACCGGCTCAGCCGCCTCGGGTAACACCCGTCTGGCGGGTGATCTGGCCGAGTTGGCCGCGTTGCGGGCCGCGCATGGTGACGCGCAGCTGCTGGCCGCGCTGGAGCGGGCGGTGGCTTTCCGCCGGTGGCGGGCCTCTGACGTGCGCTCGATCCTGGCCGCCGGCGCAGGCACGCCACAGGTCGTCGGCGCGGGGCAGGCGCTGGTCTTGCACCTGCCCGAGGTGCCGACAAGGCCCCTGTCGGCCTACGCCATCACCACCGCCGGTGGTGAGGTGTCATGACCACCCCCGCCACCCCGTTGCCCACGCCGTCCACCCCGCCGTCCACGCTGTCCACGCCGCTCTCGCCCGCCGTGATGTCCAGGAGCCCTCTGACCGAGCAGACAAACGCCCTGCGCCACAGCGCTGACCTGCTCACCCAAGCCGGTGTGGACGGACTGAGTCTGACCTTCGACAACGACCGGATCACCATCCAGGTCGGCACCGAACTCGGCCATCCCCACCAGCGCGCCGCCATCGTCGCTCACCTGGCCGCTCTGGCAGGCAGCAGGCCCCGCCGCTGGGGCGGGACCGGCCCGACCTCCGAGTGGATCATCGCCGACGGCGTGTGGGTCGGGCACCGGGTCCACATCTTCACCGCGCTCGACACCGCGCTCGACACTATGGTCGAGGCCGCGGCCGGACAGGACCGTTCATGACCGCGGCATCGGTTCCGCCCCTGCCCGCCGACCTCGATACCGGTCTGCGTCGGCTCAAACTCGGCTCGATGCGCCGACTGGCCCCCGAACTGCTGGTGACGGCCAAAACCCAGCGGTGGAACCCGGAGGAGTTCCTGCGCACCCTGCTGGAAGCCGAGATCACCTCGCGCGATGAGTCCAACACCCGCACCCGGATGAAGGCCGCCGCGTTTCCCGTGATCAAAACGATCGAGGAGTTCGACGTCACCGCCTCCTCCATCCCAGCGGCGACCTTCGACTATCTCGCCTCGCTGGAGTGGATCCGCGCGGCCGAGAACTACTGCGCGGTCGGCCCGGCAGGCACTGGCAAATCGCATAGCCTGATCGCGTTCGGAGTCGCTGCCGTCCACGCCGGGCACAAGGTCCGCTACTTCAGCGCCGCTGACCTCGTCGAGACGCTCTACCGAGGGCTGGCCGACAACTCCGTCGGCCGCGTCATCGAGAACCTGCTGCGCGCTGATCTGGTCGTCATCGACGAAGTGGGCTTCGCGCCGCTGGACGATACCGGAGCCCAACTGCTGTTCCGCTTTGTCGCTGCCGCCTATGAGCGACGCGCTCTGGGAATCGGCTCGCATTGGCCTTTTGACCAGTGGGGCCGTTTCCTACCCGAGCACACCACCGCTGTCAGTCTGCTGGACCGGCTTCTGCACCACAGCATCGTCGTGGTCACCGAAGGTGAGTCCTTCCGCATGCGACAAGCACGAATCCGAGGAGGAGGACGCCCCACCAACGACTGATCAATTACCGAGGGGTGGGGACTTTAACCTGGCCACCAGCGGCGACACGCACTTGGCCGTTGACAAGCGCGGAACCTCTCGGCGGGCCAGTCCCGCGGTCCTCATCGCCCCTACGAGGGGTCGCAACACGCCGGCGCATCCGACGAGGTCAAGAAGCACGTGGTCCTCATCGCCCCTACGAGGGGTCGCAACGCTTGCATGGTCGGCTCGACTGGCTCCAGGACCAGAGTCCTCATCGCCCCTACGAGGGGTCGCAACTTACCTGTCAGCGTCACCGTCCAGCACAGGTGAGGGTCCTCATCGCCCCTACGAGGGGTCGCAACGCAGAGGGGAACGGTGCTGTAGTTCTCAGCCGCGTGGTCCTCATCGCCCCTACGAGGGGTCGCAACTAGTGCGGGCGCATCTCGGTCGGGAGCGAGTCCCGGGTCCTCATCGCCCCTACGAGGGTCGCAACCCATCGGCGCGTTGTTCCTGGGTGGCCTTGGCCAGGTCCTCATCGCCCCTACGAGGGGTCGCAACATGTGGATGGGCTGGCTGGACATGGGCAGTCCCTGGTCCTCATCGCCCAACGAGGAGTCGCAACTTACCGCAGGTGGACTTATGCCTCCACAATGAATGCCGCTTCGTATCCGTCGTCGATCTTGATGTCCTCGTACACGATGGTCTGACATAGTCGGTTCCACCGGTTGCCCAGTAGAACAGCAAGTCCCATGGGGCAGGCGAGGAAGAGGTGCATGCGTCGGACACGGCGGGTGGAGCGGCGGAGGTGATCGCGGATGCCGACTGCCAGGGCGTTGGCGGCGGTGCTGTTGGGGACGGAGCCGTCGTTTGCTGTGCCGCTCGGCGGGGTGAGGACGATGAATTTGCTGACGGGGAGGTTCTGCTCGCGCAGGTACTCCAGGACGTCCTCAGCGGGGTCCGTAGCGACGGCGATGGCGACAGCGATCTCGTCGCCTTGGCCGATCTCGTATTCGATGACTCCCGGGGCCGGGGCGATGTCGAATGGGTCGTTGGTGGACCAGAGCTGGCTGCCGGCCCTCCCGCGCTGCACTGCCGCGAGGTCGGTGCCGGTGACCATGCGGAAGGTGGTACCGACCAGAAAGGCTGGCGCGAGACGGATGCTGCCCGTGACGGAGACGGCGGTTGTCCCGGTGGGCAGGCGTCTCGGCGCGGCCTCGATGTCTGCCTGCAGTTGGGCCCAGGTGTTCGGCGAGAGGGGGCGACGCTTGGTGTAGTCGGAGTCGCCGTCGAAGCGGTCGACCCAGTCGATGGCATGGTCGGCGTTCGCTGCCAGCGGGTCCGGCTTGAGAGTGGCGATCGACAGGACGGCCCGGGCGGGGCCGGCTTTCAGGTCAAGCTCGGCGACGGCAGCCTCGATCATCGCCAGCGTGAGCTCACGTCGGCCCTCGCGGACCATTTTGGCGACCCAGCCGGCTCCCTCCTCAAGCGCCCGCTGGTCGTGGCGAAGCCCGGTGACGGCCATCAGGAGTTGCAGTTTCTCCTGGTACCAGACCATGTCCAGAGGCAGGTCGAAGCGCAGCACCGACAAGAGGTCGATGAGCTCCGCCTCGGTCAGCCCTGCCTCCTGCGCCCACCGGGCACGGGCCTTGCCTCGGTCCGACCTGGCTCCGCCGATGGCCGCTTTGGGCATCAGGAGGCCAGTGCGGGCGTCGCGGCCCGCCATCAAATCGTCCTCGGGGTCGGCCGCTCGGTTGGTGACCAGGCGTAGGTCGGCGCTGCGGCCGTCTGCGGTCAACTCCTTCCACGTCCTGGCGATCTTCTTGAGAATCGACGGACCACCGTTGGCGCTGGGTTTGGTCAAGTACTCCTCGTTGACCGGCGTGGCGCTGTCAACCGCGTACTTGACCTGTTTGTAGGTGTTCGGAGGAACGTCACGCAGCAGGACGACGTCGTCGAGGTTGCCCACGCTGTCGAGTTCGACGCCGACCGCGCGGACGGGGTTGTGCGAGCGGGCGGTGGTCTCGCGAAGGAGGGTCAGACAGGCCTCCCAGGCGACGAGCCACTGGTAGTAGTCGCCGGTGGTGCGAACGCTGGTGGGGCCAGCGGCGGGGAGATGGGCCATCAGCGCTCCTCGGTGAAGACGGGGGTGGGCTCCAGCTCTTCGGCGAGGGCGAGAAGGTCTTCGTCGGTGATCGGTCGGTCGGGGAAAGCACGGAAGACGGCGGCCGGAACCAGACGCTGGGTGAGGTCGGAGAACGTGTAGCCAGGCCGGTCGCCGGTGGCGCCGGTGAGCTCGACGACCTTGCGGACGGTCTCCGGCCGGATGCCGAGCCCGTCGAGCGCCTGGGTGAGGACAGCGTGGCGCTGCTCGTCGCCGGGGCGGGTGAAGACGAAGGTGGCCGCTGCGCGGCGCATGACCGCTGGATCGAGGGCGCCTAGCCGGTTGGTGCATAGCACAACAACGACCGGGAGCCTGGCACCGGCCAGGCTGTCGATGCCGGCCAGGAACGCGTCGACACCGGCCCGGTCCTCGTGGTGCATCTGCTGGGCCTCGCGGGACTGCACCAGGGCGTCGGCCTCGTCGACGACGAAGATCTGCACGGCGCGCACACCCTGGGTGCCGGACAAACGCTTGCCCATCGTATGCATGTGGGCGAAGGCGTCGCCGATGAGCGAGGTCATCTCGCCTACCAGGCCGCTGCCGCGAGTGGCGAGCTTGAGCCGGTACAGGTAGACGGGCAGGCCGAGAAAGTCGGCGAGGTCGCAGCCGAAGGACTCGGCCAGGGCCGACTTGCCGGAGCCGACGTCGCCGGCGAAGACGAACAGCGGCGCCCGGTCCGCGAAGAGGGTGAGAGCGGCGACATCGCCGCCGTGGTGGGTGGCGGCCCAAACCTGAAGCCGACGCGGGTCCGCGAGGAGCGCGGCTTCCTTGCGCAGGCGCAGCTTCATGCCGTCCAGGCCGACCAGGCGGTCGTAGCGGGCGCGGCGGGTGGGCTCGGGCAGTTCGATGACGGGGTGGAACAGGTCGTCCTGGCTGGTCACGTTCTCATTCCTCCTGCCGGTGGCGCTGGACTAGTAGGCGACGTAGACGTCGCGGGAAACGCCGGCGCCGTTGCGGGCGTAGCCGTGCCCCGTGGTGGTGGTGCCCGCGAGGGCGCTTGGGGCGGTGCCGGTCGTCCGGGAGATCGGCAGGTCCTCCTTGACTCCGGCCTGCTCGCTGCTGGTCAGGAGCCAGAAGGAGGAACTGTAGGTCAGGAAGCTGTGGAAGCCGTAGCCGGTGAGGCCGACCGGGTCCGGGAAGCTGCCCGGCCGTGAGTCGGTGAGCTGACCGCCGGCCGTGGCCTTGTAGCGCAGGCGGAACTTCCAGGCGTTGGTGCCCGTGTCGCGGAAGCCGTAGTCGACGGTGTCGAGGAATCTGCGGTTCAGGAGGATCGCGACCTCCTCGGCGTAGTCCTCGATGCTCTCGCGGGCGGGCTTGCCGTAGAGGTTGTACAAGAGGCGCAGGTCGGCGCCGACTCTGCCACCGACATAGCGGGCGTCGTTGATCGTGAATGAGGCGGAGGCGGATCTGGTGTACGAGCCGGTCATGGTCATTCTCCCGGGAAGGTGGGTCCGAACAGCTCGCGCCAGGCGTCGAGCGCTTCGCCCTTCGTGGCCGCGTAGGCGGCCATCGTGATGGTGTCGAGGGTGGTCCTGGCGTGGTTCACCAGCCGCTGGCGATGCTGCTCGGTGTAGCCGCGCGCGACGTTGTTCTCCGGGTTGACCGGGTCCCAGACCTGGATGGTGTCCGCCGTCGCACTCACCGCGTCGGCCTTGTAGTAGTCGGTGAAGACGATCGGCGTCTTCAGGCCGGTGCGGACGATGTAGGAGAGAACCTGCTCGATCGCTGCCGGGTAGTCGTCGACCTGGAGCGGCTCGCCATTCCAGCCGACATCCCACAGGTGGGCCACCAGGAGCTCGATCAGGAACGACTTGCAGCGCAGCTCCGGGTCGACTTCCTTGCTCTCGCGGATCCACGCCTTCAGCAGCCGGATCAACTCCCGGTACCCGTCGCCAGCCTTGTCCTTGCGCGTCTTGATGAACTCCAGGTGCAGCGTGACCGAGGTGAGCACCTTGGTGCTGTCAGCGGTGACCAGGTGACCCCTGTCATCCGGTTCGCCGGTGTAGAGCACCGGCACGACGTCGATCTTCAAACCACTGCTCCGCATGGTGATCCCGACGGCGTGGTCCGACGGCTTGAAGTCGTCCTCGTCCTTCGTTGCGCCATAGACCTCGATGCAGCGGTCTCGCAGCCAGGTCAGCATCGTCGAGACGTCGATGTCGGTGTCCGTGGTGCGCAAGTAGGCGGCAACGTCCGCGTCGGACCCCGTGCCGCTCTTGCGTCGGATCGCCGTGTGCTTGGCCGTACTGCCGGACGTGCGGAGCTTCACCAGGTCGAAGTCCGGGTGGGTGGCGATGTAGTCCTCCAGCCGCTCCCGCAGGTGGTTCACTTGTCGACGGCGCTCCTTCGCCTCCTCCACCGGCACGTTTACCTTGCTCTGCGCGAATGCCTTGAGGACCTTGTGGTCGACGTAGCGCTCTCCCGCCATAGGTGTTCGCCCTTCACCCGAGAAGCTGACCGGCAGAAGAACAGGCTTACCACCCACCACTGACAAACCCGGTGGGGAACTGCACGGAGCGCGGCGAGGACGAGAGATGCAGCGTGCGCAGACGTCAGCCAGGGCCACCGATGCCGTGGGCCGACGAAGGAGGCCAAGCGGCGGCGATCGCCCCAGCCCGCTACGCAGATCACGCCGTCAGCGATCGTCACGGCGGATGGTGCTACGGGCTTGACCTCGGCTGAATGGTGAGTAGCCGGGGGCATCTCAGCCCCCGGCCCTCACAGAACCGTGCGTAAACCTCTCGATTTACACGGCTCCCGTCATCCAGTCGCTGCGGGTCACGGCTTGACAAAGTGCCAGTGGGCGAAGAGCCCAGGGTAAAGCGCTGCGGCTCTGCCCAGAGCGACGCGTCGTCGAGGCCCAAGTGACCGTGACCTGCCCGGACGGCACCACCTTCACCGGCTCCTACCGCCTGGCCACCACGTTGACCGACGCGCGCCGCTATCCGGCCGCCGCCCTCGTAAGCTCTACCACCAGCGGTGGGAGCACGAGTCGGCCTACTACGCGCTGCGTCACACCATCATGCAGGGGCGGGTGCTGCGCTCGGGTGATGCCGCCGGGCTGGAGCAGGAGATGTGGTCGGTGCTCGCGCTCTACCAGCTCCTTCGTACGGTGATGGTCGACGCCGCCGAGTCCCGGCCCGGTACCGATCCGGACCGCTGCGGCTTCTCCGTCGCTCTGCATACGGCGCGCGATCTGGTCGTTCAAGCCGCATGCGTCGCCGACCGCGGCACCGACCTGGTCGGGGTCATCGGGCGCCGTGTCCTGGCCCATCTGCTTCCGTCCCGCCGCCCGCGGGTGAGCACCCGCAAGGTCAAGTCACCGATCTCTCGCTACAACGAACGACGCGACGATGGCCGGCCAGACCGAAGTCAGCCTGTCACTGCTCTCACCATCACCGTCCTTGCAGCACCTACGGAGCCCCCGCTTCCCATGGCGTCCCGGGATGACCGGCTCACCGCACTGACCGACCGCCGCAGGGAAAGGGTTCTGACCCTGCTTCAGGAAGATCCCGGCCGGTCCTGGCGCCCACGGGACATCGCCTGCTACCTGGGCGACATCACCCTAGGCACCATGTATCGATAGCTTTCACGATGGGCCGAAAACGGCCTCATCCTCAAGATCGGTGCCGGTCTCTACACCGCCGCTACGCACCCGCCGACTCCCTTGCCAAAGCCGCAAAAACGCTAACTCCCGGCCTTGGGGGAAGCCCACCCTCGAAAGCGAGGTCGAGGCGCATTTTGGCCGGCACCCGGACGCTGAGATCATCCTCAGCCAGCCCGGTATCGGTGTCGTTCTCGGCGCCCGGGTGCTTGCCGAGTTCGGGGACGCTCCCGGGCGCTACACGTCTGCCAAGGCCCGTAAGAACTACGCGGGAACCAGCCCGATCACCCGTCAATCCGGCAAGATGCGCACCGTTCATGCCCGCTTCGTCCACAACGACCGCCTCGTGGACGCGCTCCATCTCCAGGCTTCCTGCGCGACTCTTCACGACCGCGAGGTCCGCGCCTACTACGACGAACTCCGCGCCCGCGACGTCGGGCACAACGCCGCCCTCCGCCAAGTCGGAAACCGCCTTGTCGGCATCCTCCACGGCTGCCTCAAAACCCGCACCCACTACGACCAGGCAACCGCCTGGTCACACCGATCCCGCGCCCTCGTAGCTTGACATCTCAGCTCCAGGGATGTCTGACGCGATCATGTCGCGCCTTTTCCCACAGCGCTCACCACGACCGGCGCTTAACCGACGCAGCCTGCGGTGGTTTGGGACCTCCCCCTGCAGGGCGATCCCGGAGGACCTACCTCCATCTCTTGCACAGCACCGCATCCAGAGGCTTCTATCAACGCCTCCTTCAGCGTTCGTGACACACGACCTGCGGAAACACGCCTTGGTCCATCCCGCATATATCCCGCGACCGCTGACATGCGACGGCAGCCGGCGCCTAAGAGGTCCTAACAAAAAGATCAGCGGACGAGGCGCCGCCAGCAGATGATGGCGGCGGCGAGGGTCATGAAGGCTTCGTGGATGTCGTCGCGGACTCCCAGGCGATCCCGGTGTAGAGCACGAACAGGATGCCCGACAAGACCTTCCGGTCATCCAGACGCCTGCGGCCGGGGTGGTCGGCACGGCGTGGCACGACCGGCAACAACGGCTCGATTGAGAGCGGTCACGTGGAAGTCTTGCTGAGCGGACAGAAAAGTCGAGGCTGACGGACAACGGATCCCGGCTGGCGGCCACTGAAAATCCTGGTCAATGGCCAGGTTGAACTCCTGATCTTGTCCGTGTGTCACAGCGCGGGTCCCCCTCCGCGGGGGCTTGGGTTGCGGGTTGTCGAGACCTGACACCCAAGACCCGCGGGGGGCCGTGACGAAGTCTGGCATGGAGCTCATGGAGATTTACGAGGCTTACGACCTGACCGGGTGCGCCTGGTCGGCAGCGCAGCTGGTCGGCTGCGATCCCAAGACGGTGCAGCGGTATGTCGCGATCCGCGCGGCGGGTGGTAATCCGCACGCCGGCGTGCCGCGGGTCAAGGTGATCGACGCGTTCCTGGCGAAGATCGAGGAGAAGGTCGACCGGTCGAAGGGGAAGATCCGCGCCGATGTGGTGCACAAGGACCTGGTCACGATGGGGTTTTCCGGGTCGGAGCGGACCACGCGGCGGGCGGTCGCCGACATCAAGGCCGCCTGGAAGGCGGGGCGGCGGCGCGTCTACCGGCCGTGGGTGCCCGAGCCGGGGATGTGGCTGCAGTGGGACTGGGGCGAGGGGCCGCGGATCGGCGAGCGTCGCACGCAGCTGTTCTGTTGCTGGCTGGCATGGTCCCGGTTCCGGGTGGTGATCCCGGCATGGGACCAGACGCTGGGCACGTTGACCGCGTGCCTGGATGCGGCGTTGCGCACGCTGGGCGGGGCGCCGACGTATCTGCTGACCGACAACGCCAAGACGGTCACGGTCGAGCACATCGCCCGCATCCCGGTGCGGCATCCGCAGATGGTCGAGCTGGGGCGGCATTACGGGTGCGTGGTGGCCACCTGCGAGCCGTTCGACCCTGAGTCCAAGGGCGGGGTGGAGGCAACGGTGAAGATCGCCAAGGCGGATCTGGTGCCTACCCACACCAACCTGCGCGCCGGCTACGGGAGTTTCGCCGAGCTGGAGGAGGCCTGCGCCGCCTGGGGTGAGCACATCAACGGCCGCCGCCATCGTGAGACGCATCGCCCGCCGGTGGAGATGCTGGCCGAGGAACGCGCTCGCCTGCACGCGCTGCCCGCCGAGCCTTTCGTGCTCGCACTCGGGGAAGAACGCCTGGTCCGCGACGACCGGACCGTCCGCTGGGGAGATGTGCGCTATTCGGTGCCGCCCGGACATGAGGGCAGCACGGTTTGGTGCCGGGTGCACGGTGAGGAACTGGTCATCGTCGGCCGCGGTCTCGGCAGTGGTCTCGGCGGGCACGTTGCAGCAAGTGGTGGGCGGCACGGCCGCGGCGGTCTGAAGGAACTGTGGCGGCATGCTCTGTCCACGCCGGGCAGGCCGCGGATCGTCGATGCGCACTATCCCGAGCACGGTGGCGGGAACGGGCACAAGGCGCCCAGGCCTCGTCCGCAGACGAAGGCTGAAGAAGCGTTCCTGGCGATCGGGCCGGGCGCGGAGGCGTGGCTGATCGAAGCCGCCGCGACAGGAGTGCCGCGGATCCGCGCCAAGATGGCCCGCGCGGTCGAACTGGCCGCCCTCCTGGGGACTGCCCGCGTGGATGAGGCGCTCGGCTTGGCCGCGATAGGCGGCCGCTTCGCCGAAGCCGACCTGGCCTCCATCTGCGACCACCTGGCCCGCCACGCGCGCGTCGGCGAGCAAGCCCGCGCCGATGAAATCCACTCGGCCCAGCCCGGCACCGCGTCCTGGGCCGCCCTGCGCACCACCACATCAACCACATCGATGACTGGCAAAGGAGACCGTTCGTGAGCGTTACCCTGCCCGCAGCCCCGCCGATCCCCGACAAGTTGGAGGCCCTGCTGCGCCGGATGCGTTTCCCCTACGCCCGCAAGGCGGCACCCGATGTGCTGGCATGCGCCCGCGCGCAACGCTGGGACCCCGCCGAGGTCGTCCGCGTCCTGCTCGCCGAAGAAGTCGTCGGCCGCGACAATGCCACCCGCCGCAACCGGCGCAAGAACGCGAACTTCCCCTCCGGCAAGACCTTTTCCACCTGGCGCAGCGAGGACTCCACAATCAGCGAAGCCACCCAGAACGCGCTGATGACCCTGGAATGGGTTACCCGCGCGGAGAACCTCGTGATCGCCGGCCCGTCCGGAACCGGCAAGTCCCACTTCGCCGAGGCATTGTCGCATCTGGCGATCGAGAAGGATCTGCGGGTGGCCTGGTTCACCCTGGAGTCGCTGGCCGCCTCTGTCAGCCGAGCCAAAATCGACGGATCGGTCTCGCGCGCGATCACCCGCATCTGCCGCAGTGACGTCATCGTCATCGACGACATCGGGCTGCCGCCGGTCAGCCACGAGACCGCCGAGGCGTTCTACCGCGTCGTCGACGCCGCCTACGAGCGCCGCTCGGTCGCCGTCACCAGCAACATTCACCCGTCTGGGTTCGACACGATCATGCCCAAGACACTCGCCACCGCGACCGTCGACCGGCTGATGCACCATGCGCACCTCGTGGAGACCAGCGGCGATTCCCACCGCCTCGCCGAGGCTCTATCCGGACGCGGAGTGGTCCCGCTGACCTGACCACCCACCGGGACATCGACCTGGCCACCCACCGGGATTTCTCGTGACCACACCCGGAATTTTGATGGCCATCAGCCTGGAGAAATCTGGCCGCTCAACGGGAGAACGGCGTGTCCGCTAGCACTCGATCCGCGCCCACAAACCGTCAGGAACGACCCACGGTGGCTGCTCGCCCTTCCTCACGCGGCGATCAACCCGAAGGCGATCACCCGTATTCCTCGATCATTTTGTTAGGACTTGTTAGACAGGCACGAGCCGCGGTCCTCATCACCCCTTGAGGGGGGCGCACTACGCGGCCTCCCGCGCGAGGCATTCGGCGTACCGATCCTCACCGTCCAATGTGGCTGCTCTGTGGGAGCCGACGGATCGGCTCCCACAGAGGTCAGGCCTTCTCGGGCTCAGTCGCCGTTGACGCGACTGTAGAGCACTGCTCGGCGACCCAGTCAAGGTCGGCGAGCGTGACCAGGTGAATGAGCCGCTGCAGGAAACGCTCGGCCGCCGTGATGGTGATTCCGAATTCGTTCGTGATCCAGGCGATGAGCCCGGTGCCGTCTGGAGGAACGTCAGCGGAGAGCCGGGCGGTCAGCTCCAGATAGCGCGCCCGGACCGGGCGCGCGGTCACCTGCCCGCCCGTCAGCAGCTTGCCCAGCGTCCGCCGTGCTGCTTCCTTCTCTTCCCCCAAAATGAACAGCTCCTCCGGCCCCTGCAGGGAGGCGCCGCCGGGGAACAGAGCCTCCTCCCCCAGATATCCGGCCACGTTGGCTGCGTAGAAGCCGGGGCGCAACGCGCGGAGACGCTCCAGCGAGTCACGCAGCATGCGCCGTGCTGCCGGCAGGTCCAGCCTCAGGCGTTCGAGCAGTCCACGGGGTACATCGTAGAGATCCACGCCACCGTTCCGCAGCCTGATGACGGCGTCCTCCAGAAGCTCGAAGGCGACCCCGTCGACGCGCAGCGGCTTCGCCCAGTCGGACGTCCGAAGGTCACGCTCGGGCTTCGCCGACGCGCCACGACTCATCGCGTCCGCACGGCGTACGCGTGCTTCAAGACTCCTCAGCGGGTGATAGACGAGCTGCGCACGGGCCGCGCGGACTCCGCATGACTCCTCCTCGCTGGGCCACCCCCGCAACTGACGAGCCACGAGGTCAAGCCTCTCCCCGGCGGCATCGGACGAGGTCAGCCACCGAACGGCCGACTCCATCTCGCGTACCGTCTCCCCCGTCCGCGTGCGGGGCGGCACTCCCGCGAGAGTCTTTCGCAGTCTGCCGTACCCGTCGAGCAAGTGATCCGCGATCACCTGCTCGCACTCGTCACACCAACGAGTGCGGTCGACTCCGCTGCACGGCCTTCCGTTGTGCCGGGCCCGACGCAGCGGCCCGCGCGCGGCGTCCCTGAGCGCCGGCGAGATCAGTGAGAAGTACGCGTGGAAGGCGGTCGACTCGCATGCGGAAACGATGGCGGCGAGAGTCATGAGAATTGCCCCTCCGAGGCATGGCAGGAGAACGCGCCTGAAAACGCGGTCTCGTGAACATCGGCCTCGAAGTCCGAGGCCCTCAGAGGGAGCGGAATGAACCACTCAAGCTCGCAGGCGTTCCGCCGTTGAACGAGACAAGGCTGCCAACGGCCGCAGCCACCGTCAAGCGCTTTCCCGATAAATCGCCTCAAGAGTGTTGACAACCGATTTGTGACGACTGACGAGTACGTCATCGCCTCTGTCCGGTCCGCCCAGGTCGCGCACAGCGCGTCGCAGAACTTCACGGACTTCCGCGGACCGAGCCGTGCGAGGGCGGGCCCGACCCCGCCGATCCAGAGCATGTCCCTGGATCGACTCGTTCGCCAGCCTGCCCAGCTCCTTCAGCGCTGGGCGCTCCTTGCGGAGCTCCTCCCACTGCCCCCACGAGAACAGCGCCGGACGCAGCGTCTCCACGGCGATGTACACCGTCGGCACCCGGTGCCGCTGTTCACGACCGACCTCGGCGATCAGCGTCAGGCGCCGCCTGGCCGCTGCCAGGCACTGGGCAGCCGTCCAATCGTCGCCGGCGGCACCGAACACATCGTCTTCCAATGCCGTGAGCAGAGGAATCACGTCACGCAAGGTGTCGGAGCCACGTCCGACGAGGCGCCGAGCGGTCCGCAGATCCAGCCGCCTGACGGCGCTCACCGCCAGGCCGGCCAGCATGCGGTCCGCGCCCAGCCTCGCCAGCACTCGCTCACCGCCGCGAAGCTCGGACGCCGCGCCGGGCCTGCGGATCAGCTCTGTCACCCAGAGCGGGCAGGCAGCGGCCAGCGACCATTCCACGCCCGCCGCGATCATGCCGTAGTTGGTCAGGGGCGGTCCCGGGTTGAGGACCAGCACCAGCTCGTCGACATCACGGAGACTGCCCGATCCCCGCTTCCCGGTCGGCACCGCTTCAGAGGCGAGCCCGGCGACGATGGAATCCCGAGCGGCCTCGAAGGCGGCGGCGACGGGCGAAATCACGCGCACGTCGGCATCGCCGTCGTCAGCCGCCCATCGTGCCAGCGCCAAGGCCCGCTCCTGAGCCTCGGCGCTGGCGAGCAGCCGCAGTCGTACGGCTCCCCGGCGCAGCAAGGACTCGCGCCTCCTGCGCAGCTCGGCGAGGACCGTTCGTACGGCGACGCGGTCCTCGGCCTCCCTGCCGTCGTGGTCCAACCCGACGGCGAGAAGTCCCAGGACGTCACCGCTGCCCAGCACCGGCCATCCGGTCATACCGGTGCGGGAGACCAGCTTGATCCCCTGGTCGTCCTTCTCCCACCGGTCGGCGGCGTTCAGCAGAGTGGGCGGCAGTGGTCCCGCGAGCCGTTCCGAGCTGAGATGGGCCCGATGCGTGGACGCGGCGGTATAGAGCTTGATCAGCGCGTCGTCCTTGAGCATGGCCCCGCATGCGCTGGCCGGTTCCTTCCAGAGCTGCTGGGCCGTCATACGGATGTGCCCGACAAGGCCGCGTTCCCCGTCACCTCGGTGGGTGAGCGTGTCGACGAGCCGCTCCATGTGATCGTGAGCTTCGTGCGACAGTCGGCTCTTCTCCCCGTTGAAAAGGCCGCGGAGATGCTGCGCGAACCAGGCGCGGAGCAGCCCGTAATCCGCGGCCTCTCCGCGCCCGAGCCGCTCGAAAAGGGCTGCCTGCGCGGTCGGCCACGTCTCGGTGAACTTGCTGATCCGGCCGTCGGTGAGGGAACGGCCGGTGCCCGAGTTGGAGCCTTCCCGCATGGCGGCGGCGTAGATGGTGTCCCCGGCCTGCCGGGCGGCGAGCAGTTCCCATACCTCCTGGTTGGCAGGATCGATCTCGGCGAGTGCGTCCCAGAACCGGTAACGGAGCAGCCAGGACCGCAGCCGCGCTTCCATGTCCCACACCCCGTCGAGCGCGTACGGCCGTCGCGACCCGTCGATGTGGACGATCTGGGCGGGACGACGGGCAGCCAGCGCGGCGCACACGGCCCCGGCGCTGAGCGCGAACGCTCCCGAGCCGCACGTGACCAGGATCTCGGTGGGGGACCGTCCCAGGAGCCATCGACGCAGCGCCTGCGAGCCGTCTCCGAGAGTCGGCGCCTCCACCCCGACGACCGAGACCGCCGCGGGATCGAAACGCACGCCGTACAACCCGCCTTGCGAGGTGAGCCGCGCACTGATCTCCTCGGCGTGCTCGGCGAACGTCCGGTCTCCCGGCCCTCCCGGCCCTCCCGGCGTGGTGGTTCCGAGCAGAGCGACCAGGGAGACTGGGATCCGGGCGGAGGCGAGCCCCTCGAACACCTTCCTGAGCGGTCGGCGGTCCTTGCCTTCACCCTGTGGATCATCGTCGAGATCGGGGAGCAGCCCCTCGAAGCTTCGGGCCCCCGGCAGCCCCAGATCGCCGCCGCCCACGGCGTGAACGAGCAGAACGCCCTCGGTTTTCTCCACGACAAGGCCTTCCACATGGCAGGTCGTAACGGAATCGACCGGGCGACGTTAACCCATCAGACCAGAGCATCTCCCGCGAAATCGTGAACTATCACCCTCACGCTATTTCCGGAACACCTCTAAATCCGGAAGGTGCGGGAATTAATCATGACTCAACGGCTTTTGCTTCGCTTCCGCCGTCCAGAACGGCCGTCATCGCCCTCCTCTCGTTGTTCGTCCGCGAGATAGGTGGTCAGCGGTGTATCGGTGTCTCCCACGCCGGGCAGAGAGCGGCCTCGACCCGCCGTAGGCGCGTCCTTCGCGATTCTCTCGTTCTCGGTGAACCACTCGTAGGTCCTCCCCCGGGGATCCGGCGGCGCCGGGATGTTCTCCGCCAGCCATTTGGGACGTGTACGGGGATAGTGCACCGGCAGCTCGGCGTTGCCGCGTGCCACGGCCAACACCGCCTCCCTCACAGTGACCAGCTGATGTGAGCTGTCCACCAGGCGGACGAACTCCTCGCGCGACGCCTCCAGGACCTTGACTCCATCACCGCTCGGGAGCGACGCTGACAACGAGCGGTAGTAGTCTGCGAACTCCCCGCCGGAGTGGAGCCAGGTGTTCTCGGCGTCGATGTCGAGCCGTACGCTCCCGAACCCGAGCGGACGCCCGAGACCGATTCGGTGGAAGTGCTCCGGCGGCAGAGCGAGCAGCCAGGCGAGCGCTCCGAGTTCGAGGTCGTCAAGGTCCCTGACGTCGACGGAGAAGCGGAAGGTCGTTCCCGGTCGCACCCACCCCTTGACAGAGCGGTTCTGCGTGTCGTGCTGCTCCTCGTCGGTCGTCCGGTATCGCTTCCTCTCCGCGTCCGGGCTGCCGTTCTCGTCGTACGGGGCTCGGGAGCGGCGGTACTCACGGTAGTGGGAGCCGATCCGGACCTGGGCGGGATCGCGCAAGCCCTGCCCCTCGCTCCAGTGCTGACGCGGATCCAGCCCGGCGTGATGCCAGTACGCCTTCCTCCCGCGCAGGCCACGCCCCGGCCGGTAGAGCTTCTCCTTCGGCGTCCCGTCCCTGACCGGGCGATCCGGCCGGTCGGCCGTCTCGGCGAGATAGAAGCGTCCCTGCTGCGGCCTGGGCTGCCCGAGGATGGCGATCGGCAGACCGGCTCCGTCGAACCGTTCCACCGCCGCGTCGGCGTTCTGCTCACAGGTGACGGGGCCGATGCGCAGTCGGCCACGGTACGCCGCGGGACGCACGCCCGAACCTTGCGGAGAGACCCAGCCGAACACCCGATCGGCCGGTGACAACTCGTCGTAACGCCGTGCCGGCGCCAGCGAATCGGGCAGCAGTTCTCGTGGGGAAACGGGATAGAGATCGCGCGGCACCAGAACCGGATAGAGCGCCGTGACTCGGCCGTTCTCCTTCCGGGCGTAGCACAGCCGACCTCCCCTGATGTCCTGCCGAGCCGCATCGTAGAGATGTGGGCTCCAGGCGAGCTGCCCAGGACCGTCGCCGATCCGTTCTCCCGGACCGGCGACGCCGCCGTCAGCACGGCGGCGTCCGAAGATCTCGGCGTCGTCGTGCGCGCGGCGGTAGTCGGCGATCAGGTTGCTCCACCGCCGTTCCAGTTCGCTCCACAGCCCGGGCGCCAGTTCAAGCTTCTGAGGGGTCTGGCCTTCCTCCAGGTAGAAGAACCGTTCGCAGGTCTTGCGCTCGATGTTGGGGCCGGTGACGAAAGAGATGCCCTCGACGATTCGCTCCCCGCTTCCCCGCGTAAGTACCTCTTCTGTGCCCTTCCTAACAAACCGGACGACCTCAGTACCGTTGTTCTTGCTACGTCTGACCACGGCGCGGAGCCGTTCCAGATGCTGGGGCGCCTCCTGGCCGTCCTTTGGGTAGATGCTCGTCCCGTCGCTGTCGTACATCCTGAGTGCCGCCTGCTGGAACTCGTACAGCACTCTGCCGGTCCCAACGAGAACGGGCACCATTCCCAAGGCGAATCCCGCGTCCCTGCGGAAGCCGAGCGGGCGGTCGTGTCCGTCGAAGACGCCGAGCCTGGAGTTGGTGACCGCCTCGTACGCGGAGCGCAGCATGCCCTTGACCGAGGTGGCGGGCAGGTGGGGGCGTCCGTCGCGGAGCCGTACAGGGTAGACGAAGTGACCTTCCGCGCTTTCCGCACCGTCCACCGCATCCGACAGCGGGGACTTCCGGGCGGTGTCGAGGAGCAGCAGCGGTGTCCGCACAGTGAGGGTGACACCGATGCGGCCGGTCCAGCAACCGCGACGCAGCCGGTCACGCGCAGGCGGCGGGGCATCGCCGAGCGGCTCCGGCAGCCCCTCGCGGGGAAACGCCGGGATGAACGTGTAGGGGTTGAGGAACTCATCGGCCATCACGCGGCCCCTTCCGCTGCATAGGGTTCGAATCCGATCAGGCGTTCCTCGGCGACGTAGGCGTTGCCGTGCTCGGGATCCGCGACGACGTACTCGCGGGCAGCCAGCCGGACACGCTCCCCCTCTCCGGCGGACGCCGAGGGAACGGCCAGAGAGCCCACCCGAGAGGAGACGAGGGTGGCCCAGCCGGATCCGTTCGCCGTCACGGCACCCCAGACGAGATAGCGCGTGTCCGTCGTCGCGAGGGCGGCCAGCGGTTCCACCCGCTCGCCGAACGACTCAGGCAGCAGCCGCTCGTCCTCCGTGAGCAGGACCGCGTAGCCGGGCTCCACCCAGCGCAGCTCCGCCTCCGAGGTGAATACCCGCGCCTCGTAGACGGCCGACAGATCGACCGGTCCGGACGCGCTGACACAGTCACCGTCCTCGACTCTGGCGACGCGGTACGCCGAAGGAGTGGTGAGCAGTGCGCACCCGCCGTTCAGTCCGGTGGCCTGCAACGCCTCCGGCAGGGTGACGCCGGTGGCGGCGGCGCCGTACAGGGTCGTCATGACACCTCCTGTGCCAGGTAGTCCGTCCACGCCCTGGCGATGGACGAGATCGCCGGTCCGTTCAGCACCTCGGACAGCGTGACCTGCTTGCGCCACGGCCCGCCGATGAATGTGATCTCGCTGACCTCGATGTCGCCGAACCCCCTGTTGACGGACGCGCCGAGTGGGACGCGTCCCTCGGCCAGATCGCGCAGGGTCAGCAGGAGCAGGGCCAGCGCAGGATCGCGGCGGTCGGCCAGCCGGGTGAGGTCGATCGAGAGCCTGATCGGCTCCCACTCGATCGCGTGCGGTTCGAGCACGCTGAACAGGCGTCCGTCTGCGGCGCCGCCGGTCCACCGATCGAGGGCGACGTGGTCGGCCTGAGCCATGCCGATGTCGTCCAGCCCGTCCCGCACCGCCGTCGGCAACTCCGCGCGCTCCCCTGGCGATGCCTCCGGCAGGGGGTCGGCTCCGGTGACGGTCTGCCACAGTGTTTCCGGGATCGTGATCAGTGCCCGGCACTCCTCGGCCCGCAGGGCTCCCGCCCACCGGTCCTTGACGTCATCGCGCGCCCCGCCGAACAGATCCCGTACGGCGGGAAGCTGGTCGAGCCGCGCCCGGAACGCGGCGCTGTGGCCGGCGGCGTTGTCCGCGGAGGTGGCGGTTTCCGGAGGGTCTTCGGGTGTGAACCTCGCCGTGCGTTCCACGAACTCGGCGTGCGCCCGCAGCGCGCCCTTGAGCGAGCCGCCGGGCAGGACGAGCGTTAGGTGACGTTGATCGACCCGGGTCGTGAGAGGCAGCGTGTCTACGGTGAGACCGTTCGGCGTCGCCCGGACCATCACCGGCGCGAGCGGCCTCCAGCCGATCTGGACGTGGAGGAATTCACGCCGAGTCGGCAGTTCCGGGTCCGCGACGCTCAGAGACGCCCTCGGGCTGACGCGCGCGGCGTCCCCGCGGAGAACGGCCAGCAATCCCTGCGGCGAGTCGAATCTGTCGACGACGACCTCAAGGGGGTCGTCCAGCAGCCGCACCGAACCCAGACCTCGACCGGTCGCCGCGCCGATCCGTATCTCCCCTGCGGAAAGCGCCATGAGGAGAGCTTCCAGCCGGGCCTCGTCCACGGCCGGGTCCGAGTGGGAACCGGACTCTATGTCGATCTCCAGCCGGATGAAGCATCCGGCTGGGACGACCTGCCTGCCGTACAGGAACTCCTGTGCGGCGGTGCCGGTCACCCGGTCGATGCCGACCGAGGTCCGGAACTCCAGGAACGCGCGATCGAGCGGACCGACCGGCAGGCCGCGATCGTCCAGCCGGGTGCCGGACGTCACCAGGCCGTCGGCGACGATCACACGGCTCGCCCCGCCCTCGGCGTCTTCCTCAGCGGTCCCCCACAGGTCGTGCAGCGGCGCTTCCGGATCGGCGCCCCGCGACCAACTCCGCAGGACTCCGGCGAGGGTCGTGCCGGGCACATATGGGCGGCCCAGACCGTCCAGGGCGACCGGCAGCGGCTCCGACGGGTCCGTACCGAGGCCTCCAACATGCAGCGGCGACTCGGTGCGCAGCCAGCCGCGGGCCCGGACCCGGCTCGTCACGTGCCGTCCTGTTCTGCGCGTCATTCCGCTTCTCCTTTCGCCCGCTCGCGGCTGTGCGCTCCCAGGCAGGCGGTGAGCAGGACGCGCACCGCCTCGTCGTGCAGTTCGGCGCGCAGCGCGGCCGCGCCGTCGGCGGTCACGGTGAGCCGCTCCTCCGGCAGACCGAGCAGCGTCCAGATGCGATCGGAATCCGCGAGCAGGGCAGCGAGCATCTCCGCCTTCTTCTCCGGCCAGGACGGGCGGCCCTTCTTGGGCCGGGTGAGCCTTGCGAGCCGGTTGCGGGCTCTTTCCATCGAGGGCTCTCTGACGACCTCGCGCAGCCCGTTGAGCTGGGTGGGAGTCACCGTGACCGGCAGGAGTTCCGCCCGCCGATCGCCATCCGCCATGACGGCTTCGCAGGTTCGGTGGATCTCCCCACGCCATGCGGCGCGTTCGAAGATCCGGCCCTCGGCGTGGCCGTCCTCACCCGGTGCGATCGGCTCGGGTGGGGCCGGCTCTCTGTCAGGAGCGCCGTGCGGCGTCATGTCGCCGGCGCTCCGGAGCAGGAGGGCGTGATCGATCTCGACCTGTCCGAAACCCTCAGCGCGGCGCTCCCCCACCCCGGCAGCGCGTACCTCGTCCAGAGCCTTGGGGGTGATCGCGCCGCCGGACACCTCAAAGGTGAGGCAGCTCCCGGCGGCCAGGCCGTACAGGGTGGGCCGAGGTAGGCCCCAGCCCCGATGCCAGCTCTCCGTCCGTTGTGCGCCGAGTGCGACCTGGACGCGGCCTTCTCGCGGCTCGGTCAGCGGTGTCAGGGTCAGCCCGGGAGCGCCCGCTCGGGCGAGAGCCTGCTCCAACGCACGGCCGACGTCACGCGGGTCGGTACTGAACCTCAGCCTGCTGTCCCGGACCAGCAGGTCCGACAGCAGCCACACGCGCAACAGGTCGCCTTCACCGTGGGCCGCGTTCGGGCCGCCCTCGCCCCGGGCCACGTCCGGCCTGTCTTCGCCGTAGACCGCGTTCGGCGCGACGACCTCCTGCGATAGGGGACCGTTCGGGACCCGGCGCGCACCTTGCCGGGAACTGTTCGGCATGACGCTTGGGCGTGCTTCCACCTGCGCCTGGCCGTAATCGTCCTTCGCCGACCGGCCGATCCGCCACCGCCCGGTCAGCAGCTTCTGCCAGCCCGGCTCGAGAACGCCTGCCCGCACCCGTACCTCGGCGCGGAGCACCGAACCGGCGGCCAGGGCCTTGTATATGTAGACCCCGCCCACGTCCCGGCTCGGCCGTTGGATGTCGTCCCGGATCGTGTTGTGCATGCGAAGCGTGAAGTCCGGGCTGAGGACCGTGCCCGTCTCCTCTCCGTCCGGGACAATGTGCCCCTCCCGGTACGGCTTGCCATGTGGCGCGTCTTCGGCCATGCGGTTGCCGATGACGTCCCTGCTTCCCTTCGCGTGCACGAACACCTTGGGCACGGGCAGGCTCCGCACTCCACCGAGTGACTGCGGGGTTGCCGCGGTGACCAGGAGGTCTCCCGTACGTACGAGAGCGTGCGCCGGTCGCCCGAGCCGCCTGGCCACCTCGGGCACCAGGCACCAGCCGGGAATGGACGCCTCGCCTCGGACCAGGTTGCCCTGTACGGTGGCCGCGGCGAGGACCGGCTGCTCGACGGTGATGACCAGATCGGCACGCTCCCAGCCGTCACCGGCCGCTGCGGGAACCGGAGCGGGGCGATCCGCCACCGCGTACGGCACGTCCTGAGGGGGAGCCGGGATGTCCGTCCGGGTGAACACGGCGAAGTCGGGCTCGACGTCCCGCAGATCCAACCGGCACCGGCCGGAGCCACGACGCCGCTTGCCTCCCAACCGTTCCAGCAAGCGGGCGCCCGCCACCAGCAGGGCTATGGCCGCCTCCCGCTGCTCCCATTCCAGCGCGTCGAGGCCCCGGATCAGCGCGCGGCCGGTCAGCCGGACGCCCGCCCTGGACATCTCCTCGAATCGGAGCATCCCGGTTTCGGCGGTGCCCGTCCTCGGATCGATCGCCACTCCCGGCTTGCGGAACGTCGCGGCCCAGGCCACCTCCGGGCGGACACGCAGCAGCTCGGGAAGTCGTCCCGGCAGGCGCAGGGCCCCGTCGAGGGCCAGTGCCGCGGGCCCTACAGCATGGCGGCGGTCGGCGCTGTACTGGCCACCGAACAGGAAGTCCAGCCAGTCGTGCCACACCCCGGAGGGGCCGCTGTCGAGCGCGTGCGCCGCCAGCTCACAGGAGTCCCGCCAGACGCCGATCAGGGTCTTGGCGGGGACGATCGGCGCGGCGGTCGCTCCGGACACGCCGCGGGTGTCCCGCTGGACCAGCCGGTCGGCGTAGCCGGGGACTCCCGTACCGGTGCCGACCGCCCAGTCGCTCAGCATGTGAAGTTCGAGTTCGATGTTCATCGGGCCGCTCCCTCAACGGGCAGGAAGGACTCGGCGGCCACGGCATCCATGAGACCCGTTACCATCCTCTCTCCGCCATCGCCCTCATCACCGTCCTGGCGGCAGGCGACGTGATCGACAAGCTCTCCCTGGTCGGCATGGGAGACGCGCATGTCCTGGTCGCGCCACACCAACCGCCCGGGATCCCCTTCCAGCTCCGCCAGCGCCGCCAGGCGAGCCGGGGCGCCGCTGAACCGCGTGCGAAGCAGGGCGAGTCGGGCGTCCGCGACCTCCGCGCCCAGGCACAGCCCCTCGCGCAGCTCGTGCACCGCAGCGCTCGGGATGAGCAGCTCGCCGGACCCGGCATCCCTCCGCCGGAGCGCGTCGACCCGGCGGACGAGGTCCAACCAGCGCCGCCGTTCCGCGCGGGGGTCGGCCGATCCCCGCCCGACCAGGTACGGCGACGCCGACGCGACGGACCCGCCCGCCAGCGTGGACGAGCTCCTTATCCGCGCGAGATCGGGCGCCGAGCTCTCGAACAGCACGGTGAACGCCAGCGCCGACCCCCATACCTTGACCCGCTTGGCCTCAGCGGTGATCAGCTCCTCGGCGAGGTCGTAGGCGAACCTGAACGGGTAGTTGCGCTTGACGATCGCCACCCCGGCCGCCGCCCCCAGCCAGGGGCGGTCCGCCTTGTCGAGGATCGGGCGAAGCAGTGCGTCGCTCGCGGTCTCCTCCTCGAACGCCTCCAGGTAGTGCCGGGTGAACGGCAGTGCGACGGCACCCTCGCAGAGCACGGTCAGGTCGTCGCCGCCGAGCACCAGCGGGAGGACGGGAGACTTGCCGTTCACGGTGGCGGACCTGTGTTCGGCCGCCGTCCGGGCCAGTGCCGTGTGGAAGGCCCTTTTCGCGCAGCCATCGACCCCTCGAGACAATTTGCGCAGCGCGTCGGCGTACGCCGCATCGGGATCTCCGGCGTCCGTCCCTTCGAGCAGCTTCCCGAGCCCCCGGAAGAGGTCTCCGAACCCGTTGCCGTCGGCGTGCACCACCGCCACCCAGTCGGCCTCCAGCCCCAGCCTGTCGACGATCTTCCGCATCGTGGGCACGTCCGTCTCCGCGTCCTCGGCCAGGCGGCCGAGCGCATGCGGGAAATGGCCGAGTTTGGCCATCGACGCCGCCGACCTGGTCCTGACGGGCTCGTCCCGCCCTTCACGATGGAGAGACATCGCGGGCAGCCCCGTGGATGCGCAGTCCTCGACCAGCGGCAGCCGCAGGAACCTCGCCTGCGGGCCCGGCCTAAACTCCCGCACCGCCGCGAGCTCCGTACGCGCGGCGGAGATGCTGTCCGCGAGCGGGCCCATCGCCTCGACCACCACGCCGCAGACGTCCAGACCGGGGGCCTCGCGGAGGGCCCGGCCGGTCAGCTCGGTGACAAGGCCGCGACCAGCGTCCCTGTCCTGGACCAGCACGGTGATGGCACCCGCGCCAGCGGTCACCATCTCGGCGGGGTAGCCGTCCTTTATACGCCAGCTTCGCTCGAACCCGGGGAACACGTCGACCATCGCCTCGTCGGCCCAGACGCCGTCGACCCGGGCGATCAGGTCGGATGCCCCGACGATCTCCTGGCGTTTGCGGGAGGAGAAGATGTACCGCTGGTTGCCCGCCGTACCGATCACGACGACGTACATGGCTCTCCCGTCTTGTTCGGGGTCTCAGAGGATGTCTCATATGGGTGCGCGACGGGGGTTACCTTGTGCCCCAGCAGCCAGCCGAGCGCGAAGGCGACGCTGGCCGGAGCCGCGATGAACAACCGCGGCCGTAGCCCGGCGTACTGCGGGCGAGCCTCGATCCACGCCGACCACGCCGCGTAGACGTGCCGGACCACCAGCTCGAAGTCACCGGTGGTTTCCGGGATGTTGGCCGGGCCGCCGTCGACGACCAGTGCCGCGCGGCATCGCCCCCAGCAGCCGTCGACGTCGAGGCAGCCCTCGCGCGCCGCAAGCAGCGCCTCGGCGACCATCGTCGGGTTGTCGGCGAGATGCACCACGAGCGCGACCGCTCCCCCATCCGAAGCGCCGTCGAATTCCGGCTCCTCGATCACCGTGGCCAGCTTCGCCGCGCGTACGGCTTCCGCCGGGGTCGGCGGCTCCTTCAACCGGCCACTGATCCGTACGGCCGTGAAGAAGTCCGTACGGGCGAGCTCGGCCCGTTGAGGCAGGGCGACCTCGGCAACCGCCTTACGGTCGCCAATGGACGCATCGTCGTGAGGGGATGCGCCGACGCTGCAAAGCCTCCGATGCACGTTGAACTTGAACCTCGCGCCCATCTCGAAGGCGTCAGGCAGGGCGGCGTTGACATAGAGCGACACCGGCGTCGAGGGGTCAGCCTCGGCCAGCTCCGTGAGCCGCGCGTTCACCAGCTCGTAGGCGAGCTCGATAGCGTCCGCGCGCGCCTCTCGCGCGGACGCCTTCACCTCTGCTGCGTCATCCGGCCTCGCCGTCACGATGTCCTTTCGTACGGTGAAGCAGGAGTCGTGATGACGCCGGGCGTGGGCCACCGCGGCGGCGACCCACTGGGCGCTCCACGGCGCCCGCCAGTTCGTCCTCGGCAGGGCGATCACGATGCCCACGCCCTTGCTGCGCTGCTGCCACAGGTTGATGCCCGCGAACGCCGCCGCCGAGGCGACGCACAGGGCGGTGAGGAAGCCTCGCTGATCGCCCAGCCAACTCTTGATCACATCCGGCGCCGTGCCGGCGGCGACCGCCGCCGCGACACCCGCGAGGGCTGCCACACTCCAGCGTGATGCGCCCTCCATCGCCGCTCTCGCCCTGCCCGTCGTCCGAGCCCGGGAAAGCCCCATCCAGTCGTCCTCTCCGCCCCGCATTTCCGCCTTCACCCGATACAGATGGACGACGCATAAAGCGACGAGATAGACACAAATTGCAACTATCTCTGGTAGTCGACGACCCGCCGACGCCGCCTCTCACAGGGCGATGCGGACGGCGGACCTGCCGACGACCATGGCGGAGTACCGGACGGTAATGTTGCAACCCCTCGTAGGGGCAATGAGGACGCGAGCCCTCATCCACCCTTAGGAAGGGATTGAAGGCGTTGCGACCCCTCGTAGGGGCGATGAGGACCGGCCACTACGAGCAGGTCCACAAGAACACGCCCGCCAACTGGAACTCCGACGGGGCCGGCGCGAGAGGTTGCGACCCCTCGCAGGGGCGATGAGGACACGAGTGACGGCAGCGTTGTCACCGTGAGCGTGCCGCGTTGCGACCCCTCGTAGGGGCGATGAGGACTCCGGGTCACGGACTCCACGCCTCCCGGTGAACCTGTTGCGACCCCTCGCAGGGGCGATGAGGACGACGAGAGTCCCATAGACCACGTGATGGACCTGGCGTTGCGACCCCTCGCAGGGGCGATGAGGACCCGTCCGCGAAATCGTTCCGGGTGCAGCTGCACGCGTTGCGACCCCTCGCAGGGGCGATGAGGACGTCTCCAACACCGGTTGACAAGGTCAAGGACGCGGCCCGAGTTGCGACCCCTCGCAGGGGCGATGAGGACTTCGTTGTCGGCCCGGGCTCCCGCGGGCGCGTCGTCGTTGCGACCCCTCGCAGGGACGATGAGGACGACCCAGATCCGGATCAATGCGCGGATGCTCACTCGTTGCGACCCCTCGCAGGGGCGATGAGGACGACCTGACCGCGATCGACCACCTGCAGCTCTGGCTGTTGCGACCCCTCGCAGGGGCGATGAGGACGTGGAAATCACCACGGGGCTCCGTGTCTTCACCAAGTTGCGACCCCTCGCAGGGGCGATGAGGACGTGAACCGTCCCCGGGGGCGGGGCGTCTCACCAGGTTGCGACCCCTCCAGGGGCGATGAGGACGCGCCGCCGCCATGCTGGTCACGCCTTACGTGATGTTTCGACCCCTCGCAGGGGCGATGAGGACGGCATCACCGACCGGGAGGAGCGCCTCCAGGACTGCTGTTGCGACCCCTCGCAGGGGCGATGAGGACCTCAACAGGGAGTCGTACGCGATCCTGTCCGGCCGGTTGCGACCCCTCGCAGGGGCGATGAGGACAGGGCGACCGCTCGGCCTGAGATCGACATCACGCAGTTGCGACCCCTCGCAGGGGCGATGAGGACACCGCTACGAGTGCCGCACCTGCCACAACACGGCCGTTGCGACCCCTCGCAGGGGCGATGAGGACCAGCTCCGCAACACGCGCAACCTGATGCTGACCGCGTTGCGACCCCTCGCAGGGGCGATGAGGACTCGAAGTTCGGGGTGACCGCCGACCCCCACAGCGGTTGCGACCCCTCGCAGGGGCGATGAGGACACGGTCCCCATGGTCAGCAAGGGCCGTACGGCCCCCGTTGCGACCCCTCGCAGGGGCGATGAGGACGGCGGCACAGCTCCCCTGCGGCCTCGAACCCGCCGTGTTGCGACCCCTCGCAGGGGCGATGAGGACTGGTTTCGCGCGTGGCGTGTATCTCCAGATCGAGGGTTGCGACCCCTCGCAGGGGCGATGAGGACAACACGCCGGTACAGGAGATCTGTATCTTGAATCCCGTTGCGACCCCTCGCAGGGGCGATGAGGACCACACCACGGCCGACACACGCCCACGTCACACCACCGTGTTGCGACCCCTCGCAGGGGCGATGAGGACGGCAAGAGACTGCGGGCCGTAGATGCCGTCGACGTGTTGCGACCCCTCGCAGGGGCGATGAGGACCGCGGCCTCGGCGTCGGCCGCGCGCTGCTCGGCGTGTTGCGACCCCTCGCAGGGGCGATGAGGACCCCACCGTAAAGGTGCAGGTCAATGAGCACAAGCGAAGCCAAAATCGGCGCCGTTTTGCAGTGAACCTCCGGTTGTGCAGAAAACCCGGGAGGTCTGCTGCAAAAGCATGATCCACATCCCCGTCGACAACATCGCGAACGAAGATTAGCCCGAGGTGCGTCCTCATGGAACCAGCACTCGTCGATCTCTGATCCATTAACACTCTGACCTCGGCAAACAGTCACCTGCCTCCTCTACGAAGTCGTCGTCCATCTGTACAGGGTGAACGGCAAAGCAAACGGGAGGCAGAGCAGTGAGGTTACGGATCGAGGTCGCGACGGCGGCGACCGAGCTCGCGTGGGCGAAGGTTCTGGCACCGGGAAGATCCCTGGCGTACGACCTCCTGGCCCATGAGGCACCTGACATCGGACAACAGTTGCATCATCAAGGAGCCGGGCCGCACGGAATGGTCCCGCTGGGGCACGGCGCGCCAGTGTTCCCGAAGGCTGCGCGACGCAAGGGGAAGTACGCCGCAGGAGGGCGGGGCTTCGTCGAAATCGGTAGCCCGCTCTTCGAGGTCGTGACCGCCCTGGCTCAGGGCGTGAAGCAGCGAGAGCTGCTCGATTGGGGCGGTGCGGCTTTTCGCGTGTTGAACGTCGCCCTCGCCGAGCCCCCGGACTTTCGGTCAGGCCGGGGCCGGTTCCGTACGTCCACTCCCGTGGTGATGAAGGGAACGGGCCGAGACGACGACGGGGCCCGGACGACGCGGCAGGCGTGGCTGATGCCGACCGACCCGGAGTTCCCTGTGTTCTTCCAGCGCAACCTCCGCCGTAAGGCCGAGACCCTCGGCCTCGACCCGGAGGTGTACCTGACGGCGATCACCTGGATCGGCTCCAAGCGGTCGTTCTCGGTAGGCCACGGGGCGAAGCCCGGAGCGCCGGTCGAGGTCGAGCTGGCCGGGCCGCCGGAGACACTCCAGGCGATCTGGAGCTGGGGTCTCGGACAGGCCAACGCCGCCGGCTTCGGGTGGATAGCCGCATGAACGAACCCGATCCACGGCACGTGGACACAGACGAACAGGCACGGCTCCGGCTGACCGCGCACCCCCTCCAGCGGATCGGCGCGTACGCGCTGGCTGCCCTCGGCAAGACGTCAGCAGTCGAGAGCCTCACGCCCGACGGCTTCAACGCGGCGGTGAAGACGGTGACCCAGGACGCGGTGACCGCAGCGCTCGTCCGCGACACGAAGAGCGAGCAGGGCTTCTGGCTCAAGACCAGCATGTCCTTCTTCCCGAACTCGAAGATGAACCACCTCAGCAACGCGAAGAAGGACAACCTCACGATCCGTGGTGCAGTAGAGCGATGGCGTGAGCGCCCGGATCCATCGGCGTGGCCGGAGGCGGCATGTGTGCTGTGCGGGCGCCAGGCCGTGGGCTATTACGGCAAGGTCGACGTCCCCTTGGCCGAAAGCGATCTCTACCGCAACAACACGCCACGCGGACACGCCGGGATGGCGCTGTGCTGGCCGTGCCTGTGCAGCTTCTACGTCCTGCCGTACGGCTGCCGCCTGACGGGCGGGCCCTCCACCGCGCTGCACAGTTGGGACGAGCGGTTTATGGCGCGGACGCTGTCCCGGCGAGTGGAGCGCAACCGGCAGTTGATCGCCTTGGGCAGGGCCGACTCCGGCAGGGTGCTTTCGAACGAGGTGATGGCCCTGCAGGCCTTGCGCCGCCATGAGGACCGGCTGATCGCCGGGGTCGAGCTGCTGGTTTTCAGCAACAACAACCGGGGCCAGACCCTGGAGATCCAATCACTCGACCAGTCGATCGCCGAGTGGTTGCGCCGCACGTCCCGGCCTCCGTACAACCGCGGCTTCCCCGCACTGCTGCGTGCCCATTCGACGCAGGACCGGCCCGGCGTGCTTTGCCTGGCGCGTAATGCCTTCCGCGCGCCGGAGCAGATCGCCTCCGCGTGCGGCCGATACCTGACCGCGCGGCTCGACCGTGGCGTGATCCGTACGGACACTGCCGAGCTGGCCGGGCTGTGCTTCTCCTTCGTGACCGAGGTGATGCGAATGAACCAGAACGAGATCGACGAGATCAGGGCCGCCGGAGCCCAGGTTGCGGCGTGGCTGAACGCGGAGAACTCGGCAGGGCAGCTCCGCGCTTTCAACGCGACGCTCAAGGAGCCCCGGCGGATGCGGCACTGGCTAATGCGCCGCAACCTCGACGCCCTGCTCGCCCAGGACGGCGGCATCAGCGGCCCGCTGGTCAGCGAGAGCCAGTTCCGGCTGCTCTTCGACCCGGAGGTGGAGCAGGCGTGGTTCCACCGGCAGCTGCTCATCGTCTCGGTAGTCCAGCGGCTGCACGAGCTGGGATTCAAGCCCTCGGACCGGGCCGAGGTCGCCGCCGCCATGGCGGACGAGGAAAGAGAGCACCCCGAGGACATCGACTACGTGAAAGGCGAGGAGTGACAAATGAGCTACCTGGTCGGGAAGGTCGTCCTGGACATCGTGGCCGGCGCGCCGAACAACGGCCTCGGCGAGGACAACGTCGCCACGGTGAAGCAACTGCGCGTCGGGCGTGACGTGCATCCCTACGTGTCGGCGCAGGCCTTCCGCCGCTGGTTGCGGGACTCGCTGCCCGCCTCGGAACTGGTCTCACCGGTGGTGCGGTCGGGCAGTGGGCAGAAGCAACAGGCGTATACGAAGGGCCGCCCGGATCTGTACCTCGACGACGACCTTTTCGGCTACATGGTCGCGGTCAAGGGCGACAAGAACAAGACGTGCCAGCGGGACACGGTCCTCGCCACGGGCACGTTCGTCTCTGTCGTCCCGCGTCGTCCCGAGCGGGACTTCGGGACAATGAGCCGCGGCTTCGCCGCCGGGGAGAACCCGGTGCTGCACGGCCACGAGTTCTACAGCGCCGAGCTGGCCGGTGACGTGCTGCTCGACCTGGCCCGGATCGGTGTGTTCGAAATCGACGGCACCGGCCTGAAGATCGCCCTACCGGAACCGGCCGCCAAGGAGGCGGCGGACAACGGAGCGGAGCCGGTCAGCTTCCGCGGCTGCTCGGCGCTGCGGCTGACGATCGCGGAGCGACGCCGGAGGGCCGCTCTTCTGCTGCGTACGCTCACGGCCGTACGCGGCGGAGCGAAGCAGTCGATGCACTATGGTGACCGCACCCCGGCGCTCATCCTCCTCGCGCCGGTCAAGGGCGGCGTCAATCCCTTCACCCGAATCCTCGGTGTCCGGAGCGACCGCACGCTGTTCGACGCGAACGTGCTGCGCGCCGAGATCGAGGCATGGGCCGACGAGCTGGACGGACCCGTGCTGCTGGGCTGGGCGCCGGGCTTCCTCGGCGAGCAGCGGGACCGCGCCCGCGCGGAACTCGCCGACCTGATCGACGCCGGGAGCCTCACCATCGGCCATCCCCGTGTGCTGTTCGGCGGCCTGGCGGACGAGATCGAGCGGGGTGAGCGAGACGCCTGGTTCGAGGATCCGAAGGCATGACCACGACCGAGGCATTGCGGGTGACGGTCACCGCGCCGATCGTCTCTTTCCGCAACCCGTTGTACGCGGGTGTGCAGGTGGCGCTCCCCTGCCCTCCGCCGGCCACAGTGGGCGGGATGCTCGCGGCGGCTGCCGGCGGCTGGCACTCCGTGGACACGGACACGCGGTTCGCCATGGCCTTCCACGCCCGAGGCAAGGGCGTCGACTTCGAGACGTACCATCCACTGGACGCCACAGGGAAGAAGGCTCCTCCGACGCCGCGCGAGCGTGAGTTCCTGGCGGACATCACTCTGACGGTGTGGCTGACCGAGGATCTCAACGTCTGGGAACGCAGGCTTCGCAGGCCTGTCTGGCCGTTGCGGCTGGGCAGAAGCCAGGACCTGGTCGGGCTCGCTACCCGCCGTGTCGTCCTCCGGGCCGGGCCAGGACGTCAGGGCAGCGCCGTGCTTCCTGAGGGAAGCACTCCCCAGCCTCTCGGAACGCTGCTCCGGCTGCCAACAGCGGTCTCCCTCAACCGGCACCGGACCCGCTGGGACGCGTATCACTTCGACGCATCGGGCCGCGGCGAGGTGCTGGTCGACTCCCTCTGGGCGGACGAGGACGGCAGGGCCGTGGTTCCGCTGCCACCGGTGCATCCCTCGCGGCTGACGGGGAGTGGGTGACATGGAGCTACCGGACATACTGGCCAAGAGCGATCCGCGCGAGAGACTGGTCGACCATCTGGCGGCGACGCTGGACGGAGCCCTCGCACTCCGGCGGCGCGTGGGCGAGATCGCTCTGATGGAGCAAGTCACCGAAGGCCGGTTCTGGTCCGCGATCTGCCTCGCGGCGCTCTGTCACGACGCCGGGAAAATTCCGGACGGCTTTCAGGCGATGCTGAGGGGAGCCACCCGGTCGTGGGGCGAACGGCATGAGGTCGTCTCCCTGGGTTTCCTCCCCGCTCTCGTCGAAGACGAGGCCTTGCTGGCCTGGGTCTCAACCGGAGTGGCCACCCACCACCGGTCACTCGAAGGTGGGCGCGGCTCCCTGATCGGGCTGTACGGCGGTCTTTCCGTCGCGGAGTGGCGCGACCGGCTGCGGCCCCTCCCCGACCTGGTCGCTGTTCAGCTCCTCGACTGGCTGGCTTGTACAGCGAAGTGCGCCGGACTTCCGGCTTCCTCGCTCACACCGGAGGAGCTCGACGTGGTCGGCGAGGCCCGGCGCGTGTTCGAGCTGCTGCTCGACCGGTGGGAACTTCCGGCCCATCCCGACGAAGGTCTCGCGGCGGTACTCCTCCAAGGGGCCGTCACTCTGGCGGACCACGTCTCCTCCGCACACGGCTCGCTCCACGGCGTCCAACCCATCGGCGCCCGGTTCCGACCCCTGTTGGAGAAGGCGTTCGCCGAGAAGGGGCAAACCCTGCGCCCGCACCAGGCCGAGGCGGCGGAGGCAGACGGCCACCTCCTGCTCCGCGCCCCCACCGGCTCGGGCAAGACCGAAGCCGGGCTCCTCTGGGCGGCAGCGCAGGTCGCCGAGATCGCGCGCCGCACGGGCGGTGTGCCGCGGGTCTTCTTCACGCTCCCCTACCTCGCGTCCATCAACGCCATGGCCGTACGTCTCGGAAAGCTCCTGGGGGACGACGCGCTGGTGGGGGTCATGCACTCGCGGGCCGCGTCGTACCACCTGGCACGTGCCATCTGCCCAGAAGACGGCGACGACGAGCGCGTCGAAGCAGCGAAGAAGGCGGTGTCCCGGGCTGCAGCGACCCGCCTGTTCCGGGAGACCGTACGGGTCGGCACCCCGTACCAGATCCTGCGCGGCGCGCTGGCGGGACCCGCTCATTCAGGAACCCTTATCGACACGGCCAACTCGGTGTTCGTGCTGGACGAGCTGCACGCCTACGATCCTCAGCGGCTCGGCTACATCCTCGCGACCGCGCGGCTGTGGGAGCAGCTCGGCGGGCGCATCGCCGTACTGTCCGCCACACTTCCCGACGCGCTCGCTCGGCTGTTCCAGGACCTGCTTGATCACGATGTGCGACTGGTCGAGGCGTCGACCGAAGACGCGCCGCTTCGCCATCGGCTCGGCCTTCGGAAGCGGCACCTGACCGATCCGGCATCGATCGGGGAGATCAGGAGCAGGTTGGCGGCCGGCGATTCGGTGCTCGTGGTCGCCAACAACGTTGCCGACTCCCAGCTTCTGTTCACCGAACTCGAAGCGAACGCCGATGCCGCCTTCCTGCTGCACTCTCGGTTCCGACGTATGGATCGGTCAGCCCTGGAGCAGGCCATCGCCGAGCGGTTCGGCGTCGGCCGGGACCGCCTGCCGGGACTGGTCGTGGCCACCCAGGTCGTGGAGGTGAGCCTGGACGTGGACTTCGACTGCCTGTTCACCTCCGCGGCACCGCTGGAGGCCCTCCTGCAGCGGTTCGGCCGGGTCAACCGGATCGCCGCCCGGCCACCCGCCGACGTCATCGTGCACGCCGCCGCCTTCGCTCCCCGGCGCAGAGGCGGCGAGGACGTCGCTGACGGCGTCTATCCCCGGACACCTGTCGAAACGGGCTGGCACATCCTCACCCACCATGACGGCCTCGCCGTAGACGAATCGAACGCCCGCCTCTGGCTCGACGAGGTCTACGCCACGGAATGGGGCCAGGAATGGCGTGCTGAAGTGCTGCGGAACCAGACCGTATTCACGGAGGCGTTCCTGGGCTTCGCCCACCCCTTCGTCAGCCGGGATGAGCTCACCGAACGGTTCGACGAGCTGTTCGACGGCACGGAGGCGGTCCTGGAACGCGATCGCGACGCGTACGAAGCGGACCTGGCGGCCGGCCACAAGGCGGCGGGACGGCTGCTCGCCGAGCGGTACCTGGTCCCGATGCCGAACTGGGCGACACCTCTCACCAGGTGGGAGAAGCGACTCGGCGTACGGATCATCGACGCCGATTACGACGAGCGGCTGGGGCTGGGCGCGGTCCACGGGCCGGCCGCCCAGGTCTACCAGGCGGGTGAGGTCCTGTGATCGAAGCCGACGAAGTCGGCGGGGTGCACATCAAGTACCTCTACCACTGCCGTCGCCAGCTCTGGCTGTACGCACGTGGGGTCCGACCGGAACATCTCAGCTCCACGGTGCAGATGGGAGAGGCCGTCCACGAGACCTCATACAGCCGTGCCTCCCCCGTCGACCTCGGCGCCGCCAAGCTCGACCACCTCGACGGAGCCGCCTGGGTGCACGAGATCAAGTCGTCGTCGAAGCCCAGCCAGGCCGACGAGGCCCAGGCCATGCACTACTGCTATCGGCTGCACGCCGTCGGGGTCGCCGCGCAGGGCGGAATCCTGCACTACCCGAAGACCCGCCGGACCCGGCGCCTGCCGTACACGGCCGAGACGGCGAAGCAGGCCGAGGCGGATATCGCGGAGGTCCTGGCCGTGGTCTCCGCACTTTCCTCGCCGCCGCGGCTCTCCCGCTCGGCCTGCCGGGGATGCTCCTACATCGACTATTGCTGGAACGAGTAGATGCCCGCTGCCTCCCGTACGTACTGGCTGACGACGCCCTGCCGGATCCGGCGGAAAGACCAATCGCTGCTGATCGAGCGAGTTGACGGCTCTCCGGTGCACATCCCGATCACCGACGTCCGCGACATCGTGGCGTGCGAGTCGGTCGACATCAACACCGCTGTGATCAGCCTGCTGAACCAGTACCGCGTCAACGTTCACTTTTTGAGCCATTACGGCGACTACGCCGGATCGCTGCTGACATCGGAGAGCAGCACTTCGGGTCAGACCGTCGTCGCCCAGACTCGGCTGGCCTGCGATCCGCTCGCGTCTTTGGACGTCGCCCGGGCGATCGTGCTGAGTGCGGCGGCGAACGTGCGCCGAGTGATCGACCGCAAGCTGCTCACCCGTCCGATGGCTGTGCTGGAGGCATCCGTCGCTGCGGCGTCGACTCGCGAGGGGCTCATGGGTACGGAAGGCACCTTCCGGCGCGCGGCCTGGGCCGTGCTCGATACTCGGCTGCCCGATTGGTTACGGCTTGACGGCCGCAGCCGCCGGCCCCCGCTCAACGCCGGGAACGCGTTCATCAGCTACGTCAACGGCATCGTCTACGCCCGGCTGCTGTCGGCCGTCCGGCTCACCCCACTGCACTCCGGCGTCGCCTTCCTGCACAGCACCATGGAACGCCAGCGGCACTCCCTCGTGCTCGACCTCTCCGAAGTGTTCAAGCCCCTCTTCTCCGAACGTCTCCTGCTCCGGCTCGCCGGTCGCGGCCAGCTCAAACCGGCCCACTTCGATGTCGACGTCAACCAGGCGATGCTGAGCGAATCAGGCCGCAAGCTGGTCGTGCAGACCGTACGTGACGAACTCGCCGTAACCATCCAGCACCGCTCCCTCGGCCGGAACGTGGCATACGACGAGCTGCTCTATCTCGAAGCCCTCCAGCTCACTCGCACATGCCTGGAAGGAACGCCGTACAAGCCGTTCAAGATCTGGTGGTGAGGTCACGTGTATGTCGTGGTCGTCTACGACACCCTGGCGAAACGCAACGCCGCCATCCTGCGTCTGTGCCGCCAATACCTCCACCACGTGCAGAGAAGCGTCTTCGAGGGCGCGCTGAGCGCGGCACAGCTCCGGCGTTTTCGCCACGCGGTCGAGGATGTGATCGACGCCGGATACGACAGCGTGCTCGTCTTCACATTCCCGCCCGGGACGACTCCGGAGCGCCAGGAATGGGGCGTCGCCCAACCTGCTCCCAGCGATATCCTGTGACCGAACGTGCAATTTGATCATGAGTTTTGCAGCAGACCTCCCGGGTTTTCTGCACAACCGAAGGTTCGCTGCAAAACACCATACGTGGCCCACGATAATCAGGCCAGTGACCTGCGCCTTTACCGTGGGGTCCTCATCGCCCCTACGAGGGGTCGCAACGTCGCGATGTCATCGATGATGAGCAGCTCGCCGCCGGTCCTCATCGCCCCTACGAGGGGTCGCAACGGAGGCGTCCCGGTGAACCAGATTTGCGGGTTGGGGTCCTCATCGCCCCTACGAGGGGTCGCAACTTCTTCTTCTGCCAGCGGTAGCAGAACGCGCGGTCGTCCTCATCGCCCCTACGAGGGGTCGCAACAATGCGATGCTCAAGCAGCATTTGGCCCAATACCGTCCTCATCGCCCCTACGAGGGGTCGCAACGATGTGGTCCCGGCTGAGGGGCTGAAATCGCACGCAGTCCTCATCGCCCCTACGAGGGGTCGCAACGCGACAAACTGAGCCGTCACCTTAGCCAGATGAAGTCCTCATCGCCCCTACGAGGGGTCGCAACCCGAAACCATCCCCGGTTTCGACCGGGTAGGGTCGCGGTCCTCATCGCCCCTACGAGGGGTCGCAACACCCGGTAGATCCGCCAGGCGACCGCGACGCAGCCGTCCGGTCACCAGAGTCCTCATGGCCCCTACGAGGGGTCGCAACTCGTGGTCGGCGCCCGGCCGGGCATGGGCAAGTCCGGTCCTCATCGCCCCTACGAGGGGTCGCAACACCTTGTCCACCCAGAACTGCAGTGAGCCGTCCCGGTCCTCATCGCCCCTACGAGGGGTCGCAACATCACAGTCGGTCAGACCTTCCTGCCGGTCTTGGGGTCCTCATCGCCCCTACGAGGGGTCGCAACGGGAGGAGGTACCGGCCGTAGTGGTCGTACAGGCGCCGGGGTCCTCATCGCCCCTACGAGGGGTCGCAACTCAACATCGGCCTCCATCGTGCAGAGCGCTTCCCACGTCCTCATCGCCCCTACGAGGGGTCGCAACCCGGGCCGGATGTCCGGGGTCATGCCGTAGGCGAGTCCTCATCGCCCCTACGAGGGGTCGCAACCGGGCGTAGGTACAGACGTAGATGACGTCCGCCCGTCCTCATCGCCCCTACGAGGGGTCGCAACTTCTCTGCCGGCTGCTCGATCTGGTCGATGCCGGTGTCCTCATCGCCCCTACGAGGGGTCGCAACGCGCAAAGCTCCGCGATGCGCTTCTTGATGATCCGGTCCTCATCGCCCCTACGAGGGGTCGCAACCTGAGATCTTGGAGGCCAGGCCGTACTGGAGCCCGAGTCCTCATCGCCCCTACGAGGGGTCGCAACACGACTGGGCACAGGCCAAGGCGTACGCGTTCGGCGTCCTCATCGCCCCTACGAGGGGTCGCAACCATCTACTGGGTGGACCAGACCACCGGCCGTAGGGTCCTCATCGCCCCTACGAGGGGTCGCAACACGGCGAGAGCGGCCCGCGCATCCTGCGCATGGCGGTCCTCATCGCCCCTACGAGGGGTCGCAACCCCCAATCGCTGGAGCCGCCCGTGTCGGTCGTGTGTCCTCATCGCCCCTACGAGGGGTCGCAACAGGGGGAGATGCCTGATCAGAGCCAGGACGAGCGTGTCCTCATCGCCCCTACGAGGGGTCGCAACCGAGCGCTGTCCTCATCGCCCCTACGAGGGGTCGCAACTTCGCGTTCTCCTGGCGGAGCTTCGCCTCCACGAGTCCTCATCGCCCCTACGAGGGGTCGCAACGCCTTGATTGCTCGGCCGATTTCGGCCAGGGCAGTCCTCATCGCCCCTACGAGGGGTCGCAACCGGGCCTCTTCCTCGGTCCAGACGGTCATGCTCAGGGTCCTCATCGCCCCTACGAGGGGTCGCAACAGTACTCATCGCCCCAATCCTTATTCTGATCGCCGTCCTCATCGCCCCTACGAGAGGTCGCAACGGATGTTCTGAAGGTTGGGCTCAGAGCTGCTGAAGTCCTCATCGCCCCTACGAGGGGTCGCAACGCTCGTGCCCGGGGATCTCCAAGCGGAGTCCTCATCGCCCCTAACCGGGGTCGCAACATGAACTCGACCGGGAGCGCGCTGCACGCGCGCAGTCCTCATCGCCCCTACGAGGGGTCGCAACCGTCGTCCAGCAGCGCAAGCGACAGCTCGCACGGGCGTCCTCATCGCCCCTACGAGGGGTCGCAACATGAATTCCATTACTTTGCGTTACTCCAGTGCTTGACGTCCTCATCGCCCCTACCAGGGGTCGCAACCCGTGAAGGCTGTAGACGCTGATGATCTGGTTGAGGGTGGTCCTCATCGCCTCTACGAGGGGTCACAACGCGAAGTCTCGGGCGAGCTGCTCAGCCCGCTCGATGACCTGTCCTCATGGCCCCTACCAGGGTCGCAACGCCTTTCTGAGCTGGATTAGGCAGAAGGACATGAGTCCTCATCGCCCCTACGAGGGACCGCTGCTCCACGGGCAGATGGCATTTTTCCTGCCGCCGGCGCTCGGGGACGCACCAGCTATCTCGGGAGTAGAGCGCGGTCGCCGGTGATGCGGACGCCGTCGTGGGCTCGTACGGCGGGCGAGGACAGGGCCTGGATGGCGTCCAGGACGCGGACGGCGTAGGCCTCGGTGGCCAGGTCGCGTACCTCGTCGGCGGTGGCCCAGCGGAACGCGCGGGCCTCATCGTTCACGCTCAACTCCCCTCCGACGGCCTCGCAGCGGAAGACGAGGGCGATGATGCCGCGGGTCATGTTCTTGTACACGCCGGTCATCGCATGGGGGACCACGTCAAGGCCGGTCTCCTCGTGGACCTCGCGCAGCAGGCCAGAGATGATGTCCTCGTCGCGTTCCAGGACCCCGCCGGGTGCCTCCCAGTGGCCGTTGTCGCGACGCTGGATCAGCAGAGCCCGCCCCTGCCCGTCGAGGATCACGCCGGACACACTGACCGAGTGCATGTTCGGATGATCCATCCCCGACCTCCCCAGGTGGCTATCCTCGACCCTACATGTATGTACGAGTTGAGGAGTTGGCCTGTGGCGGAGCTGTCGCTGCCGGATCTGGACCCGACCAGCGACCGGGCGGTCTTCCGTCAGATCGCCGACCATCTCCGCGACGCGATCGAGCGCGGCGCTCTCGCCCAGGGCGACAAGGTGCCCTCCGAGGCCCGGCTCATGGAGCACTACGGTGTCGCCCGGATGACCATCCGCAACGCACTGCAGGTCCTGCAAAGCGAAGGGCTCACCGTCGCCGAGCACGGCAGGGGCGTGTTCGTCCGCTCCCATCCCCCGGTGCGGCGGCTCGCCTCCGACAGATTCGCCCGCCGCCATCGCGACCAGGGCAAGGCGGCCTTCATCGCCGAGACAGAGGAAGCTGGCGGCACGCCCTCCGTCGACTCCATAAAGATCACTGAAACCGCGCCAACGCCCGACATCGCCGAACGGCTCGGACTCGCGACAAGGGACCGTGTGATCGTGCGATCCAGGCGCTACCTGATCAACGGTCAGCCGGTCGAGACCGCGGTGTCGTACATCCCCGCCGAGATCGCCAAAGGCACGCCGATCATGCAGCCCGACAGCGGGCCGGGCGGCATCTACGCCCGCCTGGAGGAGCTCGGCTTCCAGCTCGACCACTTCATCGAAGAGATCAAGTCCCGGATGCCCATGCGCGACGAGGCCAAGGCGCTGCGGCTCGCTCCCGGCGTTCCCGTGTTCCACCTGGTCCGTACGGCTTACGCCACCAACGGCCGCGCGGTCGAAGTGTGCGACACCGTGATGTCCAGCGACGCCTACATGCTGACCTACGAACTTCCCGCGCGATAACGCTTGACGAACTCATCTAGAGGAGTCATAAAGGAGCCCAGCAACTCCTCTAGTCGAGCAGATGAGAATCGACCAGAGGGCAAGCACCTCCACGGCGTTCGATATCTCCAGGAAAAGGCGGCAATGACCGGATACGGCACAGCGCTCGCGGAACAACCGGCAATCCGCGACCCGCCGCAACAGCGTGACGCGAAGGCCCTTCTCACCGGATACCACGGCCTCCATGTCGCCCCCACGCAGAAGCAACACGACAAGATCCGCTGGGTCGCCCCGACCTCGCGCAGCAGCCGCATCCGGGTGCGCGAGCACACCTGCGAATGCAAGGCGACGATCTACGAGCTGTGCCAGGCCGGCGGGCTGACCTTCATCCGCCGCACCGTCCGAGGACCTGATGGTCCGGTCGTCCACGAGGGTCCCTGGCTCCTTGCCGCGAAAGCCGAACGGCTGTGGCACCACCTGCTGCTGGGCCAGACCCGATAGCTCCCCCTTCACCCCGTCATCACACGAACGAAGGAGTACGAGCAATGTCCCCGAACACCCAAACGCGTACCGGGTTCGGCGTGCAGCTGCCGGTCGCGTTCGACCCGCGCTGGAACCGCATCCCCGGCATCACCGTGAACGGCACCACCATCACCGTCGAGCCCGAGACGTACTTCTTCCGGTTCGAGACCTCCACCTGGCTGCTGTGCGACTGGCAGATCGTCAGCAGCGAACTCCTCACCTGCGAGGAGACCACCGAGACCACCGTCGAGCAGCTCGCCCTCGACTTCGTGAAGACCTACGGCTTCTCCACCTCCGACGCCGGGCTCGTGCTGTCCACCGCCTGGGACGTCTACAGCTACCTCTTCCGGGACGAGCACCTGCCCGCCCTCGGCCTGCCCCAGGTCACCGCCGAACACCTGCGGATGCTGCGCGAGGCCGCGACCTTCATGGCCCTGAACAAGGTCGAACTCGACGGGCACATCTCCAACGTCGGCCCGTGCTGGTTCTTCCCCGCCGCCACCAGCGTCGTCTTCGACCTCGACGAGGACGAGGGCGGCATGCTGGACGAGGTCTACCACGGCACCTGGTTCAACGAGTACCGCCGCATCGAGTCCATCAAGGCCCACGCCGCCCTCGGTGGACGGCTGGTCCACGGCTGCCAGTCCGTGCCCGACCAGTCCGGCGGAGCCTGCGTGCCGTACGGCGCCTCGATGGAGACCTTCCGCGCCGAGCTGGCCGGCTTCCGCCAGGAGTGGCTCGCCAAGGTGTACGCCTGCCGCGCCGCCTGACCACGCCACAGGCTGTACGGCTCCCACGCGGAGCCGTACAGCCCCTGCTCCCGGAAGGAGAAGACTCGATGAACGAGGCGACGGTCACGCGGCTGTGCGCCCAGATATGCGCTGCGGCGGGATTCGACAGCGCGCCGAAACGCGAGCCGATGCGCGCCTGGTCCCTATCTGCCGTAGAACGCCTGCACTTCCCCGGCGGCGCCACCGCCATCTTCAAGTACGCCGCCGAGCCGTTCACCACAGAGGACCAGGCGCTCATGCTCGCCGCCGCCTACGGCGTGCCCGTTCCGATCCTGTACGGCTCCGCCGTCAGCAAGCGCATCCTCGGCATGGTGATGGAAGACCTCGGCCGGCCCGTACGCGAAGCAGACGACCGCGACGGAGCCGAAGCCGCGGTACGCCTGCACGCCGTACGCGCATCGGAACTCCTTCCGATCACCCTCGGCGAGGCCGGGCTGCGCAGGCTCCCCACACGAGCGCTCGCGCACCTGGACTACCTGCGCCAGGTAGGACGCTGGGCGCACACCGACGACATCGCCGACATGCTCGCCGCGCTGGAGACCGCGGCCTCGGCGCGATCCCAGGGGGCGGAACTGGCACCGTTCGGGCTGTGCCATTCGGAGTTCCACCCCAGCTCGCTGCACATCGGGGAGAGCGGGTGGCGGCTGCTGGACTTCGCCCGCGCGTTCAACGGTCCCGGCCTGCTCGATCTGGCCTCCTGGCCCGGCACCCTCGAAGTGGCCGACCCCGTGCGGGCCGGTGACCTGATCGACTCCTACATCGCAGCCGGCGGCCATCGCGACGCTCAGGCGCGACGCGGCGGCCTGAGCGCAGAGTCTTGGGCGCTGGGCTGGCACCGCGTATGGATCACCGAGTGGTTCATGGACCAGGCCGTGCACTGGATCGCCGACCCCGCAACCGACCCCGCCTATCTCACGGCCGTCCGCCGCCACCTCGCAGACGCGGTACGCCTGCTCGCGCCATGAACCGGGCGGCCTGGCAGGAGCACGCCCGCCAGCGCCAGACCACCGAACCTCAAGGACCGTCTCCTGCACCGCCGCGGATATATTGGGGGCAGCACCCAGGCGTAGGGCCGGGAGCGGAGATCCTCGGTGATCTCACCGGCCGCACGGTCATCGATCTCGGCTGCGGCCCCGGCCACCACGCCGCGTACCTCCTCACGCTCGGCGCCATCGTGACGGGCATCGACATCGCCGACGCCCAGATCGAACGGGCCCGCAACCGCTACGGCCATCTGGCTGGCATCACCTTCACCGTGGCCGACGCCATCGACTTCCTCGGCGAGGTGGAGTGCGACATCTGCTACTCCGTCTTCGGTGCGGTGGGGCTCGCACCACCTGAGCGTCTGCTCCCGGCGATCGCCGCCGCGTTGCGGCCTGGCGGGCTGCTGGCCTTCAGCGTCCCCCACCCCGGCCGCTGGGCTCACTCGAACTGGCTTACCCTCCCTTTCGGTGACCGGGTGCCCATTCAGCGCTGGAAACCATCCGTGTCCTCCTGGCCAAAGCGGCTCATCCCAATTGAGGGTGTAGCTGCTTCCTGAAGCCGCCGGTCTCCGGGAGGGATCTGGCGATGTAGTGCGTGAGGTTGCGGAAGCCGAGCGCGGAGCCGCCCAGGTGCTCGAGCCTGCCGTTGATCGCCTCCGTGGGCCCGTTGCTCGTGCCGGGTCTGTCGAAGAACGCCAGCACGTCCACGGCCCACTTCTTCAGTGTTCGCCCGAGGCTGATGATCTCGACCAGTGCGTCGGGAACACCGTGGCTGACCGACTCGAGGAGCTCGGTCATGAGTTCGCGCCCACGCTTCGGGTCGGGGTGCCGGTAGGCGGCGATGCGTTGGTAGATGCCCCAGGTCACCTCGACCGGCACGTGCTCCTCGGTGGCGAACAGGTCGGTCAGGTGGGCGGCCTGCCGGTCGGTGAGCAGGCCGGCTCCGGTGTGCAGGGTGCGCCGTGCCCGGTAGAGCGGATCGGAGGCCAGGCCGCGGTGGCCGTGCAGTTCCTGCTGGACCCGTCGCCGGCACCGGTCCAGAGCTTCGCCAGCAAGGCGCACGACGTGGAACAGGCCCATGGCCGTCACGGCGTCCTGCAGTTCCTCGGCGGCTGCGGTCTTGAATCCGGTGAACCCGTCCATCGCCACGACGTCGATGTTCGCTTGCCAGGTCTTGGGCCGGTCGGCGAGCCACTTCTTGAACGACTGCTTCGAGCAGCCCTCGACTATGTCCAGCAGTCGTGCCGGGCCCGTCCCGCCGCGCACCGGGGTCAGGTCGATGATCACGGTCACGTACTTGTCGCCGTGGCGGGTGCGCCGCCACACATGCTCGTCCACGCCGATCACGCTCATCCCGTCGAACCAGTGCGGGTCGCTGATCAAGACGCGTTGCCCCTCGGCCAGGATGGCGTCGTTCGCGGTACTCCACGCCACGCCCAGTGCCTCGGTGACCCGGGCCACGGTCAGGTGCTGACACACCAGAGCGACCAACGCCCAGGTCACCGCCGCCCGGGAAAACCTCGAGCGCGGAGCCGCTGCCTTGGAGGTGTCCTGCCGCCACACGTGCCTGCAGCCCGGGCACCGGTAGCGGCGCACCCTGATCAGCAGCGTCGTCGGCCGCCACCCGAATGGCTCGTGCGCCAACCAGCGGGTGACGCTGTCGCACACGACACCCTCGGCGCCGCACTGGTGGTCTTGGCCGCGGGTGGATACCCGGGCGTACCCGACCGGTGTGTCGGCACCGGGGTTGCGGGACGTTTCCGAGACGATGCTCGCCTGGATCCGCACCTAACCGAGTGCCGGCAGGTGCTCGGCTGGACGGCGTCCCCAGGCCGAGATCAGCGGCGCGAGTGTCAGGTCGAGTTTGCCCGCGTGGATGGCGGCCAAGTGCGCGTCGATCTCGGCGTCGTCGGCCAGGCCGGCCGCGAGCAGCTCGCCGCGCACGTGCCGGATGGTCGCCGCCTCCAGCCGGTCGCAGGCCAGCCCGCCGATCGGGAAAGAGCCCGCCGCGGCGACATCTACCAAGCCGGCCTCACGCAATGCCCGCGGCAGTGTCCGGCCGTAGCGCAGGTCCGCGCCGCGGCGCGTCAGCAGCTCCCGGACCGCGTCGCGCAGCCGGTTGGCCCGCCGCTGCGCCGGGCCGCTGTCGTCCAGGCATGCCAGTGGCTGCAGAGCGGTATCGGCGTCCTCGACCAGCAGCCAGCCGCCGGGCCGCAGCGCCGCCGCCATCGTGGCCAACGCCCGGGCCCGGTCGGGTACATGGACCAGCACGAGCCGGGCGTGCACCAGATCGAACATGCCCGGCTCCGGGGGCGGATCAGCGGCGACGTCGTGCCGGCGCACCTCGTACCCGCCGCCTGCCTTCAGCCACGACGGGTCGATGTCCGTGGCCAGCACGTGCCCGGTCGGACCGACGGCCGCCGCGAGCGCCTCCGGGATACTGCGGCCACCGGCCCCCACCTCCCAGCAGCGCGAGCCAACCCTGACCCCCAGTCGATCGAAGTGCCCCCGCGTCACACCGTCGAACAGCTCGGCCAGCCAAACGAATCGCTCGCCCGCCTCGGCGCGCGCGTTGTCCAGCAGGTACCCGCGGGCGGGAGCGGGCTCTCCACCGAGCGCGGTAGTCCCGCCTATCGGATCCGGTCGGCCACCGACGTGCGGCGGGCGGGGCGAGGAGGTCATCACTACATGGTCACCTCCCCAGACCACCAGCGCCACGACGACGGGAGAGGGATATCTCACACAGCCAGCGAACCCCGCACGTCCTACAGCACGGTTCTGCACCGTGACGCGCCGGAAGGGGTACATGCATTCGGCCCCCACAGCCAGCGCACCAGGCGCGGGACAGCGCGCTGACCGGACTGTCGGCTACGGCCGGTTCGACCTCGTACCGGACGCCTTCGATCACGACGTAAAGTCGGGGCCAGCGGATCCAGCAGATGCACGTCCCCGTTCATGACGGGTGGTACCTCTTCTCCAGTTCGGGATCCGGGGCGCGCCACTCGCAGGGCTTGGCGCCGGTGGCGCCGTCGCGGTGCTGTTACGCGACGCGCACACCTGTCGATGGGCCTTAGCGTTGTTTTTTCGCTGGAAGCTACGGGGGGCCTGCAGGGTGACCACGAAGCACAGTGAGAATCAGACAAGATTATCGAGCAGTCGGCCGAAGGCCCCAAGATCGGCACACTCCACCGAGTGCGCGTAGGAGATCGAATGCTTTCCGGTGTGGACCCTCTTCGGGAACCTGCGCATGTTCCGGCCGTGCCATATGCCGGAGGGGACCGCCAGGCCCATCACGCCGGCTAGCCGGGACAGGTCGGTCTCCGGATGGATCAACACCGCGATCACATTCACAAGGGTCCGCGGGCGATTGAGGTAGACCGTCACACCGTCGGGATGCTCCAGTTCGCAGAAGTACTTGACCGGCTCGCTAGCCGGCGTGAAGCCGTGCTCAGCCGCCACCGAGATCAGGCGGCTTTCGAGGTCCGAAAGGGGGTGCCTGACGACAACCATTCGCTGATCCTTCCTGCTAATGGAGTTTCGCCACAGTGGAACCGGGACTCGGAGTGTGGACTCGGGACCGATTGAGGCCCCGCGCACTGTGCGTATCTGTCCGAGCCCGACAGTGATCTCCGCGGCTGCCCGCCAAGCCTCCCCGGGATCAGTCGGACCGAGAAAGCCTGGCGAGGCAGCCAGGGCATCGGCTTACCTTTGCTCAGGTGGCGGCCTTCACCTGTGCGGCGAACCAATCAAGCGCGGCAATGACGACGTCGAAGACGGCGACGTTGGCGAGCAGAGTGACGTTGAACGAGGGATACAGTTCCAGCTTCCCGACAGGGATGTCGACGCCCGGTGCGTCGTTGATCCGCTGTCTCAGTTCCTCACGCAACGCCGGGTCGTCGAACGGAGTGCGTCTCTTGAGCGTCCCGAAGGGAACCGACACCGTGTCGGCGTAGAAGCGGATGGCGTGGATCGTCTTGCCGGCGACCTTCATGATGGGAGCGCACGAGGCACCCGCCGAGGTACCGTACTCGACCTCCCCGCCATGTGCCCGCCAATGCTCCAGCACCCGGTGGACCGCACCGGCCGCCTGAGGTCCACTCTGCTCGTTGAGCTGCTCGAAGAAGCGCCGCTCACGTTCCCCGACGACCTCGGAGTCCGATGCGGTCTCCCCGCTCAGCTCAATCTCCGTCATGTCGGCCGCACCGGGAAGTCCGAGCAGCTCGGCGAGCTCCCGGGCACTCATGTGCTGTCCAGGGTCGGCATAGCCAGCCTCGTCGAACCTGATCCCCTCTGCACGAAGGACCTCATGCACATCTCTGTCGTCCTCGGGATCCGTCCAGCGGAAGCTCCCGGACACCTGCCCGGTCTTGGTGAGCACCCGATGGGCGTTGAGCACCGGGACGGTGGCCAGATGCACCCCGACAGGGACCGCGTGCGAGCCGATCAGCTCGGCGATGTCAGAGTAGGAGGTCCAGGTGGCGGGCGGGAGGGCAGCCAGGGCGTTGTGCAACAGCGTCCAGTCGCGAGAGGCGGCGGTGCCGCGGTCGGTCTCCACGGGGCCCGGCCAGATCTCGATCGCACGACCGGCCAGCAGGTCGGCCCGGACGAGGATCTGCGCCTTGCCCCAGGATTCGGCGGCGGCGATCTCCTGGTTCATCACCAGCCCGCTCTTCGCCAGCAGCTCGCGCTTCGCGCTGAAGGATCCGTTGCTGAGCTCTGAGTTGTACCCAGTGAGGGTGAGGTTGCCGAGGGTGTGCACGAGTTGCCGATGCAGCAGGTCGGGGTCCTCGCTGCCAGCGGACAGCTCGCGAAGCCAGTCGGCAGTCAGAGTCTGCGGCAGAACGTGCTCAATGCTGATTCCCTTCTCGGACAAGTCCACCCGTTCTTTACTCCCGAGCGACTCCTCCAGACGGCGCAGGACCAGCTTCTGCTGCGTCGCACGCCCTTGCCAGTAAAAGGCCCGGCTACGCACCTCCTCACGCAGTTGCTCGTCGGAGGGCCAGTACAGCCTCGCGGGCGACAGCGCAGTGCGGATGGCCTCCGGAATAGAAGACTCATCGGCCGACAGCTGCACGGCGAGCCGCTGGAAGATCCTGTTCAGGTTGCCTGTGGTCACCCCCGCGATCAGGCGGCGAACGAGGAAGCTCTCCACGTACAGAAGGGTTTCGGCGACTTCATCGTCGTCGATCACGTGGTCCTCGCGGAGCTCCAGCAGGCGCATCACCAGCGGATAGACGGTGGTGGCCTGCCAGTCATTGAGGAACCGCAGACGCCGCGCGGTTGGGGAGTCACCCTCGGGATTGAGGATCTGCTTCAGGTGCCGGGCGCGGCGGTGCAGCTCCTTGACGTACTCCTCAACCTTCGCCTCGTCGCCCGCCAGCTCCAGCAGAATCTGCTGATGCCCACGGTAGACAGCGTTGTACTGCGCCTCGTCCCCCTCCTTGAGGACAAGCACAAGGTACATCAGCTGTTCCATCGCCTTGGGCGGCAGCAGCTCCTGAATCGGCCGCCAGTAGTCGTCATAGACGTACTGCCCCCGGGTCGGCAGGCACATGAACACGTAGTTGCGAATCAGGTCGACCTGGCTGAGCCGCGTGCCAGTGTTGTTGATCGACTCGAAGATGCGGAACGCGTTGTCGTCCTTCTCCACCAGGATCTGCACGAGGTTGAGCCGGTCCAGCAGCACCGACTCCACCCGCTCGATGTCGTGCGGATCGGCCGGATCGTCGAACTCCACCAGCATGCTCTTGAAGAACTGATAAGCGTTGCCGACGAGGCTGTCGGCGGCCCCTCCCTCCTGCGCCCCATCCACGCACGCGATGAACGCCGCCCTGTCGCTCTGCGTCGGCAACAACCGATACCGCTTCTCTCCATGCTGCCACTTGTTGATCAGATGAAGCTCGTTGATCCGTTCACGATGCTTCGGGTCCTCCGCCGCCAAATGATCCCTGATGGCGCACAGCGCCAGCATCAGCGTGGTCAGCCGCTGCTGCCCGTCCACCACGATCCACTGCGACCGGCTCGGTGCCAAATCGGGGCCGGGGGCCAGCACCACCGACCCTAGGAAGTGACTCGGCGCCGCCTCCCTCCCCTCGGCCAGCGCGTCAACCTGGACCTTGATATCCGCCCACAGTTGCGCGAGCTGCGGACGCTCCCAGGTGTACTTGCGCTGGTACAGCGGGACCAGCAGCTGCTGGTCGCCCTGGATGAGCCGACGAAGCGTGGTCTCGTTCGCTTTCACGGCATCTCCTTCTTCGCCGTTCTCGTCGATCAGGCGCTCAGGAACATAGCGATCAAGCGGAAGCGTAGGCCGCTGTGCTGTCACCCGTCAGCGGGATGGCGAATTTGCCGACGATCACGACGGTGACCCCGCTGTGGTCCCAGCTTCAGCGGGGAGACGACGCCGGAGGGTCGACGCCGAGGAGCTTTAGCAGCTCGGCCGTGGGGACCAGATAGGCGACGCCGACCCGGATCACGCGGCAGGGAAACTCGCCCTTCTTGGCCAGCTCGTACGCCTTGGTCCGGCCCAGTCCCAGCGCCCGGGCGGCGGTGAGCAGATCGACGGTGGCCGGCAGGTCGTGCAGTTCCGCCAGGGTGAAACCCTTCATCTCTTCTCCTCCGAAAGAAGTGCCGGACGGGTGAAACCGACGACATCGGACCGGTCCGCATACGACCCGTAACGCACCACGTCACCGGTTTGCGGCGCGTGGATCATCTGACCGGGCGCGACGACCACACCCACATGCCCCGGGCCGTCCGACTCCGGACGCATGAACACCAGGTCCCCCGGCTGCTCCTGGCCTCGAGGAACCGAAGGCCCCTGCCGCCACTGGTCAGCGGCGACCCGAGGAATCGCGATCCCGGCGTACTGGTACGCGCGCATCGTCAGCCCCGAGCAGTCGAAGGCACCGGGCCCCTCCGCACCCCAGGCGTACGGCTTGCCGAGCTGCGTCCGCGCGTACCCGATGACCCGACCGGCAACGGCGCTCGGTACGTAAGGAAGCGAGCAGAACTCCTCCCCCACCTCAGCCGAATACCGGCGGGCGAAGCCGAGCACCCGCCGCACATACCAGTCCGCGTGGTTGTAGCGCCAGATCGCCTCGTACATGCGCTCCGGTGCGCCGTTCTCCTTGAGGTAACGCGCCGCCGACGGGATGGCGTCGGCCGGGTCATAGACGTCCGCCCGCCCATCACCATTGCCGTCCACGCGATACGCCGACCAGGTGGAGCCGACGAACTGCATCGGACCCATCGCCCCTGCCGAGTTCACACCAGACGCGGCAACGGCCCGGCCATGGTCACTCTCGGCCTTGCCGATCGCGGCCAGCATCTGCCATGGAATCCCGTACGCCTCGCCGGCACGCTGATAGAGCCGCAGGTAGTCAGGTGGAATGTCGCTTGAGGAATCCGCTCCGCACCCCGGGGAGCCACCCACCGCCGTCACCAACAGGACCAATCCAAGTGGAAGTCCGATCGCGAGGCACAGGCCGCCGGCCGCGAGCCGCGCGATCAACGGGACCGCCCGGCATCACAGCTCCTCGGCGCGCTCCCGTGCCTGTCGAGCAGCCACTCGTCCGGCTCCCGTCCTGCCCTGCTGATCATCTTGCTCGCCCCCCGCAACTGCATGGGGCTGTCGCAGCACGTCGAGGACCGCACTCCAGGAGTACCGGTAGTCCTTCCCGGTCCGGAGCGCGGGGATCTGACCGGCGCTCGCCATCCGCCGGACCGTCTGAGCCGACAGGCCGAGCTTGGCGGCGAGTTCCTTGGTGGTCAGCACATCCGGGTCACGGCCGAGCGGCTCGGTCATGGTCACTCCTCCTGGTCGGCGGTTCCCCGACAAGTCTCCCCCAGCGAAGCTGCGACAGCACGCCATGTGAATATCTGACGCTCGATGAAGCTGTTTGACATTGCTTGCGCTCCACATCTTGCCCACGTAACGTGTCGATCACGCTACTCAACGTCAAAGATGTTCTCGGGGGGCGAGTGATGTTGATCCACACGGTGCTCGACATGGCGCAGGCCGTGCCCGTCCCGAATCCGGAGCCGATCGCGCCGCCCGGCCTGGAAAAGCCGATCAACACGATCCTCGGCTGGGGCAAGTGGGGCGTCATCGTCTCCGGCGTCGCGGGCCTGCTCATCTGCGGCGCGCAGATGGCCATCGGCCGCAAGAACCGCTCCTCCTTCGCGGCCGACGGAGCCTCCGGCATTCCCTGGGTGCTCGGCGGACTCAGCCTGGCCGCCACCGCGTCCGGCATCGTCGGAATGTTCCTCGGATGAGGGCCGCCATCCTGGCCGCGGCGGCCGTACTGCTCGCCGGGTGCTCCCAGGCCGTCTCGACTCCCGCGCCGAAAGCCCAGCTCACCTGGCAGGACTTCCACGGCGTACGGCTCCCGCTGTCCAGCGCGGATGGACCCCACACGCTGAAGAACGACCGAGCCGAGGGCTTCGCCCGCACCCGGCAGGGCGCACTGCTCGCCGCGCTGCACATCGCGGTACGTGCGAACGCCCAGTGGGGGCCGGACGTGTTCGAGCCCACCATCACCCGGCAGGTCACCGGGTCCGATGCCGCTCAACTCCTGGACAAGACACGCAAGCAGTACGAGGAAAGCCGCCAGGAGGCAGGGCTTCCGGAGCGGAGCACGCTCGGGCAGGCCTACGTGACCGAAGAGGCATACCGCTGGGAGAGCTACAGCCCGGACGCGGCAACGGTGGACATCGTCAGCGCCGGTCCGTCCGCCGCCGGGACGACCGTACGCGCCTCGACTCGCGTCCAGCTCGTCTGGCGTGACGGCGACTGGCGCGTGATCGCACCGCTCGGCGGTGACTGGGGCAACGCGGCGTCCGAGCTCAAGCAGCTCGACGGTTACACGATGTTCGGGGGGTGAGCGGTCGTGCCGTGCTCCTCCCTGATCTCTCCCGTCTGCGTCATCGGCGAACAGGTTGCGGGGCGCCTCGCCGCAGGAGCCGCCAACGGCGTGCTTGGTGAGATCGCCGAATCCATCCAGGACGCGGTCGCGTGGGTGGTCGGCAACACCGTCTCATGGTGGGTGAAGATCCCCTCACCCGATCTCGCCACCGAATCCGCCGTGGATCGCATCCGCCAGTGGACACTGCCGATCACCGCGGCGGTGGCCGTACTCGGCCTGATCAGCGCCGGCGCGAAGATGGCGCTGACCCGCAAGGCGAGCCCGCTCGTCGACGCCGGGTCCGGCCTGGTCGTCCTCACAGCGACATCGACCATCGGCGTGCTGACCGCCTCGATGCTCGTGAGCGCCGGCGACTCCTGGTCGAGTTGGGTTCTCGACTCCGCCGCCCAGGGCGACTTCGGCAAGCGCCTGACCGCCGTGCTCGGCATGAGCACAGCGGCTCCCGGGGTCGTGATCGTGCTCGGCATCATCGCGATCCTGGTCGCCGCGCTGCAGGCCGTACTCATGCTGTTCCGGGAAGCGGCGCTCATCATCCTCGCCGGACTGCTTCCGCTGGCGGCGGCGGGTTCGATGACCACGCTGACCAAGCCCTGGTTCCGCAAGGTCGCCGGCTGGATGCTGGCTCTCATCTTCTACAAGCCCGCCGCTGCCGCCGTGTACGCGACCACGTTCACGATGATCGGCGACGGCAAAGACCCTCGAACCGTGCTGATGGGATTCGCCATGGTCCTCATGTCGCTGATCGCACTGCCGGTACTGATGAAGTTCTTCACCTGGACGACCGGCTCCCTCGCGGCAGCAGGCAGCGGCGGAGGCATCCTCGGCGCGAGCGTCGCCGGAGCGGTGGCTGTCGGGGCGTTCCGCACGGCGGCCCCGGCGCAGGCGGCGGACGCGAACGCGCACGCGAGCTTCCTGGCGAGCCAGCTCGGCGGCGCGAAAGCAGCGAGCGGCGCCGCGCCCACACCTCCTCCAGGCGACTCCCGGAGTACGGCGACCAGCATTCCGGCGAGCCCGAGCGCGACGACCGGAACCACCGCGGCGACCAGCGCCAAGGCAGGCGGGAGCGCAGCGGCGGCGGGAAGCACGGCGGGACCTGCGGGAGCCGCCGCCGTCACCGTGGTGAACGGCCTGGCCACGGGCGCACGCAAGGCCGCGGAGACGATGGGAGAGGACCGGCGATCATGAGTGAGGTCCGCACGTACGGCGGCTGGCGCAGGCGGCGCAGCCTCGGCCTGCTCGGCCTGGGCACGACCGGCACCCTCATCCTGCTGGGAGCGGTCGCGACGCTGATCCTGGCCGTCTCGATCGATCCCCGGATAACCCTCTACGCCGGGCCGCCCGCGATCCTCGCCACAGCGCTCGTCCTGATTCGTGTCGGCGGCACGCCGGTCGGGCACCTCATCCTCCGCCAGATCCGCTGGTCGTCCGGCAAAGCGCGCGGCCACACGAAGTACCAGTCGGGCGTGATCGTCGCGCACCCGCGCGCGTTCCGGCTCCCAGGAGTGCTGGCCACCACGCAGCTCCTGTCAGCGGACGACGGGTTCGGCCAGCACTATGGCGTCGTCTGGGACCGCCGCACCGGCCTGTTCACCGCGACGCTGAAGGTCGCCCCGGCGTCCACCTGGCTGGCCGAACGGAGCGATGCGGACACCTGGGTCGCCAACTGGGGCGGCTGGCTCGCCTCGCTCGGCCACCTGCCCGCAGTCCGGTGGGTGACGGTCACCGTCGACACCGCGCCCGAGTCTGGGTCCACGCTGTCCGACACCATCGGCCGGGCCCTCTCCCCCGACGCTCCCGCCGCCGCGGTCCGTCTCATCGAGCAGCTCGTCGAGACCGCGCCGAGGACTGCCGCTGACGTGAACACCTACGTCAGCGTGACCTTCGACCCGACCCGCTCCCCCACGGCCGTGAACGACCTCCCGTCCGCGATCGGCGAGCTGAGCCGCGCCCTGGACGGCCTGGCCTCCGCGCTCGGCACCTGCGGCGTGACCGTCACCGGACGGGCGACCGCCGCCGAACTGGCCAGGGTCGTCCGTTGCGCGTTCGACCCGGCAGCTCGCGCCGACGCCGTACGGGCCGAGGATCTGACCTGGGCGGACGCGGGCCCGATCGGAGCCGAAGAGCACATGGACCACTACCGGCACGACAGCGGCGTCAGCGTGAGCTGGGCCTGGCACGAAGCGCCCCGGCAGAACGTCCCCGCCGACGTGCTCAGCCGCCTGGTCGCTCCCGGTCCGTTCCCCAAGCGGGTGAGCGTGCAATACCGGCCGCTGCCTGCGGCCGAGGCCACCCGCGTCCTGGAGGACGAGGTCAACGCCGCCGCGTTCCGCGAGCACTACCGCCGCAGGACCGGCCGGGACGAGACCGCCCGCGACGCCTTCGACCAGGCACGTGCCCGCCAGGCCGCCGCCGAGGAGGCCACCGGAGCCGGGGTCACACTGGTCACGCTCTACGTCACGACCACCGTCACCGATCTCAACGACCTGCCGCGCGCGGTCGCAGCGACCGAAGCCGCGGCCGAGGGATCGCGTATCCGCCTGCGTCGGCTGTGGGCCGGGCAGTCCGCCGGGTTCGCGACCACGTTGCCCTGCGGCGTCTGTCCCGCCGAGCTGGCGAGGAGGTCGTGATGTCGTCGCGTGGCTCGCGGGAGCCGTACGGCGGGCGGGCTGTGCATGTCGAAGCCGGAGCGGAGTTCCAGGCGACCACGACACAGGTCTGCGGGCTGTTCCCGTTCGTCGCCGGTTCGGGTTCGCCCGCCATCGGCACGCCGATCGGCCGCCACCAGCTCTTCGGTGAGGTTGTCTGCCTCGATCCGCTGGCCTGGCTGCGCGCGGGGCTCGTCACCAACCCGGGCGTCTTCGTACTCGGCCAGCCCGGCACCGGCAAATCCACGTTCGTCAAGCGGCTGATCATCGGCTCGATCGCTTTCGGCTCGACCGCGCTCATCCTCGGCGACACCAAGCCGGACTACACGATGCTCGTCGAGCACGTGGGCGGGCAGGTCATCCGGGTCGGGCGCGGGCTCGATCGGATCAACCCGCTGGACACCGGTCCGCTCAGCGCCGCCGTACGCAACCTGCGCGGAGCCGAGGCCGAACGGACCCGCTGGGAGGTCCGCGGCCGGCGGCTCTCCCTGCTCATGGCGCTCTGCACGCTGGTGCGGGAGGCCCCGGTCAGCAACGCCGAGGAGGTCATCCTCGGCCGCGCGATCGACCTGCTCGACGAGCGCCTGGCCGAGCCGACCATCCCGGACGTGCTCGCCGTACTGGAAGAAGGACCGGAGGCCCTCCGCTCGGCCGCACGCGCGGAGCATTCGGAGCGATATCGCGAACGCGTCAGTGACCTGGTCTTCACCCTGGAACTGCTGTGCACCGGCTCGCTCGCGGGCGTCTTTGACGGGCCCACCACGTGCCCGATCGACCTCGACGCGCCCGCCGTCTCCGTCGACATCTCCCGTGTCCGCGCGGCCGGCGACAAGCTGCTCACCGCCGCGATGCTGTGCACCTGGGCGTACGGCTTCGCAATGGTCGACGGCGCGGCTGGCGGTCCACGCCGTTCCTATCTCGGTGTGATGGACGAGCTGTGGCGGGCGCTGCGCGGAGCACCCGGCCTGGTCGAGTACGCCGACAGCCTGACCCGGCTCAACCGCGCCAAGGGCATGGCGTCCATCATGATCACTCATTCCCTGGCCGACCTCGACGCGCTCCGCACCGAGGAGGACCGGGCCAAGGCGCGTGGCTTCATCGATCGCAGCGCCATCACCGTTCTGGCCGGGCTGCCGCCGCGCGAACTGGCTCGGGTCAGCGAGATCACCCGGCTGACCCGGCCAGAACAGGAGCTGGTCGCCTCCTGGTCCGCGCCGGACTCGTGGCAGGCGGGAGCGCGGCATCCGGGACGCGGGAAATACCTCATCAAGACCGGTGACCGGCTCGGCATCCCGGTCGAACTCTCCCTCGTGGGCATCGAGCGCGAGCTCTACGACACCGACCAGGCGATCCGGTGACCCGCGCGATCGGGCCCCGAGCCGGCTTGCACGGAGCCACCGGTGGCTGGGCACTTCTGCTCACCTGCTGGGGCGTCATCGGTTTCTTCTGGCTGATCTGGGCGGCGGCTTGGATTGCAAGCCATCTGTTCAGGGGCCAAGTGAGCGAGTTCGGTTTCACGTTCGCCTCCGACATGGTGGCCGGCCGTACGGCCGCCGCATGGCCAGGAACCCCGACCGCCGCCGTCGTGGTCGTCTCCGTCCTGCTGGTCTCGCTGGCGGTGGCCGCGGTCGTGGGCGGCTGGTGGCTGATCGTCAGGCGGCTCCCCGATCCGGGCGATCCGGTTGCCGCGCTGGCCGACAATCCGGGGCTGGCGTCGTTGCGACCGGAGGCCGCAGCCCTGAAGGCGCGCGAGCTGCGCCGTACGTTGATGGGCACGCCGACTACGGGAGACATCGGTCTCGCGCTCGGCGACCTGATGCGCGGCGGACCCACGCTGTACGCCTCGTGGGAGGACACGATCGTCGCCTTCATGGCGCCGCGATCGGGGAAGACGACCTGCCTGAGCATCCCGTACGTGCTGTCGGCTCCTGGCCCGGTCATCGCGACGTCCAACAAGGCGGATCTGTGGGCGGCGACCGCTGTGCTGCGGGCCGAGCGCGGGACGACGTGGCTGTTCGATCCGCAGCGCATCACGTACCAGGATCAGGCCTGGTGGTGGGATCCGCTTCGCGACCTGCGCAACGTGGAGGACGCGCACCGGCTTGCCGGGCACTTCGTGCTGACCGTCGACGACGGCCAGAAGCGCGACCTGTGGGGACCAGCGGCTCAGGATCTGCTCTGCGCGCTGTTCCTCGCCGCCGCCACCTCGGGGCGTACTCTCCGCGATGTCGCCAGGTGGCTGGACGCGCCGGCCGTACCGACTCCGGTCGAGCTGCTGGAAGAGGCCGGGTTCGCGCTGCTCGCGTCGTCGCTGCGCGGCGCTCAGAACGGGGCGGTGGAGACGCGGGACGGCATCTACCAGACCGCGCGTACGGCGACCAAAACCCTGCGCGACGAGGCGATCATCTCGTGGGTGACGCCGTCGTCGCTCCCGGCGCTCGACCTCTCCGGCCTGGCCTGCGGGTGCGACACCTTGTATCTGCTGTCGAAGTCGCGGTCGGCGGCGGCTCCGCTGATCGCGGCGCTCACCGATGCCGCGATGCGGGCAGCCGAACGACGGGCCGAGCGGATGGGCGGGCGGCTCGACCCGCCGATGGTCGTCTCGCTGGACGAGGCGGCCAACATCTGCCGGATCGCCGACCTGCCCGAACTGTACAGCCACCTTGGCTCCCGGGGCATCGTCCCGGTGACGATCCTGCAGTCGTACGAGCAGGGCGTCACTGTCTGGGGCGACGCGGGTATGGCCGCCCTGTGGGGTGCCGCGACCCGCAAGGTCATCGGCGCCGGAGTGGACTCCCCTCGCCTCGCCCGCGACCTCGCCACCCTCGTCGGCCAGCACGACGTCCCGGTGCGTTCGGTGTCGTACGGCGACGGGCGCGCGTCGGAACAGGTCTCGCTGCGACGGCAGGACATCCTCGAACCGGCCGCGATCCGCGCCCTGCCACCAGGTACGGCGCTGCTGCTCGCCACGGGCGGCCGTCCGGCGCTGATCTCGCTGCTGCCCTGGTACCGAAGCCGCGACGCCGAGCGCATCCAGGCCTGCCGCGACTCCCTCGAACAGTTGATCACGGAAGGCGCGGGAGGATGAACGACCCGATGTACGGCTCGGTAGAGGAATGGGTCACCGAGCGGTTCGTACCGATGTACCGACGGACGCTCGGCGGCGAGTTCCGCTGGTGTGCCCAATGGTGGAAGCACGCCGAAGCGATTTCGCGCCTCACATCGCTCTGGCATGCCTGGGAGACGCTGCGGCTGGAGCCCGGCACCGGGATGGGCGTCTGGTATCGCGACCACCTCGACCACCAGCTCCCGATCCTGCTCGGCGCACGCGGCCCCTTCTATCAGTGCAGTGAGGACGAGCACCTCGAACCACACCTGGCCAAGGTTGAGCCCGCACCTCCCGGATGGTGGTCCGTCCCCGCAGAGGCGCCCATCGCCGACGGCTCGTCCACAGCCGGCTGAGCTTCCACAGAACTGCGTTCTGCGACTGGTGCCGAGCGCAAGCGCAGGCAGCATCGTCGGCAACGGAAGGAGAGACGTGCTCATTCACCACTACAACGACCTCAGCGCTATGCGCTACGCGGACCACTCATCTGTCACCGCCTCGGCAGCGGACACGTTCGCCATCATCGCCGCGACGCTGAAAGCGAAGGAGGAAAGCTGCCCGCCGGAGCTGCACGCCTGCTACGCCTACGCGGGGCAAGAAGCCATCGAGGGCCTCGCTGAACTCACCGCCCAGATCGATGAACGAGACGGCCTCAGCCTCGTCGCCACCTGGACCGACCAGTTGGAGCTGGACGACGACGATGGCCACCACGCCGACCTCGACGGGATCAGCAGGCTCGCCGCCCTGACGTGCGAGCTGCTGCTTGGGATGGTCAAGCGGTACCCCGAGCCGGCCGCGAAGCTCGCCCTGCTCAACGCCGCGGCGAACGCCGGCCGGATCCGGGACCTGACGGCGGCATGACCGTCACCTTCGGCGACCTCATCGACGGTGCCCAAGCCCACATGGAGATCGCCGATCTGCATGTGCGTCATGAGGTCGATGCCACCGTCTCCGCAGGGGTCTTCAACGCCGCCCGATCGCTCACCGCGATGCTCGCGCGCTGCGCCCGCGACTTCGCCCGGTCCGATGAGATCGCGCGTCCGATCCGCGAAGCCTCTCACCTGCTCGCCCGCTGGGAGCCGAACCACGCGGCCTCCTCGCATCCGATCCCGACGCACCTGTCGGCCGCTGCTACCGCCTGGGGAGCCGCCGGAGACGTGCTTGCCACACATTTCAGCGCGGACGGGACCGGTACCCGCTCCGACTGGACCACCGTCATCACCAGTCAGCAGGTCCGAGACCGGCTCGTGCGCGACGTGGCCGGTCATGCGCTGGCGCTGTCGGCCATCCTGGACCGTACGGCTCTCGCCCACGCCGCCGACGTCCGCTTCGCATCAGGGCTGCTCCGCTCACCCGTTCTCATCGCGGCATCCACGCTGGACGGCTCAGCGGCTCTGCGGGAGGTTCCGCTCAATCGCCCGGCCATCGTCCAGCCAGTCCCGCACCAGCCGGAGACGCCCGACGAACTACGCGCGGGCATCACCGCCGACACCGATGCGCTGCGCACCCTTTGTCACCTCGACACCGGCAGCGAGCCTAGCCCGAGGGAGTGGCAACGTACGGCTCTCGCCGCCTCGGTCAGCACTCACATCGGGACGAGGCTTCTCACCGAGCTCACTCGCCGCGCCTACGAGCTGAACCCGGATCGTAAGCACGGCCTAGGGAAGGCACTGCAGCGCGCCACCAACGGCATCGACGGCATGCACGCGATGTGGAAGGGCGTACGGCAAGCCTGGGAGGGACACCTTCCCTCCAAGACCGCCAACGGGTCAACGCGCCAGCAGCACCTGGACCAGGTAGTCGTACGCCTCGGGAGGCTGCTCTACGCCGATCCGCTGTGGACTCCCGCTCGACGCAACGCTATGTCAATGAAGACGCCCGAAGTGATCGCACCAACCACGAGGGACATGGTGCCGGCCCTCCGATCCGTACTGCGCGTCTTCGACGCGCTCACCGTCATCGCCGAACAAGACCGGCACGGCGTGACCCGCGCCATGCGAACCGAGAGGCTGCCCGAAGATCTGGTGCAAGCCTATGGATGGCTGACCTCATCACGGGTCCGCGCCTCCTGGGCTCTCGGCGAGGCACTCTTCCACGCCGCCGACCCCGGCCAGCGGCCTGAACTATGGCAAGAGGTCGATCTGCTGGAGATGCGCCGGGACCCGGCCACCTACTCCCGGCAGACGCTGCGGGAACGCGAAGGCACCCGGCAATGGCTGGAGTGGCTGAGCACCCGCGACGCCGTAGCCGAATCCCATCTCAACCTCTCCATCTCCCCGGCCATGGCCCCCGCCACCACCTCGGCCAGATCATCGTCCATCGGACGAGACACGAGCCGTACCCCGCACAATCGGCCAGGTTGACGCGGGGTGAGATCAGCTCGCCATGGAACCAGACGCCGCCTTGGCGCCGACGCTGTTCACCGCGCAAGGCGGGTGATCGGAATGGCGAGAGCCGGCCTTCGGGCTGGAGTCTTCAATGTGGACAGTCTCGGAGCGATGTAGATGGATCCCCGGCTTCGATGTCGCGGAGCTGCGCAGCGATTGCCTGGGTTGTCGGTGACGCGCCGGCTTGCGGGTGGTGAATCCACCAGCCCGGCCCCCATCTGAGCACCTTCCCGTACAGGGTGAGGATGAGACCGCTCTCGAAGTCATCGGCGGGGATCCTGACGTCGCGCACGAGAGGATCCTCGTCGGCCGAGTACTCGTAACGCCCATCTCCAGGCACGTACGCGGCCTGGCTCTCGGCGAAACAGTCGAAGAACACCCACCCACCCGAGCCCGCCGACGCGTAGCACAGCACCGCTTGCCGATGACCAGACTCGGCCTGCCGTAGGCCGCCTCCACCTCGCCGCGCCGCACGTCCCGTCCATCGAACCGGTCTCGCACCTGGCTGATCAGCTTGCCCCGCTCCGGCGCTTCAAGTGTCCGGTCGACGGTGAGGTAGCCGAGCCGATGAAACTGCTCGGCGAAGACGGACGCGACCTCGTCCACGCAATTGTGCTCCGTTCCGAAGCGAGCGTCGAAGGGCCCCTGCACGCCTACCTGGCCGTACCTGCGCAGTTCTTCCCTGACGTCCTCGTACTTCTGATCACGTTCGTCAAGGAAACAGAGATTCCCCAGGAGCGTCCGGGCGACGGTCTCCATTTCACGGCCGCGAGCGGCCCACATGCCCGGCCTCGTCATGACGATCTGCAGCTCATCCAGCCACCGCCGCCGCCGATCGTCCACCGTACGCACCCGCCCATACTAACGATCAAGGACGCTCGGACGCGTTCCTCGGGGAGGCAGGAAACCCGGTTGTGCGATGCACGTACGCGGCGGTTCCATATGGTGATCAATCACGTGAGGACCGGGTTCGCAGGAGGAAGAACACGTTGTCACATGAGTAGACGGCTTCGCCCCTCATCCGCGCGTGACGTCGGCGACCGCCTCAAACTGCACCTACAAGTGCTGGGCGTCGACGGCCGCGACTACCACGTCATCACGCCACGCCCCGGCGTGACGGCCAGGTTCTCCACCAACCGCTTCCATGAAACCTGGCACATTCTGTCCGACCCGCACGGCGCTCTGCTGCTCAGCCGCCTGTTGTGGGGACTCTCCTACCAGCGCCGTCCCGGCACGGTCGTCGTCATCGACCGGCCGCACCTGGACACCAACCCATTCGACGCGGAACCGGCCGACCCGATCGCGCTCGTACCCGCCCATCTGACCGTCCTGACCGCGCAAGCCGCCCGACAGCTTCGCCACCGGCTCAACCAGCCCGGCACAACCCCCGCCCGCACAGTCCGCTGGCACACCTGGGGCCTCGACGACCAGCTCACACGCATCCGAAACGCACACGACGACGGCTCGTGGCAACGGCGACGGCGGGAACTGTGGCCGGACCCCGACCCGTACGGCACCCGGATCGACCGGATCGGCGGCCTGCTCACTTTCCGCGCTGCACCGGTCCTCCTCAGACATTGGGCCCTGGAAGTGGCGCGGCTCGGCGAGGACGACTATCACGGCATGGCCTACACCGAGATCCACGGCGCGACATACGAGCCGTGCCGCGCCGACGGCGAGGTGCAGACCTTCCGCGACTACCACCAGCGGGTCGCCATCGCCCAGATCTCCCGCCAGGAGATCCTCGACGGCCCAGCCGATTCCCTGGCACCCGGCGAGGCCAACCCCCTCATCTGGCGCCACAACAGCACAGTCCGCGCCCGCCGCCACAAGACCAGTCAAAGCGCCCGACCTGATGCGAGAGTCCCAACGAATTGACGACGTGAGCGAAGCAACACACCGGTTCACGGCCCCAGGCGCGGCCACATAGCGCCTCTCAGGTGACCCGGCAGGCGTAGACCTTGGCGAGCCATTCTTGGCGGAAGTCAGCCAGTTCGGCGCGGAAGGTCTCCATCGAGGCGCCATACGGGATACAGGCTACGCCGGAGTGGCCGTGGACGAGCCGTCCGCCGAGTGCGGCGTGGGCCTTGATGGATTCGATGCGGTGGTACTCGTGGAACCAGGTGCCGACCCTGTCCAGCGTGTCGGCCTCTTCCTCGGACAGGTCGAAGACGACGCTGGTTGCGGCGGGGAAGAACCCGCACGGGCCGACGTTGGAGATGTGCCCGTCAAGTTCGACCTTGTTCAGGGCCATGAAGGTCGCGGCCTCGCGCAGCATCCGCAAGTGTTCGGCGGTGACCTGGGGCAGGCCAAGGGCGGGCAGGTGCTCGTCTCGGAAGAGGTTGCCGTAGACGTCCCAGGCGGTGGACAGCACCAGCCCGGCGTCGGACGTCGAGAAGCCGTACTCCTTCACGACATCCAAGGCGAGCTGCTCAACCGCCGCCTGCGAGGTCTCCTCGGCGAGCAGGAGTTCGTCGGTGACGATCCGCCAGTCGCACAGCAACCAGGTTGGACTCTCGAACCGGAAGAAGTACCTCTCCGGCTCGACGGTGATGGTGGTGCCGTGCACGCCGATGCCGGGGATACGGTTCCAGCGCGGGTCGAACGCGACCGGCAGTTGCACGCCGAACCCGCTGCGCGGCTCGCTGATGGGCGTCATCAATCTACGCTCCTTCAATTGAGAGTGAATGGAGGAGAGCTATCGGGCCTGGCCCAGCAGCAGGTCCAGCCACAGCCGCCGGGCTTTCGCGGCGATGAGCCAGGGGCTCTCGTGAACGACCGGACCATCAGGCCCACGGACGGTGCGACGGATGAACGTCAGGCCGCCTGCCTGGCACAGCTCGTAGATCGTCGCCTTGCACTCGCAGGTGTGCTCGCGGACGCGGAGACGAGTGCAGCGCTGGGTCGGCTGGAACCAGTAGATCTCGTCACGTTCCCTCTGCAAGGGAGCGACATGGACACCGTGAAATGGCGGTGGAAGATCCGTCTCGCCCGGTGCGACGCGTACGCCGTCACGGATGCGGACCGGCTTCGGTGTCTCCGTCCCGTGAAGAATCATGGCGACTCACCGGCGGCACAACCGCCTATCCGCACCGGGCAGGGCACCTCGCCCATCCCTCGGCCCACCTCAGCGAGGACGTTCTCGACAAGGTCGGCGGCGCCGGACACGGCCGTGACCGAGGCAATCCGGTTGGGCCAGGGAAACCAGTAGCTCAGCTCCCCGGCCTCGTCCGGAGCGACCAGCACGTTCTCCGTGAGGACGGGGGCCTCGGGATTGATGATGAGAAGGTGCGGCGGACGCCCCTCAGGAGTGCGCACCTGTACGGCGAACCGCCGGGCCTCCAGCTCCGACGCGAGGGTCTTCAGGGCTCGATCTATGACTCTCGGATCGGGAAGATCTCGGTTCATGCGGTGACCGTAGGTCCACCCGCGGATCACGAACCCAAGCAGCGGTTGGGGGTGGCGGCTACGCGATCACGCGAGCTCGTACGGCCAGATCCAGCAGCGTGGGGGAAGGACGACGGCTCGCCTCGATCATCTCAATGACCGTCTGCTTGGCTGGCAGGCTGAACATGAGCGTTTCCGCCGAATGCGTCTCGGACAGCCGAAGCGATGCCAGGGCTCCGTCGGAGTCCCTGTGCCGCAGCTGGCCGCGAGCCAGGTCGAGCAGGTGCTGCGCCCGCCGGTTGGAGGACGGAATCGTGGAGACCTCTATGGCCTTGGCACGGTCGACCGCCGCGCCCGAACGCCCTGTCTCCACCTCGATGGCGACGGCGTAGATGCCCACGTTGGCCTGGCCGAACATCGTCAACGGGTTGTGATGAGCCGCCCCCAGCGCGATTGCCGCATCCCTCGCCCGATCCCAATGCCGCCACGCATCCGCGGGTCGCCGGCTCTTCGCATAGGCGATCGCCGTGAACAGGTGTAGAGAGCCCCATACCGACAAGGCGGCCTTCGATGAGGAAAGTTCTGGTTCCAGATGGTGCACGGCGCATTCCGCTACATCTCGTGCTTCCTCAATCTCGCTACGGCCCAGGGCCGCCATGGTAGACGTCCACGCGGAGAGCGCCATCAGCAGGCGATCGTCCGTCTCCTCGGCCGCCAGCAACGCCCGATCCGCCGCTCGTGCCGCCAACTCCGGCTCACCCACGCAGTAGAGAAAGCGCTGGGCCAGCTGAAACGTCTCGGCCAGAATGGCCCACGTCTTCCGGCGTTCCTTGGGCTCCGCTGTTCGGTGCAGGGCCAGCGCGTCGGTGAGCAGCCCGGGTGCCACCCCGCCCAGTGCCGTGTACGGCCGCGCGGACATGTGCCACATCGACCAGGCCATGGTAAGGCGACGCCGCATGCTCTCGATCTTCGCGGGCACCTCACTGATCGTCTCAATCGGATAGATAGGCATGGAGATCACCTTGCGAATGGCGGGAACGGCCTCGTGCCGGAGCCGGCTGCCGTCGCTGACCACGCACGTCATCCCCTGGAGGCGTTCTTCGACGATGAGCCCGAGGTCCCGTACGCCGAGTACGCCCGCCAGGCTGACCAAGGTGGAGAGCTTGTCCAGCCGTTGCTCGCCTCGCTCCACCTGCCGGAGCCACTCTTCGGTTCGCCCGCACAGTTCGGCACAGGCTCGGAGCCCGAGCCCCTTGCGCAGCCGCAGCGCGCGAACGCGCTGTCCGACGCTCCGATCCAGCCCGCGGTCTTCGCTCGGTTCAGCCGCCATGGCACGACCTCACACCTGGGACGTAGTGTTCGCCGAAGAACACGTCAGATTCACCCGGTAGTCAACGGATCGTAGCTCTCGGTGAGCGCCGGCGGACGGAGATTGGCGAGACATGGCCCAAGGCAAGCCCGTGCTGTACGTGATCGCATGTGGAGGACGTCCCGCAGGGGACCTGCCCACCCTCGTGGAGCATGCCCAGGCAGATCAATGGACGGTCTGCGTGGTCACGACGCCTTCGGGCACGAAGTTCATCGACGCCGATCGTCTCCAAGAGACCACCGGCTTCCCGGTACGCAGCGGCTACAAGCGCCCGGAGGAGCCCGACGTTTTGCCACCACCCGACGCCATCGCCGTCGTCCCGGCGACCTTCAACACCATCAACAAGTGGGCCCAAGGCATCAGCGACACCCTGGCACTCGGGCTATTGAATGAGGCCATCGGACTCGGACTGCCGATCGTGGCCGTGCCGTGGCCCAACCAAGCGCTCGCACGCCACCCCGCCTTCTCCACGAGCGTCGCCGTACTGCGTGGCTGCGGCGTGTCGATCATCCTCGACCCCGATCGGCTTCCCGCGCCCAACTCCGGCGCTCCCGGCGCGGCCTCATTCCCCTGGAACGAGCTGCACAAGGAACTCCACAACATTCGCCTCGACCTATAGCCCCGATCATCCGCCTCAAAGGCGATTAAGCCGGGATCCTGAATCCTGTCCGAGCCGCTTTCGGGTGTCCTAATTCACGATCTCGTTGACCTCGGACGATGAGCCGATCTTTGATAGTCATCGGTGTCTTCCGCCGCCAGGAAAGAGCGGCGGCGGCTCGCATGCGCCACCACATTCTCGGCGTACGGGGCGAGAGTGAGATGGTCGTGCTCACAGGAAGAGGTCGGATGGCCCTCGAACCCCGATTCCGTCGGGTCGCGGCGCTGCATCGCCGTTTCGTCAACCGCGAGGACCAACGGGCGATCTTCGATGAAGAACTCGGCAAGATCGGCCACGGCCCGCGGGTCCTGAACGTCACCGGTGTGGGCGGGATCGGAAAGTCGCGCCTGCTGCGGGAGTTCGAGCAGCGCGCGCAGGACACCTGCATGGTGGCCACACTGGATCTCCAGGTCCCGGCACACCGCCAGCAGGAGGACGCTCTGGCCGTGCTGCGGATGCAACTCGGCCGCCAGGGCGTACGGTTCGACCGGTACGACATCGCGTACGCGGTGCTATGGCAGCGGCTGCACCCGCACCTCGGGCTGACCAGGCGAGAGCTTCCCTTCGTCGAGTCCAGCGAGGTCCTCACGGAGGTGCTCGACACCGCCGCCGGCGTACCGGTGTTCGCCACCGCGGTCGGCCTGGTCAAACTGCTGGACCGGGGAGCCGACGCGCGCAAGCGGCGGCGTCACCTGCGTACCGACGAGACGCTGGGCCAGCTCGACCAGCTTCCCGGCGCGGATCTGGTCGACGCGGTCACCTACCTGTTCGCCGAGGATCTCCGTGTCGGCCGCAAGGGTAGGCCGTACCTCGTCGTGATCGATGCCTACGACGCGCTCGGCCAGGCGGCCTCCGATGTGTGGCTGCGGGATCTGGTGGCCCAGCTCGATCGCGGCCTCGTTGTCGTGGCCAGCCGGGAACCGCTGCTCTGGCAGCAGTACGCCTCCGACTGGGGAGACATCATCCGTGAGCTTCCTTTGGAAGGGCTTCCGATGGAAGCCCGGATGGAACTGCTGACTGACGGCGGCGTCACCGATCCCCACATGCGAGAGGTCATCGCACAGGCAAGCATCGGCGTGCCGTTCTATCTGCATCTCGCGGTCGACAGCGAGAGCAAAAGGCAGGTGGTCTCTCAGGACGAGATCATGCAGCGCTTCCTGCAACACGTCGATCCGGACGAGCGCCGCTACCTGGAGCTGCTGGGCATCGCGCGCACCTTCGACTTCGAGCTGTTCAACCGGCTGGCCCAGGCTTTCCATCTTCCCGCCGGCCAGATCGCCTGGGAGAGGCTGACGTCGTACTCCTTCGTCTATCCGGCGCCGGAGGACCGCTACCAGTTGCACCAGCTCATGGCCAGTGTTCTGCGGGTACGGCTGTCGCCGACGGTCACCCGGGAGACCCACCGGGTCCTGCATGACCTGTGGAGCGAGCGCGCTCATGGCAGCGATGCGCCAACGGCGCTGCGGGAAGCGGCCTACCACGGCCTCGGTGCTGGGGTCCTGTCCAGCGACCGGCTACTCGACTACGCCGACCAGATCGCCGCCCTGGGTGGCTCGCAAGGAGTATCTGGCCTGGTCAGCGATCTCAAGGAGTTTCTCGATCAAGGCGAACCCGACGACGTTCTGGATCAGACCGCGCGGTGCCTGACCGCCAATCGTCAGGAACAGCAGGTCGGGGGCTTGGTCTTGATCAGGACGGCTCTCCTCCAGCTCTCGCGCGTACGTGCACTGCTCGACAACGCCGAGTTCTCCGAGTCGATCAGCTGCCAGTTGTTGTCTGTGGCGGGAGAGCTGTGCGTGTGCGCCGGGTGGCTGGCCTACGACTCCGACGATCAGCAACTCGCCCGCCGGCTGTACGGCGAAGCCCACCTCTACGCCACCCACTCCGACGACCCGGTCCTCCAGGTTCACGTGGCGTCAAACTCGGCGCTGCAGGCCGTACGGCTGGCTCGCGAGGAACCCGGCCGGGCACGGGAGGCCCTGCGGTTCGTCGCCGCGGCCGAGGCGTCTGCCTGGCGGTGTGCGACCCCACGCGTGCACGCCCTGCTCGCGCTCCGGGAGGCGTACGCGCACTCCATGCTCAAGGACGAGCTCGCCTACCGCTCGGCCATCACCAAGGCATGGCGCGAGCTGGACCGCGGCCCGCACGAGGACGACCCGCCATGGGTCCGCTTCGTGGACGCCGCAGAGCTGACCGGCAACGAGGGGATGGCCGCCATCAACCTGGGCCAAGCGCGACGAGCCGTGCAGCGCTTCGCCGAGGTGGTCGTCGAACCTCGGCTCGGTCAGCACAACCGCACCTACTATCGGGCCGGCTGGCCATGGCGCACCTGGCCAGCGGCGACGAGGCCGCCGCGTTCGCTGAGGCGACGAAGTCACTGTCCGCGGGCATCCGCTCGCGTCGCATCCTTCGTGAGCTGACACCGCTGCGCGGCCTCGCGGAGCGATCACGTGACCAGCAGGCCGAGCGGATCCGGGCCTCGTTCGACACGGTGGGCGCGGCGTAACTTCGTCTCATGCCGCTCACCTTCACGCGTCTCGACGATCTTGGAGTTGCTCGCGAGTCTCTTCCCCCACCCGTTCGGCCTGCAGATCGACCACGTGGGCCGATCGGGCAGGTCGATACGGATCCGCGCCAGAATCCGCTCATCGCAAGCAGCATGCGCGCGGCGCGGGATGATCTCCCTACGCGTGCACGACAGCTACGAGAGGTGAGTGTGCGATACCGCGATCAGCGGCTGGGAGACCGTGCTTCACCTGCGGGTGCGGCGGTTTCGGTGCGGCAACGACGCCTGGGGCACGAAGACCTTCGCCGAGCAGGTGCCCGGGCTGACCGTCCAGCACAGCCGCTTTCTCCGTGGACGCAACTGCTGCGGAACAACCAGCCTTAGATAACTATATTCTTGTTCTAGAAACTCGGCTAGCATTGAGGCGAGTTGCCCGAGCTGGCGCGCTCGTGCAGCGGTGACCTCTGATCACGCCGGGAGAGCACATGGACTATCAACTGTTCGATGCGGACAACCACTACTACGAGGTCGAAGACGCGTTCACGCGTTACGGGGATGACGAGGTCAAGCGCTTCGTGCGATGGGTCTCCGAGGGAAAGCGGCGGCACATCCTGTTCGGCAACGCCATGCAGACACTCGTGCCGAACCCGACGTTCAACCCCATCACGAAGCCGGGCGCCTTCCACGCTCGGCTGAAGGAACTCGAGTCGGGTGGGGGTGCGCGCGGCTCCGCCGCGGTCGGGATGAACGACAAGTCGCGGTACGGCGTCCTCGAACAGTTGCCGCCCCACTACCAGGAGCGTGACGCTCGCCTGAAGGTGATGGACGAGCAGGGGTTGGCCGGCGCGTTCCTCTTCCCCACCCTCGGCGTGGGAGTCGAGGGCCTCAACGCCGACAACATCCGCATGACATACAAGGCCTTCCGGGCCTTCAACCAGTGGGTCGAGGAGGACTGGGGCTTCGCCTATCAGAATCGGCTCTACTCGGCTCCGGCGATCCCGGTCCTGGACCCGGTCGAGGCGACGAAGGAGCTCGAGCTCGTCCTGAGCCGTGGGGCTCGCATCGTCGTGCTGCGCCCCGGCCCCGCCAACGGCCGCTCGCCCGCAGACCCGGTCTGGGACCCGTTCTGGTCGCTGCTGAACGACTCCGGCGCCCCGGTCGCCTATCACACCTACGGTGGCGGCGACGCGTACGACGCCGCATTCAAGATGCTCTGGCAGCGTTACGGCCAGGGCGATCCCGCGTATGAGAACAACCTGCGCTACTCCCTGTTCGCGGGTGACCGACCCATGATCGACACCGCGATGGCGCTCGTGCTCGGGAATGTCTTCGGGCGGTTCCCCCGCCTGCGCATCGTATCCATCGAGCTGGGCGCTGCGTGGGTGCCGTACGTCCTCCACTCTCTCGACCACGCGGGTGGGATCGTCGATCGGCACATCCAGGCCTTCGGCGCGGTCGTCGAAGAGCTTCCGTCCGAGGTGTTCAAGCGGCACTTCTGGGTGGCACCGTTCCCGGAGGAGGACGTCGCCGGGCTGGCCAAGTTGATCGGCGTGGACCGAGTCCTGTTCGGATCGGACTTCCCGCACGCCGAGGGTACCGAGCAGCCGGCGGACTTCGCCCGATACCTCGACAAGCTCGACCCCAGTGACGCCAAGAAGATCCTGCGCGACAACGCCATGGCGTTGCTGCAGCCTCCGACGTTCTGACACGTGGATCTCGGGCCCGCCCGTATCCCACGGCCGGGCCCTAGTGCCGCGTCAGGCCACGTTTGCCCTCTTGACGATGCGTCGTAGGCGGGGGTTATCGGTGTTGCGGTTTCGCCAGGCGATGTAGCGGCGGATCATGCTGGCCTGCTCCCGGTGGTCGGCGTGGTCGGTGCCGTTGAGGGTGAACTCGCGCAGCGCGGTGAACTGGGCCTCGATCCGGTTGAGGTAGGAGGAGTTGGTGGGCGTATAGGCGATCTCGACGTTGTTCGCCTCCGCCCACTGACCGACTCGCTTGTCCTTCTTCGTGGTCAGGTGCGGGCTGAAGTTGTCGCAGACGATGGCGATGCGGACCTCGAGCGGGTAGAGGCTGCGCAGGTAGCGGCAGAACTCAAGGAACTCTCCGCGCCGCTTGCGCTTCTTCACGTGCCCGTACATTCGGTCTTTTCCCAGGTCTAGGGCGGCGAACATGTGCCGCACACCCTGGGTGCGGGTGTAGGTGGCGCGCATCCGCGGCCGGGGTTCCCGGTTGGGGTCCTTGCCCTTACCGCCGACGTCGGTCCACTGCCTACCGGGCCGGGGTTGCAAGTTGAGCGGCCCGAACTCGTCCATGCAGAAGATCACAGCGGGTTCGCCGGGGTCGGGGACGACCTCGCCGTCGGCGATCGCATACAGGTGCTCGATGCGGGCCTTCTTGGCCGCGTAGTCCGGATCGCGGGAGCCCTTCCAGGTCTTCACGGCTTGAAAGGAGACTCCTTCCGCACGTAGAAGCTCGCGCAGGCCCTCATGGCTGATGTCCTCGACCACCCCCTCGGCGACCAGGAAGTCGGCCAGCTTGGTCAGACTCCACCGGGAGAACGGAAGCCCGTGCTCGGCAGGCTTGGACTTGGCGATCTTCTTTATTTCACGGCGTTGCGGAAGCGTGAACACCGGAGCGCGACCGCCCTTGTACTTGGGGTACAGGGAGTCGAACCCATCGGCGTTGAAGTTGTGGATCACATCCCGCACCCGGTCTTCGCTGGTGAAGGCCACCTTGGCGATCTGACCGGTGCTCATGCCCTGGGCCGACAGCAGCACCATCTGCGCCCGTCGCCAGGTCACCACTGATCCCGTGCCGCGCCGTACGATGCGCAGCAACCGGTTTCCTTCATCGTCATCGATCTCGCGTACGCGAACCCGCTCGGCCACGAGCAGAGTGTGAGGCGATCACGCCGATCGCGGTGGGACCTTGATCGGCGTGTCGTCACGAAACGGGGCAAACCCAAGCTGATGCGGCACTAGGTCGTGTTTTGTAGATCACGAGACGGGATTGCGGAGCCAGATCCGTACCGAGGCGACATCTATGGTGCCGAGATACATGAAGTCGCGCTTGTCGTAGCGGGTCGCGACGGCACGGCACTGTTTCAGCAGGTTGAAGCAGCGTTCCCCCGTGTTCCGATCTCTGTATCGGACAGAGTCGAACCCCGGGGGACGACCGCCCTTGGAGCCCAGTTTCCGCCGGTTGGCCTGCTGGTCGCTTTTTTCGGGAATTACCGCCTTGATCTTACGTTTCCGCAGGTAGGCGCGGTTCTTCTTGGAAGAGTAGGCCTTGTCGCACATCACGACGGCCGGCCGGGTCC